>NZ_JFIM01000015.1 GCF_000586315.1 Legionella pneumophila subsp. fraseri | reverse complement strand
ATGAACCCGCCCTCGTGGCGTAGGGCGTATTCTACTCATTTCAACACCACTGTCAAATACTTTTTTAAATTTTTTAAAAAATTATCTCAGTCTGCTTGTTGTATATTCAGCTTGGCAATTCGCCGTTTCCCAACTTGAATAATATAACACTTGCCAATAGGCAATTTCAGGGAAGGGTCTGAAATTTTATCTCCATCCACTTTAACTGCCCCTTGTTTCACCATTCTTATAGACTCGGATGTGCTGGCTGTCAAATTAATTTGTTTTAATAATTGAGATAATGCTACCGACTCAGAAAGAGCTAATGAGAGTTCTTCCAAATCCTCTGGAATAATCCCTTTTTGAAATCGCTCAATAAATTTACCATGAGCGAGCTCAGCTTGTGCTTCATCATGAAAGCGCGCAACAATTTCTTTGGCAAAATTAATCTTAACGTCTCTGGGATTTTTCCCTTCTAATACTGATTTCTTTAATTGTTGTATTTCCTTACCTGTTTTAAAGCTTAATAAATCAATATATCGCCACATCAACTCATCAGAAACCGACATGATTTTTCCGAACATTTGCTCAGGAGCTTCATTGATCCCAATGTAATTATCAAGAGATTTTGACATTTTCTTTACACCATCCAAACCCTCTATCAATGGAGTCATCATGACGACTTGGGGCTCAAAACCATAATGTTTTTGTAATTCTCTCCCCATCAATAAATTAAATTTCTGATCAGTACCACCAAGTTCAACGTCGGCTTTTAATGCCACTGAATCATAACCTTGTAATAGCGGGTACAAAAATTCATGAATAGCTATAGGCTGCCCTGTGGTATAGCGCTTGTTGAAATCATCGCGTTCCAACATTCTTGCTACAGTATGTGTTGCCGCTAGTCGAATCAAATCAACTGCATTAAATTTATTAAGCCATTGTGAATTGAAGGCGACAGTAGTCTTATCAGGGTCAAGGATTTTAAATACTTGGTGTTGATAGGTTTTTGCATTTTCCAGAACCGTCTCCTGACTCAATGGCATGCGAGTTACATTTTTCCCAGTCGGATCACCAATCATTGCTGTGAAGTCACCAATCAAAAAAATAACCTCATGGCCAAATTGCTGAAACTGTCGCAACTTATTAAGTAGTACAGTATGTCCCAAATGAAGATCTGGAGCTGTTGGATCAAAACCTGCCTTTATTTTCAATGGGATACCTTTTTGTAATTTCTTTTCCAACTCAGGTATAGGAAGAATTTCCTCGCAACCCCGCATTAATTCGGAACAAACTGAATCTTGAACTATCATGTCATTAAAACCCATATAAATGATTGACCTATCTTCTCACAGCGAGTATCTTAGCCCGGTTAGCAATTTCCTGCTATACCAAATGATACATTTTGAGATAATTTATTACTCTAAATTGAAAAAAATATAACAAAATATCCAAATAAGAGTCGATTTAGTTGACTTAAGGTAGCGGTCACTTCCAAATAATGACTGTGATATATTGATTGAAATTTAAATAGCAGCATTTTTCAGATGACGGCAATATAGGCAAAAAATGGATAAAAGACCGAATATACCAAAAAGAAAATCTGGTAACTCATCAAAGCTATTAGCGATTTTTGCGTTGGTATTTGCCTTTTCGCTTCCATATTTGCTAGTGAAAAATTTTTCACACCCTAAACGAAACACTTACACAGACCAAACTGCTTTATACCCACAGTTATCAGAAGAGTTGCCAAGAGATATCCCTGCTGAAGCTTCTACCGAAGCTCTACATGAAAAGCCTGATATTAAATCTGTTACAAAAACCATACAAACAAAACAAGACAAGCAAGACAAACCAATCAATAAAAACCACGTTAAAAAGGATAATGAATGGCAAATAGTCAATCCTCATTCCGGAGATTCCATGGCAACTATTTTCCATAGGTTAGGACTAACCGCACAAAACCTAAATGCCGTGATAAAAAACAACCCGCATTCCAAAATGCTAACAAGAATCAAACCAGGCCAGAAATTACAATTTTTAATCAAAAAAAATAAATTGGAAAAATTAATTGTCCCTGTAAACGCCGTGCAAACACTGACCGTTTATCGCTCAGGGAAAATATACAAAACCAAAATTGACTCCAAAAAAACAATCACTCAAAACCGTTATGTGACTGCAACAGTACAAGGTTCTTTATATACAACAGCTCAACGTTTTAATATCCCCTCAAAATTAGTCCGTCAAATGACCACTATCTTTAACAAAGAAATAGATTTTTCCAGATCTCTACGCTCAGGGGATCAATTCTCGATAATTTATGATGCTTATTATATTGAAGATAAGATGGTAGGAGTTGGTGACATTCTAGTAGTGACTTATACTAATCGTGGAAAAACCTATCAAGCAATACGTCATACTAACACTCATGGTGAGCAAGACTATTTTACCCCACAAGGCACCAGCTTTAAAAAGGCCTTTACTCGCTATCCAATTAAATTTAGCCACATAAGCTCGACTTTTGCTTTATCCAGATACCACCCCATTCTTCATTACAGGAGAGCGCACAAAGGCATCGATTTGGCAGCCCCGATTGGCACTCCGATACATGCTACTGGTGATGGCGTTATTACCATCATCGATAGGCATAACGGATATGGCAATATGATTAAGATTAAACATGATAAAACATACAGCACAGTTTATGGGCATTTACTCAAATTTCAGAAAGGTCTATCAAAAGGCAGTAAAGTAAAACGAGGTCAAGTTATTGGCTATGTAGGCCAAACAGGTCTGGCGACTGGGCCTCATTGTCATTACGAGCTTCATGTCAATAATCAACCAAGAAACCCAACTACAATAAGCCTGCCTACTGCAGCTCCAGTCCCAGCAAGAGAAATGGCCGCCTTCAAAGCAAAAGCCAGTACTCTTTTAGCTCGATTAAAGCTTTTCGAACAAGCTCAGCTGGCAAGTAAAGGGAAAAAGAAGATTAATGTTGGATAAAAGACAGGTGGGGAATTTTTCCGTGCAGCAAACCCTGTCCAATAAAATTGCAATACTTAAACTCACTCTCCTAAATAAGAGCAAATGCCTCTTTATAAGGCTGATAGGCTCTAAATAATGGGGATATAATTTTGTTTTATATCATGTAAACAAATAACGACAAATTAATACTGAAGCAATGATTCCGGCTAAATCTGCCAATAATCCCGCAGGAATAGCATGCCTTGTTCTTCTGATACCTACTGAGCCAAAATAAACTGCAATCACATAAAAAGTAGTTTCCGTGCTTCCCATCATTGTTGCTGCAGTTTTTGCGATGAATGAATCACCCCCGTATTTATGAATCAATTCTGCCATAACTCCTGTTGAGGCACTTCCAGAGAAAGGCCTGATAAGAGCTAAAGGTAATAATTCGGAAGGCATTCCTATCATAGCTAACACTGGAGATAAGATCTGACTCATTAAGGAAAAAAATCCTGAGGCTCTTAACATACCGATGGCAACCATCATTGCAACTAGATAAGGTATAAGCTTTACGCTAACATCAAAACCTTGTTTTGCGCCAATTATGAAAGCATCAAATACATTTACCTTTTTAATTGCACCATACAAAGGGATACCAACGATGAAAGTCAAAAACATCCAATTGGATAAATGATTAGCGAATTCATTCATAAGCTGTCTGTCCTTTCAATTTTAAATCGCGGTAATTTAGCTAATTGTTTTACAGCAACGATAGCTACCAGAGTAGAAACAGTCGTCGCAATCAAAGAAGTAAAGATCACGCTACTTGGGTTTGTACTCCCATTTGCAGCAAGAAATGCGATAGCGGTTGCAGGAATTAATTGAACGCTGGACGTGTTTATTGCTAAAAAAGTGCACATCGAATTCGTAGCAACTTTCAAATTCTGATTAAGACTCTGCAATTCCTTCATTGCCTGTAATCCAAAAGGGGTCGCAGCATTAGCGAGACCTAACATATTCGCAGCAATATTCATTACCATTGCTCCCATTGCAGGATGCTCAACAGGTATATCGGGAAATAATCGTTTTAACACTGGTTTGAGTATTTTACCTAAAATGGAAACCAAGCCTGATTCTGTAGCAACAGACATTATTCCTAACCAGAGGGTCATTATTCCAGCTAAACCAAGTGCCAGCTCAAATCCAAGTTTGGCAGAATCGGTAACCGCCCGTACTACGTCGTCAATACGCCCCTCAATAATCCCAACAACCACTGAAACCAGTATCATTCCTAACCATATTAGATTGAGCATTATTGCCTCCAACCTCTGAAAAAGGTTAATATGTAACCAAAATTAGATTTAAAATATCAAACAGGACTTATGAAACCTATTCCCACTCCCAAAAGATACTTAATATATTTCGCTTTTTTTATTACCAGCATTTCCAGTTATAGCAGCCAATCAACCAATATTAAGGAACATGTTGATACGGGGTTAACCCAATCTACCCCTTCGATTACTACTAACTCAGCTGCTATTGAAGAACAGGCGAATTCTTCAATTAGGAAACTATATCACACACTCAATACCATGCCGAACACTTCTATGGCAGATAGAATTGACCAGATCAGCGCATACTTTAAAGGAACAAAATATATCCTTGGCTCTTTGGGTGAAGGCCCAGACGCCCGCTATGACCAATTTCCCAGATATCGTGTTGATGGCTTTGATTGTGATACTTATGTCAATACAGTACTTTCTTTAGCATTAGCTAACTCTCTGGAATCATTCCAGGAGTGTTTAAAACATACTCGCTATAAAAATGGGAAAAGATCTTATATCAACAGAAATCATTTTACCTCTATAGACTGGAATAACTATAACCAGAAGAGAGGTTTACTTAAAGACATTACCTTCTCCATCAGAAATGAAAAAAAACAACCTGTTGCTCTAGTTGCTAATGCATTAATCAATAAACCTCAATGGTACGATCATAAAACAATTGATACCATTCGATTGCAAAAACAAGATAAAAATGAACAGGAAAAACGTCTGATAGAACTAAAAACCAAAGGTAAAAAGCTGGAAACTTCACTTTCTAATGTTCCTTATATTCCGTTCACTACCTTATTTTCAGAGAATAAACCTAACCTTCATTTATTTTCCCAAATTCCTAACGGATCTATTATTGAAATCATCAGACCTAATTGGGACTTACGTCAACAAATAGGAACTGAATTGGATATTTCGCACTTAGGCTTTGCCATTTGGATTAACAACGAACTGTTTTTTCGCCAAGCCTCTTCTCAATATGGTAAGGTAGTAGATGTCCCTTTAATTGATTACCTTGATAAGGCTCGCAGCAGCCCGACTATAAAGGGAATTAATATTCAGGTTGTATTGCCTGCAAAACCTGTCTCTAGTGGATGCGAGCTTTTTGATATTCGATAGCTTATAAATTAATATCTTATTGGTAAGCTATAATTTTGAGTGGGTTACACCGGTATAGATATTATTTGTTTTATGAAATGGCCCATGTTTTTATTAGCGCGTTACTCGTCTCTCTTAACGAAAAATTTTAATTGCCCCACTTACCTATTATCTAGCACCTGGTGGCTGGAAATATGCCCAACGATATGAAAATAAAAAAGAAGGCTTATTTTTACCAAATAAGCCTTTTCAAGGAATTATTTCTTTACTTCAGCAGTTGTTTTTTTAGCTTCTTGCACAAAACTTAACATGGCTTTTTCAATAATTTGAAAAGATTTCTGCATATAATCCAAAGCCTTGTGGCCGTTTTCGACTGCCAAATTAATTTGTTTTTCCAACATTTCTTCAGGTTTTTTAACTTGAGCCAGTTCATCGGGTTTTAAATAACTCAACCCTTGCAAGGTTTTTACATTCAGTTCAGCTATGGCTTGGAAAGGCTCTTGTATTTTTTTGGCCATTTCACTCCATCTTTCAAAATTGTATTGGGTCATAATATTCTCCATTTGTTGCATTGCACAATATAATAGTAGACCCTATCTTGATTATTTGTCAATATCTTATCTTAATTTTTTTTGCAGTGCACCAAGAATTATGATTTTATCATTGTATTTTTCATGCGTGTTGTATGTTCTGAACCAACAGCGAAATTCGCAAAGTGAAACAGTTTATAAACCACAAAAAATTAAAGAGTAAATTTTTTTAAACCTTGAACATTTTTTGCCATTGTTGCATCATTTGTTGCATTTGCTTATTCCAAACTTCAGTTGCTTGCTGGTAAGGATTACTTTGTAAGGGCTTGTCCATAGCATGAAACATTTGCTCCATGATTTCCTTAAAGGAAACATGCATAGGATGATTGGCTAATGAAATGATTTGACGCAAAATGTCAGAAGACAAAAATTGTGTTGGGCCTGCCTCCATTTCCACTATGATTTGTAACAAAACCGAATTAGTTAAATCCTTTCCTGTCTCCGAATCTTCTATTTTGAAATCAATACCATCCACAACATATTTTTGCAGTTGCTCAACAGTAATATATTGACTAATTTCAGTATCGTACAGTCTTCGATTTTTGTATTTTTTTATGAGTCGAGTCATTGTTTTCTCAAGTATTAGACATAGAAATGCAATTATAAAATGAGGTGCAAAATTGGTATAGTTTGTTTATTTAAACCCAAGAGTAATTCTTGCGCACTTCTTTAATAATTTCATTCAAAGTTAAAAATTAATACATATGCAAGCCACCATTCACACTAAGATTTGCTCCAGTGATATAACGACTTTTTTCACTAATCAGAAATTCAATAGCCCAAGCAATTTCTTGCGGTTCTGCCAATCTTTTTGCGGGTATCAAATTAATAATCCCCTCCAGAATATCCGGTCTAATACCTTTCATCAGACGAGTATTAACATAGCCAGGGGAAATGCTGTTTACAGTAATATTTTTAATCATTAGCTCTTGAGCCAGACTTTTGGTAAAACCATATACTCCAGCTTTTGAAGCAGCATAATTAGCTTGGGAAAATTGCCCTTTTTGAGCATTAACCGAAGACACATTCACTATCCGACCTGACTCCCGGGCTTTCATACTCTCTACGACTTGTTTGGTTACATTGAACATTCCATCGAGATTGACACGTAACACTTCATCCCATTGCCTTTTGGTCATTTTGGTAAATACGGCATCTCGGGTAATTCCAGCATTATTAATCAATACATCAACACCACCAAATTCTTCAATAATTAAGCCTATTATTTCAGCGCATTGCTCATAATCAGTCACATCCATATGCCTGAAATTAATATTTTTATAGCCTTGAGTCTTCAAATCATGAAGCCATGCCTCTCCTTCATCATAAGAAACCAAATCCAAAGCAATGACATGTTTAAAAGTTGAATCCAATTGTTTGGCAACAGCCGTACCAATGTCACCGGTACCACCAGTAATCAATACCACATTATTATTCAGCATGAATTTCTCTATTAGTTTTTCTCATTCCCAATTTATGAATTAAAATTGGGGCTTGTATTTTATTGATTATTAACAGTGATTGCAGACATCATTTCAAAACCCCAAGGTGCCTTGTGAACAGTGAATAGCATGTTCACAATCCCGTGGGACTCTTAATTGATGATTCAAACTCTAGCTACATATATTGACCGCCATTAACGTCCAGATTTGCCCCTGTGATAAATCCACTATCTGGCGATACCAAAAATGCAACGGCATCGGCAATTTCTTTTGGGTATCCCAATCGGCCTACAGGAATACTGGATATGATTGAATTGAGCACCTCTTCTTTCAATGCAGCCAGCATAGGGGTTTCAATATACCCTGGTGATACAGTATTCACTGTAATACCTTTATTTGCTACTTCTAACGCAAGACTCTTGGTAAAGCCAAATAAGGCCGCCTTGGTGGAAGCATAGTTGCATTGGCCAAACTGCCCTTTTCTTCCATTAATGGAAGAAATGCTGACTATGCGGCCATAACCTCTTTCCAACATCACTGGAACGACATTGCGAGTCATATTGAATACACTGGTCAAATTGGCATCTAAAACCTGTTGCCATTGTTGAGGTGTCATTTTTCTTAAGCTGCAGTCTTTAGTAATGCCTGCGTTGTTAACCAAAACATCTATACGGCCATAACGCTCCATCACCAGAGATGTGATTTTTTCGCAATCACTGTATTGAGCTATATCTCCATATACGATATCAATGTCATAACCAAGTTGTTTTTGCTCATCTTGCCATTTTTTTGCTTCTTCGTGTCTTCCATCTTTATAGTAACATGCCACAACTTGATAACTATCGGCTAAACGCTGACTAATAGCAGAACCAATACCACCTGTTCCCCCAGTTACAATCGCTATCATTTTATCCATCGACAACTCCTTTTGTTGCTAGGTAACATTACATTACTACAATCTAATTTAACTTTCTTGTCAATTACATATATATGATACTAAGTTAGCGATAATAATTCAGCTACTTTATTTTTGCTCATGTTAGAGAGCTAATATTAATGTATTGATGATGACTAATTTGCATTACAAATCGAATGAAGATACCCTAAACTTGCTTTTAAGTAAGCATCATGTATTCGTGATTTTCAATATCAGAAACAGTATTCATAGAATGAGGGTATTATGTTTAATAAATTTTTAGTTACAACACTATCCGTAGTCTCATTGACACTTTCACCATACGGTTTTGCCAAAGATGATTCATGCGAAGTTCAAGTGGCTGTTTCCACTCCCCCTGTTCAATTTGATCAAAGTGTGACGTTTAACGTAACGAATGATGATGGAATTAGCAAATCCATTATTTTACAAGGGAGAAGCAATCCTAAAACTATAGGAAAATTAATTTGTTCTCCACTGCCTTATACCATTAGTGCCACCCAATATTTTACACCAACAGGTTTAACCAATAAGCATGCTCAACCTGTTGGCCAATGCGTATTAAAATCTGGAAATGTCATATTGAATGGTTCTAACAATAGTGTTGCTGTTGTTTTTCCCAATGATTTTATATGCCACCACTAGAATATTAACCACATTATGCATTGATAGGGAGTGCGAAAACGTCACTCCCTGGTATATACAGGGACGTAGCCTTTCAATTGCTGAGCGAATTGCTTCAGTACTTCAAGACCCGATTCCTCGGCCTGGCGGCACCATTGCTGCAGAGCTTCTACCAGTTCTTTTTGAGTCGTAGCTGTTTTCAACCAAACATTTTGTAATGATTGCTTGTAAGAATAAACCACTCTCAACTGTTCGCGGGCATCCAACAATTTTTGCAAACGAGTTTTAGCTTTTGTTGATAACAGTTTATCTTCGCGACGCAGTAATCTGCCCGCCCGTTGAAACAGTTTCTTATCTTCTTTTGTCTCAATACTGGTACTTTTTTCATACTTCAAAATAGGTCGGATGACATTCTTATAGTAATTAGACATCACTTGAAAACGGTTTGAAATAACTGCTCTCACAGTGTCCAAATCGACATGGAATTTTCCTTCATCCATAGCCAATTTGGGAGGTAATTTTTTTACCTTGGCCAATCCAAAAAAGGAAAGAATGCGGATATACATCCAGCCAATATCAAACTCCCACCATTTCACTGAAAATTTGGCTGAGGAAGCAAAGGTGTGATGATTATTATGTAACTCTTCTCCACCAACCCAAAATCCCCAGGGAATAATATTGGTAGCGGCGTCAGGGCATTCAAAATTCCTGTATCCCCAATAATGGCCGATGCCATTGATGACTCCTGCAGCAAATAGCGGAATCCACATCATTTGGATTGCCCATACTGTGATTCCAGGAATCCCAAAGAAAAATAAATCCAGTAATAACATCAGCAAAATGCCTTTGCTTGAATGGCGCGAGTAGACATTTCGCTCTATCCAATCGGTTGGTGTGCCATGAGAATATTTGGCAACCATATCCCTGTCCTTACGCGCCTCTCTGTAAAGTTCAGCACCTTGCCAAAATACCTTCCTGATCCCCTCAACCACAGGGCTATGAGGATCTCCCTCGACATCAGTTGTTGCATGGTGTTTGCGGTGGATAGCAACCCAATCCGCAGTAACCATACCGGTAGTTAACCATAGCCATAAACGGAAAAAATGACTGACAACAGGATGTAATGTTAGCGCTCTGTGAGTCTGGTTCCTATGAAGGTAGAGAGTAACAGATGCTATTGTGATTTGAGTCAGGATAAAAGTTGCAAGAACATATCCCCAGAAAGACAGATTTAAAAAGCCGAATACCATAATAACCCCACATTGTACGGAATTATAAAAATATCTATAATTTAAGAGTGAATGTATGTTATCCCTAAATTATAGAATCAATATATGTGTAATGATAACACATTTTTTATCATTTCATTGCATGATTTCATGATGTAGTCGATAATAAATTTAATCATCTTATTTTATCAGGGTATAAATATGAGCGATAAAATTCAGAAATTGATTGAAAATATTGTGCCTTTTATAGTGATTGGTGTTGGGATCGCAATAGTCATAGCCTTATTGTTCATGTTTTTTTATGTAGCCATTTGGGGCGTAATCATCGGTGGAATACTCTGGCTTGGGGCCTTAGCTAAGGAATATTTCTTCCCCAGCAAATCATCCCAAAAAGAACAAGGAAGAATTATAGAACATGATGATAAAAAATAATGCCTGAATTACCCGAAGTTGAAACAACAAAGCAAGGTATTAAACCCCATCTTGAAGGCCGTATGATTACCGCGGTGCAAGTGCGTAATCGAAAACTTAGATTACCAGTACCTCTAAACCTGAATGAATTATGCCAAGGAAAGCATATAACCGCTATTACCCGTAGAGGAAAATACATCTTACTTCATATGGATAAAGGTTATCTTCTCATCCATCTTGGAATGTCCGGACATTTGCGTATCGTCTCCCAGACAACAAATCCTCAAAAACATGATCATATTGATCTGCACATTAATAATGGGCTTGCTCTCAGATTCTGCGATCCAAGAAGATTTGGCTTATTTATTTACATTGATGAAAATCCTTACCAACACCCACTGCTGGCACATTTAGGCCCGGAACCTCTGTCTGATGACTTTAATAGCGAGTACTTATTACGTAAAGCTGCGAATAAATCGCAATCCATCAAGTCATTTATTATGGATAGTCAAATTGTTGTCGGGATAGGTAATATTTATGCAGCAGAGAGTCTTTTTCTTGCCAAAATCCATCCAAATACCTCTGCAAAAAAGATAACTACAGAAAAATTCAATGCTCTGACTGGTCACATCAAAAAGATACTTGAATCTGCCATAGAGGCAGGAGGGACGACACTTCGTGATTTCTATTCTTCTGATGGTAAACCAGGGTACTTTCGTTTTGCTTTAAAGGTTTATGGCAGGAAAAATCTCCCCTGTTTGGTATGTGAAAATAAAATAGAAACTGTCGTGATTGCCGGGCGCCACTCCGCATTTTGCCCGCATTGCCAGCCAATCATTACATAATAAGTTTAATAATGGCCACCTGGAATCATTTTTGTTTCTTAATTGATTCTGTTGTTGTGACAAAAGGTTAATTTATGGATATTAAAAAACTTAAAAAGGCAGCCTCTAATTTTCTGGAAAGATATCCAGGAGGTTTCTACCACCCTGAAATGATTGAAATCGGTAAAAAGCATAAAATGGATAAGATGGTTACTTTGGCTCAAGGGAGTTTTGCCAGGCAAAATTTTAAAAATCCTGATAAAATAATAAATGCTATGTTAAAAATTGTTAGTCAGTCCTCTCTGATTTCAATATTTGAAAAACCTAAATTTAGAGATTTTATTAAAAGAACTCCTCCAAACGATAAAGAACTCATTGCAAAAGGATTAAAAGAACTTTTGTATGGAAATGAACAAGAAGGTTTTGAAGAACTTCTTTTTCAATTGCAAAGAGAGAAACTGGCGAAGTGGACTTTAATGACCGTTTTTCAGGCTTACTTTAATCCTGAAGTGGATGTGTTTATAAAACCTACGACAACCAAAAATATCATTAAAGAACTGAATCTTGATCTCGTATATAGCCCGCTCCCTTCCTGGAAGTTCTATGAATATTACAGGGATATCATTAACCAGATGAAAACAAAAATTGAACGATCGCTAGCGCCCAGCAATGCCGCATTCTGTGGTTTTTTAATGATGAGCCTATAGCTATTAAGTTTTCTTATGATTACCGCCTCATGGACTCTATGAAGACAGGCAACATTATTTTATTGAGCGGGTGATGGGAATCGAACCCACGCCATCAGCTTGGGAAGCTGAGGTTCTACCATTGAACTACACCCGCAAAAACCCACTAACCCTTTCATTAATAAAATATAAGGTACCACTTTGTAATTCTTGGTTCAATTGTGTTATCACAACGGCGATTTAAATTTAAAAACGGGCTTTAAAACTGAACGATTAACGTTTTGCAGAGTATGGCAAACGTAATTTACAGAACATAACCTGATTGCTTATTTTGATTACAATATTATATTCTTATCAAATAAGATAAAGAAATAGTTATTCTGTAGACTAAACTGTACAGATTCAAGAAAATCAGCCAAGACCTAATATGAAATCTCTGTTACTGCAATCTGCGATTGAAAAATGAATCCGATAAGAAAAATTATCCATATTGACATGGACTGTTTTTATGCGGCAATTGAAATGCGTGATTTCCCTGAGTTGGCAAATAAGCCTATCGCCGTAGGCGGGGAGGCAAGCCGTCGTGGAGTAATAGCAACTTGTAATTATGCCGCCCGTCAGTTTGGTATACACTCCGCAATGCCAACAGCCCATGCACTCAAACTTTGCAAAGAACTCATTTTGCGACCAGTACGTATGGATGTATATCAAAAAGAAAGTCAATATATTAGAACCCTATTTGCAGAATATACAGACATTATCGAACCCTTGTCATTAGATGAAGCCTATCTTGATGTCACTGAATCCACACAATGCCAGGGAAGCGCGACCTGGATTTCGCAAGAGATTCGCGCCCGAATTTATCAAACGAGACAACTCACTGCAAGTGCGGGCATTGCGCCTAATAAGAGCCTTGCAAAAATAGCCAGTGATTGGCATAAACCCAATGGGCAAATGGTTATTAGACCTGAAGACGTTAACACATTTATTCTTGATTTACCTGTACGTAAATTATTCGGTGTGGGGCCCAAGATGGAAGAAAAATTGAATGCTCTCAACATTAAAACCTGCGCTGATTTGCAGCGATATTCCGTTGAATATCTATTACATAAATTTGGTACCATAGGACAGAGACTTTATGAGTTAGCGCGAGGCATTGATAATCGCCCAGTCAATCCTGAACGTATTCGAAAATCCATTAGCGTTGAAGAAACCTATCCAATAGACTTGCCAGATAGTGAAGCTTGCCTGGAGGCCTTGCCAGATCTTATGGTGCGCCTGGAAGCACGGATACAACGAGCAGGTAAAATTTCTGGTATTCACAATTTATTTGTAAAATTGAAGTTTAATGACTTTCAGCAAACAACCATTGAACGAGTTCATGACAAGCTTGATTTAATCGTTTTACGTCAACTGATACAAGAAGGTTTTGCCAGAAAATGCTTGCCTGTGCGATTATTAGGCATAGGAATCAAATTAAAACAGGAAAACGTGTATCAAAGTATGCAACTTCCATTGCTTGACTTATAACGACTATATTATTCTCAAATAATAACAACTGGAAATATTATTTTGATGCACTCATTAATAATCAATGAAACACTGGTTTGTCGTTTAATCGCCAGCCAGTTTCCCCATTATTCCAATCTCCCTGTTAGCCCGGTAGCTGTCGGTGGATGGGATAACAGGACTTTTCATCTTGGTAAAGAAATGCTTGTGCGACTGCCCAGTGCCGAGCAATATGAATTGCAAGTTGAAAAAGAGCAACAATGGCTCCCTCAATTGGCTCCCTTGCTGCCTGTCCCAATTCCGATACCTTTGGAAATGGGGATGCCTGGCGAAGGATACCCTTGGAAATGGTCAATTTACCGCTGGCTTGAAGGTGAGGCAATAGCCTCTGCTAATGTATCCAACCTGAATGAAATCGCGAAGGATCTGGCAACATTCCTCACTGCTTTTCATAAAATTGATTCTACCGGCGGCCCAAAACCTGGGTTGCATAGCTTTTATCGTGGTGGAGATTTGAAAATTTATGATCCGGAAACCCGTCAAGCTATTGATTGTTTAAAAGGAAAAATTGATACAGATCATGCCACTGAAATTTGGGAAACTGCTCTGAATACTTCTTGGCAAAGTACTCCGGTGTGGGTACATGGTGATATCAGCGCTGGTAATCTTCTGGTTAAAAATGAAAAATTATGCGCTATTATCGATTTTGGGCAGTTATCCGTCGGCGATCCGGCCTGTGATCTTGCTATTACCTGGACATTATTTGCAGGGGACAGCAGAAAAATCTTCCGTGAAATGCTTCCTTTGGACAAGGGTACCTGGTCACGTGGGCAAGCTTGGACTTTATGGAAAGCGTTAATCGTAGCTGCAGGCATTGTAAACACCAATGCTATGGAAGCGCAAAAATCCTACCGTATTATTAATGAGCTATTTTTGACTGAGTTATAATCTATACCTTATCCCTCAATTGGACACAGGGAATACTATTGCCTCGAAAACAGTGATATGCTATGAAATAATCTCCGGACGAGACGCGCCGTACCCGGTTAAGACAAGACGACGCCTTTAATCATTTTAAAAGGAGTCGCTATGCTATTGCCTTGGCTTTATTTATTTATCGCGGGACTCTTGGAAGTCTGTTGGGCTGTTGGTTTAAAATATACGGATGGTTTTTCGAAATGGCTGCCAAGCCTGTTTACAGGCGCCACACTGATTATCAGTATGTTTTTATTAGCCAAAGCTGCTCAAACATTACCTATCGGTACTGCCTATGCAGTATGGGTAGGGATAGGTACACTAGGGACTGCTATCATGGGCGTACTCCTGTTTCAGGAACATCTATCTGTCTACCGTTTGCTATACCTTGTATTAATGCTAATATCTATCTTCGGTTTAAAATACACGTCTTGATTTGAATCGTTCCAGTATTCGTCAACTTGTTGTATGATGACCCTCTCATAATCCCATGCGTCCTAACGATGAAAATAAGTCGATTAAAAACTTTTTGGATAATTACCCGTCTATTTTATTACACAGGTGTTGCCTGCACACGCTCTATATTTAAGTACCTTTTTAGCACCCCTACGAGACCATGGGTCGATAACGTCATTCACCATTGGGTTGACCAGCTCTTAAATGCTGTAAAAGTAGAATATAAAGTAATCAATCCCCATAATGTCCAACCTCAGCCTGGCAAAGCAACAATTCTTATGTGCAATCATTCGAGTGCTTATGATATTCCTTTAGGCTTTAAAGCATTCCCCAATAACTCCATCCGTATGCTTGCCAAGCGAGAGCTCTCCAAAATTCCACTTTTAGGAAAAGGGATGGCTGCAGCAGAATTCCCTTTTATTGACAGAAAAAACAGATTTCAAGCCATAAAGGATTTGGAATTTGCCCAGCAACTAATGGAAAGTGGAATTATTCTATGGATTGCACCTGAAGGAACTCGCTCAAAAGATGGTAAACTAGCCTCATTTAAAAAAGGTGGCTTTATCACTGCTATTCAAGCCAAAGCTACTATAATTCCCATAGGAATTCGTGGGGCTTTTGATATTCTCCCTGCCCGCACCTTTAATATACATTTGAATCAAAAAGCAGAAATTCATATTGGTGAGCCTATTGATGCTGCTCAATATACAATTCAAAATAAAGAGGAATTAATCGAAAAAACTTACCAATCAATAAAAAAACTGGTTGGGGAGAATTGAAAAACTCACATTCAGGTTTGCTGAAAAAGATAGCTAAAAATAGCTATAATAACTAGTAGAAAAAAAGCCCACGTTACACAAGAAAATAAAATTGATTTTTACAATAGAATTAAGCAATCCAGACTACCTGCCTTTTAATATCGGTACTAACTGTTTTGAAATTTCCTAAAATGTCACCTAGACTTTAAAAAGCAAATCAATATGACCATGCCATGAGCATTAATAAAATAGAAGAAGAAGAAAGGGATACCTCTTCTGATCTGGAAAAGAAAACCAAGATGTATTTAGCGCATCGAATGGGTAATGTCGGACCATTAACAGTGAAAGATGTTCAAGTTCTGGTAAAAAAGTTAAGTAAAGATTTGCAAAAAAAACAGTTAACATTAATCGAATGCCTACGGATAATAAACCTTGTTGAATCCCGCTTTACCTTGGTCAAACAAGCAATAAGACATCTACAATTTTTTCTAAATAAACTTGGTGGCAAATCAATTAACCCCATCTTAATCCCACTTTCAAATAAGCCCTTTTGGCAAAATGAACCACATCCATTCGATCACTATCGTTCTACCGATTCCCTACCTGAACAAGCAGATATCGTAATCATAGGAGCAGGTTTAACTGGCGCCTCTACTGCCTATCATCTGATCGATACAGTCAAGAAAAGCAACCTTACTGTTGTATTGTTAGATAAAGGGAATCCAGCCACTGAAGCCAGCGGTCGCAATGGGGGTAATTTTGAATTATTACCTGAAAACTCTGTGGGAATCTATAGTGGTTTGGTTTCAGAGCGCTTTCGTTTTTTAAAACGATGTTACCCATATGTAGATCCGTCGATATTACAAATTGAAAGCGAATACCATGCTTCACTGGTTTTCCAGTTTGCTTTAAAAAATCGTAATCGCTTTAAGGAAATAGTACGAAAAGAACGTATTCATTGTGATCTTTCAGCAAAAGGATGGCTCTATATTGCTCATACTGAAGAGGAAGAACAAGCAATTTGTGATGAAGTCACTCTCGCTGCCCAACATGGCGAACGTATCTACATTTGGTCTCGTAAAAAAATTAGAGAACAATTTGGCATCAACTCCAGGTTCATCGGTCGATTTATTCCGGATGACGGTACCTACAATCCTTTTAAATACACCTGCTGTCTGATTAAAGCAGCCATCAAAAGCGGTATCAAGCTCTATACGTTTGTAAAAGTTGAACAAATTCAAAGTATGGATGAAGAATACCATCAATTGAAAACCAATATGGGTTTGCTTAAGGCTCGACAAGTTATTGTTGCAACAAACGCGTTTACTAGCGAATTACTCCCTGAATTGGGAGCCATTAAGCCTCACCAAAGTCAAATTGCAATTACTGAATCAACACCAGATTACTGTAAAGGCCGATTAATAACCAGTGAAGATGGACCTCTCTATCTCAATCAACCCAGAGCCAAATCAAAGAATGGTTTGGTGCCTTTGCTTATTGGTGCTGGTGACGACCGGGCAATGAAAAACCCTTATTATCGCAAGCGTTCAAAAAAGGTTCATGATCTTATTGTGCAGCAAAGAGATAAATATTTCCCGGACCTTAAAGGGAAACCATTTTCAACAGAATGGGTTGGTGCCTTGGCTTTTACACCTGATCAATTACCCGCCATTGGTTACCTGTCTCCGGGAATCATTATTGTGATGTGCTGTAATGGATATGGAGGAAGCTATACCACTGCAGCAGGATTTGCCGCGGCTGAAATTGCATTAACTGGAAAAAATCCCCCATGGTTACCTGCAGATGTATTTTCTCCTAAACGCCTCCTGTCAGACAAGCCGCTATTTTGGGAGGATAGTGACAGTTTGTGGCGGATTGGAAAAACACTTTGTACAACACTTAATAATCTCAATCAACTACTGGCTGAGTCCTTATCATATCAGTCCATATATCAACCTTATTCTACAACTTCTTCATTGCCTCATGGGCATCAAGAGAAAACTTGCATTCTTGACCCACTAAAAATAATGCATCAATTAGCAATCTTTAGATCTTTTGCATATCACGAATTAGAAATGTTAATTCGCTATACCTCGCCTGTTTGCTTAAATCAAGGAGAAATTCTTTTTAAACAAGGTGATGCTGGACATTCCTGTTTTATTCTGATTCAAGGAAAAATCAATCTTTATTATGAGCATGCTGAAGGCTTTACTTCAATGATTGCAGAAATGGAAGCAGGATCAGTATTTGGTCAAATGGCATTATTCCTTGAGAACAAGCGTATGGCCACTTGTCAGGCTACAGAAAACTGTTCCATGTTAGAAATCATGGTAGAGCCCTGTAAATCACTTTTTATTCAGCAACAGGCTCTTGGAATTAAATTACTCCGTCTCTTAAATCAGGGAGTCATCGATGCATTGCATAAGCTCAACAAGCGATTGAAAAACACTTAACACAAATCATAAAACAAATATTGCTTTCAATTGTTTTATTCCGCATTAACAATTTACGTATCGAGTGTAGCTGGCCAATTCATTTTAAAAATGTATTCTAGTAATTAACCCCATACCCATATGCCATATTAGATATCGCAGCAGCTAAACCAATATGTCTTGGATCAGAAGCAGCCGTTAAGACATTACTTTCTTTATCCCATGTAATGGCTTGCATATCTCCATAATATTGTTTCAATGGCATTAAATGGTATCCCATAGCTTGTAAACCCTGTTGAATTGAACTTGGGAAAGTATCAGGCTCAAATTGCAAAACATCTGGTAAATATTGATGATGAAATCGCATGGCTGAAACCATACTGATAGCTCCATACCCATCATAAAATAATAATGAAGCAAGTAAAACCATAGTAGGAATGCGGCTTCCTCCAGGAGTCCCCAAGATAGCTACCCGCCCTGGCATCTCCAGAAAGGTTGGAGTCATGCTGGATAGAGGTCTTTTTCGCGGTTCAATGGCATTGCGCTCGCTTCCCACTAAACCAAAGACATTTTGCTCACCCACTTTGGTAGAAAAATCGTCCATTTCATCATTTAATAGTACCCCAGTTCCCTTAGCAACTACACTTGATCCAAAAATGTAATTAATTGTCATTGTTGCAGCAACGCGATTACCTTCCATATCAATAATCGAAATATGTGAGGTATTTGAGTGCTTTCCAATAGGAACTGAGCCTTGCAAGATTTTACTATCAATCGCTTTATCAGGTGAAATCAAGCGGCTTAATTGTTTTGCATTATCAGAGGAAACCAACTTATCAAGAGGGACCTTAATAAAATCGGGATCACCCAGAAATTGATCTCTTTGCCAATAAGCCAATCTCATCGATTCAACAACGTAATGAACCCATTTTAATTTGGGGAATGAAGATAAAGGAAATTTAGATAATATATTCAGCATGGTTACCAATGCCACTCCACCAGCTGAAGGAAGAGGAGCGGTGATAATTAACATATTATTATAAGCACTAATTAAAGGTGGCCTCACTTTAATTTTATATTGATCCAAATCATCAAGAGACCAAATGCCACCTGCCGCATTGACACCTTGAACTAGAAGAGAAGCCGTTTCTCCCGAATAAAATCCGGCATTTCCATACTTGGCTATCAATCTGAGTGTTTTTGCTAAATCTTTTTGAATAAGCTTATCTCCAATTTCAAAAGGCTGGCCATTTTTTAAAAAAATGGCCGCAGTATCTGGATATTTCTTCAAGTTTTCTAATCTATCATCCAGAGTGGAAAAGTAGCGAAATTGAGGATCAACAGGAAAACCCTCTTCCGCAAGCTTAATAGCCGGAGCCAATGTCTTGCTAAGTGGGAGACGGCCATAATTCTTGGCTATATAAACCAGAGCAGCAGGCTGTCCCGGTATAGCTGCAGATAAACCACCATTGAGAGAAAGCCCGGGAATCACTTTGCCGTCAGGAGCCAGATACATATCTTTACTCGCGGCCAGAGGAGCTACCTCTCTGCCATCAATAAAGAGGTTTAAATGCTCCTTTTCCTGATGAAGCAGCCAAAAACCTCCCCCTCCGAGTCCTGAATGATATGGTTCGACTACCGCCAAGGCAGCTGCTACCGCAACGGCAGCATCAAAAGCATTTCCTCCAGCGGCTAAAATCTCTAAACCGGCATTAGTTGCCAAGGGGTGAGCACTCGCTACGGCATATCCTGGAGGGTGTTGTGGAAATATTTTTGCATTAACCTGATAAATACTACAAATTAATAAAAATAAACCACTCAGCCATCTACAGTTATATTTCATTTTGTCTCTTTTTTAATTCTCTAACTACATTGGGCGGAACAAATTGAGAAACATCTCCATTTAGGGCTGCAATTTCACGAACTAAAGTGGATGAGATATACATTAAATGCTCAGCAGGGGTTAAAAATAATGTTTCTACCTTTTTAGAGAGTTTTCTGTTCATTCCAGCCAATTGAAATTCATACTCAAAATCTGAAACTGCTCTCAATCCGCGTAAAATAATGCCTGCATTTTGCTCTAATACAAAATCAATCAGCAAGTTATCAAAACCCACGACCCTCACACCAGTTAAATGTCCAACAGACTCTTCCAGTAAACTAATTCTGGTTTCCCAAGATAAATAAGGCCGTTTGTTCTTATTGCTTGCCACAGCTACTATCAATTCTGGAAAAATAGTGCTGGCCCGAGTAATAATATCAACATGGCCATTGGTTACAGGGTCAAATGTTCCCGGGTAGATTGCTTTTTGTTTCATTTCGTTAATTACCATTTGCATATAGAAGCAGTCTAGCGTATTGTAAATTGAAAAACTATAAAAAAATGGAATTGAGGTAAGCAATGAATGCGATAAAACGTTTAACAATAATCTTAATTTGTTTTTTAACAGCATGTGCTCCCCCAAGACCCTCTGAAGAGCCGCCTGCAAACCGTGAAATTCCTCTTGCAGAACGCAAGGCAGAAACAGCCACTGTTTCATCATGGGAAATTAAAGGCGCCCTGGCTGCAAAAACCAAAGCGAAAGGCTGGTCTGCTACTATGAATTGGGTACAACAAGGAGCCAACTCATACCAAATTCGTTTAATGGGGCCATTAGGTGGTGGAGCCGTTCTAATCAGCAAGAAAGGGAATACTATTACATTTCAAGATGGCTCCAAAATAACTACTTCCACCAATGCGGATGAGTTATTACTAAAACAAACTGGCATTAGACTTCCTGTAAATAACTTGTATTACTGGGTAAGAGGTCTACCTGCACCAGGCGGAGTCCAATCAGAAAAACATGACCAATTCAATCATCTGGTACAATTGAAGCAAAATGGCTATACCATTGATTTTACTAAGTATACTTCTGTCAAAGGAATAGATTTACCAAGCATGATTCGCCTTGAAGGAAATGGTGTCATGGTAAAGGTAGTGATAAAGAATTGGATTGTATAAATTAATTCTTATAATTTATTTGCTTTCCGAAGTTGACATCGATAAAAAAGCACTGCAAAATACGCAGCACATTGCAGGGATGAATACTATTTTTAAACTCACGGAAGATTAAAGAATCTACAATTATAGGGGTGTCGCCAAGCGGTAAGGCACAGGGTTTTGATCCCTGCATACCTAGGTTCGAATCCTAGCACCCCTGCCATTTTCTTGTTGATTCAACCTAGAATATGACGTTGAATCTAGGTACAAGTAAACAGACGGCAGAAGATAACCTGGAAGGATGCGTACTTCGTATCGCTCAAATAATAATAATATCTTTTTGGCTGTCTTCTGCTATGTGTTTAAGTTATGTGATTAACCTAAATCTAAGGCTTTTGACACATGTCCACGATGATGATTTTTACAGGGAATGCTAACCCTGAATTAGCACTAAAAATATCCTCACATTTGCAAATACCTATTGGTAAAGCCACCGTTGGCACCTTCAGCGATGGAGAGACTATGGTCGAGATTTTGGAAAATGTGCGAGGTAAAGATGTTTTTGTTCTCCAATCTACTTGCGCACCCGCAAATAATAATTTAATGGAATTGCTGATTATGGCAGATGCCCTGAGAAGATCGTCTGCTGGCCGTATTACAGCTGTAGTTCCTTATTTTGGCTACGCCCGTCAAGATAGACGGGTACGCTCTGCCCGTGTCCCTATTACAGCTAAAGTGGTAGCAGACATGATGGCTTCAGTTGGAATTTGTCGAGTTCTTACTGTTGATTTGCATGCGGATCAAATACAAGGTTTCTTTTATATGCCAGTTGATAACGTTTACTCAACTCCGGTATTACTGGAAGATATAACCAAACAAAAATTAAATAACATCATGATCGTATCGCCAGATGTCGGTGGGGTTGTTCGTGCCAGAGCAGTTGCTAAAAGGCTGAATGACGCTGAGCTGTCAATTATTGATAAACGCCGTAGCGGGCCAAACAAATCAGAAGTGATGCACATTATTGGTGAACCAGCTAATAAAAACTGTATTATTGTAGACGACATAGTAGATACTGCTGGAACACTTTGTACGGCTGCTCAAGAGCTAAAGAAAAGCGGAGCAAATAGCGTCAGAGCTTACATTACCCATCCTGTATTGTCCGGCCCCGCAGTTAACAATATTAAACATTCAGGTCTTGATGAAGTGGTAGTAACTGATACTATCCCTTTATCAGCGGAAGCACAAAACTGTGAAAAAATCAGAGTGGTTAGTCTTGCTGATATGCTAGCCCAAGCAATCAAGCGAGTAAATGTTGAAGAATCGGTAAGCTCTATGTTTGCCGAATAAAATGATTATTCTTTGATAACAAAAAGGGAGCCTAGGCTCCCTTTTTGTTATCAACCTCTCTTAATCCCTTGTACCGACGTATTTATCATCAAAATAACGTCTTAATTTAGTTCTTAAAGTTCCACGACTAATTCCCAGCATGATTGCAGCGCGGGACTGATTATACTTGCAATGTTCCATTACTGCACGAAATAGAGGGGTCTCAATTTCTTCAAGTACAAACTGGTATAAGTCAACAGGATCAGTTCCCTTAAGCTCTGAAAAATATTTTTGTACAGATTGAGTCACGCTTTCGGCTAGTGAAGCAGTGGTATCTCCTGCATCATTACTGATTGTTGTCATTATTATTAGCTCCTCCTTTTAAAAGCGGTATATTACCGAATTGAGCAATACGAGACAAGGGCAGAACAGAAAAAACTACATTAAAATTCAATATATACTGTTTGCACCTGAATCATTGCCACGTTTCTCACCACAGTGGATTGAAAAGAGGACAAGCTGCTCTCAACAGCTTATCCTATATTTAACGAACTACTGGAATTTCATCATAGATGGATCAAATGGTTTCCCATTAACCGTGAATTTTCCCTCACTCAAACTCATCTCAATGACATAGTCTTTGCCATCGACAGTAATTAAACCAGATTGCTCCAACTCGTTAATTTGCTTATCTACTTGCATTGAAGCGATTTGCTCAGGGGTAGGTTCTGCCTGGTTTGATTGACCTTGACTACTTTGCAGCTGTTGAATTAACGCTTGTTGCATTTCTGGCTGTTTTGCCATTTGCTGCATAATCGATTGCTGCATCAGTTGCTTCACTACCTCGATTGGCATTTTTAACTTGGCATTACCTTGAGTTTTTTGAATCAACTCGAAAGGATTGGAACTATCGCCCTTAGGTAAAGTAATTAACAAGTTACCATCAATCATGCCTTGTGGAAGTTTGAGACTTAATTTGGAAATTTCAAACTCTGCGCCTTTACTAAATAGCTTTGGTAATTCTGGCAACATTGCCATTAAGGCTTGTTGACGCTCTTGATCTGTACCCCTTTGCATCGCATTAGCTTGCTCATTGATTTTGGCCAGTACTTCAGCATCAAGGTTTCTTAAAGACATCTCGACTTCACCAGGACCGTAATTTTGTCCATTGGCGAATAGTGATTTTAAAGCAGCACTAAAATGCGTGCTGAAGAGATTATCGTCTATATCGCTGCTTGAACTTAATGTCAATTCACTAATTTCAAACATCTTTTGATCTTTAACAACTACTGCAAGTGATGGTAATGAAAAACTGGCTTGACCCAAGTATAATCCTGTAGTCGTTTTATGTAAGTCATACTCGCTGGTTACCTTCCCCAAAGAGAGCTTGGTATCATCTTTAGAAAATTCAGCGCCATCAAATTCAATTTCTCCTTCGACTTTATCCAAATTGGAAGACATTGATGTGGTACTGTCCATACCCATCCAATTAAATTTACCATTTCCATCTTTAGCAGTTAATTTGAAAGAAGGAATGGACAACTCCACTGTACTTTTATTCAAATAATTTACAAAAATGCTTAAATCCAGCTGAGGCTTTTCTGAATCTTGAGAAAAAAGCTCATTAAATTGTTGATTATATTTTTCTGGAAATGGAAATACGGTTTGTGCAAAGCCCATTCCAAAACGTACCTGCTTATTCGCGTATATAATGGGGCCGTGATAAATCTTAATCGGCATTTCCATTTGATAATCTTGAGCAGGCGTAGTTTGCAATTTTCCATCATCGTCTTTTACTACTCGCTCGGGTACATGTAAACGCCATTTAACTAATGCATCAGAGCAAAACCAACCTCTCTTATATTGCTGAATATCAGCGAAAAGCCCATTGGATTGATTAATTACCTCGACAGTTTTTTTAACCGTTCTTTCGGTTAGAATTCCCATGCCATAATATCCACCTAGGATTAAAACAGCCAGGATAATTACTAATCCTGTAAGTTTTTTCATTATTATCTCCATGTTATTAATTTGCAAATAGCATTACTCGAGCGCAGCAAAGTGCTGCGAAAAGTATAACAGCAAATAACCTAAAAGTGCGACAGTCTAATGCAAGAAGATTAAAACTTAATGAAAAAAATTTTCATTAAGTTTTAATCAGTTGGTGTTTTTACAGCAAAAATCAAACAATGATAAGGTATTGATAATTCCATGCTCAGTGTTTGATCTTTACTATCTTAATGTCTTATGGGTTTACAATAGGTTTCTTTAACTGTAAACGCAAGGATTAAAGCAACTAAAGAACATAAGGGAAGTAATTTTAAACCGGCCTGGAAATCTGATAATAATAACGTTTCAACATTATAGGCTCTGGGTCCAGATACCATGTCTATGATACGTCCGACTAAAGGTTGGAATAATGCCCCGACAAAAATCGAAGTCATATTGGTAAATGCGATAGATGTACCAACGACACTCCTGTCATGTATTTCTGTAGAAACTGCATATGAAATCGCAACTCCAGTATTCGTAATACCAAAAACAAAAAATAATATGTAAGCCGTTGTTTGACTCATTTCAGGAATAAAAACAAATAAACTGCTCAATATAACCCCGCATACTGCGGAAATAATCATCAATGGCTTACGACGCCCCATTTTATCAGAGATCCAACCGGATAATGGGCCACTAATTCCCCAGCCTATAAAGATCAATCCCGTTGCAAAAGCAGCAGCGTGCGCGCCTAAACCACGACCAAACTGTAAGTAAGCAGGGCCTATTGCTTCACCAATTACAGCGGTGGGACCAAATAAAAATCCAGCATACATCGCATTAAGCCATGTTTGTTTATTTGACAAAATAATCTTTAAACTTTCCAATATACTGATTCGATTAACGGAACGAATTTCACTGCGATACTCACCGGGCTTATCTTGAACAAATTGGTACAATAATCCTGATAAGGCAATAAATAAGAACGCAATAATCAACATACTATGACGCCACCCAACATTACTCACTAAAAATGAAACAGGGGCTTCCCCTGCAGCAGCACCTAGCATTCCTAATGCTTGAGTTAATCCTGATAATAAACCGAGCATGGTTGGAGGAAACCATGAGGTGGCAAGGCGAAGTGAGCAAATAAATGCAAAAGCCGCACTAAAGCCAATCAACATTCTCCCAATTGATGCAGTCAGCAGACCATCCGCAAGACCAAATACACAGCAGCCAAAAGCAGTAACTAATGACATAATCGTCAATAACCATCGTATGCTTAAACGATCGACTGTTAATCCTACGGGAATTTGCATTAAGATATATGGAACATAGAAGGATGCAGTTAATATGCCGAAACCTGCTTCATTAATGCCAAAGTCCATTTGTAGATATCGGTGCATTACACCAGGCGCTACTCTAGCTAAATAATCAGAAAAATAAAAAGCAGCTGCCAACCCCCAAACTAACCACGCAAAACCCAGGTAATTTTTACGTTTATAAATTTCCACTTTAGATATTCCCATTTTGGTATAACCACCACATGCTGTATTTATTTAAAAAATGATCAATAAATTAACAATGATAACCTATCATTATACTGCTGTTGTAACTTATTTCAACATGTAGTTTATTTTTACCTTTTCCATATTAGTAATGTATTGAGAATTTAGGATATAATCCTAATTTTTAATGATTCATCGTCATACAGTTGAACAAAAAATTCTTTGGATTGAATTGGATTAATCGATGAATTCAAGATAATACTGAATAATTCCCGAAGGTTGACTACAAAATTTTAAAGTAGATAGGGCAAAATCATACATTGAGTATAAAATAAAAATTGACTTATTACTGCACAAGCGTGTATCGATCGTGCAAGCTACAACAAAGTTTGCTACTGAAATGGATTCATAACTGCTCGGGAATAGCAAAATATGCTCAAATTTATAAAGTATCACGGACCATAATCAACTTAAATTGGTATGATCTTGCCTTGCTTAAGTAGAATCTTCATATATTTTAAATAATAGAAATTAGTCACTCTGAACAAGTTTAAAAATCAAATTTTCAATATACTATAAAGACATGAGATCCATCCCTGATGAATAAACTAAATATTGCTATTAAAGAAGCTTTTGAATCTTCCGGAAGCTCAAAAGAAGCGAATAAAGTTTACCTTGAATTTATCAAAGCAAACTTTATTATCCCTATTGAATCTAATTCCGATGATAATGATCCTAGAGTATTATTTTTGGAAGAGAATAATACTGTTTTTTTGCCAGTATTCACTGACATGAAATACCTGGATACTTGGGCAAAGGAAATTAGCCCGCATATCAAATTACTTAAATTATCAGGGGTTGACCTGCTGAAAGGTTTAGGTGAGCAAGTTACAGTTTGCCTTGATATCGGCAGTGAACTTTATAAAGAATTTAATCCATCTGAAATTGAACGAATGAGGTCGATGGTTTTAAAATTATTTAAAGACTGAACTCAACACAAGAAATACTCCTATTCAATTGAAGAAGCATTAAATTATGCTCTTCAATTGAATGCGATGATCATGCTACAAGCTCAAGTAATTGGTAACCTACTATTGCAGAAGCGGCTATCGCACCACCAATTTCAAAGACTAAAGATAGAAAACTGTTTTTATGATGATATTGCTGATCATTTGCAGCATTGGTTTTATCTAAAAGAATATCTTCCTCGATATTATTCAAATCAAATAAAGGCTTTTCCCCATATATTCCAGCCCACCATCCTTCAAGCCATTGTTCTGCTTCTTGAGAACCTTCGCGGAAAGGATTATCTTCTTCTGGAACCTCTGCCAATGCACATTCATACCCAAAAACATAACATTCTTCATAGCTTGGGTGTTCGATGTTAAATCGTAATCTAATATGTGATAATAAGGATGTTGTCTCGTTCATGATGATAGCCTCTTTTATGTATCCTGAATATATTTCCGCTTTTCAACTCATTTACTCCTAAGCCTATAATTATTAATACAATTGGTGCAGAACCACTTTTTAGTGCATATAACTCCCACACTTAAATCAATTTTACGACTTTAATTTGCCCCCTGCCTTCGAAGATAAAATATTTACATTATCTTGACAAAAAACTTTTTACCTTTGGAGTTACAACATAATACTAAGTTAACTTATTGATTTTATTGATATGGAAGCAAGTATCAGGCCAACTTTTTTATCTTATATTTCATGTGCTTTTTGACTAACAAGAGGCCTTCATGTTTAATTTACCAACTAAAATGATGATAAATTATCCATTTTTAAATAACCAATCATAAATAAGATATTTATAAGACTTAAATAAAACCCTAAGGCCAAGCTGAAAATGTTTTTAACAAAGAGATTGGAGTTTTTGATAAGCCCTGATTTGTTAACCTAACAAAATTTGTGAACACAGCGTACTTATTAAAAATAATCTACTATATCTCAATAATAAAATAATGCCGGCAGGAATGATGACAAAAACTGCCGGTCAAGGTGCCAATCTACGGTGAATCCATTCATTACCATGCCGGTAATAATGAATTCGATCATGTAACCTGTTATCTCTACCCTGCCAAAACTCAATCTCATCCGGGATTATCATGTACCCGCCCCAATTTTCCGGCCTGATTACGGGTTTTTGACCATATTGTTCAATCAACTGATTTAACGCTTCTTCTAGAGAAATCCTATCCTGAATTTCTTGACTTTGGGGAGAAACAATCGCACTAAACTGACTTTTTAAAGGTCTCGAAGAAAAATAGGCGTCGGATTGCTCGCTACTGATTTTCTTCACTCGGCCACGAACACGCACTTGCCTTGCCATTTGAGGCCAATAAAAATTAAGTGCGGCATAAGGATTTTTTTGCATTTGCATTGCCTTGGCACTTTGATAATTGGTATAAAAGACAAAATTACCGTTCTCTAATCCTTTTAATAAGACAACTCTGGAATCTGGATAACCTTTTTCATCTACTGTAGACAGAACCATCGCCGTGGGATCATTCGTTTCATTTTGTAATACATCATCAAACCATAGTTTGAATTGGGAAATAGGATCATTTGCAGCCGATTCTTCACTAAGCTGCAACTCGCCATAATCTCGTCTAATATCCGCAATACTCCTAAATTTGCTCATAGCAAACCTTCACAAAAAAAAATGTAAACAATTATACTCTCTAAAATTTATAATTTGCGACAAGTTTTGCAGTTAAAATTTTTCAATAGACCCCATGCATAACCTGATTATTTTCAGGACTTATGAAAATCACATGATCAAGGCAAACAATGTTTTTAATGAGGGTGTTCAGATAAACTAAATGACCAATTTAAAACTTTTTTAACAAAGAGATTAGGGGCGTAAATCCTGATTTTGTTTTAGGGCAAGGTACAAATGTTTTGAGGAGCATAGTTTACATGTAGTCAATGAGCACCGCAAAAACATTTACAACGCGACAATAAAATAAAAGAGGCAGGTTAAAGTGATCCAGGCTTATTTAATCCAGTGTAAATCATGATGAGTGTTGGGCTGCGCTTAACACAGCACCAACATTAATCGAGTAAAAATCACCAATTTATTTTAATCAGTTCATATTTTTATAATGCAATCGCCCTTGAGTTAGAGAAAATAAATATTTTCTTACCAACCAGTGATTTCAGCTATTGCATCTCCCAAATCAGCAGGAGAGCGGACCGTTTTCACACCCGCCGCTTCCAGCGCAGCATATTTTTCTGCTGCGGTTCCCTTCCCACCAGAGATAATTGCTCCCGCGTGCCCCATCCGTTTTCCGGCAGGTGCTGTGACTCCAGCAATGTAAGATACTACAGGTTTTTTGACATGAGACTTAATGTATTCAGCTGCCTCTTCCTCTGCTGAACCACCAATTTCTCCTACCATGATGATGGCTTCAGTTTTAGGATCTTTTTCAAACAAAGACAAAGCATCAATAAAGCTGGTTCCTGGAATTGGATCTCCACCTATCCCTATGCAAGTACTTTGGCCAAACCCTTTATCAGTAGTTTGTTTTACTGCTTCGTAAGTTAATGTTCCTGAACGTGAAACGATTCCAACTTTTCCAGGTAAATGGATATAGCCTGGCATGATACCTATCTTGCACTCGCCTGGTGTAATTATTCCCGGACAGTTAGGACCAATTAACCGAGCCTGTGTATTGTTTTCTATATATACTTTTACTTGCAACATATCCAATACAGGCACGCCTTCTGTAATGCAAACAATTAGTTTAATACCCGCTTCTGCTGCTTCAATAATTGAATCTTTGCAAAATGGTGCAGGAACATAGATAACACTGGCATCTGCCTTGGTTTCCTCGACGGCTTCACGCATGGTATTAAATACAGGTAATCCTAAATGCATTTGACCACCTTTGCCTGGGGTAACGCCCCCCACCATCTTGGTTCCATAAGCTAGCGCTTGCTCTGTATGATAAGTACCTTGTTTTCCAGTAAAACCCTGACATAGTACTTTTGTATGTTTATCAACTAAGACACTCATTGTTAACCTCGTAATTTAATGGCATATCTGCTGTGAAAACCACCTTTACCAATAATGCCAAAATCAATTTATTCTTTATTTGGAAACTGCAGCTACAATTTTCTTGGCCGCGTCTGTCAAACTCGTTGCAGCAATCACATTCAAATTGCTTTTATTCAATATCTCGGCACCTAACTGGGCATTATTACCTTCCAGTCTGACAACCACAGGAATTTTTACATCCACTTCTTTTACAGCAGCAAGAATTCCATCAGCAATAAGGTCACAACGAACAATTCCACCAAAAATATTAACCAGGATTCCTTTGACTTTTTCATCTGACACAATAATCTTCAAGGCTTCGCTTACTCTTTCTTTTGTGGCGCCGCCCCCAACATCCAGGAAATTAGCCGGCTCACCGCCATGCAGTTTTATCACGTCCATAGTAGCCATAGCCAAACCAGCACCATTTACCATACAACCTATTGTCCCATCCAAAGGGATATAATTCAGTTCCCAATCACTGGCTCGGTTTTCTCGATCATCTTCCTGAGATACATCTCGCATATTTTTCAGTTTAGGTTGTCGGAATAAAGCATTTCCATCGATATTAATTTTTCCATCCAGGCAAATCAGTTGCCCAGATTTTGTTACAACAAGAGGATTTATCTCTAATAGACTTAAATCACATTCAACAAACATTTTCCCTAATCCCATCATTAAATGGGTGAATTGTTTGATTTGATCGTCTTTTAATCCAAGTTTAAAACCTGTTTCACGACATTGAAAAGGCATAACACCAACTAGTGGGTCAACAACCACTTTGAAAATTTTTTCAGGTGTTTCATGTGCAACTTTTTCAATTTCAACACCACCTTCCGTAGAGGCCATAATAACAACTCGTCTGGTGGCTCTATCAACAACAGCACCAAGGTATAATTCTCTGTCTATTTCACAAGTTTCTTCAACCAAAATAGCATTAACCGGTTGGCCTCTGGCATCAGTTTGATAGGTAACCAGGCGTGTACCTAACATCGATTTCGCAACTGCAGCCAATTCATCCTTGCTAGAAACCAATTTCACACCACCGGCTTTACCTCTACCACCTGCATGGACTTGTGCTTTCACAACCCATCGAGAGGTTGATAATTGAGAAGCAACGAGCAAGGCATCCTCAACATTATAAGCGACCTCACCACGAGGCACTGGTAAATCATAGCTCGCGAATAATTGCTTGGCTTGATATTCATGTAAATTCATTCTAATTACCTTTTAAAAAAGCAAGACCCGTCAAGACGGGTCTCGCAGTTAAACATGACTCATTAAACATTAAGTAAAAGTCGAGATGGATCTTCCAACAACTCTTTAACACTCACTAAAAATTGTACAGAATCTTTTCCATCAATTAAACGATGATCATAGGACAAGGCAACATACATCATAGGACGGATTACTATTTGCCCTTTCTCTACAACAGGTCTTTCCTCAATTTTATGCATCCCTAAGATACCTGTTTGCGGTGGGTTGATAATGGGAGTAGCTAATAATGAACCGAATACTCCACCGTTGGTTATGGTAAATGTGCCTCCTTGCATCTCTTCCATAGACAACTTACCAGTTCTGGCTTTTGATGCAGCATCATTAATGGCTAATTCAATTTCTGCCATGCTTAATTGATCAGCGTCTCTAATTACCGGAACAACCAATCCTCTTTCAGTAGAAACAGCGATTCCTATATCATAAAAACCATGATACACAATATCTTGCCCATCAATAGAAGCATTCACAGCCGGGAATCGTTTAAGCGACTCTACTACCGCTTTTGTGAAAAAAGACATAAACCCAAGTTTTACACCATGTTTTTTTTCAAAACTATCTTTATACTGAGAACGCATGTCCATAACTGCCTTCAAATTCACTTCGTTAAAAGTGGTTAACATGGCAGCATTGTGTTGTGCTTGTAATAAACGTTCCGCAATCTTGGCTCTTAGTCTCGTCATAGGGACACGTTTTTCTTCCCTGCCGCCAAAGGAAAGGGCTCTCATAGAAGGTTCTTTTTGAACTTCAGCGGTTTGGCTAGCTTTTTCTCTGTTAGATTCTATATAAGATAAAACATCTTCTTTGGTTATCCTGCCATCTTTACCGGTACCTTGAATCTGCCCAGCTTTCAAATCATTTTCAGCCATCATGCGTCTTACTACTGGACTGGTTGACTTATCTTCTTTTGAGCTGATTGATTCTCTTTCAGAAACTTTCATTTCTTCTTTTTTAGCGGGTTTCTCTTCTTTTTCAGTTTTTTGAGGTTCCGCGGAAACGCCTTGAGAAATTTTTGCAAGTAAGTCTCCTGAACCAACCGTATCTCCGGCTTTAAACAGAATATCGGATAATACTCCATCCACCGGTGATGGAACTTCAAGGACAACTTTATCTGTTTCCAGATCAACCAGGTTCTCATCGCGAGACACTTTATCACCCACTTTCTTATGCCATGCAGCCACTGTTGCATCAGCTACTGATTCGGGTAGAACAGGTACTTTGACTTCAATAGACATGGTTATACCTTCTCTTAATATTATATTGTTTAGATTTATTTTTTACCAAGTAATGCTTGCTCAACCAAAGCAACTTGTTGCTCCGCATGCAACCCGGGACTGCCCACTGCGGGTGCTGCAGCAAACTCTCTACCAGCATAATGCAAGGTTTGATCAGAACGCAAACAATCACGTATATTATGCTGAGAAGAGAACCAGACTCCTTGGTTTTGAGGTTCTTCCTGGCACCAGACTACTTCATTAGCCTGTTGATATTTCTCCAATTCAGCCATTAATGCTTTTTTGGGAAATGGATACAATTGCTCTATACGCACAATCGCTACGTGGTTTAAGTTTTTATCGCGGCGCATTTGCAATAAATCATAATAAACCTTACCACAACATAACACCACTTTTGTTACTTTTTGTGCGTTCAAGGCATCAATTTCCGGAATCACTGTGTGAAATTTTCCTTTAAACAAAGCTTCCAAAGGTGAAACAGCCAATTTATGCCGTAGAAGACTTTTGGGAGTCATGACAATTAAAGGTTTCCTGAAATTACGAATCACTTGTCGTCTTAATAAATGAAATATTTGTGCTGGAGTTGTTGGGGTGCATACTTGAATATTATGCTGTGCACAAAGCTGCATATAGCGCTCCAATCGCGCGGAAGAGTGCTCAGGGCCTTGGCCTTCGTAGCCATGGGGTAAAAGCATCACCAACCCGCATAGTCGCCCCCACTTTTGCTCACCGGAACTTATAAATTGATCGATAACAACTTGAGCTCCATTTGCAAAATCACCAAATTGAGCTTCCCAAATAACCAAGAAAGATGGCTCAGACGAAGCAAAGCCATATTCGAAAGCTAATACCGCTTCTTCGGAAAGTACTGAATCGATTACAGTAAAATAACGTTTGGGATTGGTTGATATATGTTCCAAAGGAATAAAAGTGTCGCCTGTTTCAATGTCATGGAGTACAGCATGTCTATGGGCAAAAGTTCCTCGACCACTATCTTGTCCAGAAATTCTTACTCCATAGCCTTCATGCAACAAACTGGCATAAGCCATAATCTCAGCATAGCCCCAATTCATAGGGATTTCACCAGCAGTCATTTTATTTCGTTCAGCCAACAAACGCTCCACAACGGGATGCAGTTTCATTCCTTCAGGCAATTTGTTTAATTGAGATGCAATTTTTTCCAATTCTTCCTTGCTAATGGTTGTATCAACTTTATCAGTCCACTTGGCATTCATATAAGGAGTCCAATCCAGTGATTGCTTTCCTTCATAATCCTCATGGACCAAATCAACAACCGCCTTGCCTTTATCCAATGTTTCTCTGTAAGAATCAACTAACTTATCTACTTCTGATTTGGTTAATAAATTAGCATTGACCAATTGTTCGCCATATTTTTCGCGTAATGTAGGCATGGATTTGATTTTTTTATACATCTTTGGCTGAGTCACTGAAGGTTCATCCGCTTCATTGTGGCCATGACGTCTGTAACAGACAAGATCAATTACTATGTCTCGCTTAAACTTCATTCGGAAATCAAAAGCAACCTGGGTGGCGAAAACTACTGCCTCAGGATCCTCTCCATTGACATGAATGACTGGCGCTTGAACCATTTTGGCAACATCTGTGCAATAAAGGGTTGAACGGGCATCCAAGGGATTGCTCGTTGTAAATCCTATCTGATTGTTGATAACAATATGGATCGTTCCACCAGTACAATAACCACGTGCCTGGGAGAAGTTAAAAGTTTCCATAACCACACCCTGGCCTGCAAAAGCGGCATCACCATGAATAACAATGGGAACTACTTTATCCTTTTTGGCCAAATCGTTGCGTCTTCCCAAACGTGAACGTACAGATCCTTCTACTACTGGCCCAATAATTTCCAAGTGGGAAGGGTTAAATGCCAACGCCAAGTGCACAATAGCGCCTGATTCTGTTTTTATGTCAGAGGAAAAACCCAGATGATACTTCACATCACCAGTTCGTTCGTATTTAATTTTTCCTTCAAATTCTTGAAACAATAATCCTGGTTCTTTACCGAGGACATTCACTAACACATTTAAGCGCCCTCTGTGTGCCATTCCAATGACAAGCTCTTTAACATGATTTACACCCGATCTTCTGATGAGTTCTTTCATCATTGGAATTAAAGAATCTCCCCCTTCAAGAGAAAATCGCTTTTGACCAACATATCGGGTTCCGAGATAACGCTCCAAACCATCTGCCGCTATCAAGTCTTTAAGGATGTTCAGTTTTTCCTTTGTACTGAACTCAGGGCAGCCACGAACTGATTCCATCTTATGTTGTAACCATTCAGTGACTTCTGTATCAGATATATGCATGTATTCAATGCCTATACTGCGACAGTATGTTTCACGAAGGGCGTTGTATATTTCCCCCAATGTCATCTCTGGTCCATTAAAACTGGTACCAGCAAAAAAAGTACGATTCACATCAACATCTGCAAGATTATGATAAGCCAACTCGAGACGTGGCACTGGCATACGCTCCGTCATTTCCAACGGATCTAACTTGGCTGCTAGATGTCCTAATGATCTAAAGTCATTAATCAAACTGGCAACCTGGTACTGCTGACTGTCTGCAATTTGAATTATTTTATTAAGCTTCTTATCAGCATGCTGCAAAAAATAATCCCGAATGTCTCTATGAGATACTTCTTTAGTGGCACTGTTTACTTTAGGTAAAGCACTAAATACCGCTCTCCAATCCTCTGACACTGAACCAGGGTCGGCGAGGTAATCCTCATAAAGACTATCAACATACGCCATACTTCCTCCAGACAAATAGGAAGAAGCCCATTCTTTTTGCAGATCAGAACTGCTCATTATCATTCTCTCCAAAGGGTTCACTCAGAAACTCTCTGAGTAACAAGAATTGATTTATTACGTTTCCTGCGTCAACATTTGCGTGCGAATTTTTGCAATCGCTTGCGTTGGATTGAGTCCCTTCGGGCATACATTCGTGCAATTCATAATAGTACGACAACGAAATACACTGAAAGGATCTTGTAATAAATCCAAACGATGTTGCGTTGCCTTATCACGACTGTCTGCTAAAAAACGCCTGGCTTGTAAAAGTCCAGCAGGGCCTACAAATTTATCAGGATTCCACCAATAAGATGGACATGAACTGGTACAACAAGCACATAAAATGCACTCATACAAGCCATCCAATTGTGCCCGCTCTTCAGGAGATTGTAACCTCTCTCGAGCAGGTGCCACTTCATCATTCTGTAAATAAGGCTCAATGCGTTCATATTGCTGATAAAATTGGGTCATATCGACTGCCAGGTCACGAATTACTGGAAAACCTGGTAAAGGACGTATCACAATTTTATCTGTATTTAATTGCGAAAGATGTGTAATGCAAGCTAATCCATTAGTCCCATTGATGTTCATGCCATCAGAGCCACATACCCCCTCTCGACAAGACCGCCTGTAAGTAATAGAAGGATCTTGCTCAGCCTTCAAGCGTTCAAGCAAAGTAAGCAGCATGGGATCACTTTTAGCCGGAATTTCTATCTCATAATCTTTCATGTAAGGTTTAGCATCCACCTCAGGATTATAGCGATAAATCGACAGGATTAATTTTCTACTATCAGCCATAAAATACCCTCATTAGTAAACGCGTTCTTTCGGCTCAAAAGGCTCGACATATTTGGGTGAGGTATTAACCGGACGATAATCTATCACCTCACCTTCCTCAAAATACAATGTGTGCTTAATCCAGTTTGCATCATCTCGTTTTGGATAATCTTCCCTGCTGTGAGCTCCTCTGCTTTCAGTTCTTGCAATTGCAGATAAAGCCGTTGCATAGGCAGTTGCCATTAAATTATCCAATTCCATAGCTTCAACGCGTTCTGTATTAAAAATTTGACTTTTATCATCAAGTTTAGCATGAGCCAATCGATCGCGCAGGGCTTGCAAACGTTTCAATCCTGATGCCATTACCTCACCGGTACGGAATACTCCAAAATCTTCCTGCATGACTCGTTGCATTTCATCTCGTATTACTGCATGGCTTTCACCATCTTTTGAGTTTTCCCAACGCTCATAACGAACCAAAGAGGCCGCTACATCGTCTTCGCTCACATAAGACATATCAGGCAGTTGATTTGATTGCCATAATTCTTCAACATGTATCCCGGCAGCGCGGCCAAACACCACCAAATCCAATAAGGAATTACCACCTAATCGATTGGCACCATGTACTGAAACACAGGCACATTCTCCTACCGCATACAATCCCTCCACCACATGCTCTTTGCCATCAGTTTTAGTTATAACCTGGCCATGCATGTTGGTGGGTATTCCTCCCATACTGTAGTGGCAAGTTGGAACAACTGGAATCGGCTCAACGATTGGATCCACACCGGCAAACTTCATAGATAACTCGCGAATACCAGGCAAGCGAGACATAATCAAATCAGCGCCCAGATGATCAAGTTTTAATTTCACATGATCAACGCCTTTTGGATCAAATCCCTTCCCAGCCCGAATTTCCAAAGCCATCGCACGAGCGACCACATCCCGAGAAGCCAAATCCTTTACTCTGGGGGCATAACGCTCCATAAAGCGCTCGCCATCTTTGTTAATTAAATAACCACCCTCACCTCGACAGCCTTCAGTCACCAGAACACCGGCGCCTGCTATACCCGTTGGATGAAATTGCCACATTTCCATGTCTTGAAGGGGTATGCCCGCTCTTAGAGCCATGCCAAAGCCATCGCCAGTATTGATAAAAGCATTCGTTGTCGATTGAAAAATTCTACCGGCTCCCCCAGTTGCCAAAATACAAACTCGAGTTTGAAAAAACACAATCTCGCCTGTCTCCATACACATTGCAGTAACACCTGCAATCCTTCCTTGCGAGTTTTTTACCAGATCGAGAGCATACCATTCACTAAATACGTGAGTTTTAGCTTTTAAATTCTGTTGATAAAGAGTATGCAGTAAAGCATGCCCGGTTCTATCTGCGGCAGCACAGGTACGAGCCGCTTGTTCCCCACCAAAATGTTTTGATTGGCCGCCAAACTGACGTTGGTAAATTTTTCCATTATCCATTCGTGAAAAGGGTAGCCCCATATGTTCCAGTTCATAAACTGCTTCAGGGCCAGTTTTACACAAATATTCTATACAATCCTGATCACCAATGTAATCAGCGCCTTTCACGGTATCATACATGTGCCAACGCCAATCGTCTTCATCAGCATTTCCCAAAGCCGCCGTAATACCGCCTTGAGCCGACACAGTATGTGAGCGGGTTGGAAATACTTTTGATAACAACGCTACTTTTAAACCAGAATTTGTCATCTGGAGTGCAGCACGCATTCCTGCACCACCAGCTCCTATAATTACCGCATCAAACCTGTTACGTGCCACTGTCATGCTATTGTCCCCAAATGATCATAAGGCCCCAAATGAATTGACCAAGGAGCCATAAAACAACTAATAACTGCACTGATAAACGTATAACAGTACATTTCATATAATCTGTAGTTACTGTCCAAATACCTATCCAGGCATGCAATGTCAAAGCTATCAATCCAATTGTTGTTGCAATTTGAAATGCCTTATTAGCAAACAAAAGATGCCATTGAGAAAAACTTAAATCAGGATTTGCCAATATAAATCCAAACAAAAAGATTAAATAGGCTGCAAAATAGACAGCGGTAACTCGTTGAATTAACCAATCCTTTAACCCATTTCCTGTTAAACTGGTGACATTGTTTACCATATCCAGATTCCTAGAAAAATTGCCAAAATAACTGCAAGAACTATAATTGAAACGGCCGACATACGACCAGCACGAAGACTCTCACCAAATCCCATATCCATTATCAGGTGTCTTATACCTGCGATGACATGATAAATCATAGAAGCACCAAAAGCCCATAACATAAGTTTATAGTAGGGATTGGCTAAAATTATTTTAGTCTGTACAAAAGATTCCTCTGATTGCAAGGAACAACCAAGAATAAATAATACGAAGGGAAATAATAAAAATATCAGAACTCCTGAAATCCTATGTAATATAGATGCAATAGCCATAGGCGGAAATTTCAGACTGCTTAAATCAAGATTGATCGGTCTTTTCTTGTTCACTATTAATTTCTTCCTCATAAGAAAATGTCATCAATATATTTTCTTCTAAATGTTGAATCCCATTCAATTATTTCACATTCACCCTTTAGACTTATTGAGAAACATAATTCATTAAGTATATTGCGCAACAAATGGCTTTGAAAAATAAAAAAATTGGGTCTTAAAAACTATTTAGAATTACTAAATTTCAATTCATGCATGGGAAGTATAGCACTCTGTTTTTATCACGCAAAGTTCAGTTTATAAGGAAAATGAATAGTCTATTGGCCAATTATAAAAACCCGTACTATGATTACATAATGTGAGCAAAAGGAGATCTTTATGATCACCAAGAGGCCAATATATAATCAACAATTAAAATGTGTCGCCTTTGAAATATTATCCTGCCGCAATGTAATGCTTAATGAAGAATTAACAAGGCAACTTTATGATCTCATTTACCACTCAGACACCCAATTACCTTTATTTGTCCCTTTTTCCCTAAAAAAATTGCTTGAGCAATTTGAAACTCCAATCAACAACCCCATTATTTTAAAATTATCCGCAGATGAAATCGAATCTGTTTATTCACTAGCTGAACTACAAGATTCTCTATTTTCTATCGCCTTGCTGATTAATACTCCCCAACAATTGGCATGGCTGAATTTTGCCGAATACATAGGACTGACTGAGCAGTTAATGAGTAAATCGGATGTAACCAAGGTAGTACAATACAGTAAGGCAAAAAATCGTAAAATTATTGCTTATGGTCTAAATCAACACGTTAATTTTGAAAAATGTAAGGCCATGACCATGGATTATTATTGTGGTGATTTCCTGCTTAACTCCATTGCAGAGGAACGAACAGAAATAGCGGCAAACAAATTAAATGTACTTCAACTTATCCAGGAATTACAAAAAGAAGATTGCGATTTAAACACGATCACTCATATTATCCAAATCGATCCATTACTAAGCTATCAACTTCTAAAACTAGTCAATTCAGTTGGATTTTCTAGCGGACCAAGCATAGAATCCATCGATCAAGCTGTTATAAGGCTTGGTATCATTAACCTGAAAAAATGGGTTATGTTATTTTCCATGAAAAATATCTCTGATAAACCCATAGAAATATTGGAATCAGGCCTAATCAGAGCCCATATGGCGGAAGCAATCGCCAAAAAAAGTTCAAATATTTTCAGTCAAAGTGCTTACACGGCAGGATTATTATCCATATTAGACTGTTTATTAAACAAACCCATGCCAGCGTTGGTAGAGCAAATTACCCTGGCTGAGGAGATAAAAAATGCTCTGACAAATAAATCAGGACCTTTAGGAAATCTATTGTCTTTGGTAATTGCTTATGAAGAAGGACATTGGGAAGAAGTAACTCAACTCAACATTAATGGAATTGATTTAAGTCAATTGTATATTGACAGTTTAGCCTTGGTAAGCCAAGGTACAAAAATCATGAATAGCTGATTGCACAATCACTTAATCAATATTCTTTTTATTTTTCCATGCCTGACCCAGGCTTCTATTTGAGCGACAAAAAATTTAGAATGTGTTTTTCCAAATGGTCAATATTGCAAAAATTATAGTTGAAATCAATACAGGATAAGTATTAGTTATGTTTTTCATCAAATATACAGGCGCAATGATTTATGATTTAATCATTCTATCTATTTTATTTTTTGCATACACCTCTGTCCTGCTCTTATTCACTCATGGACAAGCTATTCCACCTGCTACCCGTTGGTACCAATGTTCATTATTCGGTATCGCTTTCGTTTATTATTATGCATCTATTCGATTTGGTGGACAAACTGTAGGTATGAAAGCCTGGCGCTTTAAACTGACAACCGACTCTGGTAAAAAACTATCAAGACAACAAATCATCGCCCGATTTTTTTATTTTATTCCTGCCACTTTAATAGCCCCTTTTTGCTTAAAAGGGAGTTATACGCTTTTGCATCAATGGACCCAAACTGGTTTTAAAAAAGTTTAAAACACTGTTGAGCTATTCTCGCTAATTATTTATTTTCGTGCAGTAGTTGCAGAAGATACAGGATGCTTATAATTTTCTCTTGGGGATTCAGGAGGATAACCATACCCCTTATCCGCCAATCGCTTCACATTTTGTAAATATTTTTCACCCCATATTCCAGGATCAAAATTAGTCACAACAACGTTATAAGGTAAATTAATAATGGACTCAAAAGCCTTTCTCTGTGCTATTTCATGGCCAGCAAAAGCTATCTGAACTTCTGCTTCCATACTTACTCCACCAGATTTTAAGCGATCTACCAATATATGAACCATTTTTTCAATAGTATAGAAAAGTTTGCACATGGACATACCCGCACTAAACATATCCTGGCTTTTGGATGTAGATAATTTAGAGCCACTATCATGAATGGGATAAACAAATTCATGATCATTAGAACCAGGTATCAGCTCGGGTTCGATGACTATCGCAGGAGTAATAGTATCAATATGCGGAGAAATAACATGAAGATGAAAATCTGCCCAATGCCACCATATTAGATAGACTCGCTCCACTATGGCTAATGGATTATTCAAATCATCTATCATTGTCAATTTGCGATCGTCTAGATCAGTTTCTGCAAAACCTGCTTTGATTTCGATATCGCCGTCTGCCATTTATATTTACTCAGGTAATAAGGATATTACTGTTATATTAGCCCAAAATTGACAATAGAACATTAAACAGACCTTAAGAAAAGGTAAAAAAGCCGTAAAATCAATGTATAGCATAAAATAGATACCCGCTTATTCATAATAATTTGTGTTTATATCGTTTCATATGAATAAATTAAGGGGTGTTTTGAGGTAAATTTAAGTACTCAAATCAACAATCAATCGACGGATAAATTAACTTCAAGTAAAATAACTCGTATATTTTCTCAAGTTATTAAATTAATCAAATAAATTTCAAACAAAAGCGGAGTGTAGCTCAGACTGGTAGAGCACTGCCTTCGGGAGGCAGGGGTCGCAGGTTCAATTCCTGTCACTCCGACCAATAAAATCAAAGAATTAGAATTTGCCCGGTAACAATATTGGAAATTAATACAAATTATCATGACGCAATTTTAATGCTAAACGATCATACAGTAATTAGTCACGACGACTTGGATCAAAAAAATGTCTTATGGGATTGCTCAAAAAATCCCGTACTCATTGACTGGGAATCCGCTCGCAAGCTTAACCCTACCTATGAAATTATGAATGCAGCATTAGATTGGTCTGGGATTACTACACAACTTGATAAAAATTTATTTGGTAAAATGATAATAGCATACAAAGAAGCTGGCGGAATAATTGATATAAACATAGTTGAAGCCGCCTTTTTTGGTGTTTTAGGTAACTGGATTAATTGGATGGTCTATAACATCCAACGGGCTGCAAACCAGCACAATCCAGAACAACAAAAAATTGGAATGGAGCAAGTAATGCAAGTATTACCTACTATTATACGCCTCAAAAGTTTAATGCCTGAACTCATCAATGTAAGCAAAGCATGATCACCATAGACCTTCTAAAAAATTATCCAGACACTATCCCCGGATGTGCAAAAATATGGCATGAAGTGCTTGGAAAAATCTGGGTTCCTGAGATCCCGGTCGAACAAGTGATTCAACGGTTCCGTGAACACCTAAATGCTGACAAACTACCCATTACGTTTATTGCACTTGATACTGGGAAACCCGTTGGGATGTGCTCTTTACGTGAAAATGATGGCATCAGGCCTGACATAACCCCATGGCTTGGCTCCCTTGTGGTTGACCCTGCATATCAGAAACAAGGTATTGGAAATAGACTAATTGACGCCACAAAAAATAAAGCCAGAGATTTAGGTTTTAATAAGCTGCATCTTTTTGCCTTTGACCCAACCATTCCTAATTATTACTCCCGTCTTGGTTGGACCATAATCGGCATGGATCAATTTAAAGGGCATCCAGTCACTGTGATGGAGATATTATTATGACTCCTCATATTATTGGCATTAGTGGTATAACAGGCGCTGGAAAATCCACTTTGGCAAAAGCATTGTCCCTGGATTTAAAAGCAACTCTTATTTCATGGGATGACTTTGATGACATTTCTTTAGAACCCGAAGATTATATCGAGTGGTATCATAAGGGTTGTAATTACAATGAATTTCAAAGAGAACGTCTTGCAAAGACTTTAGCAAGCCTGAAATCAAAAAAAGAGAGCATCCATCCGGTTTTACGCACTTTGCTCAATCCCACGGAATACATAATTTTTGATGCTCCTTTAGGGAAACTTCACAGACAAACAGGTGAATATATTGATACCTGTGTTCATATTGAGGTGCCACTTGATATTTCATTGTGCCGTCGTGTTTTGAGGAATTTTAAAGATGAATTACAAACTAAAGAAAATCTTCTTGAAGAAATCAGTTTTTATTTAAACCATTCAAGACCTTTATTTTTTGATGACGATCTTAAACAAAATGCCACTATAGTAATTGACGGTCTCCTAAGTACCGAAGTGCAAATTCAAATAATCAAAAATTTTTTAATTGGTAAAAAAGATGACAAAACTAAAAAACCTGGATACTTATCTTAGCCTGTGCACTGAGGTCTATGACTTAAGCAAACCTAAGCCTCCTGAAGATGCTTATGCATTTTATCGCAGTTATGTAATGAATGTGAAAGGTCCTATTTTAGAGCCAATGTGTGGTACGGGTCGTTTCTTACTTCCATTAGTTGAAGAAGGATTCGAAGTGCATGGCTTTGATGCAAGCGAATATATGCTTGAAGCTCTCAATATTAAAGCCAAAGCTAAAAATATCAAACCCAAAGTATGGAGAGGTTTTGTTGAAGATTTGACGAGACCAGAAAAATACAATTTGATTTTTATACCAAGCGGTTCCTTTTGCTTGATTACCGATCCTGCAACGGTAAGATTAGCTCTTCAAACATTTTATAATCACCTAAGCGATGATGGTATTTTATTGTTTGAGGGCGAAACACTCAAATCAGTACCACAACTCGATGTCTGGAGAGGCTCAGTTTGGCATAAACCCAATGGCCAGAGGATTATACTAAGTCAATTAGCAACCCTGAAGAATAAGATTTGTAATTCTATCGGTAAATATGAACTCGTTCACAACAATAATATAATTCATACGGAAGTTGAAGAGTTGAGGATAAGAATTTACAACCCGCAGGAGTTAACAGGCATTCTTAAAAGTTGTGGTTTTAAAAATGTCCGTTTGATTAAAGCATTTGATAGTGCTGCAACCCCAGATGCACAAGATGAGACAATTGTTTATGAATGCCGAAAATAATGTTCTCAATACCCTGAATAACTTATCTAAGGAAATAAATAAACTCTATGGATACATCACCATTGCTGGTGACAATTTTGGTGAACCTGCAATTAACTCAGGCCCTTGTGGTCCATTTGCCAATGCTTTTTACAAGATATGGAATCAAAAATTTACTGAAAAAGTAAATATTGCATTTATTATGGTGAAAAATTCTGATGAATGCTGGCATATCTTAATCCGACTGCCCAATGGGTTGCTTTTTGATGGAGGTTTTGGTGTTCATAATGAAGACAGATGGAATAAAGACATTTTCGATATAGAAGATATGTTGGAATATGACCTTCAACTTTTAGAGAAGCATTCTGGTGGCTTAAATAGGACGTATCCTCGGTATTGCCCTAACTTTTCGATTGATGTTATTACCAATTTAATACACAACCATCTGGATTTAATTGAAAAAAATCTGTGAATAACTTGCTATCGCACCCCTGTTTATTGTTTTTAATTCGATAAAATTTACATTGTACTCCATGATAAACTCCCTCTTGTAGTATTCCATACCGCATTTTTCCATCACACGATGTGGTGCATCATGGTCGATTGGAACAAGTGCAATAATAAAGAAAGTTTATTCAATGAGTTATATCCAATAAGGGTATTATTGGTTCTTGGTTCTTTTGGCTTGGGTGCAAAACACCAGAAAACAGATGCAAACATCAAATACAACATGGGCCAATATTGGTCATTTGTGTTTTTTTGGTTATACTCTCCTCGCTTGTTTAACTAACATAGAGAGAGACCATAATGACAGACCTTAGAAAAGAAATTGAATCGCTCATTCACGATGGATTATTACCAGATAGAGAATATATTTCAACCAAGCGATTTATTAATCACTATGCCGATACCAATGAATTTTGGACTGGTTTGGCATTAGTAGGAATTACCCCTATTATCAATGGGTTATATGCTTGCTATCATGCTTCAAGGGCAGTATGGGCAACCTTACGTACTGTAGGTAATTTATTAATTTTAAAACCAGGCTTGGCTTTCGACGCAATCAAAGATGTGGGCTGCCATTTGACTCTCTCTACCTGTTTACTGCTTATGGCTCCAATTCACGCTCTGACTCATGCTGTTGAAATTCTTACAAGAGTCATATCATCATGGTTTGTTGGACAAGAGCCACGTCATAATTTATTAGAAACAGGACTTATGGAAAAGTGGGCAAACAGAACAAGTGGATATCAAATGGTTAATGAGCTGCCTTCATCCAATTACTTTAATAAAACCAGGTTCTTTTCTTCTTATAAAAATGCCTGGGATTGTTTAGAACAAATGGCATCTCCACTTACCTCCTTGGCTAAAGGTGGATTTCATTCATTAGTCGAAGCATTCTATGGGGTTGAATCTGCGATAGAGTGTATTGTCAATTTGGCTATCTGTAAGCCTTTACATGCAAAAGAGAATTTCCATAACTTACAAGTACATTTTGGTTTGGCTGTCTCTTTGGCTGTGATGACCCCAATTAACGCTCTGGTCGAAGGAATTGCCTTTATGGCACGTCTTGGCACTACCTGGGTTTCTGCTTGCCTCAAACCGGAAGTGGCTGAGACTGAGCATGAGAATACAACCGCTTATCAATTCAACTAATTCTTACCTGCCTGCCACAGTCGCTTGCGACTGTGGCTCATTAAAATACTCAGGTCCTTGTGATGACGGACTGATCTCCTTGTATAATTCTATAAAAATAATATGTTCTTCGAGTAGCCTCTTTCAATTAATGACGCTTGTTGTCTTTTTGGCAAAGATTTGTAACTATTGAAAATTAAAACAATGGGTAAGGCAAAAAAACCCTATGCAAGACACACAGCCTGCCATGACTCATTCTTTTTTTGAATCAAAATAGAGTCTGTTTGCAGGTAATAAATCAAGAAGGAGATTGAATGATGGACTTTGGCTTTCCAAATTTTATATATGGAACCGCCTGGAAAGAAAAACGTACAAGTGAACTAGTCGAGCTTGCATTAACAACAGGATTTCGGGGTATAGATACCGCAAACCAAAGAAAACACTATTATGAAGAAGGTGTTGGATACGCCTTGCAACAATACTATAAAAAATCAGGTATCTTGCGTGATGATATTTTTTTACAATCTAAGTTCACCTATGCTCATGGCCAGGATCATCGCAAACCTTATGATGATACGGCAAGCCTGACTATTCAAGTCCAGCAATCCTTTGCAAGCAGCCTTGAACATTTAAATACTGATTATTTGAATTCCTATATTTTACATGGCCCTTATTATCAATATCACTTTTCCGATGAAGATAAAGAAGTCTGGAGTAAAATGGAATCTCTGCATAAAGATGGGAAAGTAAAACACCTTGGCATATCCAATGTGAGTTATGAGCAATTAACCGAGCTCCTTTCATTTGCTTCGGTAAAACCCAGGTTTGTTCAAAACAGATGCTTTGCCCGTCTATTATGGGATAAACAAATTCGCAAATATTGCCAGGATCATGGAATTATTTATCAGGGATTTTCTCTGTTAACGGCCAATCAATATGAATTAAGACACCCTAAACTTGCAAATATCAGCAAAAAATACGAGAAATCAATTGAACAAATCATTTTTAGGTTTTCACAACAGGCAGGAATACTTCCTTTAACTGGCACTACAAATGCAGATCACATGAAAGAAGACCTGGCTATTAATCCATTCAAACTCACTGATGATGAAGTCCACTTCATTGAAAATATTGCTTTTACTTCATGAAGTTTTTTCAATTTGACTGGAATAAGTAATGTATTTAATTTCTGTTATCACCCGGGAGTTGGTATATCAGGATTTGGCTCATCATTCTCAAGGGATGAGTTTTCTATTTTAGTATCTTTAGGCCCAAAATTATTACGTTGAGCATCTGCTTCTTCAACAGTATCAATTGGGCTACCTACCTGTGTATCCAGATAAAGCTTTTTAATTCTATCTGCCGTTGACACTGGAGCTTGATTGTTATCTACTTTATTATCACCGTCTGATAGTCGTTTAATTTCATGCCATTTGGATTTTGGGGGTTGATCTGCCATAGTGTTTCTCAATTAAAGTAATATAGTACAATTATAGAACACTATGTTTATAGATCACAATATTAAGATTAGGACTTCTAAATAAGTTGATACATCGTTTAGCTCTAACATTAGACCACAAAATCCAAGTTCATTACGCCTATTCATCCTTGTCTGCTCATGACAATTTATTAATTTTGAGCTAATTTTAAAATTTGATTGATAAATTCACTCTTTGCATCAGTGTATTGCTCCCTATTATACTTGTGTTCCCGAGCCAATTTGATTTTTAGCTGCTGATATTTTTCTGCTGCTTCCGAATGAGAGAGCAAATAGTCTCTGAAAAGTATCTTTCCTTTCCAATGACTGGATGATGTTTCAACAATATGAACATGGTGTGTTCGCCCATTACCATAGGGTGGCATGCCTTTTACAAAGAACATTCGTTCAGAGTCCGGATTATCTTCCCAATATTCATAACCTAATTTCTGTAATATCGGCACAGCAATAATCTTCATTTCCTCCAATGACCTGGCTGCAATCTGAATATCAATAATGGGTTTTGCTGCCATGCCAGGTATTGCTGTACTACCCACATGCTGGAGATCAATCACACTATTGGCTGGAAATGAAGCGCGTAATTTCGCCATTTCTATTTTAGCTAGCAGTGGCCACTCGGTATTATAGGCAACAATGTCGATATGATCTTTTTCAAGCACATCATTATTATCCTTGATAAAATCTTCATAAGTCATGGCCCAATGCTCATGACCTTGCCACACATCATTCACCCTCAAATAACGTGGAGAAAATCCTTCATAACGAAAACCATTTTTCTTCACCAGCCAGATTGAACGGTTATTTTCAGGTTGTATATTCGCCTCTAACCGATGCAACCCCATTTCCTTAAAAATCCTGGTTAATATTAATTTTAAACCCTTACTCATGTATCCTTTACCCGCATGAGCCTCAACAGCATAAAAGCCCAAATACGCATTTTGAAAGTAACCACGTACTATTTCGCTGATATTAAAGACGCCCGCTAAGTTATTGGCAGAAAAAAGCAGATAACTTTTTTGGTTTGGTTTTTGATAGCGAGAAAAATACTCATCAAACTCATCAGGTGTTACAGGCGCTTTAACCCAAGGATGATGTAATGCTTGACTACTTTGCATTGCGCAAAGAAATATCTCTTTATCTTCGGACTTTATCTCACGAATAATTACGTCGCTCATTGGATTATAAACTCCAAAATATTTTATGAACCATAAGCTAAAATATGATACTTAAGCTTGGGAATAATAGATATCTATGGTTTCTAGCCAGATTCTTAGGGAAATATCAAGGTGTTTAATTTGGATTGCTTTATAAGTCACAGGATATTTTTCTTAGAAATGCTTAAGAGGCGATTGATTTGATTCAATAAAGCAAAATCTACCGTTCTTTCCCTATCGAAGGGTGACCCTTAAGAAATAATATCCATGATTATGAGTAAACCTATTTCACAGTAATGATATCAATACCACCTAAATAAGGCTTCAGAGCATCCGGTATATGAATGTTTCCATGCTCGTCTTGATAATTCTCCATAATGGCAACTAAAGTTCTTCCAACGGCTAAACCTGATCCATTTAGAGTGTGGACTAATTGAATCTCATTAGTATCCGGATTGCGGAAACGCGCTTTCATTCGGCGTGCCTGAAATGCCTCCATATTGGAACAAGAGGATATTTCTCGATAAGTATTCTGGCTAGGCAACCAAACCTCAAGATCATAGGTTTTGGCTGAACCGGCGCCTATATCCCCGGTACACAAAGCAACCACTCGGTAAGGCAAGTTCAAACGCTGTAAAATAACTTCAGCATGCTGAGTCAGTTGCTCTAAAGCATTATAAGAATCTTCCGGTTTGGTAATCCAGACCAGTTCAACTTTCTCAAATTGATGCTGTCTAATCATTCCCTTTGTGTCTTTACCGTAAGAACCCGCCTCACTACGAAAACACGGGGAATGGCAAACATAACGAATAGGTAATTGCTCAGCAGACAATATCATTTCCCTTACTGTATTGGTCACTGGAATTTCTGAAGTAGACGTCAAGTAGTACCCATTATCTCCTGTTAATTTAAATAAATCGGCCTCAAACTTTGGTAACTGTCCAGTCCCTAGTAAGCTATCCGCATTAACAATATAAGGTACATATATTTCCTGGTAACCATGTTGCTGAATATGTATATCCAGCATGAATTGAATTAAAGCCCGATGTAATCGGGCCAGATGCCCTTTCATGACGACAAAACGACTACCAGTAATTTTAGCTGCGAGTGCAAAATCCATTTGCCCCAGCGCTTCACCCAACTCATCATGTGACTTTACCGGGAAAGAAAAAGCAGGTACTTCCCCCCATGTTCTGATTTCCTGATTGTCCAATTCATCTTTACCCACAGGCACTGATTCATGAGGAATATTAGGTAATGACAGAGTAATTGCTTCAATTTGCTTAAGAACCTCTTCCAGTTCCGTCTTTTGTTGCTCTAATTTGGCGCCAAGTTTATTCACTTCTTCGCGCATAGGCTCTATGTTTTCACCTCGAGCTTTTGCTTCGCCGATTGCTTTCGAACGCATATTTCGTTCGTTCTGTAATGATTGTGTGCTTACTTGCAAAGCCTTACGCTTTTCTTCCAACTGACTGAAAGTGACAGCATCAAATTGAAATCCTCGTTTCAGCAATTGGGTTGCCACATATTGAGGATTTTCTCGAAGTAATTGATTATCTAACATAAGCCAACACTCTAAAAATTATTAAATGGGGTCCTGATGTCCTAATAATACATATTTAGCAACTAATGTTCCAATAAAGACCATGGATAATGAGCCAACATTATTAACCAGTATATTGGTAATTAATTTAAACCAATAACCTTGCTCAAACATAAACAAAGATTCTGCGGCAAAACTTGAAAAGGTAGTAAAAGCGCCTAAAAATCCCGTAAAAAGGAATAAACGAAATGACTCCTCAGCGCTAAAACGACCTGTTAATACAATAAGAAAAAAACCAGCTAGAAAAGAGCCTATTGTATTGACTAAAAGAGTACCATAAGGAAATTTTATTCCCCATGTATTTTGCGCCATTATTGTAACTAAATAACGTGAAATTGCCCCTAGGGAACCTCCGATAGCTACAGCCAAATAGGGAGCAACAACCATTGGTTACCTCACAATGCCTCTTGTTGATTGATTCAAAGCATCAATCATAGGGACAATTTCAGGACACTCATTTTGAATCAGCTCTAATTCTGAAACTGCCTGTTGAACTGTTAATCCTTTTCGGAAGATAATTTTATACGCACGGCGCAAACAATCAATCGCTGCGGAAGAAAAACCTCGCCTTCTTAAACCAACCGTATTGATTCCACAAGCAGAGGTAGTATGACCTGCAATCATGACATAGGGTAATACGTCTTTAGTGACATAAGTAGCTCGGGCTATAAAAGCGTAAGCTCCCACCTGACAAAATTGGTGAACTGCAGCATAAGGACCGATAATTGCGTAATCATTAATAGTGACATGACCTGACAAGGCAGCATAATTCACCATAATGATATGATTACCAACCATACAATCATGGCCAATATGTGAATAAGCCATTAAATAATTACTATTGCCAATGCGAGTAACTCCCCCACCTTTGACCGTTCCACGGCTAATCATGCAATATTCTCTGATTACATTATTATCACCAATTTCAAGACGAGTTGGCTCGCCCTTGTAAGTGATATCTTGCGGCTCATCTCCTACGGAGGCAAATTGAAAGATTTTATTGTTTTTACCAATTACAGTAGGTCCTTCAATTACCACATGCGGCCCTATCCAGGTATTTTCACCAATCTCAACATCAGCGCCTATTACTGTCCCGGGGCCTATTGACACTCCGCTTGCCAGCTTCGCCGATGGGTGAATCATTGCTCTTTCATCTATCACTTTTTAATTTCCTTTGTTGCGCTCAACAAGTCTGCGGAACAAGCTAATTTATCACCGATATAAGCTTCTCCGTGCATACGCCAAAAATCTCTTTTTTGCCCAACTAGTCTCACCTCTAATCGCAATTGATCCCCAGGAATCACTACTTGCTTGAACCGAGCATTGTCAATACCGGCAAAATAATGCAGAAACTCATACCCTTCTTTGGGTTGGCGAGACAAATTAGCCAAAATGCCGCTAGCTTGAGCCAAAGCCTCAAGCATTAGTACTCCAGGCATAATAGGATTTCCTGGAAAATGCCCAGTAAAGAAGTTCTCATTAATAGTCACATTCTTAATTGCAATCAAATATTCCATTACTTTGTAATCTATGACTCTATCAACCAGAATAAATGGATAGCGGTGTGGTAACAAAGTAAAAATTTGATTTATATCTATCGATTCGTTCATACCCTAGTTCTCATTAATCGCCTATTGCATTACAAAATGGCTCATTATCTTGGTTTAGCTCATTCTAATCAATTAAAAATTTCAAAAAAATGTTACTTCAGATTGTTAAAACATAATCAGTTGTTATTATTCAATTTTTTTTCTATTGTTTTCAGCTTTGTAATGTAATCATCTAAATGCCTGAACCGCGCTGTATTACGACGCCACTTGTGATGCTCGTGAACTGTCGTTCCTGAAGAATAAACTCCGGAGCGAGTAATGGATTTTGTCACAGTAGACATCCCTGTTATTACTACATCATTGGTCAAGCGAATGTTCGCCGCAAGGCAACTTGCCCCGCCTATGATACAATCCATCCCTATTTGCACTAGAGCACCAATTGCAGCACAACCTGCAATAGCAGTGTTATTTCCTACATAAACATCATGTGCGATAAGTACTAAACTGTCTATACAAACTCCATCACCTAAATAAGTATCGCCAATGCAGCCTCTGTGAATTACTGTATTTGCACCGATTTGAGTTCTTTGACCAATTACAACTCCACCAAAGATTGGTCCTTGTTGCCAAACACCATGCTCTTTGTAGTAATTAAACGGGGCAGCACCAACAATACACCCGGAACCAACAATCACAGATTGGCCTAAAACTGTACCCGAATGAATTATTGATCCAGAACCTAGCTGACTTCCTCTACCAATCAATACTGAACATTCAATGGTCGTATTAGAACCAATAGTCACGTTATCATCCAATTGTACATTTTCACCAATCACGCTGTTAGCACCAACTGATACATGCTGGCCTAATTGGGCAGACTTGTGAATTTGAGCTGTAGGATGAATTCCGCAAGCCTTGTTGCCAAGGTGAGGCAAGATCTTTGCTGCTTTAAACATGGCTTCTGACGGATTGGGGACTACAATACAGTTTACAGGAGACCAGTCCAAGTGCTCAGATTTTAACAAAACGGCGCCCGCTCTGGTAGAGTTTAAGACAGACTGCAATAAAGGATTATCAAAATATGCAAGATCTTTAGATGAAGCGCGAGCTAATGAGGATACACTAAAAATGGCGTGATTGGCATTTCCATGCCAGACGCCATTTAAATAGTTTGCCAGTTCCTCTAAGGTTAGCAACGCATCCGCCGAATTAATTAATTAATTGCTTTAATAACTTTATCTGTTACATCAAGAGATTCGCTGCTGAAAGGAGCTGCATCTTTCTGAACAATAATATCGTATTTTTCATCCTTGGCAATTTTAGTAATAGCAGTACGAACTTTATTATACAAACCTTCCATAGCTTCATTGTGAGCTGTACTCAATTCTTGCTGATATTGTTGTCCATCACGTTCAAACTGTTGTTGTGCTGCAACAATTTTCTTTTCCAATTCTTTCTTTTGGCTAGCACTCATTATAGCACCATCACGCTTAAATTTTTCCATGTCGCTTTTCAAGCTCGCTTCCATTGCAACAAGCTTGTCTCGACGAGGCTTAAATTCTTTTTCCAGCTTCTGTTGAATTTCTTTCATTTGATTTGAAGTTTGCATGATTTTTTGTAAATCAACCACGCCTATCTTTGCCCAATCAGCAAATACAGTCGTGCCGAACAAACCCAAAAACAATGCGACCAGCACCGCACCCAGACGTTTCATAATGTTCTCCTAATTTAAAGTTAGAAATGCTAGCACAATTCGAAAAAGGTTGCGATATGTACAGCACTAGTTTTTAAAATACTCAAAAATCTGCTTGCTCCAAGCCATAATATATCTCTAAAAACCCGAGGAAAGAGCAAATTGGAAAATTTGTGTCTGATCGAATGGCTGTGGGTTCAATGCCTTAGCCAAGCTAAAAGACAATGGACCAAAAGGTGAACGCCATTCTAATGATACACCGGCTGAATAACGCATCGGACCCGCAGGAGTACCACGTAAAGCAGGAGGTGTCCCAGAAGCAAAAACATTACCTGCATCAGCAAAAATAGTCGTTCTTACATTATCTCGACTCAATGGGTATGGTAGTATCAGACCAACACTTCCATTCACAAGGAAATTCGCTCCCATAGCATTTCCAAAATTATCTAGCGGGCCTAGAGAATAACTGTCATATCCTCGAACCTGGCCTGGTTGAACTGGACCACCAGCATAGTAGTTTTCAAAAAAGGGTAATCCGAAATTATCAAACGTATTTCCGTATCCCACATTCCCTAAGACAGAAAAGATCCAGCCGCGAGTTAGAGGGTAATATAAATGCGCCTGATAAGAACTCTTATAGTAAGATAGTGATTGTGAGGTCGCAGGCAAAGCGACCATGGCAATGGCTTGTTGATTAAATCCCCGGTTAGGATAGGGCATTTGATCGTAACTGTTTCTGCTCCAACCGGATGTCAACCGTATTTCCTGAAAATGACTTCCATTTAACGCAACGAAATTGATGATGGGGAGTACATAACCCACCGATTTGATATTAACGTCTTGATAACCATATCCCAATTGAAAACTGCTTTTTTCACCTAACGGGAAGTTATAACTGATATCGCCACCATAACGATTAGAGCTGTATGTACTGACATTTAAATTTTTAGGATCGATCCTTGAATAATATAAGCTTCCTCCACGACCTACCCCAGTATCCGTATAGAACGGATTATAATAGTTAAAAGAGTAGTCCTGCCCCCATTGACTTGCATTGAAAGAAGCACCCATGGAGCGCCCGCTTCCCATAAAATTACGCTGGTTAACAGATGCATTGAATTGATAGCCGTTTGTACCATATCCCATAGACGCGCTGGCTTCTGCTGAAGGAGCCTCCTCCACATTGACATCCAGATCGACCTGGTTGTTGGTTCCTGGAACAGGAGTGGTTTTAACATCAATGTTTTTTAGATAACCCAGCATTCGCAACTGGCGCTCAGACTCCTTGATGTTATGTAAAGACAGTAATCCTCCTTCATCCTGACGAATCACATTACGTAAAACATAATCTCCTGTCTTCGTATTACCATGAAAATTAATACGTCTTACATAAACATGACGGCCCGGCTGCACTACAAAAGTAATAAATACTGTTTTATTATTTTCATCTATTCGAGGTTCAGCATTAATCGCAGGAAAACCATATCCTACATCCCCTAAAGCCAACCCTATCGCAGAGATGGATTCAGTAACCTTCTTACGCGAAAAAACATCACCTTTCTTAACCTGTATCAGTGAATCAATTTTTTCTTTAGGTAATATCGTTTTCCCAACCACATCATAGCCTGAAAAATGATATTGAGGTCCTTCTTCTATATGAATATTGATGTAGACATCTTTTTTATCTGGCGATAGCAAAACCTGGGAAGATACGACATTAAATTTCAAATAGCCTCTATCTAAATAAAATGAACGTAATGCCTCTAAAGAAGCATCCATTCCTGCTTTGGAATATTGATCTTTTTTAGTGAAATAAGTAAACAGATTGCTTGTGCTTAAAGTCAACTCAGGCAATAACTCATTTGCTTTAAAATCATGGTTACCAATTATTTTTATTTCTTTAATCCGCGAAACTCGACCTTCTGATACAGTAATACTGATGGCTACTCTATTCTCGGTAAGAGAAGTCACTTTAGTTTCAATACGAGAATTATACTTTCCTCTGGCCGTGTAAGCTTGTTTCAGTTCTTTTTCCAAACGCTCCAGTGAGGACCTTTGAAACACTCTGCCTTTGACCAAACCCATTTCTTTAAGAAACGCCTTCATTTTATCAGAAGGTATTTCTTTGTTTCCTACAACTGTAATAGAACCTATGGTTGCTCGTTCTACCACATTGACCACCAAAACATTCCCTTGGCGTTCAAGCGAAACGGATTGGAAAAAACCTGTCTCATAGAGTGCACGGATAATTTGAGCTGTTGAGTTGGAACTGATTTCCTCACCCACTTGCACAGGCATATAGTTTAAGACCGTACCTGTCGAAACTCTTTGCAATCCGTTAACTCTAATTCCTTTGACAATAAAGGTATCAGAAGAGAATGATTGGGATGACCAGGCTAAAAGAGTAGAACAACAAACACCTAATATTAATTTATTACTGACTTTTTTCATTATTATTTTACGTCCAGCACTACGCGCACTTATGAAATTAAAAACCATTCAATTGTACAAAAAATTGAAACCCTTTTATAGGAAGTAGATACTACTGTCAAGTTTCTTTATCTCTAAAACATCATTTCATCCATTTATCATACAGAAATCAGAATTACCCTCGTCAAATCCTAACTGGTTAATCTTGATATATCGTTACTAAGAGCGATAAACATTAAGGCAACCAGCAATAATAATCCAAAATAGATTCCAACGGATTTAACTCCATCCGATAATGGCTTTCTTCTTATGATTTCCACGACATAATACAAAAGATGACCGCCATCCAGCATAGGGATTGGTAATAAATTAAGTGCTCCCAGGCTGATGCTTACTAAAGCCAGGAAAAATAAATAGGATACCAATCCTCCTCGTCCGGAATCACCGGCTCCTTGCGCTATTCCAACAGGGCCACTAATACTGTTTAATCCCAATTTTCCAGTCACTAATCTTCCCATTAAAACAAAGGTTGTGCCTGTGAGTTGTATTGTTTGTTTAAAAGCCGTGCCAAGTGCCGAAATTGGCGGCTGTTGTTCCAGGCGTAGCCAATGAGCAGGCCAATCCACTTTCTGAGATCTAACTCCTATTAACCCTTCTAATTTTCCATTATTATCCTGGCTTCCGGTGTGTACCCTAATCTTCAGCAATTTACCTTGTCTTTTAATATCCAAATCGATTTGAGAATTGGGCCTTTCCCTTACGTAACTGACTAAATACAACCAATCATTGAAATGCTGGCCATTTACACTGATAATTTCATCCCCTATTTTTAAGCCCGCTTTTTCGGCAGGAGAATCGGGAACCACTTCGCCAACTATCGGAGGAATGGTGGGTATAAAAGGAACGATACCCAGGCTTTTAACGGGATCGGGCTTTTTATCATCCAGCTGCCACTTATCCAAGGGCAACGACAACGTGCTTTCTTCCCCATTTATCATAGACTTTACAGTCAAACTCACCGTTTCCCGGGAACCGATAAGAGGCATTATTTCATATTGAAAATCTCGCCAACTATTAATTTTAACTCCATTAAGAGCAATGATTTCCTGTTTTGGGCTTAGACCAGCTCGTGCAGCGATACTATTTGGTTTTACTGACTCAATCATCGGTGCCAAAGAGTGCATACCGATAACCAAAACTAACCACAATGCTACAAATGCAAAAATAAAATTGAATAAAGGACCTGCTACTACAATAGCGATCCTGACAAGAACAGATTGATTATTGAACGCGAAAGGCTTTTCTTCCTCAGAAACCTCTCCTTCTGTTTCATCAAGCATTTTGACATAGCCACCCAAAGGAAACAAAGACCAGGCATATTCTGTTCCTTTCTTATCATAAAAACGTGCAAGAATTTTTCCGAAACCAAATGAAAATCTTAACACTTTCACACCACACCAACGCGCCACTTGAAAGTGACCATATTCATGTATGGTGACTAACAATACCAATGCTAATAAAAAGTACAGCAACGTTGAAAGCATATCGCTATCCAAAGGTTGATACGACCAGAAAATTAAATTCCCAGTGGTATGTAGGTTAATCCAAAGTAAAACCATGGTAACGCGGCAATTAGACTGTCCAGTCGGTCTAATATGCCCCCATGACCTGGAATAATATTTCCAGTATCTTTTAATTGACAACGCCGTTTTAATATACTGATGAACAAATCACCAAAAATTGAAATAATTACAGTAGACAATGCTAAACCAAACCATATAGAAATTGAGTAAGGTATAAAATAATAATAGCCCAAAGTCGCGATTATCATGGCTAAAATAAGCCCGCCTGTAACACCTTCCCAAGATTTGCCCGGACTAACTTTAGGGATTAACTTATGCTTCCCCCATTGTTTGCCAGTAAGATAAGCCCCAATATCAGAAGCCCAAATTAAAAAAAGCAAATAGACAAGTAATTCCTTTCCTTGTTGTAAAAAAGAAATTTGAATAAGACTTTGAGTAAATAAAGGTAACAATATCAAACAGGCTATTGCAACAATCATTGGATAACCCCAATAATTTTGTGAGCGCGGATAAGTGAGAATTGCTAAGCCATTGAATAGCCAAACGAATAACCCCACGCTTAACCAATAGGGATATAAATAGCCACATGCCCAAAAGCACATCAATAGAAATATCAAAAAACAAGCTTGCATAGATAAATTGTCAACAGGTATCAATTTCAAACTTTCAATTCCCGCAAGCAGGAGTATCACAAGAACAACACCCCATAAAATCCAGGAAGGCGCATAGAAAATAGCAAGCAAAACCAAAGGCGCTAATATTAATGTCGTAATCAAACGTTGCATAAACATGGTTTTACCTTTATTCAGATTGTGAAATTTGCCCAAACCTTCTTGCCCGCTTAGCAAAAGAAGCCAATGCTAATTCAAACTCATGCTCATTAAAATCAGGCCAATGAACATCAGTAAAATACAGCTCAGTATAAGCCAGCTGCCAAAGAAAAAAATTACTTATCCTTAATTCACCACTAGTTCGAATAAATAAATCAGGTTCTGGTATACCATTCGTATCAAGAAACTGAGCGAATACTGCTTCACTGATTTCATCACATGCCAATTTTCCATCCGAAACAGCGTGTATTATTTTTTTAGCCGCCGTCACTATATCCCATTTCCCACCATAATTCACAACAACATTTAGGATTAATTGTTGATTATTTTTAGTCCGGGCTTCTGCATCACACATTTGCTTTTGTAATACTTGGGACAAAGGCTCTCTATCGCCAGTAAACTTTAATCGTATTCCATGCTGGTTTAAATCGTCTATCTCTTTGCGCAAGGCCTCCAAAAACAACTCCATAAGAAAATTGACTTCTGTCACTGGTCTTGACCAATTTTCAGAGCTGAATGCGAACAGGCTCAAACAGGGAATTTTTTTTTCCAGACAACAATTGATAATCTTTTTAACTGATTCAAGGCCTGCCTTGTGTCCCTCTACACGGGGCAAACCGCGGCTTTCAGCCCAACGCCCGTTTCCATCCATGACAACAGCAATGTGCTGAGGTAATTTATGGTTCAAAACAACTTATCCGACTAATCAAAATGACGCATAGTCTAACCTCTTTAAGATAAAAATTTAAGTACTACCTTAAGAAATCAATTGACCTTGTTTATGAAACACCTCATTATTAAACCTAAATAAATTTACGTAACGAGTTGTCACTTTTCGTCATGAATATCAGAAAGGAGATAATTCTAATGACCTATAGTGCCCTGCGTCGTTTTTGGCTACGGTTATCTGTACAAACTCCATTCATCCCTTTGCATTATCTCGGGACGAACCAATGCATCAATATTTCAACCCAAACGTTATACAATACGCTATTCATCACTAAGACCAATGATCAATACCTGTAGATGAGGACATAATGAAACAATCTATCAATCGATTCATAAAAACCCGATTATTCGCAACGAGCATAAGCTTGTTGGCTTTTTCCTCTATAACTTATGGTGAATCGAATGGTAGTTTTGCTTTGTCCGAGCATTGGTCCATGGGACAACAAATCAAACTACGATTTGATATGAATGATGCCCCCCAATCCGGTGTTGTATTACATTTAAGAAATGGCTTGGCACTTACAGCCGGCGATATCATGAGTCTTGGTGATCTGTATGGAATTGTAGGGAAACCAATTAGTCATGGATTAACAAAACTGGAAAAACAAACTCGTTTTAAAGAGATTTTCAACAGTTTTGCCAGGAATATTACTGCAGTTAGTGAGGTAGAAGATCTTAATTCCGTTATCAGAGCGGAAATGCGCGAAGTCGAATCAGGAATTGCAAAAGGAGAAACTGCTGAAGCTATTTATAAACGAATTGGGAATGAAGTTGGTCGTCAAATCAACTGCATCACAGGAGGTGGTTGTAATAGCCTGACCTGGTGGTTAAATCCTGGCAGATATCTAAAATTAGCCATGGAAAACTATGATCATTTTACACCAAATAACCTAATCGCCTATAAAAGTGGCCACCATGTCGCATTGCAACAGGCATTAAAAGCTAAACGAACGGGAAAACGCTCTGATTTGGAAATCGCCTATGCGATGGACGCTTTTGCCTGCCACTATTTATCAGATCACTTTGCTGCAGGCCATTTGCGAACTCCCAGAGAAGAATTATCAGCGATTATCACACCAACAGTCCTTGGTGCGTTGTTATCCAACTATATGCATAATGAAGAAAATAAGTATGGGATTCATGTGACTAATGATCTGGGAGAGCAATGGTTAGTTTATGGTGATTATTCTTACTTTAATCCTTTCAATCAAACCAACCAGCAAATACTCTTAAAAACCTTGCAAGCTTCTGCTGATGAAATATTTGAAGCCTATTACTCAGGAGTTCTACCGGAAAAAAATCAAATAGAGGATATGATTCCGCACATCACAAAATTAAATGATGAAAATAACATGGATATTGCTCCTATGTTCTATTGGGATGAAGAAAACAAACAGTTGTTACGAAGAACCAACTTGGCAAATCCTTATGACAGGCATTGGACAAATAGTTGGTGGGGCTGGAGTACGTTATTATTGTTAAAAACACAATATGGCATAACCTCAACTGTGCAATTGAGTTTAAGCAAATATTTGTCTCAGTACGTACCAGAAGAATTGCAAGATAATCCTTTGGTATAAGAGCAAAACCATAACAAGCAACTATACTCTTAATTATCGCACAATACGGGGTACAAAATTAAAAAGGAGTTTATTATGAGTAGGGATAGTAAAAACCTGATTCTCAAAGCAGTTATTTTATTTATCAGTTTAACTGCTCTTGTTAACCATGCCGTGGCGATGAATCTATTAGGAATAGGGCCAAATCCAAAAAATCTGCCTAAGGACGATGACGTAAGAGCTACTTTTAATCATTGTAAATCCTGTGATAAATCAACTACTCCTCCTTTAGTCATTACAACTCCGGTACCCATTATTTATTATCCAGGGTGTCGTCCAATCCAGTCATGCGATGCTTATGGTCACTGTGAACAAAAAGAAGATTGTTACTAAATTTAATAAAACTGTGAACCTTTGCTGAAACTATATACCTCTTATCGCAGCGAAGGTATAATTATTATTTTAGCCCTTTAATTGTACAGTTTAGGATTTAGGTCATGCCTCATAATGCTCCCCTGGTACTCATGATTCTTGATGGCTGGGGCTATAACGAAAATAATAGATACAATGCGATTGCAAAAGCTCATACCCCTCAATGGGATGAATGGTGGCAAACCTGCCCTCATATTCTTTTGCAAGCCTCTGGCTTGCCTGTTGGTTTACCTGATGAGCAAATGGGTAATTCAGAAGTTGGGCATATGCATATTGGTGCTGGTCGAGTGATACAACAAGACTTTACTCGCATTAATGAAGCAATAAAAAACGGAGAATTCGCTAAAAATGCAGTTTTCCATGAAGTAATTGAGCAATTGCAGAAAACAGAAAAATCGCTTCACATTATGGGGTTGCTCTCTTCGGGCGGAGTGCACAGTCACGAACAACATTTGTTTGCTTTACTTGCCCTTTGTAATCAAAAAAAATTCAGAACTGTCCATCTGCATTTGTTTCTTGATGGCCGAGATACTCCCCCACAAAGCGCTCTTGATAGCCTGAAATGCCTGAATGAAGAACTTGCCAAACACCCTGTTGCAACCATTAATTCGATTTGTGGTCGATATTATGCGATGGATAGAGATAAACGTTGGGAGAGAGTAGAACCTGTTTATAATTTATTAACACAAGGCAAAAGTGAACGCCAGTTCCCTGATGCTGAAACTGCAATTCATTTCTATTACAAAAATAAAGTTTCTGATGAGTTTGTTCCACCTACCCTTATAGGAAAAGGGCATTCTATACAAGATGGTGATGCCGTCCTGTTTTTCAATTTTCGTGCTGACAGAGCAAGGCAATTAACTACTACATTTCTTGATCCTTTGTTTAAAGGATTTGAAAGAAAAACACGACCAAAGCTATCCTATTTTGTCTCTATGACCCAATACGACAAAAATTTATTGACCACAATAGCATTTCCACCTGCTCCTTTAAATAATACCTTGGGTGAGGTATTGTCTTCTCATGGCCTCAGTCAATTACGTATTGCTGAAACTGAAAAATATGCTCACGTTACTTTTTTCTTTAATGGCGGGTGTGAAAGTGTTTTTACGAATGAAGAACGCATTATGGTACCCTCTCCTCAAGTGGCAACCTATGATCTGCAACCAGAAATGAGTGCACCTGAATTAACTAAAACTCTGATAGCCGCCATCAACAGCCGAGATTATAATGTCATTATTTGTAATTATGCCAATGCTGACATGGTTGGACACACAGGGAATTTTGAAGCTACTGTTCAAGCTATAGAATGCCTTGATCAGTGCATGCATCAGGTTTGGCAAGCCCTTAAAAACAATGGGGGTAAATTATTGATCACAGCTGATCATGGAAATGCCGAAGAAATGTTTAATGAATCCACAAATCAAGCTCATACAGCACACACCAGTGATCCGGTTCCTTTTCTTTATGTAGGTGGAGGCTGGCACTTCACTCATTCTGAAGGAAGTTTGATTGATATAGCGCCTTCTTTACTTACATTATTAGGGTTAACTCCGCCTTCGGAAATGACTGGTCGTATCCTTCTGGAAAAAAACCATGCGCATGCCTAACCTACCTAACTATTTATCTAGTACCCCTCTCGGTTTGGCACTTGTACTCATTCTATTTTTTTGTAATGGCCTTGAGGCAAAAACTGCTCCAAATTCTATCACTCAAACACAAGCCAAACTAAAACAGTTAGATGCCAAGATTAACAAACTAAAGCAAGTTTTAGCCAATGCACAGGATAAACGGACTGTACTAAACCAGGAACTGGGCAGCACAGAAAAACAAATTGGAGAAGGAATACGCAAGCTAAGAATCATACAGGCTAATATGTCTGCAAAAGAAAAAAGCATTGCCGAATTGCAAGGAAAAATAAATCACTTAAATGGACGATTACTAGCCCAACAGGAAATGCTGGCAAACCATGTCAGGGCGCGTTATCAGATGGGGGAATATCAACCTTTGAAATGGCTCATTAATCAAGATGAGCCTTTTAAGATCAACCGAATTTTAACCTATTATCAGTATATAATCAGATCTCGTCAGCAGTTGATTGATGAAATTGCTCGAACCCGACAAAATCTTAACGACAGTAAAACCAAGCTTGGGAATGAACTTGCAGAAAACAAGCAACTGCAATTTAAGTTATCACAAAATCAACAACAGTTAGAGCAAAATAAAAGATACCATAGCACACTGATTCAATCCATTGATAATGATATTCAAAATAATCAACAATCATTAAAAGATTTTCAAAAAGATAGAGACAATTTATCTCATCTCTTGAAGTCATTATCTCAACAAAGTGTCATTCAAAACGGCAAACCGTTCACTGGAATGCGCAAAAAATTGCCGTTACCTGTCCAAAGCACACATCGATCTTTACGTAGAATGAATCAAGGAGTGACATTTTTTGCCGATGAAGGTTCTATGGTTACTGCTGTTTACCCAGGAAAAGTCGTCTTTAGTGATTGGCTAAAAGGTTATGGTTTGCTTCTGATTATTGACCATGGCCAAGGGTTTATGACTTTATACGCTCACAATCAATCTCTCTTCAAACGCAAAGGGCAAATCGTCCAACAAAACGAGCAAATCGCAAGCGTAGGCCATACCGGTGGAATTAAGCAAAACGGTCTATACTTTGAGATAAGACAAAGAGGGAAAGCGGTCAATCCGTTAGACTGGTTGTCTTAAAGCTTAGCCGCTGGCATTTAAATTGCATAATAAAAATACGCAGGTGGCTAATTTCATGGCCTTGCATCTGAGGAGATTGCTATGGTTATTAAGAAACTATTTTCCGGTTCTTTGGCATTGGTTTATGCCCTAACTCTGATGCTGCCTTTGACTGTGTTTTCGGCTGAAGAAACAAACTCAAATTATTCTAATACAAAACGAATTCCGTTGGAAGATGTACAACGATTTTCTAATGCCATCGGTGAAATAAAGAAATACTATGTCAAGCCAGTTGATGATAAAGAATTATTTGATAACGCAATTCGCGGGATGCTAACTGGCCTTGATCCGCATTCCAGTTATCTCAATGAAGAGGAATTTAAGGAGTTGCAAACATCAACCAGTGGTGAATTTGGTGGTTTAGGTATTGAAGTCACTATGGAAGAAGGTGTTGTTAAAGTAATCACCCCACTTGTAGACACTCCCGCATTTAAAGCAGGAATCAAATCAGGCGATTATATTATTAAACTGGGTAAAGAGTCAGTTCAAGGTCTTTCTCTTAAAGACGCTGTTAATTTAATGCGCGGCAAACCTGGTACTACTATAGAATTAACCATCTTGAGAAAAGGTGTAAACAAACCTTTAACTTTTGACTTGATTCGCGAAATTATTCAAATAAAAAGTGTAAAAAGCAAAATGTTAAGTGAAGGTTATGGTTACATTCGTTTAACTCAATTCCAAGCTTTAACTGGCAAAGACATGATTAAAGCAATCGAACAATTAAAACAACAAGCCGGCGGCAAATTAAAAGGATTAGTATTGGATTTAAGAAATAACCCAGGAGGTTTACTTGATTCAGCTATACAGGTATCCGATGCATTTCTTGGCAATGACAAGGCAGGTAAGCAAGAAATGATAGTCTATACGGAAGGCAGATTGCCTGGTTCCAAATTTACTGCCCTGGCTAATCCAGGGGATGTATTGGACAATGCCCCTATCGTTGTCTTAATTAATAATGGCTCTGCCTCTGCTTCAGAAATTGTCGCCGGAGCATTAAAAGATAATAAAAGGGCTATAATCCTTGGTACAAAGAGTTTCGGAAAAGGCTCCGTTCAAACCGTGTTACCTCTTGATGGCAAAACCGGAATAAAACTAACCACGGCACTCTATTACACCCCATCAGGAGTCTCCATCCAAGCCAAAGGAATAATTCCTGACATCATTGTAGAAGAAGTAGACGTTCCTAAAAATGCCGTCAAAAAAGACACTCTGGCTGGTTTTACTGAAGCTGACCTAAATGGGCACTTGATTAACAAAGACAATTCAGAAAACACTGAGTCCAAAAACAACCAAATACAAACAGGAGATTTAATACACGAGGATTATCAATTATATGCGGCGCTCACCGTATTGGAAGGAATGGCGTTAGCTAACAGATAATGACCAATTAGTCACTCCCGACTGAAATCATCGATTCACAATGTACCGATGATTTCAGGTTTTATTTTCAACCTAGACTGTATGAATCTCGCCTTTTTTCACAGTTTTCACTTCAGATTTGGTAAATAAAGAACCCTTATCATCTAAAACCATGGTTCCCATTACCCCTCTACCATTGGCAATATCATGGAGTTGATGAACGACTTCCTCACTTGTAACAGAACCTTGTGTTCTTATCGCCGTTACTATGCTTTTATTCAAAAGCTGAAATAAATCAAACGCATAACCTGCTTCAGTTACAGGATAATTTAAATAATTTTGTTTAAATTGATTAATAAAATCAGGCTGCATCTCATGAGAATCAACATACCATTGACCTTCAAATACCTTTAGCACTTCTGGAGTAGCGCGCTCAACTATACTGGTAATAGGTACATGTAGTTTATCTACTCCCATTTGTTCCTGTATTAATTTAATATCATCAGGTGATGCCATTACCAAATACATATCCACATTTTTCCTTTTAATTCTGTTAGTTAATCTTGAAAAATCTTTATTCCCGGGTTCAAAAAACTCGGAGGCAGCCACATCAATGTGAGAATCAACCTGTAATTCTTTTATAACGCTATGTGTCAAAACGGTTGATGAAGGTTGATTTGCTGTAATAATTCCCAAGTGATGAACCTGCTGCCGTTTTAGTTCGTTAACCAAAACTTTGGCTTGCTCATAAACTGGGCTCCAGACAATAAAATTATTCCTGCCATCTGCAACTTTAGGATCGTTAGTCAAACTGAAATGAATCAAATTATTTTTCTTAGCAATGGGGGCTGCTATTAACCCGGTTTCCTTCCCTCCCGTGACCAATATATTAATATGATGAGTATTAATAAATTTTTGCAGCACAAGACCAGCATTCCTATTTTTAGAAGGTTGATCCAGGGTATAAAATGAATAATGAATATTAGAAGACTGCAGCTGTTCACTGCCCATCTCCATTGCAGCTAAAATATTTCTTCCAATAAAAGCAGAATGGCTGGAAAATGGAGCATAGATGCCTATGTGAACATCCAGTTTATTCTTATTTTTTGAATCAGTTTGAAATTCATGGGCATAGGAAAGATTTATAAAAATAAGTGCGATCACTAATACAAAAGATAAAGGCGCTGATCTTGTAAAAAAATTGGTCATTTTTTCTTCCATGTAGTAAACCTTAAAAACATTCTGCAATGAATAATAAAAAAATACAATCATTATCATTTCATAGAAAATCATAAGAGGTTGCATGATAAAACAGATATTCTGTTGGGAATCGTGCAAGATTATGAGATAATAACTGCCCAATTAATGATCACTGCGAAATTATGAACATTACCAGGTTACTCTCAACTTTTACCAGCTTCTTTCTTTTGTGCCCAACATACGCCAGTGTTGATTCCTATTTTAGTAATATAAAAAAGGATTCCAGTGCGCTTTATGCCTTTTTTAAAACGATGCCCAAAGGCGGTGAGTTACATTATCATTTGGCTGGGGGAGCCTATCCTGAAACCATGCTGGCGCTTGCCGCAAATGGCAACTATTGCCTCGATAAACACACCTTTGCCGTAAGTAAAGATTCTTCTCATTGTGAGGGAGTTAATATTAAAGAAGTCTTTAACAACCCTGAACTCTATTCCAACATAATTAAAGACTGGTCTATGAAAGATTTTATACCTGGCAGAGAATCAGGCCATGATCATTTTTTCAATGGATTTATCAAATACATGCCCATAGTTTTTGACTATCAACCTCAATTGCTTGCTGATATTGTTCAACGTGCTGCACAGCAAAAAGAACAATACCTGGAAATTATGACAATCCCGGACAATGCCCACTCATTAACTTATGGGGATTTAATCAAGGATATTCCATCGTATGACCAAAAAAGACGCTTGTTATTAGCGAATAAAGATTTTCAAAGCAACATACAAAATACTGTTTTGGAAAGTGACCGAATTCTTACAAAAACATCTCAAGAGTTAGGCTGCAACGAAAACCCTGCTTCCGATTCCTGTCGTGTAAAAATTAAATTCCTCTATTATGTACTCAGAGAGCAGCCTGTAGATAACGTCTTTGCCCAAGCCTTGAACGCCTTTGAAGCTGTATCGAAATCCAAGGGGAATTTAATCGGAGTAAACCTCGTGCAACCAGAAGATGGGATTATTTCTTTGCGTGATTACCACAAGCACATGTCCATCTTTGAATATCTGCATCGAATGTACCCGAATGTTCCCATTACCTTACATGCTGGAGAATTATCTCCCCAGGCAGTGACACCGGAAAATCTGAGTCATCATATTCGCGATGCCCTGCTGATTGGCCACGCGCAAAGAATTGGCCACGGCGTGGATATCGGCTATGAAAACAATTCAGAAGATACCTTAAAATACATGGCTAACCATCACATACCTGTTGAAATAAACCTGATTAGTAATTTAAAAATTCTGAATATATCCGGCCACAATCATCCCCTTAATTATTATCTTACTCATAATGTACCAGTCGTTTTATCCACTGATGACGAAGGGGTGCTAAGAACGGACTTAACTCAACAATATGTAGAGGCAGCCAAAGAACATGGTCTTAATTATCAGCAATTAAAACAAATTAATAGAAACACATTAACTTATTCCTTCTTACCTGGAAAAAGTATATGGGCTAATGCCGATAAAGCCGAATTGGTTCCTGATTGTCATGATCTTGGAAGCAAAAGCTGTCAAAAATTTATTGCGCACAACGAAAAAGCAAAGTTGCAATGGAATCTGGAACAACAATTAATCGCCTTTGAGAAGAATTACTAAATTAATTTGCAAAAAAAATGAGTCCATATTAGGAGAAATGCGCAATAACATTTCATTATGAACTAATATGGGCCTCACAATCCAAGGTTCTATTGATCTAAAAATAACATCAACGCCTTTTGTACATGCATCCTGTTCTCACTCTGTGTAAAAATGATAGAGGATGCGCTATCGGGTAAAGTGGTAGAAACTTCTTTTCCCCTTTCCATAGGCATGCAATGCATAAATACCGAACCAGGTTTTGCGTAAGACATTAATGTTTCATTAACCTGAAACCCTTTAAAAGCCTTGCCCGCTTCAGGATTGTCAAATCCCATACTAGTCCAGACATCAGTATAAACGGCATCTGCTTGCTTCACTGCCTCCTCCGGTTTATCAAAACAATAAATCATTTGATTCCCTATTCTGCTTTGGGCTTGCTTTACAATAGCCTCATCAGGTTGATTTGATTTAGGGCAACAATAATGAATAGTGACACCTAACTGAGGCGCCAAAAGCATCAAACTATGTAAAACATTATTGCCATCCCCTATGTAAGCCAGGGTTAATCCTTTCAAAGCACCAAATTGTTCCTCAAGACTTAATAAGTCAGCAAGAATTTGACAAGGGTGATGTAATGCGGAGAGGCCATTAATAAGAGGAATTTTTGAGTATTCCGCCATTTCTTGTAAAATCTTATCGTCATGTGTTCTAACCATTACAAAATCAGCGTAGCCATTTAAAACTCGAACCATATCAGCTGGAGTCTCCTGTTTTCTTGAGTTACTGAGGCTTTCGACAACGATCCCTCCCATACTCTGAATTGCTAAAGCAAAACTCAAACGGGTTCTAAAGGAAGGTTTTTCAAAAATCATCACCAAACTTTTATTGGCAAGTGCCTGGTTATATAATTTTGGTGTTTGTTTTATTGCTCTGGCCTGGCTTAAAATCAATTGAATTTCTTCCCTTGACAATTCTGTGCCAGTAAGAAAATGCCTTGCCTTGTATTCAGCGGCAGGAAATGGAGTGTCTATATCCTTATGAGCAACAAAATCAACAGCCTCACTGCCCGTCTCCAGGCCAAAAATAGCTTGTTGCAAATTAATGACAAAAGTATTAGTCTTCACTTCATTAATTGGATAGGAATTGCTTTGAGATTGAATTTTGTCAAGGTTGTCCTCTTCAATTTCAATAGAACTTGCATTAGTCGAGGTGGAAATAGACATTCTTAGCCTCCTTTTAATAATTCGGTCAGTGAACATTGTTTTTCTATTGCTTCTGCAATCCATAACCCAACTTGATGGTGTGCATCACGAAAAGGAATACCCTTCATCACTAATGACTCCAGAATGGCAGTCGCATCAAGATAACCACTTTGAGCTTTGGCCCTCATTAACGGGGTATTAAAAGTCAAACTTTGCAAAAAAGGAGTTATGATTTGGAGGCAACCAATTATCGTATTAATCGTATCAAACAATCCCTCTTTATCCTCCTGCATGTCTTTGTTGTAAGCCAGAGGCAACCCTTTCATTACCGTTAAAATCGCCATTAAATGACCATAAACTCGTCCTGATTTACCACGAATCAATTCAGGAACATCAGGATTTTTCTTGTTAGGCATCAGTGAAGAGCCAGTAGCAAACGCATCATCCAATGTAATAAAATCAAACTCCTGGGTAGACCATAGAATCAAATCTTCACATAATCTGGAGAGATGCATCATGATCATTGCGGCAACACTGCATAACTCAATGACAAAATCTCTGTCACTGACCGCATCAAGAGTGTTAGAAATGATCCCAGTAAATCCCAAGGATTCAGCCACCCATTCTCTATCAAGAGGTAAGGTACTCCCAGCCAATGCCCCGGCACCCAAGGGAGAATAATTCATGCGTTTAAACCAATCTTCCAGTCTGCTCTTATCCCGGCTAAACATGGATTGATACGCGTTAAAATAAGTCCCTAATGTGACAGGTTGGGCTTGCTGTAAATGAGTATATCCTGGCATTAAATCTTGTTGATGTTTACTGGTGAGATCATCAAGACAATCGATAAGCCCCGTTAAAAGTGCATTAATTAGATAGCCTTTATCTCTGGTATATAAACGAAGATCCAAAGCCACTTGATCATTGCGACTGCGGCCAGTATGTAATTTTTTACCCAACTCTCCTAATTTTTGAGTCAGCAGTTGTTCAATAAACATATGTATGTCTTCTTCATCACGTTCATTAAATGAATATTGACCTTGCTTTATCTCACTTCTGATTTCTTCAAGTGCAGAAAAAATCGCCTGGCTTTCGGCTTCTGTTAAAATCTGTTGTTTAGCTAATTGCTTCACATGAACCTGACTGCCATTAATGTCTTGGTCAAAAAGCACATGATCAAAAGCCAATGAAGCGTTAAACTGATTCACGCGGCTATCCAAAGATTTTTTAAATCGTCCTCCCCATGTTTTATTAGTCATAATTCCCTCCCTGATGCACCTGGCTATAGATTTTAGCGGATAAAGAAAAGAGGTTAATGAATCCTTCAGCGTCCTTTTGGTTGTATACATTATCCTCTTCAAAAGTAGCCAATTCTGGATGATGCAAGCTATAAGGAGAATGCATACCTGCAGGGATAATATTCCCTTTGAATAACTTTAACTTAACACGACCCGTCACATGCTGTTGCGTCACATCAATGAATGCATCCAAAGCCTGCTTGGTTTGTGAAAACCATCTTCCTTCATAAACCAAATTGGCATAAGTTTGCTGTAAAGATTGCTTCAAATGTAACGTTGAACGAGTGAGACATAAACTCTCCAGCAGTTTATGCGCCTTATAAAGCACTGCAGCAGCAGGTGCTTCATAAATCCCTCGAATTTTCATCCCAACTAATCGATTTTCAACAATGTCTGCCACTCCAATACCATGCTGGCCTGCTTTTTGATTTAATGTATTTAAGAGATCCACTGGAGAAAGTTCTTGTCCGTTTAGGGCGACAGGAACTCCTTTTTTGAAATCAAGAATAATCATTTCCTCTTCATCAGGGGCCTGCGATACAGGACTGGTCATTAATAACACATCATCAGGCATCTCCTGCGACGGATCTTCAAGCACGCCCCCCTCATGAGAAATATACCAAATATTGTGATCTCGCGAATAAGGCGATTTGGGAGTCACAGGTACCTCAATACCATGTGCTTTAGCGTACATAATCGCTTCCTGTCTTGATTTAATATCCCAAGTTCTCCAGGGAGCAATAATCTCAAGCTGAGGTGCAAGAGCTTTAATCGAATATTCAAAACGCACTTGATCATTTCCTTTGCCGGTGGCTCCATGGGCAACGGCATTCACTTGCTCTGTCAAAGCAATTTCAACAAGCTTTTGAGCAATTAGTGGTCTTGAAATGGTGCCCAAAATGTATTGATCTTCATATAAAGCGCCCGATTTTACCAAAGGCCAAAGATATTGAATGGCAAACTCATTCTTCACATCGACTACATACGCTTTGGAAGCGCCGCTTTTGAGCGCTTTATTTTTTATGGCAGTGAGATCTTCCTGTTGCCCTAAATCACAAATCACAGCGATTACTTCAGCATGCTCATAGTGCTCTTTAAGCCAAGGAATCATGATGGAAGTATCCAAACCACCTGAATAAGCCAATGCGATTTTTTTAATAATTTTTTTCATAGTATTTCCCCCTGGTAAAACTGCTGTAGATATAAAATAGGGTCAGACACCTCTTGGGTTTTAAAGTCTGCAATTAATTTCCCTTGCTTTACGACCAGCAAGCGCTCTGCAATATTGGATAAAAAAAACAAATCATGAGAGGCGATAAGCATAGTGATTTTTAGAGTCTTCACTGTATTTAACAAAGCAATGACATCATTGGTAGTCGCCATATCAAGGCCAGAAGTCGGTTCATCACAAAGCAATAAATCCGGTTTCATCATTAAGCTTCTGGCCAAGGCCACGCGTTGTTTTTGTCCACCAGACAATCCTTGTGGGTAAGAATGAGCTTTATCTGACAAACCTAACATAGCAAGTAAAGCCCATGCGCTTACCATATGATCTGCGGTTTTATCATGGAGACTCGGGGCATAAATTAAGTTATTGAGTACTGTCATGTGCGGAAATAGTTGAAAATCCTGAAACATAAATCCACTTTTTCCTTCGCAGTGGATAGAGCCTGAATCGATTGACTCCAATTGTTGTATGCATCTCAATAAAGTTGTTTTTCCACTGCCAGAAGGCCCTACCAAACCGACAATACTGTTTGCTTGAATATTTAAATTAATTTCATTAAGTACTTGGGTATTGCCGATTTTTTTAGATGCGTTAATGACTTGCAACATAATGCCCCCTTTTTTCAATTTTTTTACCTAGTGACTCAAGGAGTAAGACCAAACTGTAATAATAGAAACCCGTGATACATAAAGGCATAAAGTAAGTAAATTGTTGTGCTGCCAATGTTTGAGCCTGACGCATTAAATCCATGCCTCCTATAGTGGAAATCAATGCCGTTTCTTTTAACAAAGCGATCATTTCATTGATCATTGCGGGAAAAATATTTCTTATTACTTGAGGTAAAATAATATCCTTCCATAAATAAAAGGTAGGAATTTGCAGAGTAAGGGCTGCTTCAAATTGCCCTTTGGGTAAACTCTCAATACCGGATCTTAAAATTTCAGCGAAATAAGCGGAACTATTCAAACCAAAAGCAACAATTCCAGCCACTAAAATACTTGGTCGCATACCTAATAAAACAGGGACCGCGAAATAAATAAAACTTAATTGCAAAATGAGTGGTGTGCCCCTCAATATTGATATGAATCGGTTTATAAAAAAGCAAGCTACTCCTTGATGTCTGCAAATCGACAAGAGAGTTCCAAGTAATACGCCAATCAACAGACCTCCTGTTAATAATTGCATAGTTAGAATTATTCCCTTGCCAATGAAAAACAGATTTTGCACCATCTCTGTCATATTGACCCCTTTATCCAAATGGATTCTAGTTTTTGAATTTCGCCCTTCGCTTTAAGATTTTCCAATGCGGAATTGATTTCATTTGTTAGAGGAGAACCTTTTTTTAAAACCAATCCATAACCTTCATTAGCTTTCGCTAGGATGGAATAAGACAGTCCTGGATATTTCTTGCTATAAACCCCTCCTTGTGCTCCATCCATAAGGACAACATCAACATGACCAGCGATTAAGGCTTCTATCGCCTGATTGTTATTATCCAAAGCCGTAATTTCAGCTTGGGGAAAATGTTGATGAAGCCAAATTTCCATAACACTTCCCAGTTGGACGGCTATTTTTTTTCCTGTTAATTGCGAGATCTCTTTCACTGGCTGTGAAGTATCAAAAACTGCTGCCATCCCTTCAAAATAATAAGGTTTGGTAAAATCAAAGTTTTTCTTACGTTCCTCTGTAATAGTAATTGTGGCAATAGCAAGGTCATCCTGGCCTGAATTCACTGCAGGCAAAACTGCGCTAAACTGCATGTTGTCAAAAACGGCTTCTTTACCCAACTCTTTGGCGATCAATTTAGCCAAATCAATATCAAATCCTTTTATTTCTCCATTTTCAATATATTCAAAAGGTGGATATTCTGCTGAAGTGGAAAAACGCAATACATTTTGTTTTTTTTGCTCACCACAACTAGATATAAGTATAAAAGAACTAATTAACAACAGAAGACAAATCTTTTTCATGAATATGTATCCGATATTTATTCGTTTTTTGAATATACATGATCGGGGTTTGTACTGTCAAGAAAAAATGGATATAATTTCAATTTCAGTAATATATATTCAACCAAATTAATAGCAGGGAGAAAGCAATTGACTCATGATGCCTTATTGGATGATTTGATTTTATCGATAGTACAAACCGAAAGTATTGCGGAACAAAGTGATTTACAACACAGTTTAAAAAAAAGAGGATATGACATTCCTCAAGCAACGCTTTCTCGTCGCCTAAAAAAAATGAAAATAGCAAAAGTATCCGGTTATTACAAAATCATTGATTACAATCAGCCTGGCTTACCTCTGGTTCTAAATATCCAGATTTCTGATTTTGGGCTAATCATTCTACAAACTCATCCCGGTAACGCAAACAGTCTTGCTTATTATATAGACCGTAAATACGTTTCCTTCAGCATAAAAGAGTCTTCTCACTCAGGAATTTTAGGAACTATTGCTGGAGACGACACCGTCCTGCTTATTATTAAAAGTAAGTCTGATCAACAAAAAGTCCATGATATTTTAATGAAAGAATTCCCGTATTTATTTGCTTCGTAGCTACAATTTTAATTTTGACAAAACTTATGAAAGACCCAGGGTTGAGGCAAAAAATATGTTTTAACAAAGAGTTTCATTTCCATATACAAGTCTTGTGTGAAGAAACAGCAATTTGCTAGGCTTGCTAGTGTAGTAACAGTGATAAATATCAACCTAACTATAATTTACTATAAATGGTTGCATCAAATTGTTAACGGGATCGTACTGATGGCGACCTGTATAATTCAAATTTTTTCCATAAACATGCAGTGAAATTGCTACATCACCTGATTCATTAATTACACTGTGAATATCATTGGGCAAAAAACCAATTACTCCGCCAGCAGGACGTATAATAGCTGTTTTGTCTCTTATGATCTTGGCATACCCTGGCCTTGAACCATCATCCACTCTTTTCCAAAAATAATTCTTTTCAACACCTGTTATACTACCCACAACCCCCCAAGTCTGATGATCATGCGGAATAATTTCTCGTCCAGACTGCCAGGCAACTATATTAACTGCCAAAGTATGGTCTTTTTCTTCATGAATTAACCAGGAGCTAAACCCAACATCTGGATTAACACAATAAAATTTTTCATCCAGCCATTCTTTATCAACAATCCAACGGGCTAAAATTTCTGATACGCGAGCAATATTAGTGTCATCATCTTGCTGTTGAATATTAAGCGCTTTGAGTTCGATTATAAAAGGAATTAATCCTGAGGGAGTTATAAATTCCATAATTCACCATTTTATTGAGTACACATTCAGATGATTTATCTTTTATGTACATTAACTTTAGCATGAAATGCAATTTAGCGATGAAAGAATTGCCCGCTACCTCAAGGAAATACCTGACTAAAACACAGAACAACAACACTCAAAAGGTGAAAAGTGTCATATCAAGAAATCCAGCATGACACTCACAATGATTAGAAAATTCTATCTTTACATCAAAGAAAAGGATCTCGCAAAGTAATTGTTGAATCCCTTTCAGGACCTGTTGACAGCATATCAATAGGAATCCCTAATATCTCTTCTATTCGCTTTAGATAAGCCCTGGCATTGGCTGGCAAGTCACTCATCACAGTCACATCAGCGGTAGATTCCTGCCAACCAGGAAGCTCTTCATAGACTGGTAGCAAATCATTGAAATCATCAGCTGCCAAAGGAGGTCGAGATAATAAATTGCCATCCCTGTCTTTATAAGCCACAGCAATCCTTAATACCTCTAAACCATCGAGCACATCTAATTTGGTAACGCAGAGTCCAGAAATGCTATTTAGCTCAATCGAGCGTTTTAATAAAACGGCGTCAAACCACCCACAACGTCTGGGTCTACCAGTTACTGCACCGAATTCCTGACCTCGTTCCGCAATGCGTTTTCCAACGTCATCAAGTAACTCAGTGGGGAATGGGCCACCGCCAACTCGAGTGGTATAAGCTTTGGTGATGCCTAACACATAATCAATATACCGAGGACCAAATCCCGCACCATTAATTACTGATCCCACACAGGTATTTGAAGAAGTCACATAGGGGTAAGTTCCGTGATCAATATCTAAATAAACACCCTGCGCCCCTTCAAATAAAATGTTTTCACCTTGTTTTCTATGTTCATGCAAACAGGCAGAAACATCGCAAACCATTGGTCTTAATTCTTCAACCCATTGCAATGATTCATCCAATAGGGATTCCAAATCAACAGCTGGTTGTTTGAAATATTGTGTTAATACAAAGTTATGATAATCCAATAATTCTGTTAATTTATTAGCAAATCGCTCTCTATGAAATAAATCACCAACTCTTAGAGCACGCCGAGCCACTTTATCCTCATAAGCAGGACCTATACCACGACCTGTTGTTCCAATTGCAGACTTGCCCATATGTGTCTCACGAGCCTTATCCAAAGCAATGTGGTAAGGAAGAATCAGGGGGCAAGCCAGGCTAATGCGTAAGCGCTCTCTCACATTGACGCCATTACCCTCGAGCTCCTTAATTTCATTAAGTAATGCCTGAGGTGATAAGACGACGCCATTTGCAATATAACAGGTTACGTTAGGGCGAAGCATCCCGGATGGAATTAAACGAAGGACTGTTTTTACTCCATTGATTTTTAATGTATGGCCTGCGTTATGGCCCCCTTGATAACGGACAACCACTTGAGCATCTTGTGTCAGCAAATCAACAATTTTGCCTTTGCCTTCATCTCCCCATTGTGTACCCAAAACAACAACATTCTTACCCATGATTTACTCTTTGTTTGCATACCTATAAAAATTAAAAATGCAGTTGCATTTTACGAGAAACCCAACTGCATTTATATTAGATGGATGATGCCAATAAATATCGAATCTGATTACAGCAAAATTTCACATTATAATTACTTTTTAGCCGCTGTACCATCATTTTTTGGCATAGCTTGTTTGAAATAATCAAAAAATGAACTGCTTTGATCCAATACTAAAATATCTTTTTTGCTATGAAAACTGGCTTCATAGGCTAACAAGCTTTTGTATAATGCAAAAAAATCAGGATTTTGACTGTAAGCTTTGGAATAAATAGCCGCTGCTTCCGCTTCACCAACTGCTCTGATTCGCTGAGCATTACTTTTAGTTTTAGCTAATAAAACCGTGACATCAGCATCTGCTTTCGCCTGGATCTGTTCTGCGGCAGCTTGTCCATCAGCTCTATGCCTGTTTGCAATTTTTTGCATATCCGCTCTCATGCGTTGATAGATGGCATTACTGGTATTTGAAGGCAGTTCGATACCTTTAATACGAACATCAACCACTTTAATGCCTAATTCGCCAGCTTGTTTCTCAGCAGCATTACGCAGTATTTCCATAACATCATCACGCCCGCCTGAAACAGCATCAGATATAGTACGCTTACCAAACTGGGCTCTGAGTAAGGTATTTAACTGCTGTTCCAACAACGTTTCAGCTTTAAATTCATTTCCACCTGTTGATTTAAAATATTGAGCCAAATCCGAAATTCGCCATTTTACATAATAGTCAACCATGACATCCTTTTTCTCTTTGGTCACAATGCGGGTCGATTTGATATCCATGGTTTGGATACGTGTATCGAAAATTCGCACACTTTCGATAAAAGGGGTTTTAAAGTGGAGGCCTGGATTTAACACTTTCACTGCGTCAGTTTGAGGGTCTTTTACCAAACGCCCTAATCGCAAAATAATACCCTGCTGTCCTTGTGTCACAGTAAAAACACTGGTAAACAAAAGCACTAGTACTAAAAAGATTAAGACACCCAATGTCGTTTTAAATGCATTCATTCTCAATCTCTCCCTTGACTATAAGTTGGTCTTGTGAGATCTCTTCCAGAAAGAATCAAGTTGTCCTCCTCATTACTGACATTCGTACCGTTTTTTATGGTCTTTAGATTTTCAGATTGCGGAACGTATTGATTTCCAAGTAATTTATCTAAAGGTAGATACAATAAGTTTCCTGCTTTACTGTCAACAATAATAGTACTGCTCTTATTCATGACTTTTTGCATAGTTTCAAGATACATCCGTTTAGCCGTAACTTGAGGAGCTGCATTGTATTGGGGAAGTAAGGCTAAAAATTCTGCTACTTCTCCCTGCGCCCTTAAAACGACTTGCTTCGAATAAGCTTCAGCTTCCTGTTGAATACGACTCGCTTTACCTTCTGCAATAGGCACTACTTTGGCTGCATAAGCATAAGCCTGCTCCTTGAAACGTTTTTCATCTTCTTGAGCCTTAATGGCGTCATCAAAAGCATCCTGAACACTTTCTGGAGCTCTGGCAGGTTGGGGTGACACATTAACAATTAAAATTCCGGTCTTATAGCTTTCCAAAGTTTTCGTCAGAGTTTCCTGTACTCTGCCTCCCCAAACTTCTCGACCTTCAGTTATTATCTGATCCAGGGTTGTAGTGCCTACAACCTGCCTTAAAGCACTGGAAGTTGCCTGTTGTAAGCTTTCCTCTGGATTTGCGACATTAAATAAATATTCGCTTAAATCATTAATACGATACTGGACAGCCAAAGAGACCGATACTAAATTTTCATCACTGGTAAGCATTTGAGCAGAGTAAGAGTAATCCAACACCCTATCCACATTCATAACGATCTTTGATGAGATAAAACGAGGAATCCAATGAGGGCCAGGACCAACTGTTTCTGCGTATTTACCAAAACGGAGTATCACAGCTTGCTCTGCAGGATCCACAATAAAAATACCAGAAAGAGCCCAAAGAATAAAAGCTATTAATAAAACGGTCACAGCAAGCAAACCGCCACTGGAACCGCCTGACGAATTATTGTTTGATTTGCCTGTGCCTCCAAAAAATGTCTTCTTCAATTTTTCCTGAATACGTTTAAGAGCTTCATCCAAATCCGGAGGTTGATTTTTACCCGACCATGGATCTTTGCCCTTCTCTGGCTCATTCCACCCCATGTACTACTCCTAGCAATTTCAAATGAATTTAGGATTTTATGGGGTATATGAAGTTTAAGCAAGTAGATACTTCAGGACTTCTATATTGAAATTAAGCAACAAACCATCTGGTCTTGGCAATTATCTGGAAATACTCATGATGTTTTTTAAACCCTCGCAGGTCACCAGGATGCCTGTCGAAGGTTCAAGATAAAATATTGACATGAATTATTTTAGGACAACTCTAGGAGAACTCTGTTGAGACTCAATATCCTCATGTACTCTCGGTATCGGGTTAAACATTTCATTCAACACAATCCTGGTACGGCTGGTTGGATGATTTTTCGAATATCGAAGCACTGTATCCCAATCACAATTTCCTTCAGCGATCATCCAGCGCATAGTACTCCAACGATTAGTAATCATTTGACTATCATAAGCTTGGGTGTATCGTCTGACAAATTCGGCATAGAGTTTCAGTGGGTTCCTCTCTGAACGTAGATTTTCCGTAGCAGTAGTGGATAATGATGAAACATTTTCGCTGGCAAAAGAAGGATCACTGTATTTTCTCGTTACCAATTCTTCAACAATAAGAGCCGCTTCACTGGGAACACCAAATAAATGACGAATAGAACTCCCCCATGAATGATCAGCATAAACTATATTATGCAAAGCACTTTCTCTTAGATGGCAACGCTCTACAAAAGCATCGACCAACTGGGGCTTATCTGCCAAATAGGTACTGACCGCTTTTAAGAAAGCAACCCTGTTGCTGCTTAACAAAGTTCGCATTTTTTCATTACGAGGCGGTTCAGCACCACGGCATATTAGCATGGCAATCCCACGCAGAGCGTCTGCTTTATCATTCTCATTGCTCATGCGTTCACACAACTCCTCTACTGCTGTATGGCCAGTTTGCTTGTCTTCGAATAAATGATTGTTTTCGGATTCAAGAGACAAACTTTGAGTTGGTAACTCCAGTAAAGCTGCCAGTGCATTTATTTTCCCCAAACGAGCAGCTAAAATGACTGGAGTGTCTCTCATGCTACCCAGGGGATTTGTCAATTGCGCCCCCATGCTGGCTAATAGGGTGATGCCCTCCGCATAATCTAAAACAACAGCCTGGTGAATAGGCTGGAAAGGAACATAAGCAGAGGATCTTAAGGTTGTCGCGTGTACAATGGGATTCCTGGCTAAAATGGCAATTAATAGTTCCTTGCGTTTAGCATCTAATGCTAAAGACAACAAAGTGCGGCCATAACCATCCCGCTTATCCACATCAAAAAAATATCGTTTTACGTGATTAAAAGACTCTTCGATTTTTTTCCTTACTTTAGACAAAATACTCAAAACATCCGTTTTTTCACTCTCATTGGGTGTGAAATTATTTTCATCCACTCCCAACAGATGGAGTGCCAAAGAAATTTTCCCAGCAATAATTGCCTGGTGCAAGGGCTCACCAACATTTACATCTTTAGCCTTGTGAAGGATAAAATCTATTTTGGCAAGCAAATCCTTATTTGTATCGTCTACACCGACCTTAGGCTCAGAATATTGTTCGACCAAATAATTTAAAACAGTCATTTGAGAACCATTCGGCAACCAAAATAATTTTTCTAAATAATTTTTATCTTCTTCCAACTTCTTTTGAATAAATTCTTTAAATTGCTCTAATTCCATCTGTAGAATCTTATTCATTTCACTTACAAAATCCATAATAATACTTCCTTATTTATAAACCATTTATAGGACACCAATATTACACAATGGACAATGGAAGATCAAAATATTGTTAACTCTTTTTAATCTTGTCAACCACTTCCTGATTCAAATTCTCAGCAATCAATTTCAACAATTTCACCGTGTTATCGTAATCTCTTTTATCAAATATCCCAGCATGTTGATGTGCATATCGAATAGGGATACCTATGTTGACAACAGGAACGCCCATGCCTGATGCTTGAACCTTGGAACCGTCTTCGCCATATCCTGGCTCCACCTCAAGTTGTAGAGGGATATTATTTTTATTAGCGAGTTCCATTATCCAGTTAATCAATTCCTGATGGGGAATCATTGATCTGTCATAAACAAACAAGGATGGTCCTTTCCCCAAACCAATTCGACCTTTTCTATCCGCCAACAGCATTGGATAATCGTCAGCGATTCCCACTTCAACATTAATTGCAATATCTGGATGAGTCGCTTTGTATACTGTACTGGCACCCCGCATGCCAACTTCCTCTTGCACTGTGGCAGCAACATATAATTGATTGGGTTGTTGTTTCACTGCCCCCAGAACGTCACTAATGACAGCTAACCCTAAGCGATCATCCAAAGCCTTGCCTAAAAATCTGTTCTTGCTTAATTGGCTAAACTCACTTACTGGTGTGACTTCAAGGCCAGGTTGGATTGCAAATTCTTTCTGAGCTTGTTCTTTATTTTCTGCGCCAACATCTAAAAACAGGGCATTGATATCAGGGGACCCTAACATTTTTTTATCACCTAATAAATGCGGGGAATCCATACCTGAATAAGCTAATACAGGTCCTTTAGGTGTTGAAACTGCCCAGCGTTGAGCGTAGATAACCGAGTTTGCAATCCCACCCAAAGGGATAACTTTCAAAAAACCATCTGGTGTTATGGATTCCACCATAAACCCTGTTTCATCAAGATGTGCCATGAATAGTAATTTCGGTCCTTTCTGATTATATTTACGCTGACCGATCAAATTACCCATGCCATCGACTTTTAGCTCCGTCATGTAGGGCTGCCACTGTTTTTGCAGCAAATGGCGAACATTTTTTTCGTACCCGGAGGCACCAGGTACTTCAGTCAATTGGGCTAAAAACGACATTTCTGCTGCTGAGGCTAAAAAGGAAAAAATCAATCCGCTAATAAGAATTGCATGCTTAATCATAGGTAACTTCCTTATTTTTTTATAAAAACCAGATCCCATACCCCATGGCCTAGACGCTCACCACGCTGCTCAAATTTTGTTAACGGCCTTGAGTCCGGGCGAGGTGAGTATCCGCCCTCTTTCTGTTGGTTAAACAAGGCCGATTCTGAAGATAAAACATTTAAAATATGTTCTGCATAATCTTCCCAGTCAGTAGCACAGTGAATAAATCCTGATGGCCTGATTTTTTTTGCTAACATTTGAATAAATTCGGATTGAATCAGTCGTCGCTTATGATGACGTTTTTTATGCCACGGATCGGGGAAAAAAATTTGAACCCCGGCAAGAGAATTTTCTTGTATTTTGGTTTGTAAAACTTCCACTGCATCATGCATTACCACCCGCACATTAGTCACCTGGTGCTCATGCAAATCCGCTACCAGACTACCAACGCCTGCTTTATGTACTTCTATGCCCAGGTAATTACATTGGGGGTTATTTATTGCCATGGTAAACAATGAGGTACCCATACCAAAACCAATCTCTACAATAGTATCCGCATCATGTCGACCAAATGCCTTCGCAAAATTCCACGGAGAGGGACTGTCAAATTTTAATTCATAGTCTTCAAGCCAAAGATCTAATCCTTGTTGCTGTCTGTTACTGATTCGCCCAGCGCGCAACACGTAACTTTTAATCTTACGTTGCATTACAATAACTCAATATAAAATTTCAGGATTATACTGATTTTGATTAAATATTCTACTTTTACCAGATACCTCTTTGGACAACAGCCCTGAAAAATCAGTTTTTAATGAAAACAAAGTAAAAATATTGCAATATTTGGGTTTTTTTGTTATAAAACCGCTCTTGTATTTCATATCTGGTTATTTTTTACAACGAAAGCCCGCCAAAATAAGCACTATTGTAGTGCATTGGTAAGGGCTGTTAAAATTTTTTTTATCTTGGAGTAACACAATGTCTAGAGTATGTCAGGTAACTGGCAAGCGACCCATGGTTGGTCATAAAGTGTCGCACGCTAATAACAAAACCAAAAGACGCTTCCTGCCTAACATTCAGAATCATAAATTCTGGGTTGAAGAAGAAAATCGGTTTGTCAACTTGAGATTAAGTACCAAGGGTATGAGAATTATTGACAAGTTAGGTATAAAAGCAGTTCTGGATAAAATCAGAGCTAAAGGCGAAAAGATATAACAAGGGGATAAGCCATGGCAGCTGTTACAATAAAAGTGAAAATGGAATCCACAGCAGGAACTGGATACTATAAAACCACTACCAAAAATCCACGTAACCATCCTGAAAAGATGGAATTAATGATGTACGACCCTAAAGTACGTAAGCACGTACTTTTCAAAGAGAAAAAAGTAAAATAAATTGAGAGGCCCCTGTCTTTGGGGCTTACCCCCTCTCATTATCCACTTTAAAAACCAATTTGTTATATTTCAAAACAAGCTCCTCATTTTATTAAAAAACCGGGTAATTCCGCTACTTTTAAATTCAAATTAACGCCCGTAAACACTGGATAATCCTTGTGGATCGTTTAAACTGATAGATAAAGACAGTAAAACAAAGAGGATTTGAATGAAACCGACATTGCAGATTGGTATTGGTCAACATCTCACGTTAACCCCACAACTGCAACAAGCCATAAGACTGCTGCAATTATCTACCTTTGATTTACAACAAGAAATTCAACTTGTTGTTGAATCAAATCCTTTGCTTGAAGCTACTCCTGTTGAAGAAAAGGAAGACCTCCAGATAAATACCAATCAGAACCAAGATGAATATTCAGATTTTCAATGGTCACAACTGTATAACAACTTAAACAAGCGCAATAATTTTGATGATAATGATTATAATTTTGACAACCTGCACTGCACTACCACCAATTTACAAGACCATCTTAACTGGCAACTTGACCTGACGCCTATGAGCGATATTGATCGAGTCATTGCTACAACAATCATTGATGCGATTAACGATGATGGCTTTTTGACTATACCTGTTGCTGAAATTCACGCCAGCTTAAATAGCGAGGATTTTCCTCTGGATATAGAAGAAATAGAAGCAGTGAGACACCGGCTGCAGTTATTTGACCCTGTAGGATGTGCGTCTGTTAATTTAGCAGAAACACTGGTTATTCAGCTGGAACAATTACCACTGGAACCCAAGCTTTTGGCTACTGCCAAGAAAATCATTCTTGAAGACATTGAGTTGCTAGGGCAACATAACTATAGACAACTCATGAAAAATCATCAAATAAGCGAAAAAATAATCCATGAAATATTACAAGTCATTCATAAATTAAATCCAAAACCAGGAAGTTTGATCCATCAAGAGAATACTGAATATGTGATTCCCGACTTAACTGTTAAAAAGATAGATAATCAATGGAAAGTTTTTTTGAATCAAAATATTCTTCCCAAGTTGAGTATCAATAGCCAATATGCCGCCTTAATCCAACGCGCAAACAATAGTCTGGATAATCAATTCTTAAAGCATAATTTACAAGAAGCACGTTGGTTTTTAAAAAGTATTCAAAGCCGTCAGGAAACCCTTCTAAAAGTGGCAACCTGTATCATGGAATACCAACATGGATTTCTGGAATTTGGTGAAGAAGCCATGAAACCATTAATATTGAATGATATAGCTTCTGCCTTGGATATGCATGAATCAACGGTATCAAGAGTGACAACTCAAAAGTTTATTAACACTCCTCGCGGTGTTTTTGAGTTAAAGTACTTCTTCTCCAGCCATGTCAATACTGATAGCGGAGGAGAATGCTCCTCCACCGCAATCCGAGCGGTAATTAAAAAATTAATTTCAGCAGAGAATAGAAAAAAACCATTGAGTGATAGTAAAATTGCCCAACTAATAGGAGAGCAAGGCATTAAAGTAGCAAGACGTACTGTCGCCAAATATCGCGAAGCAATGGGGATTCCCCCATCCAATGAAAGAAAGGTTATTAGTAGTTAATTAATCGGTCAACGAAAGGAGGTTTTATGCAAATCAACATTACTGGACATGGTATGGATGTCACTCCTGCACTAAGAGCATTCACTGAAGAAAAATTTGATAAACTTGAGCGTCATTTTGATCACATCAGAGCAATTAATGTAGTATTTGATGTCGAAAAGGTAAGGCAAATAGCAGAAGCTACTGTATTAGTTACTAAAGGTGAGTTACATGCCAGTTCAGAATCAGAAGACATGTATGCTGCTATTGATACTTTAGTAGACAAACTAAATCGACAATTGATTAAGCATAAAGAAAAACTTTTAGCACAAAGAGACAGGGATTAAATCTAATTTTAAATCCAGACTTTTTTTACTTTAATTTAGTATCTGCGCTTTCTCAGCGGCTTATGCAAACTGACATAAAACAAATAAAAGTTTTTTGGATAATACCATAGCACTGAGAAAGCAGGAGTGATTACTAAAATCACTTATTTAATCACTGTACCTGATACCGGAGTCATGATACATTGTACGTGCTATGATCAAAACCAAAATTAAGATAATCAACAGACTCGGTTTACATGCTCGTGCCTCAGCGAAATTTGTCTCAACAGCAGCAAAATTTCAAAGCCATATTGATGTAACCAAAGACACTCAGACCGTTAATGGCAAAAGCATTATGGGTGTGATGATGCTTGCCGCTAACAAAGGTAGTGAGTTGACACTGGAAATTGACGGTCCAGATGAAGAGCGTATGAATGAAGCCTTGGTCGAATTAATTAATAATCGATTTGGAGAAAGTGAATAAGAATACTAATCAATGCAGTTTACCTCCGCTCCATATCTTTTTGCGACACACAGAGGTTCTTGTTCTCCATGAATGTTCCTCGCAGTTCTTGTAACATCTTTTATTATGATCAACCTGTGATTCAATAAACTAACTTAAGATCTCAAAACCTTACTTGATACCAAGTCTAAAGAAATCCCATATTGACAGGTTTTGATAACAAATTTCCATAATAATTCATTGAGAAATACACAATCCATGTTATTTGTTCATATTTCTTCTTTGTTTCCTCATTTTATGCAATGAAATCACTGTAAGCATAGGGCCTGATAAAGCATAAATACCTGAACTTGCAAAAAGCACTATTGCAGGATTTGCAGCAATTGCAACAAACAAAAGAATCATCACTAAAACATATAAAAATGGAACCTTACCCTTATAATCTACTTCCTTAAAACTGTAATAGCGTAAATTACTCACCATCAATACGGAAACAATCAAAGCCAGGACAGCTGTAAATAAAGATACAATCAAATTTGCCCATTCATTTTGAAAACAGATCCAGGCAAAAGAAGCCATTACTGCCGCGCCTGGTGGGCATGGGAGTCCCTGAAAATAACGCTTATCCGATTTTCCAATCTGAGTATTAAATCGAGCTAAACGCAAAGCAACAGCCGCTGTATAAATGAATGCGACTAACCAGCCAAACTTTCCTAATTGATTCAGGGTTAAATTATATAACAGTAAGGATGGTGCTACACCAAAGGTAACCATATCAGATAAACTATCGTATTGAGCACCAAATTCAGTTTGTGTATTGGTTAGCCTGGCGATCCGTCCATCAAGACTATCAGCAATCATTCCTATAAACATAGCGACAATAGCAGCCTCATATTGCCCCTTTGTGGAAGCAACTATTGAATAAAATGCTGCAAATAAACTGACAGTCGTTAATAAATTTGGTAACAAATAAATCCCAGAATGATGTTCTTTATTCATTCGCAATCATACCTCATTCATTTTTAAATCAAGAACATGCTATCATAAGTGGAGCTAAATCTACTATGGAAACTTGTCCTTAGTCACAAAGACAGCATGCAATTGTGACTAATAATTAGCAATGACTGCAGCGGAACACAGATTTATTGCAATAAAATAGTTAATTTTCCCTGCACGCCCAGCATGATGATGATATAATTATCATACTGTATTTAATATGCATAGAGTTATGTCTAATCGAAAAAATAAAACCATCGTTATTGAAGGTGTTACTCCGCAAGGCAAAACGTTTCGTCCAAGCGACTGGGCTGAGCGTATGAGTGGTTCTTTGGCTGTTTTCAAAAATAGTAGAATTTATTACTCCCCCCTTTTGCAACCCAGCGTTAACAGCGAAGGTTATAAATGCGTTTTACTTGATCCCAAACTCAAGGAATCTAGTCCACAAGTCTATCAAGCAATTATTGATTTTGCTAAAGCAAACAACTTGAAAATCTGTGGTGAAGAAGACTTATAACAACCCAATCAGAAAAACTAGAATCCTGCTGCGGCTTTTACTGATAAAGTTGCCTTAACAAAATAATCTAAAGCGGAATTAATCATAGCAATCGTATTATCAAAATTCATTGCAAGAACGCCTGCAATAAGAAATATCAATCCTTTTAGACCGTGCTGGGTGCCCGGTTGACTGGAATGAGCGACAAGTACACATCCACGTATAAACCACAGAACACCCGCCGTGCGAATTAAAAATCCCATTGAACTGTAGATATTCGCGGGATTATAGTTGGAATAAGTTAAGACATTGCCTACACCAAACGCGGTGTTCGCCATAAGATCCATCCCTGAAGGCAAGTAGATTAAAAGAGCTCCAACTAATAAATACATCATTGGAGTAAACATTTTTTCTTGTGAAGAGGATTGGGCCCGATGATCTCCGATTTTTTTTAACTTGCCAATTGCTGTTATAAAAAATAAAACACCCAATATATAAGCACCTCCTGTGATAAGTTTTTGCACAGGATAAAGAGATTGGCTAATATTACCTAATATAGTGATTAAATCTATCGTATTCATATGTTAATTATATGCGCTTAGCTCTTGCAATGCATAATTTTTCCCCTATATTAATCATTTTAGAATAAAAGTTGATATTCCTTATGCAAATAAATACGTTTCCCATCACTCTGGAGGAATCCTTCATGATTTCTCCCAAGGTAAAACACTTTATATTCAACTGTGAATTATCCCCCCCTTTTGAATATTTACCTGGACAATTTATCACCATTCATTTTGAACATGATGGAAAAAACTTAAAGCGTAGTTATAGTATTGCCAATGAACCCCAACAGGACAATCGAATTGAATTTGCTGCCGGGTATTTTGAAGGAGGACCAGGTACAGAACTACTCTACAATTTAAAAGCTGGCGATGTGATCAATATTAATGGACCTTTCGGGCGTTTGATTTTTAGAGATGAAATTCCAGGAAGATACATATTGGTAGCGACCAGTACTGGTATCACTCCTTATAGAGCCATGCTTAATGAGCTTGGTCAAAGAATAGAGAAACATCCTGATTTGCAGGTAGTCATCCTTCAAGGAGTGCAACGCAGTGAAGAGATTCTCTATCCTGATGATTTTCGATCCTTTGCAAAAAAATATCCACAAGCAAGTTTTCGTCCCTATTTAAGCCGTGTGCAAACACAAGACTTGAAAGACAATGAATACAGTGGTTATGTACAACATGCGTTTCCAGAGCTTGATTTAAATCCCGCTCACGATATGGTTTATTTATGTGGAAATCCAGGTATGATCGACGAAGCATTTAACTACTTAAAAGAGCATGGTTTTTCTATGCAACAGATTGTTCGTGAAAAATACATTTCACGCTGAAATGCTGCATCAAAAAAATTATTAATTTGGTGTTATTATTTCGGCAAACAACTCGGATTTGCCAAAGTGTGACTGACCATTATTTAAATTAAACAGGTGCCAAACCGCTTCGCAAGGTCAACACCCAATCAATGAGGAGATAAATACGTTATGAGTTATGAAGAATTATCAAATACCATGGAGCAAATGCTGCATGAAGGAAAAGGTATTTTAGCTGCAGATGAGAGCAACAGTACAATTGGCAAGCGCTTTGCGTCAATCAATACAGAAAATACAGAACAAAATCGTAGAGATTATCGTCTATTACTAGCGACCACTCCCGATTTAGAACAGTATATCAACGGCGTCATTTTATTTGAGGAAACATTTACTCAAACTGATGATCATGGAACACCAATTCCTGAACTTTTTGCGAATAAAGGCATTATTCCTGGAATTAAAGTAGACAAAGGACTTGTTGATTTAGCCAATACAGAACATGAAAAAGTTACGCAGGGGTTAGACGGTTTAACCGAGCGCCTGCTTCATTTTAAGAAATTAGGTGCAAAATTTGCAAAATGGAGAAATGTTTATTCCATTTCCGAATACACTCCTAGCCTAACTGCAATCAAAACAGGGGCTGAGAATTTGGGTCGTTACGCCGCAGCATGTCAATCAGTCGGCATCGTGCCGATTGTTGAGCCTGAAGTATTAATGGATGGCAACCATAGCATAGAACATTGTGCTGAAGTCTGTGAAATGGTTCTCCATGAACTGTTTCATACCTTGTTTATCCATCAAGTGGAGTTAGAGCACATTATACTTAAACCCAGTATGGTGACCTGTGGTAAAGAGGTTACCCAGTTTAGCGATCCCGAAGAAGTGGCTGACTACACCATCAGTGTATTTCGTAATAATGTTCCAGCGTCAGTGCCTACCATTAACTTTCTCTCTGGTGGTCAAACGCCCCAACAGGCTACTGCTAATCTGAATGCAATCAATCAAATTGGCCACCAACCCTGGTTATTAAGTTTTTCATTTGGAAGAGCATTACAAGAGGATTGCTTAAAGGAATGGTCTGGAAATAAAGCCAATATCGCCAAAGCGCAAGAGGCTTTAATTAAGAGAGCCCGCTTAAACAGTATGGCTTGTTTGGGTGAATACCAAAACAGCATGGAGTAAAATTGCAATAGCGACAGAATCTTCTCTCGACCAGGAAGACTGTCGCTTTAATTTTAATCATAAGTAATAGGTCAGTGCCCTCATGTTAGAATATTCTCTAATGGCTTTATTTTAGCTTACGTTGTATAAATACAATTCTAAAAAAGCACAGCATAGATGACTATATGAGGATTTTGAAGGATTATTTTCTTCAAGATGAACCAAATACGAACGTTCCAGGCAGGGGGCTGCTCTCTTACAATCATAATAATTCAAAGCGTGCGTACAAAGGTAAATGATCAGATAACATCCGCCAAGGTTTGCCCTGTAAACAAGCAACCTCCTGAACTTTCATTCCGCGAAAATACACCCTGTCGACACACAAAGCAGGTCTTATTGCAGGAAATGAACGGGCATGTTGTCCTTCAAGCGCGACAAAAGCTTCTTCAATCCCTAAATTTTCAGCAAGAATTTTAGAAATAACATGTCGCCAATCATTAAAATCTCCTGCCATGATCAAAGGCTCATTTTGAGGAACAACATCTCTGATACGCTGTATCAATGCCTTACATTGTTCAGTACGCTCCGCCTTAAATAGACCTAAATGAACACATAAAAGATGGATGATATTATTATCCAATTTTAATTGGGTATGCAGTATGCCTCTTGATGCTCTGTTCATGTTTGAAAGATTGATACTTTCGAAACTCTCGAATGGGTATTTGCTTAAAATAGCATTTCCGTGATGGCCAGATTGATATACTGCATTCTTTGCATAAACGTAATGTGGCCATATATTCTCAGCAATGTACTCACATTGAGGGGAATCAGGCCAACTGACAATTCTTTTTTCGCGTTTTCTATGTTTACCTTGTACTTCTTGTAAAAAAACAAAGTCCGGATTTAATCCAGTGATAGCATCACGCATTTCTGGAAGCAAAAACCTTACTGCACCTACTCCAAAACCTTTATGAATATTATATGTTATCAGCGATACGCTGCGCACCTCAGGTTGCATAGATACTCTATCTCTCATTTAGGTTTCTATAATCAGTATAATGGTAATAGGATTAATGTATTGCATTGCAATATAATTATAACCCACATTTTGAAAAGAATTAGTCTTTAAACTGATGAGCTCGGACTCAGGATTATTTTTATTTATCATAATATTGGCCCTTCTCCACAAAACCCGTAAAGCCATCTTATTTTGTAATCTTTTATGGATTGTTACAAGTCAACGCAATAATCGACTTACTTTATTGATCTTTGATTTTTTCAATTACTATCAGGACTTGCGAAGAAACCCCAAGATCAAGGAAAAAATGTTTTTAATGGAGGAGTTCATACAAACTAAATGACCGAGTTAAAAATATTTTTTAACGAAGATATTGTTTTTTTGCAAATCCTGACTATTTTAAAAACTGAATTTACATACCGGCATATAAAGTAATAAGCTATAACCATTACCTACAAACCAAAGAAAATGGATGAAAACGAAGATTTTAAATATCCCAGGACTCTCTATAGCATGCAAAGTATGGGGGAATTCTGATAACCCACCCATTGTTGCCTTGCACGGTTGGTTAGATAATGCTAATAGTTTTGATGATATCGCCAAACAGTTACAGGATGATTACTATTTTATAGCAGTAGATCTGCCTGGACACGGCCATTCTTCACACTTACCCCCAGGATGCATTTATCATTTTACTGATGGAATATTCACGGTTGTTGAAATCATTAATGCCTTGGGATTAAATAAGCTCCACTTGCTTGGACACTCTATGGGAGCCTGCCTAGGCAGTCTTGTAGCAGGGGTTGCACCGGATCGGTTTCTTTCATTAAGCTTAATCGAAGGGTTAGGCCCTTTTTCTCACCCGGCAGAAACGGCATGTCAACAACTGACAAAATACTTGGATTATCTATCACAAAAACAATCAAAAAAAGCAAAAGGCTATAATAAGTTTGAACATGCTGCTCTTGCCCGTTCTGTTAAAGGATATGTCTCTCTGGATATTGCCAAGTCACTTTGCGAACGCGGAATTCAACAAGAAAATGGTCTATATTATTGGAGACACGATCGCAGGCTATTAGCCCCATCTCCATTACAAATGACTGAAACGCAAGTTCTTTCGTGTCTGACAGAAATAAAAGCGCAAACTTACCTTATTTGGGCGAGTAAAGGATTTTCGTTTGATTCAGACAAGATGAAAGCAAGGATTCAAGCTGTAAAAAATATTAAAGTTGAGAGGTTAGATGGTGGGCACCATATTCATATGGAAAAGCCAGAAGTCATAAGTCAACTTCTGGCTAAATTTTATCAGTCAATACAATGAATTAATCAACATAACAAGATTGATAATTTATAGTTACTTCACTCAATGATTTCTTAACATCATCCAGATTATAGCCTAAATCTTTGGCAGCACTCAGCATACCACAGCCACCCTCATCAAATGTTGAATAAGGTGTCCAGTAATCCATATTGGCTTTCACCATGACATCAAAAGCCATACGCAGGTTCCAGTTAGGTTGATTGGCTAATATGTAGAATAAATGGTTATACACTCCACTGGAGTAGTGAACATCTAAGCCACCATAATAATCATCAGCTACATCAATAGACATACCATCACGGCTTGGTTTGTCCATATAACGCAATGCCTCATAACCGCTGTCTTCTTTCATTATTTCCGGGCCAATTTGCCAGCTGTTTTTTCCAACTGAATAATATTCAGCAGCCTGGGCAGCCATATCTGAAAACGATTCATTCATACCACCAGACTGACCGAAATACTCAAGTCCAGAATGTTGTTCAGTGAACCCATGACTGACTTCATGACCACCTACACCTAGAGAAACCAAAGGATACATCATGGTGTCACCATCACCAAAGGTCATTTGTTTGCCGTCCCAGTAGGCATTTTCATAGCCTTGACCATAATGCACTCGCATAACTAATTGCATTGGCGATCCATCTGATTTGGTTAAGGCTTCCACACCATACCAATCATGGTACATGTGTTTAATGACATAACCAGCATACAATGCATCATTGGTAGGAGAAGCGGCTCCATTATCTCTATCATAACCATCAGCCGAATATCCGGTATAATAAGTTTTAGTAGATTGAGTATCGGGAGTCTCTTTACAAGTAAATTGCATAGGTTTGTTATTTGAATAGTACTTATGTCCCATGTCTACTACTTTAACATCGGTATTTTCCATAAAGCACATTTCAACACTGGAATCACGTGTGATTTCTAATAAGGGCAAGTCCTTGCCAAATTGATATTCACCAATTTTACGATTTCCACCGAATCCCATCCCTTTTGCTTGAACTTTCTCTGTTTTTACATCATCCCATTGGACAAAAGGCTTATTGGTTTCTGCATCAATAATTGCTGTTAGCCGCTCAGGAATTCTATCATCATGGATAACTAAAACGCTGACTTTGTAAGCCCAATGAGCTTGATGTTTTTCATCAATATAAATCATTGGGGTTACTTGATCTTCACTAACTTGTTTATTCGCGTATTTATCTTTAAATTGTTGTAATGCCAAAGAGGCATTTTTCACAAATGAAGGTTTAGGCTGACCTAATTCTGCTTGCAACCCATCATAAATCACGCCGTTCATTTTCACATCAGATTTCGCTGTCACTAGACTAGGAGTGGCATTCTTACTGTGCAGGATGGCATAACCACCAAAAACTGGAAACCCAGCGTACTGTTGCTGCATACGAACATGTGTCACTTTATTCCCATCAGTATGCTGTCTTATAAACTGCAAACTATTCGTTGAAACTACAGCACCTTTCATAACACCAGGCAAAGCCAACTGAAATTTTTGTGTGACTTCAGAAAAAGACGACTTTTTTAAAGGGATTGGATCGGCTGCCTTTACAGGTGAGGCAATCCCTAATGCTATAGCTACAGCTAAAGGTGACAAATAATAATTTGGGTGCATTGATTCTAACTCCTTAAACTAAATTCTCATACAGCAACTCTTCCTGGAGTGCCCAGGTTTGTTATATTCCCCTATAATTTTTCAGTTAATTTTTTAGCGTTAACTAATACTCAACTGCAAAATTAAGGATGATCCAAATTAGGATAATACTTAAGATAATAAAAAAGTATTTTCCTTTTTTAATTCAACCATTTGGATAGTATCCTAATATTTCTAGGCATATAACCAACTACCATTTTCAAAATGCAAGAACTCTTTTCCAAACTTTTCCAAACTAGCACAAATTTATTATTTTTGAAAATACTAATTTTGCTCCAATGCAAAACTTGAGTTTATCCGACATTTTGAAAAAGCCACAGACTGATGGACTTGGGCTTTACTATAATAATTTCCAAAAAAAATTGACCTAAGTGGCGTAATTTTAATCTAATTAAATAATAAAGCAATTGTTTTTAAACCCAAAAAGTCATTAATTGCTCTTGTTGTTTAAAAACAAGACTATTAAATGACGTTTGAACTAGGTAAAAGTGAACAGTGAAAAATAATGCGCTGGACTACCTTTTAACTCACTGCCATTCTGATTAATACTTGTTCTGGAGTCACCTTATCCCCTTTTTGACACAATACCTCTGTAACCACTCCATTCACAGGTGCTTTTATTTCTGTCTCCATTTTCATCGCTTCAATAACCAGCACAACCTGCCCGGCCTTTACTTCATCCCCGGCAGAAACATGAACTGCAATAATAGAACCGGGGATGGCTACAGTAATATCCCCTGGTCCTATTTTGTTATTAACTGAGTAATGCTCTACTTTGTCATGGAGTTCGGAGCGTTGCACAACGACTTCTTCAGGAACACCATCAACCCACAAGAAACAGGATTGATGACCATGCTCAGCCATTCCATAACCTGCTACTTTTACATGATAACTTTCACCATGAAGAATAATGTCAAACTCAGACATGGCAGAATTATCTGGTTCACTTGATTGAGCCAATAAAGGCTCCGGGATTAATTGATTATTTTTACGCTGTTCTAAAAATTGACGTCCAATCTCAGGAAACATCGCATAAAGAAGAACGTCTTCGTCACTTAGAGCCAAATCACTTATTTCATTTTGCAATTGCTCTAATTCATTAGGTAATAAATCAGCAGGCCTTACTTCAATCACTTCTGTTCGCCCAATCGCTTTTTTCCTTAAAGTAGGACTAATTTTGCCAGGGGGAGTACCATATTTCCCCTGACAGTAGAGTTTCACTTCATTGGTTATTGTTTTATACCGTTCTCCCGTTAGAACATTAATAACAGCTTGGGTTCCAACAACTTGAGATGTTGGCGTAACCAAAGGTGGATAACCTAAGTCCTTACGGACACGAGGGATTTCCTTGTGAACCGCATCCATCTTGTCTAGCGCACTCTGTTCCTTTAACTGATTATATAGATTTGAGATCATGCCACCTGGCACCTGGTACAATTGAACACGAGGGTCAATATTCTGTGCCTCGCTCTCAAATTGAGAATACTTCTTACGAACCGATTTAAAATAATCATCTATTTCTAATAAAATATTTAAATCCAATTCCGTGTCAAACTTTGTGTTTGTCAATGCAGCGACCAAAGCTTCTGTAGGCGGATGAGATGCCCCGCCTGAAAAGGATGAAATCGCTGTATCAATGTGATTACAACCGGCTAGAACAGCTTCATAATGGCATATACTTGCCAAGCCAGAAGTAGAATGACTATGTAAATGAACAGGTAATCCAGTGGCTTGTTTCAAACCGGTATATAATTTGACAGTCACCGCAGGGGTTAGCAAGCCCGCCATATCTTTGATAGCGATACTATCACATCCCATTGCGGCCAATTTTTTCCCTAGTTCCAAAAAGTTGTCCAATGTGTGAACCGGGCTGGTCGTGTAACAAATCGCTCCCTGAGCGTGCTTTTTATGTGATTTAATAACGTCTATGGCGACTTTAAGGTTTCGCGCATCGTTTAAGGCATCAAACACACGAAATACATCCACTCCATTATTTACGGCCAGTTTAACAAATGCTTGGACTACATCATCTGCATAATTCCTATAACCCAACAAGTTTTGACCTCTTAATAACATGGAGAGTTGGGTGTTAGGTAACGCCTGGCGAAGTTGACGTAATCTGGACCAGGGATCTTCCTTTAAAAATCGCAAACAGGCATCGAAAGTGGCTCCTCCCCAGACTTCCATAGCCCAAAATCCAACCTCATCCATTTTATTACAGATTGGCAACATATCTTCAGTACGCATTCTTGTCGCGATTAAACATTGATGAGCATCACGCAAGGTGACATCGGTTATAAACGTTTTAGACACAAGCTCTTCCTGGCTCAAGAAATAAATAACAATAGCATAATCCTAAAATCAGGACACCCTTGAAGCAGAGCCTATTGCTTTTCACTAAATATAAAATTTCTTGCTAAACTTGCCGAGATCTTGCCGATATCCTCGCAGATATATGGACATGTTCATAAAGTTCAGGCAAAATCTGCAAATCTCAAACTATACTGATATGTAATGAAAAAAATTCTAGTATTACATGGCCCGAATTTAAACCTTTTAGGTTCCCGAGAACCATCCTTTTACGGCCATACTTCGTTAACTCAAATCAATGGTGATTTAATCCAGGAAGCTGGCAATGCAGGAATTCAACTTAGCTGCTTTCAAAGCAATGCTGAAGCAGAGTTAATTCAAGCCGTCCATCAGGCTGGAATTGATAAAATCAATTACATTATCATAAATCCTGCAGCATTTACTCATACAAGCATTGCACTTAGAGATGCTTTAAGTGCTGTTGCTATCCCATTTATTGAGGTTCATTTAAGTAACATTTTTTCCCGTGAAACTTTTCGCCACCATTCCTATTTCTCAGATATTGCCGTTGGTGTCATTAGCGGCTTGGGGGCGCAAGGGTATTCACTGGCCTTACAAGCAATTATCAAAGAATTAAAGTAGAGAGAAAGAACAAATGGATATCAGAAAAATCAGAAAACTCATCGAGCTCTTGGAAGAAACTGGGATTTCAGAGATTGAAATCAAAGAAGGAGAAGAGTCATTAAGACTAAGTCGGCATAGTAATATAGTAGCAGAAGCAGCTCCGCAAATTCATTATGTGGCTCCTCCCACTGCAAAGCAAACCGCCCCCATTCCTTCCTCCAATAATTCTGCCGCAGAACCTCATGTGGTTGAAAATAAACAAGTTACCTCAACCTCTTCGGGCCATAAAATTCGCTCACCAATGGTTGGTACGATGTACACAGCACCATCGCCAGACAGCCCACCTTTTGTAACAGTGGGACAATCTGTTAAAGCGGGAGATACTCTATGCATTATTGAAGCAATGAAAATGTTCAATGAAATTGAAGCCGATCGTGCTGGGAAAATTGTTGAAATCTTGGTAAAAAACGGGGATCCCGTTGAATATGACCAGGCCTTGTTTATTATAGAATAGAGAGGTCTGTTTATGCTCAGTAAAATAGTTATTGCTAATAGAGGCGAAATTGCGCTTCGTATATTGCGTGCTTGTAAAGAACTTGGCATTCAGACTGTTGCTGTTCACTCTGATGTAGACAAAGATTTATTGCACGTTCGCCTTGCTGATGAAACAGTATGCATAGGGCCTGCGCCTGCCCAAAAAAGCTATCTTAATATCCCCGCAATTATATCTGCGGCAGAAATTACGGATGCCGTAGCAATACATCCAGGTTATGGATTTTTATCAGAAAATGCCGATTTTGCAGATATTGTTGAGCAAAGTGGTTTTCGTTTTATTGGCCCACGTGGTGACTCCATCCGTCTTATGGGGGATAAAGTTTCCGCGATTGCTGCCATGAAAGCGGCAGGAGTACCCTGTGTTCCCGGTTCAGACGGTCCTTTAGGAGATGACGACAACAAAAATCTGGAGTTGGCGCGAAAAATTGGTTATCCAATCATTATCAAAGCAGCCGGCGGTGGTGGTGGACGTGGCATGAGAGTCGTGCATAGCGAATCGAATTTACTTAGTGCTATTGCGTTAACCCGAAGCGAAGCAAAAGCCGCTTTCAATAACCCGATAGTTTACATGGAAAAATTTCTGGAAAATCCTCGCCATGTTGAATTCCAAGTCCTTGGTGATGGGAAAGGGCATGCTATTCATTTAGGCGAGCGTGATTGTTCGATGCAAAGACGACATCAAAAAGTCGTAGAAGAAGCCCCGGCTCCAGGAATCACTCCTGAATTAAGAGAAGAAATTGGCGCGTCAGTGATTAAAGCTTGCAAAGAGTTACAATACCGAGGTGCTGGAACCTTTGAATTTTTATTTCAAGATGGTTGTTTTTATTTCATCGAAATGAATACGCGTATTCAGGTTGAGCATCCAGTAACTGAAATGATCACTGGTATTGATTTAATTAAGGAACAAATCAAAATTGCCAGCGATATTCCTCTGACATTAACCCAAAAAGATATTAAATTACGTGGCCATGCTATTGAATGCCGAATCAATGCAGAAGATCCGAGGAATTTTATGCCTTCCCCTGGAACCATAAAATTACTTCACCAACCAGGAGGTCCAGGCATTCGTTTTGATTCCCACATCTACAGCAGCTATGTTGTTCCGCCTAATTACGATTCCATGATAGGAAAATTGATAAGTTATGGGGCAACAAGAGCAGAAGCCATTGCCAGAATGCGTAATGCTCTTGATGAAATCATTATTGATGGCATTAAGACCAATATTGAATTACACCAACGTATTCTTCATGACAAATCTTTTATAGAAGGTGGCACAAACATTCACTATCTAGAAAAAATGCTCAAGGATTCATAGCGTGTGGTTTCAACTGAAAATAGAACATTGTCCTAATGACAAGATTGAAGAAATAACCGAGGAACTCGAAGAATGCGGCGCCTTGTCCATCACACTCACGGACAAAAATGACAACCCCGTTCTTGAACCAGAGCCAGGGACAACGCCTTTATGGCCTGAAGTAATCATTCATGCCCTATTTGCCCAAGCAGAAGAGGCGCAATACGCAAGAGAACAATTAGTTGCTAAAAGACCATCTCTGCATTGCAGTTTGGAACTGCTCGCTGATAAAAATTGGGAAAGAGCCTGGATGGATGATTTTCGACCTCAACGTTTTGGTAACCGCTTATGGGTCTGCCCTACTTGGCTCCCTCCCCCGGAACCTGATGCGGTTAATTTAATATTAGATCCTGGGTTAGCATTTGGTACAGGCACACATGCGACAACCTCCCTATGCCTAACTTGGCTGGAGCAGGCTGATTTAAAAAATAAATCAATAATAGATTATGGTTGTGGTTCAGGAATACTCTCACTCGCGGCTATCAAGTTAGGAGCTAAACATGTCTATGCTGTTGACATAGATAATCAAGCCTTACAAGCCACTCAAAGTAATGCACATGCCAACCATATCACTGAGAGCCAACTCTCTATCAGCTCTCCGGAAGCATTGCAAAATCCTGTGCATTTAATTATCGCAAATATTTTGTTGGCCCCATTAATCAGTTTAAAGGAACGTTTTCATCAATTGCTCCCATCAGGCGCGCATTTGGTAACTTCAGGGATCCTGGAAGAACAAGCCCCTTTACTAATTGAAGCTTATGATTCCGCATTCACTCATACTTCAACCGAATATTATGAGGGATGGGCATTGCTGGTTTTTACCAGCAAATAATAACGATATCACTAAGAGATATGTAAATGGCGAAAAAACAAATTTACTCTTCTTTCAAGCCACGTCGAGCACTGCTGAGTGTTTCTGATAAAAGAGGAATAAGAGAACTCGGTCAGGCCTTACATGGCCGTGGAGTGGAATTGATAGCCACAGGTAACACAGCTGCCATATTAAGAGAACATCGACTACCAGTTACCGATGTCAGTGATTGCACTGGGTTTCCCGAAATAATGGATGGAAGAGTCAAAACCCTTCATCCAGCTATTCATGCCGGTTTATTAGCCCGTGGAGAACAAGACGGCCCCGTTTTAAAACAGCATGGGATAAAACCTATTGATTTACTTATTGTCAATTTATATCCCTTTGAACAAGTAATTAACCACCCGGACTGTGATTTTAATAAGGCCATTGAAAACATTGACATTGGTGGACCAACGATGGTAAGGGCAGCAGCTAAAAATCATGCCCATACTTATGTCATCGTTGATCCTAATGATTACCCAAAATTGATTCATTATTTACAAGATGAGAAGGCTCCTTCGCATTGGAGTTTTACATTAGCTAAAAAAGCATTTGCCCATACTGCAGCCTACGATGCCGCAATTGCAAATTATTTGACCACTTTGGGTAATGATTATGTGCCAACTGGATTTCCCGATGTACTAACCTGCCAATTTAATAAAATTACCGAGCTTCGTTACGGTGAAAATCCTCATCAACAAGCTATTTTTTATGCTGATAAAAATTCACATCCAGGTTCTCTGGGTACAGCAACCCTATTACAGGGAAAACAGTTATCCTATAATAATATCCTTGATGCCGATGCTGCTCTCGATTGTGTTAAGTCATTTTCCAATGAAAAATCGGTTTGCGTCATTGTAAAGCATACCAACCCTTGTGGCATTGCGCTATCTGACACGTCACTTGATGCTTATCTAAAAGCCTTTCAAAGTGATCCCATATCTGCTTACGGAGGGATTATTGCTTTCAATGGGACTCTGGATAGCGATACCGCCAAAGCAATACTTGAAAAGCAATTTGTTGAAGTGATTATTGCACCTGATGTCAATGAAGAAGCAAAAAAAATTCTGGCAACCAAAGAGAATATTCGTGTTCTTCTAACCGGCTTTTGGCAACAAGGTACCCATTTTAGATTAAATATGAAAAAAGTCGATGGTGGTCTATTAGTACAAGAACATGATTCTCTTTCTCTGGAATCTTGTGAGCTGCAAACCGTGACCCAGATAAAACCCACTGATCACCAACTACAAAATTTAATGTTCGCCTGGTTAGCAGCCAAGCATGTCAAATCCAATGCCATTGTATACGCTAAAGATTTGGCCACTATAGGAATTGGAGGAGGGCAAACCAGTCGAGTAATGAGCGCTCGTATTGGTTTGTGGCAAGCAGAGCAAATGGGGTTTGATCCCAATGGCTCAGTTATGGCATCAGACGCATTTATCCCTTTCCCTGATACTGTTGAAATAGCTGCGAAGGCTGGTATATCAGCAATTATTCAGCCAGGCGGTTCTATCAGAGACGAACAAATCATATCTTGCGCCGACCAACATAAAATAGCGATGATTTTTACAGGAATACGCCATTTTAAACATTAATGCAATCTCTGCTTGACTAACTTGAACAAAGAGCCGTATATAACGTATCATCTTCTTTTTAATTGAAGCTTTTTGATTAGAGTAAATGGATCTTTTCTTGTAGGATTTATGGATTTGATGTTAGAACAAGGACAAGTATTTCTAGAAGCAGGTTTTACCTATAGAATAAATGAGAATTTTAGAAATACTTACTAATCAACTGGCAATCACGCAAAAGACAAAAATGATACTAAAGGTCTAATGCGTAAATAAATCTCATGGAGTAATATCATGACAACTGAGCAATACCCGTCCTCACTTGTCAATCGTCTTGCACTCACAGAGCCTGCGCTGGTTCCAAGTGGATATTATCGCTCTAAATTATTTATTGCCCCATTTTCTACAAATATTTTAGTGGCAGCAGCAGGTCCATTACTGTCTTTATTGGAAAGACTTTGTTTAAGCCCTTCTTTACCTCCAGTAGAAGATATAAGAGAAAATATACAGCATGAATTACGTGCCTTTCATAGCAAATTAGACGCCTCTAAATATCCGTTGGATATTATTAGCATTGCTCAATACCTATTATCAGCAACCATTGATGAAATATTAGGTAAAAGTTATCTAAGGGTCTATAACCTGACGACAGAATTCAAATCATTCACTCCTCTGTCAAGTGATGGGGCACAACCTCAACAGCGTTTTTTTGAGATACTGAACTACATTAAAGAGAGACCCAACCAATTTCTCGATTTAATTGAATTAACCTATTTTTGCCTGATTGCCGGCTTTGAAGGTGAATACCATCTGAAAGCAGACGGACGACAATCTCTTGATAATACTATTGAAGATTTATATCAAATCATTCAAAAATACCGTTTTAATAAACCACATCGCTTGTTTAATGAGAATCCTCTTCCCAAAACTATTAAAAAAAATTATAAAACAACATGGATAACAACTATTGTTGCTGTAGGTATTGTAATTCTGGCTTTCGTTACTAGCCATGTTTTATTAGAAAACAAAGCGAAAACCGTTTTATTTGGACATACCCAACTTGCTATGCTGGAAAACTAATGGACAATTCATTACGCGCATTATGTGATGCTATAAAAAAAATTCTCTCTCAACTAAAACCACAAGTTAATCAATTATCTTTTATTGTCATCACCGGAAAAAATGCCCAAGGCAAATCGGCACTGTTAAAACAAAGTAATATGGAAGAAATGCCTGTGTTCAGCGAAGAGCATGCCAAACTGTATTTTAATCAAAAAGGAATCATAGTAGAACTTGGTGAAAATTGGCTTACTAATAGCAAAACATTATTGCTTACAACACTTAAACAATTAAACAAATGCAATCGTCATCTCAAAATTACAGGACTGATTTTATGCGTGGATGTCAATGATTTATTGATCGCTGAACCAGCACAATTTACTGAACAAAAAAAATCCCATTTGCAACTTCTTCAACGGTTAGGCGTTAATCTGGGATATCAGGCAGAATTAGCTTTAATATTCACCAAGATGGATACCCTGGCTGGTTTTTCTGAATTTTATCAAATGGATCATGTCAATGATCTATCCAAACCACTTGGTTTTTCTCTCGATTGTGTAAACCAACCAAGTAAAAAAATTGAAACGTATTCCCTTCAATTCAATCAATTAATTGAAGCTTTGGGACAGCAAGTTATCAATAAAATGCACCCGGTACGCTCCACTATCAAACGTAGTTTGATCCGTGAGTTTCCTATGCAATTAGCCAGTTTGAGAGCCCCCATTCAATCATTAATTCAGGGAATTTCGCCAAAATTATTCCATGTTCACTCCATTTTTTTCACGAGTGCTCAGCAAGGCGGAGTTAGTATAGACAGACTCAACAAGAAAATTCAGCATGAATACGCCTTGGTTGTTCAGGATACTTTCCCACAAGCAACCAATTTCAGATCCTATTTTGTAGAAGGCGCTCTGAAAACAATCCAGGAGCAATGTACTCAGTTACCACAGGTAACAAAATTTTCTCAAAGGCCATTTATTGCTGTTGCAGTAAGTTTGGCAGGGCTTAGTTTATTAACTCTAAGTTATAATCACTACAAAACATCTCATATCCTTGATGAAGCCAGCAAAGAATTGCTTGCTTATGAAGCTCTGAATAATCAGGGGACTAGCGGTGCACAGGCGTTGTATCATTTATCGCAAGCCGCAAATAAAATGAATAACATTACATCGAACTCCATATCGCTCCCAACTGTGCACCAATTAAAATTAAATCTTCAAAACAATACTCAAAATCGTTTACAAGGTGAGTTTCTTCCTTCTTTAGCCAATGAGTTAGAACAAGTCATTACAAATCCTGGCAACACACCTATCACTCGTTATAAAGCTTTAAAAATTTATTTAATGTTAGGACAAGTAAAATATTTTTCAGCGCAACCCATCCTGGATTGGTTTCAACAACAATGGCAAGGACATGCATCAGGAACTACTCAAAAACAATTGGCTCTTTTAAAACAAACCCTTGATAACCCTCCTCAAAATATACCCATCAAATCACAAATAATCAGTGATGCGAGGAATTATCTTAATGCGCTTCCAACAAGTTATTTATATTACTCCATTGCCAAAGAATATTTCCCTCAGGAAAAACAAAAAATAGTAATCGAAGGGTTTACTTTACCCACCGATGAAGTGCCAACCTATTTTACTAAAACCGGATTTACAAAAATCATTAACGAATTACCTAAAATTACAAGTACTCTTCAATCAGAAAACTGGGTACTTGCGAGACAGGATTTGTCTCAATTACACAATATGCTTATTCAGGCTTATTGCTTTGATTACGTCACCTGGTGGCAAACATTCATGAAGAAATCCCAACCATTACGTTATCAGGATTATCAGCAAGGTCGTCAATTAACAAAACTAATACAACAATCCAATTCGTTTTATAAGTTCGCAAATCTTATTCAGCAAGAAACAAAACCGGATTTAACTGAAGGCATATCCACCTTTAACCAATTCATTGGCAATCAATTTACTGATTTAAATTTAACAACTTTATCCAGCATAAAGGAATTGGATTTTAGAATTTCTGAATTAGAACGATTTATTGCAACTTTATCTGTTGTAAACGATGGAGGTAAAACGGCATTTACCATTACACGCTCGCGCTTTATCAATGAAAATTCCTCTGACCCTGTCAGTTTGCTTTATAGCCAGGCACGACAATTACCTGAACCATTAAGTTCATGGACAAGGCAAATAGCTGGTGATGCCTGGGTTATACTGATTAGAGATAGTCGTCAATACATTAATAATCAATGGCAAAAAACCGTTTATAGAGAGTTCCAAAATTCTATTGCACAGCGTTATCCTTTTGATTCTTCACAAACTGCAGAAATAGATATTGCAGATTTTAATCGCTTTTTCTCAACTCATGGCCTATTGAACACTTACTCTGAACAATACATTAAACCATTTCTTGATACTTCATCTCCAGAATGGAAGCCCAAAGCCGTCAATGATTTTATCTTACCTATTTCAAATGAAGTGATTGATGAATTAATCCGCGCCAATATCATTACTAATATGTTTTTTCCTGATCACAGTGATGAAAGTAAAATTGATTTTAGCTTGCAAAAGATCTCTCTGGATCCCGTAGTTTCTAATCTAGTCCTTGAAATTGGCGGGACCAAATTAATGGACAACCAAACCAGTGATTCATTAATTCGTTTCACTTGGCCCCAAAACAACGCTAAACTGACTCTTGATTCTATTGAAGGGAATCATTACGAGCTCACAGAATATGGAACCTGGGCAATATTTAAATTACTTGAAAAAGTTAATGTTCTTGTGGATGAGCAAGATAGTTCCAGCCTCCAAATACTTTTTGAGGTGAACAGCAACTCCGGCCGGTATTTATTAAAAACAAACAACCAAATTAACCCTTTTACTCCAGGAATTCTAAATGGGTTTAATTTGAACGATCATATTGCATAATTATGAAGCAAAATACCAAACACAGTATTATTGCTGGATTATATGGAAATGCTTTGGAGTGGTATGATTTTTTACTCTATGCCAGTTTTGCCCCTGTTTTTGCTGAAATCTTTTTCCCTTCAAAAATCCATTTTGTTTCACTTATAGCAACATTTAGCTTGTTTGCTATAGGGTTCATTATGCGCCCAATTGGTGGGCTTTTGCTTGGGCACTATGCTGATCATGTTGGAAGGCGGAAAGCATTAATACTGTCTATGTCAGTAATGACCATTTCTACCGCATTAATTGCGGTATTACCTGATTTTAATTCTTGGGGAATTATCGCCCCCATTTTATTTTCTGTTTTAAGACTTATTCAGGGGCTTGCAGTAGGAGGTGAACTTCCTGGTTCGACCACCTACTTGATTGAGCATATGTTTCAAAATAGGCGAGGACTTGCTGGAAGCCTGGTGTTAAGTAGCGCTTTTTTAGGTATTTTTATAGGAGCGCTTACAGCATCAATATTCAGCACATTATTTACAGGTGATTCTCTATTAAATTGGGGATGGCGGTATGCGTATCTGCTAGGGGGGATTTTAGGAATTTTGGGCATTTATTTGCGTATTAAAAGCGTTGAATCACCCACATTTCTTAAGGATAAGCATACTACCGAACTTCCTGCAAAAGTGGTATTCACGCGATTTAAACAGCAATTGTTTTTATCTGTAATAATTACTAGTATTCTTGCCATGGCTAATTATGTACTTATCGCCTATGTCACAACCTTTTTAGTCAAATCTGAGTATTTTCTCTTAAAAGATGCATTATTAATCAATTTAATTGCGCTTGCTCTTTTGACAGTTTTAATACCACTGATGGGATTTCTTTCTGATGTAGTAGGACGTAAGCCTATTTTTTTAATAGGTTTATTTTCTCTTTGCATACTAATCTTCCCATTTTTTTGGCTCTTATTAAGTGGCAGTTGGTGGAAAGCATTATGCTGCGAATTATTACTGGCGATAGTTTTAGCCCCAATTAATGCGACAGTACCCACTATTATTGCAGAAATGTTTCCAACCAGTGTACGAGCAAGTGGAATTTCCATATCCTATAACATTGGCCAGGCTTTGTTTGGCGGGACCATGCCTTTGGTAGCTTTTACATTGATTGAATTAAGTAACAATAAAATGGCTCCAGCCTGGTACTTATTCCTGTGGACTCTTATCGTAATACCAATAACTATTTCTATTCGTGAAAGTTATCAAAAAGAACTTATTTAAGACATTAGATTGATATCAATCGCTATCTCTCTCAATTGAATAAGCAAGAATACAATTTGATCGAAATCTATTAAGCAGAAAATATCCAAGCATTATTACCCGGAAAATAAGAGCATAGGGACATACTAATAAAAACCTTACCCGCTTCAACCCACTTTTGCAGGCAAGCTTTTCACGTTGGGATCTTTTGAATAAGCATCAAGAATATCATTCACCAATTGGTTAATCATCCCCTCTCTCTCTTCGTCTTCAATTAATCCAACTTTTTGCTTCATACTTGCCAGGCGAGCCTCCAATTCCTTAGTTACCGTACCATTCGGGAACAGTGCGGCTAAAAGTCGTCGAGCTTCACTTGGTCCCAGATGCCTATACAAAAGATTCCTTACTGTCGCATCTTCTGCAGTAGTACTAAATGCCCATAATTCTACCGGCCCCAATGTTAAGGTCAATAATTGTACGTTAATTCCTGTTTTAGTAGCAAATTGAGCAAGGAAAGTAGCCCCACCTTGTCTGGGACCATGAACTCGAGTACGTAAAGCGATCTTGGCTGTTTCAGAAAGTCCAAAAATTTGACTGGTTTTCTCGACGGCCTGAGATGGCCCTGCGTCCATAACATAAATAGCGGTAGCAAAATCAATCATTACCGGATCAAAGTCATCCACTGCTTGTGATAATAAGGAAATTTGCACTTTCCATTTTCGGCCTTCACGCATGTCAATAATAACTTGCTCACGGACAGCAGACGATTTTGCCGTGCGATGGAATTCATCATAAACAATACGCTTATGATCTTCTCGAATCTCCAATACTCTCTGTTTGTGATACTCTTTATATTGTTCTGGTACATTATTCAAACTTTCTTCTGTTAAATAATAGTGCCTTGCCAACACATATCTGGCTAACATATACATCACTGCTGTTTGTCTATCAGCCGCATCACCACCGCTTTTCGCTACCTCATCCAAATCAAGAGAGACTACCCTTGCGTCACCGATATCAAAGCTAGTGACACGTGATAAAATAGGATATTCACGAACAGCGGATGAAATCATTCTTGAAAAAGCATTAATTAGTGATTCGCCAGTTGGAGCAGTAATCTTTTCATACAAATCCTCAATTGATGGTGTTCTACAGATAGAAGCAGCGTCTGCTAATAATGGCATTGCATATCGTTGCGCCAACATCGCTTCATGGACAAAACCTGCTGAATAGAGTGCGTCAGTAACTTCCCACCAAGTGGACTTGGCATCTCGGACAAAACCTATTTCCTCCAGAATACTATCGATAAATTCCTCTATTCCTGGCGCATAAGGAGTCGGGTTAAATTCATCAGCCAGGCTTTTATATAATTCATCTACTACCATACCTGCCAAATCGGCCATTCCGTCATATGGCTTTGCAGCTCCTAATGGTGTAGTTAACAAGGTCATGAAATTAACCAGGAATGACCGCTCCAAAGCAGTTGGATAACGACAGCCCAATTGGGTATCAAACGGATTAATGGAATAATCTGGAGTCATCCTTAATCTATGATAAGCTACCAAGTGACGCTTGGATGCAGGGAGAGCCTCTTTTAGCAATGAAATCAAACCACTGCTTGAGGGACCTATGTCAATAATTGCTATGCGCGGCAAACGCATTAGACCACCAGAGAGACAAAGAGCTAAATTCAGCGCATTTGACAACACAGATTTACCAGAACCAGGACGAGCGTAAACCAGATCAATCCAGGTAGTTTGTTCCGTTGAGCCTGGTTGAAATGGCCACGGTTTACCATCTGGCGTTCTAAAAAGCAGAGCTCCTGTTTTCCAGGGAGATGCTGGCCTTGTAATAGGCAGCATTGAGATAACATCTGATAAAGGAGCTACCGATGCCACAGCTGAACTGTTCAAAGTAGTAGCTAGCATGCTTGACACAAAGCCTGCAAACGGGTCCCCACAAATCTCTGATACATCAGTAGAACCCCAACCTTCAATAGCCTTTACTAGCTCAGAACTTCTTCGTCTCAATAAGGGTATATTGCCTTCAGGGGCCCAGGTTGTTGCAACGACACGTAGCCTGACAATAGCCTCATCCGTATTGAGTTGTATATATTTCAACAGATTGACGGAGTCGCTAATTAAACGATTCTGTGCAGAGCTAAAGCTTAATATAGCAGCCAATAGCCCCTTCAATTTAATTGTGCTTAATCCTTCGCTTTCCAGCAAAAAAGAAATTTTCCATGGTACATGTGAAGGAAGAATACGAGAAAATAAACTAATAAACGGCCTTACGTCCTTGGGGAACAAATCAATATAGGTCGAAGCATAAATTTTATCCCCTACTCGGACAGTGCGTAAATCAATAATCTCTGCATCTCTTGGTAAAACCTGCTTGGATAACGGCGGCCATAATAAATCAGAAGGGTCTCCCTCAAAATTATTGAGTTCGCGAACAGAGATTTTGTCTCCAGGTAAAGTTGCTCGCCAGTCATCTGCAGTATAATCAGGATCCCCTGTCATACGAATGGCATGTACAGCATCATGTACCTCAAGCAACTTAGCTATCACATTAAGGGCATCCAGATCATTAAGAATTGCGCGCACATAAGCATCATGCGTATCTCTTATTTCCGGAACAGCCGCAAAAATCGTTTGTGAGTTTTTAAAAGGGGGAGCCTTTGTGTCCTTGATCATCTTCATTTTTGCTTTGTTTGCAGCTTTTAACTGATCGCTCGCCAAATTAAATGGTCTCGTATACAAAACAAAATAAACGCGTTCCTCTGCACAATATTGTGATAAATAATTGACCCGCTCTTCAAACAAATCTCTTAAATTAAGTTCAAGACGGTTTGCTGTTGCTTCCGCAGGGTCATAAATATCCTTGATCATTTTTACTATGTTTTGCTTATCATGACTAAAATAAACTTGTAGTGCATGACCAGGCCGACCCATAGCGGCTTGAAATGAGTTAGCTAAGCCTTCAACCAGCCGTTCAAATTCTTCAGGGCCTGCCAATCCGGTAATCCCTTCAATTTTTAATATCGACAGCAATGAACCATCATGATTAACTAATACAGTAGGGCTATCTGCTGTCTCCAAATCAATATAGGACTCTGTAGTTTGCTTTAAGGAAGTACTTAACCAGGCAAAGAAAGTATCGACGCCTTCAAAAAACGATTCTGACCAATTTGCCATCCTTTGTCCTCAATTATTAATAGTACTTTTACTGTTTAATCTGCAATTTCTTCTAAAGCACTGGCAGCCCATTTCTCTATCTGTTTCCTGAATTTTGCTCTGGAAGGTAATAGCCTTATATTTTTAAAAAGTTTCTCTCTTATTTCTTCACTATTCACACCAGAATCAATCATTAATTGTCCAAATATTGCGGGGTCACTTGTACCCTCACCAAATTTTTCTTCGACAATTTGCGAACGAAACTTAAAACTTCTATATATATTCTGTGCACTGGATTTATATCCAGTATCATTGGTAATAGCACAAAAAAGAACGTGGCATAAGCTATTCAGTTCAGCCTGAGTTAATTCTGGCAGGTAGATCAAAGTACCTCCACCATAACCACCAACTCCTACTGATTCAACAAAAAAGCATTGCGCACAGAAACAGCAAGCTGTAACTAAATTTGACAACCTATTGTTTGTATAGTCGCCATCCAGATTCACGATGTCTTGGTATAAACGCGCTTGGAACCCGCAGAATTGGCAAGTATACCTATCTCGCTGAAAGATTTTTTGCTCATAGGATTTAAATCGCTCATCAATTTTTCTGGCTGAATATAAACGCCAGGAACCTGGTGAGGCAATTAGTTTTAGCTCACATCGTTGCTGATTATCCGCCATATTTTTGGTTCACATTTAGTCAATTTTCAAAAAATTATGTGTTGTATCTTTAACTGCTGCTGCAGTCAGCTTAAGAATACTTGACCATATTAATAGAGACAATCATTTAAACTTACTATTTAACACAATAAAAAGTCTATAAATTAAATTGGGTAAAGCGGTATTATCTTTACCCAAATAATATAAATAATCTCTCTGATTAATTAGTCTTATATATTGTTCCAGTAGGTCCAGCTGTTTTACCACCACTACCACCGAACATGGTTACGCCTGCTACTCCCAAAATAGAAGGAAGGAACAATAATGCAGCAGCAATAAATATCAAGGCAATTGGTGTTCCAATTGGAATTTGAGTAGGATTATCCTTATGCTGCTTAAATTTCATAATCGCACCAATAGAAAAACCCAAGCCAGCCAAATAAGAACCCGCTGTAATCAATTTAGTAAGACTGGTAAATGAACCCGTAATTTGTGATGCCATTTTACCTAGCGATACACCTGCCGCAGCATCCTGACATATTAGGGTCAATAAAGCCAAACAAACTGCACTTACAAGCCAGTGTTTATAACCTGATTTATGGATAACCTTAATGTTCACAATTCTCTCCTATTTTTGAATTATTTAAGTACCATATAAAGTATTGTTAATCATATCAATCGTACCAACAATATTTATTGCCAATATCCCGCCAAATACATGAATCAAACCTTTACCTGTACCTCCTGGAGGTTGCCCCTGCGACGCGGAACGCGCAATTAATACCCACCCTCTTACAAATGCAATTAAACCAATAACCCGGATAATCATCACCAAAGGTCTGCCTACAAGACTGCCACTACCAAATAATGCAGTTATAGTATCACTTCCACTACTCACACCTCCTGAATAGGACAGGGGACTACTATAACCAAATGTTGTTTGCAGTACGGATGAAACCAGTGATGGGAAATAGATAAGCAATGCGCCTACCAATAAATATATCACCGGTTCTTTGATGCTCGTATTGCTCGACATCATCGTTCTGGCTTCTCCATAAACCTTTAAGCTATAAATTGCCTTAAATATAAAAGCACACCCAATCAAATAAGCGCCTCCAGTAATCAGCCTTTGAACAGGCTCCAACTGATTAGCAACATTAGCTAATATGTTAGCTTGACTCACTATCCAGCATGATACTGTGCCGCCAGTACAAGTCGGATCAGCCATATACGCCTCAACTATCTTCTTGACTAAACTTAATCACTTGTCCAGAACTTGTTAAAATACGACCTTGCAAAGAATCAATTAATTTAACTATTCCATATCCAGGAATTTTTGATCCCTCTCTAACTGTAAGTGTAGAACCATTTGAGCCAATTAGCCAAGCCCGACCTGGAATTACTGCTTGTATATAATAAATAACTCTTGCTGCAACTGCTGGTCGAGATATTTTTACAACTTTCTTAGGCGTTGTGCGTACCATTAAGACATTAATAACTTCTGATTGTCTTGCTATTTGGTTTGACATATTACCAATAATTTGATTCAGATTTACAATTTGAGCGTTTAAATTTTTAATATTATTGTTGACTGCATTGATTTGTTCACTAAGTGCATTGACCTCAGAACGAAGACTCTGTTGTGACATTTCTATTGCTGAAACTTTTTTCTTTAGATCCGAGTCATCCTCAACAACAGTCGTAGGTTGAACTTGTTGTATGGGAGTTGTTGGTATTGTTTGGACAGGTTGGGGCGTTGCTACCTGAGTCACTGGGGGAATTGCCGGTTGTGAGGTTACTTGTTTGGATTTATCTGAGAAAAACATCCAACCAATAATTTTATACATAACCATTATAAAAATAACCACCCCAATAGCAATGAGAGCGTTTCGTTTAATATCTTTTTTCCTTGTTAATCCTTCTTTTCCCGATTGATACGAAGCTTGTGAATCGAGATCCGATTCACCCGCCTGATCCATATCGTATGAATCAAGTTCTGCAAATTTATATTCATCATTATTTTGATCGTGCTCTGCCATCATTATCCGCCATCAAATTAAATTGTTGTAACATCCTGGGTAAATAAAATACCCAAACCTGTACCAGAATAAACTTCCACAGTTGTTGGTGTATTAAACAATTGTTGCGCCTGTTGACTCCATGCCTTTCCAACGGTAGCCAATCCTATAACCGCATTTTCCAACGTTGAGCGACCAACGCCATTGGCTACAGTAATATTATTGCCACCACCAGTACCACCAATGGTGATTGTTGTGTTTGCTGACTGGAAGGCATTTCCAAATCCTTGTAAGAAGGATGAAGCAAATAAAGAACCATATCGCATTAAATAGTGATGATTGGTTCTACTGGATAAGGCTGTTCTTGCTGTATTTGGATCAATTGCATAAGCCGAGATCGATATAGTCTTTTCTGCTCCTGGAACTGACATGGTATTAAAGGTAATCACCATCTTGTCCGCATTAGACGGTAAGTTGAAGCTTCCTATTAATTTTGAGCCTTTTAGCTTGCCAGTAACAATAGTTGCCAATATTGGGCCAGGTTCATCACTATTTACCGAGGTATCCAGAACGGCAAACATAATATCACCTGTTTTGATAATAGCCTGATTCTGAGCACCACTTGCGCCTTGCTCTACTGGCTGATTATTTGCACCTGTGCCGGTTCCTGGAACCGTGCTTTCACCACCAGATGTCTTTGTTTCTTCTGTACCTTCTGTATACACCTGGGTTTCAACTTGCTTCCAGTCTTGAACCAACTGAGTCGCTGCCGTGAGCATGTCAGAAGTTCTTTGTTGAATTTCTTGCTGATATTTTTGTTCAGCCAATTGCTCATTTTGCTTTTGCAAAATGGCTTGAAGTTGCTCAGCGCTAGAAGCCGCATCGCTGGTTGTGGCCCTTGGAGTTGCGCCAGGAATTGAGGGAATTCCTGTAATGCTTGAGTCGAGTTGTTGCAAATCAGGACCTTGTAATCCTGCAACAGCCGACTCTTGTGGAGAAAATCCAGCATTTCTCAGTTCAGCTGAGGTAAATCCGGCTTTTTTCAGTTCATCTGCGGAATAACCAGCATTCTTTAACTCCGAGGCACTAAAGCCCGCATTTTCAATTCTGAGGCGCTAAAACCGGCATCTTTCAATTCTTTCGCACTAAAACCGGCCGCTTTTAATTCAGCTGCGGTAAAACCAGCATCTTTCAATTCTTTTGCGTCAAATCCTGCTGCTTTTAATTCTGCGGCAGAAAAACCAGCATCTTTTAGATCTTTTGCAGAAAACCCAGCAGCCTTAAGCTGTGCAGCTGTGAATCCTGCTGCTTTTAATTCCGCAGCAGAAAAACCAGCGTCTTTTAGGTCTTTTGCGCTAAAACCAGCATCTTTTAATTCCTGAGCGGAGAATCCTGCATCACGTAATTCCTTTGCTGTAAAACCGGCATCCTTTAAGTCTTTCGCGCTAAAACCGGCCGCTTTTAACTCAGCTGCAGTAAACCCGGCATCTTTCAGCTCTTTTGCAGTATAGCCTGCTGCTTTCAATGCGGCCGCAGAACATCCTAATGTTTGCTTTATTGTCAAAGCACTGACACCAGCTGCCCTCGCTTTTTTTAATGACTCCACACTGCAATCTGCAACACGCCCATCTGCAATAATGGATGCAGGATTTAACCCTGCATCTTCCAACTGCTTTGGTGTAAATCCTGCTGCAAGCAGTTCTTGAGGTGTAAATCCTGCATCAAGCAAAGATTGTGCATCATACCCTGCATCTTTTAATGCTTGCGCACTGCACCCATTGAGTTCTTTAATACGTTTGGCAGATACACCCGCAGATAATAATTTTTTCAGTTTCTCAGGATCGCAGCCAGCAGCCTTTATGTCCGCATCACTCACAGGAGTGGCTGCGCTGATTTGAGCTGGAGTAAATCCTGCATTCGCCAAATCCGCATCAGTAAATCCGGCAGCTTTCAGGGCTTGTGCGCTACATCCTGCGTATTGTCTGATTAAGGCAGCACTAACCCCTGCTTCCCTTTCCTTTTTCAAAGTCTCCACATCACAACCGGCATTCTTAACATCTTGCGGAGTAATTCCAGGTGGAAGCTCTGCCTGAGCAGCCTTAATTTGAGCAGCAGAAAAGCCTGCTTTAGCAAGATCGGCCGGTGTAAATCCCGCATTTAACAAATCTCTTGCAGTAAATCCAGCATCTTTTAATTCTGCAGCAGAAAAGCCCGCTCGTTTTAAGTCCGCGGCACTGAAACCCGCATCTTTTAATTCTTTAGCAGTATAACCTGCTGCTTTCAACTGCTCAGCGGTACAGCCACTTATTTTTCTAATCGCAGACGCGCTAACCCCTGCCTGACGTAATTTGGCCAATGCAGCAGCTCCACATCCTGCTTTGCGCACATCATCCGCAGTTATACCATCTGGTAAGCCACTTGCTTTTGCAATTTCAGCATCAGAGAACCCTGCTCCTTTTAATTCCCCATCTGAAAAACCTCCATCTTTCATTTCTTGGGCTGTAAAGCCTGCATTGCGTAATTCACAAGCATCAAACCCACAATTTCTTAGTCGACCTGCACTATAACCGGCCTCCTTCAACTGCCTCGCATTATAACCAGCGGCTTTTAACTCTTTACATTCACAGACCTGCTCTAATTCTTGCAAACCGTAGCCACTATCTTTTAACTGCACACAACTACAAGCAGCTTTCAAATCAGTTAATTGAGCCCCCTGATTCACAACTTTTGTAATTACAGATTTGCTACAACCACCATCCTGTAACTGTTGTATCCATAAACTTCGCTGAGGGCCACCTAACTCTTCTTGTGCCAAAGCAGCAAAACCTACTCCACTTTGGGAGCCAATAACACCAACTCCTTCTCCCAATGCTTGAGTACGGATGATCGTTGGAATTGCACTCCCGCCTGTTTTTTCAGCAATTTCTGCTTGGGTTACATTTTGTTCTTCTTGTAATTTGGCATATTGAGCAGTTGGATCCAAAACTCCTGGAATAGATTGAATTCCTCCTGGCACAGTAGAAACTTCAGCTGCGGCAATAGAACCGGTAGTAGCACTTCTTATTTTTAAAAACCCTATTACTACCGCGATAATTAATAAAGCTGCTGTAAAAATGATAATCACTCGAGTCCGAGTATTGGAAAACAGTGATTTTAGATTTTCTTTTTTGCTCGCCATTTGCTTATAACCCTTCTACCTTGAGTTGCATGACTTTTCCATGCCAAGACACTAATAAAACCGGAGACTTTTGCATTTCGTAAGCATGCGTTCCATCTGCGCTAGTCATACTGGCTAACCAGCCCGGCGACAATATAGTGAGATTCGTTCTAACATACATTTTTTCATTAGATAACCAAGCTCGAGCATCTCCGCCACTAACCACCAGACGCCTACTACCGGGCGGAGGAACACCTTCTAACACATGAAGAAGTAAATCATTAGCTGATGGAGGAATACCTTCTTCAGTTGGCATACTTTTAGCGTTGGGGCCATAACCTTGAACTCGCAAATCCACTCGATAATCCACCGCTTTCTGTCCGGGTATAAGAGTAAGCATGACAGGAGTATTTAATCCTCTTAACCGTACTGCCAAATTACCATAGTTATATAGCTTCGTAGCTTGAATCATTAATGTATTACTGGTTTTATCCCATTGAATATTAAATGAAGAAGGATCTCCCAAATCATATGCAGCGATAGGCCAGGGAGCTCCTGTTGAATCCAGGAACACTAAAGAAGACACAAAACCTTGTGATAATCTTATTACTGGTGGTGTTGAGCCTGGAGACAAATTAACAAATTGTGATGTCGCTGTAGGTTTAGGTGGGGTGCCTGGCGTTGCAGCTTTTGCATACTCAGAAGTTTCGTAGATTTGTTTTAATCGGACTACTTGCTCAGGATTTAACGGATATAAATTACGTGTCATATCCTTAAAGGCCTTTTTATCAATAACTTCGGCATCATCTTGACTAATTATCTGACCCTCACCACCGGCATTTTGAGTTTGATTTGCGGCAGGAGTATTGGTTTGTCCAGCTTGATTAGACTGTTGTGTTGCATCAGAAGCGGCATTGTCACCTCCATCACCAGCTCCTAACTGTACATCAGGAGCAGGATTTTGTGATAATTTCTGCTGTAGCATACGCAGTTGCTGCAGCGCTTGCTGAGCATCATCTGACTGATCAGCCGCATAGCCACTGCATGACATACTGAACGTCAAACTAATCACCAAACAATATTTACATAATTGATAATATTTCTTCATCACTAGGATACCCCACCGCTGGCAGGTCCAACAACAAATTGTGAAATACCTATTCCTCTAGGTGAATTCAACGTTGAAACTCTGGTTATCAGCATCGTTACTACGTTATTTTGTTGTGTAAATTCACTGGCGCTTTGATAGGTCACTAATATTGGCATCTGCACTCTCCAGGAATACCTGCCATTGAGCACTCCTTTTTGCAAAATGATCGGGGCTCGAGTTGCTACCGCTGAAACAACCAATTTTTTCGCTTTAACCGCATCAAGGTTATTGGATTGCTCTAATGCACCTAAAAACTGATCCCAACCTTCCGCCGTAAAAAAGCCAGAAGAAGCCTGTAACTCATCGCGATAATTTACGAAATTATAGGTAAATGCTGCAATTGCTGCCTGATTGGCCCACTGCAGTACAGCTGAGTCTGATTGGTTTGGTTCATCCAAAGGGAATAAAGGGGTAATACGCCCATTAATACTTGTTGCAAAGTACTTTGGAGCGGGGGGATGAGTAATCATATAGACGACAAGTGACGCCAAGACCACATTTACCAGAATAGCAATCAATAACGCCAATATGACTTTGCGCTGGCTATCTTTATAAAACTTATTTCTTAAGGCAACTACAGTTAAGGCATCTTCAGCCATAATATCCTCTAAAATTATTGCGGTATAATCCTTTGTGAATCGTCATCTGGTGGATCCGGCGGGAGCAATGCCTCAGATGACATATTAGGAGTCGACATGGGCTTAAGCTGGATAGGAGGAGTTATGCCGCTGGTTGCATAAAAATCTCGCTCAGGTTCATGCATATGAACATAATAAATCAATCCAGATAACCCACAATTCAATCCAAGAGAAAGAATTAGCAGTGTTAAGCCGCGTCTGTAAATATGGACATTAAAATTCTTATTTCGTTTTATTAAAGCCCATGTTTCTCGACTCATTTTTACCTCAATTATGCCACAGCCCGCCTAAATGTGATCTCCACCCTGGCATTGGGTGACCTATCACCACCAAGAGTATAACTAGTTATAGGTTTATCACTACCTAACCCTTGTGTAAAGATGATTCTGCTATCAACCCCCTGAGACCATAGATATTCACTCACAACTCTTGATCTCGCCAACGTCAAAGCTCTCTCTCTTTTTACCGACACATATTTACTACTGTAACTGGTTACCGTTATTGCAATTTTGCGAAATTGTTTAAGAAACGTTGCGATCTCATTTAAAAGGCTATAGGAAGCCCAATGTAACCGAGGAGATTGATCAGCAAACAAAGCACTTGCAGGTATACTAATTAAATAATTTTGGCCTACTGATGCAACTTTAATCCCTTTTTTATTCAAATCGGTCATCATTTTTATTATTGTTGCATCACATGCGCCATCAACACGGCATGGTAATTTGGGTACTTCATTCTCAGAGATATAACCAGAACGATGACAAGCACTCAGAAATAATAAGAAAAATAATCCGGTTGTTTTAAACAATACATAGATGTAGTTAGTACGAAGTGATCTCACCTGTTATCCCCATCTTTGAAAATAGACTAATTGTGTTATCTATGTCTAACTATCTCAAACATTCCATTTGATAATAAAAACATACAAATCATTACGTTACAATGAATTTAATAAAATTACCATTTTTTTAAATAATTTATTTATTTAAGATGGGCTTGACTAATTAAGACAAATCAACATATGCCAAATTAGGCTGTGGATATATTGATAATTACCCTGTAAATGCAGAATACAAAAAGCGCTCCGTGAGAGAAATCAGGCAAATGATCAAATTGATAAATAAAATTCTAAAGAAATAATATCACTCCTCAGGTTATTAAACGTAGAGTACCTTAAAAAAGAACTTTGTTCATACCCAAGATTTACACCATTTCCAAAACAATTTTCGGTTGATCGTTATGTTAATTCCTCTGCAGCCTTTTTATTGGCTTTCTCACGTTCTGCGGAAATTTTAGCTGATAAATCTCTTATAATACCAGTAAGTTCTTGGGCATCAAGCACATCCCGTTCTTCAGGAGGATAACTGGTTGCTATTTGAAAATCTTTGATTAATTCATTAGCTACTGTCCCTGCGTATTTGTCTTTAGCCCCTGCCAAACGCTCAATCGTTATCATTTGATTTCTTGTTTCATTAATAGGTAATAATGGCTCAGAAAAAGCTTCTTTGTCAGCAACTAATATTGGAGGAGCGTCAGGGTCAATTCGTAGTTTGCTGAAAATAGTTAATGCCCCTTCAACTTCTTCCTCTACAATATCTTCCACAGGCTCTGGTTCATTTTGACCATGGAATGCAATTAAAGCAGCAACACCTCGTTCAATAGGCTCTACGATAGTCGATTCTTTTAATGCCTTGCTAATGAGAGTGATTTCTTCATTCTCAACTGTCTTATTGATACTCAAGTCACCACTTTCAAGAATGCTCTGGAAAGATGCCAATTGTTTCTGTAGCTTCACTAAATAATCATCTGGCGGTGGTTCTACTTTTAAAAACTGGTTAATTTTTAATTGCTTAACCGGTTTAGGATTGGCATAAAACATGCGGGCACGAACAATTTTAGATTTGAAAAATATATGCGCCTCACCTTCGGTTTGTTCTTTTAAATCCAGGAGATCTACCCGAGCTCTCTTTTCAAAAGAAGAGCTTTTAGTATCCATATAACTATTGGCTATACTGGTTTCTTTGGTTTGAAACGAATCCACTTTTGTAACATAAGCTTCACCCGCAGTTTTAGTGAAAAAATCCCAAGTTTCGGTGGGATCTTCCAGTTTCATACATATTTTAATGTTTGTATTTGCTCCGATGGAAGCTGCCTCTTCTTTAGATGCTTTTTGGAATGCAGGCAAATCTTGCCCAGCAAAAATAGCAGAAAACCCTAGCGAACGGGCTTGCGCAGGTACTACCGCAAAACCTTGCACTGCGTAATATCCATACTCATCAAGAATACACATATAAGGAGTCGGCGCATTCGTGGGTTTTCTTAGAATAACATCACGATAATCACCTTCTACTTCTTCACCTAAACCAGCCGCCATCATAGCTTTTAGTGACGAAACAATAATCTTGCCAAGGTTAGATAATTCATCCGGTGATTTTTCCAGAGCCGGTAATAAAACCACTAATATGCGTCTATTGAGTACCACATCTTTAAAATCGACTTCTGCTAAATTGGTACGAATAATGTGACCATAAGTATCTGCCAGAGAAGAGAAACTTCGTACAAGCTGCATGGTAATAAAACCATGTTGCTCCAAAACTTGTGATACCTGTTTCCCCTTTTTCTCCTTATTATACCCCGGCAAGGTATTTAAATAGTTTCTTAAAGGATCTGTTACCAGTTTTGGAATGGTTTCAATATTGACGCTTTCTTGATCATCTCTGGGAAAAACTTTATCAATTACAATAGATTCCAATCTTTGCAGATCAAAGTAATTTCGAATAGTATTCGCATCAAGGAGAATTGCGCCTTCATCACGCATATACACCAATAAACGCATTAATGCTTCTACGAAAGCTATGGCTCGACCCTTCCACATATCACCATCAGAGGATTGGCCTGAAGACCCCATCAGACTGACTACCAACTGGGTTAGCATGCTGGAAGAACCTTGGCAGAATGGATTTAGTGTATTGGAAAGTCTTTTTTCCTGTGGGCCAACAATATCACGGGCTCCGGTCATGAAGTTGATTAAGAGCAAATCATCTTCACGTCCCATACTCCTCACCATAGAAAACACTTTAGCATACAGGGAGTTATCTCCTTTACCATCGACATAAATAAACCCACTCCCCTGTACCAGGGCATTATATGACAGCGAAACCAAAGTTTCTGTTTTACCACTACCTGTTGAACCGAAAATTAACGCATGTGTACGCATATCATCGTTAGCAAACCAAAGTTCCTCACCAGTCTTTCTGTCATTACCAAAAAAGGTAATGCCTCGAGCTATATTCGGTTTATTAATACCCGGTTTCAGATCATTGTAATCCTTCGCGCGCGAAATTTGTGGCAATCGAAAAGGCAACTTTTGCTTTCGGGTATAACTATAAAGAAAAAATATGCTCCCCATAATCAGCAAAAATGTTGCTGCTTCAGAGAAATAATATGAAACGGCAGCCAAAGAGATAAGAACAATGGAAATATTTGTCGGATCTGCAAAAAAATCTGCCAACCGTTGCGTAAAGGTACGTGTATCCCTAAGTAAAAGGGTTGGATCTAATTCATGACGAGAATCAATACCCCGCATCATGGCTCTAACTCCTCCATTTGACGTGGTGATAATTTCACTTCTTTTACTGCAATTTCCAAAGCTCTAATCGCCTCATCTATCATTGGCACCAAAGAACGCCGTCCCATTTCCTTTTCAGCTTTCCAATGTGCGAAAGGACCTGCAACTTCAGAGTATGGAGTTTGCCTGCCTACGCAATTCAACATATACCATAAACGTCTATCCACAGGTTTGAGCCATAAAAACTCTGAACTGGGAACCACACCATCTTCTCGTGCTGCTTCAAGCAAAGAAGCAATCACTGTGAGCACATAAGCATGCTTGGCTACTACTTCCTGTACCAACTCTGTGTTTTGGTATTTTTTCATTACTGGTCTTGCAACAGAAAAATCTGGTTTCCCATCCACAAATGTTTTATCTAACACTTTAAGAATATTATTCGCTGCATCTCTGTCCCTATTCATTCGTGCCATAAATACAGCCGACAATGCGTAAGCCTGGGGAGAGCAGCGTTCAAAACCATCCCAATAAGGACCCAATTGCATGGTAAAGACTCGTTTGGCATCGCCACGGCGAATTCCCGCTGTCATCTCTTGGCCAGGCACAGGATTATCCAGTAAGGCGTCGTCCTTTCTCAATAAATTATATTTTCGCGCAAATTCCATGGGCGTTAAAGCCATGGCCCAAGGACCTTTATTAACGTCTTGACTGACCAGATCCTCTTTAATTATCGGCATGATAGCAGGCCAGTTAAATTGTTCCTGAGCGCGTAAGCTTTTCATATCATAGGTTTTGCGATATTTTAAAGTCACATTTGAGTTATAAAGAACAAAGGCTAACACTACCAGGATACAAATAACCGGGTAACGCATGTAATCACCGACCGCGCGCATCACAGTCACCATTTGATCCCAATTGACCGTGTTAGGATCAAGCGTTTGCATCAGATAGATTTGGTTGGCCAAGAGTTGATTATTTAAAAACAAATTAACTAATCTTGCTTGCCAGATATTGATAGTGAATACAAAACTGACAATGTACTGATGAGCCAGCGCCCAAATAAAATAAGCAGTAATAAATAACAGTATGACTATCCATACTGGCGCCATGGAATTATCTGAACCGGATTGCTGCTGTTGTTGTGCCATCTCTATATGCAATGATTAATAGATTCTATATATCAAGTATATACTGCTCGGAGATATTTTTGCGAGATTTTCGTGTACTATATCACAAATAAGAATGCAGGGATGATTTAATAAAGCGTCAAGACAGTTAGAGTAGAAATAAATTTCTAACACACTTGAAAGCATTGCAAGAAAAACGAAACGGCCTATCCATTTTTAATTAAACGACCATTAGAGTATCGATATACGCCACTCACATGGACAAAGCGGCTGATGTTTTCCAAACTGATAGATTTATCCTTAAGCGTTAATAACGGTTTACCTAATTTATCTACCGGAGCCTTATCAGCAGATAAATGCAAGATGTCTGATTGATTGATATAGATTGACACATAAGCTTCATTCTGTTTGTTTTCTTTTGTTTTTAATACCGCTTTTATGTCTTCTTCATCAGCATAAATAGGTCGTGAAATCATTTGTCGGGGCAAACTTCCCACTATTTTCTCCCAGGATTGAATATTATTTCCATCTGAGGAATATAATGAAACATAAATTTCCTGCTGACCACTCCGTAAGGCAATTCGATTTGCTAAATGAGACTCTGCTTTTAACTTAGCCTGGCTGGCAGCACCTATCCGCTTTAAAAAACGATCTCGAATTGCAATTAACTTTTTACCAATTACCCTTAAGAAATTGGATTTATCCCATGGGCCTTTTTCAATAGCGTCATTTAAGGCCTTTAAAATAGTTTCTTTTTGTTCATCCGAGAGTTGATCTTTCATAACTTCAATACTTATGGGAACCAAGAATTAGGGGAAATATAAGAAAGTATAACAGTTTTTGTAAAAATCACTGAAATGAAATTAATCTTTCAAGAAGATAATTTGAAACCACGTTCCTCATGACTTGGTTGCTCAGACGATTTTTCAGGTTCAGTAGCACCAAACATTCTTTCTGTCTTTGTGGTTAAACCCGGTTGATTTAAAGCGGCTCTCTCTACCTTTGTATTTAGCTCAGTTAACACTTCAACGGCATCGGTGTTATCCTTCCCTCCTGGATTAAAGCTAACAGCCTTTGCAACCGTTAGAATACAATCTTTTACTGGTGAAATAATTTCACTATAGACACTGCCAAGAGTAGCATCAGTTACATCAGTTTCACCTGTCTCTTTAACACGAGGTGGCGTATAAAAACCAAATGGATTTCGTGCACTGTCATCAGTATTATTACCCATTATTACCACTCCTGAGCTAAATCTCTTACTTTACATATATCAAAATATATCTTTCAATATATTCTGGTCCGATAAAACTTTCTATTTCTTTACAAACAACTAATCATACATTAACTCATCCAGGGGAGTATAATCACGGCTTGGCCCCCCTTGAATAAGCTCATTCATAACATCCGTCATACATAACAAACGTAATACATTCGGCGTCACTTCGTCAAAAACCACTCTAATACCTAATAACGCTCCTTCAGACTCGTCATAAGTGGCTCCCAATCCATAACCCAAACACAAGGAGCACAATTGATCCGCTCTCTTGGCAATGGCTGGTAGCAAACCCGTTTCTGAAAAAACCTCATCAAAACTTACAAATCTGTCATTCAGGTAAAATTTGGCATTCATGCTTGCTGCAATCTTTGCCATACACTTGCTGATATCTCGTTCCATTTATCTCCACCAAGGTCTAGCAGATCTAATTGAACCAGCTAAAAAACTTCTGAGCCAGCGTAAAAAAACCGGGACAGTGAAACCATAATGTTCAATTATCCCAAAAAAAATTGCAGAAACTAAGACCAAAACACCTGTCCATACTCTTATATGCATTAGAAATAAAAATATAGGGAATGCCGCCCTCGCATCAACCACAAAAAACCGAGCGCTTCTTGCCGAGTCACGCCAGTGGCTCGTCGCTGAAAATCCACCTGCCATTTTTAAACCTCAAAAAATCATCTTTTAAAAAAAGTATATACTTAAAAAACAGCTTGTGCACGTTGATACTCTATAGAAACATAAAAAATCAGGATTAATTTTTACGCAATTGAACATTGCAAACACGAAGGGGTTACTCACCAATAGAAATCCCAAGTGTTAGTAACCAGGATTTAATCCATCGGAGAATGTTTTTTATTAGATGATATCCCTAACATATTAGATAAAATATTTTGCATATCGGGTTTCGCTTCTGGTTCAGCTTGAAGTTTTAACTGTGGAACAGTATCTGCTTCAGTTTGTTCAGTTTCAGCAATTTTATGACTGCTTAGCTCTTTGTTCCCTTGCATTTTAGCTAACATTTTGTAAGTACTGTGGATATCCATCTGAAAATCCCCTTTTAACAACTCTTACTTAAGGTACCACATACAAATTAAGGAATTATTAAGAGTTTGAAAAAAATCAAAAAAATTCTACAAGTATCAACTATTCCCCTTTATAAAATTTAGTTTCTTAATATTAAGTTAAGTATTTTACAATACAATACCATCTTGAAAATTATTATCAAATTAAAAGTTGCTTGATTAATGACAAACTGCAAAATTGGTAGCACTTTGATATTAAAACCCATTCTGGGATATAGTTGTTTTAATTTTTTTACAAGTGCCTTTATTTTAATTTTGTTTTCTATCCCGTTAACATCAGGCACATGTTGGGCAAAAAAAAGTGTAAATCACAATGAGGTTGCAATGAAAGGAAAAAGAGAATTTTTAAAACATGAATACTCCCCTGGCCATTGGTCAATTGATTATACTCGGGCAGGCACCTCAATCGCCGTTATCACTGTCCGAAATAAATATCATTACTCAGTGATTCTAAATCCCACTGATTGCAGAGGTTATCGTATCATCATTCGATACCTGAATGAGGGCGATTCAAGTCTTTCATCTGCTTTTAACCGTCCTTACACTGTATCTGAACAACGAGGATTGAATGACGTTGCCAGTCTCATGACCCAGGTTTATGAAAAATTAGGACTTATTGTACAATTTTCTCAACTGGGCAATAACTCCCAGTCTTTTGATAAAGAGACAGGAGTAACACTGATTGGAAGTGAGGAAGAACCGAGCATGCTTCATTTACATATGTGGGGCAGGGGCGACCCAGACATGGAATATATTGCCGGTGTTCCTCTTAGAGGACCAGAGCCTGGTTTGATGTTTGATTTAATTGCAAAGAATAAAACTCACCCTATTAACCAACATGCCATAAAATGGAATGAAGATGAGCTCAAAGCCTGTCTCGCCATGTTCAAACTTAAACTCGCTGAATACGTTAATTCACAAGAGTTTACTGAAGAGTTCGGCGATACTCTAAAAGTGACCATTCATGATAAAAAAGATATTAGCGAAGCAAAGGAAAGTAGTTTTGGTTTTTTTCATAAAATGAAATCTGCATCAGATGAAGTGACAACTTTGGATAAAACCTTAGAAACAAGAGATGATAAAATAAATCCCTTCGGATAATTTGTCAGATAAATATAAATATCATCTTGTACTTGAACTTCAGTCAGGAGCAGTATCAAAATTTCTGGATAAAGTTATTTTCAACCATAGACTCTTGAGTATTCCTTTCCACACACTAGTAGCAGATAACCAGATAACGAGATATACCTGCAGATTTTTAATGTTGAGTTCAATTTATCAACAGCTCAATCGATGTCTATAAAAAATTGATAGCTGTTTTTAATAGTGGTTAACACACCCATCCAAAGTCGAATTTACAGGACTTACGAAAAACTCCAAGGTCGAGGCAAAAAATGTTTTTAATGAGGGAGTTTAGATAAACTAAATGACCGAATTAAAAACATTTTTTAACGATGAGATTGGGGTTTATCGTAAGTCCTGCGTATTCCGGAGGACTTGATCACTAATTCCGTTAGGCAT
>NZ_JFIM01000014.1 GCF_000586315.1 Legionella pneumophila subsp. fraseri | reverse complement strand
TGCCGCCGGAATTGGTGATCATTTCGCTCCGGAATACACAATAATTGTTTGATCAATTTAAAAAATATAGGAGGTAACCAATTAAAAAATAGCTGTAAACAGGCGAGACCGTTTGCCTTATAACGGTTGATTTGCCCCCATTTCGAGCATACAGCATTGCCGGGTTTCAACTTTGAGCGAACCGCTCGATCAACGCTAAACTTAAAACAGAGCAGTAACTGTAAAGCTGCATAATTTAACGACAGTTATGGATAAGCGCATTATTTAATGCATGAGGTAATTTGGTTGATTAAAAAGAACTGATCAAATTGAGATACTTCAAAAATTAAAAGATAGCGCCAGAAAGTGATCTGGCGCAGAGAACTGTTTAATTATCCATAAGTTTGAGTAATTCAAAATAATAAGGCGCTGTGGTGCCTCGATGAAAGTCATCTGGATTAGCTTTGATACCTTTTGAAGTATATTTGTAACGAACTTCATCTAAATAATTAATAACTATTTGTTTGGATTCTGGCTCCAGCAAATTTTTTCCAGTTCCTTGATACCCGATAGCTAAGGGGCCAAAAAAATAGCTGTCCAAGTCTGAATTATTAGCCTCGCGAAGCTCATCCACAATCGATTTGATATAAATGGGTTGTAATTTTTTAGATTTATGGACTAATTTGTATTTAAGCGTAATTGAGGCCGGATGGGTTGCAGTTGCTAATTGAGCATCTATCTTATCCAGATTTTGTAGGGTTTCATTTGCCGTATGTGTGTCAATAAATCCCATTGTGGCCCAATCGGCGCATTGTTGATTAAGTTTTTCGCCTATTAGCCTATGAAAAAAACTTCTCAATAATTCTTTATCTCTGGGGTTTGGGTGTTCTCTTAACTCTCCTTGAACATGAAACATAAGGCCGCTCACTATTTTATTTTTTACCTCCTCTCGGTCTGTTTCATCATATAATCTTAATAATTTTTGAACCAAATCTACGTCACTAACCTTTGATGTAATTTTATCAATCATAGCCCCTCGTTTAATATCATTAAGACTATCGCTATAAGCAAAGCGCATATAAGCTGACATAGGAGCAACATAATTAGTTGGAGCCGTTAAGGGGGCGTCAATTACTGTTTGAAATTCTTCTAAGGACATTTCATTAAGATCTTCAGCACTCACATCGTCTAAGGATTTATTTGTTAAAACTTCTGCTGATGGTTCGGAGGATTCTACAACCAACCTTTCATCATTATAATAAGGAAAAAAATTAAACAAATTCCTTGGTAGCCATATGCGACTAGCCATGGTGTCTACTCCTTGACTGTAAAAAGCCCACCAAGCATAAGTGTCACATCGCCAACGACCTGTTACAAATATTTCTCCTGTCCTTGGATTCCCTTGCGCAATCCTATAATCAGTATTGCTGGTATATTCTCTAACCCACCAACGCTGGTGATTAGCTTCAACCAATACTCGGTAGCCCTGCTCAGGGTTACCAATTACGCCATATTTACTACCCCAATAGGGAGAACGCCTTTTAAAATTATCTATAGTATTAATCTGGCCTATTACTGGTTCATTAAGTATCTCTATCACTTGATTAGCAGGCGTTGACATGCCACTGGAATCCATCATTGGTCTTGTAGCTATGCCAACATGTCCTAACCATCCCATGCCAGGATAATTTAAATCTCTACCCATGATATCAGAAGGAAAAATTTTCTTGGCATATGATGCTGAAGTTATAGCGGTTAGTGTAATGCTTAACCCGAATACGAGTATTTTTTTACTTTTCATTTGCAGCTCCATCTTTTGTTGAACTTTTTGTTACGGTGTATTTCTCTTAATTGCTCTGATTATTTTGCAATTAATGGCAAATAAACAATGAATAATTAACAATACGCAAGTTACTGCGTAGAAAGTGTCGATATATCCTAGCAATGGAATGAACGTATAACGGGGGAAAAATTTTCCCATTGATACGAATACTATGATTAAAAATGAAAAAACCAGGGTGTATGTTTTATGATTTTTGATCTTAAGGGCTATTACTGAGAAAATTAAAGAAAAAATCAAACCATACAAAGTAATGAAGTAAATAATTAATACCCACCAACCTTTGACATCACTATTATCATAAGCAAATAGTAATGAAATAAGGCATCCTAATAAAAAACTAAAGCTTAGTATAAACGTATCCCGATTAAAGAGCTCTTCCTTTTTTAAGTTACTTTCAGCTTGTTTTATAAGTCGTGCAGATTTTTCACTCCAGAAAACGAAGACAATAATTAGAGGAAGTGTTTGAATAAAACCATCAAAAAAAGTATTGGTTGTCTGGTACGACATTGCGAATACAGCGAAAATAAATATTACAAGAGTGAACCAGGAGTATTTATTTAAATTTTTAGGGTGATTACTTCTTTTTGATGCATCCATGTATAAATCCGTTAACTTGGTAGCTCTCTTTTTCCATTAAAGTGCACCCTAAAGTGTACCCAGAGAAACTACGAAGGAATTAGATTTTCGCCAAAACCCAGACTAGGATTGGCTCCCCGGACAAGACTCGAACTTGTGACCTAATGATTAACAGTCATCCGCTCTACCGACTGAGCTACCGGGGAATTGAGGCGGAATCTTAAAACGATTCCGCAAGAGAATCAAGTGGTTTTTAATATATTTTTTAACTGCAGAAACGTTGTAATCGGTTCAAGGCATCTTTCAGGGTATCAATCCCGGTGGCGAAGGATATTCTGATGCAGCCTTCTGTGCCGAAAGCAGAGCCTGGAACCAGTGCCACACCTACTTCATTCAGCAATTTTTCGGAAAATTCGATGTCATTAGCGTAACCTCGTTTTTCGATAATCGCTTGCACACAGGGAAAAATGTAGAAGGTTCCATCGGCCGGGATGACTTCTATGCCATCGATATTTTGTAATCTGTCGGCTACGTAGTCGTGCCTTTGATGGAAGGCGTTGACCATTTCTTCAATGCTTTCATTGCTGCCATTCAAAGCGGCTACGGCCGCTCTTTGGGCTATGGAGCATGGATTGGATGTGGATTGAGATTGAATGGTTTTCATGGCATTGATTAATGGTGCCGGGCCTGCCGCATAGCCTATCCGCCAGCCTGTCATGGCATAAGCTTTGGATACCCCGTTTAACACAATAGTTCTGTCGTATAATTCAGGGCAGGCATTGAGTATATTTGTAAAAGCTTGACTCCAGAGAATATGTTCGTACATATCATCCGTGGCAATCAGTATCTGTGGATGTTTTTTCAAGACCTCACCCAATTCTTTTAACTCCTGCTGAGTGTAGGCTATTCCAGAGGGGTTGGAAGGGCTGTTCAGGAAAATCATTTTGGTTTTTGGAGTGATGGCTTGTTCGAGTTGTTGTGCATTGATTTTATAACGCTGCGCAGGGGTAGTCTCAATGATGACAGGAACACCATCGGCCAGCAAAACCATGTCAGGATAGGATACCCAATAAGGAGCAGGGATGATGACTTCATCGCCAGGGTTAAGGTAAGCTTGGCATAGGTTATAGCAGCTTTGTTTTCCCCCTACAGAGACTAATATCTGATTAAGCTGGTAATCCAGTTCATTGTCTCTTTTGAATTTGTTTTTAACCGCTTCCTTTAGTTCGACTATCCCATCAACGGCGGTGTATTTGGTATCACCCGCTTCAATAGCAGAGATGGCGGCTAGCTTTATATGCTGCGGCGTGTCAAAATCAGGTTCACCAGTTCCAAGGCCAATGATATCAAGCCCCTGGGCTTTCATCTGCGCTGCTTTTGCAGCTACGGCAAGGGTAGGTGAGGGTTTTACTTTTTGTACACGCTTTGCCAATGCGATATCCATCTGTTGCTCCTGTGAATTATAGGGGTACTAGCATATAATATAAAATATGAAAGACTTATTTAAAATTTACTCAAATTACCAACCTGCCGGCGATCAACCTACAGCCATAGCCTCTTTGATTGATGGTCTTGAATCAGGTTTAGCCAAACAAACATTATTAGGCGTTACCGGTTCTGGTAAAACATTTACTATAGCTCATGTTATTCAAGCCATGAAAAGACCCACTTTGATCATGGCGCCGAACAAAACGCTTGCGGCTCAACTTTATGGAGAGTTTAAAGCCTTCTTTCCTGATAATGCCGTAGAATATTTCGTTTCCTACTACGATTATTATCAGCCCGAAGCGTATGTGCCTGCTTCAGATACTTTTATAGAAAAGGATGCCTCCATTAATGAGCATATAGAGCAGATGCGCTTGTCGGCAACCAAAGCGTTGATTGAACGCAAAGATGCCATTATTGTAGCGACGGTTTCTGCCATTTATGGATTGGGCGACCCGGATTCCTATCTGCGTATGTTATTACATCTTTCCCGTGGAGAACAATCCGATCAGCGTAAAATTTTAAAGCGTCTTGCAGAAATGCAGTACACACGAACCAATCTCAGCCTTGAGCGCGGCCAATTCCGGGTACATGGTGATGTCATCGATATTTTCCCGGCTGATTCCGAGAAAGAAGCGATAAGAATTGAGCTTTTTGACGATGAGGTTGATAATATTGCCCGCTTTGATCCTTTAACAGGAGAAATTTTACAGCGGTTGCCCCGTGTCACCATTTTTCCTAAAACTCATTATGTCACTCCCAGAGAACGTATTTTAGAAACAGTAGAAAAAGTAAAAGTAGAACTACAAGAAAGACTGGCTGAGTTGAATGCTCAAAATAAGTTGGTAGAAGCTCAGCGTTTGGAACAAAGGACTTGTTTTGATATTGAAATGATGTTGGAGTTGGGTTATTGCTCTGGCATTGAAAATTACTCGCGTTATTTATCCAACCGCGAAGCCGGGGAAGCACCGCCTACTCTTTTTGATTACCTCCCGCCGGAGGCCTTGCTAATTATCGACGAATCGCATGTTACTGTTCCTCAAATAGGTGGGATGTATCGCGGAGACAGGGCGCGCAAGGAAACCTTGGTTAATTATGGATTTCGCCTGCCTTCTGCCTTGGATAATAGACCGTTACGTTTTGAAGAGTTTGAGGAACGTTCGCCACAGACTATTTATATTTCAGCGACACCAGGGCCTTATGAACAGGAACATTCGGATAATGTGGCTGAACAAGTGGTAAGACCGACCGGATTGATTGATCCTGAGGTGGAAATCAGACCGGTGAAAACCCAGGTCGATGATCTCATGTCTGAAATCAGGCAGGTGATCGCTCAGGGCAGCCGTATTCTTGTAACGACATTAACCAAACGTATGGCAGAGGATTTGACAGAGTATCTGAGTGAGCACGGGATCAAGGTGCGTTATTTGCATTCTGATGTCGATACGGTTGAGCGCATGGAAATTATTCGTGATTTGCGTTTGGGTGAGTTTGATGTTCTGGTAGGGATTAATTTATTGCGTGAAGGTCTTGATATGCCCGAGGTTGCTCTTGTTGCGATTTTGGATGCTGACAAGGAGGGGTTTTTGCGATCGGAGCGTTCTTTAATTCAAACGATTGGCCGTGCAGCACGTAATGTGAAGGGACGAGCTATTTTGTATGCAGATGCCATTACTGGTTCGATGCAAAGAGCATTGACGGAAACAGAGAGACGACGTGAAAAACAAAAGGCATTCAATTTGGAACATGGCATTACTCCCAAGGGAATTAATAAATCGGTTGAGGATATTTTGGAAGGTGCTTATATCGGTAAACGAAAAACAGTGGTTGCTGAAAAAGCTCCCCAATATGTTCATTGGTCTCCTCAGGAACTGGTAAAACAGATTAATGCGCTGGAAAAACAAATGTATGCTCATGCTCAAAACATGGAATTTGAATTGGCAGCTAAAATTCGGGATGAATACCTGCTATTAAAAGAGCAGTTGATGAAGGTATAACCCGATGGGTACCGGATTTTGAACCCTTAGGTTCAAGTGGGCAGCGAATGCATCGGTTCAGGCTTCCCACTCTATTGGTGGGCTTGCTCAACGCCGATAACAGGATGCTTCCCTGGCTGTGAGTGTTGGTTCTAAAATCACTCGCCATCGGGTTAATTAGATTATAACACCAACCTGGTTTCTACACCTAGAAAAACTCCATGCAATAAAACATTTGTTATTTTTTCTTTAGACTATACTAATCATTAAGTATTCCATTTTATTCAGTTTTTTGTAGGGCATTGAAGTTGGAATAAACGAGCTGAGGAATTAAGAATTAGCCTGTTGACAGGCATAAGGGAATTACTGTTAATCCATGAATATTAAATCTAATCTGGCACATAGCTCCGTTATCCTGAAGGGTCATGTCAATCGATATGCCTTTTTGGGATTGCTTATTTCTGTTGGCAGTATCTTGATCGCAAGTTGTATCGTTTCCTATCAATTGACTGGATCTGTGAGTTTAGCCGGGTTTATTCAGGCTCAAAGATCTAACCCGGCAATTTGGATCCTGGATTTAACACCTTTTATGTTTGTGTATTGGGGGCAAGCGTTTTGTTATGGATTGGTTAACAAAGCGGAGAGTTTACTGGTTGATAAAACCAAAGAGCTTTTAAATCTCAGTGGAAATCTGGAATTAAAGCTCAAATATGAAAGTAATCACGATAGCTTGACCAATTTGCCTAATAATCGCTTGTTAAATGAAAAAATACGGCTCGCCATCGAACAATTGGGCTCACAGGGTGAATTAGCTGTTATTGTGATAAAAATTAATGATCTTAATTATAATTTCAGCTCATTTAATGCCAATAATATCGTAAAGCAATTTGCTGAAAAATTAAAATCGATTTTGATTGATCCCTACATGCTAAAAGCTTCTCTTGGAATTAATATGGTTGCAAGATTGCAAAGTGATGAATTTGCCATATTGATGCCGAGACTTAAAAAAGATTTGGATATTAATGAGCTATTAATCCATCTTCTTACCTTGTTAAATAATAACCTGATGGTGGATGGAATTAGTATCAATGTGACACCCATCGTTGGTGTTGCCATCTATCCTATTCACGGAGAGGAAGATGATGTTTTAGTAAACCATGCCCTTATTGCAGTTTACCAGGCACGAAAAGAAAACAAATCCTATGCAGTTTACAGTTCTGAAATGGAAGAGGATCTTGTACATAACCGGATTGTGATAAATGAACTGCAGAGGTCCATTGAAAATAAAGACTTAAAAATTTATTACCAACCGATAGTTGAATTAGCTAATGGCAAAATTGTTGGTGCCGAGTCATTAGTCCGTTTTGAACATCCTGAATTGGGTTTATTAAGTGCAGATAAATTCATGCCTTTAATCGAGGGAACCAGTTTAATTCATGATTTGACAACTCTTATGCTCAAGGAGGTAATAAAGCAATTAGCCGCCTGGCATGATGCTGGACATAAAATTTTTGCCTCTGTGAATCTGTCAGTGAATCGTGAGTTGCCTGATTTAATAGAGAAATTATTAAATGACTATGAGATTGCCCCACAATTCTTGAAACTTGAATTTACCGAAAGGACTTGTTTAGCTGATCAGATGCTTACCAGTGAAGTTTTTGAGCAACTATCAACCAGGGGAATCAAATTATGCATTGATGATTTTTGCAACAATAACTCTTCCTTTATTCATTTGACTAATTTCCCTATCGATGACATTAAAATTGAGAAATCTTTCGTACTGAAAATAGCAAAAGACGCAAAGAAAGCTAAAATTGTAGAGGCTATAGTTAAATTAGCCCAAACATTAGGGTGGGAGCCTCTGGTGGATGGTATCGCTGATCAAACTGCATTGGAAAAATTAAGGGATTTAGGCTGCTTATATGGCCAGGGATTATATTTTTCTCGAGCGGTCAATGCGACTGAATTTACATCAATGCTAAAGAAATGAATCTGGCTTTAAATCACTTACCATTCGTTTTCCCGCTTTGATTCACATGGAATACGAATCATAACGCTGACACGCTATGGCCACACTGATATTAAAACTTGTCTGGATCGGCATGTTCCCAGTGGATTTTATAATCATCAGGAATATCGCCTTGTAAAAATTGACCTGGGTTAACGTAAGGATAGATTTGATCAAACGATTTGACTTCATCTACCCCAATTCGTCTCATGATATGGGATGGTTTTAAATCACTAGGATTGTTTAATCCCAAGGCTCCAACCATTTCTAAAAAGCTTTTTATCGTATTATTATGGAAATTTGCAACAAGAAATTTTTTTTCATCAACAACAAGACCATACTGAAGACGTTTTTTTTGGGTGGCAACTCCCGTTGGGCAGGTATTGGCATTGCATTGTTTTGATTGTATACATCCTATTGACATCATCATGGCTCTTGCTGAATTACAGATATCAGCTCCAAGGGCAATATTAGTGAGTAAATCAAATCCGTTGGTTACTTTTCCACTACAAATCACGCGAATTTTATCGCGAACACCAGTGCCAACAAGGGCATTATGAACAAAGACCAAACCGGCTTCCAAAGGAGTTCCTATAAAATTGGTGTATTCAACCGGTGCTGCTCCTGTCCCGCCTTCGGCACCATCTATTGTAATAAAATCAGGTAAAATATTTGTTTTCAGCATGGCTTTGCAAATAGCCATAAACTCGTGCCGGCGCCCCAGGCAGAGTTTAAAGCCTACAGGTTTACCATCTGAAAGATCGCGTAGGCGTTTTACAAAATGAAGTAAGCCGACGGGATTATCAAAAGCGGTATGAGCAATTGGCGATAAAACATCTTTGCCCATGGGTACTTTTCTTACTTTTGCTATTTCTTCTGTTAATTTGGCTGCAGGCAAAATTCCACCATGGGATGGTTTTGCACCTTGTGATAATTTAATTTCTATCATTTTTACTTCATCACGGGATGCTTCTTTGATAAATTCATTTTCGTCAAAGTTACCTTGGTCGTCGCGGCATCCAAAATAAGCCGTGCCAATCTGAAAAACAATGTCACCGCCTTGCAAATGGTAAGGACTTAATCCTCCTTCTCCTGTATTGTGATAAAAACCTCCAAGTTTTGCCCCTTTGTTTAATGCCATTATGGCATTAGGCGATAAAGAGCCGAAGCTCATGGCTGATATGTTCAATCGGGAGGCATTGTAAGGTTTTTTACAATCAGGTCCGCCCACATCGATTCTTGGTTCCACTTCACTGGAGTGTTTCGGCGATAGAGAATGGAGTGCCCAAGTATAGCCAACGCTTAGAATGTCTCGTTCCGTTCCGAAAGGAATGGTGTCTCTGACATTTTTTGCGCGTTGATAAATCATGGAGCGGGTTTCTCTGTTAAAAGGAAGCTCGCTTTCATCGGTAGCGATGAAATATTGTTGAATCTCAGGGCGAAGAAATTCCAAAAAATATCTAACGTGACCTAGTACTGGAAAATTGCGTAAAATGGTGTGTTTTGTTTGCAATACATCATAAATCCACAGGATTATAATTGGTATCAAAAAGGCAAAAAACCAGACAATATCCTGCAGCATGGCAAATAGGGCAAAGAGACATAAAAGGATAACTCCAAATCCGATATACCATTGACGTCGCATAGCTAATTCCTTTTAATTGTTTGCTATTAATATCAATAGTATAGGATGGTTTGCCGAGGAATACTTAATTTATCTGCTTATGAATTACTATCCATTTCAGAGCCAACTACCGCTTTATTAATTTTATTTTCCAGAGAAGATATAAATTTCGTCACCTGTAATCGCTGTTGCTCCTGTTCATTTTTACATAGGATTAATTCATGGCCAATGTCCAGAGCAGCAAGCAAAAGGATGTGGAAATTATCCAAATGTTTAAATTTATTTTTGTTATTTTGCATTTTCTCATTAAGTTTTTCTGCGGCGAGCATTAAGCTCACTTCTTCGCCATCAGGACATTTGATCTCATAGATTTTATTTAATAATTTTATTTTACAGAGTTTAATATTGGTCATTATTACGCCTTTGTATTTGCACGGTATTAAGCAAATAGTAGCAATTTTGCCTTAATGCAGCAAATTATGAAAATCATAGGCAGTGAGAAAGTGTAGCAGGTGAACACTGATTCTAAATGGGGTATCATTAGCTATCTTTTTAAATAGGGTTAACTATGTCTTTAGATAATGATTCGCTACATTTACCTGAGTACGATGATTTTGTGCAATCCATTTCTGTTTTAGCATTAACTATGTCCGGTAGCGAATTACACGGGATCATGTGCGGTTATCTATGTGCAGGGGCTGATAGTCAAGGCGAGGCCTACATACGTGCTTTGTTAAATAACAGGAAAGATGAGCAAAGTCGCAATGCGTTGTTATCCCTGTTTTCTGTTTTTTCAATTAGTCAGCAACAAATTAATAATTTTGATTTTGAATTTCAAATGTTATTGCCCGATGACGATGAATCTTTGGTTATTCGTGCTCAGGCTTTTAGTGAGTGGTGTGAAGGGTTTACCCAAGGGTTAACTATCGCAGGAGTTGGAATGGAGCAATTTTATGAAGAGGAATCCCAGGATGCTCTTCAACATCTTATAGAATTCGCAGAGATGGATTGTGAATCGTTGGAAGTAGGCGAGGAAGATGAGCAGGCTCTAATGGAGGTCACTGAGTATACTCGTATGGCAGTACTTCGATTGCACAGTGATTTGGTTTTGCATGAAAGAGAACTTGGAGATTCTGGAACAACCCATTGATCGCAAGTTGATAAGGTATTGAAGTTATTTGCATTTATTGGTTTTAAGGATTGCTCATTTGTTCTATTTATTAAAGTGAAAAGGGAAATTGATATGATAAGCCAACAAGAGTATAAGGCGAGAAGAAAAAAATTAGCTGCGCAATTGCCCGATGATAGTGTTGCTGTAATACCTGCCGCACACGAGGTGCTGCGCAGTGGAGATACTCATTATCGATTTCGACAGGACAGTGATTTTTATTATTTAACAGGATTTAATGAACCTGATGCTTTGCTGGTCATTATTGCGGGTAAGGATAGCCAAAGTATTTTGTTTAATCGCCCAAGAAATCCTGCAGAAGAACGATGGACAGGTAAACGATTAGGCCAGGATAGCGCTTTGCAAGAACTTGGAGTGCAGGCGGCATACCCACTAAGCAGTATTACAGAAGAGCTTCCTAAACTATTCAGCGGAAAATCTGCCATATACTATAACCTCAGTCGTAATTTATCATTGGAAAAAAAAATCAGGCATGTCTTATCTTCACTAAAAGCCCAGGTGAGAAGGGGCATTAAGGCGCCTGAATCTTTATGCGATCTCGAACCTATTCTAAGCGAAATGCGTTTGCTTAAAAGTGATGCGGAATTAGAGTTAATGAGACAGGCAGCCCGTATTTCAGTGGCTGCTCATAAACGAGCGATGCGAGTTTGTCAGAAAATGGAATATGAGTATCAACTGGAAGCGGAATTAATTTATGAGTTTAGCCGTCACGGATGTCGTAGTGTAGCTTATGACCCTATCGTGGGTGGTGGTGCCAATGCCTGCATTCTTCATTATACAGAAAATAACAAACCTTTGCGCCGCGGTGATTTGGTGCTCATTGATGCAGGGGGTGAATATGGGAATTATGCCGCAGACATTACCAGAACTTTCCCGGTAAGCGGTACTTTTAGCCCTGAGCAGAAAATCATTTATGAATTGGTATTGAAGTCACAAAAGGCTGGTATAGCAGCGATTAAACCAGGTCTTCCCTGGAATCATATTCAGCAGACTATTATCAGAATTCTCACTGAGGGTCTTTGTGATATAGGAATTTTAAAGGGCGATTTGGAGGAGCTCATTAAAAATGAAGCATATAAACCATTTTATATGCATAATTCAGGACATTGGTTAGGATTGGATGTGCATGATGTCGGGCGATATAAAATCAATAATGAATGGCGTCCTTTAGAGGCCGGGATGGTATTAACAGTTGAACCAGGACTGTATATCAGTGCAGGGATGGAAGATGTTGATAAACGATGGTGGGATATCGGTGTGCGTATAGAAGATGATATTCTGGTCACCAGGACAGGATGTGAGGTATTGACTGGTGCCTTGCCTGTTAATGTAGATGATATTGAGGCTTTAATGCGTGGCGAATAAAGAGACTGATATACTGATTATTGGCGGTGGTTTGACTGGTGCAAGCTTATCCCTGGCTCTGCAGGGTTTAGGTTTCACTGTTACCTTAGTAGAATCCAGGCCATACAGTGACAAGGTAAATCCTGATTTTGATGCTCGCTCATTGGCATTATCACCTGCAAGTCAACGTATATTGACGATGTTGGGAGTTTGGGAGATTCTCAAGGAATATACAACACCAATTCATATGATTCATGTTTCTGATCAGCATCGCTTTGGGGTTTCTCGTTTGCGAGGCGAAAAAAACAGTCCTTTGGGCTATGTGGTAGAAATGCAATACATCAACAGGGCTTTGAGTATCCTAATCAATAAAGAACACTTGTTAGCTCCAGCGGCTTTAAAATCCATCGATTTTAACAATTCTACTGCCACTGTCGCCCATGGCGACGATATGATTTCTATCCGGGCTCAATTAATTGTCGCGGCCGATGGGACGGAATCGATGACTCGCCACCTCTGTAATCTGCCAGTCAAAATCAAAGATTATGCTCAAGACGCTATTGTCGCCAATGTGGGTCTGATAAAACCTCATGGTAATCGTGCTTTTGAGCGGTTTACGCCTAACGGTCCTCTTGCATTATTGCCTATGATGAATGACAAAATGTCATTGGTATGGGCATCAAAGCCTGAAGAAGCAAAACGGTTAGTGATGTTGAATGATGGTGATTTTTTGCGAGAACTGCAAACTGCTTTTGGGTATAGGTTAGGACGATTTGGTAAAGTAGGAAAGCGATACTCTTATCCCCTGAAACAAGTTTTAATGCCCCAGCAAACCAAATGGCCTGTTGTTTTTGTTGGTAATGCCGCTCACACTTTGCATCCAGTTGCGGGTCAGGGGTTTAACTTGGGTTTAAGGGATATTGCGGCTTTGGCACAATGCATCAGCCAAAAGGGATTAAATCCACAGATGTTGGAGCATTATTTGAAATTACGAGCACATGATCAGCAAATGATCACCTGGCTAACAGACGGTTTGATACATCTATTTACCAGTCGTTTACCCGGTATGGGAATAGCGCGTAACCTTGGGTTGCTGGCACTGGATAATATACCGGCACTAAAAAATTTATTAGCGCGATATGCGCGGGGGTTTGGCGGAATTACTCCTGATTTGGTTTGTGAAATTGCATTAAGCGCAGGAGAATTTCAATGAGCCAACATTTTGATGTACTTGTCATTGGAGGCGGGATTGTTGGCTTGACAGCAGCTTTAGCTATGGCCCAACGCCATTATACTGTTGCTGTTATTGATGCAGGGACATTGATGGTCAATACAGACAAGAGTGATTTGCGTGTTTATGCCATCAATAAGGCATCAAAAATGCTATTAAATGAATTAGGCGCATGGCAACACCTGGATGATACTCGAGTCGCTCCTTATAATAAAATGCATGTATGGGATGGTGTGAGTGGCGCATATATTGATTTTGATTCTCGCAGTATTGCTGAGCCAAATTTAGGGGCAATTATTGAAGAATCAATCCTAAAACAAGCTCTATTTCGTCAAATATCATTAGAATCCAAAATTAGTTTATTTCCTCAAAGTGTAATAGACGAGGTGTGTAATTTAGAGCAGAGCATCAAGATCTCCGGCCAAAATACTGCCTGGGAAGGACAGTTATTGATGATCGCTGATGGCGCTAACTCCCCTATGCGCCATAAGCTCAAGGTGGATGTAACCAGTTGGTCGTATGAGCAGCAAGCGATAGTTGCGACCATAAATAGTGAGAAATCGCATCGAAATACGGCTTTTCAAGTATTTAATCCCGATGGCCCTTTGGCGTTTTTGCCATTATCTAATCCCAATCAGTGTTCTATCGTATGGTCAACTCATCCTGATAACGCAATGAGCTTGAAATTACTTGATGATAATGAATTTAGCAGGGAATTGACTAAGGCATTTGGAAGTGAGCTAGGGCAAATAAAGGTGGTAAGCGGTCGCCATCAATTTCCTTTACAAATGAGACATGTCAAGCAATATGCAGGGCATCGCTGGTTATTGCTTGGTGATGCAGCCCACACTATTCATCCATTAGCCGGTCTTGGGTTAAATGTTGGTCTGGCCGATGTGAAAAGCTGGATAAACTGTCTGGAAATGGGTAGAAGGGAATTGACATCAAATAAAATCTTGAGGGCATACCAAAGGGAACGGAAGTATTCTGTGTGGCAAATTATTTTACTTATGGAGGGATTTAAAAGATTATTTGGAACCGCCGCCTCTCCCGTTACCTCATTACGCAGCCTCGGATTGCGGGCATGCAATGAATTTATCCCGATTAAACGATTATTTATGCGCCAGGCTAGTGGTTTATAAGTAATTTTTTACCAAAATAAGTCATTTTTTTTTGCAATAGAGATGTTGCTTAATTTTTAGTTAATAATTGGAGTGTATAATTTTTTCGCTAACCTAAAAAACTCTCCGAGGTTTTTAAATCACTTATTCTTATTTCTGAAGTTTTTTAGGTTGCCTATCATTCCTGAGAGGTTAAGCAATGAACAGATTAAAATTTTTTTCCAAATTTCACAATGCGTTACTTAAATTTGAATCCAGCATTTCTAATTTAGGCGATCCTCTGGTTGGATTTAAAATCAAGGAATTACAGACTAAAAAAATATTGGTTCGGGCTGATGGACGTAGTTTAGATCATTTACACAAATTAGGTGGTTTGCCACAACGCGTTGAAAGCGAGAAGTTGGAAAAGGTTCGTGTTACCGATGTAGAAAGATACCAGAAATTTAATCTGAATCCATTTGGATGGGGTGCCTGTGCTTCTACAGAGGATTTACGAAAATTCCTGGAAACCTATCCAGAATTAACCAAACAAGCATGGGTTCATAAATTTTATGGAAGTTCAACTTCACTTCTTACTCTAAAGTCTGAAGTAGGAATAGGATGTGGTGAGCATGACGGGGAAAAAGAAGAACTCGTTGTCGATAGTGTCTCATTTGAGCAAATAATTGCATCAACTTGCCCAAAATACAGGGAAAAATACCTTGATGGGGGAGTGGTTCCCAATGCTATGAAGGATTTTAACCCCAAGGTCCCAGAAACCATGAAACTCGGCGATTTCAGTTCGGAAAAAAGCACTTTGGAATGGTTATTGATAAATGATTGTGAGGAAGAGTTTGCCAAGCTTTGCAAAGAAGTATACGGAGATACCCCTCTTAAAATTTTGTTGATGCGATTTGAGGGAGATAAGTATCTTGCAGACGCCGTAACTTATTATGCAAAGGAATCTTCATCATCCCCTAGGGTTTAATGCTTGATGAGGGTTGTGGCATAGAATTGGCTGTCAATTCAACGCCATGGTCCTTATTTATTTGTGCTTCAACATGATGAGATGGCTCTAAAATAAGCGGATTCATATGATGTACTTGGTCAAAGCGGATGGAACTATTATTTCCAATCATTGATTCAACGCTACCATATCCCCACTCATTTCCGGTTAGAGCAAACGCATCTGAAGGGTTAATAGCGGCAGGCAGATATTTTTCAATTTCTTCTTCACGAAACTCCAGAACATCGCGGGTGCTTTGATACACTTTGGTAGAACCATCATAGTCTTCAAAAATTGAATCAAACTGTTCTTGCTGAATTTCATTAAAAATGGGAAATTCAATTTTTGCAATCCATGGAAATTGGTGTTCAGTTAACAGTTTTTTATAAGCCCGTAAATAATAAGGAAAAATCATGTGTTGTATATCATAACCGCAATCAATTTTTGCAAAAAAACCCATTCCAACTGCAGTGGCTTTAAGCAAGGCCGCTTTTCCAGTTTCTTTTGCTGTTTGATTTACTGATGCCAACAGTAATGAAACGTCTTCCAGTTGATAGCGAAAATAAGCTTCAGATAGGAAGATAATAGCATTGGATTTGCTAAAGCTGGGATAAAAACCACCTGAAGAAAATCTTGCCAGATAAGGAAACCCCAAACGAATGCGAGCCATCACCTTGTCGGTATCATACTCACCCAACTCCTTTTTAGCCTCATCAAACTGAATGGGTAAACCATCATGCAAATGGCTAAAGAGTGGTGAATCAATTATCTTTTGTACAGGATCTAATAGAAATAAACGATAATGGAGGTAATTATTTTCAAAAGAAGGACCCGCTAGAGAAAAAATACTCACTTTAATTGGTTTTCGATAGGGTAATAATGGATTAGTTGACGGATAACCTCCAGATGCAGTGACCAGGCTGTGCGAAGAAACAACTTTCTTACTGCCTGTTAACCTTTCTATGGGGGATAATAATTCAGGATGTCCTACCGGGATTTTCTCGAAATATCCTGCTTCGTTCGGGAAAGGTAATCCATTTTGAAAATATCCGCTCTTATCTCCTGATACATCAACGGCCGTTATTTTAGTTAATGCCTCATTAATCTTTTGAGTGTCGGGAAGATATTTCTGATTAGCAAATACTCTGACAGAGGATTGGGTTTCTCTTAACTCATCTATGGAAAATTTTTTATCGAGGCCACTGTTTTTTAATTGTGTTTCAAACCAAATTTTAGGGGGGGTAGCTTTCATCGGTCTTGATGCACGTGTGAAAAATGAAAAAAATTTAGACCGCATAAGAAATCTCCCTAACAAATTTGGTATGCCAGCATTGCTCTGTTAATGATTTGCACTAAAGATGGACTTTAAACAAAATTTAATTCTCTCGTTTTCATATGCAGAAAGGGAGGGAAATTCTATTAATAAGACAATTAAAACCATCTGTTGTTTTATTATATTTCATTATGAGTCAAATTAAAACTTATGTTTTAAAAATTGTTAGTCGATTTATTTGCTAAATGTATATATTTTGCAATAATGCAATTTATTGATGATTTGAATGGAGAGTGCATGTTTGGACGATTATGGTTGCGTGCAGTTGGGCACCCCTCGACTCTTGACTTGTCAAAGATGGTTTTGGGTCGCATGCCTGCGGAGGCTACCTTTGAATCTGTAAAACGAGAGTTTGAACAGGAACTTCGTCGAGTTGGGTTGAAGCGATTTCAAGAAAACATTCATGCTGAGCAACTGATTTTGGAGCAATTATTAAAACAGCGGGAAGAGATGACAAAAAAAATTGATGAAAAATGTCTGCGCCCTGCATTACAGCGATCTGCGAACGGATACGATGTAACAGGATTATATTGGAGCAGGATTCAAGGGGATCTGGCAAAAATTCAGTCTAAAAAAGAACGTGTCGAGTTGGATGAAAGGATCGATTGGCTATGTGCTCGTCGCCGCTTTTTAAAGGAACGGAATAATTTGTCTCTGGATAAAGAACCAGATCATTCTGCTTCCCCCGCGCTTTAGCGTGCAAATTCTTTGCGGCAAAAACTTACTTTATCTGAAGTTGACTCTTTTCCACTTTCTTTAAAACGGGCTTCAATCGTTCTATAACGCTTTAGCCCGCCCTCGCGGTTGGCTATTTGTATATTTAATCCTGGTCTGGCATTCAATTCCAGCATTAATGGGCCATGGTCTTTATCAAGTACAATATCAACTCCAAGATAACCCAAACCAGTTAGCTCATAGCAACTGGAGGCTATTTCAAGAATTTGATTCCAATAAGGTACTTCGATGCCTACGATGGGATTTAGCGTGTCGGGATGGTAGTCTATGGTATCATTTTGAAACACGCCGCCAAGCGTTTTTCCTGTTGCAAGATCAACGCCAACGCCAATTGCTCCTTGATGTAAGTTGGCTTTTCCCCCGGATAGGCGGGTGGGAAGCCTTACCATGGCCATTGCAGGATAGCCTAGTAAAGTTATAATACGGATATCGGGTATGCCTTCATAGCTGACTTCTGCAAACACGGGGTCGACAACAACTCGTTTCTCAATGATAGCATAATCTGAAGACCCGCCAAGACTATAAGCTCCAGATAGCAAGCAAGATAAATGGTAACTCAGTTCCTGGACGGTGGTAAGCTTACCATTAATTTGCCGATATCGGCCGTAAACTTTATCCTTAAACACCAGTATCCCATCACCGCCTGAGCCTCTGGCCGGTTTTACCACAAAATCATTATAACTCGCAAATCGGGCTTCTATTGATTTGATTTGTTGCTCAGTTTCAATGATGTCATATAAGGCAGGAACTGCAATTCCCGCTTTTAAGGCCAGCTTTTTGGTTTTGAGCTTGTCATCAACCAAAGGGAATAACTTTCTTGGATTGTATCGTAATACAAAATCTGTATTCCGCTGGTTAATGCTTAAAACCCCATGATTTTTCAGGCGTCTAAACAGGTTAATCATTCTATCGCACTCGCAAGTGATTTAAAGCGTTTTAATTCGACTAAACGATAGCCGCGATATTGACCGAACCATAAAATCAAGGACAAAAGCACGAGAAGTAATTCGGGAAAAGCAAAGACCAAATATTGCAAGGGTTCATAACTCATTGCCCCATAAGAAATAACTGCTGCGGCAAGACTGCCAATTCCTGATTTTATTGCTTCGGAAGCTCCTCGCTCATCCCACGTGATGCACATGCGTTCGATAGTCATGGTTAAGATGACCATAGGGAATAATGCGACAGACATCCCGGTATCCAGACTAAGATTTTGGCATAGAACACTAATAAAGATCATTAACAGAATCACTACAGTGAGAATGGCTGCAAGTCTTGGGACTAGCAGCAGTCTTAATTGATCCAGATAAAAACGGGCTAATAGGCCAAAAGAAATAATAATGACGAATAAAGTAATACCCCACGCTACGTGAGTCTCTCTAAAGGCGAGTGCAATCAAGACGGGCATAAACGTGCCAAAAGTTTTAATGCCTATAAAATTACGTAGTATTAAAATGATGAATGCTCCAATAGGAACAGTTAACAAAATTTTATAGATCCCTTGTACATTGACGGGGAGCTGGAGTAGGGAGAAGCGTAAGAGTTGAGAGTCCGCTAATCCCCTCGATTTGGCTACACTTAAGGCATTAATAGGTGTTGGTGATACAGTTAATGAAAACTGGGCTCTATTGCCACCGACAACATTAAATAGAGGACCGTTCCCATATTGCCAAATAAGAAACTCTTTTGGCAAACCGGCACTGCCTGTTTTGGGGTTAATGTAAATCCAGTTTTTTCCGTTAAAAACGGTGAGCAAGGATTTCAAATCGGCCTTTTTTTGTTGGTTTAGATAAATCCCCTGGACTCTAATGGCTGGAATCTTTGATTGATTGAGAATCAAAATAGTGGCATTGATAATATTTTCATCATTGAACTCGTTTCCAACTAAAAGCTTCGCATTACCATCTTTTTTGTTTAACTCTTTAATCGTGCTTTGAGCAAATGTTTGAATATCCGCCGATGTGGATCTCACTTGATTGGTAATCGTTTCAACGGCTGATTTTTGACTATCATTCAAAGGTTGTGATTTGATTACTGAAGGTTTTGGCAAAGAAGACTCATCACTGTCCGTTTGACGGAAGATTGCTCTATAATAAAGTGATTGAGGACCATTACCACGCCGTATAGACCATACGGTTTCTCTATTGGAACCATTTAAATTGGTTGTGACGCCATAATTTCTGGACACAAAATATTCATCGAGTATGGCAAAATTGGGAGGCAGGTAAGGGATATTAAAACTTGCCTTTATCGGTGTATTTTTATCAGCGCTAAAACGTAGATTGGATTCAACCATCCAGCTATTGATCGTTTCAGTATCGGTCAGAGGGACATCCAGAACGATATGCCTATATAAAAAAATACCTGATCCTAAAACCATTAGAGTGAGGATCAAACCATAAACATGACGTTTGTTATTTTTCATTGTTCACTGGGCTCTTGGATTTAGTTGTGAAAGTAAGGGCAGGGTCAACGGCTCCATTAAAATCAATAATGGCATCTCTTCCCAACAATAAGGGATAGAGGAATCGTTTCCTGTTGGTTAAGTTGACTTTAATTGTTCTGACTTTATCGCCAAGTTTGATATTAAGTAAGACTACCGGTCTCTTGATGGGTGTTGTTCTTAACAATCCCGGATTGGCTTCACTCGACCTTACTTTAATTTTTACTTTACCCACGTACTCTCCTTCAAAGGAGTAATCACCGGTTTTAGTTGGAACGGTAAAGCGCAAATAAGGAACACCCTTTTTTTCAATTTCTGTGATATTTATGGCATGTAATGATGCTGATTTAGCACCTGTATCAAGCTTTGCGGATAGAGTGAGGTTTTGATCGATTAATGTGGCTTTCTCTACGTAGCCATAGATTTGAGCTTCACTGTTTGCCATAAGAGATCCTGTCAGTAGTGACATCAACATAAAGAGAACAAATTTTGATCTCATTTAATCCTCATATTGGGTTTTATTTTGGTGCAATATCGTAGCAGGTTTAAGGCATAAGTCACAGTCTGAGAGAGAATTTAATACAATTTTTTTATTTTTTTTTAATAATTTTGGCAAAAGGATGTGTTATGATGAAGGGTTTGAGGTCATTGTTGTATTTTTTTAATTCAGGATGAAAGCTTAATTGACATCAAGTCTAATTATGCATACAATAGCGCCCAATCTTAGCTGATAGCCCCATACCTATACATGCCTCATGCGAGTGATGAAAATCAGGCTTCCAAGCCTACTGATTTAGTTTTCATTTTAGCAATTGCTGGACGTATCGACGCGCAAAGTCGAATTCTCGCTCAAGAACTTGATAAAAGTCGCATTGTATATTATGCCTACGCTGTTTTGGATTCTCTAAGTTCTTCATACAGCATGTTCAAATATTTTTTTGATCTGTTTGCCTCTCCTAATGATAACGATGCAATGCATGAATTTTTAAATTCTCCGGCAGGCCTTATTACGATTACAGTTGAGTCTGTATTTTTAGTCACCTTTTCTTTTTTAGCCTGTCAATTTGAGAATGAAAAAGAAGATTCCTATAAAAAATTTATTGCTAGTGCCTGGCCCTATTTTCGTGACGTCATGAAAGGCTTGAAAAATGCTTACAAAGGCTGGAGAAGTGCTGTTGTTGCATTCAGTTTAATTGGAGGGGTGGATGCAAAATTTCTTATTCTTCCAATGGGAGTGATTTTGGGGGTATTTGCTGCAGCCAATAGATTTTGGATACGTAGCATGCTGGAAGATCGCAAAACAATGATGAGTGCGAATATAGCGCTTCTTATGGAGATAAAAAAATTAATTTCTTTATCTCATGAGGAATCCCTCTCTTATTTAAAGCGAATCAAATACCAGACCATGCCAACTCGTAATTTTGCATTCTGGGCTGTTGCTGCAGGTGGGCTTCTTGATGGTTTATATCTCTATGTTGGCGTATTGGGTCTGGCTGTATTGTCACCGCAGCTGCTTACGGCAATGGCTCTTATTTGTGTCTTTTATACGGTGGCTTGCGTCATTACACGTATTTATGAGGAATATGATTTCCAGTTGAGATTATTAATCACCCAAACCAAATGTCAATTGGCTTTAATTACTAAAGAACTGGAAACTCATTATGCCAGATTACTCTTCTTGCAAGAAAAACATGATCTAAGCAAAGTTGATCAGGAAGAACTCAAACGACTAAAAAGTTTAGTCCATAATTTAATAACCCAATTTGATGACAAGCGTAAGTTACTATCTCAACAATCGAACCGCACTTATTTGTCCTCTGCTTTATTGGGGATGAAAAATGGATTATACGCTTATGGTGCCTTGGCAAGCGTTTTGTTTTTAGTGGGTTCTATTTTAGTGTTGGTTGGTATTTCTTTTCCCCCTGCTTTGCTTGTCGCCAGCATTATTTTAGGCCTGGTGCTGGTTCTTGGTTTCACAAGCCATTCTTTGGTGACTAATTATTGGCATCAGAAGAAGCAGGACACTCAAAAGCAACGTCCATATGAGCGATTGATCGAATGGAAAAATAGTCTTAATGATGAACTTAATAAGGCTGAACTGTTGGAGCCTGAAGAGTTTCATGCATTACTAAATGATGGATTATCTTTAGACCCTTCACCACAATTTTTCTTTCAAGAATGGTTTGAGGTTTTGCGTTCCTTATTTTCCGGATTCGGTAAGGGGCAAAAATTTGTTGATTTTGCCGGGAGTTCATTACAAGAAATGGGTGAGGATGGTCATTATCGTGATACTCCTGTTATGTATGTGTTATCAGCCTTTAGTGCTTTATTGTTTGGGGTGACTCTGGCTTTGAGAGCTTTAGCCAAAGGATTGGGACGAACCCCCTTAGCCCAGCAGGCTAAGCTGACGGATGACAGCAAAGAAACGTCGGTTAACCCTGAGATAACAAAGGAAGTTATTCATAAAACCGAAGAACAAAGGGAATCAATCCAATATGCAAAGTGCCGGACTGATTCCCCAGGGCGTGCGGATTCTCTGTCTTTATTCGGTATATTTGAAACCAAAACTAAAAAAAATCAATCTAATTATCCTACAATTCCCCACTCCAAAAGCGAGTCAGCATTAAATCAATTAATACCTAGTCAGAGCAGTACAATTCTGGGTTTAGCTTAGGATCATTATACATCTTAAATTGATGGTAGACTCTGAACGTACGTGTTTTAGCTCGTACCTCATTAAGCAATTCATCAAGGCACAAAGCCAATTGATTTAATTGTTGTTGTATGATTTCCAGTTTTTGTGCGCAGGCCATTTTATGTTCTATGCTCACATCCTGGCGTTTTGTTTGTAAGTCCATATGATATGATTTCAGTGATAAAATAGATAACCTGTCAATAATCATTCCAGGCGACTCGGAATTGACGGGGCAATTAGTATGGTTTTCAGGTTCTAGTGCTTTATAAAGCCATTCATCCATTGCTTCCATGCGGTTATTCCGTTGTTGATTGTAGGCATCTATTTCTCGCTTGGCTTGGTAAACAAATTCAAAGCCCATATCATCTCGGCGTGCCTTGTCTTCTGCATGCCATAATTGGAAATTAAAAGCATGATTTTCTTCTACAAGTTGAAGGAATTGTTTATGTTGATACTCTATACCATTGGTTTTCCAATGTATGATGCTCGTTTTGTGAAGATTAGTGATAGTTGATGTATCAAAATGTTCTTGCATGTCATATCCTGCAGATTAATTTGGATTGTACCTTTTTCATAACTTGAATTCGACTGCTTTGAACTATATCTCATAAATTGAAGATCAATATTTTATGAGAGATCGGCTCAATTGGCATTAGTTTAACCTGAATCCTGGAATTGAATCCAGTTTAGCGTTTTTTGAAATGGCTGGTGAATTGTCTGTGATAATATCATCCTAATCACTAAAATAGGTATTATAGATTTCCAAATAAGTCCCGTCTTTTTCTATTTGCAATAAAGCCTGATTGATTTTCATAATGAGAGGTGCTTTATTTTTGAGGGCTAATATTCCATAGCCATTACCTATAGGAATTGGATCTCCTACTAATTTTAACTCGGTCAAGGAGTTGCTCATCGCATATTTGGCTGCATTCGAATTAAGTACTACTCCCTCGATTTGCTTATTTGACAATGCAATAGCCATATCAGGGATTTTGGAAAATTGTACCAGGTCAAAATAATCCTGAAAATGTTCTGCAAGGAGGCTACCATACAAAGTGTATTTTAAAGTGCCGACTTTTTTACCTTTCAGATCTGCTAAACTATTGATGTCATTGTTAGCTTTCAGGGTTATCACCTGTGCATTGCTCGGTAAATAGGGAAGACTGAATATATAATTGGTGTCAACGGTGGGTACGATTGGAGTAGGTGCCAGCATAATATCAAGCTTCCCTTGGTTAAGATTGGTATATAGCTGTTGAATATTCATGCCCTTGTATTGGCATTCCATTTCAATGATCTTGCAAATGGAATTCATCAAATCGATGTTGAATCCAAAATAGATCTCTCCTCCTCCTCCAGATCTTGATACAAATGGGGGCGCAAATTCCGGAACACCAATAATGAGTGGCTTTCCATAGGCGCAGAAATTTAAAAAGATCAAAAGAATGAACATGAATCGTTTCATGTTTTAAGTCCATTTAGGATGTACTTAAAATTTAGGAGGAGCAATCGATTTTGTCAAATTGAAATCAATATGTATTTTAATTGATGTTTTTATTTGTTTTTTGCCAGCCAACGATCCAGGGCATTGGCAAAATTTGTTTTTTCTTTTGCACTTAAAGCAGAGGGGCCTCCTGTGCGCTCTCCGGCTGAACGCAATTGTTCATTAATATCTCTAAGAGTGAGGCGCTGTTTGATATTATTGGCTGTAAATAATTCTCCTCTTGGACTCATTGCTAACCCTTCCTTAACTATTACTTCTGCAGCCAAAGGGATATCTGCTGTAATCACCAAATCTTTTGCTTTCATATGGCTCGTAATATAATGATCTGCGCGATCATAGCCTTTTTCTACAAGAACAGAACTAATAAATGGTGAATTTGGATAAACAAGGTAGCAATTAGCTACCAGGATAAGGTTGGTATTGGTTCGTATAGCAGCACGAAAGAGGACATCTTTTATCATTTTCGGGCAAGCGTCGGCATCAACCCAGATCGTCATTTGGTATCCTAAAGTTTTCAAATCAATGGTTTAAGGGTATAGTAAAACCATTATCCTTTTAAATCCCTATTGGAGAAAGGATTATTTTAGGATGTTAGGGAAGTGTCGTAATGAAGCGGTTAATAAATACAATAAAAGGACAAATTCAACAGATTCCCATTCCTGACTTGAAACATTTGTTGTTAAGTCACTTTAAAGAAGATGCTTATGATTTAACAGAACTTTTTTGTCAAAAAATCCCGGCTCAGAAAAATCAATTATCGCGTAATAGCCCTGTCTCTTTTAGATTACCCACTTCGTTATCTGTTCTTGCAATGGTTTTGCCTTATGTTCCTAATCCGCTGCACCAAGAGTTATTAGAGCAGTTGTCGACCGTATTAGATTCAATAAGAGAGACCGAAACCATTGTTGATAATCAATTGGCAGAGAGATGTACGGAACAATTGAATTATTATAGTGATGCAAAACCTATCATTATCGCGTTGAAGGAACGAGGAGCCAAGGATTTAATTCAGATATTGGAACAAGCCGATGAGCGCAGTTTGTTAGCTTTTTCTTACCTGGCTAAAGACACCGATTTAAATGTTTTGATTGAAACTTTTTTAGTTAAAAGCACACATGACTTGGACTTGGTCAATAGAAACCATTTGGTTCAATTTTTGCGTCAACCTGATTTGGCAGGATGGTTAACCCGTTTTCTTGATTCATTAATCGGTGAATCTGTCAATGCTCTCTCAATTCGATTATTGTTGACTTTGACCGCACCTGTGAAAGCGATTGATAGATTAAAGGAGGCTAGAGCCTGTCTTGCCCAGTATCCTTTTTCAATACATTTACAAGCCATGTGGGGTGTATTTGATTTTTATCAGTATGAATTAAAAAGAGATTTATTTTCTCCTGAAAGCCATTTAGTCATGCTGCTCCTGCATGATTTATTAAAGAACTCGGAATTAGACAAACAAAAGGAGTTTTTTCAAGGATTAAGTCAGGAAACAGTGCTTTTGATCATTGACTATTGTTTAGCGGAATATAACAAAACGACAGGGGAAGAGAAGCAGCATTGTAAAAACTTGCTTACCAAGCTATGTTCTGTGTTTTCAGATTTAAGCCAGGACTTCTTGGTTAAAATAAGAACGAGAATTAACCGGTTGGATCCCTGTCTCTTTGATACCCCTCAGTTATATCAATTGGCATCCGATTTAATGACTAAATCATGCAATTCAGGAAAGGAGCTGTTAGTCAGTTCTCCAATCGCTGTATTGTTATCCATGCCGCAATTTGTTGAGGTTTGCACACCTAAGGTTTTAAAACAATTAATTGAAAGGTATGGCCTGTATACCTTAACGATGAATCAGATGGACTACAGGATAGACCTGTTTTTTAAAGAACATGCTCCGTACTTTGATGAAATCAATGAGCATATGGCTCAGATTGAGCGTAATCTGCTTACTCATCCGGAAACTCAATCATTTTGGTTGGATAAAAAATACAGCTTATTACAGTTTAGAGTCGAGAGCAGTAAAAGCGCTTTGCTCCATCAAATGGAATGTTTACTGGAGGCGGACAAGGAAGGAAATGAGGTAAAAAATAAAGGATTAGATACTTTATATCGTTATTACATCTTGAATTATCCTAACTTACGCTCCGATTTATCCCTTAAAGCGATAAATCACATTTATTCTCAGTTTTTTATTAAGGGGAATACTGAAACCGAGGCTCGGAACGGGTTACTTCACTGGTTAAAACAAGATTTTCATTTAGATAAGTTACCCAAAAGATTAGACAGAAAAAAAGAAATTTTTTTATATAACTCTGCCGGGAAGAAGATTGGATTTCTAAATGAGTCTAATGTCGCCATGACTTTTGTGAATGAAGAAATCGTATTATTAACGCGAACGGGCTCCATGGATATCAATGAGCCTTTGTATGATCAAGAGGGTTTGATTCTAGGGTATTTAACTGAAGAGAGTTATCTAAGAAGCGAGAGTGAAACACACAAAAATGCTGCGGCATGGGTCTTGAGTGGTTTGTCCAAAAGTGATTTGGAAAACTCCTCTTTTGGATTGCAGTTGTTATTACGCAATGTATTATTCGAAAACTCGATAGGGGTATTATATCAATGTGACCTCATTTGTTCTGATGCCAATAAACGTATATGGTTGAATAATAAATTATTAAAAGAAATACAAGAGGCTCCAGGAGAAATCCCTGCGAGTGTTTTATATCCATTACTTGATCATTTTGATGATGAAACCTTATTTGAATTATTAGGAGCCATAAGGAACAAAACCAATGCACTTGAGCTTTTTCATTATATTTTAAATCGAGATTCCAGGCGTTCTATTTTGCTGAATGGCTTGTATGAGTCTGATTTTCAGAGATTTTTGGAGCATCAATGCGCTGATATTTGTTTGGCAGATTATTTGGTTAATTACTATGATAAATCCTGGTTTTCAGAAGGTTTAGTACGGTTTGCTTACTATGGTAAAAAATATAAAAAGCCAGACCTTCTAAGTAATGCTTTGACTTTTATTACTAAAGAAGTTTCTCAGGATAAGAAGCAAGAGAAAATCTGTGATGCGGTTTTGGAGCGTTTAATAAATTCTGAAGCCTGTGCTGCATTAGTGTTAAAAGAGTTTCTTGGTGACAGGACTCATAACTCAGTCCAGAGGGTAAGTAATCCAGAAATTGGCAAAGTAAGCCGGTTTTTTAATAAGCAGCATATAGTCTCCCTTTTTGCCCAGTTAAATAAAACTTCTTATTGGGAGCAAAATGCGCAGTATAAATTGGCATTACATATTTTGGCTAATCAACATGGCCGCCTTTTTTCTGAAAATAATTTTAATCCCGGTTCTACTCAGGCCTGGCAAGGCAAGGAATTAAAAGAACTGGCCTGTTTTATAAGCAGGCATTTAAGCAAGAAACGTCCTTTTGATAATAAGCATGATATTGGGCATCGTGTTTTAGGTGAGCTCATCTTTAGATGCGCAAATTTGGGGATAACGTCATTATTTTATACGCGAAAAACGTTGAATCGTGCAATAACCCGATTGTCATTCACAGAACCTTTTTTAGTCAGGATGGTGGATAAATTATGGATGCCTAAAGGAATCAGGGAACTTTATGGAAAATCTTTGTTTTTTAAGGGTTCCTGGTTTGATGATCCGGTTTTTTTACAAAAGGAATTAAAGGATCATCATGCTCTGCTGGACTGGAGCCATTTTATTAAGCAAACCTGGAATAAAAGGGATAAACAGAAGAAGTCACCCGTCCTATGTGCTTATTTGCTAAGTTATACTGGCCAGAAGAAGGAATTATCCCGGTTACTACAGGAGTATTTTAATTCTTTTCAAGGAGTGCCAGATTATATTAGGCCAGTCAGTCAATTATTAAGGCTTTTTCCTCAACGCGATGTGTCTGCAGTGATATACGATGTGTTGGAGGCTGAAATAATAAAAAAACCGCAGTTATTAGATCGGCAGATTTTAAGTGACATGGCATTTTATTATGGAAAACAGTTGACCAGGAAGAATACCAGTTTCCCACAGGCCGATATTAATTTATTAATGTATTGGGGCCAGAATAAATATTATTCTGTAGTAAAAAGAGGGTGTGAACTATTAATCAGGGATTGTGAGGATAAAGAGGTAAAGCAACGGCTGGGTAGTGCTGCCAAAGAAGCGGAAGTGGAACAGGATTTGAGCTCCAGTTTGCAAACATTTTATTTTGGATTAATTAAATTTTTTAAAAGATTATGGCATTATGGTTTTAATGCGGAAAACAACTCTTCAAAAATTATAAAGTTTTGTGATGATCCCACTCCTGGCCCTACTCGCAAACAAGCAGGAGACTTCATCAATGCACCTGCTACAGAAAGCCAGACAAATTCCCGGTATTTAGGTTTTTCTGAAAAACGCAAGCAGTTAATCAATCTTTTAGCTACTATTAAACGTAGTCCGGCACACTTCTCACAAGTAGTAAATTATTTAGACCGAACTCAAACATTCTTTGGGGAACAATCCAAACAGTCGACTGAGTATAATACTCCTGTAATATCAAGTACCGTTAAAAGTATAATGTAGAATTATCACTTATAGGGCGTTTGTACTTTCATATTCGTTTTGTTAGTCAGGTACATTGAAAGCATTAATCAATCCTGCTATAGGACATGTCAATGATTATCAATGGAAGTCTTATATTAGTAGGGATATTATAAGGGAGTTTATCTTACATCAATTGACTGAAGCAGATAAAAATAAGTATTAGATTTTATTTACAAGAAACCGCAGTCATGGACTGTAATGGATGTAGGTATTGATGCTAGATTTACTAGTGAAGATTGAATAACTTGTAGTTATATAAAAATTATGAGGTGAATCATGAGAATTTTGCTCTCTTTATATCTTTTATTACTTTCAACAGGGCTTTTTGCAGAATCCACTTTTCCTGATGGCTGTCGGGCTGTACCTGTACAAGGTCAATCAGTGACATTAAAAGCAAAGAAAAATAAGTTGGTGTTTATTCACAATGTGACCAATTTGGATCTATGGATTACTCATCCAGTCACAGATCCTGGGGCCAGTGCTGGTTGGACAAGTCGATTACAGGCTGGTAAATGGTCAGCTTTGGTAGTGGACAAACCTGCCTTTATTTTAAATTGTATAGAATCAAGGCCAGGACATGAACAACAAATACCCTGTGAAAATGCTATTGCCGTGTGTCAATGGAAAGGGGTAAAAATACCGGCAAGCGATCAAGGCACTTTCTGGGTAGCGGAAGACCTGTCATTAGCAGCGTTAACTGCCGCGGTTGGTGGAAGAGGGTTTGTATTACCTGAGAAGTAATTTATCGATGACAATCCTGGGCATGGCTATCGATTCTATGCTGCAACAAGTCATATCAATTTTCATTACAAATCAAGATGGCCGCTAATACGGCCATCTTGAGCCTTTGGCAAATAGTTTAGCCAGCTGTCATGCTTCTCAATCTTGATTCCTTATTAAAACTTAAAACGTTAATGATGGGCTATATGAGATTAGGCGATATAAAACAAATCCTATGAGGACTTCTTGCCTTGTAAGATTGGAAATAAGATAAATAAAGAGCGTTTTATGCAGAATTGTCCGATACTTGACAGCATATCCTTGCTAGTTATAGTGATAAATGGTAGAACAGGACTAAAGAGGTTTTAGTCATATGAAGTTTGAAGAGAAAAATGGTGAAAAGTGAGTAAAAAATCCAAAGATCCCTTTTATAAGAGGGAGCGTGAAAAATACGCCGAGCCAATTCCAAGCCGGGAATACATCATGGAAATCCTGGATGAATACGGTAGGCCTATGTCTCGCAGTAAACTGTTTGATAAATTGGATTTGAGCTCTGAGAGCCAGCAGGAATCCTTAGGTTTTCGGTTGAAGGCCATGCTGCGTGATGGCCAAATCATGCAGGACAGGCGTGGACGCTTTTGTTTATTACAAAAAATTAATTTATTGCGTGGGACTGTTCAAGGCCATCCTGATGGTTTTGGATTTTTCATCCCGGATGATGGTTCTGAGGATATGGTGCTCTCTGCTAAAGAAATGAGGGCTGTCATGCATGGCGATGTGGTGCTTGCCTATCAATCTGGGTTGGATAGGAGAGGAAGGCCAGAAGCTAAAATCCATGAAGTCCTGGAACATGCTAATGCCACGGTTGTAGGTCGATTTTTCACTGAGCATGGCGTGAATTTTGTCATTCCTGATAGCAAACGTCTGACCCAGGATATTTCAATTCCCCAAGAATTCATTGGCGATGCCAAAAATGGCCAAATAGTGCTGGTTGAATTAATCGCATACCCTAACAAGCGTTCGCAAGCTATTGGCAGAGTAATCCATATTTTAGGGGAACATATGGCCCCTGGCATGGAAATTCAGGTAGCAATCCATGCCCATGGCATTCCTTTCGAATGGCCAGACGATGTTCTTGCAGAAGTGGCTAAAATTCCACAACAAATTTCCGAGGAACAATTAAGGGGTCGAACCGATTTGCGTAATCTTCCTTTTGTAACCATTGATGGAGAAGATGCAAAAGATTTTGATGATGCTGTGTATTGTTACAAAAAGCCCAAAGGCGGCTTCCAACTGTATGTTGCTATCGCAGACGTCAGTCATTATGTGGCCAAAGATTCTGCTTTGGATAAAGAAGCGGCAAGGCGAGGAAATTCAGTTTATTTTCCCGGTAAGGTAGTGCCCATGCTGCCGGAAGCCTTATCTAATGGTGTTTGCTCATTAAATCCCCATGTTGATCGATTATGTATGGTGGCTGAATTATCGATTAGCCAAGAGGGAAAAATATCTCGCTCTCGTTTTTATCGGGCAGTCATCCATTCTCATGCTCGTTTGACCTACACGGCAGTTGGCAAGTGGTTGGAACAAGGTAAGGCAGATGAAAAACATCAAGCCTTGTGGCCTATGCTTGAATCTCTTTATGATTTATATCATGTTCTGCTCGACACCCGTAAACTTAGAGGTGCTATGGATTTCGAGACCACGGAAACTCGAATCGAATTTGATGAAAACAAGAAAATAAAATGTATCGTGCCTGTAATACGCAATGACGCACATAAATTAATCGAGGAATGCATGTTGGCAGCGAATGTTGCAACAGCAAGATATTTAGAAAAAGCTGAAATTCCTACTTTATATCGAGTTCATGCGGCTCCCGAAGAAGATAAAATTACTGCATTGCGGCAGTTTTTAGGTGAGCTGGGATTGTCATTAGGAGGAGGAAGAAAACCTGGGCCTAAGGATTTTCAGCGTACTATGAACATGATTGGTGACCGACCGGAGAAGCATCTTATTGAAACGGTAATGCTGCGTTCTTTAAAGCAGGCTCAGTACGTTGAATCGAATGAAGGTCATTTTGGTTTGGCTTATTCCGCTTACACGCATTTTACATCACCAATCAGAAGATTTCCCGATTTGTTAATTCACAGAGCAATAGGGCATTTGCTGGATAATCATCCTGTTTATGAGTTTGAGTATAGTCATGAAGATATGAATCGTTTGGGTAAACATTCCTCCATGACGGAGCGCCGTGCTGATGAAGCAACTCGGGAAGTGATTACCTGGTTAAAGTGCGAGTATATGCAAGACAAATTGGGACAGGTGTTTAAAGGTCGAATATCCGCTGTGACCAGCTTTGGTATTTTTGTGGAGCTCGATGAAATTTATGTAGAAGGCTTGGTTCATGTCACTTCTTTAAAGAATGATTATTATACGTTTGACTCTGCAAAACATCGTTTAATAGGGGCTCGCGGCGGTCAGGTTTATCGTTTGGGAGATAGAATGACCGTGTTGGTAGCTCGTGTTGATTTAAACGAACGTAAAATAGATTTTGAGCCTGTCGAGGATGAAGTTTGTAATGAATGAGCAGTATGTTTACGGGTTGCACGCAGTTTCTGCATTATTAGCAAACCCGCATCGAATGATAAAAAAACTCTTTGTTAATCAAGACAGAATAGATAAAAGGCTTCATGAATTTTTAGTCAAGGCAGAAAGCGCCCATGTCCCTATTGAAAAGCTAAGCGCGCAAAAAATGAATCAGCAGTTTCCCGAGTTTACGCATCAGGGGGTTGTTGCACTTGCTTCGGCATTACCCGAATACGGTGAAAGTGATCTGATTACTTTATTAGAAAGAAGTAAAAAACCTGTATTGATTCTTATTCTGGATGGGATTACAGATCCCCATAATTTAGGCGCTTGTTTGCGATCAGCTGATGCAACCGGTGTTGATTTTGTTGTGATTCCTAAAGATAAAAGTGCGAGCATTACTCCCGTTGTCAGTAAGGTGGCGTGTGGGGCTGCTGAATCGATTCCCTTGGTGAGAGTCACTAATTTAGCAAGGGCTATGGACATTTTAAAACAACAGGGCGTCTGGATCTTTGGAGCAGCTGGCGAAGCAGAGCATTTACTTTATGCAATGGATTGTTCTGGAAACATCGCTCTTGTCATGGGAGCAGAAGGAACCGGGTTAAGAAGATTGACTCGCGAGCATTGCGATGGATTGTTTTCTTTGCCTATGATGGGAAGTGTAGAGAGTTTAAATGTGTCAGTGGCGACTGGTGTTTCATTGTATGAAGTAATTAGGCAAAGAGGGCTATTTCGTGAGTGAATTAAAAATCAAAGCAGCTAAAGCAGCTATAGCTTATATTGAAGATGATATGGTAATAGGTGTTGGAACCGGCTCTACAGTTAATTTTTTTATAAAAGAATTAGCTGCAATCAAACATAAGATAGAGGCTTGTGTCGCCAGTTCAAAAGCAACCGAAGCATTGCTTCGAGAAGAAGGTATTCCTGTAATTGATTTAAATTCAGTACAGGATTTACCTGTCTATGTTGATGGCGCTGATGAAGTCAATGAGCGCGGTGAAATGATAAAGGGGGGCGGAGGAGCCCTGACTAGGGAGAAAATTGTAGCGAATGTAGCTACCCAATTTATCTGTATTGTTGATGAATCCAAGACTGTGAAGCGTTTAGGAGAGTTTCCCGTTGCTGTGGAAGTCATTCCAATGGCCCGTAGTTTTGTTGCACGACAAATTGTTAAATTAGGGGGAGACCCTGAATACAGAGAAGGTTTCGTTACTGATAATGGTAATATTATTCTGGATGTGTTTAATCTGAATTTCTCAACACCTATGGCCTTGGAAGACAGTCTTAATGTAATCCCGGGTGTTGTTGAGAATGGAGTGTTTGCCAAACGTTTGGCAGATAAAGTGTTAGTGGCTTCAGCAAGTGGTGTGAATAATTTAAAATAGTCGACTTGTATACGTTCATATCTCAAAACATTTATTGCCAATAATTTTATAGGTTCCTCAAAAATGGATACGCACAAGGTTTTTGTAAATCGAATTATAAATATGAAAAAAATTAAACTAATTGGTTTGGATATGGACCATACCCTAATCCGATATAATTCGAAAAATTTTGAATCTTTAGTTTACGATCTCGTCAAGGAAAGACTGGTGGAGAGCTTTCACTATCCTGAAGAAATTAAAAAATTCAAATTTAATTTTGATGATGCTATTCGTGGTTTGGTGATTGACAGTAAGAATGGCAACATTTTAAAACTGAGCCGATATGGTGCCATTAGATTGAGTTATCATGGCACGAAACAGATCAGTTTTAGTGATCAGAAAAAAATTTACAGAAGTATTTATGTTGATCTGGGTGATCCTAATTACATGGCAATTGATACTTCTTTTTCCATAGCATTTTGCATCCTGTATGGCCAGTTGGTTGATTTAAAAGATAGCAATCCCGATAAAATGCCAAACTATCAAACCATAGCGCAAGACGTACAATATTGTGTGGATAAGGTTCACTCAGATGGTACCTTGAAAAACATAATTATTAAAAATTTAAAAAAATATGTGATAAGAGAAAAGGAAGTGGTTGATGGATTGAAGCATTTTATTCGTTATGGGAAAAAAATATTTATTCTGACCAATTCAGAATATTCTTATTCTAAATTGTTGTTGGATTATGCCTTGTCTCCATTTCTGGATAAAGGGGAACACTGGCAAGATTTATTTGAGTTTATTATTACCTTGGCAAATAAACCGCGATTCTTTTATGATAACTTACGATTTTTATCGGTTAATCCCGAAAACGGAACGATGACCAATGTTCATGGCCGAATAGTTTCTGGCGTATACCAAGGAGGTAATGCCAAAAAATTTACTGAAGATCTTGGGGTTGGCGGAGATGAAATTCTCTATATAGGAGATCATATTTACGGTGATATATTACGATTGAAAAAAGATTGTAATTGGCGTACTGCTCTGGTTGTTGAAGAGTTAGGTGAGGAAATTGCATCCCAGATAAGGGCTTTGCCAATTGAAAAGAAAATTGTTGAGGCCATGGCCATTAAAAAAGAGTTAGAGCAGAAATACGTCGATCTGTGCACGAGAAGTATTGACGAAGATTCGCAAAAGTATGATCAGGAAATTCATGACTTGCAATTGCAAATAGCCACTGTTGACTTACAAATTTCAAGATTATTACAAGAACAAAGCAGTTTCTATAATCCCAAATGGGAAAGAGTTTTTCGCGCCGGGGCGGAAGAGAGTTACTTCGCCTATCAAGTTGATAGATTCGCCTGTATCTACATGGAGAAATTATCCGATTTATTGGAGCATTCTCCAATGACCTATTTTCGTGCCAACAGGCGATTGTTGGCCCACGATATAGACATTTGATTTTTTCTATTAATCAGGTACCGGGATCGGACGAGGGGGAGTGCTGTTCATCCCCAGCAAAGTGATTCTATGACGTGGTATGTGCAACGGAACACGATCTTTATCGCGCAAGATGCTGGATATGCTATAGCGAAGTGTGCCAACCTGGCTGGTTGGCGCTTTTTCATAACTAATATCATGCAGCCACACACCAAGTCGTTTCACGTGGTGATCTTTACATGGATAACGCAACTCCCATGCTGTTAACACAGGAATAGCATAATCATAAGGCACATTTTCAATAACATGTTCTTGGGTGATTACATCACCGCCAAGCTCTCCGCAATTGCCATAATCCTCCTTTGGGATGATAATAAAAGGAGGCTGCTTCGTTTCAATGCCACGACCAGCAAGAATGCTCACGGCTGACCCAAAGCGGAAATCACGTTTAGCACTATTATCTTTAAAAATGCCATGTGTTTCCCAGCTGACAAAACGAGAAGCTTGGCTATTGCTAACATTTGGTGCAGGTCCGCTCCAATCGCGGCCAGCTTGCAGAAAGGCTTCGCTATGGTCAAGGTTGTAAGCAATTTGTAAAAGATGATGATCCGCTTGGCTAAATCCCTCTTCCCAACCATAAACAAAACCTCGGGGAAGCACCGCTGCTTTTACATCACCAGAAAGAAAGTCACTATTGAGAAAACCTGCTGCTGAAACGAGAGCGACATGCTCAGTATCATTATAAAAAGAAAAGGTAGTATTATCCCGAGATCCTAAAACTCGAGCATCGATACGATTTCGATTCCATGCGATTACCGTATAATAATAGCACCAGCGATACCCGTCATCGAAATTTTTATCTCTTAAAAGACCTATTGCTTCCCAGGTTAATCTGGAGCCTTCCAGTTGCGGGCTCCTAATGATTGAGACAACACGACCAATATGGTGATCACTACTTAAATATCGAGTATCCCAACCGTTGAGAAACACAGTCGCATCGGTTGCGTAATCCGGTAAATCATAGCTTCCTTGTAAGTTGATGGCATTCTCGCTGCCGGAGCGATTGGATTCACCACAGGCTGAACCGTCAATCACTTGAATGATTCCAGTATCCTCCAAAGCGGTGGTTCTGAATTGAGAAAGAGGTTGAACCGCAACGGTTTGAGTTAATTCGGCTATCTCTTCAATAGGACGTTGTATTGGTTGTGATAAGGAGGTAGTTAAGAATGAACAAAGAACAAGAAATAATAATCCCTTAACAAAGTGAGTGATTGAACACATCTCAAGACCTCCAATTTGTCTTAATGAAAAAATTTTGATAAAGCATCATCAATACAGTTTATTGCAATTTGTACAGGGAAGATAGCCTAATAATTTCGCAATTTTTTGTATTTAATATTCTCTTAATTTAAATTTTGTACAATGTGGGGTCGTTTAAAATTAAGAGAAATAGTAAGGAAATGCAATGCCTAAAGTTATTATTTTTACCGATTTTGATGGTACAGTAACCGGAAGAAGCGGTAACGAAACTGTATTTACCGAGTTTTATCAGTCACTGTTGCAAGGCTATCAAAAGGATGTGGAACAGGACTATAAAAGTACTCCAATGAAAGATCCAATTGAAGTTCAGGCTTTGATCGAAGCAAAATTTGGAGAATACAGCGAAAATTTTGATCATAGCCAGCAAGATGTTGATTTCCTGATGAGACCAGAAGCGGTGGCATTTTTCCATGAAGTATTAAAAAATGATGATGTCACTGTCAATATTGTCACTAAAAACCGAGTTGAATACATTAAAGCAGTTTTCAAATATCAAGGTTTTTCTGATGAAGAAATCAGCAAGTTAACCACGCTGGAGTCAGGGTATAAATTTAATGATGTCAATTCCCGGCTTAATCACCAAACAGAGAAAGCTAATCGGGTTTATATCCTTGATGATAGTCCAACAGACTATGCTGAGATGCTGCGTGCCGTAAAAGGTAAGGGATACAATGAGGAAGAAATTCGTGGGTATCGTAAGAATCCCGGGGAATTTGAATGGTCCCAATATTTGGAAGATGTTAGGGAAATTTTCCCGCCTAAAGTAACCCCCCCTGAAGAGCTTAGTTTACCAGATGAGCGAGGAGATGAGCTTTCTATCGGTGAAGAAGAAGCCCCTGTATTACCACAAGAGGATAATTTATCCCCGCGCGAAGAAACGGTTACCAGTGTTTCTAATCAGCCTGTTTCATCTTCTGATTATCGTACCCTAAAGATAATGGGTGCTTTTGCAGGTGTTGGATTTGGTTTCGGTTTTGCCTTAGGTGTTACGTTGGTTGCTACCGGAGTTTTTGCTCCTTCAGGTGTTGGTCTCTTAGGAGCTTTGACCTTGGGTGCTATAAGCGGTACTGGCGCTGCTACATTATCAAGTGCCATTGGATTTGCGGTTGCTAAAGGAACAGAGTCTATAGAAGAGCCTGCACGTAAAGAGTCTGTTTCTGATGTTGATCAAAGCAGTCATGAGGCTATGCGTGGTTTGGGTGGTTCTCAATTACTGAATACAAACAGTATTCATCCTGTTGGTCATTTCCCAAGTGTTCTATCAAGAAGAACACCAAAGCAAGGTAAAGAAGAGCATTATCAAGAAGAATACGTATTGACTAATCCACTTCATAATTCATAGTATTTCTATTTTGTTGGATAAATAATGATTAAAAAATCATTATTTATCCGGCCATTCCAGAATTGTTCAATTGCAGATCAATGTAGTCAGAAATTTTTAAAATACTTTCTATTGGAGTAAAATAGTTTGTAATCAATTTAATTCAGGCCTTTTCAAAAAAATGAACCAATTGCCCAATTGCCCTAAATGTCTTTCTGAATACTGTTATGAGGACGGTGACATACTAATTTGCCCTGAGTGTACGCATGAATGGCCAAAAAACAGTAATAACAATGACGAAGAGTCTGCAAAAATTATCAAAGATGCCAATGGAAACCTGTTGCAAAATGGAGATACGATAACGGTCATCAAGGATTTAAAAATAAAGGGTTCTTCTCAAGTGATAAAGGTAGGAACTAAAGTAAAAAATATCCGTCTGGTTGAGGGTGATCATGACATTGACTGCAGAATCGATGGAATAGGTGCCATGAAATTAAAATCACAATTTGTAAAAAAAATTTAATAGGGGACTGCGTTAATTTCTCAATTTGCAATTTTTAACTGGATTAATTCCTTTTTCTTAAGATTTTCTTAAGGTTCACACATTATACTTCTCTCGTAGTTAAGAGGGAGCTGTGATGCGTGTATTAATTGTTGAGGACAGTGCTTTTAATGCCTTTTGTTTGCGCCGATTGTTGGAGTCGGTGGTTGCATCAATTTCAGTGACTATTGTAAATAATAGTCAAGCTGCTTTATCCTTTATCAATAACTATTGTCCCGATATCGTCGTTATGGACGGTGATCTGGGCGCCAGCCCTGATGAAATCAACTGCAATGGCCCTGAGCTTGCAGGAATTCTATTACAAAAATATCCGCAACTTCCTATTGTAGCCTGGTCTGATTCGGATACCATGCGAGAGAACTTTATTAAAGTATTTAAGAGTCATGGCCGGTTTTTGAATGAGTATAATACCTGGCCCAAAGTCATTGGTTTGGAGCGCATTCATAAAACATGGTCTTATTATTTTGGTGAGTTTATAGGTGGTCAAAATCCTTCCTTTGCGAGTCAAACTTCTATTAATTACTATTAAATACAATAAATTAAACGCTTTTATGCGCTTCAGTGCGCATCATCCCAGTTAGAACCTGTGCCAATAGACACAACAAGAGGTACAGATAATTTTACAGTTTGTTCCATGAGCTTGTGGATAATGGCGCGACATTCTTCAACTGCTTCCTTTCGGACTTCAAAAACCAATTCATCATGTACCTGCATGATCATCTTTGCAGAAGGATTCTTTTGCGAATGCTCCCAATTGGAAATAGCCAGCATGGTTTTTTTTATGATATCAGCTGCGGTTCCTTGCATTGGTCCGTTGATGGCAGTGCGCTCAGCTGCTTTTTGTCTCATTAGGTTACGTGAATTAATTTCAGGTAAATAGAGACGACGACCGAATAAAGTTTCAACATAACCAAGTTGGTGTGCTTGTTTGCGAGTACGTTCCATGTATTCAAGTACCTTAGGATAACGACGGAAATAGGTATCGATATAATGTTGAGCATCCTGACGCTCCACACCAATTTGTTTTGCCAGGCCAAAGGCAGACATCCCATATATCAAACCAAAGTTCACTGCCTTGGCTCGTCTACGTTGTTCTTTGGTTACAGCATCCAAATTCGTTTGAAAGATTTCACTCGCTGTTGCGGCATGTATGTCCCAACCATTAGCAAAAGCTCGTAAAAGGTTATCATCCTGAGATAAATGCGCCATTATCCTTAACTCGATTTGCGAATAATCAGCCGCCATAATCAGGCTGCCCTCTGGTGCTATGAAGGCAGTTCGAATCAATCTTCCTTCTTCACTCCGTATAGGGATATTCTGTAAGTTAGGATCACTGGAAGATAACCGGCCTGTTGCTGCTACCGCTTGATTATAGGATGTGTGTACTCTATGTGTTTTGGGGTTGATTCTTTTGGGTAAGGCATCGATATAGGTACTGACTAATTTTGATAAGCTTCGGTATTCCAGGATTACAGCCGGGAGGCGATAATCAAAAGCTAATTCCTGTAAAACAGATTCTGCAGTTGAAGGCTGTCCCGTGGGAGTTTTCGCTACAACAGGCAGTTTTTGTTCATCAAATAGTATTTCTTGTAATTGTTTTGGGGAATTGAGATTGAATGCTTTTCCAGCGAGTTGTACGGCTTCATTTTCCAGGGACTTCATTTGTTCTTTCAAACGACTTCCGTGCTTTTCTAGAATGATGGGATCGATGAGAACGCCATGCATTTCCATGTCTGCGAGAACAGTCACCAAAGGCATTTCGATATCATGCAATACCTTACGTAAAGACTCATCCAGCATAGGGTACAGTTTATGATGCAGTTGCAAAGTAATATCAGCATCTTCCGCCGCATAGACCCCGGCCTTCTCTACTGGAATTTGGTCAAAACGGAGTTGTTTTGCTCCTTTTCCCGCAACATCCTCATAACTTATTGTTTTATAACCCAGATATTTTAAAGCCAAAGAATCCATATCATGTCTGCCTGCACCACTATTGAGCACATAGGATTCCAACATGGTGTCATAAGTGATGCCCTTTAAAGTAATGCCATAATTTTTAAGTACGCTGTAATCATATTTAATGTTTTGCCCTATTTTTCCTATGGCAGGGTTTTCCAAAATGGGCTTTAAAGCAGTTAAAACTTCTTCCCTTACTAACTGTGTACTGCCATCAGTATGAGCCAGAGGAATATAAGATGCTTTTTTTTCCTCAACTGCTAAAGAGATGCCTACCAGCTCAGCTTGCATGACATCAAGATTGGTTGTTTCAGTATCGATACAAAATTGTTTACTTTGCTCCAGTTTATTGAGCCAATGATGCAACTGTTGATGAGTAGTTATTATTTCATAGGATTTATTACTGTCGCTATCCCTGTCTTTGGGGGATTTTTGATTATCTTCTTCCTGTAGTAACTCTTTAAGCCATGATTTAAATTCCAATTCACGAGTTAATTTAATTAATTGCTCGTTATCAGCCGGTGTGGGCATCAATTGGTTTAAATTTAAGGGTAGATCCAAATCCGTTTTGATAGTGACCAATTTTTTTGAGAGTGGTAAATGAGGGATGCTGACACGCAAATATTCACCAATTTTGCCGCCAATTTCGTTGGCGTGTGCAATCAAATTGTCGAGTGTTTGATACTCTGTCAGCCATTTTACAGCCGTTTTGGGTCCGCATTTCTCTACTCCCGGAATATTATCTACGGTATCTCCAATGAGAGTGAGGTAATCAATGATTTGCTCAGGTGCTACACCAAATTTTTCTTTGACTCCGTCAATATCCATGTTGTAATTACTCATCGTATTGATGAGAGAAACATGTTCATTGACCAGTTGTGCCATGTCTTTATCACTGGTTGATATTACAACGGGTATGCCTTGCTCTGTGGCTTGTTTTGCCAAAGTGCCAATCACATCATCAGCTTCGACTCCATCAATGATAAGCAAGGGCAATCCCATCGCTTGCAGTAACTGGATTAGCGGTTGAAACTGAGAGCTCAATTCTTGAGGCATCGGTGGTCTGTGTGCCTTGTATTCCGGATACCATTCATCACGGAATGTTTTCCCTTTGGCATCAAAGACAACGGCTATTTCCTCCGGCTGATAATCTTTGATTATTTTTTTTATCATATTGGCAACTCCATAAATTGCGCCAGTAGGTTGGCCTTTGGAGTTTGTCAATGGTGGCAGAGCATGAAACGCCCTGAAGAAATAGGAAGAACCGTCTATTAGAATCAAAGGCGGCTTCATAGTTACTCTACCTCTTTTTCTTTAATATCGAGTTTTTTGTTAATTACAGCAATTTGCTCGGTAAGTGATTTAATGTTTTTTCGTATTAATGGAATACGATTGACTGATAGTTCATGCTTAATCGCAACATCTTTGGGTTTTGCAGGATTACCAAGATATACAGTCCCTTTCTTTAAGAGTTTGTGGGGGGGAACTCCTGTACGCGCACCTAATATGACTTCATCTTCAATGTGAACATGGTCACTTACTCCCACGTTGGCGGCAAAGATGACATTATTCCCGGTAGTGGTACTGCCGGCGATGCCAGTAAAAGCACAAATAATATTATGCTTGCCTAACTTGACCGAGTGAGCGATTTGTACCAAATTATCAATTTTTGTTCCTTCACCTATCACCGTAGCGCCTAATGTAGCCTTGTCTATCGCTGTGTTGGCTCCAATTTCAACATTGTTTTCAATCACTACATATCCTGAATGCGGTACTTTGAGATGCTGGCCATCAACAAAAGTATAACCAAAGCCATCAGAACCTATTACTGTAGAGGCATGGATAGTGACATTGGAACCGATACGGCAATTATCATAAACAGTGACTTGGGGGTGAATGGTTGTGTGATCTCCAATGACCACATTATGGCCGATATGAATATGACTTTTGAGCACCGAATGGTTACCTATAATACTTCCTGATTCAATGACCACGAATGGCCCAACATAAACCTCATCGCCTAATTGTACCTCTTCACCGATTACAGCAGTGGGATGTATCCCCGAAGTTATTTTTTGGGGGGGATAAAAATGGTTGAGTAAAGTAATAAATGCTTTAAAAGGGTTTTTTACCTGAATTAATGGCTTTGGGGAATCGATGGTCCCTTGACCAATAAGAATAGCAGCCGCTTCAGAGTGTTCAGCGAGTTTGATATTGTCTTCACCTTCAGCGAAAACCAAAGCTCCGGGAAGTATATTATCTATAGGCGATAGTGTGGAAACAGTGATGGTATCATTGCCTATTACAATACCTTGAACAAGGTTTGCTATATCACGAAGAGAAGAATTCATTAGTTTACCTTTCAATTCCGCAAAATAGAGCGATTATATACCTCTTATTGTCCATTTTCGAGTGAATTATCCTCAATTCAAATGGCTTTCAGATTAATAATTTTTCTTATTATGATCCTGCCATTCTGGTGATTCAGATGAATTGTCATCGCACCCTAGAAAAATGAGATTAATTAAGGTATAAAATCAAATAACTGCTATTAAAATCAGTTCATTAAAGCGCCTGAATCAGGAAGGCTGATTTGTAATCAAAAGGACGGGATATGCTGAAAAAAATATTGCTCACCGGATTATTTGTTTTGTTTAGTATGAATCTTTCTGCTTCGGAACCGATTTATGATGAGGAAATTCCCTTACTTTGGTCATCTATTATTACCGTGAGTGGGGGCCCTTCTTGGGTTACACCCGGACAAAATCAGTATATTTATCCAATGTCTCCAATCTATATAATTAATTTTAATCCTAATTTACCGCCAAATTATTATCTCTATTTTACGGATGATTCTCCTACTAGCGTTTTAGCCAACGGTGAGGTATTTTTTGGCCTGCAACGCGCGATCAATCCTAAAATGATTGGCCAATTAGGTTTAGGGGTAGCTGGAGTAAGCGATGCCAAGGTCACTGGCGACGTCAACCTTAATGGGCTGTTCCATGTATATTCCTATGATTACAAGGTCAATCATGCGCGAGTAGAGCTAAAAGGCAAGCTGATTGGAAGCGCCTTTACACCCGTACAACCCTATCTGAGTGGTAGTTTTGGAATAGCATTTAATAATGCTCATGATTACAGAACTCTTTCTATCAACCAATTCCTCTTTCCTGCGCCGTGGTTTGCCTCAAACACCACTTATGCTTTTGCTTACAGTGTGGGGGCTGGTGTCCAAAAAATGTTAAATCGTAACTGGCAGGTTGGCGTAGGGTATGAGTTTGCAGACTTAGGGAAAAGTTATTTGGGTGGCGATGGAGTTAATATTACCAAAGGGCCACGATTGACCCATTTGTATAATAATCAATTGCTGTTTAGCGTGAGCTATTTATATTCTTAACTAATGTATTTGCGCAGAACCAAAGCGGCATTGGCTCCACCGAAAGCGAAATGGTTAGATAAGGCAATATCAATGGTTTTTTCTCGTGCTGCATTAGGTACATAATCCAGATCACAGGCCGGGTCTGGAGTATGCAGATTGATGGTTGGTAACAACGTATTTTTTTGCAAGCTTAGTGTTGTTGCAATAATTTCCATTGCTCCTGCCGCCCCAATCGCATGTCCTGTCATGGCTTTTTGAGCAGTAATTGGAATGTCATAAGCTCTTTTACCGAAAACCATTTTTATCGTTTCGGTTTCCGTGCTGTCATTGAGCTGGGTTCCTGTCCCATGTGCATTGATATAATGAATATCGTTAATTGATAACTTGGCATCATTTAAAGCTGCAAAAATAGCTCTTGCTTGTCCTTGTGAATTTGGTGCGGTGACATGGAATGCATCGCAACTGGCGCCATAGCCAATGATTTCTCCGAGAATTTGTGCTCCTCTTGCTTTCGCCTGTTGTAATTCTTCAAGAATTAATATCCCGGCTCCATCTGCCATGACCATCCCATCGCGATTGAGATCAAACGGTCTGCTGGCTTGTGAGGGATTTTCATTGTTGGTCGACATGACTCTAAGCTTACACCAGGCAGCCATAACTGATTCCCAGACTAAAGATTCTGTTCCACCGCAAAGGGCTGTAGTCAAATTACCATGGGCAATTTGTTGGTAAGCCATGCCTATGGCTTCTCCGGATGAAACACAGGCATTGGAAATGGTTGAGTTTGGTCCACCAATGCCAAAAGCAATTGCGATATGGTTGGCTATTGAATTGGGCATCCCTCTAATCACACTAAGAGGAGGGATTTTTTTCCAACTGTCTGTAAAGAATAATCTATAACCTACTTCCAATTCAGGTTGGCCGCCAATGCTTGTGCCTATAAAGGTGCCTGCTGCATTGAGCTCAGTTTGCTCAAGCCCTGCTTGCTCGATGGCATGATGCGCGCAAAATAATGCGTATTGAGCAGCACGAGGATAGCGTTTGCTTTTGTTGAATTCGGGGAGATGATCTAGGGATAAGTCAGTTATTTCTCCTGCTATTTGGGTAGAGTAGGGTGAAGGATCATAGGATTGGATGCGTTTAATTCCGCATTGACCTTGAGATGCAGCAAGCCAAAATTTATCAATGCCCGATCCTATGGATGACGTTATTTCCATACCAGTAATAACAACCCTTTTTTTCATTAATTATCCTTATTTTTGATAAAACAAGCCTTCCTCTACCGCCATCCGCAATACTAATGGTGAGATTTTAATTATGTCAAGCCATATTTATAATATGTGATTTGTAAATAAAAATTAATGGTTTATTTTGCAAGTTGATTCACATTAATTGACCAGTAATCACAAGCATTTTGAATATGAAATCCAAGCTGAATATACAGGTTTAATGCTTTTTTATTATGGGTTTCAACATCAAGATCCACCCGAGATTTGCCTTCGCTCAATATCATATTGATACAATGAGCAATCAGGGCAGAACCAAATCCTTTTCCTTGTTCTTTAGGCAATATGGCAATATCAGACAAGGTAGCCCTTTTGGTTTGCCAGCGGATATGGGCTTTTCCTATAGGATGATTATTTAGCATAGCTATTACAATTTCATATTCTCTTTCGTTAAGTATTTGCTGGAATCGGTTAACCAAATCTTGATTTTTATCAGGAAAACACACTTCATCGAGGCCACATAATATGGGAATGTCCTCTAAAGTCGCCATGCGAAAGGACAATGAACGCTTGTAATCGAGTATGGGATTTAAGTCATCACGCTCCATGAAATATTCACTGTGCAGATAAGTAAATCCTTTTTGGGCAAGCCAGCTATCATTGAGGCGTGAGGGGCATGAAAAAATCAAGTTAAAGTAGTTTTGAGACTTAATTAAGGGTAATGCTGCCATTACTAATTGTTTGGCAATCCCTTGTCTGCGATATTGGGGATTAACCAAAACAGCGACTTCAACGGCATCGTCATAAAAGAAATAAACGCTCAAAAAACCAATCAAGACCCCGTTTTGATAATAAAGGAAGCTTGTGGGAAGGGAGCGATGTTGCTTCAAGATATGGATATATAGATTGGGGACGCTGCCATCGTTTTTTTTACACTCCGCTCTTAATGCTTTTAAGTCTTTTAATTGAAGTTCATCTAATTGGTTAACTTGAGTAATCATAATTGTATAGTAAAAAATTAAAAATTATTATTTATTAGATTAGCGTGTTTTCTCATGATTTGCTTATTCTTTTTTGATAAGCGATAAAACTATGGATCATGATCAAGAGTTATTCTTGTATTTTTTATTATCCCAAACCTCTTGAACTCGGGCATCCCGACCACAGCGATATCGATAATACTTATAACGTATAGGATTTTTTTTGTAATAATTTTGATGATATTCTTCTGCCGGATAAAAAGAAGTCGATGGGACAATTTCTGTATAAACTATGGGGAATTTTTGCTCTAACTCTTTTTTATATTCCATGGCAATTTTCTTTTGTTGATTATTCAAATAAAAAATGGCACTGCGATATTGACTGCCATGATCACAAAATTGGGCATTTTTGACGGTAGGATCAATGTGCATAAAGAAATACTCAACCAGTTTTTTATAACTTAATTTATCGGAATCAAACTCCACCATTACCGATTCGGCGTAATGGGTATTACCGGCAGAAACTTGTTCATAACTTGGATCTTTAAGAGTGTCTCCATCAAACCCTGATGTGGTCGATAGGACTCCAGGAAGATGGTCAAAATCTGCCTCCATGCACCAAAAACATCCACCTGCAAAAATGGCTTTTTCAGTCTTTGCCAGGCAAAATGTAGTATTAACGAGTAAGAGAAAATACAAAAAAATACGCAACATTGTAAGCCTCTTTTATGAATTGTTATAAATTATACAAGATTTTGTATTGGAGTCAGCATTAAAAGCAGAGAAAGTTTTAAACCAGGTTTCGGAAGGTTTATTATTTCCCTAACCTGAAGCCTGTGCGCTCCTTTTAAATTCAAAAAGTCTTATCAAGGCTGTTAAACAGACCAAAAAACAAAAGACAGCGGCAAGAAAATTAAAATAGTCAGGAAATAATGTCATAACAATAAAGAATAGAAATGCTTCCGCACGTTCCATTATCCCGGGACTGTAATAAAAACTTTTTTGAGAGGTATTGTTGGAAAAAATTCCCACAACCAGAAAGCTTGTAATACAGAGCAAAATACTGCCTAACATTAAAATGGTTAAAGTAGCACGGTGTTGCGGATCAAAAAGATATAAAGCAAGAACAGCAGAAAATTCTACAATTCGATCCATGACGATATCCATTGCTGAGCCAAAATCAGAAGCTTTGTTTTGAAAGCGGGCCAGCGAACCATCAAGAGTATCCAAATATCCCGAAAGCAAGAGAAAGCTAATGGCAATACAAGGTTTGTCTAATAAGACAAAAGGAATAAACAGCAAGCCTAATATCCCCGACAACCAGGTAATGGACAATGGCGTTATCCTGTCACGTAAAGCAGGTAGTATGGGATCCACCAAGGCGAGCTGATAATAATGTCGTAAAGATTGTTCAAGCATGATATTCCATTACTATGAAGCCAACTACGGGCTTATGGCAGTTATTTGGCTATCTAACGTGAGTTATGGATAAGTATTATATAAGAAGCAGTCGATATCCGGTGTCCGTTTGGGCTGAGAAGATGCCTAAGCATCGTCTCGAAGCCATGGCACGAAACATTAAACGAACGATTCAAGATAATAACCTATCTTATACATAACTCACCTTATTTAAATACTACTAAATTCAATAAATTAAAGAAACTTATGTTTGTAGTTTTTAAGAGTAGCCCTGTTTTTTATCGAAAAATGATTTTTGGTTTATCCAGAATTTAAAAAATACACTCACTTAGCTAATCAAAAAGAAAACCATAAAAACAAGGCTTAAAACAATAATTAAAGGATTTGGTTTTTGACGGGTAAATAATTTAAGAAGGGTATAAAGTATAATTCCCAAACCAATCCCATCGGCAATCGACGCGGTGAATGGCACCATCATGATGATGACCATGCAGGGTGCTGTTTCTGTGATATCCTGTAATTTCATATTAGTAATATGTTTTATCATGCAACAGGCGACGTAGAGTAAAGCCGGCCCTACTGCAAAGCTTGGAATCATTTTGGCAAGTGGAAAAAGGAATAGCATCAGAATAAATCCTGTTGCAATCACCAGCGCAGTGAGTCCAGTTCTTCCACCGGCTTCGATTCCGGTTGCTGATTCAATATAAGGTGAAGTACTGGCAGAGCCCATTAGACCTGCGAGGGAAGATGCGGCTGCATCGGCAGTTAAACTGCGAGTCAGGCGTGTATAATAATTTTTTTCGTGTTTAAAAATGGTTGGACTCAGTAAGCCAATTAATGATCCCGTCGCATCAAATACCGTGATTAGAAAAAAGGTAAAAATGGTTTTTAAAGCGACGATACTGGCAAGACCAGAGAAATCCAACTGCAAAAAGGTAGGCTTGAGCGATGGTGGCAGGGCAATCAAGCCTTGCCAATGGGTCAAACCCAACATCAAGCTTAAAACACTGATACTCAATATTCCGATGATTATGGCACCGGGAATCTTATAGTAATCCAGAGTAAGAATAAGAAGAAATCCCAGGAAAAAGAGTCCTGTTTGTGGTCTGATGATCTGTCCTAACTGCATTAAATTGTGTTGGTCACCAATAATGATTTGATTATTTTCTAAAGCAATTAAGGCGATTAGCAAACTGATACCTATAACAATGGCTATTTGTAAATTATGAGGGATTGCTTCAATCAGGAGGCGTCTTAATTTGGTGAGGGTAAGAAACAGGAAAAGCAAACCGGAAATGAATACCATAGCCAAGGCGTGTTGCCAGTCAACTCCCATTCCTTGGACTACGCTGTAAGAAAAGTAAATATTTAAAGCCACACTTGGCGCTACACCTATTGGTGTATTGGCTATGAAACCTGTTAATGCGCAGGCGAAAGCGGTTATCAAACACGTGGCTGTAAATACAGCGCCTTGGTCCATTCCTGCGTCGTGCAGAACCTTTGGATTGACAAAAACGATATAAACCATGGTAAGGAAGGTCGTCGCCCCAGCAAGTATTTCTGTGCGCAAAGAGGTGTCTTTGAGAAAACAGGATTTTAGAGTGGTCATAAATTCAGGGAAAAACCCTAAAAATGGAAATTCATAACCGCAATTATAATTTCTACTGCAATTAATACAATAATAATTATTTCCAAGTGATGGCCATGGCGATTTTCCAAATAACCATTGAACATATCGAAAATTTCATTAAGCGTATCAAGACGATGGTTAATGGCATTGACACGTCTTTGTATATGTAAATAACGCTCAAGCATGGAAAAATGCTCTTCTAAAGTGGGGTGTTGCCAAAAATATTTGGGGTGATATAAGAAATTACTAATCAAATTCAACTCACTTTTGGCACCTAAAATTTCACCAATAACTTGTTGAATTTGTTTTCTGCTTATAGGCATTTCTCCTTTATGAGATAAGGCCTGAATGAGTGGATTATATTTTTCAATCAATGCGTCAATAATGGTTTCGAAATACTGTAATTTTACCGATTGAGAAAAACCATAGGATAAGCTGAGCTTTAGTTCATCACTGTCTTCTTCAATAGTTAGGCAATCCACATCGTAAAAACCATGCGGTTCTATGGCTGTTTTATCACCAATTTGATAATGAAATTCATCATGTACCAATAGCGCTACAGGTTTGTCTACAAGCAGTTTAATAATATCCAGGTAGTCATGGATTTGGTACCTTTTTACCCCCCAGGATACGACAGTTCCATTTTTAAAAATGAACAGGGTGTGATCTTTGTTTCTATGAGAATTTAATCGTATTACATCCCTGGTTTTTACAGCGCTAAATTCCTTAGAAACGTTTTTTAGATGAAGATCAAGACGAGTCAAATCTATGGTTTTGGCCACGCAGAAACTTAAGCATTCCATGATTTTAATAACCTAACAATGAAAAAAGCGTTTGCAAAGTAAATAATTTTAGCAAACGCTGTCTATTAGCTTTCAGTATACATGAAATTCCAGGTTTATTACACACTATCAGCCGTTTCACGGCCTGAGTATGCCTTTTTTCTATCTGTTGCCCCACTTAGCCATTGGGGACAGACTTCCAGAATTTCTGCGATTTTATCCAGTTCCTCTTTATCAGGAAGAACATGACCAAATATCATTGAATTAGCCAAATGGCGTGTGACACCAAATACTTTTGATACGGCTTTTGTCTTTTCTGCTAAATCCTCTGGGAATCCCAGAGCTGCCAACTCGCGATTAAAGCGTTGCGAAAATACTTTACTATTCATTTTTCACTCCATGAAAATAAATTGGTTAACTCAGCATGAATTTACTGAGGTGTTGACCCAACATTTGCACTAATCAATCCTTGATGTAGTTAAGAGTGTTATAACTTATTTTTTTTTAATAGCAAAGGGATTTTTGCTATTAAAATCAATTATTTTTCATTGAGATAATAGATCTTCTCCATAATCTCCCCTTTTTGTTTTATTGCTGCATTGCAAACAGTTCTATGGTGCTTATTTTACTATAGAGATTTGATTTTTAAATGACTCTTCAATCAGTTAACGCACCTTGGTTTGCATGAGGCATCGGAGCGCACTTTGTCGATCCTGCTGAGAAGCTGGGTTTAGCTAAAAATCAGTTATCTTAGATTCTTGAGACTGGTGAAATACTCATCGAGAAGATAATTTTAAGAAGTCTTTTTTATCTGAGCGGTATCGCAATTTTTTGTCCATGGTTATTTTTCAGGCTGGAATCCAGTAGCAATTACACTCAGTATATGACAATATCCACAAAAAACGCTTTTATAGTACACTTCCCATTAAGTATGTCATTAGTATATGCCACGGAAGAGTGTAGGCGTTTACAATATAACAAATGGATTGGGGTTAATTTATGATTCAGTTAAGCGATTTGCTAAAACCAACTTGGGTTGCCGAGAAGTCTTTAAAGAATGCTTGGTCTGTATTAAATGACGAGGAAAAGGAATCCATCAAAAGTCGAATTGATAAGATATTTTACAACGAAATCCCTTTTCAACTTGAGCATGACAAGCTTATCTATATTCATTTATTTTCCTTGTTTGCTCAATTAGAAACAATTGGCTTAAGAGGGCTTATAAAATCACTAGAGAAACTCCGTGGAACGGATTTATATCAACAAATGCGTCAACAAATTACCGACGAGATTTTCCATGCCACGGCTTTTGCAAAAATTGCGTTTCAATTGTCCGCTCCTTACGCATTGCCACTTGGTCATCAAAAGAGTATCAATCATTTTATTTCTTCTCTTGAAGGCGAAGAGGATTTGGCAACTTCTATTACCTTGGTCAATTTGGTTGGAGAAGGATGGGTAGAAGAATTATGTATCGCAATGAAAGAGAAAAACATCGCAGTAACTATTTTTGAAACAGTTCTTGAAGATGAAAGCCGGCATATGAATGAGTACGATTTATACCGTCAGATTGGGTTGCCAAATAAAGACTATTTAAGAAAAAAATTAGCAATTTTTGAAGATGAGTTGATAAATACCGTATTTGCTCATGAGCAATATGTAACTACCCTTGGCATTCTATTAGGTAAGGAAGGGGCGCTGAAACTGCTCAACAATATCAATAATAAACACCATTGGATGCTTAAAAAAATTGGCGTAACACCCTCAGCCCATTGGCAGTTGTTTATGGATACCATGCCTTTATTGATGAAGAATTTATCGCATGATTTTGAAAAAGATAAAGCAATTGAATCGACCAATATTCGTAAATTACTTTCAGCGATGTGGAATGACCCCGAATTACCTACTGAGTCTGCAATTTTTAATATAAATGTTACTCCTGTTTGTTTTTTTGAAAAGAAATTTAAACCGGAAACAATAACTTGCCTCATGTTACAAGCATTGAGTAAAGCTTGCTTTGATAACCCGCAGACGAGAAATTATATTTTCAATCATAAACTGTACCACTCGCACAATAGTTACGTAGCGCTTGCGGTAAAGATTCCAGGTAGTGATCAATTAGGTGCGATTGAGTTTAAAAACTGCCATGAGATGACTACGACTGAATTAGCGCAACACATTCAGCATGACATGCGCATCATGAAGTACTGTTATGAAAAAACACAATTATTACAAAAAGAGCATCCCTATTTAATCGAGGTAGTCAATCGCTTGCTAACTCCACGGCACGAGCGAGTGTACCGTGATTTCTTATTTGCCAGACCCGCTATTTCTTTGAGTAATATTGGTCATTGGGGGTATCAAGCAGCGGTTTCACCCTTATTTCCAAATGAAACGTTTAAAATAACCTTGACAGAAATCGAAAGAAAACAAGTCTGGAATAAAACAAATAACAAATTTGAGGTACAAGATATTTTGCCTGTAGGCATGAGTGTTGATCACCGAGTTTTTGATGGCAATATCCCGTTCCCGCGTTATATGCAGGAGGCTTTTGATCAAATGTTTCAAGACATGGAGCAATCCAGGATAAAGCCACTGTCAAAGCCATTTTCAAATTTGGATAACTTTATCAAGTACAGTAATACATTATTGGAAAACGACCTAGAGTTTGGTTTTATGTATTTATTTTCTTTAATGCATGTATGGAAAAATTATATTTCCTATGATGAGTTGTCAAAAACAGTGGAAGAAAATTACCAGAGAATAAAAGAGACATTAGCGAAAAGCGAACATCAATTTGGCTGATGTTATGCGATCGTTTTCTTTTTATTATCAACATTTAGAAAATGTAAGTAGAAGTTTTAGTTTTTGTATAAGCCAATTAACTTCTCCCTCAAAAGAATGGGTTGCATTGAGTTATTTGCTTTTGCGTATTGCAGACAGTATTGAAGATGCCAAATGGCAAGATCTGCAAACACAAAATGATTCATTTGCTGCTTTTAAATCATTTTTAGCTCAAACACCGACAAACGATCAATTCATAAAATGGCTTTCCAGCTTTCCTTCGCAACTTCCATTAGGAGAGAAACAACTTTTATGTGCCGTCCCCCTTTTGTTGGAAGAAAAAGATAATTTACCTGAATCCATCAAGCAATCTATGATAAAAACTATATTGCAAACAGTTGATGGAATGCACTATTTCCTTAATCATTATAGTATGGAAGGTAAAATCGTATTTCCTTCATTAGTGACCACCAATCAATATTGTTTTTTTGTTGCGGGATTAGTTGGCAAATTATTGTCACAAATATTTACTGATTTAATATCTAATTTTAAATGGACAGCTGGTCTGTTAAATCAAGCCTTTCATTTTGGTTTCTTTTTACAAAAAATCAATCTCTTGAAAGATAAAATGGATGATGAAGCAAATGGGCGTTATTATATTTCTTCAGAAAATAGCTTGCGTGAGAGTTTAGTCATTCATGCGCACCATTCACTGGCTTATGTAAAGAGCATCCCAATTATTGAAGGACGCCCGTATCGCTTATTTTGTGCCTGGTCTTTATTTATTGGTTTGGCTTCATTGAAATGGCTTGATAAATATGGCTACCGACAAAAAATTAAACCTCGAGAAACGTATTATCTGGTTAACCAAATTAATCTGCTAATAGATGATAACCGCGCTTTAGAAAAATTATTTAACAGCTATCTTCCCGAACAGTACAAAGCAGATTCGCGATCTATTTCTGAATCAACAAAACAAATACCAGCTTGGTTTAAGAAAATTTACGATAATGAGATGGATTCTCTGGCTTTGTTTGAGCTGGATGTCCAAGTATGATGATTAAAGAGAATTCTCCTCTACTGACCAATAGTTTTAAATACTTGGATTTAAAAGCAGTGAAGGCTCCTTGTCCTCTTTTCTTTTATACTTAAATAGCCCATTAGTTGCTAATTGTTTACCAATTTCGCGGGGAGAATCCATCTCATCAACGGAAGTATCTGTGAGTTTTGATTTGCCACTGGCTTGGCTTCGCAAGTAATCGGCCAAGTCCGTTTGGTCACTGGAAACGGCTTTACTAACAGCAATTCTTAGTGCTTTTCGACTGGGTGTCATTTCCAGAGATTCACAGAGATAGCTAACAATTTCCACTTGTTTGGATTTGACTGCTGAAATCAATGCTTGATCAATCTTGCTTTGATTGACACCATACCTTTCATGACGACATAGATAGTCTAAAATCGGTAATTTCCCGGTAGTAATAGCAAGTTGAAAGGATTGCTCAATAGCATGCTTTCCCGGAGGAGTCTGGTGGTTTGAATGAATAGCCATAAAAATGGCTGTTTGTCCGTTTTTAGCTGCCATAACTAATGTCTGATCAATTAAGCGGGGAGTCGGTTTATTGCTCCCTGTCATCGAGCAGAAATAATTAACTAAGGATAATTTGCCTGCCTGGACAGCAATTTTCATTCCTGAGTTGATCACTGGTGGTCTCAGTGTTGTGGTGCCTGGCTCACAGAGACAGGAGACAATGTCCAAATGTCCTTGCGCTGCTGCTTGCTCTAAAGCGTCTTCAATAGCTCGCTTGGTTAATAATTCTGGAGGCAGGCTACAAATAGATTGAACAACCTTTGTATGCCCTAGTTTACTGGCTTTCAGTAATGCCCGTTCAATAACTATTGCGCGCACGGGTGTTTTTTCCACATTACCAAGAATTTCTACTGCCTCATGCTGCATAACCAGCGCGGTTTGTTGAAAAGCTTTTTCAAGAGTGGTTTGCGATGGAGAATAATGCTTTGAATTGGCAAGATACTTAACAATATCCCAATGCTGTAATTGAATTGCCAATTTAAATAGACGGTCAAGCATTGATTGTTTGGGTGATTCCACTGGGAGTTTGCAGAAATATATGACAACCTGTAAATTATCATTGGTTATCGCTTTTTTAAGAATGGTGCTAATTAATTCTGTGGATGGCTTATAATCGTATAATTTTAGGAGTTTTTTTACATTTTCTACTCGTCCATGTTCTGCTAGATAGGCCACAAGGTTATCCATTTCATCTTGACTTAGCTCAATTTCAGGAAGACTATAAAGATGATCCAATATTTCCCATTGGTAGTTTTTGGCTGCGACTCTTAGCGCTTTGTTAAGCACAGAAGGCTTCATCTTATCTTCAAGCAAATTGATTAAACCTAAATTGCCCTTTTTTGCTGCTTTAATAAAAATGGTTTGATTTCCATATTCTTTTTCATGCCAATTCAGTCTATTGAAAGGCGTTGTTTCCAACTTGTGAATGATTTGTTTTCTGATGAGTTCATTATCTATCGTTGCAAGAATTTCGATAAGAGCTCGCTCGTAAAGACTGATTTCTTCAGATGAGGTGACGGGAGGCAAATCCAATGCATCCATGAAGTTATCTAAGTCAAACAGGTCTCCCTGATTGATAAAGACAGCCTCGGCAATTCTTGCTTGAAGGGCATATTTATGCCCAAGGCTAAACTTCATTTGTGGGTTGATTTGATTGAGCACTGCAAATTTTCTTAAGGCTCCAAGCCAAACATCTTCGATGGTGTTGTAGTTATGATTGCCAAAGACGGAACCTGATGCTTGTTCAGCAATGCAAAAATTAAGCTGTTTTTGCAAATGTTCACAACGCTCCTCTAAAAGGAGCTCACAATCCGGATATTTTTTAAACTGCGTTAAAAGTTCTTCATCCTCAAGCAGCTGAGGATGATTCACGAGATTATCAATAATTGCTTCGAATACCGCTTTAGTCGCTGGATGTGTTTTCTTCAATAACACCCTAAACAAAGCCATTAACTGATAAATGATTTCCGGATCATGAGTATCCAGCCGAGTGAGGTGCTGGATATACTCAATAACATGTTCTTCTGTAATATCATGAAGTAATCTTGGTTTATGCTGTAATAAATGGAAAACACAGCTTTGATTAAGAATAAGAAGTTGATGGGCAGTAGAATCCGTAATTAGTTCTGCAAGAGTTTTTAAGATTTTCGGTGAATACTCTCTGGCAATAATATTGATAATATCAGGCAATAATTTGAGTGTTTCTGGCTGGTTCAACGTATGCTTTAGCATATCTAGCCAAACCACGTCACTATGGTTCGTTGCAGTAGCAACTCCTGCCGTTAAAAAAGCTGGGCCAAAAGTTCGGTATAATGCGATAAAATTGTCTCTGCTTAAAGAAAATTGTAAATGGGGGATTTCCAGTGGAATAGCAGGGAGATTTTCACCCCGAAAAATGCCGTCAAGAGAGTATTGCTGAAACATTATCTCTCCACAGCTTATCCTTTGCACTGCCATAACGAGTTCCTTGGTTTCAGGGAAACGACTGAGTAGAGAATATAAGCGAGAAACTTCATTATCCTTGGAGTGCAACGTGAATAAATGATATTTAAGAAAATCCTGCAGCAGATTAGTAAGAAGAATTTTTTCAACGCTTACTTTGCGTTCTAACATCCAGAGTATAAAAGCAGCGATTTTTTCTGTTTCACCAATCCAATTTCGGCATAGCGCAATGATTCCTAAAGGATTTTCCTGGTAGGCTAGTTGCTCATTAAAATAATCTAATTGAGATATTACTGATTTGCTGTCGGCTTCTATTTTTTGCTGGAGAAGTTCAAACGCTACCTTTTCTTGAATTTCTGTACAGTGTCTGAACAACTCTTTGTTCTTATCATAAAAAGAAAGAGTACTTTCTTTATTATCTTGTAATAATACTCTGAACAACTCATTGATTTTAGGCATGAGACGAAGTTGCTCTTCATGAGACTGAGATAACAGGTTTCTTAATGCAATTAAAAATAAAGTGTTTTTTTCATCCTTAACAAACTCTTGTTTATACAACTGGAGATAATCCATAAAAAGACAATGCTGCTCTAATTCTTTAATCGCCTCTGTACTGGATGTACCGCTATATTTTAAAAGACGGACGTTACCTAGAAGTATACGATTTGTTTGTTTGGCTTGTAATTCCTCTTGTTCAATAAGCTCATGTTCAACCGTTTGATCACTAAGATGAAGGGTTGCGCTATCATTGTGTATCCAATTAAACAGTTCATGTATGATCATAATTTGAAACAAGAGGGTAAATTCAACATTCTATGAATTATAAATAAACAAGAGGAAACATCAAGTTATTATTTGATCGATAAGATCAATTTCAGATCTTTGTGATTTTAAATAAAATTTAGTGGCATATTCGTGACATGAGCAGGACTTACGAAAAACCCCAAGGTCGAGGCAAAAAATGTTGTTAATGAGGGAGTTTAGATAAACTAAATGACCGAATTAAAAACTTTTTTTAACAAAGAGATTGGGATTTATCGTAAGGCCTGATGAAAATCCTTTTTGTCTTATCTGATATGGACAATTTCCATAGGACTCTCTTTTCTAAAACAGGTTAAATACTTAATGAATACCAACAGGATGAAAATTATTTATTAATAATATCTAGCACATGATTGGCGTATTCAATTCCCTTGAGATAAGATTGGGTGAGGGTTTCGCTCTTTATAGAAAGACGCTCTAATTGATTAAAATTTGCTTGTTCATAATCTATGGCAAATTTCAGGACTTTGCCTAAATCCCCTTTATAGTTCAGCAGAGCCTCATTGAGTGTTTCACTTAATCGAATTTTCGCCAATAGTGAAGGCATAGGCTCATTTAATATACCATCTAAAGTAGAAAGTATGCCTATAGTATAAGCTTGATGAGTGTTGGGATAACCCATTGATTTGGATAAGGACTCACACATTTTGGCACGAATTAATGTTCGTTCTAACAAATCAGGTGCCATATCATCGAGACTTGCCAATAGCAATAAATTTAGCCAATTGCGAATTTGCATCAAGCCCAATTGAGAAATGGCATCCATTAATGATTCTATTTTTTTACTCATGTACAAAGAAGCAGAATTTGCCAAACGCAAGATACGATAACTTAGTCTCGGAATCTGTAAGATAATCTCTTCAATGCGTTGGATTGGTACGTCTTCATTGTTTATTTCCGTTAATAATCTTAAAAGCTGCATTTTATTTTCAGTAATGGTTTGTCCTTTCAAGGGATCCGGTTTGTTTAGAAAAAAACCTTGAAAAAAATCAAATCCAAGATTGATGCAATGATTGAATTGTTGTTTGTCTTCAATTTTTTCTGCGAGTAGCTTTCCCCTAAAAGATTTCAGCGGTAATAATTGTTCTGCGATTTGTTGCTGGTTAAGATGAAGCACATCAATTTTAATAATGTCGGCCATATCAACCAGTGGCGCTAACTCATTCCTGAAGACAAAGTCATCAAGAGCAATTTGGTATCCTTGTTTCTTTAATTCTATTAAACTGAGCAGTAATGGTTGGTCTATCGCCACCGTTTCAAGAACCTCAATGACGATTCTATTTTTGGGAAGTAACATCGGTATTTTTTGTACAAGATGACTGTGAGTGAAATTAATAAAAGCTCGTTTGTTACCTATTATGGTGTTCACATCAAGATTTGCGAATAACTGCAATAGAACAGATGAGGTAGCTATTTCACCTGACGAAGGATTGCGGTTATCGATGTGTGAATTTTGTGCTTCGCTATTACGGTATAAGAGTTCGTAGGCAAAGATTGCGCTATTCCTATCATAGATTCCCTGGCGCGCTAGCAATGTTCTGACTGGTGGTTGATCCAATTCTACAACCATTTATTTAACCCATTTGAATTACATTATAACATTATTTTATAAAGTTATAATGCAATGCTTGAGAACCGTCAAACGGCAAGGTTTGTAATTTGCTGTAAAAATATATCAAATATATCAAATTTCTGGTGAAAGAAGGTTGGCAACCATAAAACGCAGCAACTGTCATCAAAAGAAAGCGGCTGCGCTAAAATTAGAAAAATCTGTTGTATAGCTTATTCGCGAGTTGCAAAATAATTTAAATCCAATTCGCGAGCTGCTTTCACATCATCCAGTCTTTTGACTGGTAAAGTGTGGGGAGCTGCTTTGAGTATATCAGGTTGCTTGATAGCTTCTTCACGGATTGTTTTCATCACAGCAACAAAAGCATCTAATTCCTCTTTACTTTCTGTTTCCGGTGGTTCAATCAACAAGCACTCTGGTACCAGTAAAGGGAAATAAGTAGTGGGGGCATGAACTCCATAGTCCAATAACCTTTTTGCAAAATCCATGGCAGTTACGTCATAATTTTTCTTTTCGGAATTTAAAGTAAGAATAAACTCATGAGATGCACGTCTGCCAGGATAGGCTGCTGTATAGCCCACTTTAGTCAATTCTTTAAGTAAATAGTTGGCATTAAGCGTTGCAAATTCTGATACGCGCAACAGCCCCTCTTTACCAAGAACAAGCATATAAAAATAAGCACGTAATAAAATGCCGGCATTGCCCATAAAACACGATAATCTTCCTATGCTTTGTGGATAATCCTGGCGAGTTGCCCAGTGATATCCAGAGTCGGTTTTTTTCACAATGGGTAGAGGCATGTAAGGAATAAGACGTTTACCAACAGCAACAGGACCGGCACCAGGCCCCCCACCCCCGTGAGGTGTCGCAAATGTTTTGTGTAAATTAAGATGCATGACATCAAAACCCATGTCACCCGGTCTTACTTTACCTAAAATAGCGTTGAGATTAGCGCCATCGTAGTATAATAACCCTCCGGCCTGATGTACAAGACTGGCTATTTCTTTTATCTGACGCATAAATAATCCCAAAGTAGAGGGGTTAGTTAGCATAATTCCGGCAGTTCTGGGGCCTACTTTTCTTTTTAATTCGTCAAGATCAATGTCGCCGTCTGCAGCAGTTGCAATTTCAACTACTTTGAATCCACACATCACGGCAGAGGCGGGGTTTGTTCCATGAGCCGCATCTGGAATGAGAATTTCATCTCGGGCGGTGTCTCCGCGAGACTGGTGGTAGGCTTTAATCATGGCGACGCCGGCAAATTCTCCTTGTGAGCCAGCCATTGGAGTAAGCGAAACACCAGGCATCCCCGTAATTTCAGCAATATAATTTTGCAATTTATAAAGAGTTTCCAGAAATCCTTGGCTATCATGATCCATAGCTAGCGGATGGCGATTTATAAAGCCGGGAAGCGAAGCTGCTTTATGAACACCCCGGGGATTGTATTTCATGGTACATGAGCCCAAAGGATAAAAATTGGTGTCTATGGAAAAATTCTTTTGAGAAAGGCGGGTAAAATGTCTTACCACTTGCAATTCGGAACAAGCCGGCAATCTTGGGGGCGACTTTCGTTGAAATTCTTCAGGTATTGAATAGTTATTGCCTACTGCTCTGGGTATCTGTGCTTTTGCCTGGCGACTAGGTTTAGATAATTCAAAAATCAACATAATTTGCCTTCCGTTTTTTGAATAAGTTCCTTGAGTTCATCCCTGTGCTTTACTGGAGTAAACTCGATAAATTGATACTCAGCAATTTCTGCTAAATAATAAGGGTCTTGTTTAAAAACTGACTCTAAATGGCCCCTGTCATTTGTCGCTGCTATAATAATTCCACCGGTTCGAGGTTTCATGGGGCCAGAAACAACCAATAGCCCTTGTTTATAGTGGTAATCAAGAAATTCCCTATGTGCTTGCAGATATTTGTTTACTTCATTGATGGGAACCAAATAGGTTAATTGCACAATAAACATCAGGCACCTCGCTTGGATATTATGGTTTTTAATGTTTTTGCATATTTCGCGATATCCTCCGTGGTACGCACTTCTGTCGCGCAAACCAACAGCGTATTGGTTAACTGAGGGTAGTGTGGTTCCGGTGCGTAGCCTCCAGCAATTCCTGCATCGGCCAGTTGTTGCAATACAGATTGAACCGGTTGGTTTAGTTTAATTAAGGCTTCATGGAAAAACGGAGCCTTGAAAACCAGTTCTACTCCCTCGATTTGTGTTAAGGCAGCAATCAATTCATGAGTGTTTTGGTGGCATTGAGTTGCTACTTGACTTAAACCTTCTGGCCCTAAAAGACTCATATAGATAGTTGCTGCTGTGACAAGTAAACCTTGGTTGGTACAGATATTTGACGTGGCTTTAGCACGACGAATATGCTGTTCCCTTGCCTGGAGAGTTAAGCTAAAGCCGGTTTTTCCATCTTTGTCCACCGTGCGGCCAATTATTCTTCCAGGCATTTGCCTGACATGGGCCATACGAGTACTCAGAAAACCAAAATAAGGACCTCCTGATGCCATAGGAGAACCTAAAGGTTGTCCTTCGCCGCATACGATGTCTACACCATGATCTCCCCATAAGCCGGGTGGCTTTAATAAAGCCAATGAAGTCGGGTTAACGCAAGCGACACTGACTGTTTTGTTATGATGCGCCCAGGAAGTCATTTTATCGACTTGTTCGAGGCAACCAAAGAAATTCGGCTGGGCTATGACCAACGCTGTAATATCTTCTCCAGTATATTGATTAAGAGAGCCAAGATCAGTGATTCCCTGTTGTTCATCAAAGGGGAGGGTAATGACTTCAATATGCTGATTACGTACTATCGTTTCAATGGTTTCACGATAAAAAGGATTTACTGTGCCTGCAATGAGCACTCTGTTGGTTTTGCTGTGCTTATTAAGTCGGACTGCCATTAATACTGCTTCAGCTAAGGCAGTTGCTCCATCATACATTGACGCATTGGATACATCCATGCCAGTCAACTCACAGATCATGGTTTGATATTCATACAATAATTGCAAAGTTCCCTGGCTAGCCTCCGCTTGATAGGGTGTGTAAGCAGTTAAAAACTCACCTCGAGATGCAATATCCCACACGGCTGCTGGAATATGATGTTCATAACATCCAGCACCAATAAAACAGATCCCGTTACGATTCTTTTGGGCTTGATTTTGGGCCTCTTTGAGCATTTCCATTTCGTTAATGCCAGCAGGGATATTCTGAAATCCCGCATATTGTAAAGAAGCTGGTATTTCATCAAATAAATCCTGAATATCTTGAGCACCAATTGCCGACAGCATCTCTTTGGTATCATTGGGTGTGTGTGGAATATAAGGCATGATTAATTTTCCTCAGCTATCTCATTTTGATATTGTTCGTCGCTCAACAGGCTTTTGATCTCATCAGGATGGGTAGGCTTTAGCTTCACGAGCCAACCCTCATGGTAGGGGTCGTGGTTTACCAAGGCAGGGTTTTTACCAACGGCTTCGTTAACCGCGGTTACAACGCCACTAATGGGAGCATAAAAATCAGAAGCTGCTTTCACTGATTCCACCACACCTAATTCTTGACCTGCGCTCACTTCATCACCTATTTCGGGCAGTTCTACAAATACCATATCCCCCAATAATTCTTGCGCATGATCTGTAATTCCTACTATGACCTCTTCCTCATCTTCCCTAAGCCACTCATGGGTTGTTGTGAATTTCAAATCATTCATTTTTTTATATCCTTAATATTAATATTACTAAAATTTAAACTGGTTTTCCTTGTTTGATAAAGCGAGGCTTCCCTACTTTTGCCGGGATTAACTTTCCGCGTATGTCAACAAGTACTTGTTCCCCTGTTTCCACGGGAACTCGCGCCAAAGCGATTGATTGTTGAAGAGTCGGTGAATAACTGCCGCTTGTGATAATTCCGTCAGGGCAGCCTTCAATAATAACCTTTTGGCCATGACGCATAATGCCTTTGTCCAACAAGGTTAAACCGACCATCTTACGTTTAATTCCTTGTTGTTTTTGAGAAACCAAAGCGCCCATTCCAATAAATCCTCTATCCTCTGGTTCCCACTTTACTGTCCAGGCTAAACCAGATTCCAATGGGGTTGTTGTTTCATCCATATCCTGGCCATACAGAAGCATTCCCGCCTCTAATCTGAGAGTATCCCTGGCTCCCAATCCGCAGGGCGTTACTCCAGCGTTTAGGAGATCATTCCAGAGTTGAGTAATGAATTCATTGGGGACAATGATTTCAAGGCCATCTTCTCCCGTATAGCCGGTGCGAGCAAAAAACCAGTGGTCCACATCGACGCACTCAAAAGAGATAAGAGTTGAAACAGCATCTGCATGGGCGGGCGCAAGAATGCTTAATGTTTTCGCTATGGCATTTGGGCCTTGTACGGCAAGCATGGATAATTCACGCCTTTCTTGTAAGCCAACGGCAAATCCTTCGCTTTTTGCGCGAATCCAGGCCACATCGTTTTGCCTGGTTGCCGAATTAAGTACTACTCGATAATTATCTGAAGCGCGTTGATATACAATGAGATCATCTATAATTCCGCCGTGTTCATTACACATACAGCTGTATAGAGCTTTTCCATTGTGAGTAATCTGATCAACATCATTGGTCAAAAGTTTTCGTAGAAACTGACGACCGCCAGCGCCTAAAATATCAACGATGGTCATATGTGAGACATCAAACATGCCAGCATCGTTTCTGACCGCATGATGTTCGTTTAACTGGGATCCATAATGGAGAGGCATATCCCAACCATGGAAATCCACCATTTTGGCACCACAAGCTAAGTGCGTCGCGTGAAGAGGAGTTTTAGCAGTCATTGCATTTCCTTTTTTTATCACTTATTGGATGTGATTATACCTGTTGGGATTAATTTTGCGAGGTTTCCAATTTGATTTTTTTGCATGATCCTCTCCCTGGAAATAGCATATAATATAAATTTATGGGAAAGAATATGGTGTGGCCGATAATTTGGAGATGGATCCTTGATTTAGGATGGCTGTGTTTTCTTTTAATTCTTTTTTGGTATTTTTGGAAAAAAAGAAAAGATTTGGTTGAAGCAAGATCCTGGTTAAAAGCGAAGGGGCATATCACGCGCTGTGAGTGGACAAGAGTAGGGCATAGTGTTTGGCCTAAAATAGAATATACCTATGAAGTTTATGAGAAGGATTTGACAGGAGAGTATTTGTTTCTCGATACAACGCTTAATACGCCTAACAGTAAATATTCACGAAGTATTGCCTATAAAGTGGCAATAGCTTACAGAGATAACTCAGAAATTGATGTGTATTATAATCCCAATCATCCTGAACAATCTGTTTTAGATGTCACCATACCTAAAAAACTGACTTTTATTTTAATTTTAATTAGCGCACTAGTTTTGTTGCATATCGGTATTATTGTTTGGCGTCTCCTTGCTTAGCGTTTCCAGGTGTTTCTTCGTTTTTACACTGGCATGGCGGGCTAATGGGTGTGGATTGCAGACTGGTTACACTGAAACCTCTTACACCTTGTCCGGAGGATGCAACAGTAAATCCTAAGATAACTTTTAAATTTTGTTTCTGCTTGTATTGAGGATTTTTATAGACGACCAGTATGGGCATGATGGCTTGCCAATGTGTGGGATCAAGAGTGATAAGTTTTGGTGGTTCTGTAGCAACGGCATTGACGTAATAAGCATTTTTTTGTACTACTTCAGGCAGTTTTGATTGATTGAGCGCTTTACTGTAGGCTATCCAGCCATCAGCAGAAAAATATTTGGCTATTTCCTTTTGCTGTTGCATGTAATTTTTATAATCAAAAGTGTAAGTGGCGATAATCGCTTCATTAGCCCAAACAGCTAATTGCGCTCTATCGGGTTCTGCATAAGTTAACTTTGCGGTAATACTTATGAGTAAACTAAGTGCAATAGTGATTTTTTTGTCCATAATAAATTCTCATCGATTATCTCAATACTGCCAGTTTAGTCATTTTTTCATTATAAAAAAATCCCCGGTCAATATTCCGGGGAAAATTATATATCTGGATTTGGTGCAATCCAGATATTACCCCGCATAAAGAGGGGGAAAGCGGGGTAGAGCACTCGGGGGGGAATGCTCACTATATTAGACACATGAATCGCAAAAAAGTTCAAAATTTAAACAGGATTATTTGTAAATACGGCTGGATGTGTTGGTTTGTCTGGTATCGATGAAGTGGTATTTATGGTATTTTATATTCACAGGACCTATGAAAAACCCCAATCTCTTTGTTAAAAAATGTTTTTAATTCGGTCATTTAGTGTATCTAAACTCCCTCATTAACAACATTTTTTGCCTTGACCTTGGGGTTTTTTGTAAGTCATGATTCAGGAATGGGATAAATATTTTTAGATTTAAGGATTAGATTAAAGGACACTTGTAACGTCAATTTTAAGAGAGGGCATAGTGGGCAATAGTCGGTTTTATTTTGCTAATCCTGATAAATTTAGTCGATTTATAAATCGATGGGATTTGCTATTGCTTATATTGACTTTTTCCGTGATATTTTTCCTGGGTTGGGCTGGTTCACAGATGGCTACCCCGTATCAATTGGGAGATCAAATCCCTATTTCCTTGGAACCTTCCAACCTTCCATTTTATGCATTACGCACCGTTTTGCGCATGTTTATTGCATTGATTTTTTCGATTCTGTTTACGTTTATTGTAGGTGCCTTAGCTGCCAAAAACCGTAGGGCTGAGCAAATTATTATTCCGGCGATTGATATTTTGCAATCCATTCCTGTCCTGAGTTTTTTATCTATTACCGTCACCGGGTTTATTCATCTATTTCCCAATAGCTTGTTAGGCCCAGAATGCGCCTCAATTTTTGCTATTTTTAGCGCCCAAGTGTGGAATATGACTTTTGGATTTTATCAATCTTTAAAAACAGTTCCTCATGATTTGATTGAAGTCTCTGCCATGTTCAGGTTGTCTGCCTGGCAGCGCTTTTGGAAGGTAGAAGTTCCTTTTTCCATGTCTGGACTGTTATGGAATATGATGGTTTCAATGTCGGCAAGCTGGTTTTTTGTGGTTTTGTCAGAAGCTATTTCGGTGGCGCACCAAAATATCAGATTACCCGGTGTAGGTTCTTATATCGCATTGGCGATAGCCCAGAGGGATTTGCATGCTGTGGGATATGCCATTCTGACCATGGTTATCGTTATTTTTTTGTATGATCAAATACTTTTCAGGCCACTTATTGCCTGGTCTGAAAAATTTAAAATGGAACAGTCTCCCGATGAGTCAGAATATCAATCCTGGTTAATTGACTTGATACGCAGTAGTCGTTTGATGAAGAGAGTGACGGAATGGCTCGCGGTCTTTACCAATAGTTTTGTAAATGCTCGTTGGCTGAGGATTGGTGAGGTTAAGGCTGTTAAGGAAATTGATTTTAAAAGGCAAAAGCGTTTGGACCGATTGTGGACAGCGTTGGTTTTGATAGCCGTTATTACTGGCGGGTGGTTTTTGTTGAAATTTATTCTCGCTGAATTGAAGGTGAGTGATATATTTCATGTCTTTTTATTAGGTGCAGCAACAGGATCTCGAGTCATTATACTAATTTTGTTAAGCTCCATGTTATGGATTCCCGTTGGGGTGTGGATAGGGTTAAGGCCACGCTTGGCTCAAAAAATACAACCTATTATTCAATTTGTGGCAGCATTTCCAGCGAACCTGTTTTATCCTTTATTTGTAATTGCTATTGTCAAATTTAATTTGAGTGTGGAAATCTGGGTAACTCCGCTCATGATCCTGGGCACGCAGTGGTATATTTTATTTAATGTGATCGCAGGCGCATCAAGCATACCTCGTGATCTTTATCTGGCCGCTGATAATTTCGGGTTAAAGGGTTGGATATGGTGGAAAAGATTGGCTTTGCCGGGTATTTTTCCTTTTTATATTACCGGAGCTATTACAGCAGCAGGTGGCGCATGGAATGCCAGTATTGTGGCTGAATACGTGAGCTGGGGAAATATTACTCTTAGAGCCACAGGACTGGGCGAGTATATTCAAGCCAGCACAACAGCGGGGGACTTCCCGCAAATTGCGTTAGGAACAGCAATGATGTGTGTCTATGTGTTGGCTTTCAATCATCTTATTTGGCGCCCGCTTTATCGATTAGCCGAAGAACGATTTAATTTTAATTGAGACTCCTATGCCGGAAACAATTATTAACATAGAAAATTTAAGCAAATCTTTTAAAAAAGCTCCTTCTCAGAACCTTCTTGTCCTTGAAGACGTTAATTTCAAATTACAGGAAGGCGAAATAGTTGCTTTGTTAGGTAAATCTGGTTCAGGAAAATCAACTTTACTCCGGATTATTGCAGGTCTTATCGCTCCTTCCAGTGGAACGGTGACTTACCGCGGTAAACCTGTAACCAGGCCGGTAGAGGGCATTGCTATGGTATTTCAATCGTTTGCTTTAATGCCATGGCTTACGGTTCTGGAAAATGTGGAGCTTGGCTTGGAAGCGCAAGGAATCAGCCGTGAGGAAAGAAGGCATAGAGCTATTGAAGCGATAGATATTATAGGCTTGGATGGTTTTGAATCCGCTTTTCCCAAGGAGTTATCCGGGGGGATGCGGCAACGGGTTGGTTTTGCTCGCGCTTTGGTGATTAATCCGGATGTGTTGTTAATGGATGAACCCTTTTCCGCGCTTGATGTACTGACTGCGGAAAACCTCAAATCAGATTTATTGGAATTATGGAAAGAAAAGAAAACGAATACCAATGGTATTTTATTAGTAACACACAATATAGAAGAAGCGGCGACCTTAGCGGACCGGATAGTGATTTTTGGTAATGATCCCGGCTATATTCGCGCTGAATTACCAGTGACTCTCCCACAACCCCGTGACCCGGAAAGCCCGGAATATCTGGCTTTGGTTGACAAGATTTATACTTTGATGACGACCGGCCCCAAAGAAAAAGCCAAGCGAGCGCAAAGGGAGCGTCAAATAGGTTTAGGCTATCGTTTACCTGATGTAGAGCCCTCTGAATTATCTGGTCTGATAGAAACCATGAAATCCTTTGAAGAACGTATTGATTTACCTGAGTTGGCAGACGAGCTGATGATGAATATTGATGATCTGTTCCCAATTCTTGAAACTCTGGAGATACTTGGTTTTGCCAAGGTGTCTGCGGGAGATATTCAGTTAAGTGAATTAGGGAAACAATTTTCAGAAGCTGATTTGCAAGAGCGTAAGCAATTGTTTGCACAAAGATTATTAGAAAAAGTTCCTCTGGCTCGTTATATAAGACGTGTACTGGATGAAAAAGCGGGGCATCGTGTCTCGGAAGAGCGCTTTTTGAGTAAGCTGGAAGATTATTTAAGCGAGAAAGAAGCCGATCGTGTTTTGAAAACAATGATTGACTGGGGACGATATGCCGAGATTTTTGCTTATGATTTCAATACTGGTATTTTGAGTCTGGAAAATCCCGGCAAGGGAGCTTAGCAAGAAAGCCAGGTCAAAATGACCTGGTCTACGGTAAATTATCTCGACGTGGAATATCTTTTATAACATATGTTAATTAGGCTGATTTTCTTACCAGGTAATTCAAAATTTCAAATAAACGCGCTTCGCTCCCTGCCATTTGTAAGTCAGTTTTGTACTTGTTATTGACGACAAAGGCTGGTACAGCGTTAATTTGATAATGCGCCATCAGCGACATACCGCTGTTAACGCGCATATCGATTGTTGGTGAGTTTTCGAAAGCGCTCTTGGCAATTTCTCTGTCTACTCCATGAGCAACAAAAAAATCAACCATCGATTGTTTCGTCGCCAAGGGATTTTTATCTTCTTGGATTGCTTTGAATAATATGGGATTCATTTTATCGGACATTGCCAGGGTTTTTGCTGTGTAATAGGCTTTGGCATACAAATCCCAGTTTGGTTTAAAAACAACCGGGATGCGCTCGAGGTGAGCGCTTTTTCCCATTCTGGTTGCCCAATCATTTAGTGGGGCATCAATTTTATAACACCATGGACAGCCATAACTAAAAAATTCGGTAATCAGGGGTGTTTTGTCTTTATTGGCGGACAATTGCGCACTTGCAACGGTTTGATAATCTTTGCCTTCAATAAATTGAGTTGCCAAAGCAGTCATTGGCATAAGAAATAATAGGGCAATCAGTTTTTTAAACATAGTCAATTCCTCAATATAACCCTTGAATATAATAAGCAACGGCTTCCATATCTTCTGGGCTCATTTTACTACTGATGTCTTGCATAATTTGATTTAAGTCATTCGTTCGCTTGCCGTCTTTAAATGCTTGCAGTTGCATTACAGTATAAGCTGCATGCTGACCCGAAAGCAGCGGAAAGCCTGCTTGAGCATTTCCACTGCCTTTAGGACCATGGCAGGCTATACAGGCTGCGATGCGTTTATTTAAATCACCACCTCTGTAAAGTTGTTCGCCTCTTTTTAAATATTTTTCAGGAGTTGAACCTTCAGCAAGGGGCATTTTAGCATAATAGGCTGCCAAGTCATCCATATCCTGCTCACTCAGGTTAGCGACTATTGCAGTCATAGTGGAAGCAGAGCGTGATTTGCCTTCTTTTATGTCTTTCAATTGTTTCACAAAATATTTTTCATGCTGGCCAGCAAGATTAGGCCATTCAGGATTTGTACTAATACCTTGCGGGCCATGGCAGGCGGTACAGACTGTTGACTTATTTTGTCCAGTCTCTTGTAGGTTTTCCTGGGCAAAAATGACTGATGAAGAGCACAGGATTAATACGAGTGCTAATTTTTTCATGGATTTCTCATAATAATTTAGTCAATTAATGGTACACTGCCTGGGTCAAAATCCCAAAACTAAAATGATATCTTATGCCAATCAATTTATATTCTAAAGCAGTATTTTTAAAAAGTGCAGCCCGTGTCAATCAATTACCTGAAGATTCCGGGTATGAGGTAGCGTTTGCTGGCCGCTCCAACGCTGGAAAATCCAGTGCCTTAAATTGTCTGACTAATAATAAAAATTTGGCAAGAACCAGTAAAACACCAGGCCGTACCCAACTCATCAACCTGTTTTCTCTTGATGAGCAAAGACGCCTTGTTGATTTACCAGGTTATGGTTATGCCAAGGTGGCAATGGAAGTAAAATTGGAATGGCAAAAGAATTTAGCCCACTATCTTGAAACGAGACAATGCTTGAGAGGATTGATTTTGTTGATGGATGTACGCCATCCATTGAAAGATTTGGATCAAATATTGGTGAATTGGGCTTTGCACAGAGAACTCCCAGTGCATATTTTACTGACAAAATCCGATAAGTTAAGTCGTAGTGAAGTCAAAAATGCCGTACTTAAAGTTCGTCAGTATTATGAGTTGGCAGAGCATTTGGTTTCCGTGCAAGCGTTTTCTTCTGTGAAAAAGGATGGTGTTGAGGAGTTGATTTCCTTGCTTGATGGTTGGTTTGAGTGGAATTAGCTTATAGAATATTAGTTTTTGACTGATTTCAGACCATTTCTTTTAATGATTATCTAATATTTTGCTGTTATAATGTCCTCTTTATGACCGCTATGTTTTTATGAGGACCACAATGACACCTTTATTCCCAACCAAAGGCCCTATTACCATCCGACAAGGTATTGGCGGTAGTTGCTATCTTTTATCATCCCTGGATTGTATTTTAAATCTTGGAGAGGAAGGGGAGCAATTAATTAAATCACTGTTTACCCAAACAGAAGATGGCAAGGTTATCGTAAGAATCAAACGTCATGAGGCATTAAAAGATAATTTACAAAAGAATAAAATGACTGGGAAATACACCCATTACGTGGATGAACTCAATAATGAAGATGTGTTTGAGATTAGTCCGGAAAGATTAAAGGAAATTGATAATCAATACGGCGGGGTAAAAAGTAATTCACTGGCAATAAAAATTTTGGAGCGTTTGGTTTCTTATTATTATGCGGGGGATTGGAGTAATACTAATCCTCTGGCAAGCGTTGTTGCCCATGATATACCAGACAGAATCGCCGGTTTTACTTCCACGGCTTTTTTAGGCAAATTTTTTGGCATTCAAGCGGAAGACATTCCATACTCCAAGCTTGACGATATCATCAAATTGAAATTAATGAATCCTGATGAGCCTGTTTATATTAGTATGTCTTATGGAAAGGTCGATGGCTTTGGGAAGTTTCATGGCCGCCATGCTTTAAGAATAGACAAAATTATTCCTAAAAGTTCCGGAAATTATGATTTTGTTTTAATCAATCCGCACGATAACTCTAAAACAGAAACTTATAGCTTAGATGATCTTAACAAGCGAAACTGCCGATTTTGCCTTTTTAATACCAATATCCATAGAGCCAGTTTGACAAAAAAATTATTGACGCTTTCCAACGAGGAGGGGAGCTATGTTTTTGCCAATTCTGGGTTGCAGAAAAGGCTGATATCTTTGGAGGAAATGAATCTTCTAACTAGCAACAAAATTATTTCTTCTTGTATTAGTTTGCATAAGCAAATCCCTTATCTTGAAAAATTTTTCCTTAAGCTGTCAGTGGATGAAAAGAAAATACTAACCACTTGCATAGCCAATGCGGATGGTTCTAAAAAAGAATTCCTAAAATTACTCATAAGCCGTATCCCCGCACTGGACTTGCTTGAGCTGGTTCTTGGCGAAGAAACATCTCAAGAATTACTAGGCGAGGTTTTGACGGAATTAGCCTTGACAAACCCCGTCGAAGAAAACAAATTAAGTCCCAAAGCGGGTATAAACTTTAATGACGAGGCTTTTCTCAATTTCATAGTGAAGTCCGCAATACAACAAAAAATCAATCAATTAGGCTACACACCTGAAAAAGCGAAACAAGAAATTGAATCCGGGATAATCAATTTTTACTTTGGTGGAGCATCTTCCTGTTTGACAAGAGCATCAGGATTAAGAGCTTTATTTATAGCCAATGTTTTCTCTAAAAAATCAATAGAAATTTTATTTGCGCCGAAAGTTCGTTTTGCAAAAGCAATTGCCAACTATCTCACACTAAAGACTTTACCAGATTTATTGATTGAGTACATAAAAAGCAAAGACGCATCGACCATTGATGAGGAGTTTTTTGATGTCGTTTTTGCCAGTGCAATGTTTAAAGAACCAGATGAACTATTCATAAATTTGTTCGGATTAAGCCAAATTAATCCTGAAGTGGCAAAAGCTTTATTTATTTTCGCGTCTCAAAAAATTAATGCTCTATTTGGCATCTCTTTAGACGAGTACGCTAAAAAAGTCGCTTTAAAAAATTCAGGTGAATTTAAATCATGGTTTGAGTCTTTATCTAATCCACAACCAGTGAAAATTCCTGAAATTGATAATGTATTAAGGCAAAAACGAGTTGAAGATGCTAAAAGAGTGATTTCAGATATCGTTCAGCGCATCAATTCTTTTCCATTTAGTTTTGAAGGTTTTAAAACTGTTGCCCATATTAATCTTAATGCAGAAGAGCTCAGAGGCCAACTTAAGCAAATAATTAATTCTGGCGAATTGCAAAATGCGTTGCAAGTGCTTGATTTACCTGATGAACATCCGGAAGTTCAGAAGGCTTTGCAACGTAAGTTACGCATGATAGACACCGCAGCTAATCGACGTTTGGATTTTCTCAAGAAATATGAAGCGGATATAGATGAACAGGTCAGGCAAATAAGAGAATTCCCAATCAACTTTAATGATGCGAATACCATAGTCGCTATTGAATCACAACGTATTCTGTTGAACAAAAAACTTCACACACTGGTCAAGGCTGAAGATCTTTTGGGCGAACAATTAATCGGCAATCCAAAAATAAAAATTGTCTATTATGCTCAGGTTGAAAAGATCAATTCGCAGGCTGAATTATTGCAAAAACAGCTTCTTGATGAGGGGCAAAAGGTTATCGATTCTGTTGAGAAAAGAATTAATAATTTTGCAGTTCGTTTTAATGATAGAAGTACTTCTTCTGCAATAGAACGGCAGCGTAATCATTTATTACAACAACTGGATAATCTGGTTAAACCGAATCAAGCCTTGTTAAGTGCGGGAAAGGTTCTGGATTGCACGGATTTACACCCATCGATAGCTAGAGCACTGCAAGCTAAAAAGCAAACAATAAATGAAACTGCTGATCAACTGCTCGTTAAAATAAATGCTCAAGAAGTAGTAAAAAGCTATGAAAAACAAATCAGGGAATTTCCGGTAAGTTTTAACAGGTGCCAATCAGTTGAAGAAGTAATTGCCAGAAAACAGGATTTAATTCAATCGGTTCAAAATTTGGTGGAAAGCCAGCCAGATTTGCTTAAGGCCCAAGAAGAGCTTCAACTATCATCCGGTGAGAATCATAGTGACATCAGAATGGCTCTGGCAGATAAAATTCGTGAAATCAACAAACAAGCTGATGCGATGTGTAAGCGGATTAAGAACCAGATCGCAGCGACAAAAGAAACTTTGAATATTCTTGCCGAAATTAAATTTTCCGAGCACTTAAAAGCTATAGAAAGTATGGTTAAAACAATGGAAGCCAAAGCGGTTGGAGATAAAAATTATCAACGTGCAGCACCCATAGCAAGAACATTTTATAGTGATTTATTAATGGCTGAAGAGCATTTCAAAAATTCGCATCTGCCCAGGAATGTGAAATGTAGGGATTTTCATCAGGCTTGTGTCGCCGCCATCAATGCGACTTTACCTGTTTTAGAGGTGCATCGTGGCTGGAAACAAGTTCTTGCTGATTTAGCGAGTGCTTTAGTCACTTTATGCACTTTGGGCGGAGCCAATTTATACGCGGGGAGATGGCGATTATTTCCTGTACCCACCGAGTCTGAAAAAATTGTCAAAGATTTTTCATTGTCAATGCAACCGCTCGCTGTCAGAGCCTGATGAAATTGATTTGATATTATTTGGACTGGTTGTCAGGCTTCACATAGTTTATTTGTTTGCTATCAGAATAAACTTTGTGAAGCTCGACGGTTCTTTTACCGCTTCAAAATATTTTTCATGAGTTCCTCAACGATCTGAGAGTTAGCAAGGGTTGTTAAATCTCCCAGCTCATCAATGTGGGAAACTTCTTTGCAAGCAATTTTTCTTAGTATTCGGCGCATAATTTTACCTGAACGGGTTTTCGGCAAATCATTTACAAACTGAATGACATCTGGTTTGGCAATAGCGCTGATTTCATCCTTGACTCGCTCCATCAATTCAGTCTGGAGTTTGGCATCCGGCTCATTTCCCTGTTTCAGAATGACATAGGCAAATATGCCTTGCCCTTTTAAATCGTGAGGAATACCTACAACACCAGCTTCTGCCACCTTAGGATGGCTGACTAAGGCTGATTCAATTTCAGCAGTACCCAATCGATGCCCGGAAACATTAAGTACGTCATCAATTCGGCCTGTAATCCAATAGTCTCCGTCTTCATCTCGTCTGGCGCCATCGCCAGTGATGTAATAGCCATTGGATAAATAAGTGTTGCAGTATCTTTGGTGATCTCCTGCAATGGTTCTTGCCATAGAAGGCCATGGGTATTTGATAGCCAAAAATCCTTCTCCAGCACCATTAATTTCATGCCCTTGCTCATTCAACAGGACTGGTATGATCCCCGGAACGGGTTTACGAGCAGAGCCTGGTTTGATAACTTCATCGCTGGCGCTGGGACTAATCATAATGGCTCCGGTTTCTGTTTGCCACCATGTATCCACTATCGGGCATTTCCCTTGCCCAACTTTTTGGTGATACCAATTCCATGCTTCCGGGTTAATTGGCTCACCTACTGAACCCAGTAAACGAAGAGAACTTCTTGAGCTTGAGTTTAGCCATTGATCGCCTGCTCTCATGAGGGAGCGGATGGCCGTAGGGGCTGTATAGAATACATTCACTTGATGCTTATCAATGATGCGCCAATTCCTTGCTGCGTCAGGCCAAGTGGGTATTCCTTCAAACATCAACGTAGTAATGCCATTGCATAGGGGGCCATAGACGACATAACTATGGCCTGTAATCCAACCTACATCAGCAGTGCACCAAAATACTTCATGGTCCTGACAATCAAATATCAGTTGATGCGTATAAGCGGCCTGCACTAAATAGCCGCCTGTGGTATGTACCACTCCTTTCGGCTGTCCAGTGCTTCCAGAGGTATAGAGAATAAACAGAGGATCTTCTGCGCCCATTGTTTCCGGCGCGCATTGATCCGATACGGTTTGTTTCAGCTCATGCCACCAATGCTCTTTATCTTTATCTAGTGTTATTGAGGTATTAGAGTTTTTAACAATCAGTTTGGTGATATTTAGATCCCGGCTGGCTTCATCGGCCTGTTTCTTTAAAAGGATAGTTTTTCCACCACGTTGAAACGCATCCGCAATGATTAAATATTTGCAGGACGAGGCTACTAATCGCTGTTGCAGTGCATGGGCTGAAAACCCGGCAAACACCACGGTATGAATAGCCCCAATGCGAGCACAAGCCAGCATGGCAATGGCCGCTTCAGGAATCATGGGCATGTAAATGCCTACCGTATCACCTTTGCGAACATTTAGGCTTTTTAACACATTGCTCATTTTACATACTTCAGAATAAAGCTGCGCAAAAGTCAGGGTTTTATTTTGGTTTTCATCATCACTTTCCCAAATGATGGCCGTTTGATTCGCTTTATGGGGTAAATGCTTATCCAGACAATTAGCGCTCACATTGAGCAAGCCGCCTTGAAACCATTTCACATCGCCTTTGTGTAATCCTCCCTGCAGGGTAATACTCCAAGGTTGTATCCAGTCAATGGTTTGTGCGGCAATTTCAGACCAAAATTCAGATAAAGATTCTTCTGTAGGTGTTAAATGAGGGTGCCTTAGATGAACGGGAAGCATGCTACACCTCTTGTGTTTTGCCAATGTGTTTAATAATGGCTGAAAAATCGATATCACCAAGGCCTTGATCGACAAATTGTTGATAAATTTCAGTTGTTTTGGCGCCAAGGGGTGTTTCAATGTGTACTGATTTCGCAGTATTTTGACTCAATAACAAATCCTTCAACATCATGTTTGCTGCAAACCCTGGCTTATAATTATTATTTGCAGGAACATTGTCCAATATTCCCGGCACAGGGGCGTATTTGCTCATAGCCCAACATTGACCTGATGAATTGTTTACCACCTCAAATAATTTTTCATTAGATAATCCTAACTCTTTCGCCAGAATGAACGCTTCTGATATGGCAATCATTGTGGTGCCCAGTATCATGTTATTGCAAATTTTGGCTGCTTGCCCACTGCCTGCACCGCCAGTGTGAATGATTTTTTTCCCCATAGCAGAGAGCATGGGATGCGCCGCATTATAAGCCTCTATTTCACCACCGACCATGAATGTCAATGTGGCTGCGGCCGCGCCCGCTACGCCGCCAGAGACGGGGGCATCGACGACCAGAAGATGATTTTCTTTCGCTATTTGATGAGTTTCTCGAGAGCTTTTTACATCAATTGTAGAGCAATCGATGTACAATGAGCCAGCATTTAACTGACTGAATATACCATCTACACCAAGGCATACGTGTAAAACTTGCTGTCCGGTTTGTAACATAGTAACAATGACATCTTTGCCTTTTGCCAATTCCTGCAAGTTATGGGCAATAGCTCCTCCTTGTTCAGCAAAATGCTCAAGTGCTGATTGTTGCAAATCATAGCCCATGACACTATGACCAGCTTTCAAAAGATTAATGGCCATTGGAAAACCCATATGACCCAATCCCACAAATCCAATATTAGCCATATATTTCTCCGTAATAAGCCTGATTAATCATGAGTGGGCATGGCAAAGCTGCTGTCCTTTAATTCAGTTATTGGCCATTTGCTGGTAACCGTTTTGCGTCGAGTATAGAAATGAATACTTTCCTCTCCATGCATGTTGGTGTCTCCAAACACAGATCGCTTCCAGCCTCCGAAAGGATGGTTAGCAATGGGAACAGGTATTGGAATATTAACCCCGACCAAGCCTGCTTGAACCCGTTGACTATACTCACGAGCTGTAAAGCCATCTCGAGTGAAAATAGCAGTGCCATTTCCATATTGGTGTTTATTGACCAAAGCAAGAGCTTCTTCAAAATGGTTGACTCGCACGATAACCAGTACGGGGCCAAAAATTTCATTTTGATAGACAGACATTTCTTCGGTCACTTCGTCAAACAAACAAGGTCCCAGGTAAAAACCCTGAGGGTATTGAGGATGTTGGAAGGTTCTGCCATCGATAATCAAGCGAGCACCTTCATTAACCCCTTTTTCAATAGCAGCCAACACTCTCTGCCGGTGAGCCTGGCTGATAAGAGGCCCCATATCCGCGCCCTCAACATCTCCCGCGTCTACACGAATGGCTCGAATGAGGGGAGCAATTTTATTGATTAAGGCATCTGCTGTATGTTGACCAACCGTTACAACGACCGATAACGCCATACAACGCTCTCCAGCCGAACCATAGGCTGCTCCGACGATAGCATTAGCGGCTTGATCCAAATCGGCGTCAGGCATAACCACACAATGATTTTTAGCCCCGCCAAAAGTATGTGCCCGCTTTCCATAGGCTGCTGCAGTGGTATAGATGTATTCGGCAACAGGAGTGGAGGCGACTGCAGTAAAGGCAGCTATATCCGGATGGGCCAGTAAATGCTCGACAGTCGTTTTATTACCCTGGATACAATTGGCAACGCCCGGAGGTAAACCGGCATCACTTAACAGTTCCAGCAAGCGGATGGGCGCCGACGGATCTTGCTCGGAGGGTTTAAGGATAAAGGTATTTCCACAAGCAATGGCAGGAATCATCATCCAAATGGGTACCATGACAGGAAAATTAAATGGAGATACTCCGGCACAGACTCCCAAGGGTTGTCGAAAAGTATGACAATCAATATGGCTGGCCACTTCGGCAGAAAAATCCCCCTTCAGCTCGTTGACAAGCCCACAGTGCAATTCCACCACTTCAATGCCTCTGGCCACTGAGCCTTTGGCGTCATCCAGGGTTTTTCCATGTTCACGAGTGACTATTCGTGCCAGATCCGTTTGGTATTTTTCCAACAACTCTCTAAATCGGAATAAAACCCGTGCTCTTTTTATAGCTGGGGTTTGTGACCATTCATTTCCTGCTGCTTTAGCAACAGCCACAGCTTTGTCACAGGTTGCCTTTGACGCAAAATGAACTTGGCCAATAATTTCACCCAGAGCCGGATTATAAATGGCTTGAGCTTCCGTATCAGTTTCATTAATAAGTTGTCCACCAATATAGTGAGGTACATTGTATCCCATTTTTAAACTCCTTGTATTGAAAGGCAGTAGCTAGATAATAGTTAGAGAAACAGGACTGACATTAATTTTTTGTCATTTATTTCTAGCCAATGATCGCCATTACTTAATGATTAGTCACTTTGTGTTTTAAGTGTTACCTGATATCGTCGATCTGATTGGCTACCTTGTGAACCTAGTGTTTCAACGACTTCAAAATGAGCTGGATTGCCTGCTTTTTTTAAAGCATTTTGAATGGCATCATCAATCCCGGATTCTGAAAAACCGGTAAAATCCTCTATACTTTTCATAGCTATCCTTTTACTATTCCTCCAAAAAAACTAGTTTAGCATGAAGTAATGCTATTAAGGCAATTAACTTCCTGATATCTTAGGCTAAATATATAATTCAATTGTTAATTCAAAACATTGTCACTTTGAATTATTTATACAATAATGAGGAAATTAAGGCAGTAAGGGAATTAAGCTATGGGAAAAGGTATAATTTTACGTGTTTTGGAAAATACAATATTATCTCCTGAGGTATTTGATACACTAGAGCGGCTTCTACCTGGTTACAAATTAGAGTATTTTAAAGAGCAGCCAGATTATCGTAAAAGTATCGCTCGCCGGATAGACAGCCTTCATGATGCCTTTTCATTTATTTTAAAAGCTTATCCTCTTGACCCAAAACATACTTCACTGACGGTTGAAACCTTAAGTACTTATGCTGCGGAATGCAAGGCTTCATGTGATCTGGAAAAGCTGACATTAGAAGAGTTGCATTTTGAACTGGAACGATTTACTGCCAAACTGGTTGAAGCCATTTCAATCGCATGGAAATGGCCTAAAGGCAAGGCAGTCAAAGAAGCGATAGCCTGCCTTAATGAAGCAGAGCAATATGTGCTAATGAGCCGAGGCCGTAGTGATATCGCTACGATAATGCCCATTGAAATGGACAGTGAGACAAAGTATGTTTTGCAATATGACGAGTCCCTTTCTCCTGTTTATGAGCAATGGTTAAATGAATTAAAGCAATTAAAAGAATATAATTTTCCTAAAACACCTGCCTGGTTTAAAAATCTGCCGTCCTATCAACAGGCTTATTATTGTAATCTGAATTTAAGTTCAGTTGATCCTAAAAAAGCGCTGCAGCACTTTAATACATTTTTTGGCAATTGGGGAGATATTGCAAAACGGTCACTGAATTTGACCACGGAATTAAATCAAATACATACCAACTCACCGCCGTATCCTTCCTGGTTCAATGAATTAAGCCTTGCGCAGCAAGCCATGATTCGAGTCTTGTCTGCTACTCCGCATGAGATTAAATCCAGTTTAAAAGAGTTTAAAAAATTTATGGTCGAGCAGGCCAAAAATGAGCAATATGCTTTGACGCTGAGCTTAGTGCCTAAGCTTCCACAATGGTATTGGGTTTTGTCCGAGAAACAACAATACTTTTTGGAATATGCTCTCAAAAATGCAGAGAAAATAGAAGATGTCGTATCCTATTTATCAAGCCGGCACCGAACTTTGCCTGCTCCGGCAAATTATGGTGCACACAGTTTGTATTTAATCGATGGTGAGGGTAAAGAAACTTTATTTTATGACAAGAGGTATCGTTCAAGCCATGTTGCCAGTCGTGATTCATTAAAGTTTCCTGAAGATGTCCAGCAGCGTCATGTTGACTCCAACCTGGTCAAGGTGATGGAGTTTGCCAAACCACAACAGCCTTTCTTATTGCAAACATTAATTAGCCCTATCCATGCGGTAGATTATATTCCGACAGTGGTTACTGACTTTTTACCTGAATTACCTCCGGATCTGGAGTTGTATAAAATTGCCCGAGATGCGGCCACTCGGAGCAAGCGCAGGCATGAAATATTCCAACATAATCATCCTTTTAATATTGCCAAGCGTTATTATTATACCCAGGCAACGGATAAAGACAGCGAGTTTTTATTAAAAGCGGCGCAGAAATGTGTGTCTACCAAGCCCGGATTACAGGCGTTAATCGATGATTATAAGGCTGTTTTAGAGTCTCCTTTAGGATCTGCAACGTTTTGGGATTACGATGGCAGGGAATTATTCCTTAGCTCTTTGGAAGAACTAATCATTCTAACCATGAGTGGGTATAGCTATGGTTCCTGTGTCAGTGGTAAAGACAGAAAAGCAGTCGAGTTGTTGCATACTGATGCCATGATTTTGTATAAGGCAAAATATGGAAATTGGCCTAAATTTGGAATTCCCAAAGAAAAAGAAGAACGAGTCAATTTTATCAATATTGTTGTAGATCTTTATATCTCCAGGCATCAACATGAGCTTGCAGGGCAAAATGCGCCAGGTTCAGAGGGAATCAAAACGCCTGACTGGTACTGGCCAAACGATATCGCTGAGGCTATTAACAAGCGTTTAGGGAGTGAGAAAGCATTAGCCTATGATGACCGATTAGCCACTGATAATGAAGTGAAAAATATTAGCAAGGATTTGCGTTCCTTTTTTCTACCAGAAAACGAATTGCATTGCTTGTTAATTGCCAAACAGCTGGGCGAAAAAATGTGCACCAGGCTTTATGATGTGCTAAGCGCTTTAATCAATGAAGAGCGCAGATTTCAAAAATCAAGCAAAGATTCCTGGAAATTACGGTGGTTCTCTGATAAAGATGTGAGCTCAACGCCGACTGGAATACTCAATATCCGTGAAGTAATGCACGATGAAAACTCCGGCAATGATAATATTCTGCGTATTGGAAAAATATTTGCAGCCGTTTTAAATCGGCCAGAAAGTGATTCATCGAGGACTACAGCAACCAATTCAGTATATGATCGTATTAGGAAATTATTACAACCTCTGACATCAGAAGCTACATTACAAACATTGGCAGATGAAGCGATTTTAGAATGGTCTTCTTTATTTGAGAGTTCCAAAAGAGAAAACAGCGGATTGGTTTATATGTAATGTTTAAGAAGTAGAATTGAAAACCGTTCCATGCCATTTGCTGAAGCGCGAGACCCGTATACTCTGCAGTAATACGGGTCAAATTAATCCTTGCAATTTAAAGCAAATGTTCCAAACCATAAACCAGGTTATTTAAACTTAATACTTTTTGGCAAGCCAGTACTATTCCCGGCATAAAACAGCGGCGATCGATACTGTTATGTGTAATAGTTAATGTCTCGCCAATATTGCCAAAAAGGACTTCTTGCCGGGCAAGCAATCCAGGTAGTCTGAGGGAATGGATATTAATATCATGATGAGAGCCGCCACGGGCCCCTGGGGTTAATTCTTTTAACGCAAGCTTGTTTTTTGGATTTTTGCGTGCCGCAGCTATCATTTCTGCAGTTTTTAAAGCGGTCCCTGATGGCGCATCCAATTTTTGTTGATGATGACCTTCAATAATTTCTACCTCCGAAAAGTATTCAGACACTTTCGTGGCGAGCATCATCATTAAAACGGCACCAAGAGAAAAGTTAGGCGCAATAATTCCACCCATTTGTTTTATTGCACAAAGCTTGCTGAGTTCATCGATTTGCGTTTCAAGCAATCCCGATGTTCCAATAACAGGTCGGGCGCCATGATTAATAATGGTTAAAGAATTTTCATAGACGCAGTCTGCTCTTGTTAAATCAACAACTATTTGTGCTTGGGTGTCCAGTATACTTTGACCAAGGTTGTCCTGTCTGCTTAGTTTGGCAACTATTTCAAACTGCTCATGGTTTTCCAATGTTTCACAGGCGAGTACTCCCATTTTTCCGTGGGCACCATTCACAATGACACGTGTTCGCATTTATAACTCCGAATTATTTACATGGCTTACGAAAAAAACCAATCTTTTTGTTAAAAACATTTTCTTGCCTCGACCTTGGCATTTTTCGTAAGTCCTGATTTAGTTATATGTTGGATAAAAACAGGATTGGGATATTTATTGTTTGGTGTGAGACGCCGGGGTAAGTGGATTGACTGCCCGCCATGCCCAGATTGAAGCAAAAGGCCAGCCAATCAGCGTCGCTTGCATAATCAAGGCAACAACAGCTCCGCCTGGATTGTCTTTAATCAATAAAACCAACCAAGGGATGAATATAGCAAGAATTGAAAGTATTATCCTCATTTTGTAATCACCATTTATACATGATTGAGCGATAAGGTTTCCTTATTTAGTAATCTGGCAAGTATCCTATGCTCTATTCTGTCTGACTTAAATTAATTATAGACATATCATAATGTATTTTGCTAATTGGATACAAATCAAAAGGCATTCAGCTTAATGGAAATAATAAAGAAGGCTTGCAAACAACCAATAAACATTGTACATTGTGCGCTCATTCCTCGAGTAACTAATAGCATAATTTACACCATCTGACTTCACGATATGACTATCATACATTCAAGGTCGACAGACTTTTGCAAATCAAATGATTTTGATAATTTTCATGCCAATAGACTAAACACAATAAGGGTACCAGAATGAGAAAGCAGGCGCTGCACCCACGAACCGCTGTTATCAATAAAGCACAAAAAAATCAATCCAAACGTGCACGATCAGACGCATTATTATGGCTTGCGGCTAATTTTCCTGAGGCATTTGATAATTCCTTGCGTATTCGGCCATTAAAGATTGGTATTATGTCTGACATATTGCAGCATGCAGAAAAAGCAGAGCAAGTTGGAATTTCTAAAAGTAAATTAAGAGAAGCGGTCGTTCTTTTTACCCGTCGTCTTGATTATCTGGCGTGCCTGAAGGCACGTGAAGTCCGTATCGATTTGCAAGGAAATCCAGTGGCGGAGGTTACGGAAGAAGAAGCTGAGCATGCTTCCATGAAAATTAAAAAACGTGTGGAAAAGAGTGTTAAAAATGCTCGCAAACAAGTAAGTGGAAAAGTAGTTACTCATTCGCATGTCAATAATCAACAGAGTACAATTTCCAGCATTAAGCCAATCAATTCGATTGACTCTCATCCTGAGCCTGTTTTGCCAGTATATCCCCTCAGGAGTTCTGCGTATACATCACAAAATACGGCCATGCAATCCGCCAAGCCATCATCCGTAGTAGTCAAACATAAAGCGCCAAAGCAATATGATCCGGATGCCGTAGCTCGTTTAAAAGAAAAATTAGGATTGTCTCGAAAAGCAGAAGATAAAAAGGAAACAACAGAGTAAATGCGAATAGCGACATTATTTTCAGCAGTACTGTTTATTTCTCCACTATGGGCTGCGCCAAAATTCTTTCCATCCCAACCTGCCTTGAATGGAGTATATGACATTAAGGGAACTGAATTATGCAGTACAGCAAAGCATACTTTAGCCTACTTAAATAAAGGCAAAAATTATGATCCCCAAGTGATTCACGATGGAAAAGTCATTAAGATTTCTTTAGACAGAGTGAAAAAAACCTTGGAATTTATTTGTCAAAACCAAAAAAAATTAAATAACCCGGATTTTGTAAAACAGCACTTCGATTTTATTCGATGGTATCCTGACTTAAGGCAAGCGAAACAATTATCTGCCAATAAACCATTATTACAAAATATACCCAAAGATAAGATATTGATGACTAAATATTTTGTGCATTTGGCAGGTGCCAGTCCCAAACCAAGCTCCGCGAAACCCTATCCTTTGTATGCTTTGCCTGAAGACGAGCAGAATTTGACTCTGGATGAAGCAAATGCCAAACCAGGACTGATCCGTTTCAAATATGGTAAGCAAGCGATATTATCCGGTGCTCTTAAAAATCAACCGGTTAGCGAATTGGCTTATTTAAGTCGAGATGATTTGGAGGCGGCTTTACTGCAAGGTACTGTTGTCGCGGATTTTGGACCGACTGCGGGTAAGAAAATATTTAATGTCCATCGTAGTAATAATATTACTTATGATCGAACTAAAACCCCCTATCAGCAGGAGCGATTTTGGTATTTCAAGGAAGTTGATGGAATTAAAGGTTATGGTAAGGACGCTGAATACAAAATTACAGTTAACCCCAAGGTGACCTTTGCGGCTGATTTGGCTGAGTTTGGTTTAGGGAAATTACTGATGATTCAGTATCAAGACAAATCAGGACGCCCAATGACTAAAATGGGCATCCTGGCTGATACTGGGGGCGCTTTTAATAATAATTTATATCAAATTGATTATTTGGCAGGAAGCTTTGCAGGAAAGGACGCTTTGTACAGGGCTACTCGAGATTTACCTGATTATGTTGATGCTTACTTTATGATTTTAAAGCAACCTTAGGCATTTAACATGATTACTTTTGCCATTGCTGTTTACGCACTGTTCACGGGGTAAGTCCTGAGTGTAGAATGATTTTCTACCAATATAGCCTATTGAGCCTTACAATTTGGTAAATTCGATTTCACCTTCTTGTCCTTCTTCCTTGCGTGGTGAAGGGCCATCAGGATCTTTTATGGTATGGAGCTCTTCTTTAAAGCTTATTGATTTTTCTATATTCTTTATTGATTGTTCCATTTGTTTTTGGCGATAAATATAAACCAAACTGCCCCCGGTTTTTATTGCTTCGGTGATGCTTGCTGTAATGATTGTAATAAACTGCATGAATTTTCTCAGGAAATGAGTGCCTTTATCAGCTGAAATTAATTTTTCAATAAAGACAGTGTCATTGGGTAATAATTTAACTTTTAAAGCACGTTGCCTTATTGGGATGTCTCTATTTTGTAATTCTCTATTGATGTTCTCAATATACTCTTTGACATCCTGATTTTTGGGGGGGAGTTTTGCACTGAATAGGCGGAGCCTGTCGTAGGCTTCAAAAACTATCAAATGATCAGGCAAATGTTTTTTTTCAAATTCTTTCAATCCTTGCAGCAACTCTTTTGAACAGTCATCGGCATATAGAAAGCGATTTTTATTTTTTTTGTAATATTCTCTGGCAATTTGTTCATATTCCTGGGCAATCGGCGCTTTAAGCGTTGTATAAACAAGGTGATTACGTAATGACACTTCGAACTGCATGTCCATTAAGACATTTCTGGTTTGATTGGGGTTTTTATCTTCAAGCAACACCATCTGTTGCCTGAGGAAAGCTAATTTATCGTTCTTAATCTCAATTTCAAATGCTATTTCATGATTCGAGGGATCTTCGGACAGCTTTTTCTTTAATGTTTGCAGATCGCTTTCGGTTTGTCTGATGAGAATATTGACATAAGTGGTATCGTCCAGAATAGATAACTTTTTACTAAAAGGCATGTCTAATTCCAAGGCAGCAGATAAGAATAATTGGTTGACTGCAGCCATGGCTGGATTAATTAATGTGCCTGGTTTTAAATTCAGGTAGTCTTCTTCCTGAGATAATTTCGTAAGTAAATCTCTATACGCATTTTCTTTTATCTTGGGGAAGTCATAAGTAACCAAGGTATTGACCATGCCAGCTACCTCAGCTGCCTGAGCCCCAGCCCGTTGAATTTGTTCTAATAAATCAAGAAGAACTTTGATCGTTGCAATATTAAAACCATACTTCTCTTCTAATGTTTCTTTCAATCTGCTAATTTCAGCGTCCATAAATTCTTCATTCGCTAATTGTTCTCGGGTAAACGAACGAATAACCTTGGGCTGTTGACCAAACGCATTTTTGTATCTGGAACTTAAATAGGCTCTTGCTTTCTCTAACTGAGGGGAGGCCAGGTGCGCGTATTTTACCCCCAGTTTTGCAGCTTTTTTTCCTACCGATTCATTACGATCGATTTGTACTTCACGAACTCCAGCTTCAAAAAATGCTTTTTCAATACGATGGTCTCTTGGAGTTTTTCTTTTTAACAATTCTTTATGGGCCTTATTAAGAATAAACTGAAGATCGGCCCAATCTTCTTTGTTGTAATTGATGGATTGAATCTTATTACTGAAACTCAATACAGTCCGAACTAATGGACCATAATGCTCTTTTAACTCAGGAGAAAATCGTTCCACTGCCATTTTTAATTCATGAGCATGGTTTGCAATTTCTACCAACGCTTTTGTTTGCGATACAAGGCTGTCGCTCTTTTTCATTTGCTCGAATTGTTTTAAAGCGGTTTCCAGGTGATATAATCCGTTTTCGACTTCTTTAATTTGCCTTACCATGAGTGGATCTTTGTCATTTATCACATGCAACGGCTTGCCTTGAGGTTTGATTAAATATTTTTGCACTCGAGTGGAGAAATTATCTCTGGTAAGAGCCGAAAATTGCTCTCGTATCATACCCACAGTAGATGACAATTTTAATTCTTGAATGTAAGCTAAATTACCACGAACGGTGTTAAGAGATGAGACCGATGTTGGTTTTAATTCTCCAGGGCCTACAGCAGGTTTCTTGCCTTCGATTTCTAAAAATGTTCTGCGCAGTTGGGGCATATTGATTTCTTTTGATACATCAGATTTTAACTCGAAAGATTTGGCTATAACATGATCTAAGGCTTTATCAATGACTGCAATTTTTAATTCACAGGATTTTTTGTGTTCGTTTAAATTGTTTTCAACAGCAGGCTGCAATTTTATCAATTGAGAGACTGTAACCTTGATTTTATTGCTCTCTTCAGGTGGGGACGTTTCAAGTTGATTTAAAGCAGCAACAAAATCATTGCTTAATTCCAAATTACTATTTGCCATTGCGGATTGAATTTTTACAAAAGCAAGGCGCAATTGAACGAGCTCATTTGGCTTTATGTTGGAGAGTGGTTGACCTGAATAGTTTTTAAGTATCCCGAAAAAAGTGTTAACCGCTTTTTTTTGCTCTTCTATTTGGATCAATGCAAGGCAGTGTTCCGTTTTTTTAGCCATTAAGCGCTCCATGCGCTTGTCGCCCATATAGAATGAAAGAGGAATTTTTTGCAATTTAAAATCAGGTTTGGTTTCAATAATTTCATTAAGCTTGTCGTTAATTTGGTCTAATTCCAGGGCAATAGGTGCTGATAAAAAGCCAGGGGTTAAGTAGTGACGAGTCTCAATTTCATCAAGCATCATCATCAAATTGGGATAACCTTCTTTTAACCATGACTGGTATTGTCGAATAGTGACTTCCTGCAGGTTGGTTCCTTCAAGTTGAATTTTTTTATTTAATTCGATAAGACCAGAGATAGCGCTGAATCCTTTGAACATGCTCATTAAGTGGGCATTTTCTTCAAAAAACAATTCAAATACTGCGCCTATGGCTTCAATTTTTTTGTTGCTGATTCTTAACTCATCAATTGATTTCTCAGATTTTTGATCCAATGAACTTGAAATATTGTTCAATAACCTTGGAATTTCTGAAAATAATTTAACCAGAGAAGCGGTTTGCGTTATTTCATCCGTTTTAGGTTGAACTGTATTAATTCCCTGACCTAAAATGCTTCCCAGTTGTTGCGCTATATCAAGCTCACTGAATTGACGTGCCCATCCATACTGATTAACCAGCTTGTTTGCTTCGATAATCACAGGCGCTATTAAATCGTGGTTCTCACGAATTAAATTGTGAATGTCTGAGAAATCCTCGGTGAACAATGTAAATGATTTGTACACTTGAGATAATGCCGCTACGCCTTGATGTGCTGCAGCAACCTTGCCCAATGTAGTGCTGGTATCTATGCCATGCCAGGTCTTAAGAGCACACTCCGCATGATACATACTGTTGATGATTTTTTTTATTGCCGCGATTTGTGGCGGGTCTTGATCAAGATGAACAAATGGAACGCCATGTTCCTGTGGGTTTAGACTGTCGGCTATGGCAGGAGATAAGGTGGATTTAAACTTACTTAATAACAATGCCCGAGCAGCACTGATTTTATCAGCATAATCCAATAATTCAGTCGTTTTTTCTTTTGGTTTTTTTTCATTTCCCTTTACAGTTTCTTCAGGTAACGTTTTTGTTTTTTCCGGAGATGTTTCGAGTGGACTTCCGGGCCTGGCTTGGCCTTCTATTTTTAATTGTTGCAAGGCGGATAAGTCATTAGCTGTATAATTGGTGTCTGAGAAAGATGACCCTAAAGTCATAATTTGTTGCAACAGTGGAGCTAGCGCTTTTTGACCCTCTGGTGAAAGTTCTTTGACACTTGATTTTAGTTTGGAGGCTGCAGAAGCGATTGCGATAAAATAATGCAATCGGATCATAATCCCATAGCTCAAATCTATTTTTTCAAAATCTTTAAGCGCTTTTTCTAATTGAAACAAATTATTTTCAACGGTTTTAATTTGTTTCACCAACCCAGGATCATTTTCACTGATTTTATATGGAAGAGTTGAAAAACAGGCTTGATATTTTTCTGGTAAATGGCGATGAATCAGAGTATCGACACTTGTTCTTGTGCCATTTACTGTAGTCGATAATTGCATTTCCTGAATGGCTGTAAGTGTTCCACGAAGATTGACCAGTTTCGACGGTTTCACTGCAACAAATTCGGATGGGGGAGCCTCCATCTGAGAGGGTTGTTTTCTCAGGGTTGATTTTATAGCATTGAGACGAGCTTCCGCTTGATATTGTAGTACAGTTTCTTTTATTTTATCTGATCCGGTTCTTAATTTTTCACGGGCTTTTTCAGCAATCAGGATCTTAAATTGCTCGGACGCAATTTGGCTTGACAGAAAACGATCAACAGATTCCCTGGTTCCCAGGATTTTATCAACGTTGTAATTGACCACATAACTGGCTACATAACCTAAACCATCTTTGGCTAATTCCCACCATGATTTAGGTTTAGCTGGGGTTTTTTCAGGGCCGGTAGTGTTTAAAACAGAGGTTAACTGATTTTCAAGATCCAAACTGGCATGCGCCAGCGCTGTTTGTATTTGGGGATATAATTGTCTTAGCACTCTCCGATCCGGTTCTGTTATTTGTGAAAGATTCATGCCCTTATAGGCTTCCAGGATCTGATAAAAATCAGCAGTGGCCGCTAGTTGTTTTTCAGTAGCCATGATAACTTGCACACTTTTGACCTGAGCGTTATGAATTTTTTGCTCTCTTTGTCCCTGCAATGAGTCTATTGTTACAACTCGCTCAGTAACACCAAAACCAGGTTCAGATAAAATGTCATTCACTTGTTTACCCAAATGTTCTATCTGAGAACACAAATTGGCGGATAAGCTGCCTGGTTTTAAATAGTTTTGCCGTTCCAGTTGATCAGCGAAGGCGATTAATGTGGGTAAATAGTGATTTGCCCAGGAAACATATTGCTTAATGGATTTCTTGCTAAAATCAAAACCATCGTCTTGTATGTTCTTAAACCATTCCAATAAATCCTTTATGGCTTTGGAGTCTTCAAAATCACTGATACTTAATTTGCTGATAAAAGGGTTATTGTCCAGGTCATCAAGTAAGGCGCGAATCAATTCTACCGCTTGTTCTTTCTCTTTTCCCGGCATGTCCTTTTCTTGCAGTGTGGATATGGTTTCTACCAGTTTTGATATTTTTGAAAATGCGTCAACAAGAGGATGCGTATCATGCCATTTATCGATATCGGGACCTAATAAATCCATCCCTTGGAAGATCACTTTGGATGCTTTATCGGTCACATCCATTTCCATGAATTCTGATAACCAGCCAGACTCTTGCACGATGGCATACGCTTGAGTAAATAGAGGTTCAAGTAAATGGTAATTGTCTGCTATGACACTTCTTATTTCAGGGCTTGCCTCATCAAGTAAGCCCAAGGATTTGTATATCTGGGTTAGCGCGTGAATTAATTTTGGTGCTGCTTTGGCTTTACCCAATAGCGTACTGGTGTCAATGCTTTCCCAGCTTTTAAAAGCTTCCTCTGCATGATAAAGACAATTAATTACTTTTTTTAGAGTTGCAATTTGTGGTGGATCTTTCTCAAAATCAACAAAAGGAACGCCACTTGGTTGTGGAACGAGTTTTTCAGCTATCAGATCATCTAATTGAGTTTTAAGGGCTTGCAGCAGCAAACCTCTTACTTCATTTATTTGCTGCGATAATAGAGTTTCTGATGATTTTTTATCTGGCATTTTGATCACCTCTATGCTTAATAGTAGCATAGAGGTGATAATTTGATTAAAGTGTCATTAAAATAATCATTTTTTGTTTTTTATGAAAGAACCTTGCTTTCATTAACAGGATATTTTGAACTCAGACAACAGGTATAATTTCCATGCAGTTGGTGCCGCCAGGCATTCCAATTTGGGTTCCACGTGTTAATAAAACATAGCCTCTCTTTTCAAGGTGCCCTGATTTGATTAATTCATGTAAAATTTGTTGATTCAATCCTTCGGGGTTGAATTGATGAAAATCAATGTAGATAGGAAAGACATTGTTTACAAGGCTTAAACGGCCAATGGTTCTCTTATTGGCTGATACAGCAAAAATAGGAACAGTGCTATGGTGTCGGGATACCCATAAAGCCGTGTCTCCGGATTCGGTCAGTGTGATAATGGCCTGAATGGGAAAATGATTGGCGGTATGCATGGTAGCCATAGCGATTGCCTGGTCAGCGCGTTGATAATGACAGGTTTCCGGATCACTATGATAAAAAAAGCTGGCATGCTTCTCAGCGCTTAAACATATTTTATTGACCATGGAAATGACCTTGACTGGAAAAAGGCCGCTTGCTGTTTCTGCCGAGAGCATCACAGCATCAGTTCCATCCAGAATCGCGTTGGCTACATCAGAAACCTCGGCACGGGTAGGCTGAGGATTGCTTATCATGGATTCCATCATTTGTGTTGCGGTAATCACCACTTTATCTAAAAGTCGCGTTTGTTCTATGATGTGTTTTTGAATAGCGGGAACTTCAGCAGCACCCACTTCAACGCCTAAATCTCCTCTGGCCACCATAATGGCGTCTGCTTCGCGAATAATATCAGTTAAGTGATCCAAAGCTTCCATGCGCTCAATTTTAGCGATAATAGGGGTTATTTGGGCCCCATAGTCTTTCATTAGCGCTCTTGCTTGCCGGATATCCTCTGCGTCTTTTACAAAAGATAAACTGATGTAATCCACTTCTGCTTCAATTGCTGTACGTAAATCATTTCTGTCTTTTTCTGTTAAAGTCCTGGCTGCTAAGCCGCCACCCTTTCTATTCAAACCTTTCAAATCAGTGAGTATTCCACCTTCCACTACCTTGCAATGAATTTTTGACCCGGCAATCTCGATGACTTCCAATTCAATTAAGCCATCATTAATCAGAAGATGATCACCAATACTGAGTTCATTGGCCAAATTAGGATAAGCGACTGAAACGCCATTGATGTCGCCCAGGGTATCCGGGGCCATACAATCCAATGTAAAATTTTGTCCATCAATTAAAGTGATGGATTTGTTGTGAAAACGGCCGACTCTTATTTTAGGTCCTTGTAAATCAGCCATTACGGCAACCGGGTGGTTTAATTCATCTGCGATTTTACGAACCAGTGCAATTAATTGCAGGGCAGAGGCATCGGCATGGGAAAAGTTAATTCGTACTACGTTGACTCCTGCAGCCAACATGGAACGCAGGATTTCAGGTTCCTTGCTGGCTGGGCCTAAAGTGGCAACAATTTTAGTTCGTCTTAACATGTTTTGCGCGCTCCTGCAAAATAGCAACAGCAGGCAAGCTTTTTCCTTCCAGACATTCGAGAAATGCCCCACCTCCTGTGGAAATATAAGAAATTTGCTGATTCAAATCATAGAGATCAACAGCAGCTAAGGTATCACCACCACCAGCAATAGAAAAAGCATCACTCTCGGCAATCGCTATAGCAATGGCTCTTGTTCCATATGCAAACTGCGGGAATTCGAATACACCAACCGGACCATTCCAGATGATGGTGTTGGCGTCATGGATGAGGTCTACATAATCTCTTATGGTTTCTGGGCCAATATCAAGAATCATATCGTCTTCAGCCACATTAGACAGAGACTTATTAAAAGCAGGGCAGGTTTCACTAAAGGTTTTGCCTACGACAACGTCGGTGGGTAGTGGGATTTGGCAACCCTTTTCTTTGGCTAGGATAAGAATATGACGAGCCTCATCTAATAAATCAGGTTCGTACAGGGAAATACCAATTTCAAATCCCTGAGCTTTCAGAAAAGTATTGGCAATACCTCCCCCTGGAATAAGAACATCAACCATACCCACTAATTGTTTCAATAGACTGAGCTTGGAGGAGACTTTGGCTCCTCCAACAATAGCGACGATAGGTTTTTTAGGCGCTTTAAGCACTTGGTTTAACGCTTCAAGTTCCCGGATTAGCAGAGGACCAGCAACGGCGATTGGGGCATATTGAGCAACACCATAGGTAGACGCCTGTGCCCTGTGTGCCGTGCCAAAAGCATCCATGACAAAGACATCGCAAAGGTTGGCCAATTTTTTGGCCAGGGATTCGTCATTGGATTTTTCACCAGGATTAAATCGGACATTTTCGCAAATAACTAACTCCCCGGGTTTCACATCCAGGCCATTCAAGTAATCCTTGACGAAGCGAACAGGATATTCCAGGTTTTCTTTTAAATAGTCAGCAACAGGTTCCAAAGAGAATTTTTTTTCGTATTTTCCTTCTTCTGGACGCCCAAGATGGGACAATACAATCACTGCGGCACCACTGTCCAGGGCGGATTTGATGGTAGGCAGGGCTGCTTGCAATCTTTGATCACTGGTAATCATGCCGTCTTTGATCGGGACATTTAAATCCTCACGAATCAGGACTCTTTTGCCAGACAGATCAATGTCGCTCATTTTAATCAGGTTCATTGGTTATCCTTTAGCAGTTCATCATTTGGTGTGCGGTATCAATCATGCGGTTAGAGAAACCCCATTCATTGTCATACCAGGCGACCACTTTGACCAAATTACCTATCACTTTAGTTTCCGTTGTATCGAAAATAGCCGAAGCAGGGTTATGATTGAAGTCACAAGAAACTAAAGGATCTTCATTAATTTGTAAAATTCGGCTTTTAGCCTTGCGCATGATGTCATTGATTTCTTCTACAGAGGTTTCGCGTTTCGCCTGGAAGGTTAAATCAACAACGGATACGTTTAATACCGGTACTCGCATCGCAAATCCGTCCAACTTCCCTGCCAGTTCAGGTAAAACCAAACCAACGGCTGCAGCAGCGCCAGTTTTGGTTGGAATGATGGACTGCGTTGCAGAGCGAGCGCGTCGTAAATCTTTATGGCTTCCGTCCAGAAGCATTTGATCTTTTGTATAGGCATGAACAGTGTTGACCAATCCTGACTCAATTCCTATGGCGTCATTTAATACTTTAACCACTGGGGCAAGACAGTTTGTTGTACAGGATGCATTGGATACAATGACATCAGACGCTTTGATGACAGTGTGATTGACTCCATAGACCACAGTCGTATCAACGCCCTTGGCCGGAGCCGATATTAATACTTTTTTAGCGCCGGCAGTAATATGGCCCATTGCCGCATCTCTGCTGGTAAAGAAACCGGTGCATTCAAAGACGATATCAACGTCCAGTTGTTTCCATGGCAATTTGGACGGATCACGTTCAGCAATCACTTGAATGCCATGCCCATCAACAATCAGCATGTTTCCTTCTATGCTGACATCTGAGCGAAAAGGACCGTGGGTTGAATCGTAGCGAGTCAGATGAGCGGTCACATCGATGCCAGATAAATCGTTAATGGCAACGACTTCAAACTCATTTTGCCTGTTGTATTCAAAAATCGATCTTAAAATGCAACGACCAATGCGGCCATAGCCATTAATCGCGACTCGTATTGTCATACTACTTCTCCGAGTTAGGGTACCCTCCATACTCAGTCAGACTGAATACAGACCTTCTTGAAACTTAAGAAGGGGTATGGGTTACACCATTGTTTGTTTGGTTAATGTATCCAGAGTATTAATAATTTTTTCTACTGTAATTCCAAGGTAATTAAAAGCATCCGTGGCAGGGGCTGATACGCCAAAACAATCCAGCCCAATGACGGCGCCGTCAAAGCCAACAAATTGGTGCCAATAGGCACTGCTGGCCGCTTCTATAGCGATACGTGTACGAACGTCACCAGGTAATACCCTGTTTTTGTAATCATCACTCTGGGCAAGGAATCGCTCGGCACAGGGCATGGATACCACCCTGACATGGAGTCCTCTTGATTTGACCTTCTCTGCCGCAGCCACAGCCAGTTGAACCTCTGAACCTGTGGCTATCAGGATAGCATCAGGCTTTCTTTCACAATCTGCAATAATGTATCCACCTTTCTTAATCAAGTCAGCCGCATCGGTGCCATGAGCTAAAGCGGGCAGATTTTGTCTTGAGAGCAATAAAGCGGATGGGCCATCATGGTGTTCCAACGCTTGTTGCCATGCAACAGCAGTTTCCATTAAATCAGCAGGACGCCAGACCGTCATGCCAGGAGTCATTCTTAACATAGCGATGTGTTCTACAGGTTGGTGTGTAGGGCCATCTTCCCCTAAACCGATAGAATCATGGGTCAATACATATATTACTCTTTGTTTCATTAAAGCGCTTAAACGGATAGCATTTCTTGCATAATCTGCGAAAACAAGGAATGTTCCACCGTAGGGAATAAATCCTCCATGCACAGCAAGCCCATTCATGATGGCTGCCATGGCGAATTCCCTCACCCCATAATAGAGGTAGTTTCCGGAAAAATTGTGAGCCGTGATGGCTTTGCTGCCTGACCAGTCGGTATTATTGGAACCAGTCAAATCAGCCGAGCCGCCGAACATTTCCGGTAATATTGGCGCGAAAAATTCTATGCATTGCTGCGACGCTTTACGCGTTGCTATGGCTTTTTCATTATTCAGACATTGTTTCAGGAATCCAGCCGATATTTCCTGCCAATCATCAGGCAGGTCACCATTGGCACGGCGTAAAAAGTCATCATGTTCCGATGGATATTGTTGCTGGTATTCATGCAGGAGTTGCAGCCATTGTTGTTCTTCTTTTTCTCCCTGCTCTCTATGATCCCACTGCGTATAAAGAGAATCTGGGATTTCGAAGGGAGCATGTTTCCAATTAAAAAATTCGCGAACATTATTTATGTCTTGGGCACTCAATGGAGAACCGTGCGCTTTTTCGCTGCCTGCCACAGAGGAGCCCAGTCCTATGACGGTTTTACAGATAATTAATGAAGGTTGGGTGGTGTTCTTGCGCGCTTCTAATATGGCGTGCTCAATTTGATTTGCATCATGGCCATCGATGGGGCCTATGACTTGCCAGTTGTAGGCTTTAAAGCGAGACGTGGTATCGTCCGTAAACCAGGATTCCACCTTGCCATCAATAGAAATACCGTTGTCGTCATAAAACACAATGAGCTTTCCCAAACCAAGAGTGCCAGCTAAAGAACAAGCTTCATGAGAAATGCCTTCCATCAGGCAACCATCACCGGCAAAAGTATAAGTATAATGATCAACCAGGTTAAAGTGGTCGTGGTTAAAGGTACTGGCCAGCACACGTTCTGCTAAGGCCATCCCGACTGAATTAGCCAAACCTTGGCCTAACGGCCCTGTTGTTGTTTCAACACCGGGAGTATGTCCAAGTTCCGGATGTCCTGGTGTTTTTGAATGCAATTGGCGGAAATTTTTAAGCTCGTTAATATCCAAATTGTATCCAGTCAAATGCAGCAAGGAATAGAGAAGCATGGAACCATGGCCATTAGATAATACAAAACGATCTCTGTTAAACCAGTGCGGATTTTTGGGATTAAATTTTAGAAATTTTTTCCATAAAACGGTGGCAATATCAGCCATACCCAAGGGCATGCCAGGGTGGCCTGATTGAGCCTGGTTTACTGCATCGATGCTTAACATGCGTACCGCATTAGCTAATTCTGTAAAACTGTTCATGCCTACTCTTATGCATTTAACTGAGGCACTATTGTCGCTCAGAAGGCATAAATCGGCAAGAACACCAATCATTTTTAGTTGAAAATAATGCCAATATTAGAGCAAAATGTAAATTTAAGTTTAAATTTTTCCTAATTTTTGACATAATGTTAGGGTTTGATTAATTTTTGCAGTCCAGATAAAGTGACTGGAGCAAAAATTTTTGTAAAGCTACATTACAAACACAAATGATATGCGGATTATTTATTTCAAAAAATCATGACACCGATTATTAGTCATTTACTAAAAATGTTTCCAGAGCTGACCACGCAAGTTGAAACCGATTCTTTGAATTGGACATTTAACACGTGCCTGAAACAATTGGGTCCTGATTTTTATTCGAAAGTAGCGCGCCTTCATCCTATTCTCAATATTGAATACAGTGTATTGTGCCAGCGCTTAAGATATAACCTGTCCTCTCCTGATTACAGTTCGCCTGAGCAAATCAAGGAACAACTGATTGATGCACTCAAACTGGCTGAGCTTTTGGAATACACCTATCAACACTATCTGGTCGTTCCCCGCGAAGTGCTGCGTTTGCGCCGCCATAAAGCCATATACAGAGAATTATTGACTGAATTGTCCGGGTATTCTTTTGTTTTGGATAATCCGGAGCCGGAATCTCTCAAGACAAGCTTGTCATTGACGCAGGCCATTCGTGAGAAAACTGCTCAATCCAATTGGTATAGAATTTTTATCAGCAGAAGTAAACGAGTCATTAATCTTTTGGATAATTTAGACACTGGTTCAAAAGCATTTCGTGATTTTGTCGTGCTGCTTGATAAATACACTAATCCATTTTTGGCTTATTTGGGCTGGTGTTTTTTTGCCCCCAGATTATTTACCAATCTCTTTTTAATTTTAAAGCATACCATTCCTGGGCAATGGATGGGCGAAAAAGAAAAATCACTGGATTGGTCGGATCGATTTTATGCCCACCTGCAACGACGGTGGTTTGAGCTGGCCAATGACAGCGTTTGGTTTACAGTCGGGATTCTCAATTGCTTCGTGCTGGTAGGCGCTTTGGCACCCCTCTCTGTTTATTTGTCGTTGTTTGCGTTTGTCTTTGACGTCGCCAACACAAGCCTGCGTGCTTACATAGAGATTGGTCGATTACAGCAGTTGCAAAAGGAATATGGTGAACTCTTTAATCAGGAAAAAAATGAAGACAAGAAAAAGACAATCAAAGAGTACCAGGACTCCATCAGTTATCGCATTAAATTTGAGGTTCTGCGTTCCTTTTTATCGGTTGGCGGGGCAGCCGCTGTTGTGATTGCAATGGCTTTATCAGTTCCTGCTTTAGGTTTTATAAATCCGGTCATCCCCTTGGTTGGAGCACTTCTTTTATTGGTATTGTGGGGTGTTTCATTATACTTGACCAACAAGTTGGATGAATACAGGCCTGTCGATAACATTGAAAAGCCAGCTCTTTCTGTTATCAACAAATTAGGCTTTTTTGCCTCCAAAAATGAAAAAAGAGAGAGCCTGCATCTTTCTGCCAAGACAGAAAAAGACGATGAAGTGGGGGAGTTAATCCCAACATCCGCCTTTAATTGATTACTGTACTTTGCTGTTTCACAGCGGATAAAGTATAGAGACTAATTCAATTGAATGTTATGCTTTCAAAAAATTACATGATGGAAAGGTATAACATGTCGACCACCGTTGGATTACCACAATTTAGCCATATAGAAGTTGAACATTTCAAATCCCATCTTGATGCGTTATTAAAAAACCATCTCGAGGAAATTGACAGGCTGCTTAAAGAAAATCACCACTACACCTGGGATAATTTAATTTATCCTTTAGATAGTCTGGCTGATGAGCTTGAGCGTTTTTGGTCTCCCTTTGCACACATGCATGCGGTGATGGATTCTGAGGCAATACGTGAATCTTATGAGGCGTGTCTGCCCTTGCTGTCTGCCTATGATGCAGCGATTGGGCATAATCAAGACTTGTATGAGGCCATTAAATCGATAGATCAGCATTCCCTTAATCCTGCCCAGAAAAAAATTATTGCAGACAACATACAGGATTTTGAGTTATCAGGAGTTGCTTTATCCAAGGCGAATAAAAAGCGTTTTGAAGCCATTCAATCGAGACTGGCCGAATTATCCAGCAAATTCGAAAACAATGTGTTGGATGCGACCCATGCCTACACTATTCATATCACCGAAGCAGAACGTTTGGCCGGATTACCCGAGCACGCTTTAAATACGGCAAAAGAATTGGCGCATGAGAAGGGGCTGGATGGCTTTGTTTTAACACTCGAATACCCTTGTTTTCAGGCCGTCATTACGCATGCTGAAGACAGGGCTTTACGTGAAGAAATGTATCGGGCTTACGTCACCAGAGCCTCAGATCAAGGCCCTAATGCAGGAACCTTTGACAATACTCCGCTGATTGATGAAATTCTGTCCTTGCGCCATGAAAAAGCCGAGCTTTTAGGGTTCAATAATTTTGCCGAATTATCCCTGGCGACCAAGATGGCGGCCTCGACCAATCAAGTCACTGAATTTATTTATGATTTGATTGGCAGAACCCGTGACAAGGGTAAGGCTGAATTTAGGCAACTTGAACTGTTTGCACAGGATAAATTCAATCTAAGCCCAGTAAACCCATGGGACGTTGCTTATCTTTCTGAAAAAAGAAGACAGGATTTGTATTCCTTATCTCAAGAGGAATTACGGCCTTATTTCCCACAACCTAAAGTGATGCAAGGCTTGTTCGCGATTGTTAAAAAGCTCTTTGGTATGAGTATCGAGGAGATTGAGGGCGTGGATGTTTGGCATAAGGACGTTCAATGCTATTGCATAGTCGATGAATCCAATCAAACGCGCGGGTACATTTACACGGATTTGTTTGCCAGACCGCACAAGCGCAATGGTGCCTGGATGGACTCCATGCAAAGCCGCAGAAAACTCGAGGATGGCACAGTTCAATTACCCATTGCGACCTTGACTTGCAATTTTGCCAAGCCTTCTGCAAACAGACCCGCCATGTTATCGCACGATGAAGTGGTGACTTTGTTTCACGAGTTTGGTCATTGCTTGCATCACGTTTTGACTCAAGTCGATTACCTTGGCGGCTCAGGAATTAATGGCGTGGAATGGGATGCGGTGGAATTACCCAGCCAATTTTTCGAAAACTGGTGCTGGGATGAGCACGCATTGTCTTTACTGACTTCGCACGTGGATACAGGGGAAACCTTGCCTTCCGCATTGTACGAGCGCTTGATTGCCGCTAAAAATTTTCAATCCGCCATGGCCATGTTAAGACAAATGGAATTCGCCTTGTTTGATTTTCGCATTCACCAGGAATATCAAACGGGTAAAGCGTCATTTGTCCCAAATATTCTGGCGGATGTACGTTCTAAAACCAGTGTTGTACCCATTGTTCCTTATAATCGTTTTCAGCACAGTTTCTCGCATATTTTTGGGGGTGGCTACGCCGCTGGTTATTACAGTTACATGTGGGCAGAAGTATTATCCAGCGATGCCTTTGCGCGCTTTGAGGAGGAAGGTATTTTCAACCCCAAAACCGGGCATGACTTTTTGAAATCCATCTTGGAGGCAGGCGGCTCAAGAAAAGCAGCCGATGCTTTCGTTGAATTCCGAGGGAGACCCGCGACGATTGATGCTTTGCTGCGCCATAATGGGATTTTATAAAATCAGGGCTTACGCCCCCCAATCTTGTTGTTAAAAACTATTGTGTTTTGACCTTGAGGGGCTGTAAGTCCTGAAAATTTATTCGGTATGCTGGCGGGATTTTGCTTACATGCGAGCATTTTATGTTATAATTAAAGTGTACAGAATGGGGGGCGACCTGGCTTCGACGTGGGTTGCAAAACCGGAAGTGCATGCCGAGAAGGAGATCTCTCGTAAATAAGACTCAATTAAATATAAATGCAAACGATGAAAACTTTGCTGGTGGGGAAGCTATCGCTGCCTAATAAGCACTTTAGTTAAACCATCACTGTGTACTGGCCAATAAACCCAGTATCCCGTTCGACCGAGCCCGCTTATCGGTATCGAATCAACGGTCATAAGAGATAAGCTAGCGTCCTAATCTATCCCGGGTTATGGCGCGAAACTCAGGGAATCGCTGTGTATCATCCTGCCCGTCGGAGGAGCCACAGTTAAATTCAAAAGACAAGGCTATGCATGTAGAGCTAAAGGCAGAGGACTTGCGGACGCGGGTTCGATTCCCGCCGCCTCCACCAATTATCAAAACCATTCCTGACCACCAAAGACCATCATAAACCCATGTAGATCAACGAGTTAAATCCACTTTTCTGGTTGATAGGGTCGTCTTTTGTGGTTTTCTGTTGGCTCAAAAATCACCCAAAATATGCCCAAAATTTTTGAAAAAGTACCCAATATCTGCCCAAAAATAGAGCCCAATCAATATCCTACAAATCATGCCATAAAATTATGACAGTCTATAACAAAAATGGGTTGCAAAAAGGATCAAGGGGTTGGATAAAAAATTGAATAAAGCCTTTGTAAAGCGCGATATTGAAGAATTACCTGTTTTAAATAAAATAAAGGATTGTATAATAGTACAAATAATTAGTTGAACAGTCTCTATGTATCATTATACAACAACAAATTGTGCCATAAAAATACTTGGTAATTGTCAATTAAAATATAGCAAATATCCAACCATCAATGATCCTTTCGACACTGGAAAAGACATCATTTATGACCCTAAGGATACAAATGGGGAAAAATTTAAAAATGAGTTTCTAAACAATAAAATTTTAAAGAACACAAAACCCATGCTTTTTGAGATGATAAAAAATCTTAAAGGCAATGAAACTCTGAATGTAGTAAAAAAAAATATAGAAGAAAGCTATTTCTCTAAAATGATAAAAAACACTCCATTCGTGTGTTTTTCTAAAAACAATAACATACAGCTTTTGTGGGCGCACTATGGTGAAAAATATGCCGGTGTAGTATTAGAGTTCAATATAAGTAGGGATAAAGCGGAAGAAGTTAATTATAAAGATTTAAGTAAAGGACCCTTACCAAGTGTTCTAACAGCTAAAAAATTTATTGAAGTTGCTTTTCTTAAAAACAATAATAAATTATTTTCGTATGTAAATGAGCTACTACTGACCAAGCATAAAGTTTGGAGATATGAACAAGAAATAAGACTACTAGGTAACCCAAATACCAATAAAGAATACCTTCCTTTTGACCCTATAGAATTAAAAGGTATTTATTTCGGAATAAATCACGAACCTAATGAAGAATTAATTAAAGCGATAACATCAGAAAAATACTCTCATGTAAAAATCTATAAAATGATCAGAGACCCTGGCTTTATGAATATACGTCCAATCGAAGCTGAAGTTACTTCGCTATAACAACCACTCTTCTCATACAAAAAATTTGAATCATAACTAAAATGGGGAGCAATTGCCTATTCGCATATAAGGGGTATCACTATCATAATTCGGGTTCCAGTAACCATTTGAACCCACTTCAAGAAACCTTCCAGTTACCAAGCTAAATTTGAAATCAGCTAAAAAACAATCGCATAGAATAGAGGCTTTAGAATAATACTTACAGCCACATCTCGATTGTGTATCACCCATTTTCGTTAGCTTATACTCACAATCCATGGTCCAAAAGGTCTCTTTATCTGAGTTACTACATTTTGAAATAATATATTTCTCTCCCTTAAACGAGGTTATAACCCAGTCATTTATTTTATTATTATATTCAAATCCAACAGTTTGTTTCGTAATACACAAGTATTGGTCAGAGTCCGAATAGGAACTATTAGATAACAGAAGAAAAAAAATAATACTTATTACCCCTTTTGAATAAGTACTTGCTAACATAAAAAATTCCTTCCGATGGAAAGCCTTATATCAACTAATAATAGCACAGGATGGATGTTTTCCTTTCATCTATCAAGTCAATTGCAGAACAGTTTGTAGCCCGATTTTTGGCATAATGGACTACCGATCCAATTACATGTGCTCTTTGAAAATTTATATAAAGAGTAAAATAAAGCGGGGTTATTTATGTTTGATGGCAGCTCTACCCACGCCAGCAAGCGTCTTGAGTTAAAAACCCAACACGGTTGCTACTCGATGAATCAAAAAAATTGCTTCAAAGCTTCTATAATAAAATGACAAGAATGATAAAACAAATCGGTGATCAAGTAGGTATCTAAAAATAGAGACGTATTATGGCAAGGCATCATTATGTTCCCCAATTTCTATTAAAGAAATGGCTCAACAAAGGTTTTTTTTATTATTATGCTCTAGAGAATAATATAGCTAGGGAATTCACACCCAATTCCACACAAAAAATATTTGCAAAAAAAAATCTCTACCAAGCTTTTGAGAAAATACATTTTGCAAAAATTGATGCTCTCGGAAGTTCTATTATTCGTATTTTAGAAAATAATACTTCCTTGAATGAATGCATTTTCCTAGATAACAAGTTATTGTCCAAAGAAGATAAGAATAATTTTGCAATGTTTGTTATTTCATTAACTGGAAGGCATCCAAGAACTATTAAAAAGCATAAAAATACAGCAAAAATAATCTCAGATGTTCTTCTTTCTTCTAACAACCCCTACAAAAGCACATTTGAAAATAGTGGGCATATAGAGGCTTTAGCATTAAGATGTGGATATAACTCAGCTGTAGTGCCGGAACTATCTATTAATCCATTACCGATTTTAACCAAGTTGGATTGGTATTTAGTTAATTTCTCGAAATCAAAATTTAAACTTATTATTACTGATCAACCTATAACATTGATTGTTGCTAATCATGCAAATAATAGAACACCAAGAAATATAAATGAATGTTTAGAAGATGGAGCTTCTTTATTTCTCCCAATTAATCCTAATTTAGGCTGGGTTGCAACACATTCTATACCTAAAATAGAAAACATGAGTTTCCACGCAAAGTGGTTAAATCTATTGCAGCTATCAAAGGATCCTACTGAAATTTGTTCCTCTGTTTCAATATTAAATTTTATTAATAAATATACAGGTATATTTAAGAAATCAATCTAATTTTAGCAGAAAGCTAACTTAAATTATGGCTGACTATGAAGCTTGGACATACAAAAAACATATTACTAATAGGTACTTTGCTGTCCAATTGGATTATTTGAATATTTCAAAAATAACTTCTGATATTTTGAACCACCTTACCGATAATATTAACCTGAATACCATCATTAACTTTAATATTAGGCCAATTGTCATTCAAAGTTAGCAACTCAAACTCTGTGGAGGTATAAGAAAGTTTTTTATACTGACAAATTATTAACTCTGCCTTCTCAGCAATTTTAACAGCAACGAAATCACCTGGGGCTGGAGAAACGGAAGGATCAATCACTAATACATCATTGACTCTGATTTCAGGCTTCATACTGTCATCTGTAATTTTCAATGCAAATGCATCAGAGCTTAATTCTGAGAGCATTGTGGTACTTACAGAAACTAATGTCCTATCACTAGTGACAACATGCTGATAATCTAAAAGGGGGATTAATTGGCTATAACTTCTCACTTCTTTAACCCCCGTTTCATCTGACAAACACATCAAATAAGCAGGAGAAATATTCAAAGCCTCTGCAAGCTGTTTTATTTCTTCCGGCCCAGGAGTTCGCACACCTTGCTCCCAGTTTGTCAATCGCGTTTGTTTCAACCCGCCAGCAAGCTCGCCTAGAGCCTTTAACGTCAAGCCTTTAGCCTTCCGTGCTTCAAGAATACGTTTGCCAATTTCCTTTTTGATATTCAGCTCAGTCAAATTTACCCCTAAAAAATGAGAGTTAACTATTGCAATATCACTTTACGTGATATAAATTAGTTTATAAATTCACATAACGTGAATAATAATCTTTTATTTTTATAAAGATATCACATTATGGAAATAAAAACGAGGATGAGTAGGGATATTACCCATGATGGATTTTGTGATTAATGGTGATGAGTTAGAGGCGATGTGTGGTTTGCCACATATCCAGCAACTGACTTATTTAAGAGGGATACGACCTTATATGGACGTTAAAACCGGAATAGTGGGAATCAAAAGGCGCATCAGTCATCAGTCGATTTCTGAGCAGCTTTATGTTGAGCCGCATCAAGGCATAAAAAACCAAAGCTTTTCGCGAGATCAAGTTAGGCGTGCTGTTTCAGGATTGGTTCGTGCGGGCTTAATTGAAGTGCAATCCGAAGGGATGCATTTGATTTTAAAATGCCTTTTGGCTTCACAGCATTATTCTGTCCAAAATAAAGCCGCCATAAACCCGCCACAGAAAGCCACCATAAAGCCGCGCGAGGAATCCCTTGAAAATACTGGGCTATCTGAGGTTGAGGCACTAAAAGCCGACACAGTGGAACCCCCAAAAGCCGCCATACCTCATAAAGATAATTATTATATTTATTTATTATCGCAATTCGAAAAATTCTGGTCGCTTTATCCTGAGAAAAAATCAAGGAACAACGCACAAGCTGTATTTGAAGAACTGAATCCCGATGCTGAGCTATTTCACACCATCATCAACGCATTGAACGCCCAAATTAATCATCGTGAAACCATGAAACTACAAGGCACATGGGTGCCGCCTTGGAAATACCCGGCAAATTGGCTTGCCCAACGTTGCTGGGAGGATGAATTACCTACGGATGCATTACAGGAGAAGCACCATGCAGAGCATACAAAAAATACTCGTAAACGTCACACCACAGAAGACTTGTTCTGCCCACCCTGTGATGTCGAAGAGCGAGGGAACAACAATGTCATCCAGCTCCAAAGATACCTTCAAAGCTGAGAGACGTATTGATTTGCTATTCTCCAAGTTTGCAGCCTTTTATGGCCATGTTTGGAGAAGTCAGTTTAAGGATGAAGTGTTTTTGAGGTTTGCCAAAAAAGAGTGGCAAGAGGCGTTAGCTGATTTTACAGATGCGGTATTGGCTAAGGCGATTTTGAATTGCCGTGAGTTTTACGAGTTACCGCCTACGCTGCCGCAAATGCTGTATTGCTGCAGGCAAATCAGGAAGCAAGTGACGTTTTATGTGATTAAGGATGAGTATCAACCTGCAAACAAAGCCGTTGTGAGTTCCTGTTTGCAGAAGTGCAAGGAACTTTTAGCAAAATAACCGGAGAACATCATGTTGGTTTTAACACGAAAAGCAGGGCAACAGATTTTAATTGGCAAGGGCTTGATTCAAATGAAGGTGCTCAAGGTCGATGACGACATCATCAGCATTGGCATTAAAGCCCCTCAGCATATCGACATTGACCGCGAAGAAATTTATCTGAAAAAACTCCAAAAGGAGCAAGCTGAATCTTCCCTGCAGAAGGTGGCACTATGAGTAAATTCAACCGTTTAAGCCAATCGATTAGCGATCTCTATCTAGTGGCTGTTTGTACTCTGCTGCCCTCACTATCCCATGCCCAATCGATAGAAAGCATCATCAACAGAACTATCAATTACCTTCAGGGTGGGCTTGCAAGAACCGTAGGCGTGTTTTGCATCATCATTGCAGGCTACCTCTGTCTGGCACGTCAAAAATTTCCCAAGGAATATTTTGTGATGATTCTTGTCGGAATGGGGATCATCTTTGGTGGATCTTCCCTGTACTCAACCCTTATTGGATAGGAGGCTCTTGTGAGCGATTTGGAAATAAGCCCCATATTCAATGCGCTGACCCGTCCGGCAATGATTGCAGGCGTTACCTTTGAATACCATATGTTAAACCTGATTGTCTCAATGTGTGTGTTTATTGGTTTATCCCCACTGTATGGGCTGATTTTTATTCCCTTGCATGTTTTTGGGTGGCTGGTATGCCGTTACGACACCCATTTCTTTACCATCTGCGCAAAGCGTTACTTATTGCCAGAAGCTCCGAATGCATCAATATGGAGGGTTCGCGCATATGAACCTTTCTAAGACTTTGAAGCAGGTGTATCAGGAGGCGAAGGTTTCTGATTTGTTTCCCATAACACATCTTAATACACCCAGCATTTTTGAATCGCAATCAGGATTTGTGGGTTCGGTGCTTAAAGTAGACGGAGCTGCTTTTGAAATCGAAGAAGCGGATACGCTAAATCACCAACGCTTTTTGCTTCATCAGGCTTTGGTGAGTCTGGATTCACGTTTTATCATTTATGTAACCACACACCGACAAAAAATATCCTGTCCTTTAATTGGGGAATTTAAGCCTGGCTTTGCCAAGGATCTGGATGAGCGCTACCAACAACGCTTTACAGATAAAAACCTTTATAAAAATACCCTTTATATTACCGTGATTCTTAAAGGTGATGACAGCGGCAAAACTGGCTCTTGGTTGCAGTGGGCAAAACGCTTCTCAATTCAAGGAAACAGTGAGCTGGCCGAGCATCACAGAGAACAAAACATCCAAACCTTAAATCGAGCAGTTGAGCAATTGCAGGCAAACCTCGCACCTTTTCGAGCATCACTACTTGGCCAACAGGATGACGCACTAGGCTTTAGCGAATTGCTTCAGTTTCTTGGGTTGGTAGTCAATGCTGGTCATCCCGCCCTATTCAAACATCCCTTTTACAGTCCTCCAATAGCAAACTCGATACCCAACACATTCAAACACGAAACCAGATACCCCGAAGGGCACATCGGCCAGTACTTAAGTGGTTGTCAGATTTTATTTGGAGAATGCATCCAGTTTCAGGGAAATACCCGAGACGATTGTTTATTTGGCGCGATGCTGTCACTCAAAAAATACCCCACCAACACCGCCAGCATCCTGTTAGATTCGTTGTTATCTTTGGATTGTGAATTTATCGCCACACACAGCTTTGCCCCGATTGGTCGTGATGGTGCTTTGGACACGATTTCAAAAAAACGCTCCAAACTTCTCAATGTCGAAGACAAGGCATTAAGCCAAACCACGGCATTAAGCGATTTGGAAGATGGAATTGCCAGTGAAACCTTGTTATTAGGCGCACATCATCACACCGTGATGTTATTGGCACCCAGCCAGTCGTTATTGGATGCAGCCATATTGGAAGCCACCAAACGCTATGGATCTGCCGGAATTGTTGTAGTGAAAGAAACACTAGGTCAAGAGCCAGCCTTCTGGAGTCAATTACCATGCAACCAGCATTTTATAACGCGAGCCTCCCTGATTACTTCCCAAAATTTTGTGGACTTTTGCCCATTACACAACACACAAACGGGCTTTTCCAATGAGAACTTTTTAGGTGGTGCAGTCACGCTTTTGGAAACCCCATCGAAAACGCCTGTCTATTTCAACTACCATGCACGAGGCTCGAAAACCAACCCATCCAAAGGTCATGCTGCTATTTTCGGGGGTAATAACGCCGGTAAAACCACACTGGTGAATTTCCTTGATGCGCAAATGGGACGTTTTGGTGGAAGAAGTTTTTTCATTGACCGAGATGAATCCTCCAAAATTTATGTATTAGCTTCCGGTAACAGCTCTTACATCAAGGTGGAACCATCCAACCCCATTGCCATGAATCCTTTGCAACTGCCAGACACTGCAGAAAATCGCTCCTTTTTAAAATCGTGGTTTGCAACACTGGTACAAGAAGAAGGTGAGCGCATGATTCCCAGCGATATCGCTGGAATCATCAATGACTGCATTGACTACAACTTTGAGCAACTTGCACCCGAGTTCAGAACACTCAGTCATCTAAGCCAATTTCTACCGGTTGATTTCCCACGCTGGCCTCATTTAAGACGCTGGTTAAAGCGTAACGATTCCAGAATTGATGGGGAATTTCACTGGCTCTTTGATAACCCAAACGATGCCCTAAACCTTGATTTTGACAAGGTGGGGTTTGATGTGACCTATCTTATGGACCAAGTCCAGAGCATCATCGCAACCCCTGTTTACCTGTATTTACTGCATCGTATGCGCCAATGCCTAGATGGTCGCTTGACCTCATTTATTATCGCCGAGGCATGGCAGCTTTTTGCCTCTCCTTTTTGGGAAAAGTGCCTGAAAGAATGGTTGCCCACCATCCGAAAGAAAAACGGGCATTTTATCTTTGATACCCAATCCCCGAAGACGATAACTGACTCGCCGATTAAACATATTGTGCTCGATAACCTGGCCACCTTGATTGCATTTCCCAATCCGCTTGCAGACAGGGAAACCTACATGGAGCATTTAAAACTGACCGAAGCGCAATTTGAAGCGATTAAAGAAAACACACCCGAATCACGCATCTTTCTTTATAAACAAGATCACGAAGCCTTTTTATGCAAACTCGATTTAAGCGGTTTGAGCCAATACATCAGGGTGCTTTCTGCCAATACCCAATCGGTTAAGTTGCTGGATGAAATTATCGAAGAGGTAGGTCAAGAACCTGAGCTTTGGCTTCCTGTTTTTTTTGAAAGGAGCAACAAATGAAAAGAACAGCCTGTTTCTTAATAGCAGCTCTATCTCTAAGCAGTGTCAGTCACGCGGATATTTTAGGTGTTGAAGACGCACAATTAATTCTCTTGGCAATGAAACAACTCAGTGAGTTACAAGAGCAATATCGGGTGTTATCCGATACCTACCAAACCGCCAAAAACCAATTGGACAACCTCAACCAGCTTAAATCCATGAACTCAGGCCATTATGGTTTTGGCGATATCAACAATAGCCTCGACTCATTACAAAGCTGGCAATCACCCGTAAGCACTTGGCAGGATGCTTTACAAAACCTCTCAGGTGGCAACCAGCAACGCTATCAGGCATTGGTCGATGCCTATGAAAAGAACCATCCTGCATTGGATGAGGCTAGCTACTCTCGATTTACAACACCCGCCAACGCGATGCGCTTTAAAGAAGATAAAGCCGTCAATCGTGCGGTGATGGTGCAAACCACCGAAAGTTATAACGAAATCAATAAGCACATGGAAGCCCTCCATAAGCTCTCGCAACAAATTGAGAAAACACCCAACACCAAGGGAGCCATTGATTTGAATTCACGACTGATTACCGAAATCGGATTTATTCAACTAATGAGCTTAAGACTTCAGGCATTAATCAGCCAGCAAAGCGCGCAGGAGAATTTATCCGCACTGCAGGACAGGGCTGAAATGGCAAAGTTTAATCGATTACCCAAGTGACAAGGAGTAAGCACATGAAATGGCTTTTGAGTGTATTGATGATGGTAGTACTGAGCGGCTGTTCAAAGCCCCCCGATTTGGACTCTCCCTGCCATCACTTTGGGCAGTATTGCCCTCAGTATCCCATTAACGATGAACCCATTATGGAACTGACAAAATGAACCATCTCTTAAAAAGTTTAATGGTTGTTTTAATGGCTGCAGCAATCAGCGCATGTCAGCACGAAAACCCGTTAAAAACACAACCTGCCAAAACCAGTGTGACGTTTTTGATTAATGCCTCAGCTAATGCGGAAAAGCGATTGCATTTTGCCATTCACAAAGATGCTTATGGCTTTGCCTATCTGGAATGTATGGAGGGCAAACAAAGCCCAGAGATCCGATGCGATGCCCTGTATCAAGGCATGATTGCCTTTGCCAAAGAAGGCCATTATTCAGGATTCCAAAAAATAACACTGGCTGATTTAACCGATAAAAATCTCTTTGAATCACTGGCAGATGAATATGCCGAAACAGCAGCCACCACATGGCCACATTTGGTTTCGGGAACTTAAACCATGAATACACTACAGTTTGATAATTTCATCATACAGCTTGCAGGTGAAGTGGATAAGCTGACCAATCACTTTGTATTTGATGGCTATAGTGCACTGGCCACGCTATTAAAAGCCCCGTTAGGAGCCATGGTTGTTCTGTACATTATTTTGAAAGGTTATGGCATTGCTCTGGGCATCATTGAGCGACCACGGCATGAATTGTTTCGATTCAGTATGCGGGTGGGGTTGATTTACATGATGGCGATGAACTGGGATCTGTTTTCATCCTACATGCGTGATCTGTTTGTATCGGGCAGTGAAACTATTGCAACCCGATTAATGCAGGCCGTCCATAAATACCCTTCAGGCGGATCAATCAATCAGGGATTACAAAATGTCTTGAATGAAATCCTCAAACTGGGTTCGGATTTATTTGATGCGGGTTCTCTTAGAAAACTCACGCCTTATTTTGCAGGCATGATGGTGTTTTTATCTGGAAGCGTCACGATAGGTCTTGCGTTTATTGAAATCGTCATCGCCAAACTGATGTTAGCCGTGACTTTATGCACCGCGCCCTTATTTATTCTGTTTACTTTGTTTGACCAAACGAAATCATTTTTTGATCGTTGGCTCGGTGTGCTGGCCGGATTTGCTTTTGTGCTTATTTTTGTGTCCAGCGTGGTGGGGCTTTGCATCCACTTACTACACTGGGTGACCTATGCCTTTCTTGGAAATACAGAAACACTGACTGCAGCCATCTGGGTGCCGATTTTTATTGTGGCCTGCCTCTGCGTGATGGGCATCACCCAAGCTGTGACCATAGGCAAAAGCATTGGTGGGTCGGTGTGCACCTCTGCTGGCTCTGCCATGGTTGGTGGCTTTATTGGTGGCAGTTTAGGGGCATGGGGATTTTCCAAGTCATCTGTTCAAAAACCAATAAATGCCCTGCGCCAAGGGTTAGGAAACGCATCGCGTTTGATGGAAAAAGGCAAGCAATTAGGTGGAGCCAGTCACAACGTATTCAAACAACTGCATAAAAACCTGCGAAAAGGAGCATCATGAACAAAACCCATATGAATGATTACTTTAAACGTGCGCGAAGCTGGGCAGACGATCAGTTTGGCAGAGTCGAGCAATCACGAAACCGTTATCAAGCCGCATTTCTATCAGCCATGGGCTTGAATGTGGCAGCACTTATCGTAATTGGAATGCTCGCGCATTATCAAACGGTGGTACCCATGCTGGTTCATCATTACGACAATGGGGTAACCACTGTTGAACCGATAGAGAATAAAGAAACACCCATCAATCGCGCACAAATCGAAAGCGACATTGCCCGATACATTCAATACCGTGAATCTTATGATGCATCAAGCTATCGCGCTCAATTTGAACTGGTGCACCTGTTATCAAACAGCACGGTTGCCAAGGAATATCTGCAGGAGCAGGATGCTGCAAATACTGCCTCACCCATCCATGCCTTGGGAAATCACATCAAGCGAGAAGTTCGCATTTACAGCATTAATTTTCTTGATTCTGTTTTGGCGAATGAAAAAGACCTTCATAAAGATCATCACGCACTGGCAGAGGTGGTATTCAGTCTGATTGATACCGACAAAACCAGCGGCAAAAGCACATCCGCGCATTACAACGCCATGATTTCATGGCGATACACCAATCCCCCGGATTCGCCTGAAACCCGCTGGAAAAACTGGGATGGATTTGAAGTCACTCGCTACTCAAGACAAACCCGTTTAATGGAGGCTCAAGCATGAAAAAAATACTGTTAAGTGCAGCAGTCCTGCTCTTGTCGTTAGGCACCTATGCCCAAAATAACCCAACGTCATTACCAACCGATGGCCGAATCAAAAAGGTGGTGTATCGGGAAAACGATGTGGTTCCTGTCCACGGCATCCCCTTTACCACCACGCAAATTCAATTTGCGAAACATGAGCGTGTTCTCGATATTGAAGGCGGTGATACCACCGCATGGATGGTGACCTATCATCCGCAATTGGAGCATATGATTTTTGTTAAACCCACGATGTTTGATTCCAAAACCAATATGACCGTAATCACCAATCAACGCGCCTATTATTTTAGTCTGACCAGCACCAAACAACTGGAACAGGAGCCAGGCAAAAAAACCTATGCATTGAAGTTTGAATACCCAGAGCCAAAAGCTGTTCAGCCAAAACATCTGACATCAAATAAAAAGGTACAACCCAAAGTTCTAAACACCGCTTATCGATTTAGTGGCAGCCCGCAGCTTGTTCCTCGTCATGTTTTTGATGATGGGAAATTCACCTATTTTGAGCTGAGTGCTCAAGGCAGTGTTCCGGCTATTTTTGCAGTGGATGACCAAAGCGGAAAAGAATCAACCGTCAATACACGGCGTGAAGGAAAGTACATTGTGGTACAGCGTTTAGCCCCGCAATTTACCCTAAGACACGGTGGCCTTACTGCTTCCGTATTTAATACACCAGAAATCAATCGCATCAAAGCAAACAGGAGGCCAAAATGAGTAGTGATGATAAAAAGCGGCAAGAGGCTTTGGGCAATCGAACTCAGGTTGCCAAAAATACAAAACATGCTGCCATGAAAGACAAGCTATTGTTGGCAGGCGTTGTGGTGATTTGTATTGTCATCGCCATTGGCGGCTTGCTGCCCAAGCGTAAAGCAAACGCCATGAATGAGCCCGATGAAAAACAAAGTTTAAGCATGGCCTTAAATCAAAATCTGGAACTGATTGCAGCCCTTAAAGAGAAGAATGCAAAAGCACAATCGGGTTATAAAGGTGGTGATCCAAGGCATCCACCTTTACTAAAAACAATACAAACCCAAACAATCAGCAAGGAAACCTTAGCCCGTATGAATGCGCCATCAACTTTTTTTAATGCAGGCAGTGGTGAGCTTTCTACTAATGCAACGAGCGCGGAAGTTCAAGCCAGCAAAACACTAACAGGCCGTGATGGAAACTCTGAATTTTTAAATCAGCAAAATGACATCACATCCGTTTCTGCCAAACGATTACCGCATCCTGCAATGACCGTACCTGCTGGTGAAATGATTCCAGCCACACTAGAAACGGCCATTAATTCGGAGTTGGCAGGAATGGTTCGAGCCATCACGACACGCGATATCTTTGCCTTGGAAGGAAGCAGGCTATTAATCCCTAAAGGTTCCACTCTAGTTGGGCAATTTAATACCGCAATCACCCAAGGCCAAAGTCGTATTTTTGTGGTATGGAATCGTCTGCAAATGACCAATGGCATCATCGTGACCTTAAATAGCCCCGGAAGTGATCCGATAGGTCGCTCAGGGCAAGCGGCAGACTACATTGATCGCCATTTCTTTGAGCGTTTTGGAAGCGGTGCGCTTTTATCGGTTTTGGGCGCGTATACGGCAACAGGTGGCGTTCATGGACAGGACGAATACAACTCCATGTCACAGTACCGCATGAATATTGCGAGCAGTTTCCAACAGGCAGCCAATCAAACGCTCCAGCAAGACATGCAAACACGTCCCACCTTGCAAGTCAATCAGGGAGCTGCCATTAACGTCTTTGTAGCACACGACCTAGACTTCTACCGTGTGGCTGAGAGGGCATAAGATGGAAGCCATCAAAGCCTGTTTCTCACCCGGTGCTACCGGGCTGCTCTCTCCCTTGCAGGATTTTTTGGAAGATGAGCACGTTTCAGAGATTTTAATCAATAAGCCCCAAGAGGTCTTTATTGAGCGCAATGGGCAATTAATCCGGTTTGATATTCCGGTATTAACTCCTCAATACCTACGGCGTTTGTTTTTACTCATTGCAAATGAAAACAAACAAACTGTATCGGCAGCCTCACCCGTGCTTTCGGGCAATCTGACCGATGGCTCAAGAGTACAACTGGTGATTCCTCCGGCTTCTCTTTATGAAACGCTCTCCATCCGAAAACTCACCTTAAAGCAGGTTAGTTTCGAAGAGTACGATGCCATGGACTTTTTTTCATCCGCGCGAGGGGTTGGAATTAAGGAGTATTCTGAGAGCTATAGCCAAACCGATGAATTGCTTGATTTATACGATGCAAAAAACTGGCAGGGCTTTATAAGACAAGCCATTCTGCAGAAGAAAAACATCATCATATCGGGTGGAACTTCCTCTGGTAAGACAACTTTTCTAAACAGTTGTGTAGGGCAAATTCCCCTTCATGAGCGCCTCATCACCCTTGAGGATACTTATGAAATGGATGTGCCTCACAGCAATATCGTTCGATTGAAAGCATTAAAGCAAGTTGGGGATCAAACGCAAAAAGTCTCCATGCAGGATTTGGTACAAGCCACCTTAAGACTGCGCCCAGATCGCATCATCATGGGTGAAATTCGCGGGAAAGAACTCTTTGATTTTGTATCCGCCTGCTCCACAGGGCATAGTGGCGCACTTGCAACTATTCATGCTAACAATCCCAAAGTTGCCTTCATGCGCATGGCGCAGCTCTATAAACTTAATCAGGTTGCAGGTATGGATGAAGCGGATATTTACAAAATTCTGCATGAAGTCATTGATGTCATCGTCCAGTTACAAAAAACATCAGGCGGCAGGCGATTGGTGGAGGTGTATTATAAACATGCCTAATCCACGGGTTATTGCCATTGCTTTATTCATCGGGCTTGCCATAACCGCCCAAATCGCGGTGCTGTTGACAGGTATCGCTCAGTGGGCAAGTCCATTGGTGCTTATTAATTTAATCAGACATGGATTTTATTGGGAAACCACAATCGCAGCCTGTATCACCGCTGTTGTGATGGGTTGCATGGCTGGCTTTTTGAAACAGGGATTTTATCGATACCTTTCCCTTTTAATTTTAAGCACCTTGGTGAGTGTAATCGCCATTATGCTATTGGGATTTGAACTCTATAGCTGGCTTTTTTTAAATGCGTTCCAAAGTCCTTTCAAAGTAGTGGAGCTAGCCACCCTTCGATATCAAGAGCCTGAGCTATGGCGAAACTTCCTGACCACTGAAGGGGTTGCATTCTTCCTGATGTTTTTAGCGCTTGTGATTTACCTGTTTCATTGGCTTAGGCCAGATAACAAGGCACTGGGTAACGCGCATTTTTCAAATGGCTTTGAAACCCAACGCGCAGGATTTTTTAAGCCGCAGGAGCAAAGCATCCTGATTGGTAAAAAATATGGTGCGCCTCTGTATTCAAACGGCTTTGAACACGTTCTGGTTTTTGCACCCACCGGAAGCGGTAAAACACGAAGCATTGGCATACCCAATCTGTTTCACTACCCATACTCAGTGGTATGCAATGATGTAAAACTCACGCTTTTTAAAACAACCTCAGGATACCGTGAGCGCGTTTTAGGGCATCGATGCTTTTGCTGGGCACCTGCTGATGAGAACCGAATCACGCATTGTTACAATCCCTTATCCTTAATCTCTGAGGATAAAATTCAACGCCTAACGGACATTCAGCGCATAGCCCATATTTTAATGCCCGACAATAAAAAGTCCGACCCAATTTGGCAGCAAGCCTCACGTAAATTATTTAAAGTGGCCGTGCTGTACCTGCTGGATACGCCTGAAAGACCCACCACCCTTGGCGAAATAAACCGTTTGTTAAAACAGGCCGGATTTGATGATTGGCTGGCCTCAGTCTTGGAGGAAACCGATCATCTCGACCCTGAGTTTTACCGCAATGGCTATTCCTATCTCAACAATCATGAAAAAACGAGAAGCTCGATTCTTGAAACGTTTTCAGGATACTTTGAATTATTCGATGATCCCACCATTGATGCAGCCACAGCTCGTTCTGATTTTGATTTACGTCAGTTAAGACGAGAAAAAATAACGATTTACATCGGTTTTACCGATGACGACATGGAGCGGCTTTCACCCTTGTTAACGCTGTTCTGGCAGCAATTAATTTCAGTCATGATTAAAAAGATACCCGATCCGGTGGAAGAGCCGTATCCTTTGCTGTGCCTGATTGATGAATTTTCCTCTTTAGGCCGTATCGAAAGGCTAAGACGCTCGCTTAAATTACTGCGCGAATACCGAGTGCGCTGTGTGCTCATCATACAATACATCGCCCAAACCTATGAGCAATACTCCCACGATGAAGCCAAAGCCTTTACCAACATTAAAACCAAAATAGCCTTTGCCACCGAGGACATTCATGATGCCGAGTATGTCAGTAAATTGCTGGGTACTCGTACTATAAAAGTATCCGCAGGCTCTACCAGTACCCAAACCCAAGGCTATTCCGAGTCTAAAAGCTACAACTATCAGGCCATTCCCTTACTACGACCAGATGAAGTCATGCGTTTACCCGAAGATCAAACCCTGATTATGCGAACAGGTCATGCGCCTATTAAGGCTTCGCAAATGATTTGGTATCTGGATCCTGAAATGAAGCATTTGGCCTGCGGCAGTACCGAAGTACCGCGCCAAAACGTTACGCATCATCCATTTGTCCATCAGGCATCGGATAAATCGCTGATGCCTGAAGCACTCGAACTATAAACCACTACAGGAGGAAACAAAGCCAGTAAAAAAATCACAAAGGATGCTCTTTAAAGAGATTATGGATTCATACAGACTTAGAACCTGTCTTCCCTGTCGGCCAGCATAGTAGATTGAGAAGGCAGGTTCTTAATTGATGTGAGAATTAAAGAATGAATCATCTTAAAATTATAGGTACAGCAGGGCTTTTCATGATGTCATGTGCAGCTCAGGCAAATGACAAGGAACTTTGGGCTCATATTGAGGCTTTATACAGTAAAATTGGTACTTTGCAAACGCAAATTAACTCGATACCCCAAGGTGCACACGGTCCAATGGGTCCAGCAGGACCAAAAGGGGAGCGAGGACCTGCCGGAACCTATACAGCGGGGGAAGGCATTGAGATTAGCGGCGGTGAAATTAAAACGACTCTAACCCACCACATTGGCGAAGAATATAACGGGGGCATTATCTTCTGGGTCGATAAAACAGGACAGCATGGATTAATTGCTTCCAAAACCGACCTCAATAACAATGAAGGGATACAATGGCGAAACGGCGAAAGTGGCAATAAAGTAACCAATGCCCGCGCTGATGGGATTTACGCAGGCGAATCCAATACCAAACTCATCATTGCCCAGCAAACCATAGACAACCAATCAGGAACTTTTGCAGCACTTCTGGCGGCGAATTACCGGGTGCAAGGCGATGGCATAACCTCTTGCCCAATCCCAAGCAGCGAATCAATAACATGTTATGGTGGATGGTATTTACCTTCAGCCTATGAATTGACTTTGCTTCATAATAATCTGCAGCGTCAGGGTATTAGTAGCTTTGCTCCTGGTTATTATTGGAGCTCAACTGAATCCGGTGTGGGTGAAGCATGGCTGTATAACTTTTCTACTGGGGAGTTAACGGCTAGTGGAAAAGCCAGTTCTTTGGGGTATGTGAGGGCGATAAGTCGGTTTTAATATCAAGTATTAACTACTCATTCAACTAGGGGTAGTTAATCCTTAAAGTGTAATAACTCATAATCCATTGATCCTAGGTTCAAGTCCTAGTGAACCCATAAATAAAATCAAGCAGTTACGGTAGTTTTTAAAAAATATCAAAAAGTCATGTAGACGCAATGTAGACAGATTTTGGCGCTCTTATGGCTCTCTTACCCATTTCTTTTAAATAAATTTTAACATCTTGGGGTCAAAAATTTGTTCCCACATAAATATTGCATATCTATCCGTCATCCCTGAAATATAATCTGATATATAATTATATTTCTGTTCTTCAAAATTCTCATTTCTATGTGCTTTTGAAATGTTTCTTTGAACATATTCGGGAATAATTTTAAATAAATCAGTTGAATTATATTTTGGACTTAATAATTGACTTTCCATAATTTCCCAAAGATCTTCTATAACCTTTTTAGCAAGTAGCTCTGTCCGCGCTATTTCAGGTGCTTTAAGAATATAGTTCTTATAAATATCTTTCTTTAAAGATAAATAAATTTTTCCTGCTCCAAAATAAAGTATATTTAAGTCGCAGTCCCCTGCTTTAAAATACCTATCTAACAGTTTAGGTAAGTCATTAATATCTTCATTTTTGCAGCAGTTTTCTAAAAAATTGCCTAAGTTATTTTTTGTATTTTGAATCATAGCCTTTATTAGTAGGGATGAAAGCACCCCAAAGTTATCAGTATCAAAACTATGATAAATAAAATCGACCCAATTTTTTTTATCCAAATGATATAAACTCTCTGGCAAATTTATTTCAGTAAATACACTTAAAACATTTTCTTTACTCATTAGATTAAGTTTCAATGCATCTTGTAGATCACTACTAATATAGGCAATATCATCGGCGGCCTCCATTATGTAACAAGATGGATGTCTTAAGTTTTGGGTTTTAGAAATACTAAATAATTTCTCCAAAGGTATTCTTTCAAATTCATAATACCCAGGATATTTTGATTTTTGTTTGAAAGTAGATGACTTATACTTCATTATTCCATCTATTAAAGCACATGTTACTTCATATGGCTTTCTACTCTCATTTCCCAGTAATAGCCTTATATTTTGTTTATTAGCTTCAAAACAATTGCTCTCTTCAACATCTTTTTTTTTCATTAATTCATGAAGAATTTCTTCTCCTCTATGCCCAAAAGGAGCCTGTCCAATGTCATGTGCTAGACATAAAGTTGCCACCAGATCTTCGAAATCCTTTTCAAATGAACTCTCATTTTTTAAGTCAAATTTTTCCACTATTTTTGAAACAAAGAATCTAGATAATTCCCTCCCTATTTGTTCTACTTCTACAGAATGAGTTAATCTAGTTCGCGGATAGTCAATAAATGGATTAAGATAAACCTGCGCCTTATTTGATAGTCGTCTAAATTGGGATTTATGGATAATCGTACCGTAATCGACTAAATATTCAGAGCGCTCATGATTCACGTCTGTTCTACGACTAATTCCTTCAAATGTGCAGATATTGCTATTCATCCATGAAATGGCCATCTAAATACTCCTATATCATATAAGTACTATTTTAGATCAAATATTAATCAAGTGCTCATATTTCAGAAAGTTGCAAGCCCGTTATCAAATAGCCCGCTTGCTTGCGGCCAAGGAAACCAGCCTATCATTCCCAATGAAATAATAGATCATTAGCCGACTTGTAAAAAATATACGGGATGAAAGGGACAAATGGGACACCCCTACTAGGACTGAGCTATCGCCGTTCCCATCTCAAATTATCCAGGTGAGGCATGGAAGACATTTTTAGATTTGATCGTTAACATCAACGATCGTGATACAATGCCTTTTCTTTCTGTTTGTCATAGATACTTTGTATCTTTTGATAAAGCTCTGGGTGTTGATTTTTGACTTGATTTGCAAAGGCCTTATTAGTTAATAATTGCTGTGACATAGTTGTAATTTGTTTATCCACTTTTTCAGCAAAATAACCTGTCATTTGCTGCCGTTTCTTGATAAGAGCTTCAAACTCACTCATTTGAGGAAAGTCCTTAATTAAACTATCAAAGGATTTATCTGATATTGTGTAATCTTTTTTCTCAGGTATTGTGGTATCAACTTTAAGTGCATCCTGTTTAGCAGCAGTTCGGGCTTGTTCCATATCCTGTAACTTATCCTCTTGTCTTGCTTTTAAAAAATTAGCTTCATAATTAACGATAAAATTGTAAGTCTGCTTTATCTTATGTCCTACTCCAACAATATGATTCACTGCTCTGCCAATCAATGAATCAGAATCAAAGCCTGCTCGGGTAGCAAAATCCAAAGGCCAGTCAATGACATTATCTTTGGTACAACTTCGGGATAACGTTTGTTTTAATGCCTGTTCTGTTGGGTGATTTTCTTTGTCTGTATAGATATTGAGTTGTTCTTTATGGCGTGTCATTGCAACAAAGCTTAAGTTTCTATCCCAGTATTTGCTATCTACTAGAACACGAACCTTTTTTGCAGTCATGCCTTGTGATTTATGAACAGTCAACGCATAAGCATAATCTAACGCCTTATATTCTTTGGGAATCGTCAGTAACTCACCACTGTCTAATTGAACGCTCATTTGTTGGGTATTTATTTCTTTAACGGTTGCTGTATCTCCATTACGAACGCCTAAAACTTTGTTATTTTCCCTAAATAATAATCGTTCACCTGTAGATATCTTTAGGCATCTCTCCATGCCCTGATACACAATATTCTCTTCACCAAGTTTATTCTCAACAATTAATGCTTCACGAGCTTGGTCATTGAGGTGATTTACAGCCTTTCTGGTGTAGGACAGTATGATGGTGTCAGCCATATTTGTTATTTCAAGATCTTGTTTCCAGTCTACAATGACCTGTTCTAGTGCTTTTAGCTTGGTATCTGCAATCGTTATTGCTCCTTTGTCTCGATAATGTTGAATGGCTTTTTCTATATCCCCTTTGGATAAATCAAGGCTCGCTTGCCGGTCGCCTACATCTTGCTGTCGTTGGATATTTTCAAGCTCTATATAGCCGGTTCGAGCGGCAATACCTCGGAATATTTCACCCTTTTGAATAGGTTTTAATTGATCCGGATCACCAATCAGTACCACTTTACTACCTGCCTTACTCGCTTCTTTAATCAGGTACGCCATGCTGGAAAAATCAACCATTCCTGCCTCATCAATAATCAGGACATGTTTGTTACTTAACTGCATCATGTTATTCGCTAATTGATAAGATAAGGATTTAATCGTTGATGTAGTAATGCCTGTTTCTGCTTGCAAAGACTTAGCCACTTTCCCCGATAAAGCAGCTCCAATGACTTCCATCCCTGCTTGGGCATAATAATCATGTACTGGTTTTAACAAATAGCTCTTACCCGTTCCTGGGCGCCCAATCACTACTGAAATATCAGGACCTTGGGTAATATAGCCAAAGGCTTCTTGTTGTTCTTCACTTAATCGATAATGTTGGGCTAGCATATCAATGGATTGATGAAGTCTATGCTTATGAGAAACCATCATCGATTCAATATCATTTAACAAATGAGCTTCCTGCATGAAATGGGAGCGTGTAGTAAAGCTTAGCTGCCCTTTGCTATTATCTCCCACCCCTACCACATTATGATGCCCCAATACTCTTTCAACAAACTGCAAATATTCTTGAGGACTATCTGAGGCTTGAAATGTTTTAAATAATAAACGCTCAACATCCCTGCGAGTAAAGACACTGTATTGTGTAGATAAATGGTTAATCACAAAATCAATATTACCTCGTGTAAGCTCCAAGCGTGCTTGTTGAATCAATTGGTTTTCTTCAAGTAAATAATGTGCATTTGGATTGTGATGTTTACCCCGATGGCGTTCTGAAATCAGATGATTTGCATCCACCTGGAAATCGAGATTATTCTCAATAAAAAATTCGTTCTGCATCTCTCTCCATTGTTCACCCCAGTAATCTTGCTCCACTACAAACCCTTTAGCAAAAACTGGATTTAAATCGCGAGCCTTGTATTTGGAAAATCGGTTGTTCTCCAATCTTCGTGTTGGAATCAGAATATGCGCATGAGGATTGCCATCACCATGATCATGAATAGAGATATCGGCTGGTAAACCTTTCTCCACAAAATGCGTTTGAGCAAACCGTTTTGCCAATTCAATCTGCTGAACTAAATTCAATTCACGCGGCAACGCCAAAACAAAATCCTTGCATAATTGAGAGTTAGATCGATTTTCAGCGCGTTCAACTTCATTCCATAAATAATCACGTTCTAGAAATGAGTCAATAGCACCATCAGGTAAAAGAATTTCAGAAAAAACGACATCATGCCGTTTTGAAAAATCATAGGTGCGCCCAATGCGATCATCATAAAGCTGAGCACCCGATCGATAAGCAGCCGCAGCTACGGCACTATGACCTTTTGAACGAGAGTGAATAGAAACTTGTGCGAAAGCAATCGCCACGGAATCTCCAAAGAGAACGAATCCATCGGTTGCTTTTTAAAATGAAAAAACCTTTATCCATTAAAGATTTTAAACGTTAGAATCATGATACTAGCAAACAAACGAAAGTTTGTATATTGCGCCCTTGAATTCATCTGCGGGATAGCCAGTGTTCGCTTCGCTCACTTCAGATGGAACACCCTATTGATTTTACAGATCTGGCATTGTACGCTTGTTCTGTTACCTCATTTGCGGAGAAATGATCATGTCAACGAAGACAGTATCGCAAATGGAAGCAGTACTCTTGGATAGAATCGAAAAAGCCAAAATCAAGCTGGATAAATTGCAGCAAAAGCACAAACTTGAGATTGGTACTCTTGCCTACAAACATGGCCTTCATCAATTTGATATTCAGCGATTGGATGCAGCATTTTTAAAGCTGTCTGGAGAGTTGCGCCATGACAATGCTTGAGGAAATTGAGAGGGAAAAGCAGTTGATTGCTCGGTGTGAGAGGTCATTAGCTTTGGAGAAGTTGAAGAAGCGTAGAGCGGATACTCGATGTAAAATTGAATGGGGCGGATTAGTTGCTAAATCTGGTATGAATAAGTATTCTAAATTAGTAATTTTAGGAGCACTTGCATTTTCATATAATCTAATCCAAAAAGAAAATAAGTATTTGGAAGTTTTTGAAGTTGAAGGTGAGACTCTTTTCTCAAAAAAACCTGTTGAGAGCAAAAAATGACAAATGAGAGCGATGCTTATTTTGACAAAGATAAGCAACAGAAGGTTATTGACTGGATCAATACAAAATGGAATCAAAAAAAATGCGAAGTTTGTCAAAATAACACTTGGGAACTTGCAGATTTTTTAGTTGTTTCGCCACGCTTCGAAGGCAATCTGACTCTGGGAGGAAAAGTTGCGCCGCATGTTTTACTTACCTGTAAAAACTGTGCGAATACAAAATTTTTTAATGCTGTGATGGTAGGCATTATAGACAGGAATAAAGATGAGTGACATGGAAATTCAATCAGGAGGGCTAGAGGTTACCTCGATAGGTAGTACTGTCACTCCAGTTTATGCAAAAAGGAATATAAAAATCTTTGCCATACCTGAATCAGAGCTTGAGATATTAAGTAGCATGAGCACGGATGTTACTATATTTTATTCTGTTTTTTCATTTTTTCTGTCAATGACCATCGCATTATTTTTAAGTGGGATCTTTGCTGATAAGCTTGAAGAAAATATGTTTGGAAAGTTTTTATTTTGCTATGGCACTCCAACAGCTCTTGTCCTTGCAGTACTCTTTTTGGGTATAGCAGTATACAAACACTCTAAGAGGAAAAATTTAATTACGATAATTAAGCAAGAATCCGTTATCAGTTAGACTGGTAGTTGACTTGACATTCCATGGTGCATTAATTTTCACAAGTTGATTGGTTTATGATCGTTAATTAAGGTTAAAGTGCTCTTAGTTTTTTTGCCTCATCAAATAGCTGATTACACTCATCCTCCATCACTCCACCAATCACATCACACCTATAAAAATCCGGCGTCTTAGACAAAATATCTTCCGCTGCAACCTGAATTTGCCGACCAAACAGCTCATGCAAAAATGAAATAGAACTCCCATAAACCACCTTGGGAATCATCGCCCAATAAATTGCAGCGGCACACATTGGGCAAGGCTCTGCAGTGGTATAAAGGCTTAATTTGCTCGCATCGCCATCAAACCCGTTATCAAAGAGTCTATGAATTACTGACAATTCACCATGCATCAAAGGATTATTATGTGCACTGTTTACTGACTTCAAAAGAATTTCCTTATCATCATAAACAATCATTGCACCGTAGGGAGCCATAGGGTTAGTCGCGGCTACTTCAATCGTAGCAGCCATAAAGTCATAAATGTATTTATCCATCGTTACGCCTCGCTGGGTTCACGTAGTTTTCAGCAAACTTATTTGCACTGACCTTGTAATTGGTATCAATTCTGAATGGGTTTAAATTTGATAGTTCATCGTAAATATCAACTTTTTCCTTAACCTTGAGGAAATAAATAAGCAAAATTGAAACAGGTGCGAGAAACACTTCGTAAGATATTTTATAAACATCCTCAAAAATGATCACACTTGCCAATTTTTCATTCGGAACAATTCCATAGAATGCTACTAATGAGAAAAGGCTCACATCAATAATAATCCCAAAAGCTGATGAGGTGGCAATTCTTGTCCAAACGGTAGTGATAAACTCCTTCTTCAAAGAAATGCCACGTCTGCGCTGCCTCGATTTAATAAACGAAATGACTGTAGAGTTGATAGTCATGCCAAGAAAAAATGCGGTTGCTGAGGCAATAAACATCCTTGCTTGGTTGTGCAAAATCAATCTAAATGGATCGTTTTCTCCAATAGCTAATAAATTGGTTATCCAAACATCAAAGACAAAAAGCAAATTGCAGAAAATAACAAACAACACCATCTGCTTGGTTCGTTCAATACCATATACATCGGTCATCATGTCTGCTGCAAGATAAGCCAATGAAAAAACGATACCGCCTACATTTATAGTCAAAAAACCAATTGAAATAAATTTGGCGGCCATGGTTTTTGATGCAATAAAAAACACGATACTGGAACAAAATAGCATGTGATGATATTTGAAAGTCTTTCCATCATTTTTTATAGTTTGAGGGAGAGAAAATTTAAAAAGATGCATATCCATAAGATTTGGGCATTCTATTTGTTCGATTCTTGCAATAAGTTCTGATAGCAACTTATAGAAAATATTAAGTAAGCCATATATTAACAAAGGAGCAATGATCTGGGTGACATTATTATCTTTGTGAAGATTTAACCAGAATATATCCATCAAACAAAATATTAATAAAGATATCCAGAAAATATACCCGCAACATCTTTGGTCCGAGGTATATGCAAAGCGTATCGGCAACAAAGAACATGCCCATAAGAATAAGGAGCTTTGTGTCAGGTATAATAAATCACGGCCAAGTACTTGCGTATAAGTTTCTTGCATTTTCCAGAATGAAGATGATGGCAACCAGATAGCAAATTTTAAAAATAAGATGTAAATTGCATGGAATAATAATACCAAATACACCCCATGCCGAAGATAAGGGAAACCATACACGGAGTATATCAATCGCAGTACAAAAAAGACGACTGGCCACCAAAGTAATTGGGATGATATTGTTATTCCAAATATATTAATCACCTGAGCCTCAGCTGGCACTGTAATTAAAGAAAAGAAAACAGCGAACCCGAGCAGAGTATGGAGCACTTTAAATTGAAGAGGTGTTTTAGATTTGCCTGCAATTGACTTATTCATCGATGAAAACCCTCTTCAAAGTGGTCAGGCATTTGTTTTTAAAACTAGGTTCTGACTTTTTTGCAACGATAAGCTTTTCTGAATGAGAGCCAAATTGTTGCCCCATATCGAACACGATACGAGGATCAACAAGATAAATCATATCGGTTTTTACAAACTCAGCTATAGACATTTCCTGATTAACACGTTTGTTGGCAATATGAAAAGCAACTTCTAATTCATTGCTATCTGGATTGGTATAGATATTATCAATTCGAATCAGGTAAGGTTCTCTGATTTGTCCTGTGAACCGTAAATACAAATGTTGATAAAAAAACCGTAAAAATCGATTTCCTTGATTCCGCTTTTCCATGTTTACATCCTACAACTTATTTTTTTGAGCGCAGTTTTTGATGCACCTCAAGAATCACTCCTGCGATAGTGTATAAATTTTTATCGAATAGCTCTACTGGCAATTTGGGATTAATTGGGTATAGATAGCTTTGACTACCTTCGATAACGTACTTTTTAATGGAGTAATGCTGCTGATTATCTTTTCTTTTCACTACAATGTATGAGCGATCATCTGGCATGATATGAGGATTAACAATCAGTAAGGAATTTTTCGGGAAGGTTGGCTCATATAAGTCCGTATCTATAGCTAGAGCGTAATACTCACCATCAATTTCATTAGACGACCAGCGATACCATTCTTTAGCCTTTTGTGTTGGGCTACTAAATTCATAAATTGGTAAAGATTGTATAGCTGGCTCTTGATTAGATACTCCCTCACGAACTATCGGCTCTATACCAAGCAACTGCTCAATAGTAATTCCAAAATAATTCGCAATTTGCAGTAATGTACTGGCTTTAGGATCGGTAACATCACCATTCAAAATTCTCGTGATTTTGTTGGTTGGTATACCCAGCTTTCGTGCAAGTGCTGCAGGTGTCAGTTTATTCTCACGTTCAATCAAATCCGTAAGCGTTTGCGCCAATTGGAGATTATTAGGTTCACTTAAAATATTTATCGACATACCTTGACTTTCGTTACATAAATGTAATAATTTACATTGATGTAACGAATTACACCGATGTAAAATTAGATATTACCATAATTTATGGGAATATCACTTAGTCATTTGGTAATGATTTTAATTAAATCAGCAGCACGGTAGATTAGCCTTGCAGTAAGGAGTGTTCGCACATGGATCACCAACTAAAACTGAACATCTATAAAGGAATGATTCAGTACATCATCAACTCGACTCACTATACCTTGAAAAACATTGCAGATTTGTCGGATACGCATATTGACAATATTCGCTCCATTTATTGCCACAATGCGGTTCCTAACGGTTTCAAGTCAGAGATGCAATTAATGAAACTCTATCAAATTGTTCTTGAAATCAGCTCCAATCCAAAGAGTCATTCTTTGGTTGGATAGTTTTTCATAAATGAAGAAGGAAGTTTTGATTATGAAATGGGTAAAACTTAAAAAATATTGTCAGGATTCAGGAGATACTTCTGATGCAGTACACGCTAAACGCAAACGTGGTATCTGGCTCGATGGTGTACAATGTAAATTAGGACCAGACGGCAACATATGGATTAATTTAGTTGAGGTTGAAAAATGGGTGGAAAACGGCAACAAGGCAACGAACTGCAGCCTCCGCGCGGTGTAAGTATCCGTCAGTGGGAAACTGGATCCGCAATTCGGATTATCTTCAGTTATCGCGGAGTACAGTGCCGCGAGACGTTGAAACTGGAGCCCACCAAGGCGAATCTAAAATATGCCGAGCGGTTGCGGGGCGAGATCATTAATGCAATCGCCCTGGGAACATTTAACTATGCTGATTATTTCCCTGACTCCAAACGTGCAAAATTATTTGGCCATGCAATCATCAAAGCCACAACGGCTGAGTTACTCAAGGATTACATGGCCATTGCTGAGAGAACTTTGGAGGCCAGTACTTACAATGGCTATAGAAAAGTTTGTGAGGCTCATTTATATCCTGCTTTTGGTAAAATACCCATTCGTGAATTATCACCTGTGATTATCCGTAACTGGATTACAGGGTTAAATGTTACGGTAAAAACGGTTCGCAATATTTTGACTCCCCTGCGAAATATGCTGGACCAAGCTATGAATGATGGGATTATCGAACGCAACCCCCTTGATAGATTGGTGCTTTCTAAATTGCTCAATAAGAAAACCAGTAAAAGTGACTGGGAGGTTGACCCATTTGATCAGGATGAAATTAAGGCAATTCTGGATGCAGCAACTGGACAGGCAAGAAACTTGTTTCAATTTGCTTTTTTTTCAGGTTTGAGAACATCTGAGCTTATTGCATTGGAGTGGAATGATATTGATTGGCTCAAAGGAACTGTCCGTGTATCTAAGGCGGTAGTTTTAAAACAGGAAAAGGGAACTAAAACAAAATCAGGGGTGAGGGATGTGTTATTACTACCCCCAGCTGTTGATGCATTAAAAAATCAAAAAGCATTTACCTATCTGGAAGGCTCTAGGGTTTTTTATAACCCAAGAACCAATTCTCCGTGGGAGACAGACGGCCAGATTCGCAAAACTTGCTGGACGCATCTTTTGAAAAAAGCAGGCGTGCGCTATCGCAATCCTTACCAAACGCGGCATACTTACGCATCAATGCTGCTTTCTGCCGGTGAGAACCCTTTATGGCTAGCCACACAGATGGGGCATAGAGATACGGAGATGATTATCAAACATTATGGGCGGTGGATCCCTGATAAGTCCACTGTTGCTGGATATCAACCGGTGAGTGATTGGAATTTAAGCATGGGTACTACCAAGATCGGATAGTTAATTTATGCGGTCTAGTTGAGATTCTTAACAAGATATGTAAAGTTACTCAATCAAATTGCAGAGTACATGTTTCTTGCGAACGCTCGATTTTTGACAAAATCAGTCGGCATTACTAATTTAATTAGTGATACTGACAAATAATGTCAAACTCATATGAGTTGCACTTGGTTTTTTGCACTATATATGTTAGTTGAGCAAACTAAGTAATCTATGTATCTGCCCCACAAGATAAAAGGGAATGGATATAAAAGTATAGTTTACGGATTTCCCTAAATTATCTTTTACATCTACATTAGTTTTACTTGGATAATCAGAATTAATTCGCATGGCGAGAGGTAATTTTTTTAATCCCATGAAAACATGTAGTGACTTTAGGCTTCCTGTGGCACCAGCTTTTACTTCAATAGGTATAATTTTATTACCATGTTGGATTACATAATCAATTTCAGCACTTGAACCAGCCTCTTCTCTATGCCAATAATACAAAACTGGTTCAATATAGGGTGGTTCAATTGTTCTTAGCAATTGGCCAACTACCTGTTCAGCGATGCCGCCATTATTAATCAAAAGAATTTCATTTGTTGAATTAATTTGGTTTAAACTCAGTCCTAGTGCTGTACTACATAAGCCTATATCAAGGAAAATTTCTTTAAAAAATTTTTCTTTAATTTCAGATGCGAGGGGAACACCATTTGCTGAGCTACTTTGTACTCGGTGGCTAATTCGGGCTTTTTCTAACAGATCTAATACATGCTTTATTGTCGATGCTTGAATCGTTTTATTAACTCTACTAAATACAAATTTTTGTCCAAGCATTTTTGGAATAGAATTAAGTACTTCGTCTAATCTTTCTGTCGCTAAACGACCTTTATATTTTGAAAAGTCATCGCGATAGGTGGCCAATAAGTCATTTTGTATTTGACTAACTCTATTCAGAGAGCGTTCAGCAGCCCAATTAGAGACTACAGCGGGCATACCGCCGATAATCAGATATTCTTTAAATAAAGTAGTTAATTGCTCGTGAATCGCAGAGGGGAGCTCGATACTTAGGTCATATTGATTTAAATAGTCATAAAGTGATTCTTTGTCATTTGCTAATAAAAATTCATCAAATGACAATGGTTCCAAATGCATATAGCTAACTCGCCCAACCGGCATACTAAATGAGTGCTCCGCTAGAATAAATTCTAATAGAGAGCCAGCGGAGATTACTGCTAGTTGGGGTAAATCTTCTGCAAACCAACGGAGTTTGCTAAGCAGTTGAGGTGCTGCCTGTATTTCATCTAGGAATAATAAGCACTTTGGGGGATCTATTTTCTGATTTAATACCGTACTTAAATTTAATAAAATTTGATTTACATCATTAGAAGCAAAAAGACTGGCATAGGAAGGTTGCTTCTCGAAGTTGAGTTCAATTAATTGCATTCCTGTCTTTTCAGCTAAGTGCCTTACTAGCCATGTTTTACCAACTTGTCTTGCCCCACGAATGACTAATGGTTTCCGGTCAGGTGAAACCAGCCAGTTATCCATATAATTTAATAGAGTTCGTTTCATTTAATATACTTATCATTAGTAATATACTAAATTATAAGCAATAATATATTTAAGTCAACAAAACAGACGGTTGTTTTTATTATTAAACCAACAAAACAGCACCCTGTTTTAATTAATAGCCATGGAAAACAGAGGGTTGTTATTTGAATTTTTAAAGTATTGAGGGCTAGTAACACCACATGATATTTACTTTAATCTCCATTAAATACTAATACTTACCTATTACTGGAGATTAAGGTAAATGATGGTAGAACAATTTTTTTATGACCACTCAACCAACCATAAATTGGGTTATCAAGTAACACCAAAGGTTAATTAAAAAATATAGCGGTTGTAAGGAAACAAATTCAATTCCCATATACGGAATCAAACTGAACAAAAACGCAATTGTTAACAAAAAACTACCCAATATCTGCCCAAAAAAGTTGAGCTAAAAATAAAACGCAGTAATATCAATAGATTAAAAAAAATTGTCGCGGGTTCGATTCCC
>NZ_KK074229.1:114333-131587 GCF_000586315.1 Legionella pneumophila subsp. fraseri | reverse complement strand
ATGCCGCCGGAATTGGTGATCATTTCGCTCCGGAATACACAATTAACCCCCAGTACCGATTTTCAAATTGATTCGGACTTAGATAATCCAAAGACGAATGCAATCTTTGATTGTTATAAAACATAGTAATGTAATCTAGAATATCTTGTTTTGCCTCCCGTCTGGTTTGATAATTACGCCAATGCACTCGCTCGTCTTTCAAGCGACTGAAAAAACTTTCAGCAACGCTATTGTCCCAGCAGTCACCTTTTTTGCTCATACTGCCTACAAAACCATGTTGATTGAGAGGTGAGTAGACCGGCGGAACTTCCCCGCCAGCCCCTCTTAAAACGGAGCGTGAACCTCTCGACTCACTCCGCTTCCACTAAGCAAACGCACTTGGCCTTCCTCTATCCCAATGTACAAATAATCTCGGTTTATCCTTCGCGAGATTACTCAAAAACTCAATTGCCTGTCTTTTATTAAGCCTTATGTATTTTCTCATTGCCCATTTGACTAATGATTGATTGAAATGCCGAAAGACTGATTCCATTTCAGTAATGTGATATTGCCCATAATAATTAACCCAACCCTGAAGGATTGGGTTACATCCGTCCACAATGTCCTGTATCGATAGCTCCGTTCGCCTACCTAATCGGCACTTTTTGATCTTTGCTCGCATTGCTTTCATCGCAGTTTTACTTACGGCTGGAGTAAAGCTTGTGAATCGTAAACCATTTCTTTGATTCTTCGCTTCTCTCGGCCTGAATGTAAATCCTAGAAAATCAAACGATGTATCCTTGTAGTTTGATCTACGATTACTGTCTTTGCAGTAAACAATCTTTGTTTTATCAGGATGCATTTCTAAACCACATTCAATAAAACGCGCTTCTAACCTGCGTCGAATTCGTTGTGCTTCAGACTCTGTTTTGCAGTGCACTAACCCATCATCTGCATAACGACACCATGACGTCTCTGGAGCGCTGCGCGTCATCCATGAATCAAAAACATAATGTAAAAACAAGTTGCTTAATACTGGACTGATGACCCCGCCTTGCATCACACCTTTGACTTTCTCTTGAAGAGTGCCGTCTGGTAGTTGCATTGGCGTTACTAGCCATCTTTCTATATAGAGCATCACCCAGTTATTCCGCCAACATCTCTGTCGTGTGATGCCAACGGCATCTAACGCTGATTTATTAGGCCTGTATCCATATGAATCAGGGTGAAAATGAGGTTCAACACAAGGCTCAAAGACTAACTTGACCACCATTTGCGCTATTCTATCTGCCACCGTGGGAATACCCAGTATCCTTTCCCCACCAGACTTCTTGGGGATAGGAACCGCTTTCACTGCTGGAGGGAAGTAACTCCCAGATGACATTCTGTTCCAAAGCTTATAAAGATTGTTCTTCAAATCTTTTGCAAAATCCTCAAGGGATTCTTCATCAACACCAGCCGCACCGGCATTTGCTTCTACAAGTTTATAGGCCCGTACAAATAGTTGTTTCGGAATGTTAAATGGTTTTGTCTTTTCCAACTATTTCCTCCTGATTAAATCAGTTGAATATTGAATTAGACTGCCTAGCACAGCCCCTTGGCTCCATCACCATTACAGTGGTTTCTTCGCTACTACGAGCTGTTCCGCCCCAGTGTTTTGCATTAGTACTCTCATTCTTGTGACGGCATCACTTGAATTTCTCCTTTAGCATCAAAACGACTGATTCTCACAGTTCCATAAGAAAGCCCAGATTAGACTCACGCCATCTTTACGCCGGGTACTACTTGTGCAGCCTTCAAGTCTACTCACAAATCTTGTCCTAGAGTACGGTCTAGACCCTAGTTTTAGTACCTTGTTTAAATCTTACGACGCTTCACTGATAGTTCATTCTTATTCGCCTTTCTAATCTATACCTGCCGAGTTTCTTCTCGACTTTTCTTCAACGCTCACCACCCTTGCTCTTAACAAGCGCAGCTTGAAGTGGTTTGATGCCTGCTCTTGACAACCGACACCGATGGGCCAACCATCATCTTCCTTATAGCTTTACCATAATAATATTCAATCCTTTAATAATATTATTGGTGTGCCTGTGGCACACAGACCGTGGCTTTTTTTAGTATTTCTTTCTCCATTGTCAGCCTTCTGACTTCTTCTCGTAACTGACGAATTTCAAGTTGCTCTTCCGTTAATTTTCCATTTCCACGAAAAGCATTTTCATTATTCTCTGCTGCCTCTCGAATCCAGCGACTCAAAATATTCGAATTAATTCCCAAACTCCTTGCTGCTTCTCGACATGTGTATCCTTGCTCAGTTACTAAACTAATCGCATCCAGTTTAAATTCCTTTGTATATTTTCTTCTTGTAGACATTGTGACCTCCAATTAAACAAATTATCTCTTAACTGGTGTGTCTAAATCAATTGAACCACATCAACATGCCTTACTTTGCCAGTTCTTATTCAACCATAAGCTAGTTTTGTAGCCTGTGTTGGGTGCACTGAGTCCATGAATAAAATAGGTTCTTCGCCACCTACTTCTTCTTTGAGTTGCTGGTACTTTGCAACAAACTCCTTTTGTAACTGAGCATCTGCCTTATGCGGTATGCCCTTGGGTTTTTTATAGCTAAATCCATTACGATGCAGCCATTTGTGCATTCCTGGTATTGTGTAAGTAACACCGTAACGCTCTTGTACATACAGAATAATCTGATGATTGTGGTGATAAAGATTTGCTTCTATATGAGCAATTAGCTCTTGCGTTTGTTCTTCAGATAATTGACCCGTAGAACCGCCGCTTGCATTCTTTAGTTTACCTTCTTGATATTCTTGAACATGTCGAATAATTGTTGATTGATGCAGACGAAGCGCCTGGCTTATTTGGGGAACTGTCCATCCTTCCGAACGTAATAAAATGGCTTTAATTCGATCCCGTTCCTTGCCATTTTCTTTTAGGGCATGCTCTCGTTCAAGAGAGTCTTTTTCTTCTGGTGTTAAGTAAAGTCTTTTCATGGCCCATAGCATGATCTTCTTGATTTATAAATGCAAGCATTTTGAATGATCACGGGTATATAATCTTTATCGTCGATAATCAAATGGAGCTTAAAGCCAAAATACAACTCTATTGTTGATTCGGATTTCTCTGATCAAACGTTAAAAACCTTATTTGAGCAGATCGTTACCCATGACACACTTCAATAGGCGTAGCATCTACAAAATAAATTCCAGAATGAATGACTTCTGACATGGACATACCACATGGCCTACTCACCGACTCTCCCGGAAATATTCAGCATGCGATGTTCACAAAGTGGCAAAAATTTCCTAAAAAAATCATCGACAACACGGAAAAATTCTATTACCTTATCCACTTGAGCCCTCTTTTTACTGTTTCAAAAAATATACAAGATAAAAAAAGTCTTATTTTTCAATGTATTATCTTTTTTATAGCAATTCTTAAACAGTTATATCGAATTCACATACATTGGTAAATCTCTCATCCAGCCAATCAAAAATAACTTGTTGAAACTGGCCATTGGCATCTGCTTCACAATGCATACCTGCCCCCAATTTGGCTTCAAACATCACATAGGTTTTTTCACAACGCAAAGCTTCATATAGTGTATTCCCACGGTTGGATATCCTGTCGCTGGGATTATCGCAGACCAGTGTGGGGCAGGTGATCTCTTGCACCCTATCAGCAAAAGTGTAAGCGGATAATGCCTGCAAATAGTCAAAAGGAGTAGTCAAACCGTGTGTATACATTCTTGATTTGAAATAAAATTCTTTCATTGAATTTTCTGAGAACAATTGATAAAAACAGGCATTAAGTTCTTCAGCTCTTCCTTCTTTTAATAACATCATGAGGTTTGGAGGTAACATTTTATTCAGTGAGCCTGCAATATCCATCTGTCCTGGATCACAAATTAATGCGGCTAATCGTTTTTCACCACAGGCCGACCTTGGCGCAAGATAACCGCCAAAACTTCTGCCAATGAGCACATAATTGGATGTCCCTAGTCCATTTTGCTCATCTAGCCAATCCAAAACCTGAGAGACAACATGTTCGAAATCGGCTCTCATATACAACTTTTGTCGACGTAAAACATGTCCTTGTCCCGGACCATCAAAAATCAAAATATGATATCCATGCAAAAGCGCAGCCGGGACGAGAGCATAATTTTCTTCAAAAGTACTGTCATATCCTCCTGGTACTATCAAAGTTGCTTTAGGAGATTGATCGCTGAAAAATAAATAACCACCCAATGTTTGATCATCATAAGGTACCCATACTTTTTGAGATGCAGGATGCAAGCGAGACATTGCTCGTTCAAAACAAAATTGCAATTGATCAAAACAAGGAATCACGCGTGGATCATCAGGATTGGCTCGTAAAAAAAACTCGCTTGCACGGTAATATTCCGCAGCACGCAGATAAGCGTATGCTGCTGTTATAAAATGATTGGCTTCCCAGCTGATATTGGCTTTGGTTTTAAGTATATCTGCCATCTCATACCATGCCTTATACCAACTTTCCCCGTCTTTATCAGTGATTTTGGACAAGGTTGTATAACATTCACCAACATCAGCACACTGCACATAACATTTACCAAGAGTTCTTAAAAACTGTCCGAAAAATTCATCACTGAAAACTCCTATTTTTTGATACGTATCATAATAATTAGCTTGCATAATAGTAAAAAAATTCCCTGAAAATTAAAGAGTAACTGAAAGTAGAATTTATTACTATGTGCCAGAGCATATTACCAGTGAATCTGTATTAGACTTCTTGCATAACCTGCCTCTTTCATTTTATTGCTGCGGTGCTCATTTACTGCATGTAAACTTCGCTCATCAAAACGTTAGCGCCTTGCCCTAAAGCAAAATAATCAGGTTATGCAAGAGGTCTATTATGATTTATTTGTAGATTGAATTGTCACAACACGCTCTAATACCGATAAAGCTCTTTGCAAAGTAAAGACACCGCGTTTTGCATTTCGTCATCATTAATAACAACTGGTTGTACAATTTTCTGATGCATCAAATAATGAAAATACTGATACGCCTTCTTTAAAGTTATAAATTGAGATTTCGTTAACACATCCGATAAAAATAAATGTTTAAGTTGGCTTAAAGTATTGGTATAACTTGAAAACTTGGGATCCCCATGATTCAATACAAGAAATTGGACCAAAAATTCCAGATCTAATAATCCACCCCGAGCAAGCTTTACTTCATCTGATTCTTGAAATTGATCGATTTTAGCTCGCATGGTTAATACGTCCTGTTGCAATAGCTTACTATCTCTCTCTAGCAACAGGACTGACTTTTTTAGTTGGGAAAACTGATTTTTGATTTTTGAATTTCCCGATAATATCCTCGCCTTTAACAAAGCTTGATGTTCCCATGTCCAGGCCTGTGTTTTTTGATATTCAACAAACGCATCAACATGACTGACTAACAAGCCAGCTGCTCCAGAAGGTCTTAAACGCGTATCAACATGATACAAAACCCCCATTTGAGTACGAGTAGTCAGCATATGCAATATTTTTTGCGTTAATCGGGTAACTAACGCTTCTTCAGAGGGTTTGGCGGTATGCAAAAAAACCAAATCGAGATCAGAAGCATAACTCATCTCCCGACTGCCCAGTTTTCCATAAGCTATAATGGCAAACCGTGATTGAATTCGAGCCATTTCAGGATGACGATCACATAACTGTTTGCTTGCCATAATTAAAACTTGATTGACAATCACTTGAGCCACATCAGACAGAAATTTTCCTATGCGCACCGCGTCGCATAATCCATACAATTCCGCCCTGGCAGCGACCATCCAATTCGTTAATTTAAACTGACGCAGTATTTCCTCATGCAACTCCACATCATTAGTATGCTCTAATTTTTCAGCTATTGTCTGTTCCAGTTGAGATAATGAATCAGGATGCCAATCCTTTTCCTGATCTAACAGGATTTCCAATAAAAAAGGTTGGCTAACAAACAGGGAAGAAATAAAAGGACTATTTACAAACCAAAATAATAATTCCCTTAGCGCATAGGGATTTTCAGTAAGCAACGCAAGGTAAGCGCTTCGCCCCACAATATTTTCAAGCAAATGAATTACTTGTAATAAAACCTCATCTGTTTTAGAGCAATAAGTCAATTCTGTAAGTAATAAAACCATAAAACGATCAAGGCGAATGCGAGCTCCCTGTGGTAATCTTCTACAACGTGGCCCATGTCGAAAAGCATGGAGCATTTGGTAACAATGTTGTGCATTTTCATACCCCAAACTAATCAATAAATTCACTGCCATATTACTTTCAACATGACCTTGCCAAAGGCTAAATAATTGATTACTTAACAGTCTCTTTTCGTCTTCATAATCATCGACCTTGCCAAGAATGGAATGAAAGAAATTACTAACAATGCGTTGATATTGTTGTAATTTATTGGAAAATTGTTCCCAGTCAGTAAATCCCATGGCATAAACTATCTGTACTTTTTTTAACTCGTCTTCAGGTATGGAATGAGTTTGTTGATCGTTCAAACTCTGCAGAACATTTTCCAATTTTCTCAAAAAAAGATACGCTTGTTTTAAAGCATCGCACCGAGGTAATAACTTTTCCTTTTTTATAACCCTCAGCGCTAACATGGCATTTTGAACTTGCAACTGAGGTAATCTGCCTCCACGAATTAATTGAATGTTCTGAATAATAAATTCTATCTCCCTAATACCGCCACGGCCTCGTTTAATATCATTCAATAGAGGGTTAAGTTGCACCTCGCGTTCTATCATAGCCTTCATCCCCCGCAAAGACTCTATCACACCAAAGTCCACATACCTCCTGTACACAAACGGGATGATTAAACGATCAAACCATGGAAATGATTCATTCAAAGATTCAGTAACAACTCGCGCTTTGACCATGGCATAACGTTCCCAATCACGCCCCTGCTCCTGGTAATAGGTTTCCATGGCTGCAAAACTGGAAACCAAAGGGCCACTATCTCCATTGGGTCGCAATCTTAAATCCACTCTAAATACAAAACCATCAGGCGTTACACTCTGTAATAAATGAACAAATATTTGCACCATCTTGCTAAAATAGTGCTGATTGGCAATCTGCTCCACACCATCAGTACTACCCACCTCATTGTAGGCAAAAATCAAATCAATATCAGACGAATAATTAAGCTCTCTTCCACCCAGTTTCCCCATGGCGAGAGTATACAATTGTATCTCTCTACCCTCATTGTTTCTGGGTACCCCGTAACGACTCAACAAGGAAGATTCAATATATTTTAAAGTATGCAAGATTATAGAATCTGCGAGATCAGACCAGGATTGCATAACCTCTTCAGTAGAAGCCAAACCAGCTATTTCAAGTAATAACAAGCGCAAAAAATGGGTATGACGAAACCTACGCAATTCCTGCATATACTGGGCTTGAGATAATTCCAGACTTATTTGTTGAATGGCATAAAAGTAGTTTTCTCGAGACCATAGGGAATGACAGGAATCACTTTCTAAAAGAGTGACCAATAATTTAATTTGTCTGCAGGCATAATCACTTACAAGTATCAATTTTTCGACACTTTCTCTCAACGGATGGTGCAAAGGAGCAACATATTTTTCAAGCAACCAGGATTTTGTAGAAATCAATGTTTCAATATCACTCTGTTGGGACATAAAATATACTACTCTTAATGTAAAAATCTAACCATATCATAGGATTAATCGATTTATTTTACATTTAATACTTTAAAACTCCTATTGGACGTTATACTCTTATGAAAGACTCTAATAATATTTTAGTGAAGACACCAATGAAATTTATTAAGGGATTATTGTTTTTTTTCATTTTCCTGATTTCACCTCTCCACGCTCAAGACGAGCCTTTAAGAGTAGGTGTAGGAGGCTTTTACCCTCCCTTTATCATGCAAGGAACCAATAATGAACTCTTTGGTTATGATATTGCAACCATGACCGAGCTATGCAAGATAATGAAACGTTCCTGTAATTTTCAAGTGATGAGATTCAGACAATTAATTCCTGCCCTGATTAACAAACAAATTGATGCAGCAATTAGCGCCATGTCTATTACTTCAGAACGTTCAAGCCTGGTTAATTTCAGTATGCCCTATTTATTGAGTTACTCCAGGTTTCTTACAAATAAGATACACAATACTCATCAACCGTTTAATTTAATGCTCTTGAAAGGTAAACGAATCGGTGTAGAAGAAAATACTGTCTTTAGCCAGGAAATCAGAAGGATGGGCATAATAGACCCTGTCATAGTGGAATTTGACAGAACTGAAGAAATGCTTGAGGCATTGAGTGCAAATGAAATTGATTTTGTTCTGATGGATAATCCTGCCGCTTTATACTGGTCTGCCAATTCGTCCGGAAGGCTTCTGGTGATTGGTAGTCCCATGCTGATTGGTTATGGTTTGGGTATTGCAGTAAATCGGGAAAACGCCGAATTACTCAAATCTCTAAATGACGCCTTGGTAGAATACCAGCGTTCTGAGAAATACAAGGAAAATTATAACAAGTACATGATGAATTTTTAAGAGTAAAATGTTGGGCAATTGCTGCAAAAATTGCTCTTAATTATTCATTACTAGCTGAATAATCGTATTAATGCGTCAGGTTAGTACCCTCATGTTTAACTATCATCTAACGGCCAGATTTGAATTCTTGTTGGATGAAAATAATCCTGAAAAAGCACAGCATCGATGGCTATGTGAGCATTTTTAAGGGTTATTTTCGCTCCAGGTGGAGGCTGATCTATAACTTTTAATGCAGAGTTTGCCCCTGAGTAATGCAGCGACTAATCACCTGCCTGGTAACATAATCACCCTGACTGGCTCCATATAAAGAAGTAAAATGTTTTGCCAAAATAACTACCCAACCGGATAAACGGAAATTCATGCGTTTTTCATTTTGATCAACGACAATCTCGAAAAGACCTAATGAATCACTATCACGTTCATTAGCATACTCTTCCATTATGACTCGCGCCGTTTGCAAATCTTTATCTCTGGTAGGCCAATTTTGACTCATAAGACACTCCCTAAAAACATGAGCAAGACTGTTATTACTTCTACAACATGGAGGCAATTTTTAAAATTGCAAGTTGCGAAATAAATAAATATTATCTCATAAAATGATTAAATACTCAATATTGCGGTTAATTTTTACACTAAATTAAAGAACATTTATGATTTAAAACGCCCATTGAAAATAGCTTTCGCCAAGACCATTGCGTTCGAAACTTCTCAAGAGTACATTAATGCGTTAACAGAGCAAGAGCATACCAATTTAAATTGATTATGAGCAGTGATACCCTATAAATTTGCACATATTTTTTTCATTATTTATTATGATTTTGCCCTGCGTGTGTCATCAAATCCTTGACATAGTTTTGCACATGCTAAATACGACTTCGAATCGGATGAAGAAACATCATGCATAAAATCATAAATGGCGCTATGACAGGTATTGGTTTAAGAGCGCCCCATTACGCGCAAATATTAGAAGAAAAACCTGATATTGATTGGCTGGAAGTGCACACAGAAAATTTCTTGCTCGAGGGGGGACCCTTATTAGAGCTTCTATTTTCTATCAGTCAACATTATCCACTTAGCTTTCATGGAGTCGGATTATCTTTAGGGTCTGCGGAGGGAGTCTGTACAACACATTTAAATCGAATTAAAACCCTCATTGATCGCTTTAAACCAGCTTTGCTTTCTGATCATTTGTCCTGGAGTACCGTAGCAAATACTTATTTACCAGATTTATTGCCTATTCCCTATAATGAGGAAAGTTTGACCATTATTAGCAATAACATCGATAGAGTACAAAATTGTTTAAAGAGAACCTTATTAATTGAAAATCCCGCTTCTTATTTGGAATATCAGACTTCATCGTATTCAGAGCCTGATTTTTTAGCAGAAATAATCAAGCGGACCGGGGCTAAGCTTTTATTGGATATAAATAATATCTATGTTTCCTGTTCAAATCACAATCGGGATCCTTATCAATATATCCAAAAAATTCCACATGAGGCGGTACAAGAGATTCATCTGGCAGGCCATTCCATTGCCTATCAGGACAACATGAGTTTCTTGCGGATAGACACACACAATAATTATGTGTGTCCTGAAGTGTGGGATTTATATCGATATGCAATAAATTACACGGGTCTTGTTCCCACTTTGTTAGAATGGGATACAGAAATCCCCTCGTTAGATATTTTATTAAATGAAGCCAGGAAATCTACCTGTTATGCCTACAATTAAACAAATACAGGAATCTTTTCTAAAGACGGTATTAAATCAACAAGATACTGCCATTTTTGAGTACTTTTGCCCTAACGAAATTACTAATGAATTCCGTTTCGACATTTATCGCAATACCATTTTGCAGAATCTGCGTCATTCACTGGAAATTACTTTTCCAGCCATTTGGAAATTGGTTGGAAAAGAATGTGCGGATGGTTTGGCATTACACTTTGCCCAGGATAAAAATAATTTGCCAACAACCAATTGTTTAGATGATTGGGGCGAAAAATTTCCTCAGTTTTTAAAAAATAATCCAACCGTTAGTCACCTTCTATATCTGAAAGATATTGCAGAAATAGAATGGTTAAAACATTTAAGCTATTGTTCGCGGGATTATCCTGTTTTTGATCCCATAATACTGCAAAACCACTTAAATGAACGAGTAGAAAAATTAACTTTGCTATTTAATCCTTCCGTATTTTTATATTCATCTCCTTATTATTTAAAAAATATTTTTGACCTGATAGAAAATCCCCAGGAAACAGATTCCATTGATTTTCAACAAATACCAAGTTACACGGTGATATCTCGTCAAAATGATCAAATAATTACTCATTGGATTACTCAAGACTTGTTTCAATTCTTATGCCATATAAAAGCAGGAATCTCACTAGGGTGCGCTTACGAAAATGTTCTGAAAAATAACCCTGATTTTGATTTGCTCACTGCATTACAATTTTTACTAAGGAATGAACTATTAGAAGATTGTTTTATTGATTCTAATTATCATATGAGCCACACTAACAACTGTCCTGAATGACAGTGATGATAAGAGCACGTTATTTTGCCAAAACCACTAAATCCAATGGTTCCCCCACTCCACCTACATTTCTTGCATTCAATTCCTTTTTAGGTATCTTGTTCTCATAACCTTGCTTCACCGCTTCTAAAAATGTATCCCGGGTAGTCAAAGCTTGGGTTTTTTCTTCTTTATTATGTTTTTCAAGCTTCGCAGCCAAATTGGCAGCTTCTCCAATTACGGTATATTCCAAACGATTTTCATAACCAATGACACCAACAACTACTTCACCTGAAGCAAGACCGATTCCTACACCAACTACTATCTGTTCTTTTTTACGGCGATTTTCACTCCATACCTCTACTGATGCTACAATTTCATCCACGGTTCTTAATGCATCTGCCGCATAAGTATTGGAAGGGGTCACAGCGCCAAAACTTGCCAAAATACCATCTCCCATGAACTTATCAATGCTACCATTATTCTTTTGAATAATCGGAACCAGTAAACGTTGGTATTCCGCTAACAGTCCGATTAATTCACTGGGAGACAGTTTCACTGATGCTTTGGTAAATCCCCGCATATCAATGAACATAATTGCAGCCTGACGAAGCTCACCATATCCGGCTTGTAATGACTTTTCAGATGTTGTTATCTTTTCGACCACACTTGTATCAAAAAAACGTGATAAATCTTTTGCAGCGCTAGTTTGTTCCACTGCTTGAAAAAGAGTGTGTTTCGCACGCGTCAACACCAAGGCAATGATGGTAGTAACCAGTAAAACGGACAATATGACATCAAATACAGCTCCCAAATAAACACTCCGAGTTGATGCGAATGTCACATAATCCCATGTAATAACATTCATACCTGAACTGGATAAAGTTTGCCAGGCAATAATCGCCCAGCCAAGGGCAGCAGTAAGGCCTGAAAGGACTACCCATCCAGGCTCAAATCGAAGCGCACGCAAAGCAATTAAAATATAAACATAATTAATATGCGGATTTTTAAGATTAATGGTAGGTGTGGTTTCAAACTGTAAATAATAAGTCCAAATAATAAATAATAACAAAGCCATTTCGGCAACGATAAAAAAACCCAGAAATATTGGATTTAATTGATTAGTATATACAAACCATAATCGTACCAATACCAAAATAGCAAATAGCCACAAACCCAGGGATGAAGATTGCACCGGTGCGCCAGGTGAATAACCAGCTGAAGAAAACAAATTAATAATGCTTAATAATATAATGACGCCCAACTGCACACCGGCAACCAATAATTCACCAGTATATTGTTGGGCTTCTATCTCTTTCCTGATCCGAAGCGGTAACTTAGAGTAACTAGCCACTCCTTCCCCCCACTATGCGTTCACACAACCCTTTAGGCAACATGATAAATGCTTCTGGATCGCGATCTACTGTTGATTGTGCAGCACAAGAATGTTGGGACGTGGCACAATCATTTTTCCCCGCTCTTGCCACATTATAACAACGCTCTCTTTTTACAGTGATTTCATCTGATGAAAGCCAATCGGTATAGGCATATATAGAGGCAAGAGCAGCTCCTAAAGCAGCTGCTATGACGGCCGTGTTTTGTATCGGACGTTTATTCATATGATTTTCCACTATTTTAGGAATCGCTTTTTATTCTAGGCCAAATAATCTGCAACCACTTCTCCATAAGGTAAGGTCAAATCCGTAATAAAATGTGAAACGGATACAATCTTTTTAATATAAAGATTAGAGATAGGAGCCAATGCATGAGGATGAAGCTCCAAGCTGCCTGGTCCGGTCCATGCTCCTTTCACTGTAACATCAGTCAAATAAGTTTTGGTCAACTGATTAACTAAAGGAGTTCCATCTACATTAGGAATGTTTTTAAGCAAAAATACAGGTTTTTTAACTGACTCCAATACCTTTTCCGCATCCAGCGGACGATGTTTGTATCCCATAGTTGCAATGGCAATATCAATACTTCCATATTTGAGAATGCCAATGAGTGTGTCTTCTTCAACAAATAATTTGGGTTTGGCCAGTTTCTTTGGAAAACCCCATATTTCCCGACCACCAGCAATTGGGGCGTGGCAATCAAGAAACATTGAAATGGTGAATCCGCCCTCTTCTCCTTTATATCTCACCGGAACCACTTGCCCTGACTCGGTGTAATCACCAAATCCTGTTGAATCAGGCATACGTATAAATTCAAATTTGACTACCGGCTCCAATAACTCCATATCAGGAGGCAAAATAGCTTGCAAAAGATCCGGATCGGTTTCATAAGCAATAATAAAAAATTCACGATTAATAAATCGATATGGGCCAGCCGGGTAAGTATTTAGCCAACGTGGAGCTGGCATATTAAATTCATTATCGATAACGCCTTGTAAAGAGTTTGCTGAAAGATTCTTGTCCATTAATCACTCCCTTTGTATTTCCCTATTATCTTCAATGAGACCTAAACCTCACTCGTCCCGGATTTATTTTTTTTGTTCAATGAATCATCGGTAATCAGCAAATTGTTGGCACGAAAAGTGTAATAAGACCAAAGCCAATTTAAAATGACACTTAAACGATTTCGAGAGCCAACCAGGAAAAAGACATGGACACCTCCCCAAAACCACCACGCCAATTCCCCACTGATTTTAAAACGATCAAATTCTGCAACAGCCGCTTTACGACCCACTGTAGCCAAACTACCGTAATGAATGTATTTAAATGGTTTATATCTTGAATTGTTATTATAAACTCTTTTCGATATGACTTTAGCTACATAGGCACCACCTTGTTTTGCAGCAGGGGCAATACCAGGCACCGGCTTACCATTCCAGGCATTCGAAGCAGCTGTATCTCCAATGACAAAAATATTGGAGTAACCGGCTACTGTGAGATCGTCATTTACTTTCACACGACCAGCTGGGTCAGCTTCGACTTGAAGCCATTTGGATGCAGGAGAGGCTGCAACCCCGGCCGCCCAAAAAACTGATTTTGAGTAAATTCTTTCCTTATTGATAATCACACCATCGCTATCAATTTGCTCAACCATGCTATTCACCAAAACTTTGACCCCCATACTTTCCAAATAGCGTTGTGCTTTTTGTGATATTTGTTCTGAAAAAGCAGGTAAAATGCGAGGTGCTGCCTGAACCAGGATAATACTAGCTGACGCTGGATCAAAATGACGAAACTCTTTTACTATCCCAAATCGGGCAAGCTCTGCTATGGCACCTGCCAGTTCAACTCCAGTAGGTCCTGCACCGACAATGACAAAATTTAAAAATTGCTTACGTTCTTCATCACTTTCAGCGATCTCAGCCAGTTCAAACGACTTTATTATACGGCTACGAACAGAAGTTCCATCATTAATTGTTTTTAATCCGGGAGCATAAGGAGCCCAATTGTCTTTCCCAAAATAACTGTGCGTTGCTCCTGTCGCTATCACCAGATAATCGTATGGAATTGTGAAATTATCAGCTATGACAAGGCGTTCCTCTTTATTAATATCTGTCACATTACCCAATAATATTTCCGCATTAAATTGCTCTAAAAATATAGAGCGAATCGAAATAGCGATATCGGCTGGCGATAAACTTCCCGTGGCTATCTGGTATAAAAAAGGTTGGAAAAGATGATAGTTATGTCTATCAATCAAGGTGATCTTTACTGGCAGATGGCGTAGTGCCTTAGCACAAGCAATCCCTCCAAAACCTGCACCTATAATGACTACTCGAGGTAAACCATCCAGACTAAATGCCGGTTTTCCAGAAAGCTGAGGATAACGTTTCTTCAAAGCATTAAAAATCAAATGATCCAATGACAAGATTCCAGGACCTGAAACAAATAAAATAGCCATCACCATCATCCAGTATAAATAAAAACCGGTTACTCCAGGCGTAAAACTAAATAGAACAACAATTAATCCAAAAATTGCAACAACTCGAGTTGCGAAGCCAAGCCCCAAAAAGATGGCCAGGAATAGTGAAACATGGTTAAACACGATGGATGCTGAACTTAGTGGTAACCATGACATCAACAACTGAAGTTTATCGGAAGAAATTACTTGTATGTGTTGATTAATGAGTAAAAGTGAAATCATTAACCATATGCGTAAAGAAAACAAATACAAACTTGAAAAAAACTCTCTCGTTTTATCTACAAATGTCACAATCAACATGGCAAACGGCAAAGGACTGCGACTAAACCCTTGCTCAAATAAATTATCAAGAGAAAGTGGGCCTGGGCCTCGCAACACATAACCCAACATTAATGCAATCCAAAGCAAATTAAGATCGATAGGCTGGTAATAGATTTGCGTCATGACTGCAAATCCAACGATAACTGCCGCTCCACATCGTGTAAACAAGCCCAAAAGAAGGGAAACCCCTCCTACAAACTGCGCCAGTACCCCTAATAAGGCTCCCCATTCAGGGGAGAGCCATGGAACCGGGTATTCATTTTTAGCTAAATAGACGGCTGTATCCCAATTGTTAGCTAATAGAATTGCAGAAACTAATAATTGCTGGGCTATCCATATGCGAAATGCCAAATCAATTACGGGCCATCCAATCCGGGCAAGAAAGTCAATGGCGTCCATAAAGGTGTCTAAACACCGCGCCGTGTTTCTTGAAAACGAACGATTGTTTTGATGTATCGGTGCCTGATCTTCTTGCTGCATATCAAAATCCCTTTCAAGAAAGTTTTTAAAATATCTTTGTATTTCTAATAACTTTGGATTTAATTATAGCTGCAAATTTCAAATTATGTTGTGAACTATCATTCTTATAATAAACTTATAAATATTCATCCAAATCAATACTGGTCATTTTCCCAAGATGTTTAAAATTACTCTTCAGCCATTCGTCTCCCTTTTGGCGTCCTTCCTCATAAAGATGGCTAATGAACGACCACTCAGGATTAAGTTTACTGGCTACAGAGGCAGATTCCATTGATACATCTGCACGAATGGCATGTATATAAAGTTTTTTAAGATTATTTTTGTATTCCTCTTTAATCCAACCACTGTCTATCAATTTAGTGACAAAAGCAATTGCCCGCATTTCGCGCATCAATGAAGAATTAAAACTGATCTCATTCACTCGGTTTAGAATTTCAGCTGCCGTGTCAGGGACATGCTCTCGATAAATAGGATTGATATGAAGAATTAAAATATCTCTGCACTCGGAATTATAAATCAGAGGGAAAATAGCTGGGTTCCCCATATAACCACCATCCCAAAAATAATCATCACCAATATTCACTGCCTGAAACATGAAAGGCAGACAAGCAGAGGCCATAACCGCATCGGCAGAAATTTTTTTATTATCAAATACATTAATTTTACCTGTACGAACATTAGTAGCTGAGATGAATATTTTAATGCTTTTGCAGGATTTAATTTTTTCAAAATCCACAATTTTCTCTAATATTTCCTTAAGTGGGTTAAAATTTAAGGGATTAAATTGATAGGGAGAGAGAATTTTGGTCATCAAATCAAATATAAAAAAGGACATTGAATTTTCAATCCCTATACCCAATAGTTCTTCTAAAGGAGTTTTTTTAAGTGGGTTGTATATCTGCCCGGCATCGCTAACCATTTTCCAAAATTGATATAAAGCTTCACGAGCCCCCTCCTTTCCACCCGTTGCAAATCCATAGGCAAGTACGGCAGCATTCATAGCACCAGCACTGGTTGCGGAAATGGCATCAAAATTCACACGACCATCTTCAAGAAGTCTGTCAATAATACCCCAGGCAAGAGCACCATGAGCACCACCTCCTTGTAAAGCAAGATTAATCATTTTGGTATCCTTTGCCATGATAAAATACTCCTCTTCCTTTTTCTGTTATTTATTAAGTATAAGGCAAAGATACAAGAAATGTTTTCTATCCTATTTGGAATAAAAACAAACCATGTTAAAAAATTTTCCATCTTGGAGAAATGAGTTGATGTCCTGTCACAAATCCAAAAATGGTACTATACTAACTACGTTATTTTATTAGACCTCTTGCCTAACCGGATTATTTTGTTTTAGGGCAAAGCACGAACATTTTGAGGAGCAGAGTTTACATGCAGTAAATCAGCACCGCAGAAAAGTTGGCAATGCAGCAATACAATGAAAGAGCCAGGTTAGGCAAGAGGTTTATTAAATAACATATGGATTAATCACATATAACAAAGGATAGGTATCATG
>NZ_KK074229.1:0-114282 GCF_000586315.1 Legionella pneumophila subsp. fraseri | reverse complement strand
ATGGCTGCTGGACTTTCAATGGCCACCATACCCGCTAATGCAGATACTCCAAATGATATGGAAAAATGCCAAGGTGTAGCCAAAGCTGGAAAAAATGATTGCGGTACAGCTCAACATGCCTGCGCTGGCCAATCCAAAACAGATGGTTCAACAACAGACTGGATTTATCTGCCCAAAGGTACTTGTGATAAGCTTGTTAACGGCACAGTTAAAAGCTAATTAGAATGTATTCAAATAATTCTATCAATCAAGCCGCGCCTTTTTCTGGATGCTCAGGCATTGGATTGCGGCTTGAGCATATCGACGATATTTTAAAAGAGCATCCCTCAGTCGATTATTTTGAAGTCCTGGCTGATAACTATATGAAACAATCAGGAATTCAATTTAAACAATTGCTCAAGATTGCAGAATTTTATCCAATGAGCTTACATAGTGTCGGCTTGTCTATTGCCACATCTTCTGAACCTGATTACCAATATTTGCAACAAATAAAAGATTTGGCTCATTGTTTAAATTCCAGACTAATATCTGACCATTTATGCTGGACCCATGCCAAACAATTTTTTACCCATGAGTTGATACCGTTTCCCTATACTGAAGAAATACTATCTTTCATTATTGAAAAAACAAACCGCGTTCAGGACTATCTAAACCAGCCAATAATGTATGAAAACGTATCAAGGTATGTCACTTATCAGCAAAACACATTAACTGAAGCGGAGTTTCTTAATGAGTTAAGCACAGCCACAGGCTGTGGCATCTTATTGGATGTGAATAATTTGTACGTGAATTGGTATAACCATGGTGATGACCCGGATACATATCTTCACTCGATTAATACCAAAAACGTATGGCAGATGCATCTTGGGGGATTTTCAAAACAAGAAGGATATTTGCTGGATAGCCATAGTGATAAAGTATATCAAGACGTTTGGCAGCTTTATGAAAAGGCTCAAAATCTCTTTGTAAACACGCCAACAGTTATCGAGTGGGATAATGACTTGCCTGATTTTTCACTTCTGTATGAGGACATGTGTAAAGCAAAAACGATAATAAAGCGTGTGGCAGAGAGGAGTATCAATCATTATGCATAATACTCTGCTTGAAACAATTCAAAACGAATGGATAGCACAATTCAGAGAGGAATCACTATCAAACCCCTTAAACAACAGGCTCGTTCTTTCTAATTTTGATGGCATTAGTGTCTACATGGAAAGCCACCATGCTACTTTATTCAATCATTTGAAATCAACTTTTCCTCTCTGTATGCGTTTGGTAGGAGATGCATTCTGGTATGCTTTATTGCATCGCTATATCAATCATTACGAATCTACTCAATACGACATCAATCAATACGGTGATAGCCTTCCTCAATTTATTGCGAATTTTGAACCAGCTAAAGAGCTGCCTTATTTACACGAGTTATGCTCTATTGAATGGCACTGGCACACATTAAAACTTGCCTCACCGGCCAAATCTTTTGATTTTGAATCTTTTGCGTGCATAGATGAGATGAGCTTTCAATCTTTATGTTTTCATCTGACTCCCAATTTAAAAATACTTGATTCTCAATACCCTATTTATCAAATTTGGGCTATGAACTATTTTCAGCAGGATAAGCAAATACAAATATCAGGTTCCCCTGAAAAAGTTGTTATTTATCAGCATAATGATTTACCTTGTATTATGCTAATTAGTAAGGAGGAATATCTTTTTCTGGAACATTTATCCTCTGGAAACCAGAGACCATGGCAAAAAGTGGTAACAGAATTAAGTAAATGGATTAACGAAGAAAAAATTGGTGACATTCTAACTAAGGCTCTTCGTTATCAATGGATTAATCATTTTTCACTGGAGGCTATATGAAAGCACTTATAGCAAAAACCTATCTGCTGGCTGATAAAATTTTTGATTTTTTTGCCCCAATTTTTATCCTTATAACCCGCCTTTATCTGGCACAAGTCTTTTTTCTATCTGGCTTAACCAAAATCAGTAATTGGCAGGCAACTCTTTCTTTATTCCAAAATGAATACATGGTTCCTGTCATGTCGCCTACTTTTGCCGCGTATCTGGGAACAGCTTGTGAACTGGGTTTTCCTGTACTGATTACCTTGGGAATTGGATCCAGACTTGTTTTATTTGGACTTTTTCTATTTAACTTATTTGCAGTTTTCTCTTATCAATTCTTGTGGACACCGGATGGTGCAGTTGGGCTTACCGATCACATGCAATGGGGAATCATGATTTTAATGCTTTTATGCACCGGCCCAGGAAAATTATCAATTGATTATTTAATCAGACGATTTTATTTGAAATTAGACAATTAATTGAATCTTTAAACTCTATAGTTCGAAGCATTAAACCTTCTTTGCCATCCTCTCCCTAAAGAATGAGAGAGGATGGAGTTTTTGTTATCTTGATTTGGTCAAACTCAAAATCCAGTATTAAAACAATAAAACTTAATAGGAATCCAAATTGTAATGCTGGAATGTTTACCAAAGTCGGCTTATTATATGTAGAAGCAAACCATCGAATTACCAGATCATGACATTCCAAATTTTACCCTCTTTGCTGTCAGCCGATATGACCCGTTTAGGAGAGGAAGTAGATGCCGTTATGAAAGCCGGCGCTGACTTTATTCATTTTGATGTCATGGATAACCATTATGTACCAAACCTGACCTTTGGCCCCGCTTTCTGTGACGCTTTAATCAAGAAATTTCCAAATTTGCCTATTGATGTACATTTGATGACAACCCCGGTTGATACGCTAATCGAAGCATTTGCCAAGGCAGGGGCAAAACGTATTAGTATTCATCCAGACGCTACCATTCATTTAGACAGGAGTTTGCAATTAATCAATAGCCTTGGATGTGAAGCTGGTTTAGTGTTTAATCCGGCTACGCCGATCGACATACTAACCTGGTGCGCCCATAATCTAAAATTTGTTTTGGTCATGACAGTGAACCCAGGATTTGGAGGTCAAAAACTTATCCCTGAGGTTATACCCAAGCTCTCCAAAATTCGGCAAAACCATCCAAATCTCGATCTTTGTGTGGATGGTGGAGTCACACCCCAAAATATTGCTTCATTAGCACATGCCGGAGCTAACCAATTTGTTGCAGGTTCTGCTATATTCAATAGCAGTAATTATAGTGAAACCATTAAACGTATGCGTGAACAATTAGCAAGCATTTAAAAGTGCCAAATAATTGCCCTCAAGCCTTATTAAGAGGAATTATGAAAAGATTATTAATTTTTTTATGTGGGCTTCTCTGTTCTTTCAACTTGTTTGCTTTATCTGGACAAGCCTACATGGACAGATTTAATCGCTATCTCGCATGGTATGAACACCTGCCCATTAACCCTTCACCAGAATTTTTGGAATTTGTAAAAGAAAGCACGCCGCTTGCTAATAAATTACGAGATAAATGGCTATATGAACTGGCCAGGATAAAGGATTGGGCAAATTATAATAAGTATTATCAACCCACAAACGACATAAACCTCAGATGCTTTGCGCAAATTGCCAAATTTAATTTAGGATTATACAAGGAGGCTATTGCAGGCTCTATTCCAATCTGGTTAACAGGAGAATCCAGACCACAAGCATGCAATACCCTATTTGCATTACTGTTAAAGCAGGATAACTTTGATCAAAAATTCATTACGCAACGTATAACACTGGCACTGGACAACCGTAATGTTCATCTGGCTCGTTACCTGTTAAAACAATATAAAACACCTCACGATACAGAAATAAAAAATTTAACCAGTGTTTACGAAAACCCTTCCAATATCTCCAAATTAAACCCTGGTAAATTAAACGATTACTTTTATCTTTATGGATTAAAAAGGTTAGTATCCATCAACATGGATAAAGCACTGAAATTATGGCAAGAGAAAAAAACCAAAATCATGCTAAATGAACGGCAAAAACAAGCTTTTCTTGCGCATTTGGCTTTATATAAGGCTATGAGGAATCATGCTGATGCACAAGAGTGGTTTGCCAAAATCAAACCTGAATACTACACCGATGTGTTAGTCGATTGGCAAATACGCTTTGCCCTGAAAAATAACAACTGGAAACAAGTTGAGAAATTAATTAACAATGCGCCAAATAAAGAGATGCCTTGTTGGCAATATTGGTTAGCCCGTTCCCTGGAAGAGCAAGGGAAAAAAGCAGAAGCGATTAAAATTTATGAGCCACTGGCTAAAAACAGACATTATTATGGTTTCCTAGCCAGCAAACGTTTGAAAAAAAGGCCCAGCTTTGATAATGAAAAACCCACTACCAACAAAGAGATTCTCAAACCCTATCAGCCTGTCATAGCGCAAGTTAAAAATCTTTACAACTCCAAACAACTTTTACAAGCATCAAGGTTATTGAATGATTTTATTAGTGAATTACCCAAAGAAGAAGCAAGCGCTCTGGTCTATTGGATAGCCACCGAACTAAAATGGCACGGAAAATCAGTTTACTTAAGCAATAATGACACCCTCAATAATCAATTGGCCTTGAGATTTCCATTAGCCTACAAAGACACAATAAAACTATATGCGTCAAAATACGCCATACCACCTGAGCTTGTTTATGCTATTATTCGTCAGGAAAGTGGTTTTAGAGAAGATGTGACATCCTCTGCTGGTGCTAAAGGTCTAATGCAAGTCATGCCGCAAACAGCCAGTGCTATTTCCAAAACCAGCAAAATACCGTATTCGGATCATAAGCAATTGTTTTTATCTCAAAAGAATATCAATATAGGGATTGCTTATTTACAGCACTTAACCAAGCGCTTCAGCAACCACCCGGTTCTTGTTGCTGCCGCTTACAACGCCGGTCCCAGACAAGTAGTCTATTGGCTTAAAAATCACCCGCCCAAAGAAATAGATATCTGGATTGAAACACTTCCCTGGCAAGAAACACGAAATTATCTAAAAAATGTAATGGCCTTTTATATTGTTTATCAGTACCGTTTAAACCAACAGCCTGATATGAATAGGTTTCTAACACCTTTGTAAGAGATATTTTCATGGTAGTAAACGTAAATCGTTCTATAGCCAGATCTACGTTTGCGAGCTACCTGTCTGACTTTTGCTAATTTAACCTAATGGGCGAGAGTTATATAAGAAGCTGTTGATATCCAGGGTCCGTTTGGGCTTGAGAGATGCATAAGCATCGTCTCGAAGCCTTGGCACGAAACATTAAATTCCATACAAGGCTTCGAGACGGCATCAATGCCTCCTCAGCCCGAACGATTCAAGATAATGACCTACCTTATCCATAGCTTATTACATTAATTTATTGATAAAATTCCTGATTTTAGAGCATGCGCGGATGTTTAGGGCTACTTTAAGCCTCAAAGTTTTCCCAACCTCCGCCAAGCGCTTTATATAGACTAATCAACGCAGTCAATGAAGAAACCTCCGAATTGACTTCTTGAGTCTCGGCATTCAGAAGAGCAGCCTCTGATTGCAGTAGTGATAAATAATCATCCTCACCGTATTGAAATCGTTTCTTGGCAAATTGCACAGCTCTCTTGTTAGCAATAATGGCAGCGCGCAAGCTATGGTTTGTATCGAGCGATTGGCTATAGCGGACAAGAGCACTTTGAGCCTCTTGCAATGCCTGGAGGATTATTTTTTTGTATTGGATTGCTGCTTGCTGAGCAACCGCCTTCTTACTCTCAACATTAGCTCTAATCTGGCCACCATGAAATATGGGTAAACTGACTTGAGGACCCATGAGCCAAAATCCACTGCTGGATTGAAATAACGTATCAACAGAAGTGCTCTGAAAAGCAAGATTGGAAACAGAAAGATTAAATTGCGGGAAAAAGTCAGCAACTGCCACACCAATTTCAGCTACGGCAGACGCCAATTGCCTCTCTGTTGCCCTTATGTCTGGACGCTGGCGCAGAATATCTGAACGTAATCCCATAGGTACTTTTTGCGGTGGTTTGGGTAAAGATTGAATTTTTGCAATATCTTTGAGAATTGTTTGCGGATCTTTACCCAGCATAACGGCAATTTGATAAGCATTTATCTGTATTTGGGTAATATAATTGGGTAAAACAGATTCTGTATTTTTTAACTGGCCTTCGGCCAAAGAAACATCGACTTCGCTGCTAACACCTGCTTTATAGCGTTGGCGGACAAGAGTCAACGTTTTTCTTTGCAATTCCACATTTTTTTGCGCAATACCATACAACTGTTGTGCGCCCCGCAATTCTATATAACTTCTAGCGATCTCGGCTATCGTAGATAGTAAAATGGTACGGCGTGATTCATAAGCCTCTTCCAGGCTTGCTTTGCTTGCTTCAACTTTTCTTCTTGTTTTACCAAATAAATCCAACTCCCATTGTGCATCAAAACCCAAATTATATATCCATTGATTTCTATCAATTAGAGTATATGTTGGAGAATTTGCAAAAATACCCTCCAACGTACCCTTACTGATTTGCAAGGAATTAGCACTTACCGAGCCATTTATCTGCGGGTAAAAATTGGCAATGGACATTTGTTTCATTGCACGGGCTTGACGAATACGAGCCTCCGCTATTTTGATATCAAGATTATTAGTGGCTGCTTCATTAATATATTGGTCAAGTAAAGGGTCGCGGAATGATTTCCACCAGGTTAAATTAATAGGAGCCTCACTGGAATTTTTTTTCTCCGTCTTGCTTGTTGGCCATTTTTCCTGAATTTTGATGTCGGGGCGTTGATAATTAGGGCCGACAGTACAGCCAAATAAAAAAGAAATACTGAATAGTAGCGCTAATTTTCTGTCCATACTGTTTCTTACTCCATACGCTGTTTAAAAAACCAGCCCGCAATAAATAATGTAACAGCCCCTACCAATAGAAGTGGCCACGTTGTGATAAAAACCTCTAAAGCCGACATACCTTTTAAAAAAATGCCAATTACTGCAATTAAGGTGAATTTTAATGGATTAAACCAGGTTAAATCCTGAAGCCACTCTGGCATGTTTTCAACCGGCGAAGCGTAACCGGAAAGCGTCACAACAGGCACCATGTAGATAAATACGCCCAAAATAGCTTGCTGCTGGGTTTTACACATAGAAGAAATGAATAAGCCAACACCCACCGTTGACATAATAAAAATAAATAAAACATAAATCATCAGTAATGAAGATCCATAAAAAGGAACATCAAATAGCCAAACCGCAGCAATCCACATCAAAAAACCTTCTGCCAGCCCAATAATAATGGCAGGAATAGTCTTGCCGATAAGAATTTCGTAGGGGGTAAGAGGTGACACTAATAATTGATCAAACGTTCCCAATTCTCTTTCTCTGGCTACCGATAAAGCGGTAACCACAAGAGAAATCAGCATGGATAATATGCAAATTAATGAAGGAACGGTAAACCAAAGATAAAGTAAATTTTCGTTAAACCAACTACGAGTCACCATCACCGGAAGGGTCATGATTGGACCACTCGTTTTTTGAATTTCCTGATCATAATTTTCAATAATACTGCTTATATAACCATTTACAATTTGCGTTGCGTTGGAACGTCGACCATCCAAAATTAACTGAATATTCGCTTGTGAATGCGATTCGATTTTACGAGAAAAATCTTGAGGGATGGTCATTACAACCATTGCCTCCTGGTTATCAATAATAGGTTTGATATCGGATTGTTTTTGAATAAAAAACACCTTTGAAAAAGTTGGTGAGCCTATAAAGCGTTGAATCACTTCATAACCATGCTTTCCAGAATCCTGATTCAAAATGCCTATAGAAATATTTTTGATTTCCATAGTCGCTGCAAAAGAAAAAATCAATAACTGGAGGAGAGGAGGAGCTATCAATACAATTCGCCCCTTGGGATCTTTAAATAAAGTCAATATTTCCTTAATGACAAGAGCAAAAATCCTTGTTGTTGGAGATAATTTTGCCATTAATCAAGCCTTTTTCTGGTTTTATGCGCGGTAATAAAGAAGAATGCAAACCCAATCAGTGCAATCGCAAAGAGGCAACGAACCAAAAGCGTCCAAATGTTACCTGTTAAAAACAAGGTTTGCAGACTTGTCACAAAATAACGTGCTGCAAACAAATGAGTGAGTAATTGTATCCATTTTGGCATCGAATTGATTTCAAAAATAAACCCGGAAAGAATAAATGAAGGCAAAAACGCAGACATCAAAGCCAATTGCGAAGCCACAAACTGATCTTTTGCAAGGGTGGAAATTAATAATCCCTGTCCCAAAGCAGCGACTAAAAAAACAGCGGAAACTAATGTCAATGCCAAAAGAGTGCCTTGGAAAGGCACCCCATAATACCATGTTGCAATAATGGTACATAAAAACATGGAGCCCATCCCTAACACAAAATAGGGGATTAATTTTCCCAAGATGATGTCAACAATAGAGATTGGCGTTGCCATCATCGCTTCCATCGTTCCTCTTTCCCACTCACGAGCTATAACCAATGAGGTGAGCAATGTTCCAATCAAAGTCATAACAATAACTATTGAGCCAGGAATAAGAAAATTCCTGCTTTTCAGCTCTTGGTTGTACCAATATCTCGGCTCCAGATTAATACCAGACTTAACCGTCAGTTGGCCATGTTCATAAGCCTGAGAGCTAATCCAGGTTTGCAAAGCGCCAAGCGCATAATTTTCTGCAAAACCGGCAACCTGCGGATAAGAGCCATCAACTATAGTTTGCAGAGTTGGCTTGGGATTTCCACTCAGGCTATTGGCAGTAAACCGTTGAGGGATATCAATAAAACCACGAATTGTCCCATTAACCAAGCCATAACGAAACTCTTGTCTGTTGGTTGAAATGGATACATCCAAAAATCGGGAACTGCTAAAAGATTGAGAGAGACTGACGGTCGAAGAATCATAACTCTCTAAAGCCAAGCCAAACTTGACTTGATCAGTGTCCAGGTTAACACCATAGCCGAAAATAAAAAGCAAAATTAAGGGCAATACAAAAGCAATTAATATAGTACTGGGATCACGGATAATTTGCAGAGTTTCCTTAATGACCAAAGCCTTTAGAAAGCGAATATTCAACCACTGTTCTCCCTGTGTTAATGTACTGGCTCTTGCAACTCATCCAATCGGATTAACTCGATAAAAGCGTCTTCTAAAGTAGGATTGGGTAATGTAGAGTTACGTACTTTATCCTTTAAATCATCTGGTGTTCCTGTAGCAATATTCTTCCCCCTGTAAATAAGGGCGATACGATCGCAATATTCCGCTTCATCCATAAAATGGGTGGTTACCATCACAGTCACACCTTTATTCACCATACCATTAATATGTGTCCAAAACTCGCGTCGGGTCAATGGATCAACCCCCGAAGTTGGCTCATCCAGAAATAACACATCAGGCTCATGCATTACGGCACAGGCCAGAGCAAGACGTTGTTTAAATCCTAATGGAAGATCACCTGAATTTTGCTTTAAGTGTTTTTTAAGATCAAAAATTTCAATCATGCTGTTAATCTGTGCTTCCTGCCTTTTTCCGGATAACCCGTATAAGCCAGAAAAAAAACGCATGTTCTGCAACGCATCGAGATGGCTGTATAGTGAAAATTTCTGAGCCATATACCCAATACGGCTTCTTGCTTCTGAGGATGAGGTTTTCAAATCAAGCCCCATGACAAATGCTTGACCTTCAGTCGGTTGCAATAAACCACACATCATTTTAAATGTGGTTGATTTACCAGCTCCGTTAGGGCCTAATAAACCAAAGATTTCACCACGTTTGATTGTAAATTCATTATTCGAAACGGCAGTAAAACTGCCAAAACGTTTGGTTAACTTGCGAGCCTCGATGATAGGCTTGTCACTATGAGGTTTTTCAGTAATATGTTCGGCTAACAAAGAGCGGCCGCTTATTTTAGTTTTCAGACTATCAATAAAAGCGTCTTCAAAACGCGGTTCAACATCTTGAAAGGTAACTCCAGGTTCCCGAGTTATGCCATTTAAACTTGGCTTTATTTTTTTATCACTAATGACAATACGAATATTCTTACCTTGGATGACACCATCAATGACTTCAGGGGTATTAAGAGCATTCATTAGAGCCTGGCGACGATTTAACAGGGAAACACCGCAAATTTGAAAAGTCCGGTCTTTGGTTTTTTGCAAAAAATCCCCCGGTTTTCCATGGTATATAGGCTTTCCAGCATTAAGTAAAAGAATTTGATCACACTTTTCAGCCTCATCAAGATAAGCAGTTGACCAAACAACGCCCATACCCTTTCCAAGTAGTCCCTGGACCATAGTCCACAACTCCCTTCTGGAGATTGGGTCAACGCCAACACTCGGCTCATCAAGTAATAATAGCTTAGGCTCACCCATTAAGGCACAAGCCAGTCCTAACTTTTGCTTCATTCCTCCTGAGAGATTACCAGCCAAACGTTTCTGAAAAGGCTCCAGTGCTGTAAATTTAAGTAATGTTCTAAATTGCTCTTCACGTTTCTCACCATGAAGATTCCTAAGTTCAGCATAAAGCCTCAAATTTTCTATAATGGTCAAATCTTCGTACAAGCCAAATTTTTGCGGCATATAGCCGGTAATTGCATGAATTTTTTCCGAGTCGGTCCGGGTATTGAGACTATCTACTGTAATTGTTCCTTCCGTAGGCATCATCAGGCTGCATATAAGACGCATAAGAGTTGATTTTCCCGCCCCATCCGGTCCAACTAAACCCGTGATTTGCCCTTCAAAAATTGTTGCAGAAACATTATCTAACGCAGGATCAATGTTTCCAGGAAAACATTTACTGACCCCATTAATACTGACAAGTGGCTTTGAACTATTCATTACTATGAATTCGCTTTTAAATGGATTTTCACAGTAACAGGCATTCCTTGTCTTAATCCGTTATCAGGTTGATCAATAACTACTCTTATACGATAGACAAGATCCGTTCGCAATTGAGTTGTTTCAACAATTTTGGGTGTGAATTCTGCCTGTGGGGAAATAAAACCAATATGCCCCTTATAGGGTTTTTCCGGATTGGAATCCGTGTAAACCAAAGCCTCCTGTCCCGGATAAATTTTACCCAAAAAAGGTTCATCAATGTAAGTCCTTACCCATACCGGATTATCAATAGCCAATGTATAAACTGGCTCCGCAATATTAACAATAGCTCCTGGTTCCTGAATTCTGGTCAGTATCGTCCCATGAGTAGGAGCATGAATTTCCGTATCGTTCAGTGATATTTGAGCTTTCTCAAGATTCGCTTTAGCCACAGAAACTTCCGCACTACTCGAATCTTTCATCGCAACGGCATCATCGAAAAGAGCTTTTGAAACAGCCCCGTTGTCTACCAGTTGTTCACGTCTTTTATAAGTTCTGCTTGCATTTTTTTGATTGGCAATGGCTTGTTCCAATTGGGCTTTCGCCATTTCCAGATTGGCTATAAAAGTATCTTTATCAAGCTTTGCGAGTACTTGACCCTTCTTAACATGAGCACCTTCATCAACAGCCATAGACAGAATACGTCCTGAGACACGAAAGGATAATGAGACATCACGTATATCGACGTTTCCGTAAAGGGTAAGCCAGTTTTGATTTTCTTCTTGTTTGGCAAAGCCGTACGCGAACCAAATTGCTGTGATGAAAAAAAGTGCGATGACGATGCTTATTGCTATCGCTTTTTTACTCATATAGTTCTCCATGAATTACTTAGCGTACCAACCCTTTGTCCGCATTATATTTTCTTCAGGACTTACGCAAAACCCTAATCTCTTTGTTAAAAACATTTTTTGCCTCGACCTTGAGGTTTTTCTTAAATCCTGTTCTTAAGAAAGTACAAATAAAGCCTCATAATGCCATAATTTATCATTTTAAAATAGTTTTAAATCGGGGGCATGAAGCGAGTTAATACTGATTAATAACCTGAGCTACGACTGTGAGGGAGTGGATCAAAATTTACACAGACACTCTATTCCTAATAGATGTACCTTGGATAAACACGAAATCGCAGTCACTGCTCACGTCCATGTCGAGCATAGCCAGATCCCGCGCTGCTAACGGGATGACGTAGTGGAGTTACTAATTGCATTGCATAATTCTGGATCTTACCTATTAAACCAAATTACCATCCTTAACATTCAGCAAGATTATTTTCTTGTCTGTATTGCTTGTTAAAGAAACCCGGATGTAATGATCCTTCATCAGTTTCTTGGCAATATCCAATGCATCCGTTTTTGATTTTCCTTTCTCCAAACGCAGCCAGGTATATAATGTTAGGAACGAACCATCGCTGTGATTCTCGTAAAAAGCATTATGTGAAATAATACCACTCTTATCAGTTAAGTAACTGGGCTCCAGATACTCATAGCCTGTTGTCATAACAAAGAGATTCTTATCAGTCCTTTCCGCTTCAGGAGGTATATCCGCAGCTTTGAAAGTCCATATATTCTTTACTTCCTCGTAGGAGATAAGTTGTAGCCAAGTATCGTCAATTGAGGGAAAGAGATTATAAATAGAAATACCACTTATTGATTGTAGTAAGGCAGGAAAATCTCTGGTGAGCCACTTCACAAGTTCCACTTCTTTTTCTAACTGATCAATAGACGGAGGAACACGATAAATGTTAAAGCCATATCCCCAAAATGCCCATAAATACCCATTAGCCTCTTTGTAGGTTTCTTTTTGTGCTGCAGTCAGACTGGATTCTTTAGCAGGTATCCCTTCTCCACCATCCGCAGTGGAAGAGGATAGCCATCCTCGATTCACAAACTCTATGCCAATACTGGTCGTGTTCATCCCCGAGCCATGATTTTCAAACTCGACCAAGTCATTAAATTGTAGAATGGTTGCATCTCTTTTAACTGACATATGCGAGGTTTCATTATTGGAATCATCAAAACCATCGCCGCTTTCAGCCGCTGTTTCGTGAAGCACGAGGTGTTTAATACCAAACGGATCTCTGTAAGCATTTTTACGCTTGTTGTGTATCACGGAACTGTCTGTTTTCCAATCTTTGTAATTGGTAATCCCTGAAATACCAGTATTGAACTCAACCATATTAATTACCAAAGTTTCTGAACTGGCAGGATTGTATTCATTTAAACTTTTAACAATATCAGCAGGAGTTGGCGCTCCTTCTGTTGCCTCGATTTTCTCCAGGAAATGAACCACTTGGGTTGTTGGTAAAAGATCACTGTCCGTAATAAGCTCCTTAAATGCATTGGCAAATTCATCGAAAGATTGAACAAGCTTTCTGCCTTGCAGGGGATCAATAACTTCCAGGGATTTTAAGTCACTACTAATACCAGTAATAATCAACGCATGCGCTGAAAAACCTTTGCTTTGATCAGTATCTGTTGTGACCCATAACGGCCCATACTCAACTAACCAATCACGGTAATTTTGTGCAGTATAATTGGCTACGGGCTCCCCTTTCATGCCTAAAGAAGTAATAAAATTCTGTTTTTCTGTATACGGCAAGCCAACCTTTTGCTTGTAATAATTAAGGTATTGAGTTCCTGCTTTCGTTAAAACCTCCTCAATTGTATAATTCTTGCTGTCTTTCCATCGCAACATCATGGTAGCCACTGTTGCCCAACAGGCATTGCTGTTTTCTTGTTTCATAGGAGTAATGCCGCCTTTACCTATTTTGGTTTCAATAGCTGGAGGCGTAGTACCCCCGTCAAATTTTGTATTGACTTTGGTTCCATCCGGTTTTGTTACAGACATCTCACCACTCTTGCTGCTGTTCACTTTATCCAGATTTTTATTAATACCTTCCTGCAACTTGTCAGCATTGGCATCTTTCGGTGGTTGCGTTGTATTAGCCCCGGCACCAAGATAAGCATTTAACGCCTTTTCTGTGAGCTCCATTTTTTGTTTTGGATCCAGATTGGGATTGTTATTAATCGCTTTAATCGCATTGTCTAATCGTTTATCCATCATTTTTTGAATTTCCAATTTCGCCGCCTCTTGCCCAAATGTTTTGGTCGCATCAAAGGAGGCTTTCAAAGCGTCCAACGCATTGGTTTGATTTTGAGCAAGTCCTGTAATATCCCTGAATGAATCCCCTTTCCCTAATAAAGACAGTGTTCCTGCCAAACCAGTGGGATCAGGCGCATTTGGTGCATTTTGAATATTAACCATTGGATTGGGAAAAGCAGCAGGTTGCAAATTACCAGGTTCCGCTCTTCGACTCTCGGTACTGATTGGATTGATTGTTGTTGGAGTGTCAGGTATAGGAGATTCTTCCCAACGCCAGAAGCGACTTTCATCTTTTTCTTCACAAGAATTACAACGCCCCATCATCGCCTCAGCATAGACACCTTTCGTTGGGATTGAAACATTGACAGGATCACCAGCAGCCACCATATAGTAATCGGTCAGAGAATCTGAAGCACCAAAATTAGGATCCAGATTTAATCCTTTTGCCACAGGAAAAACCAGGCTATTACCTACAATACCAATTAGCTCATTTTCCACCAGCGATGCCAGGCTTCTGCCTAACCCTTTATTACCGGGCAATACGATACCATCAAGAAGTAAAAATCTTCTTTCGGCAGGCATCAGTTGCCAGATCGCTTTGTGATACCATTCCAAATTATCGTTTAAATGGTCAATCAGCGAATTCACCAGAGCAATATCTTCTTTTCTTGGATCACGTAGCTCATCAAGTGAAGGACCAGCATAAAGCGTTACACCATCGCTAGGAGATAAATCGTCATAAATACTTTGGAAACGACATAAAAAGCCTTCATAATGAGGCGTCTTGTATCTTATAAATCCTGAAGTAACGATAATTGATGAATAATCGGGTAACACATTGGTCGTACCACAACGAATTTTAATATAATGCACTTTGTCTCTGCTAAATTGGGAAGGTCCCATAAACCGCACAGAAACATTTAAAACACCTTCTTTTCTATATTTTGAAGTCAGAGTCGTATCAAAAGAGATTGAAGAAATTTCATTACCCGTCTCATCCGCAACATGGAAAGTGAGCGCACCAACAAATGCCGTTGCAATTTTCTCTCCAAGCAATCGATGAAATACTTCATCCTTGTTTTTTGCATCTCTTAAATGATGATCATAAAATCCTTTAGGAGTATCCGAGCCCAGAAAAGGAATTAAACTTTGCCAGTTTGCTTCGTTGATATCCTCGACTGTTTTTTTCTGATATCCGATAATCATATTCTGGCCACCATAGATAGGCTTTGAATAATCATCCACTTCAACCATCTTATCGTCGGGCCTGCGGATAATAAATTTAATCTGGAAGTTGCCTGATGCATTAAGAATTTTCTCGGAAGCGAAAGTCCCCCCTGGAAAATTACTGCCGATCCATTTATTTTTAATTCTTTCTGCAGCGTCAAACCCTTTTGATAGATTGGGATTCAATAAAGCAAATTGAATACTTTCTCGCCAACGCAATAATTTATTTAACTCAAATTGGCTCATAAGCAGTGGAACAAACAAGCATTCGCGCGCTTCTGCAAAACGCTGGCGCACTTTAAAATGACGTAATACCTCATAGTACTGAATCGTAATGGCATGGCAATGATTATAGTTAGCCACTGTTTCAGACGAGACTTCAAAACGCTCTCCTTGAGAAACCGCTTGAATCACTGAAGAACGCTGGCTACGAACAGCATTAGCCGATTGAACAATGCGATCTCTGATTTTTTGCAAGTCACTTGCCGAAGTTTGCCTTAGACTATTTTGAGAGGCGGTCGAGCCAGAATGGCCAACCCCACCTGAAACCCCAAAAAGCAAACCACCCACTACCCCTCCAATACCAGCACTGGCACTCGCCGTAGTTGCGCTCGATTTACCTTTTATGTTTTCTTCAATCACTCCTTTCGTGATTTCAAAGATATCTCTATCGCGGCTAAGTGAATTGTATAAACTTTCTTCATATTCTAAAGATTGTATATTGGTGGCTGACTCTCTTCGTTCCCAATCAAATACAACAATCTGTTTTTTTTGGCCTGGAGCCAATGGTAAGCTGTAAAGGAGATCTCCAAGAGAATAACCATCGGCAATCCATTCTGACTTATAATGAAGTAAATGCCCATGGGCAACCGATACGGCCTGATATAGTGTGGGCTCTAAATCCCAATCCACAGAATTCTCAGAATTCAATACGACTCTTCCCAGAGGTTTTGTTTCTCCCAAAGTCATTTTTTGCTTAAAGCGATAACTTTCATTCATTTCAATGAGACTGACAATGTTATCTTTGGTGATATTGGCTTCTCTTTGTAAAAAGTTATTTAACACACTGCGATTAATTTTAATTTGTTTTAAAGTTTCAGCCAGTTCATTGTCTTGAGGCGGATTAGGTGCAGGATTTGCCCGGCCGTGAGTTCTTGTTGTTATTTCTGTATTGATGCTTCTTTCTGTGACTTCTGGCAGGTTTACTCTTGCGCGATTTGCAAGATGGCTAAATGCGGGTAATTGAAAAATAGGATCGATAATCTCCCAAATACGGATAGGATGTTGGGTTAATACTTCATCCAAAGTAATTTCATCTTCTTCTTTTAAAACATACCCCAATATTTCGGGCTCTGTAGTGCGCACCACACTATAAAAGGAATATTCCTCCAAAATCCTTTTACTCCCATGAACATCCAGTACCTCACAGCCACATTCCTTCTCGACAACCGCTTCTTCCGCTTCGATTAATTCTGCGACTAAAATGACATTGCGAGGAAATACCTTATGCGAAATGTCACCATCAATCCTGATTTCATCAAGGCGGATAGGGATTGGGTTGTCACGAAGTGGCAATCCCACACGGGCATAGGCATCAATAAAACTACCTTGCGGATACTCAATAAAAAAATAACCCTCAGCTTCTGTTCTTACGCTTGCGATAGGTTGTAAACCTCCATCATTAGCACGTGTTGCTTCAAAAATGATTTGAACATCTTCCAGTTTTTTCTTGCCCTTTTTATCAAGCAAGCGCCCATAAACAAACAATGGTCTGGGAGAAACAATTTGATCATCAGGCTCTGATAACACCAGCGGGCTATAATCAAATTCCAAAGTAATGGGTACTTCGTCTCTTAATTGAGTAGCGGATGTTGAGGTTTGAGCCAGAATATTGTTGCTTTGTAATGCAACAGCAAAGAAAACATCTTTATTTCGCGCAAGATTATTCCCAAAGCTGATATCAATCTTGCCTGAAGCAGGAGCAATATAAGCGTCACTTTGGGGAAGCAATTCCTCATTCTGAGATTTCACAAAATAAGAAACTTGCAAAGCAATATCATTTTCTGGGATATTACCACCTAGATTTTTGAGTTGGACTGGAATTTTCATAGCTTTTTCGGCAAACCGGGTAATGAGCCAGGCATACCGCTCCTTGCATTTTGGTGAGTTAGCCCCTTGAATTTCCTTTCACAGTGCATCACTCTGTTTCTTCCTTGATAATTTCAATTATAGACGAAGAAAATTATTTTTTTAAATGCGTCCTGTAAAAATATAAAGTGTTAGATTGCGAAATTTAATGAGATGCTTAATAATGATTAAATCATTGATTAAAGGAGTGGATATGTCACGCAAATTAGCCAATACACGAATCCTTGGTTATGGATTAATGATTTGCTTTCTTGCGGGCTGCTTTCATCCTCCTTATAACAATTTTCAACCCGATCGACGCGCTGTTAAAAGAGTGGGAGTAGACACCGGGATTGGCGCAGTAGCTGGAGTAATCGCCAGTGGCACTGCTTCAGGAACGCTTATTGGAGCAGCTGCTGGCGGTACGGTAGGTCTCGTTGCAAGTATCTACAGAGACAGCAAACGCAAAATTATCAGAGACCTGCAAAAACAGGATATTCAGTATGTTGAATATGGAGATACCAGAACGTTAATTATTCCTACAGACAAATATTTCATGTTTAGCAGCCCCCGTCTTAATGAAATATGCTATCCTGGCTTAAACAATATCATCAGACTGTTAAATTTTTATCCTCAAAGCACAATTTATGTTGCGGGATTTACTGATAATGTTGGATCACGCAGTCATAAGAGAAAGCTTTCTCAAGCGCAAGCTGAAACAATGATGACTTTTCTCTGGGCTAATGGTATTGCAGCTAAAAGACTAAAAGCAGAGGGTTATGGAGATAAAAATGCGATTTCTGACAATGCTATTATTCATGGCAGCGCTCAGAACAGAAGAATCGAGATCCAGTGGTTTACAAGCCCTGCTCAACCCGCGCAACAACAAGTGGCTTATGTAAAATAAAGGTTTATTAATGCGTTCAAGATTTATAGGCGGCATCTTATTGATAGTTGGTACCTCCATTGGTGGTGGAATGTTAGCTCTCCCAGTAGCCAATGCAGCAACCGGTTTTTGGCAATCATCTCTGTTTCTTCTTATCTGCTGGGCCTTTATGACCTTCGGGGCCTTTTTCATCCTGGAAGCAAATCTGTACTTGTCCAGAGGAAAACACATGGTTTCTATGGCCAAGGCAACTCTGGGTGATTATGGATTACTTACTGCCTGGATTAGTTACCTCTTCTTATTGTACACCTTGCTTTCCGCTTACATTTCTGGCGGTGCTGATGTATTGAACAGCCTTTTGTCCAAGGTCAATTGGCATCTCAGTGATTGGCAAGCAAGCTCGATATTTACTTTAATTTTTGGCCTGGTGGTATATGGCGGCATTCATTCTGTCGACGTTGCTAACCGTGCTCTCATGTTCGGTAAATTAGCTGTTTACTGCATACTCGTTATCCTTATTGCCCCGCACATCGAATTTCACTATTTTCAACATGGTGATTATCGGCACATTGGTGGTGCCATTATGATTTTAATTACTTCTTTTGGTTTTGCTATTATCGTGCCAAATCTGAGAGATTATTTTGATGATGACATTAAGACATTAAAAAAAGTCATTTTTATTGGTTCATTAATACCTTTAATATGCTACATAGCATGGGATGCCGTAATTATTGGTTCACTCCCTTCAGCCGGGAGCAATGGACTTGAAAGTCTAATGCAAAATCCGCGTACAACCAGTGCACTAGCCAGTTTGTTAACCGATAAAGTCCAAAACACCACCATCAGTGCTCTCTTTAATTTTTTTACTTCTATTTGTATGTTAACTGCCTTTTTAGGTGTATCACTATGTTTATTCAGTTTTCTTGCCGATGGCTTAAAATTACGTGAGCGAGGCCGCCATGGATTTGGTTTATTTGTTTTGACTTTTTTACCGCCTTTACTCATCGTCATTTATTATCCCGGGGCTTATATTTATGCTTTGCGCTATGCCGGCGTATTTTGCATTATATTACTACTATTATTGCCCGCCCTAATGTGTTATTTTGGCAGAAAGCGCTACAAATCGCCCTTTTTGGTTCCCGGCGGTAAAATATCACAGTTCTCAGTGATTATTGTTTCTGTGGCATTGTTGGCACATGAATTTATTACACTTTTTAAATAAATGAATTAGTGTTATTACTGGCTTTTTTACTTTGATAGCAGGTAAAACATTAAAACTTAATAGACAGGATGTGTAAATTGAACGTTTAGGCCATTTGAGCAGAAAAAATGACCAATGCCTGTGACAAGGAAGTTGACTTTTATTGAGGAACAAAGTATCATTTTGTTCTATATTTGCACTGTTTTTGGGTTATACTTCGTGATCAATTCAAAATTAATTGGCGGTATATTGCTCATAGTAGGCACTTCGATTGGTGGTGGTATGCTTGCACTACCTGTCTCTACAGCCGAGGTGGGATTCGCGAACTCATTATTTTTCCTGGTTTTTTGCTGGTTTGTGATGACCGCAGGAGCTTTGTTAATTCTTGAGGTAAATCTTCGGCTTCCGGCAGGCAGCAATATGATTTCAATGGCGAAATCAACTTTGGGCCTACCAGGCCAGGTGATTGCTTGGATAACGTATCTTCTGCTTCTTTACACCTTGCTGGCAGCCTATATTTCAGGTGGAAGCGATGTATTCAGCAGTTTATTGCACAAGGCTCATATTGATTTACCCAATTGGATAACCTCTGTAATCTTTACTGCCTTGTTCAGCCTCATTGTATATAGCGGGATACGCTCCGTAGACTACGTTAATCGTGGGCTTATGTTTGGCAAGCTAGGCGTCTATGTTTTATTGGTTATCATTATCAGTCCGCATGTATCAGCAGCTGGATTAACAGGCGGATCAGCGAAAGCCTTTACTGGTACTCTCATGATCTTGGTTACCTCTTTTGGATTTGCATCCATAGTGCCCAGTTTACGTGATTATTTTAATGATGATATACGTAGCCTGCGTCGGGTTATTTTGTTTGGTTCGCTTATCCCATTATTTTGCTACATCGTCTGGGATGCAGTGATTATGGGCGTTATCTCACGTGAGGGAGAAAATGGTTTATTGTCCTTAATGAACTCGGATCATGCAACCAGCGGTCTCACAGAAGCGCTTAGCCAATCAGTAAGCAGTCAGTGGATCAGTGGTTTTTTTGGTTTTTTCACTTCTATCTGTATGGTTACCGCATTTCTGGGCGTTTCATTAGGGTTATTTGATTTTCTTGCTGATGGATTAAAGCTCAAAAAATCTGGCAATCAAGGCAAATATACGCTGGCTCTCACTTTTATTCCTCCATTGGCAGTGGTGTTGTTTAACCCAGGCATCTACCTGCATGCATTAAGTTATGCTGGGGTCTGTTGTGTGATATTACTGCTGTTATTACCCTCTATCATGGCATGGAAAGGGAGACAAACCTGTAGCCAATCGCCATCAGAAACTCATTTGGTTCCAGGAGGAAATCCAGCTTTAGGCCTTATAGGATTTATCGCCATTGGTTTGCTTATTATTGCGATCATGTATTAATTAAAATCCTGAATGTCAGTGTTAAAAAGTACAAATTTGACAAGATTTAAAATATACAGTGAAACCAATTGAACGGCTATCCTGTAAATCAGATAAGGAACCTTTATTCATTGTTCTGTTCTTTATCCTGAAAATAAGAGATACTTCATCCTAAAATATTGATTTTATAAGTTATGGTAAAAATCAGACCTTTTCTGAAATGGGCAGGAAGTAAGTACAACTGTTTAAATGAAATTATCTCGTCTTTACCCACTGGCCAGCGTTTAATTGAGCCATTTGCAGGTTCAGGTGTAGTTTTTATGAATACCAGCTACTCATCCTATCTACTGGCCGAAAGCAATTCTGACCTGGTTAATATTTACCGGGTTCTAAAGATAGATGGCGAATCCTTTATAGACTATTGTCAGCAATATTTTACCCCCGAAGCCAATTGCAAAGAAAAATATTATGAGCTGCGAAGTGAATTTAATAATTTAATGGATTCAAATCAAAAATCAGCAGTTTTTCTCTATCTTAATCGGCATGGATATAATGGTTTGTGCCGATACAATTCAAAAGGAAAATACAATGTCCCTTTTGGTCTTTACGAAAAACCTTATTTTCCAAGTAAGGAAATGATGCTGTTCTATAAAAAATGTCCTTCAGCCCAATTCATTCACGGGGATTTTAGAAACACTTTTGCTTTGGCGGAACCAGGTGATGTCATTTACTGTGACCCACCTTATGTGCCACTGACTGAAAACAATCAAACATTACCCTATAACCAAAAATTATTTTCTTTAGAAGATCAAATTGAGCTGGCAGAATTAGCTCGGGAAACAGCCTCCAAAGGAATTCCTGTCATCATATCGAATCATGATACTGAATTTACACGACATTATTACAAGAAAGCACAGATAAAGAGTTTTTATGTGCCACGCTGGATAAGCTGCAGAAGTCAGTTGCGGCTACCTGTTAAAGAGCTGATTGCGATATTCAACTGTCCATCCTGACAAAGGCAAAGGATGACCTTTGCCAAAATTAAGATTCAGAATTACTGGAGTGGTCCTTATCTTTAATAAAGAAAGCCAAAATAGTTACCAAAAGTAATGAAATGGGTAATATCGAAAGTGCGACTTGATAATCATCAACAGTATAGATATGTTCACCTGCCACTATACCGCTATCGCCAAATGTATCCAGTAACTTTCCCACGAGTGGTTGAAAAACAGCGCCAGCCAAAGAAATAATCATATTGGTTACTGCAAAAACTGTCCCTGATAATTTGGCACCACTACATTCCTTAGCCATAATAAAAACTATAATTTCAGTCGCACTGAAAACACCATACAAGAATAACAATATATTCAAGGTAAGATAGGATAGCCCGGGGCAATACAAAACAAAGCTAATGCATATTAACGATACTATCGCACCAATCACCAAAGGCAATAATCGCCTGCGGGTAATATCGGATATGTACCCCGCCAATGGAGCTCCTACGGCCCATCCCAGAAAAACAGCAGAAACAGTTTTTGCAGCTTCTACTTTGGTTAAATGATGAGCTTGCTCCAAATAGGTTTTACCCCATAACTCTCCAAATACTGATAATGAAGTATAAAGACAGGCTCCAACAAATCCAATAAGCCACACTTCATGAGACATAAGTACTTTAAGTACGTTATGGAAAAATTCAGGCCAAGGATATTTGTTGGGTTGATATCCTTCTGGACCATCTCTAACGACAAAGAATGTTAATATACACAACGCAGAACCAATCATTGCAATATGCATTAAAACATGATCCCAACCTATGATCTCTGACCATTCGGTTATTTTGATTTCACCATAAACCAGTCCTAGCATACCTAGCGTAGTAATCAAACCAGCCACTAAAGAAAAATAACGGCGTGGCAGCCAATGCAAGGCCAGAGATAAAACACCAACAAAAGCGAAGGAAGATCCAAATCCGACCAGGAATCGACCAATACCCACCAGTAGAATTGACCAGGTTAAAGTAAACATCCAGGAACCCAAGGCACAACACAAGCAGGCAAAAGTTAAAAGTCGTCTCGGCCCATAGCGGTCCATTAACATCCCTACTGGCATTTGCATGGGCGAATATGCAAAATAATACAGGGCTGAAATCTGCCCAAAAGTGGTAGCAGAAATATGTCCCAAAGCCGTACTTAACTCCGTTTGCAAAGCTCCCGGAACAATTCTGAGGATAAATTCATAACAGTAAAAAACAGCCCCGACAAAACAGACCAGGACACCATATGAAATTTGTTTTTTAGTAGTCATATTATTTAGGTGCTTTTGCATGAGTTTCTTTTAGAAAGAAAGTTAAAATGGCTGCTATCAGTATACCCAATGGAATTATGGATAAGGCAAACTGATAATCATCTACGGTATATAGTTTACTCATGTTATCCACTGCAATACCGGTAGTATCACTTAAATGAGTTGATAAACTGAAGTCTAATAAATGTCCTACTAACGGTTGCAAAAACATAGCGCCAAGCATGACTATCATATTAGTCACCGCCATTGCTGTTCCAGCCGCCTCACCAGGACTCAACTCTCTTCCCACCGCAAAAACGATGGCTTGAGCGCTATAAAGCAATCCTAATAAAAACATTAACGCCTGAATATTTGATTCATTTAATCCAGGTAAATATAAAATCATCATCATGACAATTGCAGCGCCACTAGCACCAATTAACATTGGAAATTTACGTCGATACAAGCGATCTGAAATATATCCCATTATTGGAGCGCCAATAATAAATCCTAAAAACAGTATGGAATTAGCCAATCCTGCCGCTTGAGTAGTTAAACCATGGGCATGGTGTAAATAGGGAATACCCCACAATTCTGCAAAGACCGTAGTAGGCAGGTAAACTAAACAGCCATACATTCCATTGACCCATATCTGCCGGCTAGTAATAATAATTCCCAGATCAACTAACCCTTTCTTAAGAGTGGGAACTGTTCCGCTTTGCCTGTGCTGCCCCTTCCTATCCTTGATCCCTGCCCACAAGACTAAAGTCAATACAATACCGAAAGCTGCGGTCATGTTAAGTGTCTTAACCCAGCCCATTTTAACGATGAACAATTCCAGAAAGTTATCGCCCAGCATAGCACCGATAGGGCCTAATGCGGACGTCATGCCAGATATCATGGCCAGCCGGTTTTCAGGTAACCAAAGAGTGGCGATCTTTAACACACCGACAAAGGCGAAAGCGGAGCCAAATCCAACTAAAAAGCGACCTGTTGCGGCCACCCAAAAAATAGTTGTCCCAGTAAACATATACGTTCCAATAACGCAGACCAAACAGGCCATTGTTAACAGTCTCTTCGGCCCATACCTGTCCAATAAAACCCCAACTGGCAATTGCATAGGAACATAAGCTAGATAATAAATGGAAGAAAGGAAGCCAAAACCAGACGCCGATAAATTAAAATGAGTCCTTAAAGCGTTTTCCATTACACTTGGTGCAATGCGTAACAAATACTCATAACTATAAAATATTGCCCCCAGCCCACAAAGTAGCCATCCTATCATTGCATAGTTAGTTCGGTTTTCTGTATGCAAAATTATCTCCTTAACAATTAGTCAAGTATTTTTAAATCCTATTTTAGTTCCCATTTCTGCATCCCAGCATATCTTATAAGCGCACAAAAGCTCATCTTGCAGTCTTCCAGAAAACCAGCGATGGCTTTCAAAGAATTTTCCAGGATATCCTTTGTTTAAACGCTAATAAGACCTAAACTGCTTACTTCTATAAGGTGAATTTATTACCTTATAAATTATTAAATTGACTCGCGCCACTCGCTATCGCAGCTTTCGCTACAGCAGCAGGAACCCTCTCTTTAAGGCGAGGGTCGATAGGCTTTGGAATAATATAGTCAGGTCCAAAATCCCAATTCACAACTCCTGGGTAATTGTCCTTCACTACCTGAGGAACAGGCTCATGCACCAATTGACGAATGGCTTCAACAGCTGCAATTTGCATGGCCTGGTTAATGCAAGTGGCACGTACATCTAACGCACCACGAAAAATATAAGGAAAACATAATACATTATTAACTTGATTAGGATAATCACTTCGGCCTGTTGCCATCACCAGATCCTTACGCACACTATGAGCCAATTCGGGTTTGATTTCAGGATCAGGGTTAGATAACGCAAAAATCACTGGATTGGGTGCCATCAAGCTTAATAAATGGGCATTTAGCAAATCTGGCCTTGCAACGCCAATAAACACATCAGCATCAACCAAAGCATCTTCCAGTGAACGACAGGAAGTATTTCTAGCAAAAGCAAACTTATAGGGATTTAAATCCTCACGGCCCGAATGAATAACTCCCTTGGTATCCAGAAGAAGCATATTACTTTTTAGAGCCCCTAATGCCACAAGAAGTCGCATAGAAGCAATACCTGCAGCTCCAGCGCCCATACAGACAATTTTAATGTCGCTTAATTTCTTGTTCTGTAATTCCAACGCGTTTAACAAGCCTGCTGCAACTACAATAGCAGTACCATGTTGATCATCATGGAATACAGGAATATTTAACTGCTCAATCAAAGCTTGTTCTATTTCAAAACACTCCGGAGCTTTGATGTCTTCAAGATTTATGCCGCCAAAAGTTGGGGCAATGCGTTTTGCAGTAGCAATAAAAGACTGTGGATCCTCGGCATCGATTTCTATATCAAAGACATCCAGATCAGCAAATCGTTTAAATAATACCGCTTTGCCTTCCATCACAGGTTTACTCGCTAAAGGTCCAAGATTTCCCAAACCTAACACTGCGGTGCCATTGGTCATCACCGCAACCAGATTGCCTTTGCTGGTAAAACGATAAGCATTTTCTGGCGCTTCAGCTATGGCTAAAACTGGGGCAGCTACACCAGGTGTATAGGCCAAAGACAAATCGTCTTGGGAATTAGTCGATTTTGTAAGATGAACAGAGAGTTTCCCTGGAACAGGGAACTCATGATAATCCAATGCCCGCTGCTTTATTACTTCATTATCCAAAGTGCATACTCTCTATTTCAGATCACGCGGTGAAAACATCATATCAAAAATTTGAATTTTTAATCCTCTCTTAGAGAAAAGGCACAAAAAATTTGTGCCTTTGTTAAAAACTCAAAAATTAAAATATTATTCTTTTGATTTGGCTTGCCCAGTACGCATATTATACCTGTCACGGAATTTCTGAACACGGCCACCAGTATCAACCAACTTTTGTTTTCCTGTATAAAAAGGATGGCACATTGAACAAACTTCTATGTTCAAATCTTTACACAAAGTAGAACGAGTTTCAAATACTTCACCACAGCTGCATGTTACTTTAACTGTTTGATAATCAGGATGAACTGATGCTTTCATAATACCACTCTCTTCTAGTTTCAAATAAGTATCGCCACCTGGACGCTATTGCCAAGCACCATACTCTACACAAATGAGTCAAAACAATAGCAGAAATGATCTCATAAAGCAATTTTTTCTCAAACACCTCAGACATTTATAATTCTAGCTCAACCCAAACCGGCGCATGATCGGAAGGCCTCTCTGCTTTTCTTGGTTCTTTATCGATTTTGGATTGTCGACATAAAGCATTTAATTCATGGCTCAATAGCACATGATCAATGCGCAAACCACGATTACGTCGGAATGCTGCGGCTCTATAATCCCACCAGCTAAACGCTTTTTCTTCCTGAGCAAAATTACGGAAACTGTCATGTAAACCCAATTCAAGTATCTTCATAAATGCTTGCCTTTCAGGAGGGCTGACCAAAACACAACCTTCCCACTCAACTGGATCATGGACATCCCGATCTTCGGGCGCAATATTAAAATCACCCACAACTGCTACTTTAGAATAAATGCTTATCTCATGTTGAATGAAACGAGTCACTTTATTTAACCAATCCAGTTTATATTGGTACTTGTCTGAAGTCAGTTCTCCACCATTAGGCACATAAAGATTAATCAATCTGATTCCTTTTACCGTAGCAGCCAGGATACGCCGCTGAGGATCTTCCAATTCTGGAATATCGGTTTGAATATCTGTCATAGGATATCGACTAATAATGGCAACCCCGTTATAAGTTTTCTGACCTGAAAAAATGACGTGGTACCCTTTGTCTGTAAATGAAACAACAGGAAAGTTCTCATCAGTCAGCTTAGTCTCCTGCATGGCAAGCACATCAACTTGTGAAGACTCAAGCCATTGCAAAACCTGTTCCAGACGGACTTTTAATGAATTAACATTCCAGCTAGCGAGTTTAAACACACCAGTCTCCCTTGTATTCAATCATTAAAGGGGCATGATCCGAAAAACGTGCTTCGCGAAAAATTCGGCTGTCCGCGACATATTCAGTCAGACCAGGCGTAATCACCTGATAATCAATCCGCCACCCGACATTCTTTTCCCAGGCTCTAGCTCGATAAGACCACCAGGTATATTGCTCTTCTTCCTGATTATGTACCCTAAAAGCGTCTACAAACCCCATAGAACCAAATAACTCATCCATCCAGGCACGTTCTTCGGGTAAAAATCCTGAGTTTTTCTGGTTCCCTCTCCAATTTTTTAAATCTATCTTTTTATGCGCGATGTTGTAATCACCACAAATAATTAACTCTCTTCCCTCATTTTTTAAATTCATCAAGTGTCTGGCAAATTGCTCCAGAAAAGCATATTTCACTTCTTGCCGATCCTCACCACTTGTTCCAGAGGGCAAATAAAGAGAAATCACACTTAATTTAGGGTAATCAAATTGGATATAACGCCCTTCTTTATCACAATAATCAAACCCAAGCCCTTTCACAATACGCACGGGTTTATATTTTGAATAAATGGCAACCCCACTGTAGCCTTTCTTTTCAGCATCAAAATAATCACAAAAATAATCCCTTGGAAAATAAAGTTCTTCCGGGATTAATTGCTCTACTTGCGATTTAGTTTCCTGAATACATACAAAATCAACATCCTGCCCTACAAGCCAATCATAAAATCCATTACGGGCAGAAGAGCGTATGCCATTGGCGTTAAAACTAATTACTTTCATTACTTAGGGTACTCCGCTGTCATTATTGAACAGTTAAATGTTAATCTTATCAACCTTATGATTCTTCCAAGCATCTGACAATACTCTCAAGTACGTCCCCAGTTCTCAATAACACGTCATCATTCCAAAACCGCAAAACCTTATAACTTAATGTGCTAAAATAGGCGCTCCGGTCTTTATCATACTCTTTATTTAAAAGATGTTGTCCACCATCCAGTTCAACAATGAGTTTTCTCTGAATACAAACAAAATCGACAATATAATTCCCAATAGGAACTTGTCTTTTAAATTTGTATCCTTTTAATCGATGTGCTCTTAGATAGTACCATAAACAATTTTCAGCATCAGTGCTCCTTTTCCGGAGAGATTTTGCTTGTTTCAATAATTTAGCATCAGCTGGAACCACTTATTCCCCTCTCCCCACCCCTCTCCCGCGAATCATACCCAAATTTTTTTATACAATTTCTTTCGCGGGAGAGGGAGTTTTTGTTTAAATATCAGTATCAATCAACTCACATAACCATCAACTTTAAGAAAGCTTTAGTTTCATTAAGGATCCCCTCGCCCCTTTGGGGAGAGGGTAAGGGAGAGGGGAAATAAACATCCAAACCCTCTCAAACCTTCAGTCCCATTGCTACACGTCCCAGTCTTTCCCCCATCGCTTTAGCCAATGTGATCTCATCCTGGCTTAATGGATTATCGCTATCAGCACCAGCCACATGGGTTACTCCATAAGGTGTGCCGCCAGACTGCGTACCGGTTAGGGCAGGTTCAGTATAGGGAACACCCAATAAAATCATGCCATGATGTAACAAAGGAATCATCATGGAAATCAAAGTCGTCTCCTGTCCACCATGCATACTGGCTGAAGAAGAAAACACACAAGCAGGCTTGTTCACCAGATCTCCACCCAGCCACAAAGAAGTAGTTCCATCCCAAAAATACTTCATTGGAGCAGCCATATTACCAAAGCGAGTAGGGCTACCTAAAGCCAACCCATGGCAGTGACGCAAATCATCCAAGGAAACATAAATTGCGCCAGCGTCAGGCACGGGTTTATCCACTGCTTCGCAGGTGGTAGAAACAGGAGGTACAGTACGTAATCTGGCTTCAATCCCAGACACACTTTCCACTCCACGAGCGATATATTGTGCTAATTGTGCCGTTGCTCCAGTACGGGAATAGTATAAAACCAAAACATAAGGATTAGACATGATACTGCTCCATAGCGTTTTTTGCCTTTTTTCATCATTTTAATAACGTGAAATGAATTGCAAGGCTTATTATCGAATGAACGCATGAGTATATAGCAGCGAGAAAAATGGCGCGAGAATATTTTCCAATTGATAAAACATTGGTGAACTTCCTGTACACCAATGCAATGAGTTTATCTTACTGTTCTACTACCAGATTTCCATTAGCGATCATTTGATTCACAATATCATGCGAATTGTTGGTAGCGAAAACAGCTGTTAAATCCACGTCTTCTAATATAATAGTTTGCGCTGGAGCATCAAAGTTTCCATTGCCATTAGGATCTACTTTAATGGCTGTGTCACCCTCTTCTGTGGTAGAAACATTCAAATAATTATCCAGGCTATTGGTTTCCAGATCCGCATCGGATAGCAAATCACTTAAATTAAGAACACTGGCATCTGATGATTGATCAACAGGATTAGCCTTGAAGTCAGTGATGGTATCTACGCCACCATCATCATCGCCGCTTAACCAGAAGAAGGTATCAACACCACCGCCACCGGTCATCGTATCATTTCCTTGGCCGCCTCTTATAAAATCATTTCCGGTAGTACCATGCAACACATCATTGCCATTACCACCATTTAATTCAGGGTTATTTACCAACATGGTAAGACTATGATCATCAAGCAACAAATCTTGAACAACGTCGTCATGCATTGTCGTCTCTTCAGCCTGAGCCTCTACTGGCTGTTGTTCTTCTTGTGTTTCCTGGGCCATTTGAGCTTGTTGGTCATAATAGTTCACAGGAATATTATGTTCATCCATAAAATCATTAATCACGGCATTAACTTCTTGCGCCAATTCATGATTCACCTCTGATTTGGCTGAAGGGTCATCAACAGTGTGTTCTGTTTGCAATGTAGCCTGATGAGATGTGTCCGCAACATTATTCTCTTCCCAGTTCACAACCACAGCGGAAAGCTTATCTTCAAAAGAATTGAGTTGTTCATCCGTAATATCTCCATCAGCATAAGCCTTAAGAACGGCACTCATATTTTTAAGAGCATCTAATGGCAAATACCCTATCAATGCCATTTCAATAGCTTGGGCATATATACCTTGGGTCACATGCTGTATCTTGCTGATGGCTGTCAGAGCATCTTCTCCGGGCTCAAGAGTCAAAATACTAGCCTCTAACGCTTTCTGGCCAGCTGCCATATAGTCAATGATATCCGCTGTAACCAGGGCATCTAATCCCAGATGATTTGAAATAGACTGTAAGAAACCCTGATCGCTAAAATCAGCGACTATCCCTTCCGGAAGATCAAGTAATGCTTGACTAATGGCTTCAAAAACAGCGAATGAAACATGGCTTTCATCGGTTGAATAGTGTATTGCGGCTATTTCAGCAAACTGAATGGCCGCAGTCATTACACCTGCGTTTTGAGCCAAGACTTCACCACTGCCAGTAATGGGATTGAAACTGATAATTTGTGTTCCCTCAGGCAGTCCCAAGCGCGCGACCAAAGCAGCATTAGCTGTCTCATAATCCATACCGGCTTCTAACTGAGCTTGCAAGAGGCTTGTCAGTGGTGATATGACTGCTGAACCTACTGGCCCGTAAAGATTAATTTCATAACTTAAACCCGTATCTATATCAAAACCACCCGTTTGAACAGCACGAGCCTCGCCTATAACATACTGTCCATCTCCGTTGACATCGAATTTGGAGAGATCAACGACCCATTCCACATGACCATATTGATTGGTGATACCTAGTCTTTCCCCTTCATCTTCCTGATTATTGGCATTCAAATCCAGATACAAAACAGCGCCAACGATTGTTCCATCAATGGTAGCTGTTCCGCCGCTTATAACCACGCCGTTCAAGTGAGTCTTTCCAGAGTCATTTAAAACTGCGCCATTGGATAATGTCACCTTAAAGTGTTCTGTAGCAGCATCAGAATAATTAACCCTAATGGTATAAGTGTTAGAGACAGGGGTGGAAACACTAACACCAGTAATGTTATTACCATTGATAACAATCTTATCAATATTCACTTCAAAGTCTGTAATAGTGTCGATCGGAGCTGCGCCTGCACTGGCGCCTCCTTGTCCTTTCACAAGTATGAATTGATCAGCGCCTGAGCCACCGGTGAGTGTATCATTGCCTGTTCCACCCACAATGACATCATCCCCAGAACCAGCGTCAATGATATCATTGCCTTCCTGTCCGTATATTCTGTCATCTCCCTGGCCTCCGCTAATGGTGTCATGTCCACCAGAACGTTTACTACCACTAGAGAGTACTGTTTCTCTGCCAAGTTCATCAGCATGATTTTTTATATAATCCAAGGTATCTTGCCTGCTCCATCCATGATTAGCTTCGAGTTCTTCAAATACTGCCCAACCTGATCCTTTAGGTAAATCAAGACCTTCATCTTCAGCCAGTTTATCAGTGAATAACACATCCCCAAAGATTAAATCATTTTCCTCATTAGCTTGAATGGTATCACTACCCGCTGCAAGCAAAACATTAAATGGATTTAATTCATCCAGTATATCTTGTAACACTTCAGGAGAGTCAGCAATATAAGGTTGGCCTGTACTATCTATTTCTTGTAAATAAACGCTAAAATTATCCGCTATAGAAACCGCACGCAAAGGACCATACGCTTGCAAAGCGTCTACTTCATTGAAAGTATCTGCAATACTTCTTACGTAGTCATTTGTAGTTTGTGTTGTTCCAGAACTACGTGAATTTACCGATTGAGTTTCAAAAATACCATCACCATTAGTGTCAACAGAATAGCTTTGAGTACCATCCAAATCTCTGGGGTCAGACTCTGTGAGATTATTAATGCGATCCGATGTAGCTTGTCCTCCAGCATGCTCACCGAATAGATTTTCCCAGAGAACTTCCTCTGTTTGGCTTCCATTTCCATAGACACGAGCAATATTTGTATATTCAGTACTATTCCCATCCATATAAAAAGTAGGAGCGCCATCAGTAAAAAATAGAGTTTGTTGCACATCCACTGTTCCAGACTGGCTATTATACCATTGTAAGGTTTGCCCTAAAGCTGCCTCATAGTTTGTTCCAGCTAATAAACCTTGTTGTATCTGTAATCCAGATATAAAGTCTAAAGCCTGTTGCAATTCTCCACCAGTAATTTCAAAAGTGCCTGTACCATTAACTACTGATGCAAATTTGACTAAATGAACTGTAATACTAGCATTAGGTGTATTACTTAACTCAGTTAATATATCAGTCATCGTTTGTTTTAGTACTTCTAAACGAGTTGTTCCTCCGAAATTTTGACCCATACTACCTGATTCATCTAAGATAAATGCAATTCGAGCAGTAGTACCAACAATCTCTACACCGCCAACATCACCAATCAAAATATCCGCGCCTGCACTTCCATCAATAACACCAGTGTCACCTCCCACACGGTGAGGGACATTAGAGATGGAAGTATCATCGACATTTTCTCCAACCTTAAATACTGAAGGAGACAGATTAATTTCTATTGAAGAAGTTATTTTATCACCATCTGAATCAGTCAATGAAAGACCCATATTAATATTGATTTCAGAAGGAGTCGTTTTAATTGTATCGTAAGAGAATAAACCAATATCAAATGTTTCACCATTTAAACTGGAGTTTGAAACTCCATGAGCTCCTGAACGTGCGTTTTCTATCTCTACGCGATCATATCCATTAGCTGATCTAAGTGTTATCGTATCATTTAAATTTAAACCGCTAATTAAATACCCACCACTAGCATTAACCGCGGTTGGAGTAACCGGCACACCATTCACTAAAATTTGTGTGAGCGCTACTTGCGGATCATCTCTCAATGCATCTTGATGCGCTAAATTATTTGCAGCACTAACTGTATTGTTAGTTGGATCATCATCATCAGCATTATAAGCACGAACCCATACTTCTATTGATCCTGCCGGAGGACTTCCTGTAACCTGAACAATTTTAAAACTAAAATTATTAACGGTATAATGATCATCGTATTCATAAGTCATATTGGAGGTTGTGCCATTAGTAGAAGCATTCCTGACAAAATCAAGGCGTAAATTCTCGCGATCATTCATATTTTGATTATTGACGCCTATACCTTGAGTACTTGTATTAACAGTAGCGTCAGTAAAAGTGCCATTATCGTTTCGTATGTAACCAGAAAATAATATATCTTCTCCGGGAGCACTGGCATTCTCAAGATATATAAACTCTCTGCTAGTCGCATTAACCCCATTAAAATTTGTAATGCTCACATTCGTTGATGTACTAATAGGCTGGAACAATTCAAATTTATAGGTGTCATTACTTGCGTTATAGTTCATATCCGGCTGCAAAGTAGTCCTAAACACAATTGAGGAACCCACGTCACCAGGCCCACCATTAATCCATCCCTCAACCACATTATTACCACTCACGTAATAGTGAATGGCAGACCCTCCAGAGGTTAAAGTCTGATTAGGAACACCATCAACTGTCCCTGTAACAAGTTGCCCGTTAGTGATGCCTGAAAAAGCAATTGTACCGAGTTGATCAGCACCGACGTTATTATCAATATTGGCATCAAAATCCAGATCAAATGTTCTTACAATACCAGCTTGATTCGTTACAAAACCTTCTTCAGGTGTAATTGCTTTAGGTACATCGTCATCAATTGTTACTTTTAGAGTTCCAATTGCAGTATCCCCATCGCCATCAATAACTCGATAATTAAGATTCACAAATGGATCAACCAATCCTTCGGTATTATCAGCAACAGCATGATGATTAATAGCAGCCAGCAGAGTAAACGTATACTGACCTGTTGTCGGATTAACTACTATTTTAAACACATCGTTAACCCCTAAGGTTCCTCCTGTTCGATAGGCTGTCAGTGTATTCGTACCAGCACTCCAGTTACCAACACTCCAGTTATAAGTAATATTGTCATTACCTATGACAGCACTCAGACCATGCATACCTTGAAAATCAACACTACCAGCACCATCAGCACCAAAATTAACAGGCAATGTACCAGTTAAATTGCTTTGAGCAGCATCTCCGGAAGCTGTGTCATTATTACCTCTCGGCAAATTGTCCTCATCAGCTACCAGGCTTATGGTGCCAACTGTTGGACCGTCGTCTTCAAAGCGCATCACTTGACCCAAATCCAGCTCGTCTTTCGCACTGTCCCCGTCTTTGTCCGTTACCGTCACTTCCAATTTCAAAGACCCGGCTTGAATGCGCTCTATGATGCCTCCGGCGCCAGACTCGTCATGGTCGCTGGCATTCTCGTGTTTGATGGCTCGGTATTGAAAAACTTCCACATCCCCATTGCTGGCGTTTAATGCCACCTTAAACACCACATCCCCATTGCCATTCTTGCCCAACACTTCCGTACCGCCCGCATTGGCAGACAAGACGATCGCCTGGTTGGTGGCCGTATCCACCAAACCCGAGGCCGGGGCACCCACCACAAGCTTAAAGAGTGTGGATTGCTCCCCATCAGAGCCCGCGTCTTTCGTTAGCGTAAACAAATCGCTGCCGACAAGCTTCGCATAACCAATGTCATTGGCATCGGCAGACACCGCTTCGTCGTTCGCATTCGCATCACCAACTTTCGCCCCTTTCGTTTCATCAAGCGTCAAGGCAGCGCCAGCCTTCACAGACATATCCACCACAGGACCGTCGTCTTCAAAAACAATCAGCTGTCCTATAGGTATTTCTGCATTAGATACATCCCCATCACCATCTATAACTATCACTAAAGCTGAAATGCGTCCTGTTAAATCAACCGCTTCATCATGGCTGCTGGTATCAAACTGTTTGATTGGGCCATACTGTGCAACAGTAATTGCACCGGTATTTGGATTCATGCGAATTGCAAAAAGTGCAGAGGCACCAATGTCACCTGCTCTTCCGGTAATATCACCATTGGATTCCAAAAAGAGATTGATAGGAGTACCATCTGTTGCTTGTAATCCTGAAACCGCATTGGTAATTTTTAAGAAATGGGCCATTGTTGCATTTTTATAATCCCCCCCCATTTCAGAAGTACTAGTATCAATAAGTTTCGCATTTTGCACCAAACCTATGGGTGTACCATAAATATTATTAAAAGGATCCACTGTAGTTGTTGGATTAAAATCGTCATTAGCTGCATCAGCATCACCGACTTTCATTCCTATAGTTTCATCCAGCAGGATTTCATTATTGGTCAATTGAGCCCTTGCTATTGGAACATCGTCTTGAATTCCTGCAACAACTGCATTAGCAGGCAGTGTTCTTGACTCTAAAACAGTGCCATCACTTGTTCTTGTGAAAGTCACATCAATTAAAGGTGAAAGATCTAATCTCATCCATTCGCTATCATCGCCATCAGCTGTTGGGTGATCAATCGAATCCATCAATGTTTGAGTTAACTGTCCATCTGCTGTCAACTCAAATTGCATAACGACTGCCCCGCTAGGAGTTGATGCTGATAAGGTGCGCTTATCAGCGGATAGACTATAAATTAGATCTATGCCGTCTGACGTTAATTTAGGAAGTGCACTGTAATTGGTGTTAAAAGCAAAGGAGGAAGCAACATCTGGTGAAGATGTAAGCAAAGAACTTAAAGAAGAACTTGCCGTTCTTGCTTGTCCTGCTGAATCAGGAATACCACTTGGCAAGGCATCCTCAAAGACTGTTAGCACCGATTGATTTGTGGTGAATTGGGGAATTTGCGGAATAAATTCAGGTTCGGTAATCGATTCGGATTCTGCAATCACCCCTGTATCTTCTGGCACGAACCAAAATAGTTGCTGGGTATCTGCCTCATAAGCAAAGGAAATGGGGCCAGTAGGATATCCTGCTGTGACCTGTCCGAAACCAAACAAAGGATCGATAATAAAAGCATCACCACCTGAACCAACAGCTACCGCACCCGCTGCTGCTGAGCCGAGAACATCAAGTATGACTGAAGGATCAATACCTTTGGCTATTGCTTCCTGGACCAGTTGCTCATTTAAATCTTCCACACCATTTTGCAGTGCGGGTGAAACACCATCCAATTTGACCGGTTTTCCCAAAGCTAGAGCTTCAGGAAATCCATGAATAAATTGTATGTAAGCCTCACCACTTAATAAAGTAAGTACATCCCCTTCCTCTAATCGAGCACCTGACTTTACCAGGCTTGCCTGTCCTTGCGCATTTACTTTTTCAAGCAATCCATTGACGGCTCTCACTATACCGATAACAGATTCTACTAACATGTCCTGTCCTCAAAATTTACTATTATTCATATTAATAATAGTTCAAGGATTATGCTTCCATGCGGTTAAAATGTAACATAAATGTAAACATTTGAATCATATTGATATAATTATATCTTGTTTTTATAGGTTTTTTTGCTTTAACAGTTTTGATATATGCTATTGACTTGCCTAGATTGGATAGGGCAATTGAATGATCACAAAATTGTAAAGAAGTATTATATTATCGATAAATTGGATAATTAGATAAATAACTTTTTATGAATTGATTTGTTCATGAGAGTTTAAACAGCCTAAATGACCGAATTAAAAACCTTTTTTAACAATGGGATTGGAATTTTGCGCAAATCCTGGCTATACAAAAACAGGTATAAAACGATATAGTTATACAATAAAAATCTTCTATTTAATCCATGAATTGGAAAGATAAAATAAAAACTAAATTCTATTCCTGCGATCGCTTTGTTCGGTTTGTTATCCAACATTTCATACAAGACGATTGTACCTATATTGCCTCGGCATTGGCCTTTACAAGCCTGCTGGCCGTTGTGCCATTGATGTCTGTGGGTTTGGCGATATTTTCTTCATTTCCCGTATTCAAAGGTTTGGCTGAGCCGGTACAGAATTTTATTTTTGACAATTTCGTTCCAGCTACAGGCAAAATTGTGCAAAGCTATTTACAGCAATTTACCTCCCAGGTATCAAAACTCTCAATTTGGGGTGTAGTCTTTCTAATTTTCACTGCTTTATTAGTCATGTTCACTATTGAACGGGCTATGAATAAAATCTGGAGGGTGAGTTCATCTCGACATGGTGTCTCTGCCTTTTTACTCTATTGGGCTATCATCTCTCTTGCCCCGGTTTTATTAGGTTTGAGCCTGGCAGCAAGCTCTTATTTATTCTCAATGCCAATATTGGCAGATCATGGAGCCCCTTACACCATTCTTCACTATTCCCCATTTTTTCTTTCACTGATTGGCTTTACCTTTTTATACGTGGTGGTGCCTAATTGCCCTGTCAAGATCCGCCATGCTTTTTGGGGTGGGCTGGTTGCCGCCATCTTGTTTGAATCAGCCAAGCATGCATTCGCTTATTATTTGATACGCTATAATACCTATGAATTGTTGTACGGGGCATTTGCCACAGTACCTATATTTTTCATCTGGGTTTATTGGGTATGGATTATTACTTTGTTAGGTGCTGAAATCAGTTATGCCTTTTCAGTGCATCATCAGCGTCGAGGAGGGAAATCTCTCGATGGCTTTTCACACGCATTGCTCTGGCTGCACCAGTTATGGCTAGCGCAACAACATGGGAAAGGATTAAGTTTTAATGATCTGGTGGATGCCAGTAAACAACCTTTCGCTGTGGACGTGGATGAAATGATCAATGCTCTGATTTATCATGAACTGATCCATGCTACCGCAGATGGGCATTACATGTTAAGTCGTGATCTCAGTCACGTTACTCTCTATGATTTGACTCAATTATTACCCTATCGCTTGCCAACTCATCTGGAACTGCAATATTCCAAAGCATCCCTTGCTGAACAATGGAGAGCTGCTTTTAAAAGGCATAATGAAGAATTGAAAAAATCCCTGGATATTAACCTGGAAGAATTATTCAAGAAGACAGGAATAGTACTTAAATAACCTCTTGTAATGATTTCAGGTTATTCAGGAGACAAGATAGCCCTGTAATGCAATCTGAAACCAGTATCACTGGCTTCTAAAACCTGAATGATAACTTAAGCAATTGAGCAGCACAAAAACGTATTACAAATTGAATTGTGAACCTGGATTATCACCCCTCAGAATCATAATTTGCGATTCAATAAACTTAATGCGTTTATCCAATGAACCGCCTTCTCTTGGCTTAAGTGCTTTCAAATCAGCGAGAATTGCTTCTACAGATGTGTATCTGGTTTGCGCAATCTGATGTACCGATTTGACATGATGTCTCCCCCAGTGCAATGTGAATATTAACCCCCAGAACGAGCCAAAGACACTGTCTTCCTTGGTATAATCTTTAAGTAATGCCTTAATCCTGGCGATATTGGATCCCCCTTTTGTACTGTCCCATATTTGTTTGTAACTGTCCGGGAATGTCATCTTGGGATTAGTTGTTTTAAAAAATGATGGTTTTGTATGATGGATTTTTACAACGTAATCATTAGACTTAGCTGGTCGATTTTTTTCCCTTTGATTCTGAATTTTTTTATCTGGATTTAAATATTGTGTTGGAACTGCTCTCAAGCCATTGGTAGCATAGAGATATAAATCACCTACATTATTTTGGAATTGTCCTAATTGATTATTTAAAGTGACATGTTCTACCTTTTCAGGATCGTAACTATCGTGGCCATGAATAAATGTGACTTTAAATTTTTTAGACGTTCGAATTAAATCCCCATATTCACGTCCCCAGACCGTTGCGGCAACCACTTCGTCTGTTGAATTTAAATATTCGCCTGCATAACCTCTATACATCATATCATGGGTATAAAGCGTGTGAATTTCTCCCGCAGATGCTTTTTCTGCGAATTTTTTGTTAATTGCATCAATTGTTTTAGCCAAATCAACAGCCGACTCTTCTGAATAGGGTACTTTAAATTTTCGGGCAAGCCCTCGAATATGACTTAAACCAATACCAGCATGGCTAAAAACTTTAATTTCATTTGCATCAGGATCCAAGGAGTAAGAAATAATTTTCAAGTGTTTTTTGTAAACTTGATGATAAATATTTAACACCTCTTCATTTGAAATCGCACCCGCAGCTATTGCTTCTTGTAAAGCATGAAATGAATTACCATGCTCAATATTTCCCAATCTTTTTGCGACTAATTTGTTACCATTTTCCTTGAATAGTTCACATGCCTCTACAAACTCAATTCCATGATTTGATAGTAATATTTCAAAATCAGCACCTTGATCGTGTAAAGCTTTTAATAATTTTAAGATGAAATAATCAATAACACCGCGATCGACTAATTCATCACCTATCAAGCGAACCAGTTTTTTAGTATTAATAATTTTGATTTGCGCTATTAATGCATTGTATTGTTCCTTGATTTCCTCCAGGCGCTCTTTTTTATTTTTAGCGCTAAAAACAGGTGCTTCTGTCCCCCAGTAATCTGCCTGAAGCTCTGGCAACGTATAAATTTCAGCAAATTTGGCATAGTTTTCGGGAGAAATATCAATTATTCCCTGGCGAACAAGGATATTGAGAAAAAGTAAGGCATTAGCGTGCAAATCTCCCATGCTAATATCGGTCATGGAAAAATCTGCTGTTACTTCAGGAAACGTTCTAATATCAATATTGGGATCAAGAATTCGCTTGGTTTTCATATATCACTAATAAAAACGACCATTATGTACATAATGATATCAAAATATACTGGCAGTGGCTTGTTTTGTGCAAAGAAAATTGTTTGACCAGGTAATTAAACTCCGATGAGAGATACCTCCTTCTTCAAGAAATATCTCCCATAATAAGTTGATATATTAAAAAATTTTAATGCTTAATTTCAGTTTTAACTGTTTTAAATTACAAAATATAACGCGCCAAATCTTCATCAGCGATTAGTTGGCCCAAGTTCTTTTCTACATAGGTTTTATCCACATGTACTGTTTCACCTGCTTTATCAGTCGCTTCAAATGACACCACTTCCAATAAACGCTCCATAACAGTATATAATCTTCTTGCTCCAATGTTTTCTGTACGCTCATTCACTTGCCAAGCTACTTCAGCAATACGTCGAATACCTGTTTCATCAAAGGTAAGAGTTAACCCTTCAGTTTCCATCAATGCAGAATACTGTAACGTCAAAGAGGCAGTTGGCTCAGTAAGGATTCGTACAAAATCTTCCACCGAGAGAGCTGACAACTCAACACGTATAGGTAAACGTCCTTGCAATTCAGCGATTAAATCAGAGGGCTTAGCTACATGAAAAGCGCCCGAAGCAATAAATAAAATGTGATCGGATTTTACCATACCGTATTTTGTTGAAACGGTAGTTCCTTCAACCAAAGGCAATAAATCTCGCTGAACACCTTCACGCGATACATCTCCCCCACCAACAGTATCAGAACGTTTGGCGATTTTATCCAGCTCATCAATGAACACTATTCCATTTTGCTCAACACTTTCAATCGCTTTTAACTTAATATCTTCTTCGTTAATTAATTTTGCCGCTTCTTCCTCTCTCAAAATTTTCATTGCCTTGGCAACGGTCATTTTTCGAGTTTTCGTTCTATAACTCCCAACTTGTTGAAACATAGACTGCAATTGGCTGGTCATCTCTTCCATACCAGGAGGAGCCATAATTTCAATGCCGACAGGTGTTGCCGCTACTTCAATTTCTATTTCATTATCATTAAGTTCGCCTTCACGCAGTTGCTTGCGAAACACTTGACGAGCGGTCGTGTTTTTCTCGCTGGGAGTTAATGCCCCTCGAGCAGGAGGGAGTAAAGCATCCAGGATTCGCTCTTCGGCCGCATCTTCTGCCAAATGCTCCACTTTTTTCATAGCGAATTCACGCTCTTGCTTGATTGCAATATCCGTTAAATCACGAATGATCGAATCGACGTCGCGCCCTACATATCCCACTTCCGTGAATTTGGTTGCTTCCACTTTAATAAACGGTGCTTTAGCTAAATTAGCCAAACGCCTTGCAATCTCCGTTTTACCAACACCGGTAGGGCCTATCATTAAAATATTTTTAGGCATTATCTCATTGCGCAATGTCGGATCTTTGATTTTCATTCGACGCCAACGATTACGTAATGCAATGGCTACCGCACGTTTTGCATCATCTTGACCAATAATGTGCTTATCTAATTCCTGTACTATCTCTCGAGGGGTCATGACCATATTATTTGCCTTCATCATTTAATTCTTCTATGGTTAAATTGTTGTTAGTGTAAATACAAATGTCACCAGCGATTGTTAAAGCTTTCTGGACAATCTCCTTGGCAGATAACTGTGTGTTTTCCATAAGAGCTCTGGCTGCAGCTTGAGCAAAGGGACCACCAGAGCCGATTGCAATTAAACTTTCTTCGGGTTCAATCACATCGCCATTACCAGTAATAATTAAAGAAGCCTTGCTATCCGCTACTGCAAGCACTGCCTCTAATCGACGCAGAATTCTATCGGTTCGCCAATCTTTAGCCAATTCAACAGCTGCTCTAATCAAATGCCCCTGATGCATTTCCAGTTTTGCTTCAAACCGTTCGAAAAGAGTAAAAGCATCTGCTGTTCCGCCTGCAAAACCAGCAATCACTTTATCTTTATACAACCTCCGAACTTTACGTGCATTGCCTTTCATCACGGTATTGCCAAGAGTAACTTGCCCATCTCCACCTATGACCACCTGATTACCGCGTCGTACCGAAAGTATTGTTGTCCCATGAAATTGTTCCAAAATAAAATCCTCAATTACATTGCAGAAACGAGGTAAATGGGGATGATACGTAAAAAATCAATAGGGAGGGGAGAAAAATTAAGTGTTCTTAATATCTCAAAGTATTAAGCGTTATATCCACATATCCACTCCCTTACGGTCGTGGCTCGGTTTGAACGATAATCCGAGCCACGACCGTAAGGGAGTGGATATAAAAAACATAATCTTTTACAAAAAAGAAACACCATGGGAGAGCGGGGATAATAATTGCAAATGCTCGGCAATACTCTGACCGATATCAGCGAAACAATCTCTTCGCCCAATAAACTTGCTCTTTACTTGAGGACCAAATACTAACACTGGAATGTGCTCACGAGTATGATCCGATCCTGGGAAAGTCGGATCACATCCGTGATCTGCTGCGATAAAAACCATGTCATCGGGTTGTAAGAGAGCATCCAACTCTGGCAGACGCGCGTCGAATTCTTCTAGTGCATACGCATAACCAGCTACATCACGCCTATGCCCATAAGAAGAATCAAAATCAACAAAATTTGTAAATACCAAGCTACCTTCCGGGGCTGTTTTCATTGCGGATAAAGTGGCATCAAACAAGGCCATATTGCCATCTGCTTTGATTTCTTGCGTAACCCCTTGATGCGCATAGATGTCTGCAATCTTTCCTATAGCAATCACTTCCCGACCGGCTTCCTTTAAAAAATCAAGCAAAGTCTTTTCGGGAGGAGGAGTAGCATAATCTTTTCTATTGCCTGTTCTTTTAAACGAACCCGGATTACCTGTAAAGGGACGAGCAATCACTCGGCCAATTTGATATTGATCTACCAAGTTTCGAGCAATTTTGCAGATATCATATAGACGCTGCAAACCAAATGCTTCTTCATGTGCGGCGATTTGAAACACGCTGTCGGCAGAAGTGTACACTATCGGCTTACCGGTATGAATATGCTCCTCACCAAGCTCGTCTATAATGACCGTTCCTGAAGCATGCTTTTCTCCCAAAACTCCTGGCAAATTACATTGTTTAATGAATTCTGAAATTAATTCTTTAGGGAAACAGTAAGGTTTATCCGGGAAATATCCCCACTCAAAAGTCACAGGCACTCCAGCCATTTCCCAATGACCGCTTGGAGTATCCTTGCCCAAGCTTTGCTCTACCGCATATCCATAATATCCAGAAGGAATAGCTAAAGTAGCCAAATCAATAAAAGGTAATCCTGAACTGGCCATGGCAGCATGGTAAAGCCCCTTGCCCGCAAGATTTGGAAGCATTAAAGGACCTTGACGAACTCCACTAATATCACATTCGCCTCGCATACAGGCTTCATAAATGTGAACCAAGGTGTTAGCTCCCGCATCTCCATAACGGGCAGCATCAAGGCTGGCTCCGATTCCAAAAGAATCCATTAGCAATACGCAAACTCGCCCGGTCATACTGTATGCTCAATTTGTTGGCAGCGAGTTTCTTTTAATCCGAATAACAAAATTAATGCGATCAATAACCCTATGGGTAAAATAATTGCTGCATGCTGATAAGCTTCAAGCAAATAGACTGGCACACCATTTATCAAACGAACATCACCATAATTCGTCAACAGAGTACTGAACAAGTTTTGATAAATAAGATATCCGCCTTGAGTTAATATGGAAACAACACTGACGGCTGTTGCAGTCATCATGGGAGGGCTGCTTTCAGCTACCAAAGCATAGCTGATAACTTGAGCTGAGGTAAATAATCCCAATAGAAAGAACAATACGGACATCATTGTTACTGAAACAGGTAAATAAAGTACTCCCATCAAAATAAGCAAAGAGGCAAAAACACCTCCTTTCATGGGCAGCACACGCAATCCTACCTTATCAGATATCCACCCCATCAAAGGTGATCCTATAATGGCTCCAAAAAACAGCATACCATTAATCATAGCTGCCTGGTCAGGGCTAATACCCAATCTCTGTTCAAGATACAAAGTCCCCATCATGGCGCCAAATACTGCAATGGCCATGTTCATAAGACTAGTGTATAAGGCCGCACGCAAATTTTGAGCATTTAAGTAGGCTTTTCTTGCCGCCACAAACACATTGATAGGTTTTCCTTCTTTCTTGACTGCGACTTGAGGCCTTTCTTTAATCCAAAAAAACATCAGAACTAACATGGCCAAACCCAATATCCCGACGTCCTGAACTGCTTGGCGCCAACCAACATATAAAACGAGTTTGGTTAAAGGATATTGCGCCAGCATTCCACCTGTCATTGCAACGGTTACAATAGCGCCAGTCACTAATGCCATACGCTGAGGAGGAAACCAATGAGATGCCAAACGGACGGGACCTAAAAAGCAAAATGCGCTCCCTATGCCAGTTACAAACCTGCAAAATAAAGCCACGTAAAAAGAATCTGAATAAGAAAGGATAAAGGTACTGATCACACAGAGAAACATAGCAATTAAAATGGTGTTTTTAATTGAAAACCGATCCAAAACCATACCGGCGATAAACAAAAAAATGACATTTGCCAAGTAATAGATGCTCGATAAATAAGCCATTTTATCGGCTTGAATATGAAAATCCTGCATGATATTTGCTGCAATGGAAGCAAACATATTTCCCTGAATAAATTCGTAAAAGAAAAACATAGTTGCTGCAAAACAAACCAGCCAGGGTATTAACGATGCTTTGATATCGTATCCCTTAAATTCATCCACTACCTGCATTATTTCTCCTCTCTCTATCTCTTGCAGTATGTTTCACGAGTCATGAGCACAGCAACGAGACCTGCGATTGCGGCAACGGGGAACATCCACATGGCAAATTGAAAATCGCTAACCGTATACGCCGTAACATTTGTTCCCGCGTGATGTGTCATAAGCCAACCAAACAGAACTTGAGCAACGCCGCCCCCACCCATGATAATGACAGAGGCAATTCCAGTTGCAGCACCAGTATTTTCTGCCTGATTGCTTTCAGCAACCAAGGGGTAAGAAATCACTTGGGTACTGGTAAACAATCCCAAAGCAAAAAAGAGGATACTGAGACTCATTTGAGTCAGAACCACATTGATAAATAGAGGAATAGTAGTAATTAAAGTAGCTACCGCTCCGAAAATCATTAAAGGTTTACGACGCCCTTGGGTATCAGATAACCAACCAACCAATGGGCAACCGACAACGCTACCCATGAAGATAAGACTGACAACATTACTTGCCGCAATATCAGACAAATGATGAGCCACTTGCAGGTAGCTCGCACCCCATAGGGCACACAAGACCATAATAGGTAAATTAAGTAAAGAGGTATACAAGCCTGCCAGCCAATTTTGTTTATTGGACAAAGCTTTCATGAAACTCGATAGTATCTGTCCTTCATTGGTTAACTTATATGCTGGCGACTCTTCAGGTCTGTCTCGTACAATCATGTATATCCATACTATTAAGAAAGCCCCTACAATCCCATCAATTAACAATGCGCGCCGCCAGCCAAACAAATCATTCAAGTACGCAAAAGGTGTGTGTGCCATCATGCCACCAATAAAGGCCATAGTCACTAATGAACCAATGACTAACGCCTGCCTTCTGGGAGGAAACCAATGAGAGACCAGAACAACACAAGATAAAAAACAGAAGGCATTACCTATTCCTGAGAGAAAATGGAAAAACGAGGCGAGAAAAAATGATTCTGTAATTGCAAACCCTATGGTTCCAACAACACAAACAAACATCGCTGTCAGAATAACTTTTCTGGTTGAAAATCTATCGAGAATAAGACCAGCTGGTAAAAGAAAAAGGATATCGGCCCATAAATAAGTACTGGACATCCAGCTTAATTGGGTGGCATCTATATGGAAATCTTCTCGAAGCGACTGATTAATCACATCAAAAATATTGAGTTGAAAAAACTCGTATAAAAAGAAAAGACCCGCAGAAAGACAAACCACCCAAGCCATAAAGTCACCACGAGGAACAAAAGCTCTCGATTCCAATGCGACAGAATGCGACACCATCTCTCCTTTATTTAAGGTCTAAAAATTGCGACAAATTATAGCAAAACTTAAAAAACATTGGTATCTTTATTGAACAATTTATTTCGCGGAAACTTCATTCCTGCTTCACTTCGTTTATAATGCAACCGACAGGTAGCAACATAGGATTCATTGCCACCTATTAATACCTGCTCACCCTCAACAACAGCCTCCCCATTTTCATCAATTCTCATGTTCATAATTGCTTTACGGCCACAATGACAGATTGTCTTTAATTCAATTAACTCGTCTGCCCATGCGAGTAAAAATTGACTCCCTGGAAATAATTCACCTCTAAAGTCAGTACGCAAGCCATAAGCCAATACGGGGATAGACATTTGATCGGTTATTTCAGTTAATTGATATACTTGCTCTCGAGTCAAAAATTGAGCCTCGTCAATCAGGACACACGAGTATTTTGGGGCTTGTAGTTGCAATTCCTGAGTCAAAACATAGAGATTATCTGTATTGTTAAACGCATAAGCCTGCTCAGATAAACCTATTCGTGAACTGATAGTTCCATATTGGTAACGTGTATCAATGGCTGGGGTAAATAACAGAGTTTGCATACCTCGCTCTCTGTAATTATAACTGGACTGTAGTAAGACGGTACTTTTACCTGCGTTCATAGCGGCATAGTAGAAATATAATTTTGCCATAGATTTATTATTTTCAGCTTCGTTTGCTTTACTTTACTATGAGATGGAATTAGAAACCACTGCTCAACAAGTCAGCACAGGAGAATGGAACAATATCAAGGTATCCCGATGAACTCTGAATGTGTTGATGGGTGTCAATTTTGCAAGTACTTCTCCGGGAATCTGCTGAGTTTCTTTGTTATTGATAACCAAATAGTTTTCCAAATGGTTAGAGAATAATTTACATAATTCGCTTGGGTTTTTAACAGATTTCACTTGACCACCTGAGTAAAACTCGGCGGAGAAATCTGTCTTGTATCCCCAATATACAAGGTGACTGCCTTTAGTTGGTTTCTGATTCAGCCATGTAGCAATAATCGGTTTATGTGTATTAGGCACAAGGTCTGGTTTTACACCAACTACAAAGGCTACTGCCAAAAATAAAACTCCACAGAGTAACGATGAGATAGAGATCCACTTCAAATGTTTCAGTCCTAAATTCAAGCGATTCAAAACTTCAGCAAAAAGCAAAGCAAATGCGGGTAGAGAAGGAAACACATAGGGATATATAATGTTGCTGGCAAAAGTGAAAAAAAGAAGTGGCGCGATCATCCAAAGAGTTAAATAACTTAACCATCCGTCTTCACTTTGGCATAGAGAAGGCAGCTCTTTTCCATGTGTCACCAGCAAGCCGCCTGCTATAATATTCCACGGAAAGATGCCTGCTATAGCATATAACCATATCGTTCCTTTAGGTACATGATGTACTATCCCGTATTTATCACCAGACCAGCCCGGGGTTAAAAATCGATGGAAATGCTCTCCCAGGATAAAATAATTTAAAAATCCAGGAGTTCGTAATTCAGCCAGAATATACCAGGGCATAGCAATTAACAAAAGAAGAAATGTGCCCTTAAACCACGGTAATCTCTTCCATAGATTAAGCCATTCATTGCGTAGCAGAACCCAGAAAAATACAACCATTCCGACCAGTACCACAGCAATTGGGCCTTTTGCTAATAAACCCAGGCCCAATCCTGCGAAAAATGCATAAGACCATATCTTGTTTTCATAAACCATGGCATGCCAAAACGAGACACTTGCAAGCGTGATACAAAAAAGTAGGGCAGGGTCAGTCATCACGGTCCCTGCATCAAGGAAAAAATAAAGCGACCCTGCCAGTGTTAATAGGGAAAAGAGCGCAGCCATTGAGCCACTCTGTTTTTTTGCCACTCCCCAAACCAACCATAAAACACCAATAGACAGCAAAAGACCCGGCAAGCGGACTGCAAATTCATTGACACCCAATAGTTGCATAAAAAAAGCAGACAACCAGGTGGATAAAGGCGGTTTAGCCCAAAAAGGAACGCCATAATCCTGCTGCAAAATCACCCAGTTCCCTGTCTCCAGCATTTTGCGTGCAATTTCAGCGTAACGGGATTCGGTCGTATCAAACAAAGGAAAAAAATAATTGGCAACCAATCGACATATCAGCAGAAAAATCAATGCAAACAGGGTGTAATTAAAGAATTTTTTCTGGATCTCTTTATCTATTTGAAAACTCAAAATATACCTCTGTTATTTAAACCACTAAATCCGGGTAGCATCCAGTGGAGTATTGGAGTGTGCCTGTGGTTACCACGGACAAAGTGCTCCCGGGAATAAAGTCCATAAAGCCAATTATTCCCTAAATTGCGTTTCCTGTTTTTTGATAGACCTTCATGTCTAAGCGCGGCTTCTTAATTTTAAAATGATTATTATATATTTTTAAATTGTATAATGAAAATACATGACGTCAGCTTAAGTTTAGTTTACACTGGCCACTGTAAGTATTTCTTACATTAATCTTACTTGGATTTTTGGAGACTAACATGACGTTTGTTTTAAAGGAATTTGATGTACTGAAAAGTCATTTTAATGACACCGTTAAAATCATCCTTCAACGCGAAAAAAAGGACAAAATTGAAGACCTTCCCAACCCCAGAAAAGAAGAGCTTCAATTTCTGACTGCTGTTCTCAATCAATTGGAAGCAAAAATAGATGAACTGAAACCACGTTCATTGGCAAGCTATGTCCATGTGTTTTATGGTGCTATGCTGCTAGTTTGCAAAGACGTTGAAAATAATCTGCGGGTGATGGAAAAGAAAGAAAACAGCTTACTCTTTACTCGCTTGATGGATGGAATGGGTATTACTGATGAAAACATGCCGACCTCTGAGCAAAACATTATGTTTTACAGAGGATTAAATAAATTCTTAAATTTCATTTATGAAAACAATGATTCTCGTCAAGGCTTAAAAAAGGAGCATTTCCTGCAAGTCCTTTCGTTAAAAAAGATATTCTCTCTAGCGAAATTGAGTTATGAACAAGAAGAATCAGCTGAAAATAGTGCTTTGGCAAAATTGACTGCTGATGGAAAAACCAAAGTCAATGCGAATAGCTTCCATGTAGAAAAACAAATCGACTCATCCATTGTTGAGCAATTCAAATCCTGGGATGAGATGAAAGGCGCTCTTCATCAATTAATTCTTGATGAACTTTCTGATAAGAACGTAGCTAAAATTTCTGCTTTAAGTCAAGCCCGTTCAGCACAACTGAAATTTTTACAAACCATGGCAGAACAACTGGACAAGATCCCTAACCAATCTCTTGAGTCGTCTGAAAAAATGGCAATTCTTGCTGGAGCAATGTATATCGTTCGTGGCCAAATAGCCCAGGAGTATGGAAAAGATCCATTAAGCAACGATAAAATCAGCGCTACTGTGATTCATACTGGTTTAAGCACTATACTTCATGCTAATGCCGATTGCTGTGAAGATAAGGAAGTACTGATTGCTGCTGCCAATAAGTTCATTCGTCATATGGTCATTGAACGTTCTGAACAGTCAAATAAAAAAATTACCAAGGAATCCATTCGAGAAAACAACATGTTTTCAGACATAGCCGGATTCCAATTGGTTTCTGTCTTGACGTTAATACAAAACATGATAAAAACATGTCGTACTGATGCCATTGAAGCTTGCGTCACCAAACGTAAGGAAGAGCTGGAAGCATTAAAACCCAAAAAAGAGGGTTATTCCATTGCGAGTTCAGTCACTGGATATGTTGGTAGCTGGTTTAAAAAGGCACCAACCACGTCTGAAGAAGACGAAGAAGATGACTTAAAAGATCAAAATACTGCGGAAGAAAGTGGTAAACTGACAGTATAGTTAATTTGAGCAATTAATATCGATTCTCTATCATAAACAGCCTTATTTTAAAAGTAAGGCTGTTTATTTGTATTTCTTATTTTAATAAATTCTTAAATATAAGCTATTCATCGTAATTTTTGTTACAATAGTGACAATATTTTTCTCAATTGACCTTACACATATTAAATTTCGAATGAAAATCAAGACTGTTACGAGATATTTACTACTTTTCTCAATATTTTGCCTGATAGGATTTAACAACGTATTTGCTCAAAAAAAGGCCATGGCAATCACAATTGATGATTTGCCCTTTGTTGGTGAATACCGAAACTTTCATCTGAATATGATGATGAATACGATGAAAGATGAAAAAGTACCAGCAACAGGTTTTATCATTGCCAAAGAAGTAAGGCCTGATAACTGGGAAATGCTTCATAAATTCCGTGATGCAGGTTTCGGATTGGGCAACCATACTTTTTCTCATGCCAATTTAAACAAGCTTAAAGCGAAAGAATATATCCAGGAAATTAAAGAAGCAGATTCACTTTTAATGTCCGTCCTCACTGAACCCAAGTATTTTCGCTATCCCTATTTGGCAATGAGTTCTGGAAATAAAAAAAATAAAATCCTCTGTTATCTTGAAAAACATCACTATCGTGTTGCCCCGATTACTATTGACAGCAAAGATTTTGTCTTTAATCAACGCTTATTATCTGTCCCTGAACTGGGAAGGCGAGCTTATCTGGATGAGTTGAAACCATTTTATCTTGACTTCATATGGCAACAAACTTTAAAGGCTGAAGAGCATACGCAATATCATCGTAATCCAGATCAAGCGCAAATCCTGTTAATTCATGCTAACTTACTGAATGCCTATGTCCTACCTGATATTATTAATTTATACAAACAAAATGGTTACACTTTTGTGAGCCTGGAAGACGCCCTCAAAACATTCAAAGACAACTATCATTGTCATAAAACTCGAATGCTTACAAAAAAACCTGTCGAAGAAGAAACGGATTTAAATATAGAATCATTTATGGATTGGGATTAATAATCACCATGAAGTCTTCAAGCTGTAAATAGTTTTTGCCAGATTACTTGCCCGAGCGCCTATATGATTCTCTCTCTTTAGTATCAGTAGAGATGCAATCTTTAAAATTACGACAACCAACTGTTGTTACGACAACCAATTGTAAAAAAAATCAACTAATTTGTACTATAATTTACAATGTAATGGGCTTGATCAAACGATAGGGATAAGGCTTTGAATAAAGTGATAAGGGAATCACAAAGGTTCACTGTGCGCAATATCGCTACTTTATTATTTTGTGTGGACACAAGTGTGTTGCCCACACAATCTAATATAGCACAAAATAAAGAAACAAAAATAATATACAATGACCTTTGCAAAGACAGCTTTGATACTGAAATCCCCCTTAGCAGTAACCCTCTATCCATAGCAGGATTCACGCTAGTTGAATTATTAGTCACCCTATCTGTTTTCGCCATCATCTTAACTCTAATTGTGCCTTCATTAAGAACTATGATTTTGAATAACCGTTTGACTTCAAACATTGACTCACTGGTAAGCTCATTAAACTATGCGCGTGGAGTGGCACTTGATCGGGCCGTCAATGTGGCAGTATGTCCGTTAGGTTCACCGGGTTCAACGGCCTGTGGCGCCAACTGGAGCTCAGGATGGATAGTAGTAACCCAACCCGCGGCCGGCACACCCACTCTTTTAAAAACTCACCAAACCTCAGTGAATGACCCTGTTATCACATCTAATGTATCCAGTGTTGTTTTTGACCCGCATGGATTATCAACTACCCAAAGTAACTTCACTGTGTGTGATAACCGAGGAAATGCGTTTGCCCGATCAGCAATGGTTTTAGCTACCGGATTTGTCCAATCTGGAGCAACACCCGGCCAGGCTGTCTGGAATAATGGGGCTCTAAACTGCCCTTAGCGGAGATAGAATATGATGAACAGAATGGATACATTCGCAAAATACAAAGGAATGACTTTGCTGGAAGTATTGATTTCCGTTGTCATATTAGCCATTGGCATGTTAGGGATTGCCAGCATGTTGATAGTCAGCAACAAAGCGAATAATTCCAGTTATGCAAAACTGCAAGCCGTACAAGCAGTCTACGATATTTTTGACAGAATTCGGGCGAATTCAGAAGCGGCATCGAATGGGAGTTATAATATCAGTAATATTGGCAGTAATGGATACCCTACGACCGTAAATACTCCTTCGGTATTATGCAATGCATCGGTATGCAATCCCAATCAACTGGCACAATACGATACCTGGTATTGGCTTACCAGAGTGGTGTCCCAACTGCCTAATGGAAGTGGTTCAATTACCTCCGCTCTTTCGGGTGTGGCGGGGAATACCGTGATTACGGTCACTGTACAATGGGATGATAGTAAAGCACAAAATGAGTTAGGAGCTAGCAGCGCTTCATCAGGAACTGCTAATTTCGTTCAATTCAGAGTACAGAGTCAGATATGAATATTAACTACAGGCTACAACAAGGATTTTCATTAGTCGAGTTGATGATAGCTACCTTGGTTGGACTGATACTCACTTATTCTATTTTACAAATATACCTGGCTCAAACCCAACTCTACAAAGCATCGAACTCGCAGGATCTGATTCAAAGCACTGAAAATGCCATATCCAATTTACTCATACCAACGATCAGATCGGCTGGATTTGCCGGCTGCGGATCCATCATCACCGCACTTTCTAGTCTAAATGCTGGTGGCCCAAGGCCTTTGGGAATATTGAATACAACACCAACGATTCTCATGGGTTACAATGGAAGCGGAGCAAGCTTTACCATAACCCAAAGTAATCCTGCAAATAGCACCAATGCCAGTCATTGGTCACCCGCATTAGACTCTACCCTTGTTGGCAATGCTCAACAAGGTAGTGATGTGTTGGTGGTATTAGGTTCTACCTCTGACAGCTATCCAACAGGAATAACCACGATTGATCCCGGCAGCAATACCTTTGTAGTTCAAGGCACTAGCGGGATGTCCCTTACCTCTGGAATGTTTGGAGCAGTCTCTGATTGTGGTAAAACCGTAATATTTCAAATCACTGGAGTAGCAGGAACTACGATTACTCATGATGCGGGTGCCGGAGTACTGCAAAATGCAAGCAGTGCTTTCCCTGTCAATTTTCAAACCGGCTCCCAATTCATACCCATCCAACAAACTGCATTTTTTGTTGGTCAAGGCCAAGGAGGGCAAAGTTCTTTAATGCGGGCCTCTCTCGTTGGCAACAACTGGACAATACAACCATTGGTTCCTGGCGTGGAAATAATGAAAGTACAGTATGGCATTGGTAACAATGGTGTCATTACTCGATACGTTTCTGCCAATGCCGTAACCGATTGGGCACAGGTCTATGCTATTCGCTTGGGATTTTTGATAGCAGGTCAACTCGGATCAGGAAGCTTAACAACGAGACAATATAACGTTTTGGATACGCAAATCACGGTACCCGCTGATAACCGCTTAAGGCATGTTTTTGAATTGACCATCAACTTGAGGAACTCCATATCATGAACATAACCCCCACAAATCAATATTCAAAGCAACAGGGTTATGTCCTGATAACCTCTCTTGTGCTTATGTCAATGCTCACTGTCTTGGCCTTGACCCAGATATCACAAAACACGTCTCAAACTCGGATTGCAACCAATGCAACCGATTCAGAAATCAGTTTTGAAAAAACTGAAGGTGCCATTAATGAAGCCATCAATCTGGTCATCAATGGTACTTATAATCCTCAGAGTTTTCTCGCCAGTAATAATGGAATGTATTTATTTGACCAAAGTGCGACTACTCCGCTTTGGAAAACGATTAACTGGTCAAATGGTTCGGCAGTCATTAACAGCTTTCAAGGCAACACAGGAGCACAAGCCAGCTATTTCCTTGAAAAACTGCCGTCCGTTATCATGCCAGGCCAGAGTATGAAAAAACCAAGTAATGTTTACAGAATAACTGCCCGATCAGCAGGAGCAAGCGGGGATAGTTCCGTACTCATACAAAGTACAATTCAAATTCAACAGTAGGTTTTGATTATCATGGACGCTTTAAAATTTTCGAATTTAATCAGAAAGGGAAGTCAGAAAGCAATTAAAATTCTACCCCGAACATTTATAGCTATTTTATTGTCTGCCTCTGTTTCTCTTTATGCTGTTCCATTAACAATTCCACAAATCCCACTCATCATTGCCAGCCCGATTCATCCTCAAGTGCTGATACTCATAGGTAACTCCCAATCGATGGATGGTAATTTGAGTGGAGCAATTATGACGGGCTCCGGCTCTCTGTCAACTGGTTTAAGCTCCCTTTACAATTCCAGCTCACCTGTGAATTATACCGTACCGGCTGGTTTCACCCCGCCAGTACAAGGCCCTGATGCCAACGGCCTGGCGCCTTATACTGTCATCCAGGGAGGAAATAAAGTAGATAACAGCGCAAGCCGACTCAATGTGGCCAAAGCTGGAGTGAAAGCCATTATTGAAAATTACATGCCTACCACCGACTTTGCATTGGGCACCTACAGTACAAGTAACATCAGCTCGTATAACACATGGGTTTATTACATGTCGCCACCCGGAAGTAATTTTGTGTTCACCAATACCCCGGTAGCTGGAAATCGGTACGTTATCAATCCTTGTTATAATTACGGTTCCGCTTCATCAACTGTTTCAAGTAACTGCTCATCCATTGGAAACTTGTATGGTACTACTCTGGTTTCTTCAAGCCAGTATTTACAAATTGGTGGATCAAGCGATGATCCAACTATTAATGACGTTCTCTATGCTGGGAGTGGATTTCCCGGGGTTTTTGTAAGCTTTAATGGCCCATCTCCAGCAACCCCTTATCCTCCCAATTTTTCTCTTGGCAATTATAATAATGGTAATGTGCTTCTTTCCTATTCTTCAACCAGACCGTCGATTGGAAGTTTCGCTACAGGGCCTACCAATGCAGGTTTTGTTCCCTTTTCACAACAGGTAATGTATGTACAACGCGGTTTTGGCTACTATAGTAATCAATCTTTTAACACGGGTAATATGCGAGTCAATATGACTACAGCCGGAACCAATCCAACCACGACCAGTGTTACCAATGCCATCAATGCGTTTTTACCTCATCTTCGACCTGAAACAAATTCTACAGCCACGACTGAAATCAAAGCAGCTGCTGTACAATCCCCTCTTGCGGGACTATTAACCAGATCTCGAAGTTTTATGAAGACTGTTGGAACTACCAGTGGCAATTGCCCGCAAAAACAATACATCATATTAATTTCTGATGGATTACCAACCCAAGACCTCCAGGCAAGATATTGGCCACCATTAGGTAGTGCCGCTGCCACCGGGTATGGAGTCACCGCAACATTTAATGCAGATGGCTCACTGAGCAGCACCAACAGTCAGGCCCTGTCCGATGCAATCAATGAAATAAAAGCTTTAAAAAATGATGGTGTTCTTACTTTTGTCATAGGCATGGGAGCAGGTGTGGATCCTGCTGTAAATCCTGAAGCAGCAGCAACCCTCAGAGCCATGGCCGTTGCAGGAGGCACTGAAAACTATTATCCAGCGACGAGTCCTGAAGCTCTGGTAAGTAGTTTAAATTCCATTCTATCGAATATCCAAAATGGCTCTTTTTCAACCTCTGCCGCAGCCATCAGCTCAACTCGTATCGACAGCAGTACCGTGGAATATCAAGCCAATTTTATTACAAGAGATACACCTTATCAGGATTGGACAGGTAATTTGACAGCCATAGAACTCGATGAGGATACCGGAGAACCAACCAATTCTATACAATGGTCAGCCCAATCGACACTTGATTCCTTAGTATCAGGAACCGGATGGTCGACTAACCGGAAGATAGCCACTTGGGATCCCATAGCCGCAGATGGAATACCGTTTCGCTGGGCCAATATTAATGCAACCCAACAAGCACAATTACAACCAAGTGATTTATTAGGAGAAAACCGATTAGAGTACCTGCGTGGCAATGCTGGTTTGGAAAAAAGAAACGGAGGAACATTCCGTGATCGCTCGCATGTATTGGGAGACATTATCGATAGCCAGGTGATCTATGTTGGCCCGCCAAGCGCTCCCTATTTAACAGCCAGTTACATCAGCTTTGCAAAAGCCAATGCCAATCGACAGCCCATGTTATACGTTGGTGCAAATGACGGAATGCTTCATGCTTTTAATGCAACCACTGGAGAAGAGTTTTTTGCGTTTATCCCCAATGCCGTATTTAATAATCTTCATCAACTCACCTCTCCCCTGTACAACCAAAATCATTTATTCTTTGTCAACGGATCTCCTGAAAGTGCTGATGTACAGTTTTCCGATGGTTCCTGGCATACCATTCTGGTAGGAGGTGAAAATGCAGGTGGTAAAAGCATCTTTGCCCTGGATATCACTAATCCGACAAACCTGAGTTCTGAACCAGGAGTGGCCAATGCCGTGCTATGGGAATTTACTGATACGGATTTAGGGTTAACTTATAGCAAACCTCAAATAGGTCAAATCAGATCCGGAAGTCCATCTTCATTAAATTTTGCCGTCTTTTTCGGCAATGGATACAACAGCACTAACAACAAATCCGTATTTTATGCTGTCGACCCGCAAACAGGCACACTACTAAGAAAAATAGATCTTTGCGCTGCTGTCCCTTCAGCCTGTAATGTCAATTTACCCCAGGGATTATCGACAGTTGCTTTGGGACAAAAAGACGGACTGCAAGCTGATCCTATTACTGTAGTGTATGCCGGCGATTTACAAGGCAATCTGTGGGCAATAGATGTTTCCTCCGCTGATCCTGCCAGTTGGAGTGCCCGCGTATTATTCCAGGCAAGAGACTCTGCTGGTACACCACAGCCTATCACTACACCTCCTTTAGTGACATTGAATCCTAATTATCCCCGCAATCAAGGCCTTTTTGTTGTGTTTGGCACCGGGCAACTTCTGACAACAGCCGATTTGGTCACTACCCAAAGACAAACCATTTATGGAGTATGGGACAAGCCGCTTTCATCAGTACCTTATGTTCGTGCCAATCTCCAACAACAAACGTTGACCTTGGTTAACTCAGCGACATCCGGTTTATCTGCGGACATTATCACTGCGACAGCGAATACCATCAACTGGAGCAACAAAGTAGGATGGTTTGCCGATCTGCCTATAGCGGGACAAAGACTAATCACTACACCTGAACTAATTAACGGGGCATTTATTGCAACAATAAACACGCCACCTCTTAATTCGTGTGGCTTTGGTTTCACATCCATGCTGCTGGAACTGAATTTCTTAAATGGTGGAGCTTTCCAATATGCGCGATTTGATATTTCCGGCGATGGAGGCTTCGATATTGCCGATCAGTATAATGGAGCCTACCCAGTTGGAATTGGTTTGTCCAACAGTTATGCCAACTCACCCACTGTGCTTGGGCCTAACAAAGATAACAACCTGGTCATTCTGATCACACAATCGGATGGAACACAAACTACGGTAATTGCTCCTAACATTACACCAAGAAAAGTAGGCTGGTGGCAAATTCAATAGAGGATACCCAAATGCTCAATAATCGACATTTTATGAAGAATAAGCGCATGAGACAATCTGCGTTTACCCTGGTTGAAGTTCTGATCAGCATGGTCATTATGGGAATTCTGGTTTCAATTGCCTATCCATCCTATTTACAATATATCCAAAAGTCCCGTCGTGCCGATGCCCATGCTACATTGACACAAGATCAAATCATTTTAGAACGCTGTTATTCACAGAATTTTTCCTATGCTGCGGCGTGTGGCGCCTTACCGGCATTTCCGCAAACAACACCAAATGGGTACTATACGATCAATATTTCAAACCTTACAGCTACAACGTATACCTTAACGGCAACCCCTGTCGGAACCCAAGCCAAAGATACCGAGTGTGCCAGCATGTCAATCAATCAAGCGAATGTAAAAACAGCAGTAGATTCCTCTGCTAATGCCCAGCCAGAATGCTGGAATCCCGGTTAACTCAGTAAAAAATTCTTTACACAAACGATTCAATTCGAGTAGATTGGCCAGTAAGGGAAAGTCCAACTTAATTTGAAATGGAAATTTTTTGCTTTTTAATAGGCGTACTTTATGCCTATACCGATAATATTTATCTAACTATTGCGATTCCTTTACTCTTTTATATCACACCAAGATATCCAATTGTCCTGTTCTTCCTGGCCGGGTGGGGCTTTGCCCTGATTCACCAGTGGATTGTATCACCCAAGGGAATGCCTGATACGCAAGTAATCACTCAAGTCCAATTGGAAGGAACAATTGCTTCCATCCCCATGCAACGTCCTAACAAAACCCAATTCCATTTTGCAATTGAAAAAATTAATAATAATCCTGCTCAAGGCTTAATCCAATTAAACTGGTACAACAAACCACCTATCTTACGAGCCGGTCAGCGATGGCAACTTTCCGTAAAACTAAAAAAACCTCGTAATTTCCGCAACCCCGGAGGTTTTAATTATGTACGCTACCTGGCGGCTCGTCATATCCATTGGGCTGGTTATATTCGTTATGGGAATAATAAATTAATTAACAATCACCCCCCCTCTTTCAGTTGGTTAACACTACGTGAAAAAATAGGGGATGCTCTGACCAAACTGGCACCTGATATGGAAACAGCAGGCATTATCGAAGCATTGACGTTAAATGTAACTCACCATATCAGTTCAGAACATTGGAATTTATTCCGACGAACGGGAACAATACATTTATTTGGGATATCAGGAGAGCACATCGCTCTGGTATCTGGCATTTTCTTTATCGTGATAAGATGGATGTGGTCAATGAGCTATCGCTGTTGTTTATTCTTACCAGCCAATACCATAGCGAGTATCGGTGGATTACTAGCCGCCTTGCCCTATGCTTTTTTAGCAGGGTTTGAGCCTCCTGTACAGCGTGCTTTAATTGGTTGTGAACTTTACACAATATACGCCATTGGAAAACAACGCTTTACGCCATGGCAAATATGGAGATATGCCTTATTTTTAGTCTTGTGCATTGAACCCCACGCTGTATTCCTGCAAGGATTTTATTTTTCATTTCTTGCGGTGGCTTGTCTTCTATTGACTCACCAACGTTGGCCACTGAAAAACTATAAAAAGACACTTGCATTACAATTAAGCTGCCTTATTGGATTGATGCCTTTAACGCTCCATTGGTACTCCTATGGCTCTATCAATGGATTTCTTGCCAATTTATTTGCCATACCTTTAGTCAGCTTTCTGATAGTACCCTTGGCTTTAATGACTATGATTATGAGTCCATTTGATTGGTCATGGATATTAATGAAACCATTGGCCTGGCTTGTTGCCCTGTTACTGCAAGGGTTGACGTATGTTGAGCAAATAGCAGGGATCAATATCACCTGGTCCATCACCTCAGGAACAATGATGCTCGCTATGACAGCAGGTCTGTTTTTAAGAGTATTATTACCTGTCAAGCCATTCAAACACTTGGCTATCCTTTGGATTATCATTCCCTTATTTCCGCCCCGTACTGCAATTTACCCAGGAGAAGCATTAATTAATGTTTTGGATGTTGGACAAGGGCTGGCTGTTGCGATACAAACGCAACATCATGTTTTACTCTACGATACGGGAGATTCATTTTTTCAAGGCAGTGATTTAGGGCAAATGGCAATAATACCTTTTTTTAGATCAGCTGAAATAAAAACCATTGATACCATTGTGATAAGCCATCCTGATAAAGATCATAAAGGTGGATTAAATTCCCTTGAAAAAGAGATGCAAGTCAATCAATTAATAGTGAATGATCCCTATTTTTATAAGCGTGGAAGCAATTGTCATTCATACCCTCAATGGCAATGGGATGGGGTAAGTTTTCGTTTTTTACCCATCAAAGAGTCTTTCACTAAAAAAAATAACAACTCTTGTATTTTACAAGTAAGTAATTCAGCTGGCAGAGTTTTATTAACGGGAGATATTGAAAAAGCGGCTGAAGACTACCTGGTAAGAAACTACGGCAGTGAGCTGGCATCTGAAATTTTAGTTGTTCCTCATCATGGGAGTAAGACTTCTTCATCTTATCGATTTTTACTGGAAGTAAACCCACTTTATGCGATTGCATCGTTGGGATTTGATAATCGCTTCAAATTTCCACACGTCAAAACGTTGCAAAGCATGAAAACATTAGGTATCACTTTTTTAAGAACAGACGACTGCGGCATGGCAGGAATCAAACTACCTGCATCAGGTAAAATTAACAAACCAACCTGTATGCAGGCTGAATGAATGGATTGGCTGACCCATGCTATATATACCTAAGCCTTATTAGCCAATTAGAACCACCAGTCGCTCAATGGCGTATTATTGTAATACTTTAAATGTTCAGTAAAAAATTGTAACGCTTTGTCCTTTTGATTAGTGTGTATCAACACCAACAAGTAAGTCTGGAAAAAAAGCTCTATCTGTGCATCGCTTCCACCTAATTGTGCACATTCACCAATCACCGGCTCCATCAACATCAAGGCAGTCTTATAATCTGCATCGGCAAAGGCATAAATACCCTGACACAAAGGTAAAACGACATCGCCCCATAGAGCATCAGAAGAAGGTGAGCAGGCATAAGACTTCATTCTTTTCAACGACTCATCCGCTTCGTTTTTATAACCTGCCCTCACCAGACAATAAATAAAATGAGCATTAGTAAACCCTGTATAATATTCCAAAGGATGAGCCCCCAGATGCTCTACTATCTGATTTAATAATTTGTCCTGCGGTAAACCTGCCATATCCATACGCCATAACAGGGAAATAGTATCCAACTGCTCAAGTACAGTATCAGGCATTGCCCCTGCAATATGGGGGTATAATTTTTTAATTTCCTCTTCATTACGATTTGCCAAATGAAATAGTGCCAAATGCCAGGTATTATGACCTTTCAACAAAGGTAAAATGTCCTCCCAGGTTTTTTGTAAATCTCGAAGTCTATTGATACCACCAGTAATATCACTTGTTAATAAATACACATGAGCCAAGGTATGATGTGCCCAAGGAGTGAGCAAATTCATTGTGATAGCCTCTTCAGCCATTTCCCTGGCTTTGGAATATTGTCTGCATAACTCCAAAGCAAAGGAATGTATCGCTAAAAAATGTGACTCATCCTGATTCTCGGGAGCGCACCTATCACATACTTTAAGAAAATACTCGGCATTAAAAGCCTGTCCCGTACAATAAAAAAGCCATTCCACAAATTTAAGCGCCAGAGTATCTCTGGGATACCTTTCAAGCAGAGTAACTAACAAACTAATGGCATTGGCATAATCTCGCTTAGACCAATTCGTTACTGCTTCAAAAATTAATTTTTCACGTTCATTCGCTGATTTTAATAACCTGGATGCTGATTGCAAATAATTGCTGGCTTGTTCATTCGCTGCATCTTCTTGTGCATACAAATAAAAAGCAGCCGCATAAGTTTGAATTAATAAATTGTCAGTATGTTTTTTTGCTGAATCCAGAATTTGGATTGCGTTTTGACCGGAACTTAATACTTGTTCATGAAAATAATTGATACTATCTAATGCCTCTATAGAGCCTGTCGTTACTTCCAATCCACGTTGAGTATGCATTCTCGAAATCCTGTCACTGAATGAAGCAATGATTAAATGATAGCACAAATAATAAGCAACAAGGACGGAAGTAACTCTCCAATTAGCTGATAATGTGATCTGATATCACGATGGCATCGGTAAGCTCCAAGAACACTTACTAAAATTGTTTTTCCCGACCAGGAATTAATACAACATCAGATTAGCCACTTACCCCGAATCATGCTTTATCATTTAACTGAATTACCATTACCTGAATTGGATGGTTAGTTACGTTTTCATCATTATGTAATTCGTCAGGAACGTCTTTGGTAAGATAATACGCCTTACCTTTCTTTAATTTTAAATAGTGTACTTTTCCTTTGTTGTTTGTAATTTTCAATGTCCCATCCGTCAACGCGACCAAAACCCGATCGTTATCATGTCTGTGCATGGGCAAAACTTGTTTTGAAGAGGGATAGATAATTGTTTTCCACACCGTTACCCTGGCATTAGATAATTGTTCAATACGTTGAGTTGATAATCCAGCTGCCTGAAGTGCGCTTGTACCCAGAATAAAGATCATAAGCAATTTGAATAAATTAATTTTTTTCATCATGTTAGATTACTCTCCATTTTCAAATAAAATAAAACCGTATCATTCCGCTAATTCCTCAATTTTCCTTTAACTTTCCGACACATAGCTCACAAAATTGCTATAATTATAGTAGGAGGTCATTGTAAGGAGTTTGAAGATGTTAACTACATTTCTAGCCACAGTGATTGGCTGGTATTTAATCATAGTAAGTTTATTCTTATTATTCCATACTGAGCATGCAAAATCAGCTATGGCAGAGATTATAGCTCATCGCGGATCGCAATTGATTATGGCTATAGTAACCTTGATTATAGGGTTGCTTTTAGTCGTCAGTCATAATATCTGGGTTATGGGCTGGCCTGTTGTTATTACTCTTTTTGCATGGTTAGTCTTGCTTGGTGGTTTAATCAGATTTTTATGCCCAGATACCGCAGTTAAGGTAGGCCAATCATTTGTCGATAATCCAATGAGACTAAAAATAGCAGCTGTAATATTCTTTATTATAGGTTTGTTCCTGTTATTTAATGTCTATTATGTTTATTTGAGATAAACGTAGAGTGAGTGGGTACTGTGGCTCATTTTGTTTAGGGGAAGGAAAGTAAGCGATAAAGGCATTGTCAATTCAGCAGCAAGGAATGCTATGATATGATGCTTAATATGATATGCCTATAACAAAATGACTAGAGCCCAAGCCCATCTTCCTTATCAAACGAACGTTTTTTCAAGCCTCAAAATAATTCCACTCGTTTTGAACTGGTTATTAAAATTCGCTTTGCTCATTATTATAATCGCAGTTTTTATTCCACTCTCACCCAAAATGCCAGCCCCTGGGCTTGATGCCTCTTGGGCAGTAGGGCTCAATCAAGCCATTGCCCAAGGTTTGGCCTTTGGCAAAGACATTTTTTTTACCTTAGGACCTTATTCTTCCATCTATACAAAATTCTACCACCCTGCTACCGATTTCATGATGGTTGGTGGAAGTTTGTATTTAGCTCTGTGTTACTGGATAGCTATTATTTTTTTGATGCAAGGCATTAAATGGCGTTGGAGTATCGCTTTTGCAATACTTCTTTTCAGTATGATTTATGCTCGGGATTCGTTATTTTTTTCCTATTCGTTAATTATTGGATTACTCATTCATAAAGAAATTCATGGAAAAGAGAGTTTCTTAAAAAGCAATTTCTTCACTTTATTTGCTTTGCTTTTTACCCCATTCGGTTTATTTCCTCTGATCAAGGGCTCTCTTTTAATATTAAGCATCATTACCATGCTTTTATGTTCTTTCTTTTTGAGCCTTTATAAACAGCGCACACTTGCTTTGCTCGCTCTGGCATCTCCACTAGTTTCCATGTTGTTTTTTTGGATAGCATCCGGGCAGTCTATTTTCCATCTGCCATCTTATATCAGTAACACTATCTCGCTTGCCTCAGGTTTTACTGAAGCCATGGCAACCGAAGGAGACAATAAAGAACTAATAGTATTTGGGATTACCTCTTTTTGCATTCTCTTATCCATCCTCCTGCAAAAAAAGCTCTCACCATTATCCAAAGCATTCCTATTTTGTACCTATTTTGTCTTTCTTTTCCTGTCTTATAAAACGGGGTTCACAAGACATTTTGGTCATGCTTTTATTGCCGGCACCTCTGTTTTGCTTGCCTCTTTTTTATTGCCGTATTTAAATTCCAACAACAAAGTAACAGTCCCATTATTAGCTCTATCCCTTTATACAGCGAGTTATATCAACGGGCACTATACCAAAATATCCGTTCGCGATAATTTCATTTCCACCTATACCGCCGCTTATTATGGTCTTAAAAACAGAATTCAAAACAAGAATTGGTTAAAAGAAAATTTTTCATTAACTATGAATTATTTGAAAACCCAGGATAATTTTCCCATATTGCCAGGTACTACCGACATTTATTCCTATAATCAAACGTCATTAATCGCATCAGGAATGCAATGGTCACCAAGGCCAATCTTTCAGAGCTATTCTGTTTTTACTGCAAACATGGCAGAAATCAATAAGAATTACCTTTTGAGTGAGAACAAACCGGATAACATCATTTTTAAAGTGGAACCCATTGACAATAGAATTCCTTCAATGGAAGACGGTATGAGTTGGCCAACCCTGATTAATCATTATCAACCGGTGCGTTTAGATAATGATTTTTTATTTTTAAGAAAAAAACCAGTCAATAAACCTCTTACTTCTTTAGTGCCATTAAAAACAGAAATTCACACGCTTGGAGAACAAGTTAAAATACCTGATACCGATATACCTCTTTTTGTCGAAATAGATATTGAACCAACATTTTGGGGGATGTTAGCGGCTACCTTTTTTAAGCCTCATCAGCTTGAAGCTAATTTGGAATTAAAAAATGGTACCCTAAGACAATACAGGCTCATTGCCAATATGGCAAAATCCGGTTTTCTATTATCGCCTTTCATAGAAAACAGCGCTGAATTTGGATTGTTATTTAGCCAGAATAATTACCTGGCAGGTAAAAAAGTTATTTCATTTTCCATTAATTCAAAGCAAGTGCCTTCCTCACACTGGCAAACAAAATATACTATCCATTATAAAATTTTATCCAGCAATAATTAAAACAGCCTAGCTGAAGCAATAAAAATAATATAAGTCAGGTCTTATTTTCTGGATTTTTTTGTTTAAACTTTAAACAAACATCTTCCCAAAAGTAAAATTAACAAGTAAAATTATGTATTAAAATAATTCATATAGTTTTATATGTGTCTTTAGGGTTCTTTTTATGGCCAAAAAATATCGAACTCCCATCCCATTGTCAGAAAAGATGAAAACTCTTAAAAAGAATCTTCAGGATCAACTTGCACAATCCAAATCGTTAGGCGAGCAAATTCATGCTGGAACAGCCACAGCATCAACCATAACAACGGGGGTTAGCCATGTGTTTAATGTCATTAATTCTTTCTTAAGCGCCTATCGACAAATTCCACTGGTAGGCGGAATACTGCAGCTGGTGGCCACACTAGCCAAATCAATTTCTATTGTGAGTGATCCGGAAAAACCGATAGCCGAAAAAATTGTATCATCCATTCTAATTGCTGCTATTATCGCTCTTTCTATTACAGCGATCACGCTCGGTGGACTGGCTGCCGCGATTATTGGAACAATAATCGCCTCCACAGTAACTATCATGGAGGGTTTCGGATTCTTTGGAAAAATTGCTGAAAAATTTCAATTGGCAAATTCCTACAAAATGAAAAAAGAATTTATAAATCTTGTAGCGAAACGTATAGAACCAGACAATGATAAATATAATGACTTATTCGAAATTCGTGCCATAGAACTCCAACATGAACTTGAGAAATCTTATCCCAATAAAATGGAACAACAACAATTAAAAGAAGAGTTGAACTTCATTAATGCAGTACTTAGGAAAAAAAATATCATCCCTGGAAACAATAAAGAGAGCGACGCTTACAAACTAAATCAACTCTATACTAAACGCGCTGAGCAATTGAAAACCCTTGTAGATAAAATTGCTTTAATCAATTCAATTATAAAAAGCACTGAGCAAAAAGAGCTCTTAAATGAAATCAAATCATTACAAAAAGAAATAACTAAAACTGACGATAGCATAGAAGAAATCATAGCCCCGCTTGCTAAAATAGAACGGGACAATTTGAAATCTACCATTAATTTGCCATTAAGTTACAGTACCTTTGCTATAGCAGCGGCCAGTACTTTAATATCGATAGCCGGTTTACTTGTGGTAGCTGGCGTGATTGCTGCCCCCCCGATTATGGTTCCTGTCATGTTTGCAGTAGGTAGTGTTATGGCAATCATTGGTTTAATCAAGTGGACCGCTGAAAAAATGGCTGAAACAGAGGATGCTCAATTAAAAGCAGAAGAAACTGCGAAACACCAAGACGCAGTTTTGGATGAAGCATTAAGTGTTTATGAGCAACAATTAAATCTTGATTTAGCCAGTCATTCAAACCCTGCAAGACAGGTGAAAAGTTTATTAACAGTTCACGATAAAAAGCCTGCTTTGTCGCCAACTGAAAGTACTGTGAGCTCATTAGACTCCAGATTTACTTTATTTGGTTCATCTTCTCGAGAGCAGATAAAAGTAACAGAACAGAAAGCCGCTGAAACAACCAATGAAAAAGCACCCACAACGTTTGATTCCATACCAAAACCAACTCGTTAACAAATATCATAAATTTTTATAACTTTGTTATAATTGATTTATAAATAAGCAATTAAAGCATCATACCTGGTGAGTGAATATAAAAATCAATTCAATTAAGAGAAAAATCCATGGCTGGAAATAAAGGACTTGACCGTTTTCACAATGCCCAAAATAGCAATACTTATGGCTACGATCACGCATTCAGAGAAATACAAGAAGGAAAAAAAAGCAGCCATTGGATCTGGTATATTTTTCCTCAATTGGAAAATTTAGGCAAAAGCCCGTCTGCCAAGCTGTATGGAATTAAAGATTTTAGTGAAGCATGTGATTATTTAAAAGATCCTGAACTGTTCAAGCGCTATTTTGAGTTAATAAAACTCACAGAGGAAAAATTAAAGAACATTCCTCTATCTCATCTGATGGGTGGTTTTCCTGATGATCGTAAATTCATCTCAAGTTTGACCTTGTTCCAAGCCACTGCCAATTACCTGAGTTCAAAAGAAACGGATTCTCAAAACAAGTATCATGAGCTTTATGAGACCTGTAATAGAATTTTTAAACAAATTGCTCGACAGGGTTATTCTCCATGCCATCAAACCGAGTTACTTGTCAAACATCAATTGAACTCCCCCGTGAAAGAGAAAACAACAGAAAAATCGAATCCACCCTCCCAATAATAATCCCTTTTCATAAAACCATTCCCCGAATAAACCCAATGGCCTTTACAATTTTTTAATCTCTAAGAATTCATTACAAACTACATTAGTCCTCTTGCATAACCTGTATCTTTCGTTTTATTGCTGCGTTGCAAACGTTTCTTGCTCATTTGCTCCATGTAAACTCCGCTCCTCAAAACGTTTGCTCCTTGCTCTAAAACAAAATAATCAGGTTATGCAAGAGGTCTATTATGTATTATTCAAAGGACTCCCATAGAGCGACATGTGCACCAGTCGGATCGACTATAATAGCAAAACGTCCCATTTCACCAGCCTGGGTTATTCCTTTCACTTCCTGAGCACCATGTTGTTTTGCTTTTTTTAAAGCCTCTGATACATCCTGGACATAAATATAAGCCATCCAGTGAGGGGGAATATGACTTTGCTGATCTTTGGGAATTTGCCATATACCTGCCATTTCCTTATCATTACACTGAATTAGAGTGTAGGTCATTTCCTTTGACTCAATCTCTCTAAATTGCCAACCAAAGACTTTACCATAAAAATCCTTTGCTTTTTTAACATCTGAAGTAGCTAATTCATTCCAACAAAACTCTCCAAACGCAGCTTGTGTCATAAGAATCTCCTATAATTTGATTTTTTTAGAACAATTTGATTTATACTCAGGCCTTCTAAATAACTTTAATCTTAAAATCAATGAGTTGCATTGAAGTTATTTAGAAGGCCTGATACGGTTAACCAGCTACTTCCTCACAACTTTCATTACTTGACAACGAATACAACATAATGAATAGTTCACAAAGAATAGTAGACCAATGCTATAAATACCAGCATTATCAGGATTAAATAGTTTTAAGCCAATTTAAAAATTACATTATGAGTCAAAATATCATTATAAACCGATGCGAGTGGGTGGGACAAAACAAACCCCATTATGAGCTATACCATGATACTGAATGGGGAATTCCTGTTCATGATGATGAAAAACATTTCGAGATGCTCATTCTGGAGGGTGCTCAAGCGGGGTTAAATTGGGAAACGATACTAAAAAAACGCGATGGGTACCGGAAAGCTTTCAGACAATTTAACCCGCAAGCCGTAGCTCAAATGACAGATGATGAACTAAGTGCCTTACTAACTAATCCTGAAATTATCCGTAACCGACTTAAAATTTTTTCTACCAGAAAGAATGCAAAGGTTTTTCTGTCTATTCAGCAAGAATATGGATCATTTGATTCTTACGTTTGGCAGTTTGTTAATGGGACACCTATCATAAATCGTCCTGAAAGCATAAGAGCGATACCAGCAACCAGTAAAGAATCAGATGCGTTATCGAAAGATCTAAAAAAACGAGGGATGAGCTTTGTTGGCTCAACCATCATCTACGCTTACATGCAAGCCATTGGTATGGTAAATGATCACATCGTCACCTGTTTTCGAGCCAAATAAGAAGAATAAAAATTCCTGAGAATGTTTCTGACCCCCGGCCGGGATCCTGGTAAAAAAGGGTCATGTTCAATTTTTAATCCCTATTAATACCAAACTGTAATGGCATTGTCTGTCGTGACCTGGACAAATCAAAAACACCATAGCGATTAATATTCTCCCTGAAATACGCTGATAAAATCGATAAATCATCCTTACTATATTTGACTTCTTCAGCAGAAAGCTGGTTCAAAACATTGGTTGTGTTGGCAACAGTGTAGAACATCACAGCATTAGCAACCATCCTGCCAAACGCAATAATTTTTTGCTGAATTATACTATTGTTTTCGTGAATAACGCCGTCTTTGCCAAAGGTGATCCAGTCAATAAAATCATTAAACTCTTCACTTTTACAAGTAGCTGCTTGAATCTTTTTACGAAGGCAACATCAGTAATATAATTTAAAAGAAAAATGGTTCGCACCACTCGTCCCAATTCACGGAACGCTTGATGCAGCTTATTCTTCTTGCTATTGGAGCGCAGCTTTTTCAATATAGTTGACGCTTTGATTTTGCCACTTTGGATTGACATAACAACGCGCAACATATCGTAGTACATTGACTCTATGAGTTGCCAGTTGGGCTCTTTCGATGTAAAAATATCACTGATATGTTGGTATGATTTTTCATTCATTCCAGCTGGTCGGTAAAAATTGAGATGCTTGAAACTACGTATTCTGGGCATAAGTGTTATTGCCAACAAATAAGCAAACCCAAATACCACTTCGTTTTGCGCATGTGTATCCCCATGGATTGTATCTGGACGTAAGGCTTCATCACTTTCATAAATCCCATCGAAAATGTAAATGGCCTCATAAACACCACACGGGATAAAGTTTCCAAACAAAGCAACATACTGATCAGAAACGTGATAATAGCCAATCCCTCCATATTTTCCATAGCGAATATGGTGCTCTGCCAGTAAATTATTGGTATACATATCCCAATAAGTCCCATCAACAGAAGCACTTTCACCATTGCCCCAAATATAAGGCAGCTCAAACTGTTTGTATGCCTTGATAATGACTTCACTAATTTTATTGAGACGGAGCTCAGTAATGTGGTGATTGAATAGCCAAGCAATTTGTTTACGTGAATACTTTTTCAAGCATCGTTCAGCTTGAACTGGGCCAACATTACAACCATATGCGAAACTGGTAGCAATAAACCGCAAATCATAATCATCTATTTTGGGTTCGTACCCTGATAAGGGCTTTAAATGGCGACTGATACCAAGCCAATTTTCCACGTCAGTAAGTACAGAGACGATATCCGTCAATGGCATTTTGGATGCTACCAAATTTGAAAATTTTTCTTGTTGCTGACTCACTTTCTTACTGATAGCTCGCTTTAATACTAGCTCACCGTTGATAATGTTCAAATATTCATTATCGACAAAATTTTGATTCACCTTTTCAGCAGCTTTCTGATGCTCTACCTTTAGTTCTTTTACAAATAGCAGGGGGTCGTCAGACTTACCTATCAGCTCAGCATAAGGCTTTAGGTTTTGGTAAAATTCGTCCCATGGAATAAATTGTTTATTGGGATCATCGTTCTCATAGCTGTTAAGAGCAAAGGCATCGGCACAGTTAATTTCATCCATGGCAAATCTAAAAATAGCCAATTCTAACTTCTGTTTATTAACGGTTCGAATTTGATTGGTGTAACGCTTGGTCTTGCCCTCGGTAATGAACTGAAACCATTGGTCATCAAGCCATTCTAAATTTCTAAACTCTTCTGGATTGATTTCAACATAATCTCCATGGCTTCGTTGGTGTACCAATATGAATTCAACTAACTTTTCTACTAGCACATCTTTTGAAGCTGATTTGATCTCTATCTGCTTCAGTAAACGAAACATAGTATGTCTTTTTGCTTGATAATACTTCAACATTAAAGGTAAATCGTTATCGTCAGCATAAGCCAGATATTGTTCGCAGGCTTCAATTGAAGCATCGATATCATTTGGCAAACTTTGCTCAATAAGCACTAATTTTTCTTCCGGTGTTCGGGCAGTTTGTTTGCTTGCGACGAGTACTTGTTTAAGGCTGCCAATAAGTTGATCTGTTATTTTTTGGTTGGAATTTCTGATTTCCTGTAGCGCTTCCGCTGCATCAGTTTTTATTTTACGCAGCCAGCGTGTCAGCACAGTGACAATGCTATCAAGTGATTTTGCGTACTGATGATATAACAACATGGCTGATAAAGCATATCTTTTGGCTTCTTTAATACGGCGCATATCGGCAATATCTAAAGCCATTGCTTCAGCAACATATTGATCTAAACGGTGCTCAGGAATATCAGAAAGATCAATTGGGCTTTCATCTCGCCACTTACGTAACTGATCCAGGTAATCGGTAAATTCTCGAATGTTTGTGACAGATGGTTTTTTCATTTCTTGTTTAAGATATTCCCAGCCACTAGTGAACTCATGGACTGGTGAGGTGGATAGCAATAACTTATCAAAAAATTGTTTAGTCTCATCGGTAAGTTGGTCGCTAACTTTTTGATACAGTACCGAGCTAACTATAGTTCGAGCAGCACGTGCCAATCTGAGCAATGTTGAAAATGCCGGAATTTCAAAATTGTTTTTGATGAGTTCTTCGAGCATATCATTGATAATATCAGCTAAATTTTCTTTAATAGCCGCAGATTTTAAGCCAGCAGACTTCATTATTGACTTGCGTTGCTGCTTGCACTCATTGATGGACAGAAATTTGCGTATAACTGTTTTGTGGCGCTTGCGTTGTTTGAGCTGCATGTAATTTTGTAGCTTTATTTTATCCACTTTGATATCAATGCAGTTTGCAATATATTCGATAATCGGTTTCGGAATTGTGTTGATTGGAATGTGATAGCCTAAACATTGATAACATTTTAGTGAAAGCATAAAACCAAGTCGGCTATGAGGTGATTTCTCACTGGTGCTTTTATTGAGTAATTCAAGCTCTGCTTTTATTGGCAAAAAATTCTGTTTGAGTTCCTGTTCGTCAGGATTTGGTTTCAATCTTGGATAAGCGGTGTCGTGAATTGCAGTCATTGTGAATTTAAGGTATCTTTTGTGGCGGCCGAAAACAGTAGTTTATGGCCAGGTGAAAATCAAGACTTTTGATCCTTATATTTAAAGGGTTTTCGATGAACGAATTTCAATGGGTTTTTGGCCAGGTATGAAAGCAGGAATTTATGCCAGAGTTTCAACGCATGATCAACAGACGTTAGATCTACAAATTGACGCAATGAAAAAATATGCTCAGGCACGTGAATGGCATATAGAAAGTGAAATTACAGAAATTGGATCAGGAGCAAAAGATAACAGGCCTCTACGTGACAAACTTATCAATCAAGCTAAGCGGAGGCAAGTTGATGTTATTATTGTATGGAAATTAGATCGATGGGGTCGTTCTGTAAATGACCTATTTCGCACCCTTAATGAACTCAATGAATTAGGTGTTGGCTTTATCTCTTTGACGGAGGCATTGGATCTTACTACTGCTACCGGAAGAGCAATGGCTGGGCTGCTTGCAATCTTTGCAGAATTTGAAAGAGAAATTCTACGTGAGCGAGTCAAATCAGGTATTGCTCATGCAAGACAAAAAGGAAAAAACCACGGTCGACCTACAACAATAAAACAGTATGAATCTGAAATAAATCATTTATTTGAGTCTGGATTGAGCAAGTCTGAAATTGCTAAAAGACTTGGCATTGGTCGAACATCGGTAAGACGAATTTTATCCGCACAAGTACAGGAATTATAATGTTAATTATTTTTGGCGGACTGCCAGGAACTGGTAAAACAACAGTTTCAAAAGAAGTGGCCAAGCGCTTAAAGGCCGTTTACTTAAGAGTGGATACTATTGAACAAACTTTAAAAAATTTAGAGGGTTACCCGGATTCATTAGTAATAGGTTCTGAGGGTTATTTATTAAGCTATGCTATCGCGAAAGAAAATTTAGCCTTGGGCTTAGATGTTATTGCTGATTCAGTTAATCCCATTGCCATTACGCGCCATGATTGGCGCCAAGTTGCGAAAGAAGCAAATACTGTTTTTGTTGAAATTGAATTAATTTGTTCTGATAAAAAGGAACATCAAGACAGGGTAGAACGGAGAGTAGCAGATATAGATGGTCATAAGTTACCTACATGGAACGATGTTCTAAATAGAGATTATGAACCTTGGGAGTCAATATCTATGTTGGTTGATACCTCAAGATATACCGTCGATGAGTCTGTTCAAAAAATTATTGATTATATTAAGTTAGAGGCCTAGTTCAGTGGAACCTACTGTTTTTTCAAGCAATACCGAATTTTATGAGCAAAATTTTTCTAGCTTAAGTTATCCTTCTACAATAATTGAGGATAAGCTATTTGAAAGATGCCGATTTATCAGTGCAAATTTCTCTGAATCTCAGTTCATTCGATGTAAATTTGTTGACTGTGAGTTCAATAGTTGCAATCTAAGTGCGGTTCAATTTAAGGCTTCATCATTTAACGACATTACTTTTTTCAAATCAAAAGTCACAGGTGTTAATTGGACTATGTTGAACTGGCCACATATTCGACTATCGAGTCCGTTTCAGTTTTACAATTCCATTATATCGCACTCAAGTTTTTATAGCCTGGAACTGCAAGAACTGGTGATTGAAGCATGTATTGCACATGATGTTGATTTTAGAGAAGCGGATTTAAGGCGCGCCAACTTTAAACTAACTGATTTTGAGAAAAGCCAATTTGTCCACACAAAATTGTATGCGGCTGATTTTACAGAAGCCCACAGCTATTCCATTGATCCAACTCAAAATGATATTAGAAAAGCAAAGTTCAGTTTGCCAGATGCGATTCATTTGCTTGATGGATTTGATATCCAGATTATCTAAAAATAATTATGCTTGCATGGTATTAAAGATTGAAATTTGAACATGACCCTTTTTTACCAGGATCCCGGCCGGGGGTCTTTCTAAAAAAACCCAATTATCTATCATGCCCTGCTCTAACAATAAATTGGAAATTCAGTTTTCAATATGTTGTTAGAGCAAGCCATGATACTGAAACAATTCCGTTCAGGTTCTTAAGCTGAGGGTAATGTAAGGGCCGCCTACAGAAAAATTACTTTGTGTGTGTTTGGCGCTCGATGTAGACAAAGAACCAGTATCCAAAGCAATAACATTGGTATTTGTTTCATAACTGGATAAAGGATTAAAATACAAGGCCCCCATATAGCCAGCTTCAAAATTCAAATCCCAATTTTGTTTCAATGAGTAAAGATAACTTAACCCAATTTTGGCATCCAGGGCTGGAACCAGTTGATTGACACTGGGATTAGCAAGCCCTTCACGATTTACATAGATTCCAGCGATAATCAATTGCTGAGAAGTTCCTGTGAATTGGTATTGAGCCGGTTGCATTCTGCCATACAAGACCGAGCCGGCGAGTTGTCCAACCAAATTGAACCCATGAGAAATATTATAACTATTATTGAATCCTAATCTCGGCCCGACACCTTTGTAAGTGGATGTATTATTTAATGAAAGTATAGGGAGTGAAAAGCCACGAAAAGTGGATATCAGCTCTTCTTTGATCCAGGCACTGCTTAATCCTGTAAAAAGTCTTGTCTGTAATTTGGAACCGAAGTTAATAAATTTTCCTACATCGAGATTAACCGCGTCATAATTAAAGTCAAGACTGGCATGTGCAAGCTTTAATAAAGCCACTCCTGTGATTTGACCAGAAGGAGTAGGAGGAGTACCAGTCTGAGAAAAAGGAGAGATCCATTGCGATGTAGGATTCACAAAGACATTATCAGTATCATTGGTCCGCAGATGTGACCAGTTTAACTGCAAATCGCTTCCAGAATTGGCAAATACATAACGCCCTCCCAGATTAAACCCAACTTGATAATCTGGATTAAAAGTAACGACCTGCCAATTAGGCGATGGTATTGGCAGTACTGTAGTAATCACACCCCAACCTAAATTATTCGCTCCCGGTTGCAGATAAAAAGCAGTCGCAGAAAATTCATACCCGGATTTTAAATTAGGAATGAAAACTCGGAAAAGGTCGTTGTTTTCAATTGCTCCCGCATCACCGGCATAATTGCATACACCAAACAACAGTAAAGTAATTCCCATAAGTAATTGATGATATTTCTTCATATTTAATGAATCCTCCCTAATGCATGATTTCTATCAATCAGAACTTACGAAAAACCCCAATCTCTATGTTAAAAAATGTTTTTAATTCGGTCATTTAGTTTATCTAAACTCCCTCATTAAAAACATTTTTTGCCTTGACCTTGGGGTTTTCGTAAGTCCTGTCAATCAAAATAAACTCCAAAACCAAGTTTTTATTCTTTAGTCTATGGATTTCAGCGATGGACCAATCGAACAGCGATGAGTAAATCTGTGGAATTAAGTTTAAGATTTATGCCTGAATTGGTACAAATTTCCAGGCAATCTTAGCATAGGAAAGATATAATGTATTGAAAATTCATTATTAAATTCCCAGGCGGGATTAAAATTTATCCCTTAAGGGGATAAGTACCTTCTTTTATTGGCGTATTAAACGAATATTTTGCCCATCAAAACCACAAGGCTCTGTTGACCTGATGGGATTGATATCCAGACCTCCTCTTCTTGTGTATCGTCCATAAACAGTCAATGATTCAGGTTGGCAAAATCGCATAATGTCGGCAAATAGGCGTTCAATGCACTGCTCATGAAATTCATTATGATTTCTGTATGAAATCAGGTATTTAAGCAAGCCCTCATGATTTATTTTTTTACCTTTATAAGCAATTTGAACGCTTCCCCAATCCGGCTGATTAGTGACCAGACAGTTTGACTTGAGCAAATCAGAATACAGTACTTCTTCAACTATTTCAGGTGAAGTTGAAAGAAAACCAGGGGTCACATGATAGACAGAGCATTCAATATCAAGCCCATCAAGGCAAATACCGCTGAATGCAGCATAAATAGTTTGATTAGCGATTTCCGATAACGGGTACACATTAACAGCTACTTCAGAGCCAATGCACTGACTCAAATCTTTGCGGATAGTTTGAACAACCGTTTCAACATCAGGAAAAATCGTGTTATTCAACGAGTTAAAATAGAGTTTTAATGATTTTGATTCAATAATGCATGGAGAATGACAATCATAAGAAATAACAGCCATAGCAACAACAGGTTTCCCTTTGGGGTTTAACCAGGACACCTCATAATGATTCCAGCAATCAAAACCATGGAAAGTGATGGAGTTGGGATCCAAATTAATTTCCTGGCGTTTTGGGCCCCTGGGGATAGGATACAATCTTTCAGGATTGTAGTGATCATCATAATTTGAAGTTTGCCCAAGCTCCGACTGATTTGCTATATTCTGATAAGTACTTTCTAGTTCCTTATTCATTATTGATGCCTCCAAAATAGTAATAATTTGCGCTGTGCTATACCAATTGATTGCTTGCCCGGCTTCAATTTGCGTTGCAATATAGTTTAACAAAGAAGACGCTTCATTAATTTGTGCCGCCTTTTTCTCCAAAGCCTTGGCCTGTAGAGCAAGTGAAGTTTTTAGATTAAAATCAGGATGCTGGATAATTTTTTTGATTGAAGCAAGTGAACATCCCAGGAACCGCAATGTAGTTATTTGCTGCAAGCGTAATAAATCATCCGATGAATACAGTCTGTAATCCGACTCTGACCGTTTTGATGGCTTTAGTAAATTAATTTCATCATAATATTGTAAGGTACGAATACTTAATGAAGTCAGTTTGCTGATTTCTTTAATCTTATAAAATTTCATTTTGTAACTCTAAAAAACAAAATGATTATAATCTATCACGTTACGTGAGGGTCAATATTTTATTAAAAAAATGAAATAAACCATATTTACAGGACTTACGCCCCCCTAGGTCGAGGCAAAAAATGTTTTTAATGAGGGAGTTTAGATACACTAAATGGCCGAATTAAAAACATTTTTAACGAAGAGATTGGAGTGTTTCGTAAGTCCTGGTTTAATGAGAGATACTGGAAATACCATTTAAAGGAGTCCATTTACCCATGATTAATCAACAGATAGAAGTATTCTTGCAATCCCCTGCTTTTGCTGTAGTTGGCGCCTCCTCCAATAGAGCAAAATACGGCAACAAAGTATTGCGATGCTATCTTCAGAATAGCAAAAAAGTCTATCCTGTAAATCCACATGAAACGCTGATTGAAAGCTTGCCTGTTATTCATTCAGTAAACGATTTACCTGATGATGTGCATAGTATTTCTATTATCACTCCTCCATCCATCACTGAAAAAGTTGTAAAGGAAGCCTTCAAAAAAGGAATTAAACACATATGGATGCAGCCGGGAGCCGAGAGTGACTCGGCCATTCAATATTGTTTGGATCACAAGCTTAATGTCATTTCCGGAGGAGCTTGTATATTAGTCGCCATGGGGTATAAAGAAGATTAGGAAAAACAATAAGCTATTTTGTAGCCTAAAATAGCTTATTTGATTTTTTACAATCCTGGTTGATTATTTAGTATCCCTGAATTGCTTTAATGATTCATTGACAACACTTTCAAGAGTTCTATTTTCTATATATTTTTCTCTCAAAAAACTGGCATCACTGCCTTTGTGAGTGATTTCATAAATATGCTCTAAAGCCAAAGTACTGTTTAATCGATTAGCATAAGGCTTTAATCGACGTAGTGTCGTTAAAATATCTTCTCGAAGCACAATTTGCTCATAAGTTTTTGGATGCACCAGAGTTCCATCCAGACCAAATCGACAGGCTTGAAAACGATTGTAATTGTACACAAGATAATCATCTTCGTGAGGAGGAGATTCTTTATTTTCCAATAAATAACTGCAAAGCGCTTGCATATAACAAGCTAAAGCGGCTGCTCGCTCAACCGTAAGGGGACTATCACACACTCGCATTTCAATTGTTCCAAATTCAGGTTTCGGTCTTAAATCCCAATAAAAATCCTTCATGCTTTTAACAATACCAGTATGCTCCATTTTTTCGAAATAACCGAGAGAAAACTCATCCCAGTCTAATACAAAGGGAGCCCGTCCGCTTAATGGGAAGGCAAACACCGAGTTCAATCGAGCAGAGTTATACAAGGTATCCTTACTCTGAACGAAGGGAGATGAAGCAGACAATGCAATAAAATGAGGTATATAACGATTTAAAGAATGAAGTAAAAAAAGCGCTTGATTACCGTCCTCACAACCAATATGAATATGTTGCCCAAAAATAGTAAACTGCTTGGTTAGATAGCCATATAATTCAGACACCTCTATAAATCTGGTTTTATTAAAAATTCGCTGATCAGACCACATTTGAAATGGATGAGTTCCTCCACCACAAATGCCAACATTTAATCGATCTCCGACTGCAACCAGAGCATCACGTATATGAAACAGTTGTTTCAGTAATTGATCATATTCTTCATGCACATCTGTCGCTATTTCTAACATACTTTCTGTGATTTCCGGCGTAAAACTGCCTGGAAAAGACGAGCGTCCTAAAAGTTCCAATATATCAGGACTGGCCGCAGTCAAGTCAAAATTACTTAAACTGATTAATTGTAATTCCAGCTCAACACCCATAGTCAGTAAATTCGATGTTTTGAATGGTTGTAAAGGCATTTCAAAACTCCTTCATTGCAGGGATCTCGTTCGCTTTAATTAAAGCGCGTTGAACCATTATTGGACCTAATATTTCTAAAATCAGGGCAACCATAGCTAGTGGGGCCAAGGTATCTACCAAATTAATACCAACATATCGACTCTGTTCGAGAATCAAAATGACGAAAACAGAGATAGGTGTCATAGCCAAACCAGTCAAAACGCCCTTCCTAAATGAAATACCACTGATATGAGCAAATAAACTAATCCCTGCAATTTTTGCTATGAATCTTATCGTTATAATTGATAATCCTATCCAGACACCTGTTACAACCCTTTGCCATTCTATGGTTGCTGCAATAAATAGAAACAATAGTACTGATAACAAATCACCTAATGTGCCAAATCCTGGTTGTGAAGGATTGAATACCATTCGTCCATGGCGGGAAACCAGCCCAAATGTCAATGTAGCTAACACTGGAGACAATTTTAGGTTATGGGTTAAAATAACCAGCAGTATCACAGCACAGGCAAATGCCAACGTATTGTCTTGGCAAGTACTTTTAACCGTTTTAAGCATAATAGGCATTATCACTCCAAAAATGATGCCCCAAATAATTGAAATGGCTGTAACCGTTAAGCTGGCATACACTGCTTCCCAAATGTTTCCTGAAGTTCTAAAAACAACTAAACCAATAATTACTTTGAATAAAAATACCGCTAACACACAATTGATTACGGAAAGATGTAAAACACGTTCTGTCACTTGACCTGCACTACGTTGTTCATTGATCACCCTGACTACAGTGGCTGGTGAAGTCGCCATTGACAACGATGCCAATAAAAGGCAGGTCGAAGTTTGTAACCCAACGGATTTCACTACAATATAGACCAGACAAAAAGTTAAAGTGGCCTCAGTAATACTGGATACCGCGACCCAGGGATTATAACTTAACCAACGTAAATTAATTCTGTAGCCTGATTCAAACAAGATTAGCCCAAAACCAATATTGGCTAAAAGTAAAATAGATGGTGGTTGAATAGACGGCAATAATCCTATTTGAGTTGATGCGAGTGAAAATCCTACTATCGCATAGATACTAATATGAGGCAATTTTGCCCATCGATATCCAAGTTCTCCTGCAAACCAGGCTATCAACATACTGATAGGCCAAGCTAAGTCGGTTATAATTTTTCCAACATCAATCATCCATACCTCCTCTGAAAATCCGACCTTACTTTATAACATACATCGATTTGTTTTGCAGAATTGAAGTATTTTTAAAACAATATAAAATAATTAGGACTTACGAAAAATCCCAAGGTCGAGGCAAAAAATGTTTTTACTAAGGGAGTTTAGATAAACTAAATGACTGAATTAAACACTTTTCTTAACAAAGAGATTGGGGTTTATCGAAGTCATGATAGTTTCTTGTCCAATTGGGAAAATCAATAATAGTGTATTTGCTACCCACCAAATTAATGAAAATAAAAAAGAAATCTCAACAATTTCTTATGTTCATAAGCTTTTTATTAGGGATGTCACAAGTCATGGCTTTAGAAATTATTACTATAGAAAAAAAAGAAAACCATCACATGCTAAAAACCCGGGCTGAAAATATTCAATTTCCCTTGAATCAAGAAGATAAAGAATTAATTGAAGCAATGAAAAAAAAATTATATGCATTGGGAGGAGTTGGTTTGGCAGCACCGCAGGTCAATTCCGCCAAACAAATTATCGCGGTTTATATCCCTGAAGAAGCTCAGCTTTTGCGTAATAATGCAAAAATTTATCCGATGCATATCTTAATCAATCCGAATTACGAACCTTTGCCAAACACTCGTATTATTAGTGATTTTGAGGGTTGTTATTCGGTGTCCAGTAAAGCTGGAAAAGTGCCAAGATATGATGAAATTCAACTAAAGTACTATGATGAAGAAGGGAAAGTTCATCAACAAATCGAAAATGGCTTTTATGCCCGTGTTTTACAACATGAAATTGATCATCTCAATGGAGTGTTAATTACCGATCGTTTAACTCCCGATTGTGTGCAAGGGACTATTGAAGAAATGATGACTATTCGTCGTGCCGAGTTGACTGAAGAAAAACGAAAATTATTTGATCAAATCATGGCAAAAAAACTTAAAAAATAACAATGCTGATCCAGGTTATCCTTTATGAATTGGCTTTAATGATAAACTGCTCTTGGTAATTTTTTTGCTTGTTCAACCCAGGTTACGACTTGAGATAATCCAGGTATGTGTAGCGCTAAATGACACTTTTCATTTTTCTCTTTCAAGGAGCTATAAAGTTGTTCAGGGTTACAATGCGCTAACTCAGGAATTGAGTCAATACCAGCCTGCTCCAGAAGTTCGGCATACTCTTCATTAATGCCATTCACGCGCGCAAGATCAGCTTGATTGGTCCATTTTAAAATCAATTTATGACTGATTCCTGTTTGCTCAGCTACCCTAAAACGTCCTCTGCGACTACTGCAAACACGTAACAAATCGTCCTGACTTTCAATCCCTACTCGCTTTAACATTTCAGCATATTTTGGGCCTACGCCTTGCAGCTCAATTAACTTGTGCATTTTATTTCCAGTCTTCTACTACGATATTATATATATATAAAATTATAGAATATAATGTGCAATTATTAATCAAAATAAACATTGAAAAAATTTCGATCTCACGTATTAAAAAAAACTCAATCTATTTGGCAAAATTCAACAATTTCATTATGATAATTACTTTCGTTTCAGTCCCTGGTGAGATAGCAAAATGCAAAAGAACAAGAATAATATAGTCAAGATATTTTTATTAGTTTTAGGACTGTTTGCCAGCACCATCAATCATGCCTGGTATGGTCCAGGAATCACTATCGGTGTTGCTGGAGGAAATGTTCACTATTACGGAGATGATATCAGAGTGTATAACCCATGGGGCTATGGCTACTACGATAGAACTTATTACTATAATGGAGCAAGAAACATCATTGTTCCCAACGTAATTATACCGAATGTGGTGATCAATGTACCAGCTCAAAGGTATTATGTACCGTCCTGTGAGGAAATGGAAGTTTGTGATCCTTATGGACAATGTTGGCTAGAACAATTTTGCAGATAGATTAAAAAGCCAATCAGCTAATGCTTTTGGGACTTCGCCTATTATTAGGAGGAGATATTATAATTTTTTTAAGGACAAAAAATGTCGGAAACTATTGGGTACGCTGCCTACAAGGCAGGAGCTCCTTTAAAGCCTTTTACTTTTGAACGCCGTTCTGTTGGCGCAAAGGACGTAGCAATTGATATTTTATTTTGTGGTATCTGCCATTCAGACTTGCATCAAGTCAATGATGACTGGGGAGGAGCATTTTATCCTATGGTTCCAGGACATGAAATCATTGGACGAGTCAAGGAAGTAGGACATCAAGTCCACCGATTCAAAGCAGGCGATTTGGTGGGCGTTGGTTGCATGGTTGATTCCTGCCGTCAATGCTCCTATTGCCATCAGAATGAAGAACAATATTGTAAAACCGGAGCGACTTTTACCTATAATAGTCAAGACAATCAGCTAGGCGGTGTGACCTACGGTGGTTATTCCAAATATGTTGTCGTTACTGAAGATTTTGTATTAAAAATTGATGAATCTCTCGACCCTGCTGCCGCAGCACCATTGCTCTGTGCTGGAATAACAACATACTCCCCCTTAAAACGGGCTAAAGTAGGTAAAATGAGTAAAGTAGGCATCGTCGGTCTGGGAGGGCTAGGTCATATGGCTGTTAAATTAGCCCGTGCCATGGGAGCTTTTGTGACTGTTTTTACAACTTCGGGAAATAAAATAAACGCAGCAAAAGATTTGGGTGCCAATAATGTTGTCTTGTCTACTGACAACAATGCCATGCAAACACTAGCCAATCAATACGATTTTATTCTTGATACTGTTTCAGCCAAGCATGATCTTGGGCAATATTTAAACCTTCTTAAAGTAGATGGGAAACTAACCCAGGTTGGACTTCCGTCGGATCCTCTTGAAGTTCCGATGTTTCCTGTTATTTTAAAAAGACTGAGCATTAGCGGCTCATTAATTGGTGGAATTAAAGAGACACAAGAAGTTTTGGATTTTTGCGCGGCGCATGGGATCACCGCAGACATTGAATTAATAAAAATGCATGAAGTAAACTCTGCCTATGAAAGACTGCTAAAAGGAGATGTGCAATATCGATTTGTTATCGATATGTCAACTTTGGATTAAATAAGCGCAGTATAAAAGGCTTCCAGTTGGCCTTTTATACCACAGAGCAAATGTTATTCCTGGTTTTTGATCTTGGGGAAAACTTTAATTTTGGTTATAAAAGAATCCTGTACCTTTTCAATCAAGGCATCAAATTCAACAAATTGAATAATTTCACCTTCATTGGGCAATTTTCCATGGCGAGTAATGATAAGTCCATATAGTGTATTCAGGTCTTCTTCATCTGGCGATAAAGTAATATCGCAATCAAGAGCCCGTTCTAAAGAATAAAGGGAGCAATCTCCTTTTGTCGTTATAGTACCGTCCACATTTTTTACCCAATCGTCATGGGTTTTATGAAACTCGTCTTTAATCCGCCCAATCAGAATATGGAGCAAATTATCCAGAGTTACAAATCCAAGTAAACTCGATTTGTGTTTGTATACCAAAGCAAAATGAGGCATACCTGCTCGGAATTTACGAAGCAAGTCCATAGCGGGTAATTTATGGCTGACTTTAAGTACTGGTCGTACATAAGGCTTTAAAGTATTGATGTCTTTCTGGAGCAACAGATCGGCAAATAAATCCTTAACATGGATAACACCAATCATTTCCTTAGTCTTGGAATCATACACAGGATAACGACTATAACGATATTTTAAAATTTTATTTTTAATCGCTTCGAATGGATCATTGATATCTATTATGATCATTTCATCTTCAGGACGCATCACTTCAGTGACATTTAACTCAGCCAAATCGAGAGTATGCTCCAGGATTTCACGTTCGTCTTCCTTTAATTCCGATTGAAGATGCTGCCCACTTAAAATTAATTTAAGCTCTTCACTGGAATAAAAACCTTCGTATTCGTTTTTTACATCCATGCCAAACAGTTTGAGAAAAAAATTGGAGCAGGTATTTAACAACCAAATGGCGGGATACATTATCCAATAAAACCAATACAAAGGGACTGCTGTCCATATTGAAATCAATTCAGATTGCCGAATGGCAATGGACTTGGGCATGAGCTCACCGATTACAATATGAAGAAAAGAAATAAGAAAAAATGCAATAAAAAAAGAGGATATAGTGACTAAATGCACCGATGAAATACCCAAAGCAACAAATAATGGTCCCAATAACTCCGCAAAGGCAGGCTCTCCAATCCAACCCAATCCTAATGAGGCAAGAGTAATGCCCAACTGACATGCTGATAAATACGCATCCAGATTTTGGTGAACCTGCTCAAGAATACGGCCTCTTAATCCGTAACTTTCTTTAATGGCTTGAATTCTCGTAGTTCTGAGTTTAACCATCCCAAATTCGGCCGATACAAAAAAGGCATTAAGAAGCACCAACAGGAATGCAATAAAAATTAACAGAATGTTATACATTAAAAATATTCCATTTTATGATTTAATTTCAGATTCACTCGTACCTTCACTAAAAACATTAACTCCTCTACAATTGTGATTCAATCCTTTATGTTAATAGAATACCTCAGTCCTGGCGAGTTTAAAATGACATCCAATACCTGAAAACAACAGCGCCCCTATTGACAAATAGAAACACAATTTGTTAATTTAATTTATCAAAAGATGAAATTAACTCAACCTGAAAAGATTATGAATCATCCACACAGCAAAACATGCCATGAATTGTTTGCAAATGCTTATGCCAATGTTTTACTTTGCGGTGATTCTGTGTCTACCGATAACCATTCAATCATTATTATTATCTTGCCCTCTTTCCCCTAGAGCGGTCAGCTATTGCTAATTCTCTGCCTCTCTAGGGAGGCTTCCAAAGAGTTAGCATTAACTGGTTTCAACTGGAGGGCATCATGAATCAATACGGCTTCAAATCAAGGAATACTTATGTCTCGTTGGTGATGTGGGCATTGCCATTATCTTTTTTTACTTTTCAATTCTTATTACGTCTTTGGCCTGGGTTAACCATGCAAGACATTATGGCGCAATTTTCAATTGATGCCGCAAGCTTTGGCCTTATAGCCGCATTCTATTATTATGGATACGCTGGAATGCAAATCCCGGTGGCCTTGCTGCTGGATAAATTTGGGGCTCGCTTCATTGTATTTGCCTTTGCAATGTTATGTGGCATTGGAACTTTACTTTTCATAGGTACCAATAATTTTTACTGGGCCCTTTTAGGCAGGTTTTTGATAGGCGTAGGCTCTGCGGCTGGCTTCCTCGGTGTCTCCAAAGTGGTATCAGAATGGTTCAGCCATTCACAGTATTCCAAAATGATCGGGCTTTCCTTTAGCGTGGGCTTATTGGGGGCGATCTATGGAGGGAAACCACTTGCCCACCTGATACAAAGTTTTAATGGAAAACAGGTTGGTCTGGCTTTGGCGATTTTCTCCATCCTCTTAGGATGCTGCGCGCTTTTGATCTTGCGCTCTCCCTCAAATAATACTCACTCAGAAACAAAAACGATGAATTTGTCTCACTGTTCCTTTTTATTTTCTTCTTGGATCATCTGGGCTCTTGCTCTTGCTAATTTATTAATGGTTGGAGCCTTGGAAGGATTCGCAGACGTATGGGGAGTACCTTATCTTATCGCCAAATACGCAATGAACAAAACTGATGCCGCCTTTCTCATCTCGTTTATCTTTCTAGGGATGATATTTGGTGGTCCATTACTCGCTTTCCTCAGTCAGAAACTAGGAAACTACTTTGTAATAGCTGCCTGTGGTGCTGGTTTGGCATTTTTATTCCTGATACTTCTTTACTCCTCGACCCCTTACTGGTGGCAGCTGGGTACCCTCTTCTTTGCAATTGGCCTGTTGTGTTGCTATCAGGTTGTTGTATTCGCCGCAGGTTCTGCTTTAGTTCCCTATGAATATTTAGGCGTCACCATCGCCTTCTTGAATTGCATCAATATGTTAGGTGGGTCTTTTTTCCACACTTTGATTGGTAAATTAATGAATAGCAACTGGGGCGGGCAAATGAGCGCTAATGGACTTAAATTATATGAAATCGACTCATATCAATGGGCTTTGTCACTCATTCCATTCTGTGCCTTATGTGGCAGTTTGCTTATTATATTGATTCATATCAAAACAAGAGCTTATCCAGCTCCAGAGTTTATGAAAAAGACTTCATTGACAGGAGTGTAATCATGGAAAAAATTTTTTGGTCTAATCCTTATCAGTATACACTCGATACCAAGGTAACCTCGATTAATGGCAACGAGATTCTATTAGAAAAAACCATCGCGTTTTCATTTTCAGGAGGACAGGAAAGCGACAGAGCATTCATCAATGGCCTTGAAGTACTCCGTTTACGAATAGATGGAAATCTTATTTATTATACCTTGCCCGAGGGCCATAATCTTGTCCTCAATGACCCAGTCACAATGACTATAGATTGGCCTCGAAGACACCGGCTGATGCGTCTTCATTTTGCAGCGGAACTGATTCTGGAGCTTGTCACCAGAACCAGCATGCTTGAAAAAGTTGGAGCCCACATTTCAGAATTCAAAGCTCGAATAGATTTTAAAGCAAATTTTAATATCGCTTCTATTTTTGACCAGCTGCTTGATGAATATAATGCCATCATTAGACAAGATCTGGTTATCCATAAAGGATACCATGATGTGACAAATCAACGTCGGTTTTGGAAAATAGACGGCTTTGCTGAAGTACCGTGCGGAGGGACACATGTTCATTCCACTTCAGAAGTGGGTTTTATTCGTCTCAAACGCTCGCATCCCGGCAAATCCATTGAACGCATTGAAATAACCCTGATGGACGATAGTAAATAATGCATCTCACGCATAAGCTGATTGTTTTGCTTTGGGGCAAAGTGAGAATGTTTTGGGGCACGGAGTTTATATACAGTGAATGAGCGTTGCTGAAACGTTTGGCTTGCGACAGTAAAATAAACAAGGCAAGTTATTCAGGAGGCCAGGTCAAGCGCTAATCGAGACAAAAATATAGAAAAAGAATACAAAATCGCCTAAATTACGACATTTGACTTTGTCGCCATTAACCTGTGAGCACTATCTATCATGGAACTGCCCAATCATTTCTCTACTGTCTATGTGTCAAAACCAGAATTTATAGAAACACTTTGTGAGGAGTTAGGCGAAGTATCCAATAAAATAGATTCTCTCATTTTTTCTCCTCATCAGAAACTTGATGTTTGTTTTGCACTGGATGTATGGCTTGAACCTGAGACAGTAACCTTTCAATCCATTTCAGAAGCAGCAAAAATATTGCGGCAAGCCGGAAAATTCTGGTATTTGCACCCCGTTACTGAAATTCGCCGATCGCGCTTGATTGAGGAACAACTTCGCAAATACCCACCACTCATGTCCCATTTTCCAGTCGCCCATGACATTCCACTCATAGGCGTATTTAGCCTTCTTGATAGAAACACTCTACTCTTTAGCGCCAAACGACTAAAAAAATGGCCGGATGGACAATGTTATTTTATTGAAGACAAAGTCAATCCCCCAAACCGGGCTTATTTAAAATTATGGGAAGCCTTGTTCCTGTTAAATAAATACCCTCGCCCCGGTGAAACAGTTTTAGATTTGGGCGCATCCCCGGGAGGTTGGACATATGTGATGCAATCACTCGGAACCCAAGTCACTTCGGTCGACAAAGCAGAACTGGATACAAAAATCATGGCGCTTCCCAGAGTCAGTTTTTTAAAGAAAAGCGCCTTTGCCCTAGATCCCGAACAACTCACAGAGTCTTATGACTGGGTACTTTCCGATGTTGCCTGCTATCCTGACAGAGCTTACACCCTCATCAAAAAATGGATAGCATCAAAAAAAGCAAAACAGTTGATTTTTACTATCAAACTACAGGGACAAACTGACTTAAACACAATCAAACGATTTCAATCTATACCTAATTCCAAAGTAATCAATCTGTTTTATAACAAACATGAAGTCACGTTTTTTTATCCAGTCTAAACATAACCAGGATTTAGTGATTATGTCTGCAAAAATATCATAATGACGAGCTAATATTTAATTTTCTATGACTTAAGACCTTGAAAAATCAAATGAGAGAATTTTTTCTATGCTTGGCTGTTTTAAGGCGAGCGCCAACAATCGATCAACCCCAAGAGCCACCCCGCTGCAAGGTGGTAACCCATGTTCCAGGGCTTCCAAAAGATAGGCATCGGCTTCCATTGCCGTCAATCCCTTTTGCTTTCTATGTTGCTGATCCAGCATAAAACGCTTTTTTTGCGCCTCGACATCAGTCAACTCATGAAAACCATTAGCCAGTTCAACTCCCTGATAGTACACTTCAAAGCGCTCAGCCACGCCCTCTTTGACTTGCGCCAAGGCAGCCTGGGAAGCAGGGAAGTGATACACAGCAACAGGGCTTGGCTCTTGTGCCAAAAAAGGCTCCACAACATGACTCATTAATAAAAACAGATATTGATCCCTGTCTTGTTCGTGCGGAGATAAGACACCATCCAAACCATGCTGTGCTAATATCTTGTTGAATTGTTCTATGGATGTAGAAAAAGGGTCAATACCGCAAGCCTCTTCAAAAGCCTGTTGATAAGTTTTTCTGATCATAGGCCGGGATTTAAGAATAATTTGTAATAATAAATCCACTTCATCCATCAAAACATGGTGATTGATATCTAATTGATACCATTCAAGTAAAGTAAATTCCGGATTATGCCAACGCCCTAACTCGTCATCGCGAAAAACTCGCGCTAATTGAAAAATAGGCCCACTGCCAGCAGCTAACAGCCGTTTCATATGGTATTCCGGGGAAGTTTGTAAATAGCATGTTTCACCTCTGAAAATCGCTTTGATATTGCTCAGGTAAACATCAGTAACCCCATGCCGCGCCATCACAGGGGTTTCCACTTCCAGATATTGGCGTTCAGTAAAAAATTGACGGATTTTACCTATTAGCTCAGCTCGCGCACGTAATAATTGAATTGAAGCTGAGGGCAACCAGGAGTTATCAGACATGATCAATAAAATATTCCCAACTCCAGACGAGCAGCCTCTGTCATGCGATCTTGGGTCCATGGCGGCTCCCACACCAACTCAACGGTACAATCACTGACTCCTTCAACCTGATTGACTGCCTGCTCCACCGTACCGGGAAAGGTTTGCGCCACAGGGCACCCCGGGGTCGTTAGCGTCATCTGAATATGAACATGGCCTTCGTCATTAACGGCAATGTCATAAATCAAGCCCAGATCATAAATATTGACCGGAATTTCGGGATCAAAAACTCCCCTCAACGCGCTAATAACGCCTTCCTTTATTGATTCGTTACTCTGTTTTTTCTTAAAACCAAACATGAGCTGCCTCTGGTCTATTCGGCAATTTAGAGAAAAACTCTTTCATGAGTCCTGCCACTATCGCCATAAAATTACTCTGTCTTCACCACTTCTGATTCTTTGTTTAAGGCCGCTTCCAACGTATGCCACGCCAAAGTGGCGCATTTAACACGAGCGGGGAATGCTTTAACCCCTGCAAGAACTGTTAATTTATCCATGGAAACCAAAGAATCTTCTTCCTCTTGTGTTAGCATTCGATGAACACGATGAAACAGCTCATGAGCTTCTTTAATTGATTTACCCTTTAAGGCATCAGTCATTAACGATGCAGAAGCTTGTGAGATAGCACAGCCACATCCAACAAAACTGACATCACGAATCAAATCACCCTGCAATTTGAGGTAAACAGTCAGTTTATCTCCGCATAAAGGGTTAAACCCTTTCGCCTCGGTGGTCGCATCCTCCATCGCATGGTGGTTACGAGGATTACGATTGTGATCGATGATGATTTCCTGGTACAGTTCCCGTAACTCCATACTCATGCGAATACCTCTTTAACTCGTTGTAAGGCTTCCATACAATAATCAATTTCTTTAAACGTATTATAAAAGGACATGGAAATACGAGAGGTTGCGGCAACATCGTAGAAATCCATCAAAGGCATAGTGCAGTGATGTCCGCTGCGTATCGCTATACCTTCACTATCCAGAATAGTTCCAATGTCATGGGCATGAATTTTTCCGTGGACAAAAGAGATAATGGGGACTTTGTTGGCAGCCGTTCCAATAATATTGTACCCTTTTACTGCTTCAATAGCCTTGGTAGCATAGTTTAACAATTGTGTTTCGTATTCCGCTATCGCATCCAAATCCAATGACCAAATATAATCAATTGCAGCAGCCAAACCAATAGCCCCTGCAATATTCGGGGTGCCTGCTTCAAATTTTTGGGGGATGGCCGCGTATTCTGTTGCTTCAAAACTCACGGAGTTGATCATTTCGCCCCCGCCCTGATAAGGAGTCATGCTATTTAATAATTCTTCTTTTCCCCATAAAACACCTATTCCAGTAGGACCATACATTTTATGTCCGGAAAAAGCATAGAAATCGCAATCCAGATCCTGAACGTCCACAATCAGGTGAGCCGTTGCCTGTGCCCCATCCAGTAACACTTTAGCCCCTACTTCATGTGCCATCTTAATCATTGTTTTAACAGGATTAATGGTTCCTAAAGAATTGGAGGCGTAATTAATCGCAACCATTTTAGTGTTTTCATTTAACTTTCTTTCAAACTCTTCAAGTATTACCTCGCCATTTAAAGAAATAGGGGCAACTTGCAGCTTGCAACCCATTTTCTTACAGACCATTTGCCATGGAACTATATTGGAATGATGTTCCATATGCGTTATCAAAATTTCTTCATCAGGTAATATGCGAGGGGCTACAAGACTCTGGGCCACTAAATTAATGGCTTCAGTGGTACCGCGCACAAAAATACATTCTCTCGGCGACCTGGCATTAATAAATCGTTTTACTTTCGCTCTGGCTGCCTCATACATTTCCGTAGCCCTGACACTCAAGGCATGCACTCCACGATGTACGTTGGAATTATCCTTCTCATAAAATTGAGCAATAGCATCAATCACAGCCTTGGGTTTTTGAGTAGTAGCCGCATTATCAAAATACACCAAATCATACTCATTGATTTTCTGATGCAATACAGGGAAATCTTTCCTGATTTTGTTGACATCAAAGGATGTCATTAATAACGGATTAGTACTCATTTGCGTACCCCAACTGTTGAGTTAATAAATGACCCATCCAATCAGCCAAATCACGATTCGGAATAAGGCGCAAATTATCATTGGCAAACGCCTGGATCAAATAATGAGAAGCTTCATCCCGGCTAATACCACGTGTTGCCAGGTAAAATATTGCCTCTTCATCCAGTTGCCCAACCGTAGCACCATGCGAACATAACACGTCATCAGCGAAAATCTCTAGTTGCGGTTTGGTATCAATTTCTGCGTTTGCAGAGAGAAGCAAGTTTTTATTTTGCTGTTTGGCATCGGTATGTTGCGCATTTTTAGCTACAATAACCTTGCCATTAAATACCGCTCTGGAATGCCCCTTTAAAATCCCTTTGTAATCTTGCTCGCTTCGACAATTAGGCACCAAATGATGCACTACAGTATGATGATCGAGATGTTGTCCATCTCCTGGCGCGTAAATTCCATTCATAAGGCATTGAGCATGTTCTTCATGCATGGATATGCTTATATCACTACGTACTAACTTCCCACCCAAACTTAACGAGTGGCTGGAAAATTGACTGGATGCGGATTGCTTAACCGATAAATGTCCTAAATGGTAAGCTGATTTACTTTCTCTTTGAATTTTATAATGATTAAGTTTCGCACCTGCCTCCAGAAACACTTCGGTAATGCCGTTGGTGAAATAGCAAATGTTTTCTTCGCCATGATATTCTTCAATAAGAGTAGCCTGGGATTCTTTTTCCATAAGGATCAAATGTCTTAAGTACACAGCCTGGTTCATTTGATCTTGCCTATGCTTTAAAATAATGGGTTGTTCCAGGCAAATTCCCGCAGGAATATAAATAAAGACTCCACATTGGATCATCGCTGTATTTAAATAATGAAAACCATGTTCCTGCTCTAAAATCTTTCCAAGGTGGGGCTTAATCAAATCAGCATAATGTATTAAAGCAAGAGATAAAGGCAGAATTAACACGTTCTCAGGCAGATCGTTAATCCATTCGTTCTCTTGGGAAATGAATCCATTGTGTATTAAAAACTGGTTTTTGACTGGTGAATCGTCAAAGACGGTTTTAAGAGCAGGCTTTACTGTAGGATCAGGTGGTACAAAATGCTGCTGTAATAGGGAGTCAACAAGAGTATACTTCCATTCCTCGTCATACCGACCGGGAAAACCACGACGCTTCAAATCAGTTAATGCTTTAGACTGCAACTGCGCAAGCCAAGGTATTTGCGATACACCTGATTGGGCTTGCTGTTGATAATAATCCAAAATATCACTCATAACTGCTCCACTTCTTCAAGCCAGCTATAACCTTTTTTCTCCAGTTCCAGCGCCAAAGATTTATCTCCCGACGTAATAATGCGGCCATTTGCCAAGACGTGAATAAAATCAGGCTCAATATAATCCAGTAAACGCTGATAATGGGTCACTAAAATAATAGAACGCTCAGGAGAGCGCATCGCATTAACCCCTTGAGAAATAATTCGTAATGCGTCGATATCCAAGCCAGAATCGGTTTCGTCAAGAATGGCTAGCCTGGGTTCCAAAGCAGCCATTTGTAATATTTCATTACGTTTCTTTTCCCCGCCTGAAAATCCTTCATTAATACTTCGGTATAAAAAGCTTTCGTCCATATCCAGAAGCTGACATTTTTCCCGAATAAAACTTAAAAACTCTATGGCATCAAGGGTATTTCTCCCTTGTCCTTTGCGAACCGCATTCACTGAGGCTTTAAGAAAATTGATATTGGTTACACCAGGAATTTCTACCGGATATTGAAAAGACATAAAAATACCGGCCCGCGCTCTCTCTTCCGGGGACATAGGCAACAAATCTTGTCCCAAATAGGATATATCACCACGAGTTATTTCATAAGAAGGATGCCCAGCCAATACCTTGGAGAGAGTACTTTTTCCTGAACCATTAGGTCCCATAATCGCATGAACCTCTCCTGGTTTAACCTCAAGATTAATACCTTTTAAAATAGACTGTCCATTGACAGCAACATTGAGTTCTTTAATGTTTAACATATTAGCCGACTGCCCCTTCTAAGCTTATACCTAATAATTTAGTGGCTTCCACCGCAAATTCCATAGGTAATTCTTTTAAAACTTGCTTACAAAATCCATTCACGATCATAGAAACCGCATCTTCTGTATCGATACCGCGTTGCTGGCAATAAAACAATTGCTCTTCACTAATTTTTGAAGTAGTGGCCTCATGCTCTACTTGTGCCGTTGGATTTTTGACTTCTATATAAGGAAAAGTATGCGCTGAACATTGATTACCCATTAACATGGAGTCGCATTGGGTATAATTACGTGCGTTAGTGGCTGTTGGTGCGATGCGTACCAATCCTCGATAAGCATTATGCGCACGCCCGGCACTGATCCCTTTCGAAATAATTGTTGAGCGCGTATTTTTCCCTAAATGAATCATTTTGGTGCCTGTGTCGGCTTGTTGAAAATTATTGGTTAACGCAACAGAATAAAATTCGCCAACAGAATCATCACCTTGCAAAATCACACTGGGGTATTTCCACGTAATGGCTGAACCTGTTTCAATTTGTGTCCAGGAAATTTTCGATTTTTTACCCCGACAAGCCCCTCGCTTGGTCACAAAATTGTATATCCCTCCTTTACCTTCTTTATCCCCAGGATACCAGTTTTGTACCGTTGAATATTTTATTTGAGCCCCATCTAACGCGATCAATTCGACGACTGCGGCATGCAATTGATTTTCATCTCGCATCGGAGCAGTGCACCCTTCCAGGTAGGATACATAGCTGTCAACATCAGCAATAATAAGTGTTCTCTCAAATTGCCCGGTAGAAGCAGCATTGATCCTGAAATAGGTCGATAGCTCCATGGGACATCTCACCCCTTTAGGGACGTAAACAAATGATCCATCACTAAACACAGCAGAGTTCAAAGCCGCATAAAAATTATCCCTATAAGGAACAACTGACCCCAGATATTTTTTGACCAAATCCGGATACTGATGTACCGCTTCAGATAATGGACAAAAAATTACTCCTTTTTCAGCTAATTTCGCTTTAAAAGTAGTCGCAACTGAAACACTATCAAACACCGCATCAACAGCAACACCTGCCAGCATTTCCTGTTCCCTTAAAGGGATACCTAGTTTCTCATAGGTTTTTAACAATTCAGGATCAACTTCATCCAGACTTTTGGGTGCATCTTTTTTACTTTTAGGTGCGGAATAATAGGAAATTGATTGATAATCAATTGGAGGATAGTGCACACTTGACCATTCAGGATGAGGCATAGTGAGCCAGTGCTGAAATGCTTTCAACCGCCACTCGAGCAAAAACTCAGGTTCACCTTTTATTGCAGACAAACGACGAATGACATCCTCATCCAATCCAGGAGGAAAAGTTTCAACTTCTATGTCGGTTATAAAACCATGTTGATATTCTCTATCGAGCAGAGAATTTAGTTGCTCACTGCTTTTAGCCACGATTTACTCCACTTGCTAATTGCCGAACTCGCTCAACATCCCTTGTTGGAAGAGTTGGTTTTGCCAATGCCTCCAAACTGACACTATCAAGAGCAGTTTCTATCGCATGGCTTATTAATCGCCAATTTCCCTGAATGGTACATACTCCCTGTAGAAAACAATCATTAGGTTGCATACTGCATTCTGTGAAACCTCTGTGCTCTTCCAAAGCAAATATGATTTGAGACACAGAAATTTCAGTCGCTGGTCTTTGCAGTCTATATCCTCCGGATACACCACGAACCGAAGTTAACAACCCCGCACTAGTCAGGCGTTTTAGTATTTTACTAACAGTAGGTACCGTTAAATGCGTATGTAAAGCAATATCTCGCGCATTGCATAATTCCTGCGAATGCTTGGCTAAATAAACCATTACAACTGTTCCATAATCGGCCAATTTACTGACGCGCAGCATAACACCCCCTACTCGAATAATCTAGTACCAAATAAGTCTTATTTTCAGATAGAGGAAAAGAATATCTTATTAAGAACAAGGATTATACAATTGCTTACTGATTCAATAACACCTGATCCTCTAAATGAGCTTTTCTGGCACAATCATCCAAAGCAAAATTCTATTACCTTATTATAAATATAGTACTAATTTGGTTCTATATCCGATAAAAGACAGATTTTACCTTATTGATAAGGAAATAAGCAAATAAAATCTTCTATTCTATCCTGGCAATTTCATGCGTTTTAATATTTTTTACAATAGGTTAGTAATAAACAGAATGGGCTTATCAATAATTCATATGTCTATAATGAGCCCTGAATTTAATATAGAATACTCTTGATAAACAGAAACAAACCCATAAAAATAGGCAATTCAATTATTTGCTTTCAGGAGCCAGGATGACTCACGATACTGAACTAAGCGAACTGATGCAGGCTGTAGCTAAAAAAAGCCTGCAGATTATGACCGATTTCAAAGAAAAACCCATCCCGCTTTCATCGCTGGTTAGTCAATACATTGATCTCACGGAGCATTTCCAAAATTTGATTGCCGTCATTCTAAAAAATCCTGAAAAAGTATGGCAAATGCAGTTGAATTACCTCGAAGATGCCTTAGGCCTGGCTCAAGCACAATTTAATTATTGGCTTGAAGGAAAACCACTGCCTATTAATGACCAGCGTTTTAATGGAGAAGATTGGATAAACAATCCATTTTTTAACTTGCTAAGCCAACATTATCTTTTGGCCAATGAGCATATCAATTCATTACTGGAGAATATGGAATACGGTGATGAGAATCTCGCCAAACGTATACGTTTTTTTACCAGACAATACCTTGATGCCCTATCTCCAGCTAACTTTATTCACACGAATCCTCAGCTCATGGCAGAAACATTACAAAGCCATGGTAAAAATCTATTACGTGGATTACATAATTTGCTTTCCGATGTCGAAGCAGGATCTTCCAGATTAATCATTAAAATGACTGATACGGAAGCATTTAAAATCGGTGAGAATCTGGCTACAACGCCCGGTAAAGTCATATTTCGCAATTCCATGATGGAGTTAATCCAATATTGCCCCAGAACAACAAAAGTAAAATCCACACCGTTACTTATCATTCCTCCCTGGATTAATAAATACTATATTTTGGACTTAAGCCCGCATAATTCATTAATACGCTGGTTGGTTGAACAAGGCATTACTGTTTTTATTATTTCCTGGGTTAATCCTGACGAAACGTATGCCAATAAAAGTTTCTATGATTATTTAAATGAGGGCCCCAGAGAAGCCATTTCAGTAATCCGAAAACAATTGCGTGTCAAACAAGTCAATACGCTGGGATTCTGTATAGGCGGGACACTTCTCGCTTCTCTTTTAGCCTACAATAAGGCAACTAAAGATCTTTCCATTCGTAGTGCAACCTTTTTAGCGGCAATGATTGATTTTAGCGATCCTGGAGACATCGCTGTTTTTATTGATGAGCAGCAGATTAATAAACTTGAAGAAGAAATGAAATCCAAAGGTTATCTGGCTGGCAAATTTATGGCATCCAGCTTTAATTCCTTAAGAGCAAATGACCTAATATGGTCATTTTTCATCAAAAATTACCTGCGCGGTAAAAACCCTGTTCCTTTTGACATACTCTATTGGAATGCTGACTCCACTAATATGCCCGCAACCATGCATTCTCAATATTTACGCTGGATGTATTTGCATAATGATTTGATAAAACCTGGAAAAATTCGCCTTAATCATACCCCTATTGACGTAACAAATATCGACATACCCACTTTCTTTCTGTCTACTCAAAAAGATCATATCGCTCCCTGGAAAACAACATATAAAGGATTTGAATTAATGAAGGGGCCAAAACGTTTTGTTTTAGGTGGATCTGGCCATATTGCAGGAATTATCAATCCGCCTACCCAGCAAAAATATGGTTATAGAACCAATAACAACATGAATTTATCTGCTGAGGAATGGTTTGAAAAATCCAAGGAACACTCCGGTTCATGGTGGCCAGAATGGTTAAATTGGCTTAAATTGCATTCCGGAAGACTCATCAATTCCCCTGACATCAATCACTTGCCATTCGCACCTATAATGGATGCTCCAGGGAGTTATGTACTAAAAAAATAATATTTTGAACTCAATAACCACACATTAAAACATAAAAGGAGTTGTATTGTGAGAAAAAAAAACAGGTTACTTTTGGCAAGTTTATTCTCGCTAGGCAGCCTGAATGCCTTTGCTTCTCAAGATCTGACGGTTGTTAATACGTCCGATGATCTGGGGTATGTGACAATAGGATCCTATTCCTGTGAATTGACTTCCAGTTGTGCTATTCCCCCTGATAATTCGATTCGTATTAACTCCGATATCGTAGAAGCAGCTTGTGCGAATACCCCCACTGATTGTGAAATTGTTTTTGGGGTTGACAGTATAAAAGCAAGAATCGCGACCGGAAGCTTTAGTTTGAATGAGGGAATACAATACATCGCCCAATCTCGTTGGCTGAATTATTCTGCTAAGCGTTTATCCAAAACCGTGGCTGAAATCTATAAAAGATAATTCGATTTATTCCCTGCTGATGTCCTGGTTGAAGCACACAGCAATAACCAGGACAAGGTGCATTGACATGGATTGATTAAGATAAATCATAAACACAGGGATCTGATTTTCTCCACCAGCTCTCTGTTCTTGCCAAAATCAGAATACCCCATGGTGGCACTTGAAATAACATTTCCATCCGCATGGATGCATAACCAATCAACAAAATGGAAAAAAGGGCTTTGTCTATACCCCACCAGAAAGGATGCCTCCTGTTTCTGGATTTTCAATTCCGGGATCTTGCGTTCAATGCATGCTACCAATTGAGGCATACTCTCAACCTTCAAAGGAGCAATATAGTGAGAATCCGATTCATTAACCAGGCTACTTACCCAGTTTGGCTTATCATCTGGCAATTGCCCCTCAACTAACCCCTTCGGCATTTCTCGAAAATTGATTTGAGGAAATAAATAAAGAATGACAACAAGGGCTAAAATAAGGGCTAATACTATCCATATCAATTTCATTTATACTGTTTCCATGGTTTCTTTCTGTTCTGAAAATTGCTTTTCAAGCGCTATATAATCAATTTTTCCTGAAGGCAGGACAGGAATTTGGCATGCCGGATAAATCATATGAGGAACCAGCAATTCTGATTGCCCTCTCTCCTTAACCTTTTTTATAAATGATACTTTATCTGCATACTCTGCTTCAGTAAATAAGAAAATTTGCTCCCCCTTTCTTGGAGATTTTTGAACAACAGCGGCATTTAATAATTCAGGCCAAATTGAAGATGCAATTCCTTCCACCGCTGTAAGAGATACCATTTCACCAGCAATCTTGGCAAAACGTTTGGCGCGACCCGCTATAGTAATGAATCCATCCGCATTCACGGTGACGATATCTCCCGTATCATGCCAACCATCTTCAGGTTCTATAATTACTCCAGGTTTATCCTCATCAAGATAACCTAACATGATATTGGGTCCGCGTAATTTTAAACGCCCACCTTGTACAATTCCCTCTACTGGTTCTACTTTGAAATCCATAAAAGGTAAAATCATTCCGACACTACCCGGTACTGATGCCAACGGACAATTAAGCGATATGACTGGCGATGCCTCAGTAGCACCATAGCCTTCATAAATTCTTGCCCCAAACGATTCGCTCCAGTGTCTAATGGTTTCCGGTTTCACTTTCTCGGCGCCAGCAAAGATATAGCGGACGCTGTTGAAATCATATTTGCCCGCGGCCCTTGCATAACCCGTTAAAAAAGTATCTGTGCCAAACAAAATAGTAGCCCCTGTTTGATAAACCAATCCAGGAATTACCTTATAATGAAGGGGGGAAGGATAGAAAAAACAATTCAAACCATTAACCAAAGGAAGCACACTTCCTGCTGTAAGGCCAAAACAATGAAATATAGGCAAGGAATTAAATAAAACATCTCGTGGAGTAAAGTCGACTCTGGAAGTCATTTGCCAACAATTAGCCAATATATTGGCATGACTAAGAGCAACCCCTTTGGGTTTTCCCTCAGAACCAGAGGTAAACAGGATTATGCCTGTTGTATCAGGGGATATTTTGTCGCCAAGAAAACGGTAGCTTAGAGTGGGAAAGAAGCCTTTGAATACCCCGGAAAGCTTATTACCTAAATGAATGGTTGATTTAAAATCTTCTAAATAATGAATTCTTATACCCACCTGTTGTAACTCTTCTACCAAGGGTTCTAATCTGGCAGTTTCTATGAATTGTCTTGCGGTATAAATTGATTTAATTCTTGCTGTATTACAAGCTGAATATAAGTTATAAAAACCCATGCTAAAATTCAACATGGCAGGTATTCGCCTATAAGCTTGTAAAGCAAAAAAAGTGACCATGCCAGCTACAGTAGTCGGCATCATTACTCCAACAGTTTCGCCTACAGCCGTTTGCTTTTTAATTTGGCGCCCCAGAATAAAACAACGAGCCAAGAACTGTCTGTAAGTTAATGGAATACGATTATTGTCTTCTATTTTAGTTTTGTTTTTAGTTCCTATACTTACTCCTTCAATTAAAGCAGAAAATAAAACATATGGCTTAAAACTATTGGCGAATGATAAATCGCTTATTAGTTGAAATAAACGTAAACTGATACCTTCTCTGTCGACACCTGTATTTTCAGCTTGACTCAATTTTTGAGCAGGTAATATATGAAGAGTAATTTTCGGAAAAATCCGTATTCGATGTTTATTTTTGCTATTAGAAAAAATACTGTGCTCCGCCCCTTCAATACGAACAGGGATTACCTCGGCGCCAACCTTTTGGAGTATCAATCCAGGTCCTTCAAAAACCTTTAAGCTGTCTTCCTCCTGTCTTAATAGCCCTTGTGGAAATAGAAGACAACGCTTGCCAGCCCGTATCGCCCTTATTAAAATTCTTGTTGCCTGAGCGCTGCCTGGATCAACTACTATGACATCAGCAAAAAGCAATAACGTTTTTACCCATATTTTTTTAAACATATCAGGATGTAAAGCTAAAGTTAATCGTTCGGGTAAAAATACAGAAAGGAGTAACACATCAATTATAGAAGCCCTGTTGGCAATAATGACAGAATGGCTGTTGGCCTGATATTGTCCTTTAACCTCTATGCGAAACCATTTCTCCAGAAAAATTTTTATCCATGCCCTAGCCCGCTGTTTTTGTTTTTCCTTCCAGGTCAAATTTTCCTCATTTGTTTTTGTCATCATGTCGCATCAGTTATCTCTATATTGACTTTTATTCTGCAAGATTCAAAACGATTTGAATAGATGGGTTTATGAAATCATGTTGATTTCATTTAAAAAATTTAAGCGAAAGCAACATCTGTTTTTATGATAATTTACCCAGAATATTGAGAGAGGACTTGCGAGTCCTTAATTCCTGTAATAAAGTGAGGGGCATCTTTACTTTAACACAAAAAACCATTAAGACATTCTGTTTCATTTTAGCCATATTAGTTTTAATTATTTTCGCAGTGGTCTTTCATAATCATTCGTTAGAGATCATTGATTATATAGACGATCTGGGTTGGCTTGCCCCTGTTCTTTTCCTGATAACCTACTGTCTCGCGACCTTGTTGCTTTTGCCCACAATGGTATTAACTCTCGCAGGCGGAGCTGTGTTTGGACCTGTATTTGGCACCTTGCTTAATTTACTGGGTGCTACCAGTGGCGCTGCGTTTGCATTTCTAATTACAAGACATCTGGTTTACGATTGGTTCTCAACCAAAAAGGGTGAAAAACTAAACAAATTGATTGCCGGGGTAGATGAGAAAGGTTGGGTTTTTGTGGCTTTCTTGCGATTGTTTCCAATAGTCCCTTTTAACCTGGTCAACTATGGCTTAGGAGTAACTGGCATATCATTTCGTCTTTATTTGCTAACTACTTTTATTTTTCTAATTCCTGCAGAAATTATTTATACCTATTTCGGCTATGCCGGCATGGATGCCTTGACAAGACCAGGCCATTTTTATAGAAATGGCGGAGTTTTTCTCACCGGATTAGCGATTTTCTTCTTACTTGTTATCAGAATAATGAAAAAAAGGTAGTCGTCTTTTTAACTAAGAGAGGTTTACCAAGATTCATCCTGGTTTAATAAAAAAACCAATTTATCGATAATTGGATGATTGACTTCAAAAACAATGCTATCCAAAGAGAGAACCCTTCTGATACCCTGTAGACTATTGGTTAAAAAAACAGCATCAGCGTCCTCAACCCTTTTTTTCGTTAATGATATTTCCTGCACTGGAATGTTGTGTTGCTGACAAAGGGAAATGAGGAGTGACCTGGTAATGCCGGGTAAGACACCATCCTCTATTTGCGGAGTATATAAAACGTTATTTTCAATCAAGAACAAATTGGCACAAGTTGTTTCAGTAACATGATTCTCTGTATTGAAAAATAAAGCATCATCTGCTCCAACAGCAATCGCTTGGCGTTGAGCAATAATTGCCTCTAAATAATTCACTGATTTTAATCGATAAAGCGGATTAGCCTTATCCCTTAGCCAATTAACGCTGATTAACCGAACAGGATGCTTTTGTATTGAATAATTAAAAGTCTGAAAAATTAATTGGCTGACTTGCCCACGTTCTGCCAACCCCCTGGAGGCAGGACCACCACTCAAAATGGCTTTAATCCCGCCATGGTACAAGTTATCTTTTTGGATTTTTTGAATAAGGTGCTCAAACCAATCATCAAATGAAATTTCAAAAGGAATACCTAATTGACGAGCTGAATTGCCCAGTCGCTCCCAATGCCTATAAGCATAGGAAGGCTTGGAACTATTGACTCTAATTGTTTCAAATAATCCCTCACCTAAAAAAATTCGATCATCAATTCCAAATGATAACGTCACGTCTCCTTTTTCTTCAATAACACGAGTAGGCATTATGATCTCATAATTAATAATCTACAAAATCATCCAATTCGTCTCGCAATCGCTTTTCCTCCAACATGTTTTCCAGTCGCCTGCGCGCGTCCAAACTGACACCAGGAGCCTCTATAATTTCAGTATCCACTTCAACATCATCAAAATCGTCGACAACTTCGATTACTTCTTCTTCATCTTCTTCAAACAAGTCACTCATAACATTCCCTCAAAGAATTAAAAGTAACATTAAATAATTGCTTAAATGGAACAGGATTCCAGGACGGCTATATACCTCATTTTCAATTTTTTGCCTAGTAGTTTTTAATTATTTTATGCTATAAACTGATCACATCGCGCATTTACAATCACTCAATGCAGAATACAATGTATTGATACCTATAAATACTTGAACTTTAAGCCCAATCCATCTAATAATAAAAAAGAATATTAGCGATACTAAATCATGTCAGATCAATATAAAATTGCTCTAAGAAATACCATAAAACAGGTAAGATCGAAGCTTTCTGTATCCTACAGAACAACGTCTTCTAATCAAATTTGTACTCGTATCCGCTCGCTGGAACAATACAGGCAAGCAAAGCGAATAGCCTTGTACTTTGCAATTAATGGAGAAGTTGATTTAACACCTCTCTGGAAAAGCGCACCTCTTCACGGTAAATATTGTTATTTCCCGGTATTAAATAAAGATTCTACTCTTTCATTTTTACCGGCTACTCCCAACACTTCATTTAAAATGAACAGGTACGATATCCCTGAACCTGATGTTGATATTGCATTAGCCTTACCTGTTGATGAGTTGGATTTGATTATCATGCCACTGGTTGCTTTCGATGCCTACTGTACCCGCTTGGGAATGGGGGCAGGATACTATGATCGTACCTTGGCTAATAAATCAAAAGCGCATCTCTTAGGTGTCGCCTATCAATTTCAACGAGTTGATTATATTGAATCACGACCTTGGGATGTCCCCCTGGATGCCGTGATAACTCAAAAAGCTATTTATTGGCGAAACCCCTTGGCCTAAAATGACATTCTAGAGAGCGTCTGTACCGACTTCCCCTGTTCTAACCCTCACTACCTGTTCTAAGGCATAAACAAAAATCTTGCCATCACCAATTTTACCAGTGTAGGCGGACTTGCAAATGGCTTCTATGGCTGCTTCAACCATATTATCTGGCAATGCCAACTCAATTTTAATTTTGGGGAGAAAATCTACCACATATTCCGCACCTCGATATAATTCGGTATGACCTTTTTGACGCCCAAATCCTCGAGTTTCCGATATGGTAATTCCTGGCACTCCTATTTCCATTAAAGCTTCATGTACATCATCCAGTTTAAATGGTTTGATAATTGCAGTGATCATTTTCATATATTTTCCATCGCGTTAAATGCAGAGACACCCATGATATTAGTGGCATGCAACTTTTATGTTATTGCTTTTCAAGACATCTTGGGTATAGTTGTAATCCAACAGTTTTGCTAGACTGTATTCAAAAAATAATCCGGAGCCACTATGTTCGACCCCAAGCAATTTGATGAATTAGCCAATAAGCTTTTCGCTACTTTACCTACCAGTCTACAAAATTTTGAAAAAGACATTCAACAAAAATTTAAAGAAGTACTGCAATCAACATTCAGTCGAATGGACCTTGTTACCCGTGAAGAATTTGATGTGCAATGTAAGGTGCTTGCCAGAACTCGAGAAAAATTGGAACAATTGCAGCATCAGTTTGAAGACTTCATTGAGCGGCAAGAGATTAAAAAATAATAACCATTAGTCGTCAATAGGAAATTTGGCTGACTTAAGTCCAACATAATAAGGAAAAAATCTTATGAATCTCGCATTTACCAAAACGCGAAGTACTATTGGTATTATCGCACAACCCGTATCTGTCGAAGTCCATTTATCAAATGGCTTGCCAAGTTTTACTATGGTAGGACTTGCTGAAACCGCAGTGAAAGAAAGTAAAGACAGAGTACGCAGCGCCATTATAAATAGCCAATTCGAATTTCCATGTCGCAAAATTACTGTTAATCTTGGTCCTGCCAATTTACCTAAAACGGGAAGTGGTTTTGACTTGCCTATTGCATTAGGAATACTCGCAGCATCAGAACAAATTCCTCTTACCAATCTTGCGCATCACGAATTTATTGGAGAATTGGCTTTAAGTGGCGAGCTTAGAGGAGTCTCTGCCATTATTCCTGCTGTTCTTGCAGCACATAAAGACAATCAACATCTGATTATAGCGAATGCCAATGCTGCCGAAGCTTCTTTAACCGGACATCCAAAAGTCTTTACTGCCAATAGCTTACGCGAAGTTTGCGATTATCTATGCCAAGGTACTCCCTTACAGAACTTACCCCGCAAGCCAGATCTTGCCTTAAATAACCATGAATTGGATTGGTCTGATATTAAGGGGCAACATCATGCCAAAAATGCTATGGTCATTGCTGCCTGTGGGGGACACAGTATTCTGCTAAGTGGTGCCCCAGGCAGTGGAAAAACGATGATGGCAAGAAGATTTAGCACCTTGTTACCCGAGTTATCGGAAACACAAGCTCTCGAATGCGCAGCCATTAATTCAATTCGAGGCAAATTACCTGATTTCAGGGAATGGCGTTTGCCTCCTTTTCGTGCACCGCATCATACTGCCTCACCTGTGGCGTTAGTCGGAGGAGGCAACCCACCGAAACCCGGTGAAATTTCATTAGCCCATCACGGCGTATTATTTTTAGATGAATTACCTGAATTTAATCGGCAAGTATTAGAGACACTTAGAGAACCTTTAGAGTCAGGGCATATTTGCATTTCCAGAGCAGCTGCACAAATAGAGTTTCCTGCCAAATTTCAATTAATCGCAGCAATGAATCCTTGCCCTTGTGGCCAATGGGGTAATTCACAAGCCAATTGCTTATGTACTCCTGATAGAATCAACCGCTATTTGGCAAAACTTTCTGCTCCATTATTAGATAGAATCGATATGCAGGTTACCATTCACGCATTATCTCAAGAGGAGTTAATTAAACCCAATACCCATTTAGAAAAACAAAGTCCTGCTATTAGAGAAAAGGTAACAAAGATGCATGAAATACAAATGGCACGACAAGATAGTCTCAATGCCAATTTAAATTCCAAAACATGCGAAATGGTTTGCGAATTGGGATCAGAAGAACAATTGTTTCTCCGAGAAGTGATGAGTAAACTGAAACTGTCTGCTCGTGGTTACCATCGCTTACTAAAAGTAAGCAGGACAATTGCTGATATGAATGAATGTAATAAGGTCATGCTAAACCATCTGCAACAGGCGTTATCCTATAAACAAATCTTGCATTTGCCTAAATAAAATTTCTTCTCAAGTATTGGGGTGTATAAAATAACAATTCCGTATTAATCATATACACCAAAGTTGTCCTATAATTATACATAAATATAAATTACGGGGCCATCATGAGAAGCATACGACTCTTGTTTCCTTGCATTTTATTAATGATACCATGGCAATTTGCAACAGCTAATAGACCTACTGATAATGCGCTAGCGATTATAAAATCATGCTATGATGAATCAGTAAACCTCAGCAATGACTTTACTCCCTGCGTTACCAAAAAACTCAAGACTATGCCTAACGCAGAGGATTTTCAATTGATTATGAACTTTAAAACTGACGAAAAAGGCACGAATGAACGAATACCAGTCTTTATGGTCGATAAAACAGGGTATATGTATTACTGCATAGTAACCACAGGAAAAACTTTAATCATAAATGCCTGTGCCGGGGAACAGGGAAAACCACTCACACAAGGCCAAATGTTATCTATAGATCTACCTGAATAATTTTGACGTTTCCTGTCTATTGTTCAGAGTGGCTAACCATCAGGTTTTGCAATATAGACAAAAAGCATTATCAAACAGAAAAAATTATATTGCTCTCGAGATACACCTATACAAATTTATCAAATCATAATGAGAAAAAGTTAAATTAAAAATTTTAAAAGTTATTATCGAACATATCCAACAAAAAGCACTATAATTTACAATATGGATTAAATAAAATACAATTCCATGCGAATAGCAAGACTAATTTATTTCCTGTTTTTAGTATTTTATCCGTGGCAATCTGCAATAGCAGATCAATATACAGATACTGCGTTATCGCTGTTGTCACAATGCTATGATGCATCAGAAGAAATCAATTCAAATATTACTCATTGCTTTAATGAAAAACTAAACAAAATCCCCAATCCTTTAAATTATAAAATTAGCGTCCATGCTACGAAAACAAAAAAATCTGATCATGGGAAAATAACAGTCTTTATGATAAATGCTAAAGGAGTTATGCTTTATTGCATCGGCACAGCAGGAGAAAAATTAAAAATAAACGCCTGTGCTTCTGATATAGGCAAACCACTTACTCCTGAACAAGAATTGTCTATTGAAGGTTTTTTTTAATTAATCACTAATTTGCGAGAAACTAAACAAAACACATGACAGGATATAGAGATATTTAACCCACTATCAGCGACTCAAGGATAGCCATTCTTGCATAAACACCGTTAGTCACTTGTTGTAAAATGCAGGATTGGCTGCCATCAGCGACTTCACTATCAATTTCAACTCCACGATTCATAGGCCCAGGGTGCATGACCATAGCATCAGGTTTTGCATAAGACAGGCTTTTTTGAGTAAGGGCAAAATTATCTCTATATAAATTCAAATCCAAATGATCATCTTCCAGCAAACGTTCCTTTTGAACTCGTAGACAAATTATCACATCCGCATCCGCTAGACCTTCTTTGAGATTATCAGTTACTCGTCCAAAGTGGATTTGTGATGGTTGCCAAATCTCTGGAGAAATTAAAACTAACTCACCAACCCCTAATTTACTGCAAATGCATTGGAAAGAGTTAGCAACACGTGAATGTTTAATATTTCCCAAAATAGCAATTTTTAATTTATCTAGTTGCGGCCTTTGTTCGATTATTGTCACCATATCCAGTATCGCTTGGCTTGGATGAGCATGAGTTCCATCACCGGCATTTATTATATGAACTGTATCACCTAATTTATTGGCTAAATTTTGCTGCAGCCCGTCTTGCTTATGACGAATTACAAAATATTGGATACCCATAGCAGCCAACGTTCTAATGGTATCTTCAATCGCTTCGCCTTTCGTTTCTGATGAAGTCTGAAGCTCCAGATTCACAACAGACATTGACAGGTGGCGCTCTGCTAACTCAAAGCTTACCCGAGTTCTGGTACTGTTTTCATAAAATAAATTAGCAATAATACTTTGGGAATAAGAGGGGTATTGTTTTTTATGTTTAAAATATAAAGCTCGTTGCAATAAGGATTCAATTTGTTCAGATGACAATTGACTAATTTCAAGAAAATGCTTCATGTTCCCCCGCCAAATTTTATTTTAGCTCCAAAGAATAATACTCTTTGAGTTATTCTGATTGTTGTAACCACTGCTCTAGTATAACACAAGCTGCTATACTATCTACCTCAGCTTTTTTAATCCGACGGTACCCTCCCTGCTCAAATAAATACCCTCTAGCCTCCACTGTCGATAGTCGTTCATCGACCAAATGCACAGGTAAAGTAAATCGTTTATACAATTGTTTTGCAAAACGGCGAGCGGCTGATGTTGTGTATAATTCACTGTCATCGATACAGGTAGGAAGACCTACAATTAAAGCTTGTGGATTCCATTGGGTTATCACTTTCTGAATGGCATTCCAATCAGGGATTCCGGCCTTGGCTTCTATAGTAGATAAAGGAGAAGCACTACAAGTTAGCCGCTGCCCTACAGCAACTCCTATGCGCTTATAACCGAAATCAAAACCTAAATACACGCCTTTAGGCATGGCCAGCATCAGAAGAGAGTTGATTCATTTTGACACCCAGTGTTAATCCCGCATATTCCCAGCGGTCTTCAAAGGGCACTTCATAAAGAATTTCAGATTTATAAGGGCAAACCAACCACGTGTTACTCATAATTTCTCTTTCCAGTTGCTGCTCTGTCCAGGCGGCATAACCTAAAGTAATTAATACATCTTTAGGCCCTTCGTCATAAGCTATGGCACGAATAATATCATTTGAGGTGGTAACCGTCACCTCATCTTGTAAAAACAGGCTGGAGCGCCATCCACCCATTTGCTTATGAATAACAAACCCTCTTTCCGGTTGGACAGGTCCGCCAAACAATAAAGGCAATCCATTTTTTTCTACGCGAATAGGTTCGATTTGCAATTGCTCAAAAACAATAGATAATGGAAACTGTAAAGGTCTGTTAATCATTAAACCTACTGACCCCTGCTCGTTATGTTCACATAAATAGACCACTGACCTTTCAAAATTTGGATCTTTTAAAGAAGGCATGGCAATCAATAGATGATTGGCTAGTGAACTGATAATTGCCATAAGAAGCCCCCCCAAAATTCTCTCCGCTCACTTTAATTATATACCATATGTGATTTTAATTTTTGCATTTTGTCTTTAATTTAAACTTACATGGGCGAGCATATGCTCACAATACTGAACCACCATGAATTTCATGTTAACAGGACTTGTATATTGAACATTATTATGAAATAGAAAATCTATGATTTTATTTGGTAGCTCCAGAAGGGATGGATTTGACAACTGATATCTTAATGTACAAAGTTGAATTTTGCGAAAAAGGTCTTCCGGCTGTATAAGAAGTAGAAGAAGAATCTGTATTTTGAACCCCTTCTGCTGTACCTAATGGAACCCATTTATTCAATGGTGCCATGATCGTAGTATCTATTTGTTGATTATCAAATTGTTGATCACTCTCCACATTTTCCTGTTCCCGCACTTTCCTCACTGTCAATTTGACCTGTGAACCTTGCAAAACAGGATGTACTAATAAACCATTTTGAATATTATGCTGCTCATAAGACACTCCTGTGGCTAAAAGACCAACACCAACTGAAGTGACTACTGGCACTTGTTCACCGGTAGCGATAAAAGCAGATTCCCCACTCATGACTTTAACGGATTGACTACGCTGCACTTCATATTGTGGTTGTGTGCTATAAACAACATCATTGCCATCTTGTGAGCTTAACCATTCAGGATCCCCTTGGTAAACAGTTATGTTAAAAACAACAGGCGGGACGTCTATCTTGTGTAATACATTTCTGATTTGTGTTAAAGTTTGAGGACTTACATTGACAATTAACGTTTGCCCCGATCCACTCACTTTCTCATCAGTCTGCAATAATGGCTGGATTAATTGAATAACTTTATCTGCTTGCAAATAATTCAATTCGATGACCTTGGTTATCATCTGTTGGGAAAAAGCGTTGCCAGAAATTAACAATATCACTAATAGCCACCGCTTAATCATAGAAACACTCCTGTTGTTCCAATTGAGTTATATAATCCTTTATTGAATTGTAGCACTAATGGATGGACTCACAAGATTACAAATGTCCCTCCTTTAATTCTTAATCTGTACTCACTATAGATAAGTAGTAGTTTTGTTCCTCAAAAAGTTTAGGTATAATCCTCAAACTCTGTTATCTGAGATCAAAAATTATGGGTAGTATATTCAATATGTTCGGGCCTTCTCCAATAAAGCCCATTGAACAACACATACGTAAAGCACATCAGTGTGCCAAACAGTTGTACCCTTTTTTTGAAGCAGTGCTCAAAAATGATTGGGATACTGCAAACAAGATCAAGGATAAAATCATCACTATTGAAAAAGAAGCAGATCTGATTAAACGTGATTTGCGTCTTCATCTACCTACTGGCTTATTTTTACCAGTTGCTCGCACAGATATATTAGAGTTGCTCAGCGCTCAAGATAGAATTGCCAATAAAGCAGAAGATATAGCTGGTTTAATTATAAGCAGGCAAATGAACATACCTAAAAAATTAATCCCGTCTTTTATGCCTTTTTTAAGTCGATGTCTTGATGCCTCTAAACAAGCCTGCACAGCAATTAATGAATTGGATGAATTGCTTGAAACCGGATTCAGAGGCAGCGAAGTCAAAATCGTTGAAGAAATGATAGTAAAATTAGACGAAATCGAGCATGACTGCGATGAAAAACTTGCCGATATTAGGCATAAAATCTTTGAATTAGAAAAGGAACTCCCTGCTATAGATGTCATCTTTCTATACAAACTGGTCCAATGGATTGGCGAATTGGCTGACCATGCCCAGACAGTTGGTGGTCGACTTCAAATTCTTATTGCCCGGTAGTTATCACTCATGGATTATTCAATTTACTTACTTTTTGCTGCTCTTATTCTTTGTTTTCTTATGACCTGGGGGGTCGGCGCCAACGATTTGGCTAATGTCATGAGTACCACTATGGGCTCAAAGGCAGTAACCGTCCGTCAAGCCATGCTTATTGCTATTATTTTCGAATTTGCAGGCGCTTTTTTAGGGGGTGAAGGAGTCACTGAAACCATGCGAGATGGGATTATCAATACCAGTCAGCTTTCTAATGAACCTTTAATCCTCATCGAAGGCATGTTATGCGTTTTGTTCGCCTGCACAATATGGATGAATCTTGCGAGTTACCTGGGAGTTCCTGTTTCGATAACCAACGCATTGGTAGGCTCCATGGTTGGCTTTGGTACTATAGTTTTGGGTCCAGATGCAATACATTGGAATCAGGTGACTCGAATCGCTATTGGATGGGTTTCATCCCCCTTGATTTCTGGAATTACAGCCTACGCCTTGTTCATTAGTATACAGCAAACGATATTTGTAAAAAGCAACCCGTTGACTAAAGCCAAACTATATATCCCTATTTATCTTTTTTTAATTGGTTTTATCTTATCGTTTATCACTGTATTTAAAGGGCTTAACCATTTTGATATTCACTTGAATTTAAAACAGGATTTGGCAGTAACTCTGGCAACCAGTATAGTAATTACTATTCTAGGCATGATCTTTATCAAACGTATTCCAGAATATCATAAAATAAGGCGCAGGGAGCGATTTATTCAGGTAGAAAAATATTTTGCTGTGCTTATGGCAATGACAGCGTGCGCCATGGCTTTCGCTCATGGCTCCAACGATGTTGCCTTAGCGGTTGGACCATTAAGTATTGTCCACAGCCTGGTCATGCACTCCAATCAAATATTTGATGCAGATAATTATCCTTCCTGGATTATTTTATTAGGCTGCCTCGGAGTAGTAATTGGCTTTCTCATGTATGGAAGAAAAGTCATCGAAACTGTAGGGAGTTCGATTACAGCTTTAACACCCAGCCGTGCTTTTGCTGCAACACTTTCTGCAGCAACAACCGTAGTAGTTGCAACCAGCACCGGAATCCCGGTTTCGGCTACTCAAACACTGGTTGGTGCTGTTTTAGGCGTAGGTTTGGCAAGAGGTATCGGTGCTTTAAATCTCATTGTCATCCGTAATATCTTTATGTCTTGGGTTTTGACATTACCCGCTGCCTCAATTTTAACGATTTTATCCTATAAACTTTTGCATGCTTTGTTGGGGTAAGCTAATAACTGAAAAGACTCATGTAAGTGCAACTCCAACTGCAAAATAAGAAAGTTAGTTGGATGGATTTTAAACTGAAAGTCTCGAACAAATCATGGGTTTTTCTTACTTCGATCACAGAATACAATTTCCCGAGAGAATCAGTATTTAGCATGGCAAGTTTGTTTTAAACGATGAGGATTGTTAAATTGGGAAGCTTAAAACCCTTCCCAAATGTCACTTTGATCGATCTTATAGTCTTTGTCGTCTCTCATTTTGAATAGACGCTCATGCTTTTTAATTTCTTGCAGTTGCGATGCTGATTTTTTATGGGTTGCGTCAAATTCATATAAAAACTTATCGTAAGGACTGACATAAGCTTTATTTATATCATCTGTGTTCATACTCAATCCAAAATAACTTTATTTAAAAAAATATATTTTATCGTTTTTTTATCTAAGTTACCATTGTTCTTCTTGCAAGTACAATAATAGGTTACATCATGAATTTAAAAAAAGCGGAATTACATGTGCATTTAGAAGGGACTATTTCTCCTGACCTGGCTAAAAAACTGGCAAAAAGAAATCAATTAACTCTCCCTAATGGTCTTATTGCACCAGATGAAAAAAGTTACTTATCAAAAGACTTTCTCGATTTTCTTAAGGTGTATGATACGTTGGCATCCGTAATTAAAAATCCACAAGATTATTATGATATTACCTTTGATTATCTTAAATCAAATGCTCAAGAACACGCTATCTATATTGAAATGATGTATTCCCCGGATCATGCAGAGCAATCCAGTGGGATTCCTTCCAAGGAACATTTAGCGGCAATTCAACAAGCGATTGATGATGCTAAAAGTCAATTTGATATTGTTGGACGTATTATTATTACTGCTGTACGCCATTTTGGTGTAGAGGCATGCGAACGCGTTGCAAAGCAAGCTTCAATAGATAAGTTTCCTTGTGTAACGGGATTTGGACTAGGTGGGGATGAGGCAAAATTTCCTCCTCAATTATTTACCAAAGCTTACCAGATAGCAGCAGATTCCGGACTGGAATGCACTGTCCACGCTGGCGAATTTGATTCAGCCAAAGGAATGGAAGAAGCAATGAAAACCTTGCCAATAAAAAGAATTGGACATGGGGTTCGAGTGATTGACTCGCCTGATATCATGGCCATGGTTAAAGACCGGGGTATCGCATTGGAAGTGTGCCCTACCAGTAACATATTTTTGGGATTATTCAAAGACATGAATAATCATCCTTTCCCTAAGCTTTACGAAGCAGGAATTAAGGTGAGTATTAGCTCCGATGATCCTCCTTTTATGAGTACTACACTTGCTCAAGAATACAAAAGAGTTCAAAAATCTTATGGCTATAGCGATGACACAATGAATGATATTACCCGTATGGCTATCGAAGCTGCTTTTGTTGATGAAAAAACCAGAAAGGAACTTTTAACAAAATTAGAAGAATAATCCTATTATTATATTCCTATTGTCAGTACTAATGCCCTATTGACTGGAGTTTATAACGGATACTGCACTATTTCGGCAGGTTGGTCTTTGATACATTACTTCAAGACCAACCAAAATTAAAGCCACCGGACTGAAATCGCAAGCTATTGTCTATTTTTATAAAATTCATTTTTATGAAATCACTTGGTTGCTCAAGGACGACCTGCTACTATTATTTTATTTTCCTATCAATTGACCATGAAAACAAAACATTTTGACCTCATAGTTCTTGGAGGAGGAAGTGGTGGAATAGCCAGTGCTGTTCGTGCCGCTCAGTACGGAGCCAAAGTGGCGGTTATTGAGCAAAACCACTTGGGAGGAACCTGTGTTAATTTAGGGTGCGTCCCTAAAAAAATTATGTATAATGCTTCAGCCATTGCAGAAACACTCCATAAGTCGCCTGATTACGGGTTTTTCCTCGAAAATAATGCCAAGTTGGATTGGAAGCGGCTAGTGAATAAACGCAATGCGTATATTGAACGGTTAAGAGAAAATTATGAGAAACGATTTTCACAGCACAAAATTACTCTTATCCAAGGCAAAGGTATTTTTCACGATCAAAGTTCTATCACAATAGATCATACCATTTATCAAGCAGAACATATTATTATCGCAACTGGCGGTGAACCAGCTTTACCGGCAATTAATGGCATAAAGCATGCTATTGATTCCGATGGTTTTTTTTCATTAACCAAATTACCAGCTAAAGTAGCGGTTATTGGCAGCGGTTATATTGGTGTTGAATTAGCAGGAATCCTTAACTCGTTAGGCAGTGAAACGCACTTGCTAATGAGGGGCTCTCGACCACTAAGTCGCTTTGATCATATGATTGGTGATACCTTAATGGAAATTATGCAAAAACAAGGAATCTGTATTCATCAAAACCATAAAGCCCAAGGGATCCATCTGCACAGCGACGGTAGAAAAAGTATTTTGTGCCAAAGTGGTTCTGTTATTGAAAATATTGATGTCATCATATCTGCTGTAGGTCGAAAGCCAAGAACTGGCAATTTAAATCTTGATAAAATAAAAGTTAACATGGATGACAAAGGATTGATCCTGGTTGATGCTTTCCAAAATACTTCAGTTAAAGGTGTTTATGCAATTGGGGATGTCACTAATGCTCCCGCATTGACTCCTGTTGCAATAGCGGCAGGGAGGCGTTTAGCAGACCGAATTTTTGGGAATCAACCTGATGCCTGTCTAAATTATGATAATATTTGTTCAGTAGTATTCTCCCATCCTCCAGCAGGTTCTGTTGGTTTAACCGAGCATGAAGCTATTGAAAAATATGGTAAGAATAGAATTAAAATATATCAAACCCGTTTCATCCCTATGTATGATGCATTAAGTATTGATAAAACTCCTACTGCAATGAAATTAGTTACCTTGGGTAAAAAAGAGAAAATTATTGGTTTGCATGTCGTCGGATACAGCGCCGATGAAATGTTGCAAGGTTTTGGGGTCGCCATAAAAATGGGCGCACATAAAAAAGACTTTGATAATACAGTAGCCATTCATCCAACCAGCGCTGAAGAATTTGTAACTATGGTGTAAATAAACATGCGTGATTCCATTCGAACATTTGAAAACAAGCACCCCAAATTTGGTGAACGAGTTTATATTGATCCGCAATCCACTGTTATTGGCGACGTTACCTTGGGAAATGATGTCTCCGTATGGCCTATGGCTGTTATCCGTGGTGATGTCAATTATATTCAAATAGACCATTCCTGTAGCATTCAAGATGGTGCAGTGCTTCATGTCACTCATGATGGTCCTTATACTCCAGGCGGTAGGCCATTAATTTTAGGGCAAGGAATCACAGTAGGCCACAAAGCAGTATTACATGCCTGTACTATCGATGATTACTGTTTAATTGGCATGGGCTCTATAATTTTAGACTCAGCGCACATAGAGAAACATGTCATGATTGCTGCAGGTAGCATTGTACCACCGGGAAAAATACTTAAAAGTGGATATTTGTATTTGGGAAGCCCGACTAAAGCCATCAGAAAACTGACCACAAAAGAGATAGAGCAAATTGAATATTCTGCAGGGCATTATATAAGATTAAAGGATAAATATCTTACATATTAGGTTATCACTTACTCATTTTCAGATTTAAAAGGCAAATTAGCTAACATGCATTTGAAGTAGAAAAGGTTATGTAATATAAAAAAAAAGCGGCATGAAAGCCGCTATAAGGAATAAAACCCTGGCG
>NZ_KK074228.1:18556-198046 GCF_000586315.1 Legionella pneumophila subsp. fraseri | reverse complement strand
TGCCGCCGGAATTGGTGATCATTTCGCTCCGGAATACACATTACCTGCATCTTTCATTAAAAAACAATTTAATTCAGTATTGCGTGCGATAACTATTGGAACAGAGGCATGAAATTGTTCTTGTAAAATTTGGATAATTGTTGGCTCCAATGCAAACAGCGCTGGTGTGTGCTTTAAATAGATGTAACCATCAGATGTTTCAAAGCGAACCACATAGGACCAAGGTGTGTTAAGCACATTTTCAGGCTGGTTGCTCTTTAGCGTATAGTTGTGGGATGAGAGGTATGCGCAACCCCATTTGATAATTTCCTTATTTACATTGTCATTATTGATCATTAGATTAAATCTTTAATCATGTAATAGTTAATAAATGAAACACCGTTGAACACCTTTGTTTGTTCATTAATGGTTACATACCCACATTTTTCAAAGAAAGGTTTTGCCGTAATGCTTACCTCTGAGAATAGTTGTTTAATACCCAACTCTCTAGCTCTATTTTCACGAGCGATAAGCAAGGCTTTACCTATACCTTGTTCCTGATAATCTTTATGGACATATCCCCGATTGAGACAACCGTTCTCTTCCAGATCTGCGAAACCAATAATTCGTCTACTATCTGTGTCTATAGCAACAAAACTTTGGTTTTTAGAGAGCGAATTTGTCCAGTTGCTTAAATCGGGATTTTTAGGAGCCCACGCGTCTAGTTGCTCCTCAGTGTAATCTTTGCTGTTAACAGAATGGACAGTGTCATAAAAAAGCTGATAAATTTCTGCCTCGTCCCCCAGTTTATATGCCCTGATATAAAATTTGGGAGACTGAAAGGCAGGATAAAATTCTAGAGGTTTTGCATTAGGCCAGCGTTTTTGAATTTCATCTAATACCGCTTTTGCCATCTGTGTTAGGTGAGGCAATAAACCGTTAGATGTTGCGACTTCAATGAATGCTTGTAACCGAGATAATACTCTCGGTCTTACCCAATTTTCTTCTGGTTTCCATAGCGAATTTTCTGGAACAGGTCCAGAAGGTCCCACTCGGTCATTTTCAAGTGATGAATCTATGAAATGGAGAGTTTGTTGAAGGATCCAAAAGCCACAGGCTTCTGTATAGGCTTTTTGATAGATGGCATCGTCTTTTGCTTCTGGAATAGTTCTGATGATTTCTTTTCGATAAATCAATTCTAACGAATCAATAACCTCTTTAGGAATGGCTTTGGCACACCAACAGGTTGGCATGCTCATGCGCAAATAAGTGCCATCTAATAAGGCATTTCCAACAATGGCCCATTCAAAATCGATAAGTTGTAATTCATAGTTCTCTTCATGGTCGAAAACATTGTCTGGACAAATATCGCCATGGGTTAGCACAGTGAAAGGTCCTGGGCTAAGTATGGACTTGACAAGATTTTGAGCTTCATGAATGTATTCATTTGACAGTGATAAATTTAACGTTTGGTGAGCCGATTTTAACCGGTTAATTAAATCATTAAGGACATGAGCTGGGTCATATGTTTGCGAATCGTCCTCTCCATGGATTTGCCTTAAAATAGTTTCATATAACTGGGTATGGCCAGCGCTTGCAGCATGGAAGCTTCCTAATGCTTTCATAAATCGACTAAGCGCACGAATCGCTTTATCTCGGTTAGAAAGCGTCAGCGAATCTACTAGGCTCACATGTCTAATGCCCAAATCTTCGATTAAAATGAATCGATGTTCTTTCTCTCCACCATAAAAAAGAGGGGTGTTATGAGTGCGTTGGGGGATTTTTGATGCAAATTCAAGACCAGACCAATCTCTTGCAAATCGAGCAAAAGCTTCCTGATCATTTTCCTTTTCAGGTAAGGATTGCTTCAAAATCACAGTCTTGGGAATTATTGTAGAATCATGTAAAAGTCCTAGACGTAATACAATGTTTCTTCGTTCAGGATCACTTAAAAACACCACTGAATCTATATCTATTTTCGTGTTAAAGTAATCCGAAAGTATTTGTTTCGCTTTATCTATGATGTGAGGATTGGGTTTTTGATCTTTTTTCACTCTTGCATTCTCGAATTTAAATTAGCTTTGTATGTCTCGTAAATGGCCTAATATCCCATTCAAAAGTCCAAGCATCATGAGGTTGATTAATGACATGATGTATTTCCCGAGCAATGGAGTCGGGCTTGATAAATTCGTTTTCCTGAAAATCAGGATTAAGCGCTAAGCCTCTGTCATTAAGAATAGGACCATCAATGATTAAGTGCGCGACATGGATGCCCTTAGAAAGTAATTGTTTAGCCAAAACCCGGGAGTAATGGCTCACTGCTCCCTTTGCAACTGACATTACTGGCGCTTCTGGATTCATCCAGATACTTGAGGTGCCTCCGATCGTAATAATTGCTAATCCCTGTAATGCTCCACTGCTAATTCTGATCGTCTCTTTAATGGTATTAAACGTGCAGAAAAAATTAGATTGCAAACCTTCTAAAAAATCAGATGATTCCAATAATTCTATGGGTTTACTTTTTATCCATGAGCCAGCAAAGCAAATCACTGCTTTGATCGTTTGCCCATGGATAGAATGAATGATATCAAAGGATTTTCTAGTTTGAAGTGGATCAGAAAGATCAACGGCATGTGTTGAGATTTTGATGTTTGCATTAATACGTTGTAATTCTATTTTTAGGTTTTCTAATTCAGAAGCTGTTCTGGAAATTAAAGCGATATCATGGCCCAATTCAGCAACTGTTTTTGCAAAAAAACAGCCAGAACCTTTTCCGGCGCCAGTGATAATGTAGGTGTTTGTCATTTCAATGATCCTTGGATTCAGAAGCGCTTGTAATTAGCGATTATGCAGTTGATGTAGGGTGATAGCATTGCCCTCAGAATCCAGAATAACAGCCATTCTACAGACAGGAGATGCGAAAATGTCTAATTTGAATTGAACTTGTTGTAATTTTAGCTTATTAACTAATTCCTCCAGGTTTTCTACTTCAAAAGCGATACTTCCACCAGCATTAGCACTGGGCGTTACATCTTGGGCTAATGTGGTAATAGCAAAGCAGCCTCCGCCTGGTAAATCATATTCTACCCAAGCTCCTTGTGCAGAAATTTTACTAACATCAATTCCCAATACATGTTCATAAAAATTTCGTGCTCGTTCCATATTTTTAACAGGGTACATCGTAAAAGCAACTTTTTTAATCATTGGTATTCCTAATATAATGTTTTTAATGGATGTGTCACATTAAAACACAGTTATTTTCTGATGGCGCATGCTCAAAATGATCGTTAAGATATTCCTCCATGAATTTAGGTGGAATTACTTTGCCATCTTTATTGGCTTTAATTGATATTTCTTCCGTGGCAATGATCTTTAGAAAATTAGATAACCTTTCAATGTGTTTGTCTCCAAAAACTAAAATAAAAGTAGATTTATTTTCACCACCGTTTTTTATTGCTTCCCATAAGTCACAAATTAAAGTTGCATCCAAGAAACTTGTTTCATAGAGATTATAAATCTGTAGCCACTCCACCGCTGGAGAAAATGAACCTTGGTGAGTCATCATCTTGATACAAATATCAATAAGTGAACAGTTTTGAATTTTATCGCTCAATCCATTCATTGAGCGATATTCTTCTTCAAGTTTTAATGCCAATCCTAGTGCATCATTAACTTCAAGTAAACAGGCTGTCAAATAGTCAGCTAATTGTTTATTTTCTTCAGCATATTTTTGTACCAATCCTTCTAAAATCTTAAGTTGAGATTCAAGTAACTTATACAAATCCAGCAAACAAAAATTTTTATTATATAATTGAGAAAGTTGGTTAACTGAGTCTAAAAATTCTGGGGTATTAAAAAAAGGAGTAGGTGATGGAGGTTTGATTCTTTTCTCCTTATATTTTGCAATAATTGTTCCTTCAAGTTCGGCCAATTTATTTAAAAAGAAAAAGAAATTTCCAAATGGGTCATCATAGTATCGCTTGTCTACGTGAAAGATAGCTAATTTTTTTGAATGGTCAAGATGTTGCATACAGTCGAGGAAACTCAATCCTTTTGAAGATGATTTTTTATCTTCACCTGTAGTCTCCAGAAATAATTTTACTGCTTCATTTCTTTCAATAAAATGATTAAACATCTTCATATACTGAGTTGCTAACTCATTAGGCATACGTTCGTGGTCTTCACCAATTAAAATGATGTTTGTTCCTTGAAGTGTGAATTTATGGAAGCTCCGGGGGCCTCCTAGATTAAAATAATTTTCATTATGCCCGCTTTTACTAAATAATTTACCTGAAAACATCGTTATAAATCCAAGTTCAGTGTCGTTATTCAATTACTCCATAACCTATCTTCAGGAGTGTCGAAATTTTCCCATAATAAACTCCTTCACGACTTTCTGCGAGAGGATTTGAATAACTTCAGGTAAAAATTGTTTCAGTTATGCTCCATCGTTTGCGTCACTGAAATAAATCCTCAGCGACGCAGCTAGGTACCACAAATAATTTATTTAACCCTTACTTTTTTTGATAAATGTATCATGGGTTATGAATTGAGAACCTGGACCCCCAGTAAAGGTAGACGCTTGATGTGCTATAACGGCAATGGTGTCTATTGTATCTTTATTCGGGTTAATATGTCCTGTAAGTGTAACTACGGAGCCACATGTTGGGTAGTTAACACTGAAGGTTATGGCCGTGCCATCAATATAACCTATAATTGGTCTTTTCGTACCAATAACATTCTGACAGTCCATTGAGGCGACAGCAGTTGTAAATGTTCCTGTTACAGTATCTTGTTTACTGAAGTTCAGTTTTAGTGTTGAACCACGCATATTTTTGTAAGTTATCGTGTTTTGTTCTGCAAATACCATATGACTTGCTAATGATAAGCTCATCATGATTGCACAAGTTTTAATGTTTAACTTCATATTCCTTAATTCCCATTGGTTTAAATAATGATTAACCTATTGTTGTAGGTGGAGTGATTTTAAGGAGCATGACATTCATTTTCACTTCGTGAAATCACGGATGCTTACGCGAAAATTGGGCTATTAATTCTGCTCGAGTTTTAACGCCTAATTTTTGTTTTGAGTTATTAATATGTGCTTCAACGGTTCTAGGGGAAATACCTAACTTTTTTGCTGTTTGTTTGTCAGTATGCCCTTCTGATAGTAGCAATAAGGTATTGTACTCTCGAGGAGTTAAGGTCTGTATGATGTTCGATTGAGGTAATTCTATGCTAAAACCAATTAGACCAATTGGATTGAGTTCTTTATCAAATAAAGGACTTTTTTTGCTGACTATATTTACAATAGTCCCATCATGACGTAATACTTGCTCATAGGCACTTAAACTTTGACCACTTTCAAATAACAATTGATCATTTGTTCTGAGTTCATCGGCATAAGGGTGCCATGCAAAATGATAATCCTGCTTATTATAAATTTCGCTAAGTGATTTAAATCCCGCTGATTTGCCAATAAAAAAACCATTTCCCCAGAGATAACATCCTTTCAAATTTTTTACGAAAACTGCGAGATTTAAGTCTTGATAGGCATGAAGAGGCAATGATTCTAGATACAATATCTGTTGAGTCATGAAAAATCACCTCACCTACCAACTTATAATTTTATTCAATTAAAAGAAACAAATAATAGCATGAATCATAGGGCGTCCCAAAATTTAAAATTGAAAACTAACTTATGGTAAGTAACTCAAGTTTGTTTCCAATCTCTACTTAATTTGTTGTTAAGCTAAAGAGCAACATACCCTTTATCTCTTGTACAAAAAGATACAATTGGTTTTTCAAAATTATATAGCAGAATTTTACTCAGCACTTGATTGGTGGATTTTTGATGATGTTTAATGTTACTAAAATAAATTTCATCTGTATCAAAACACCCAGTAAGCCGAAGTAATTTCAAAATCGCAATGAGTCGGTCATAAACTTCCAACAACTCAGCCAGCTTCATACTGATTGGATTACTGACTGTGATCTTTGGATGAAATTGCACCACAAAATTGATTTTTTTGTCTTTAAATTCTTTCTTTTTAGAAAGAAGCTCTTCAAAGCGCTCAATTTCAGAAGCATATTCCTGAGTTAATACATGGAGCTGTTGCTCCATTTCGTACAGTACTTTAAGGGCTACTGGATCTTGCTTGCGGCATCGCCCAATGACGATATTAATTTTATGCAAAATAGCCTCAATAAATAACCTCTCACCACTGATTTTTCTCTCAAATAATTTATGCACTTCACGAGTACGAAGGTTTAAAGTAATTTCTGCTTTCATATTAATCTCCAAGGTTATCATCCAATTGGTTAATTGCGCGAATAGCACTTTTGATATCCTTGGGGGCTAATCCATCGTTCACAGGTAAAGGTATTCTCACCTTATATAGCTCTCCGCCATTCACTAAAACAAAGGCTTGCCCTTTGGGCAATGAGATAATGTCATTGACATCAAGCATAGGTACTGCTGTGGTTTGTACTCGATCTTCATTGGTAGTATTGAAATAAACGCCGTCCTCTCCATGGGGTGTGTCGTTGACCATAGAAACCTGGGTATGATCGACCACCCCAACTTTCGGTAGGACCTTGACCAATAAGTTAGCTGTTTCCTCATTTTTGACACGTAACATAATGAGGGTGTTTAGATTTCCTTCGGTTACTTCCGCTTTAGCTTTTGATCCTAAAGCTACTTCCATATCTTGTTTGGTCTGGGCATAGGCTGTGACTTGGAAACCAGCTCCCCCTGCTTTATTTAAAATTTTGACAAACGAATCCTGGATAATTTCGGAGAGTTCATCGCAATGTAAATTGAGGCAGTAATGAGCATTACTTTCTTTATATATTTTTCCTGCAGTGGATACTAAATCAGATAAAAAGGCTTTGCCGACAGCCTGGGCAATGTTGGGATTTGTCAGACTATCTAATCCGATGTAAATGACTTGTTTATTCTTAATTGCGCTCATCAATTCGATTTCACAAGTACTTTTATGAAATGAAAAGATGCTTGATGCGTTACTTTTATTAATCTCAGACAATACTGGGCCGACACTGGCTGTGATTTTATCGTAATAATTTTTGTCCATGATGGCTGCATCAAACAGATCAATGAGCACCTGATCATGAAGGCTTTCAACGTTACCTGAAGTAATGGTTTTACTGATGTATTCTTGTAAGTATTTAACCACAGCCTTTGAGCGGCCCATGGGTGGTGGTGTATTGCCGTATTTGTCCACACGACAGTCATTATTAGCGATGATTTCTTCTATTTTTTCATGATAATTAGAGTCATGTGTAGGAAATGTGGCATCAGAGTAGGCCATGAGTAATTGATCAAGACGGCTAATGTAAAAGGCTATGGTCTTGTACGTGATGGGTTGCTTCATTTCTTCAAGGCAAATTGCCACGATATTGATGTACTTCCAGGCAAAAGCGGCAAATTGTTTGCCTTCACCTTCTGCAGCAATTGCATCGGTAATACGAGTGGCGACCTCACTCACTTGATCATAGTTTTTCAGTGGATTGTAAAAGGCAGACAACTCGGGAAAACCTAAGTGCACAATCCTAAAATCATGTAGTCTTCCACTAGAATGGCAGGCAGAGTACATATCACGTACTAAATCCAAATCACCCTTTGGATCAACGACAATAACTGCATCGCCATTTCTAATATCTTGATTGATTAGGATGCTGGCTAATCGTGTTTTACCAACGCGGGTTGTGCCAACTATAAAAGTGTGGCCAACTCGCACTTCTTGTGGGATGTGAATTGGAGTATCTTTTTCCCCTAATCCATGCAGATAAGGACTACCGCCTACTGGTGGATCAGGCTTAAATGGGTTTAATCTCGATGGTTTATTGAAGAATTTGGTTAATACAGCCTTCTCGTGGTTTTTGCAATAATTTCTCACTACACGATAGCAGTTACCGCGTTGCATAAAAGATTCGTTTCTAATTTGTTTAATTTGGTGTAGTCGTTGGGTGTGATGTGGAAGCCAGCGAAAACCTTTGCCAAGAAACAGCCATTTTTTTGAAACAGGAACTTCAGTGGTTGATAAAGCATAATACGGCATAGCAATTAATTTTTTGTGGTAGCGTTTAATACGCAACGCTTGATACCCTCGTACAAGACTTAGAGTCATCAGACTTAATCCTGCGTAATAACCCATGCTTTGAGTTAGTAGGAATAGACAAGGCTCTGTGACAGCAAGCAGTGCAAGTGCTGTACAAGTTAGGCTGGTATAGATTTCAGTCGGCTCTCGAAGCATATTTTCAACAGGATATTGGTTCATTACTATCTCCACCAAATCAATAATTCAAAAAAGACTAAAGCAGCTAACAGATACCATCTGGCTTGCAAGGCCAATTTGATCTGGGATTCATTAATCTCATGTTTGCAACGATTTATAAGAACAGTAATCAGCCTTGGCCAGCACCAATATAAAGCAAGATAAAATAGGCCATGAATGATAAGAAAACTCATTTGATGAGTTTGAAAAAAACGGTTGGCCATACTTAACTCTAAATTAAACCGAATGAGTTGAGGTGTCAGTAATAAAAGCAGCACTACTGGCAGAAGGATTTTGCTTATGCCTATAATGGATTTATGAATACGTTTATTTAACATGGAAAAGCTCCTTATGATTAAGCACATCAAACCCACACAATCGGTGGTTTTTAGGGGATTGAAAATTCTTGGTAAGGTCAGTGTTTTGGCCTTGCAAGCCATTGCAGCCTTTGTCTCTGATGAATCTAAAAAACCACGTTTGACTGCAGGGAAAGCTCAGCAGCTTTACGAAGATGGAGTAATTAGCGGAACAGAGCTTGCTGAACATATCCATGGGGATTAGTACTGGGATATTCATCGTACTTTCCCCATACTTGCTATTTTTGCTCCCTGTTTTAACGTCTCCGCTCCTGAGTTTGCTACCTTATTACTGTGCTGACCGGCATCATAGACTAAGCTGGCTAATCCAGCCCCAGCTTCACCACCAAAATGACTGGACAGTTTCAAGAGCAGCATGGGCGCAATAAAATAAAACAATACGGCCATATTTCTCATGGCTGAAATCGCATCATTTTGTCCTAAGGGATCTAGCACGCTTCGTTCTACAAAGCCTACCAGATGCCACAAGTATTGCAGAAAAATCGCCATGATGAATAACCCGCATAAACTGCCCAGTGCTTTAGGGTTATAACCACTTAGAGCCAAAATCACAGGAGTTAGAATAATCAGGAAAAAGTACAAAAAAGCCTGCATGACTGGGAGTGTTTGCATGATGGCTTCACGCTTTAAAGGCGTTGATGTCCATGATTTAGTCCATTGCCCGATATTAACCAGTCCATGAGAAATAGCACCTCCAAAAGCACCATTGGTATTATCCATCAGATTTTTAACACTATTAGCCTGCATATCACGACTGTCATTAAGCAGCATCTTGGCTATATAGTCTTCTGAACTAAGCTGTGAACCCCAGGATTTAGGATGATTGTTTTTAAAAGAGCGTACTCGTTCCAGCACAGCATAGTAGTTAAGGTGACTGTCAAAAACACTGGCGTTGTTGGCTACCTGTACCAAATCTGTTTTTAGTTTTTTCCACCACTGATTGCAGTTGGGATAACCTTGCTCTGGTAAATGTTTGGCATCAATGTCGCCACGTTCCGCTGCTTTTTCCAGATTCTTGTTGGGGGCTTCGTTGAAAGTAAAACCTGGTACAGGCTGTCTGGCATAAATTTTATCGTAATAGAGTGTTTGATAAACTTTGGAGCCAACCCATTTCAAATCTTCCTCACCACCATACTTCTTTAAAATTTCATTAACCTTTGCTTTGTCATGAGGCACATTATGGTATTGGCTTCTGGCCTCAAGAAAGCACTGCCTGTGAAAATTCAACGCCTGTTCGCGTACATCAGAAGGTAAATAAGTAGAAATTAAATCACCTTCAATAGCTTGCAAACTGTCAGTACAACCGGTAATTTTCATCAGACCATAAGTAATACCGGACATGTAGTTTTGCAAAATGGCAAAACCTATAGGCATTTTCACGTGAGGCGTTAATACATCAGCAAAGGCTTCATCATACGTTGTTCCTGTATCTTTCAATGTCGATGTTTTGGGGTCACTTCCTTTTTTAATTCCACACATGGGTTTAAAGCTTATGGCCTTTTCTTCCAATGGCACACAGGGGTAAATAAAAATCCCGCAAATCAAAAAGGTGACGGCCAGTTCATACAGAAAGTGGTTCAAGGCATGCTCTGCTGCGTGATGCGTGGCACCAGAAGGTGCCAACACATTTTTTAAGAAACGATACCCCACTATTAAAAAACCAAGGTATAACAACCCTGTTTGCCACAGGGCATTGAAAATAACCTCGTACTGTTGCCAACCTAAATACGTTGTGTAAAGTGATAAAGGGCTAAATACAATCATCTTATTGTCCTTTGGAATCGGGTTTAACGTAGACCGCGCCATTTTTAACCTGTGATTGTTCATGGTCATCACCAGGCAAGCCTTTGGCAATGTCATTACCCCGTATATCCATAAGCAGGCCTAAGGTTTCGGTCATCATTTTTTTACGTACTTCATTTTCAAAAGCAAGAGAATGAATGTCATCATCGAGTTTTTTTAAGGCAAATTTCACCATGTCTAAAGCGGGTTTTAAGTTTTGTACTTCTTGTACCTGCAATCCTGCTTGTAAAATGCGACGCATCATCAATGCTTTGTCCAGCATGTTTTGTACGGCAATTTCTTCTGCCAGTTTGGAAACTGTCAGAATTTGTTCCTCACGCGGCATGCGCTGAATGGTGATAATGATTTCATCAGTAATCATCAAATTGGAGGCACTGACCATTTTGAGTTTTTCTTCAGTTAGTGGCCATTGCCTGTCTACCAGATTCCATAAGGCCTTGGATACGTTGGATGTACAGGTATTAGAAGTGTCGCAACTTTGCAGGAGTGCAGATAGGCCAATGCCTGCCTTGGCATCGTGTTTGGTTTTGTCCACATCATCTGCAGAACTCACATGAATATCACCCAAGACCTTGACCGCCCAATTGCTGGCATCCACAGGCGTTGGCCAGGTTTGGGTCATGGGCGTTTTACTGTCCGGTTTCTTATCGTTATTGAGTGGTTTGCGGTTCAGTAAAATGTTATAACCCGCAATCACCACATCATTAATGACTTTGATGGGGCGTTGGTATTTGCCGCCAGCATTACCACTTTCTCTACCTATCCAGGGTAGCCCGTACTCATCCCTTTTTTTGGCTATGCTTTTAGCAGTGGAGGTCACATCTACATTTTCAGTTTTTGCACGTTTAGCCGCTTCAAGCCACCCCTGACTGTCAGAGACAGACAACATACTTTCCATAGGTGATTGGCCTTCTTCCAGCGTCTTTTTAACGTCCTGACAATCTTTGACTTTGACGCTAAATTCATTTTGTGCATACGATGCGGTATTTTGCAGTACGTTATAAAGGGCTGGCATGGATTGTTGCAGCTTATAAAGTGGAAAACCAGCAACCGAACCCTTGAGGTTATCAATAATCCCGCCAGGGATATTCATGGCTGATGACTTCATATCTTGAAAGGTATTGGTAATGGATACCACCGGATTAAATCCGTTACATGTAAATCCAAGCCGTCCATCCACATTACCGCCTATGGTAATGGTTTGGTCATTATTTACAGGTGGTACATACAAGTTGGATGAACCACCCAACTTATAGTAATAATCCGATTCATTGGGCATGAACGAGCTTGCCAATAGTGTTTGCGGCAGCAGTAGCGCAAGTAAAGAAAAGGATAGTTTTTGCATCGTTAGCTCCTATCGTTTTTGGGGTTGACCTACTTTGGGGAATGAAAGCGCACGGACAAGTTTTCCTTCATGCTGGATACAGCCTCGGTACTTACGCCAGATCGCAAAAACATAATTACCATTTCCAGCCTTTTCATCGTTTATCCCCATATCACTGGTATCATTGAAATTGATGTTACGATTTCTGGGATATACTTCCTGCCAGATGATATTCTTGTTATGTGCATCAAATACCACATTGGATACCACGCAATTAGCACCACAGGCATTGCTGGTACTTTGGGTGATATGAAGGCTGTTTTTGTTGGTAACAATGTCTGCTGCATGAAGCGCTGCAACCATGGATGCTCTAAAGCGTGAAGGATGAGTCACACGCATCAGTCTGGGGATTTCATGCCCCCATACCTGGGTAGTGCTACCTATGTCATGGTTAAACAGCAAATGGGGATGAGTTGCTATATAGACAATTTCAGCCAACTCTGTACGGTCTGATACGGCATCAGCCTCACTTAAATAATAAGGATAGCCAAAACGCGTTTCAGATTTATGTGATAGATAAGGAAAGCGATACAGTCCTGCAGGGCTGCCAATGACATCTACAACTCGCGTGCGTTCTTCATTGATGTGCATGGCACCCGTTTGCCCCGCATCATCACCAAAACCAAGCTCAGAACCAGTCGCTAATTTATAGGTTTTCTGATACAAGGCTTGGCTTGTGGGATTTTCGTAAAGAGCTTTCGCTTCAATCCATGGATTGGTTTCAGGACGATTGGCCACAGTGACAATCAGATCCGGCAAGAATTGCTCCACCGCGGGAACGGCTACCAGCTTAGGTGGTAATTTACCTACCGCCCAGGTACAAGAGCCTATAACTTTATAGTGGCTGTTGGTAAAGAGTTTGCTCAATACTTTGGTTGCAATGCCAAAACTGCTGATGGGATGAGGCGGCTTTATACTCTCTGTTGCATGAAGATTTGTGCTAATCATCATAGAAACAAGCATCATTGCCTTGGCTTTGCTTTTTGTTTTCGAGTTGTTCTGCAATAAGTTCGGCAGCTTTAAGGACATCATGGTCTTTCTCCAGGGCATAACGCTTTGCTTTTTCTGATTTTTCATTCATAAGAAGTGCAAGCAGATAACGAGGTGGAATGACACGAAATAATCCCTGATAACGTGAACCTAACAAGACAGCTTCCGCATATAAGCCTTTTTGTGAGTCAATATCCCTGATTAAGGCTTCCTGTTGCGGGGTTAACTGTTTAAATTGTTTCACGTCACTAATTTCCTTTTCATCCAAGCCTAATAAAATCCAGGTTTCAACCAGAGATAAAATCTTGGTGGCTTTTTCTGAATTCATGTCGGTGACGTTTTGTGTAATTGCGACGAGCCACAATCCGAGTTTTCTTGCGACTTTAGCCACCAGAAGACAACTGGTGACGACTGATGGAATTTGAAATTGCAGATGCGATTCGTCAATAAAGAGAAAGGTAGGTCTGTTATCGTTTTGGGTTGCCTCTGCCATAGCTAGGATTCTAGGCAATAGAGATACCATAACCAAAGCCAACTTTCCGGTATCATCTTTAATTGCTGAAATATCAATATGGAAGATATCAAAATCACCTAATGGTTCTGTAGGTACATTAAAAAAGCGTGATTTGGCGCTGTTAATCACATAGCTGTTTAAGCGGTCGTGCATATCAAGAATTCGGTCTTTCTTGCGGACAACCGTTTCTTTCTCCATACGCCGTTTAAAAGCAGCTACGACATGCTCAGTCAGCATTTGCAGTATGTCATTCTTGAATGAAGTTAAAATGGCATCACTCAAGACCTCGATTAAAAGCGTTTCATCAGCCAGGGTAAATTTTTTTTCCTCTAATTCATTCGCTTCAGTAATCATAGTACGCAAAGCCAAAGCAAGTTCCGCGAGATAAGAACGAGAGCTATCATCACAAGCAAGCTCTTCAGGATTAGCAGGCTGTGCCAAATTTTCTTTTAAATCCACTATCTTTTGCGCAATTAAAGCCGCTTGTTCTACATCCAGATTATCAGTGATTTCAGAAATCGCTTTGTAAGCCTCACAAAATGGGTTTAACGGAACCGCTTCACCTTTTTTATTGCTGAGTAATAACTGTTTGGTATTTTTGCCATGTGCCTTGGCATGAATGAGCATGCGGTCAAAAGAATTACCCATTTCAAAAAGAATGATGCGCGCATTTTTGGTGGCCATAAGAGAATTAATCATCCACCCCGTGGCAACTGATTTCCCACCACCTGAGTTGGCAAATAGTGCCATGTGAGAGTTTTGGCTGATAAAATCGTGATGTAAGACATCAAACAGCACTGGTTCACCCAAACGGTTAAAAAAGGTAAAACAGGGCAAGTGCCTTGCACCCTGATTACGACCATAAACGGGTAGTAGTGCTGCCAATTCTGAGGCATACATCAGTCGATCAAAACGCAAATATTGACGGGCGTAATGAGGGATAAAATTAAACGGCAAGGCATTCAAATAACTGTTCATTGGGTGAAGGTCATAACAGGAAGGAATCAAGGGCATTTTGGCTTCAATAAATAATTCCTTGAGTTCTTTTTCAATGTGTATTGCTTCTTCCTTTGTTTGAGCGCGGTAGAATATGGCCTGATTTACCCAAAACAGGCGATTTCCCATAGACAGTTCATCACGCGCTGTTTTGATATCCTCTCTGACTTGCTGCGGCTTGATACTGGTACCAACAATTCCTTTTTCCAGACGAATCAAATGGGAATCCAATGCTTCATCACTGCCAAAAGTAACCTGAATGGTGTAGGTTGCCCCTTCTGGTAACTTATCCAGCAATGCGTATCGGTGTTTAGGATTGGCCTGTGGTTTTTCACGGGAAAGAAGACCGATTTCAGGGGCTTCTTTTAAGCCATCAACATACAGGATGCGTTGATGAATACCATCGAAGATAAAGCCTTGCTCATCACTTTGGGGTTCATGGAACAAAATGTTCTGACTTAAGCTGTATCCAGCAGGCTTGTTGTCTTTTGGGTAAGGAAAACGAGCCAGGATTTCTTCAGGATTTGAGTTAAACCAGCGCACCCACCATTGGTAGTAATCTTTACCGGTTAGTTTTTTCAGTTGAAGCCCAGGCGATTTTAATTTGCTTTCAATCTGTGCCATGACTTCTTGATGTTCGGAAAGCGCTTCTTCACACGTTATTTGTGCTTGTTGATATAAACGGTAAAACAAAACCCGTACTCGTCTTCGTCTGCCACGGTACGGTGCATCTGTTTTGGGATCAACAAACAAACCATCGGGTCTGGTCATCTTGGAAAACAGATCATCAAGCCGTGACAAATAATCACGGGTAAACTGTGTTTCGACAATTTCTGGAGCGATGCTCTGTTTGATATGATGAAGTACCGGTTTTAAACTGTACTCATCATTCACATACATTTGCATAATCCAAGGATCTTCCTTATGTAAGGGTACAACCGTTGCAAACGTGTCTCTGATTTTGTTAAAAACAGCGTGCAGATGTTCTGGTGAGGCTGCCTCTGCCGGAATGCTGGCCAACTCAAAACCCGAACCAATACTGATACCATCGTTGAGTAAAAAGAAATTGAGTTCGTCATTGAAATCAACAACGGAAAGTTTGTCAGAAAATGAAGGATTATAGTTTTCAAACCTTTTTTTAATGCTTTGCTCTGTAAGTGCTGTATGGTTTTGCTTGCCTACTAGCCAGTCGCTTATTTGATTCAATAGTTGTTTCATTGCGCTCCCCTTAATAACGCTCCGAAGCCAGCGCAAACTGGTTTTGCTTATAAAGGAAAAATCCGGTGGTGTAGCCTGGCTTTAACAACTGTTCATCACCAATAAGTGCTACATGCGGAAACACGTAAATGGGAACTTGTGGATTATCCAGAGGCTTGAACAAGTTTTGAATTTCATTGGATGCCTCTCTTGTATAGCCAGCATAGCTTACCGGTTTAGCCTGCTTTTTACGCACAGACCAGCCAGGCATAGGTTCTCCCAAGCTTTGCTGATAGAGCTGGCTTACAGTTAACCCACCTTCGGGGATAGCTGTGGAGCTAATCGAGTTTGAGGCACAAGAGCTTAATATAAATGCACTACCTAAGACTAAAATCGTGTGCAGTTTGTTGTAAATGACCATGATCCAATACCCTCCCATTGGTTTCTTTATCTAGTTTGATGGTTTGTGTGACATGAAATGAAAGTTGTGTTGGTCTGTATCCGATGGAAGCAGGAACAAAAACCATATCGAAGCTGCCCTGAATCCGTTTTTCGAGCCAATCAGCAGCTTTAACTGTTCCCTGAGACAAGGCACCGCCCAAGGCATAATTACCCATAGATCCAGTTGGTGTACCGGTCGCACCATTGGCATTGGCGGTATAGGTCATTTGCCATTGAGATAGTGCATTACCAAAACCTTTAATACCATCTGAAGCCATGAGCGCCGTTAATACTCTAGGGGCATTGGTAAAATATTGACCTTTGATGCAGGGATTACCAAAAGCGGTGGTGAGATAGCCCAAACTTTCATTATTGACCATCTCGGCAGTTCCCGTCATTTGCTCTTTACCTACGGTGACAAAATGTCCATCATCAAACACAAACAAGGCAGAAGTCACATAGGCACGGACACAACTGATGTTATCAAGGAAAGAACCTACTCCTATGGCATAACCATTCACTTTCATGCCGGAAATATTGGTTGGTAAGGGGATGCCATTGGCTGACATCAAATCACCGCGGTTAATGATGGCTGAAAAAGAGAACAATGGTTGCATTAACTTTCCCTCAACCGGTACTTCTCCAATCAGCGCAGATAGCAAAGTAGTTCGCCCTAGATCAGAACCGGCTGGAATGGTGTAATAGGGAATACTTTTTTTATCTTCATTTTTGGGCTGTGCCGTTTTGGCTTTTTGGGTCAATTCATGGTGTTTTTTCCTGATGCGTTCCCAATAAGCCAGTTCGTTAGGATTATTTTCATGTTTCATTAATAACAAATCGATATCTTTAATGTTTTGTTCTTTGGGTAGATTATTTTCTCCATTGACGGCGTAAGATTGATGTTCCTGTTGGTTATCCTGATTATTCTTAAAATTGGCCAATTCTGCTTTCAGTGTTTCAATTTCTTTGATGACCTCAGGATTATATGAGGCTTGAATATCAGAGCCTTGGAGTTTTAATTGTTTGTTCTCCGATTCAAGGCTTGCCAGTTTCTTTTCTGTTTCTTGTAGTCTTGCTGCGACATCCCGAATGTTGTCATTAAACTGACTCGCAATGGCTTCATTTAAGTTATTCGGATCATTATCTTGCTTTGAGGATTCGCTCTCATGATGATTGCTGTTCATCATAATGAGTGCGACTACTGTAATCACAGCGCCGGTTAATACCTTAAGTCCAGTGTTCTTTTTCATCGCACATACTCCCGACTGGAGGCTAATGCAGTGCCAAAAGGTCTGTCTGATACCAGGAATACGGTGGTGGTATCTTCTTTGCCACGAGGTGCCAACGTATTGGTTGGATAAAAGGTTGCCGTTTGCCAATTGCCAGTCATTTGACGGGGATCAACAATGACTTCCTTGTTAAGAAGATTTTTTAATTCCACCGCAGTCACATAAAAAGCATCGCCATGCCATGAAATGAGAGGTCTTGCCTCAATACTTGCCCCATAAAAAAGACTTACCTGTTTTCGGGTCTGCATGGGAACACGACCTACACCTTCAGGGATAACTAATAATCTTTGTGGTGCATATAATGATTGAATGGCAAAACGGGTGAGCGTTACGGCATTCAAATCCAGAGGGTTGCTTGCTTGTTGCGTGGTATTAGCGGCGTCTTCTTTAGATTCCAATAGAATATCGACCGGCTTAACGTTATGTGTTTTATCATTAACGCTTAAATTTAAAATAATGACCTCACCCTGAGGCATTAACTGCACTAAAAGTCGTTTGTTTTGAAAAATCTCTTTGCTTTTCAGGTACAAAGTATCTTGAACCTTCAAGACGGCAATTTTGTCGGCAGCTTCATTGTCTATAATGCTTACTGCTTGTGGAAAATGCACCAGTCGTTCTTCATTTAAAGGCAATTCAAGCGGAATGGGTGTTTTATCCCACAAGACGTGTTCTGCATTAAGGGCCAATGCGTGCATACTGTTTGCTAAAGCAAGCAAGGTCAGTAACCATTTACCTGTTTTCATGTTGTGTACCTCCTGAATCAGTTGCCAATAAATCTTTAACCAGAATTTCTGGCTGGGTGTAACCATCCAGAGCCAATTGAAAAGGATTTTGAAGACGCGACAGACTTATCTTGACTACACGCACATGGTAGTCCACCACCTTGTCCGCAATGACCATGGGGCTGTCGTCTTTGAGTCTTTGAGTAATGCGTAAAACCATATGGACTTCCCATGTGTTATTACCAAGAGGTTTCACATCATCGTCTTCCATAAAGCGATACAGACTTGCTACTTGTACCCGATTAAAAAGCTGGGCATCTTTGTAGGCGTTTAATGTTTTATCCATTAATGCCTGATGACGTGGCGTGAAATAATAATGAAATCCTGAAAGATTATTGGCAAACTCCGTTTTTCCTCCATTTGACCAGGTGTTCAACGTAGGCAAAAGGGTTGCAACAAAACCTTGCACGTATTCTCTGGAAATTTGGTTTTCCTTGATTAAACCACCATTGGCACTCATTGCAGGAGTTAACCAAAACTCAAAGCGTTTGGGCATGTTGGTAAGCGTTATAATCAGGCCTACCACAATCAGAATGAGGACTGTAACAAAGGCAAGTAACAAGCGATTGATATGATTTAAACTGTCTACTTTTTTCCAATAATGAAACATGGGTTTACCTCACGAGTTTGGATTTTTGCCAGACACCAATATGGTGAAGATAGGGAGAGCGCCTTAATCCCCAGCGCGCTAACAGCAGCATGGTCTTTTTCATCATATAACCATGGGGTTTTCCTGCCTTGATAGATGCTGCATGTTTGGGGCAGAGGGTAATGGATACAATAAAACCCGCGATGAAACCAACACAACCACAAGCCAGTGGATATCCAATAAAAAGACCGGCCAAAGAGAAAAAAACACTAATGATCGGTGTTGTAACAAGTACTATCCAGAATAGTTCTCTCAGGCTTAGCCCTTTATAGGCCTCATAATCATGAGACAGATGGCGTGAGGATGGTTGATTCATAACGCTTCCTAAATCTTGAATTTGGTGATCATGCTGTAACCGACGTAGCCCGCTACAATACTGATGGCAAGATAAGTAATTCCCATGACAGCAAAAGTACCAAAGGCTACCATTGAGCCATCATTTTTCTTTGATTCTTCAATCCCATGCTGAATGGTGGTAATGAATTTGATAAAGCTCATGACTGCTGCGATAAAAAGCAACAAACCTAAACCTTGTCGGACATAGTTACTGGTTACGGTCATCATGCTTTTATTACCATCACTGATATCATCTGCGTTTGATATTTTAGGAAACCAGTTATCCGCAAAAAGTGCGGGCGCATAATTTAAAGTAATCAGCCCCAGACCCATTCGTTGACCCCAAAATTTCATGCTTGCAACCGACTTTTTCATCTCAACTCCCCTTAACGATTAAAATAAGAATGAATAAACAAAACCCCAGCACGATACGGATTAGGCGCGACCCGAGCAGAATGAGAAACCCTTCCTGTTCTTTTTCCGTATTGCCCATAAATTGATTGATGCACCAAATTAGTCCGATAATGACCAGCATGATGGCTACAAACCGGATACAACCTGAATAGGCACTTGCAGCAGTGTCGCCTGCTGCCTGCTTGAAACTTGCTGCAAAAGTTTTAGCAATATCCACTTTGCTCATGATTACTTTCCAACAAAATCAAGCGCTAGAGGCTTAATGGTTTTAGGCTCAATGGCGGGTTTATTGATGTAATCAATCAGCGCATTGCGAATAGTCAACAGGTCTGTACGAAGCCCTGCGTGGGTTTTACCGTCAGAACCTTCAAAATTCTCGATATGCAATTGAATACGGGTATTAGGTTCGATTTCGATCTGTGCTTCATCCAGCAATGGCATAATGGCATTAATTTGATTAATAACCCTGACCAAGGTCTGGTTAAGTGCGTCTTCTTGTGCATAGGTGGCTAGAGGTAGGCTTAATATTAGTACTAACAATAATCGTTTCATGTTTCCTCCTTACAAATATTTTTTGAAGCGGCTTGCGGTGACGGAAACCATAATGCTTAACAACAGGCTCACCGGCACAAAAACAAAAGCGGGGGTTATGCTTACTGGCAAAGCAAGCCATAAGCTCAATAACAGCAAAAGACCACGTTTGAAGTAGCGGTTTAGCTGATGGAATACGTAGGATGATTCACGGCCCAGAGATGCTGTGCGTATGGCGCGTTGATTCAGCCCATCAACAAGCCCTGCGGTAGTCGCCAGCAAAAATAAAGGGATAGCCGAGACAAGAATAACGAACTTGATGAATATGACCTGAGTTGTTAATCCCATAAGTAACCAAACTTGTTTGGCTATGTAAATAAAGTCTTCCGCTATATCATTTAATTCATTTTTTTCGTCAGGAAGCACCTCATTCAGGCCGTTTTTAATTAAGGAATTGGTTTGAACTGCCTTATCGGTCAGTCCTTGTGTGGGCATGTTGCCAAACCAGGACTTCACTTTGTTGGCGATTTTCATACCATTAAACTCTGTGATAACTTGTGTTTGTTTTTGCGAAAGGGTCATGACAGCATGTAATGCCTGATCAAATCCTGAGAAACACCAAAGACTGGATACCCACCCCATAAGAATTAACCAACCAAGCAGGACAAGTAACATGAGACTCATGACTACTCTTTTGGATGGTTTGGGAGTTCCCGTCTTTATTGCCATAATTCCCCCTCATAAAAAGCAAGCGGATAATGACTCTCTTGAAAAATATCCATCAAGTCATCCACATTGGCAGGTAATAAAGATGCTTTGGTCAAACGTTGTAGCGATTGCAATTGTTCGCTGTTGTTGATATTGGCGACAAATCCCAGAGCCTGAGCTTTCTCCAATTTTTTTATATTTTCCTGCAACCATTGACGTGAAACAGCATCATCTCCAATGATGAATACAGGGTTTGAAAAATTAACGAGTGTTAGTTTTCGTCGCTCAACTTTGCCAACCGTAGCTTTACTGGATACAGGCATTCTTGCGTCCAGTTTTTCTTGCAGCTTTAATGAGTCTTCGGTTAATTGTGCTTCACTCTCTTTGATGTACTGTTCCATGTTGATGATTTGCCAGGCATAGCAAGAAGTAATCATCAACAGCCCAAAGATTATGGCGGTTTTTCGCATATTAGAATCTCCCCAAATCAACGATGCTGGAATGACCATTTTTGGATAGTAGCAGTAGAGGCAGCAGCTTTTTGTTTACTTTGAGTGTCTGATAATTTAGCTCGCCATGGTTCAAGCTGATACGGCTGTTGTTTACAAGATGTTGCGGAATTTGATGCTGGTTAGCCCAGATTTGGATTGTTGCATCATCCATATTCAATAACATCAAATGCAATCGGGTATCTGGTGTTTGCTCTATGGCATCAAAGAGCATCATTAGAATGGTTTTTACTGCGTCTTTTTCTTTGATGAAGAAGTAAAGCGTATCGCCTTGACTTAATTGCACCGGTTTATGGGCATAAGGTGAATAGGGTGAAGGATCAAAGTCACCTATCACAGGTACATTGGTAAACAGTCTGTTGTAGGTTTTGTAAAAGGCATTGTTCCAGGCAATGTTTTTCGATACCTTCTGGGCTTCCTGCCTGGCTGCCAGTTCTGCAAAGTGATCACGCTCCACTTCATTTCTGGCATTAAGACCTAAAATATCAATCGGTGTTTGTCTTAACCCTTCATAATAGAATTTGCTTTTGTTTTGCATGAGCAAGACATAGCGTTTTTCTTCATCAATTGTTAATCCCCAAACTTTCGCTTCATGAAGTTGTGCTTCGGTAAGCGTGAGTTTATTGATGTCTTGTTCGGAGGTCAGATCATCTTCATTAACCGCTAATCCAGTTTTTTCCAGCGTTTGATCCTGAATAGCAAGGTGATTCAGGGGTTGTTGGTTTAGCCCGGGAATATTCAGTTCGGCATGTACTATTTCACAGACTAACAAGGGAAGCAGAAAGACTGAATACTTAAACATCAGAGTCTCCTTGCACTACATCCATTTTTACAACAACATGTTCTTTATTGCTGTTTTCCAATTCCATGCGTTGTAGACCAAAATCAATGCTTAACACTATCCAGTCAGCCAGTTTGTCGCTTTTTTCCAGGGGTATGGTTTTAAAGTTGTAGGCCACTGTGGCAACACTGATCTGCTGGATGCTGTCTATGCTGATGACTTTAAACGGTAAGGAAGTAACAGGCAGATATTTGATGGGGTGACGTTTATCATCAAGAGCGGTAACTATTTCATGCAGCGAATCAAGTTTTTGCACTAATTCTGCGCGATTTTCACTAACCAGGTGATTGAGGGTAGTTTCATCTTTACTTTTGAGTTGTTCAATCAATGAAGCCAGTTTATTGAAGTCCTGATTGATTGTGGTTAAATTCACTGCCTCAGCCGGTTTTTTTACTTCCTGATGTAATGCCCCCAACTGAGCCTGAATGGTATCAAGGCGATTGGCAATGACCTCTGAGTCTGTGGGTTTATTCGTTGAATAGTATTTAATGCCAACAATACTGCAAGCTAAAGTCAGACCTAAGCTCGCTACTAATAGGTATTTTAAGGTGGTTGTGCGATTAATCATGATTTACTCTCTGTTTTGATGCCAGGTTTTAATTTGAAATTCACTTGCCGTAGCAGTGGATCTTCAACTAGGAGAAAAGATTGTTGACCAACAAGTATTTCGAGTCCGTCTTTAACGGTTAGAGGCCCAAGATTTCTGTCAATTTGAGGTAACGGTTGGCGCATGACTGCTTGCAGGCTTTCAGGTTGTTTTTCTTTGGATACCAAGATAAAACCTGAAAAACGCAACCACCATGCAATGGCTTGACCTATGCTTTGAATTTCTTGAGGAAAATGGACTTGTTGAACTGCTAGTAAAGGGTTGATTTGTGCTGCCAATGGTTTATTGGCAACAGTAGCGTAGCGATTAACTTGTGTTACATTGGCAGCAAAAGAGTAAAATGCTGCCACACTCAATATGCAAATAAGGGACAGCTGAATCGTTGATCTCATTTTTTCTCCTTGTCATCTGTTTTTTCGGGATTCGCTTGTTTTCTTAAGAAAATTTCTTCTCGATCAACATCAATATGAGGTGGTGCTTTAATGCCCAAAGCAACCACGCCTCTTCGCTGATAGATGACTTGAATTTGGATTTGTCCTTTATCAATTAATATTTGCTCACCCTTGCGTCTTGTTAGTACCAACATAGTTTTTCTCCGATTGATTATTGTTATTTCATGTTTAAGAGTTTTTTTATTTTTTGTAGGTGAGAGTGGGCAACGCTAGGGTCACAGGGTTTGTAGACTTCTCTCTGAAAAAACTGTTTTTTCCTGGCTGAGAGCTGCTTACAACACTCAATAAATTGCGCTAATGCTGGCGGCATTTCACGGTTTTTTAGACACTCATCAATGGCTTGTTCAATCAGCTTTTCATCAAATTCCTGCAGAGCTTTCGACCATTCTTTGCGCGCAAAATCTGAGTAATATTCATTTTTGAATTGACTACGCCAGATGTGTCCATAAAAGGTTGAAAACTTCAAAAAAAGTTTGTTGACTTGCTCAGTGCATTTTCCAGAGTTTTTGGAACTCTGTGTCGCTGAAGCTCGTACTTTCACTTGATTTTGTAATCCTGGCAAGGTGGTCAGATGATTGGTGTGCACGATTTGTTTCATGGATTGCATAGTCATACTCCTTGGCTTTAATAATCGTTGATGTTGTTTCCCAGCATCGTTGTGCTAACCAGTTCGCTGGGTATTTCCAGGCAGGCATCCAAACACCTTCTGAGCGTTTCTGCAGGTCAAATTGAATTTGTTCTGTTAAGCGAGCCATGATTTCCTGGACTAAGGCATGAGAGGGTTTTAGTTTTTTAAACATCTCAAAAGCATTTTCTTTTTCTTTTTTCAGTGGATACAGATCCCAGAACTCTTCAAAGGCTTGAGATAAAGAAATAAAAAAATAATTATTATTATCTTGAGGAGTGGTGGGTTCTGGCTTTTGGAATGTGTCCTGTTCTGATGTGTTTATATTGGATTTCGTTGAATCCATTAGATTTCTTTCTGGTGTATTACTGGCGGTATGCTCAAGCGTTTTTATGGCGGGTTTGTTTTGAACAGATTCATGCCTATCTAATAATAAGCAACGTAAAACCAGCTTTCTCTCCCATGATTGGATTTCAATTAATCCTGCTTTCTCAAGTCCTTTTAATGCACGACGCAATTGATCTTTACTGGGACTGCCGCTTTTAATGCCCGAGTGAGGCTCAATATAAAGTGCTTCACTCATTGACTGATAACTAATACCTCGACGAATACCTACTAATCCTGTTTTGTAATCTACGTAGGGTTTAATGCCGTGAAGGTAAGTCAATTGTTGTAGGTAAGGTAATCCGCTTAGTGCAGAAAGTTCCCTATGGGTGATAATAATAAATTCCATGTCCTGACCTTTTTATCAATGAATAAAATAGTTAAAATAAAACATGATGTGATTTTTAAATAAATTTATGATTAAATATGCTAAGTATTACTATTTTACTAAACACAAAACGTTTTAATTTATTCATAATATAAAACAAATCGTGTTTTAGTCAATGGGTATGTATTATTTTTTTGAAGGATCACAATGGATATCAGAGAACAAATAGGTAATCGCATTACCAAATCCCGCAAAGAGCTGGGTATTACCATTAAGGAATTAGCAGCAAGAACGGTGCAGCTTTCACCAGCAAGAATTAGTAATTGGGAACAAGGAACGCGAAGCCCTGGACCATTAGAAGCCAAATTGCTTGCAGATCAGTTAAGTGTGTCGGCATCCTATTTGTTGTGCTTAACCGATAATCCACAAGGGGAGCTTATCCAGAGTTCTGAAAATAGCCTCCGACATATTCCTATATTGAGCATGAAAGAGGCCCCGCATGCTAGAGAAATTTTAGGGCAACAAGACACATTTGCGTTTGAAAAAACGGTCGTTGTGGATGTTTTTAATCCTTCCATTAAAAGCGCAGAACTATTTGCAGCAGTAGTGGAGGATGGCAGTATGCAACCTGAACTTAATCCGGGTGACATGGTGATTATTGATACTCAATTGCAACCCAATCCAGGTCAATTTGTCTTGGTTTATCTGACACAAAAAAAACTAACAATACTACGCAAATATGGTGAAGCAGATGATTGTTTATTCCAACTATTGCCAAATAGCGAATTATGGGCCACGGTAAGTATCAAGCAAGCCAATGAAGCACAGCTGATTGGTGTTGTTACTGAAATCAGAAAATATTTGCGATAGATGTTTAGGTTATAGCTATGAAAAATCCCATTACCCTATTAACATCATGGATTTCTGAAGAACTGGAAAAAGGAGCACCCAATCCCCAGCACGCTATATTATCTACAACTGGCAAAGATGCTATTCCCCATGGACGTGTTATTGCCATTCGTGAAATCAACGATCAAGGCTTATTATTTTTTACTCAAAGAGGAACCAGAAAAGTTGTCGAGATAACCAACAATCCTATGGTATCGCTCACTTTTTGGTTTGAGTTATTTGAAAGAGAAGTCATGATAGATGGTACTATCAAGGCGTTATCCCAAAGCGAGAGTAAAAGGTACTGGGATACTTATCCAACCTGTGCACAAATCAGATTTCATAGTTACGCACCTACTTCATCGCAAGTGATACCCAATAAACAATTGCTTGAAGATAAAAGAAAAACTTTGATTGGCCAATTTCAAGATAAATCATTACCCATGAGCGAATACTATTGTGGTTTTAGGGTTATTCCTGCACGCATGGTTTTTTATACTTATAGAACCGACGAATTGTCCGACGTGGTAGAATATTGTTTTATAAAAAAAAATTGGGACAGGAGACTGCTTTCTCCTTAACGTTACTGCGTTCTCATGCAGTTTATCTCGTTTTCGAGATAAATAATGACATTGGTGTCTGCATACCAAGGTAATTATTGCAGTTGACGTACGACCTATGAAAGTCAACTGAAAATAATGTGTAAATTTAATGCGCTAGGTAAGAATATTCATATTTGTCTAAACTATAATATAGATTTACTGAGTAAAAATTAAGATGTCAAAATCTATTAAATTAGCTGTAGCCGGTGAAAGCGCAGGGATAGTTGAAGTAGTTATGGAGAATACTTTATCTGAGCTTACAGCAACATTTATTTATACGCCAAATCTTGAGACTCCAACCCCAAAAGAAATGTTATTAGGCTATCGTGATGCATCTGGAAAAGGTCATATGCTTTCCATGACCAAAGAGGAAAATGGTCAATGGACTGCAAAAAGATCTATGGCTCCAAATGAAAGTAGCGATTTTTTTATGCATCCAGATGTGAAGCCTGGAGAATTGACTCAAAAACCGAATATTATCAACAAAATTTCCTTATCAAATGGGAAAATTGTTACTTCTGTGTATGAAAATCCTGATTTGTCCCAGGAAAACAAAGGCAGCATACAAAAACGTGTGCTTAATCCAGAGGGCATTTTAAGTGAGCCAGTGGATGAGCACTATCAATTAAAACCTGGGGAGCAGTTAGTTGAAGTCTATTTTCCAGCAGGATATCAGTCTTCAGAACCTAAAAGGTACAATATTCAAGTGATGCTAGATGGCGACATGCACTTACGGCAGGATGCTTTTGGAAATAGCATGGGTACAAAAGACATCTTAGATAATTTAATTTCTGAAGGAAAAATGGAGCCTGTCATTGCAGTGTTTGTGTCACCTACACAACCTACAATGGAAAAAGGGAATTGGGTATCGATGCCAAGGCTTAAAGAATATGGTTGTGATCCACAAACCGATGAGATGCTTGCTAAAATTCCAGGCGCGCTAAGACAAGCAGGTATCCCAGTTACAAGTGATCCTCAAAAAATAGGGCTATGTGGACAAAGTATGGGTGGTCTTCAAGCTCTGTACACTGCTAAAATGCATCCCGATATTTATGGGCAAGTGATAGCTCAATCTCCAGCTATTTGGTGGGGACCATCATCTTCGCGATTAAATGGTGAAGCGGTAGATGCTCCCGTGCAGTATGAGGATGATCGAACTTGGCGTGCTCCTTTGGCAAATAAAGAAGAGCAGCAATATTTATTGCACATGCTAAAGACTGGTTATGACGAGCTTTCCAAGCGAGAAGTGCCGAAAGGTGACGTCAATATTAAACTACAGGCTGGAACTCATGAAACAGGTGATCGTGGACTAGGTGATGAACCTTTGACCCAAGCAACTATGTTATTAGCCAAAGAGTTACATATTGGATGTAGACTTCATAATGGAGGACATGCTGCAGAGCCTTGGGCAACCGGGCTTGCTGTACTGTTGCCACAGGCACATCCTAGATTAGGTGCCCAGCTTAAGGCTACTGAAGTCGATGAAATGAATGGGGTAACTCGAGAATCAACTCAACAATTAATGACATCAGCGAAAATTCCAGGAGTGGCTATTGCATCATATGGTGATGAGGATCTTTCGACTATGTCAATCGGGAAGACTCAAGGCGGTAAAGAAACTCCTTCAAATCCTGTTGATGCAGAAACAGTGTTTGGCGCTGCCTCACTCAGTAAACCTGTGTTTGCTTATCTGGTTCTAAAACTCATAGAAACTAATAAAGCCGATGAAGCCATACCTGGTTTTGGAAAATTTAATAAATTTAACAGCGAATTTAATTTAAAAACTCCTTTGTATGAAGTGTTTCGAGATGGAAATGGAAAGACATTACCTGATGATGAAAATCCTTTTCTTAAAAAATTTATTCCTGAGCATCGAGAATGGGCAAAAAAGTTAAATGCTGAAATGGTTCTATCTCATAGAACTGGCTTGCATATTGTGGCTAAAGAACCGTTTTCATTTCAGTTCGAGCCGGGTACACATTATGCTTATTCTGGGCCTGGCATTGATTGCTTGCAGGAAGTAATTAAGACTGCTACTGATACCGATTTGGAAACTTTAGCTTGGGCCAACGTATTTGGGCCCCATGCTTTGAACATGCCCCACACCACCTATGGACCTGAGCCTGTAGCTGCAAATAGTTTAAAGACAACAGCGTCAGACTATGCAAAATTTATAACTTCCTGGATCAACGATGACAAATTGAATTATGCATTCAGATCTGTTGAGCCAATCTATTCGATGAAAAAAGACTATTTTCCCCAGTCAGAGGATAAGCTCGTTGAAGAGGTAACGGTGAAAGATATTGATAGGGAACAAGTAACCTGGGGATTGGGCATAGGACTTGTAAAAAATGATCAAGGAGAAGTCATAGGAGCTTATCATACAGGGGATATGAATGAATGGAGGGCAGGATTTGGTGCACAAATAAACCCTGAATCGAGACGCTGCATTTCAACTACAGTTTATTGTGCTAATTCACACAATGGACATATTCTTGCTGAACATGTCCTACCTAAAACGTTAGCACCTGCACTTAATTATTTTTTCCCCAGCTATGGTTTTGCTCGTAACGTGGGTGAGTTAGATGGAACGGATTTCCACGGGATGAATCCCCAAATTCTAAAGCCCGAATTAAGAGAAAAAGCTTATCAGACAAAGGCAGTCACGCACCACTATAAAGAGCAAATACAAAAAACAAAATCAGATGCTCCTCATTATTCACCACCTGATTTATCTACTTCTTCTGAGGCAGAGAATCAACAAAAGCATACGCCGCTTTCAACGATTCCTAAACCACCATGGGAGCAATAACAGCACAAAGAAGCAAGAAGATAATTAGAGACAAAAATAATTTCGGACATAATAATATTGACATTTCCAATTGTTTTACTTTAAAATTAAGCGTTAATTAGAGAAATCATTCCAAGATAGGTTTACAGAGTCATGAAAATTACATCTTAAGTACGCCCAATCTATAGGGCAAAGCGAACAAAGTCATTTTTGACTTTTTTTACTGTCCTAACAGACATGCTTAAGAGTAAATTATGAACCATGAACCGATTCAATTTAAAGACATAAGTCTTATTCATCCTCATAAAACCAGTTTTGAAGCACATCGTTTGCCAAATCATCTAGGCTTCTTTATCTGGCATTTTTTAAAACCGTATCGAGCCACAGTTGTTGTGTTTATCCTGCTTGCCATGTTAGCTGGATTTTGGGGGCCATTTAATAGTTTATTGGTTAAATCCTTCATTAATACTTTGGCCTCGAAGACCAGCATGGATATGTCCTCTCTGTATTGGATAGCCGGATTGTTGGTGTTGAACTTTATCGTTTTTGACAATATAACCTGGCGAACGCTCGGGTTTTTGAACTATAAATATGAAGCGGTCATCAAAAATCAAATTATTAGCCAAACCTTTGAGTATGTGTTGGGATCTTCCCATCAATTTTTTCAGGATAATTTATCTGGACGTATTTCCGATCAAATTACAACACTTGCCGATAATCTGGAAATTATTCTTCATCGGGTGTCTGTGGACTTTATTCGCGGAGCTTCTTTGCTGATTGTTTCATTTATTATGGCATATTACGTCAATGTCCTGTTCTTTTATATTTTGTTACTCTGGTTCATTGCCTTTGCTTCGTTTAGCATTTGGATGTCTAGACGATTGGTCCATTTGTCGGATGATCATGCAAGCAGTGAATCCCAGCTTTCTGGTCAGCTGGTTGATGCTCTAGGTAATCAATCGAATGTCCGTATTTTTTCTCAAAAGACGTATGAAGTAAGCCGGATGAACGGCTATTTTCGATTAGTGCAACAAGCGTTTCAAAGAAAAGAGTTATTTATTGTTTTGTTATGCTGTGCACAAGGCGGCATGATTGCTGTGATGATGGGTTGTGCTGCGTTTACTTTAATCCATTTGTATGGCAAGGGTCTTATTAGCATTGGTGATTTTGCTTTGATTCTCGGGCTCTCCATGGAGTTGGGTCATATGATGTGGTACACCATGTACCAGGTAGATCAATTTAACCAAGCCCTTGGTAAATGTAAGCAGAGTTTGAAGTCCTTAGTCATACCGCATGACATCAAGGATAAAAACAAGGCATCACAATTAGTTGTCACTCATGGCCATATTGAGTTTTCCAAAGTGAAATTTCATTATCAAGGCGCCTATTCTCTTTTTCAAAATAAGTCAGTGACAATTTCCGCAGGTCAAAAAGTAGGTTTGGTGGGCTATTCCGGTAGTGGCAAATCAACCTTTGTGAATCTGATTTTAAGACTTTATGATGTGGTGGATGGTCAAATTCTTATCGATGGTCAAGATATTCAGTCCGTCACTCAAGAGAGTCTTAGGCTAGCCATTGCCATGATTCCACAAGATCCAACGCTCTTTCATCGAAGCCTAATGGATAACATACGCTATGGCAGGACAAATGCTACGGATGAAGAAGTGATTGCAGCGGCACAAAAAGCACACGCTCATGAATTCATTAGCCTTTTGCCAGAAGGCTATGAAGCCCTGGTGGGGGAACGTGGGGTTAAGCTTTCGGGCGGTCAGCGTCAACGCATTGCGATTGCCCGAGCCATATTAAAAAATGCTCCGATTTTAATGCTGGATGAGGCGACCTCCCAACTGGATTCCATAACAGAAGCGAATATTCAAGATAGTCTCTGGGAGTTGATGCAAGGAAAAACAACCCTCGTTATTGCTCATCGCTTGTCTACTCTTCTGCATATGGATCGAATTTTAGTATTTGATAAAGGGCATATTATTGAAGATGGCACGCACAGCGAATTGCTCAAGGAAGGTGGTTTGTATAAAACCTTATGGGATGCCCAGGTGGGTGACTTTTTGCCAGATAAACAGAATGAAGAGAGTGGGGAATCACTAGAGAATGGAGTGGTTGATGAATAAATTACATCCTAAGTTTTCGACAGAGAATCGTTTATTGACTGAGCTCCTATCTGGATTGCAATCGATTTTAAAAGAAAATTTGCTTGGCGTTTATGTGTATGGTTCCTTTGTTTGGGGTGACTTTGATGAAACGACTAGCGACATTGATGTCTTTGTGGCATTGAACCAAGAAATAACTCCACAAGAATTTGAAGCTCTGGATAACTTACATAATGAGCTCGTTAAACATTTTCCAGTTTGGAATGACCGGATTGAAGTAGCTTATGCTTCTTATAAGATGTTGCAACATTTTAAAACAGACATTGGTAAGATTGCTGTCATTAGTCCGGGCGAGCCGTTTAACATCAAAAATGCTGGTACGGATTGGCTCATTAATTACTATTTGCTGCAAAACAAAAGCTTAATTCTTTATGGTCCAAAGCTTGAGTCAATTATTGCCTCTGTCTCAAACAGTGAGTTTGTAGCACATGTCAAAAAACAAGCTATTGCGTGGCAAGAATGGGTTGTCCATACAAAGAAGTCTCTAGGGTATCAATATTATGCCGTATTAACCCTATGCAGAGCTATGTATGTTATCTACCACCATGAACAGGGTTCTAAATTACACGCAGGAACTTGGGCTACAACCCAATTTCCAAAATGGCAAGTTTTGATTCAAAGAGCACTGACAAAAGCTGGGCTAAGTGATGCGGGCCATGACGTTATTAAAGAAACGTATCAAGAAGTCACTGCATTTGTTGATGAAATGATTCAGCATATTCAGGATGGAGAACAAATCATGTCAAGCAAACAAGAACAACGACTCATCGAAGTGGTGCCTTATGATGCCGGTTGGCCTATGCAGTTCGTGCAGGAAGCTGAAGTGATTAAAAAAGCATTAGGTGATAATTGCATTGAGATTCATCACATTGGTTCAACATCCGTTGCAGGCTTGAGAGCAAAACCGGTAATCGATATGCTTCCTGTTGTTTTGGATATTACCAAGGTAGATAGTTCTAATGCTTCCATGCGGGCACTTGGCTATGAAGCAAAGGGCGAATATGGTATGCCTTTTCGCCGCTACTTCCAAAAAGGAGGCAATCAAAGAACGCATCAGGCTCATGTTTTTGAGCTCGGAAATCCTGAAATCGAACGGCATTTAAAATTTCGGGACTGGATGAGAACCCACCCAGAGGATAGAGATGCTTATGCTTGTTTAAAACAGGATTTGGCACTCCAATATCCTGATGACATCACTGCTTATTGCTTGGGTAAAGAAGACTTTATTGCAACAATTGATAAAAAAGCAGGTTTTAATGGGTTAAGGATAGTTAAGACATTAACAATGCGCGAATGGAATACGGCACGCCACTTGAGACAATTTTATTTTTTTGACAAAGCAGGACTTTCTGATCCTTATACTTGGACTTTTGAGCATGATGCTCATGTTCATTTTGTTCTATATCAAGGGAGCGAAATAATTGGTTATGCTCATCTGCAATTATGGCCCAAAGAGCGAGCTGCCCTGCGTATCATTGTTATTGATGAGTTCAAAAGAAACCATCAATACGGTAGCCAATTTTTGGCATTATGTGAAAAATGGCTCAAGAATCAGGGATATCAAAGTTTGCATGTCGAGTCGTCACCTGATGCGCTAAAGTTTTATAGAAATAATGGTTATATCGATATGCCATTTGATGATCCAGATGGCTATGAAAGTGATTCTAGGGACACTGCTGTGGGGAAAATACTATGATCCAAATAGAAAAAATAACGGGGGAATTAGCTCAATCGTTGTGTCGAAAAATAACAGCGGATTTACCTGAATACTTTGGTTTACCAGAAGCAAACGAGCACTATGCTGAAGGAGTGAAAGCACGTACCAGTTTTGCAGCGAAAAAGAATGATAATTATCTGGGCCTTATTTCTATTGATTTTCCTTACCCTAATAATGCCAATATTTATTGGATGGCCGTTTTACGTGATTTCCAAGGTCAAGGTGTTGGACATCAATTGATTGAAGTTGCCTGTCATTTTGCAAAACAAAGTAGCGCAAAGACGATAACCGTTGAAACTCTGAGCCCATCAGAGTCGGATGAAAACTATCTAAAGACTTATCATTTTTATCAATCCGTCGGATTTTCACCTCTAATCAATTTAAAACCGCAGGGTTATGAGTGGACCATGGTTTATATGGAAAAAAATCTTGATATAACGAATTCAGTTCTAGGTGTTAAGAATATATCCATAAAGGCATTGGATAAATCTGATATTCCAGCAATTGTTGATGCTTTTCAGAAAGTCAATTGGTTAAAACCAGCGTCTCTGTTTGAGGCCTATTATCAGGAACAACAAAAGTCAGAACGTTTCATTTGGTTGGCCTATAGCAATGATCAATTAGCAGGATACATAACACTTAAATGGATATCTCAATACAAACCATTTGCTAATAGAAACATACCAGAAATCATGGACTTAAACGTGCTTCCTTCTTTTCGCAAGTGCGGTATAGGGGGACGTCTGCTTCAGGTAGCAGAAAAGAAGGCTGCCACTCAATCTAATGTTGTTGGTATTGGAGTTGGTTTATACGGGGGGTCTGATGGGGGATATGGCTCTGCACAAAGACTTTATGTGCGCTCAGGTTACCTACCTGATGGTCTTGGTGCTACCTATAACTATGAATCAGCAGTTCCTGGCAATATCTACCCACTGGATGATGATTTAATTCTGTGGTTTACAAAGAAATTGCAATGAGAGGTGAGGATGACTAAAAGATTTGTTATTACAGGAGCAATGGGTAGTGGAAAATCTACCGTATTAAAATTGCTGCAAGCAGAAGGGTTCTGCGTAATTGAGGAGCCAGCAAGACAAATATTAGCAGAACAACGTAGCATTGGAGACGAGGGTGTACCGGAAAAAAATCCTAAGTTCTTTACACAATTACTATTGTCGCGTGCTATGTATCAATATAAACAAATGCAAAATCTTGATAGGGTTGTTATTTACGACAGGGGCATGCCTGACATTATTGCTTATGCTCGATTATTTAATCTGGATTATTTACCAGCTCAACAAGCTTCGAAATTATATAGATACGAAACGAATGTTTTTATCTTTCCAGCATGGGAAGAGATATATACTACCGATGATGAAAGAATTATGTCATATGAAGCAGCAAAGGAGTTCGGGATCGAAATTCAGAAGATTTATAAAGAATATGGTTATTTACTTATAGATGTACCATGTGTATCACCTTCAACACGTGCGCGATTTATTATAGAACGAGTAAAATAATATTATTGTTGATGGATAACATGGACGGAGTAAACACCTTTACACAATATGAGATACCAAGTCCCAACAGATATCCATTTTTGTTTTTGGGTTAATTAATAAGTTGTCGGGAATTCCGGTAGTTTGCATATAGGCCCTCTATGCAAACCAAAACCTTTGATGGATTAATCTTTTCAGATGGGACTATTTTTGTAGCTCCAAGCTAATTATCCGAGAAACTCCCAAAAACCATTTTTTCCATAACTATTTCAATCCTACTATTTTTATAGTAGGATCTACTAAAAAAATAGTAGGGTATATTCTATCTAGTTTCTGGAGAAAAAATGTCCACAAAAAAAGGGTCGCAGACTTTTGCCCATGATCGCCTCCTTACAGAGGTAGAGCTTGAATTAATGAATATCATTTGGGGTCTTAATAAAGTAACAATCAAAGAGGTTGTTTCACATTTGTCTAAAGAAAGGCCTTTAGCTTACACGACAGTGGCAACAGTAGTAAAAGTGCTTGAACAAAAAGGATTTCTTGAATGTCAAAAAAATTCTTATGCTCATGTTTTTGTACCTATTGTTACAAAGTCTGACTATGAAAGTACGTGTATTGATCATATGGTTGCCAATGTTTTTGATGGTGAGCCGGTAGCGCTTGTCCAAAGACTCTTGATGGCTAAAAAATTAGAACACGATGATATTCAAGCAATAGAGGAAGCGCTTAAACAATTAACCGCTACTGACAAAAAAGTAGAGGTGCTCTAATGTTATTCCTAGAAATTTTATTGAGTATCCATTGTTTACTCTTGATAAGCTCATGGCTGGTCGGCAGGCCTTGGCTTGCGAAACAACCTTCTTTTAAACTTAAATTAGCGCGTCTTTTATTAGTCAGTTGTGTGATTTCTCCATTAGTGGTTCATTGTATTAGTCATCGTGAAAAACCAGAACGGCTTCACTATGTATCACTTGATGCTCTGCAAGAGTATGTTAACCAACCTATCTTAAAGACAGAATCATTAGTATTTACTCCCGAATCATTACCTGCGTTAACAATTAGCAGCATGAGTTATTGCCAATTGTTTTATGTGATGTTTGGTTTATTGATTTTATTTCGTGTTTATCGAGTATTGAAGGGTTTAGGTAATTTAAGATTGATGTTAACTGAAGCAATTCCTTATCGAACTTCGGGCAAGCTTATTATTAAAGTGTCTCATCGCTGCCATATTCCTTTCTCAGTATATTTCTTTAACAAAGCTTATATCCTATTGCCAGTATCGTTATTTTCTTCTTCCAAGAATGTGAAGATTGCGATTGCTCATGAGGGGCAACACCACCGTAATGGGGATTGCTTATGGGCCTATTTTATTGAAGTCTTGCACATCATCTTCTTTGGGAACCTAGGTGTTACTCGATGGCGTAACGTTTTAAGCGAATTACAAGAATTTTCATGTGATGAAGTATTGGTTGGCCATCCAAAAATTTCGGCACATGACTATGGCCGCTGTCTGTTTGATGTTGTACAGACAGTATCTCAATGTTCTTTGTCATCTAGCCGAGAATTTGCATGCACGGTGGGTATGGCTTTGGGCAAACAAAACGAAGACTGTACTTTTATCATCAGGAGAATTTCAATGTTATCAACTTATCCACTCAATGCATCTAAGCCCTTGTTGTTAGGGATAGCATTTGCGGGGTTTTCTATCTTAGCACCAATCTGTGTTGCTTATTCAGCAGTAGGATCTTTGGCCAGTTCTAAGGCAAAAGAAGTCGATATGACCCATTTAGATCCTAAAATGCAACAGATTGCTGAGAAAGAAATTACAACGGCCGTCAAACAGTATCACGCGAAATCGGGGGTTATTGCAATAGCTGATCCAAGCACTGGAAATATTATAGCATTTGCTGAATCAAGTAAGCATAAACAGAACAGTTGGAAGTCACGTATTTTTTCACCTGGCTCTACGATAAAACCTTTTATTGCAGCAGCAGCAATCGATTCGGGTCATAGCTCTGAAACAAAGACCTATGATTGTCATTCACCTTATCACATAGAGGGAAAAACATTTACAGATCTCAATCCGAATGTTGGTTCCGCTTCCCTAAAAGAGGTTATCGCAAAATCAAATAATGTATGCCTTATTAAGGTCTCTCAAGAGACTGGAGCACCTGTAATTCGTAAAACACTGGCTGAATTTGGTCTTGACATGAATACCTGGTGGCAAACAAATCAAAATGAAAACTTACAGCTTGCAATGGCTTCAGTTGGTGAGAATGTACCGGTCACCATTGAATCTTTAACAAAGTCTTATGCCATTCTTGCAAATAAAGGACGCCGATTTGACGGAAGAGGTACTCCTGTTATTTCTGAAACAACCTCAGATTCAGTAACTCATATGCTTGAGAATGCTGTGACGAATGGTACTGGAAAACTCGCTGTTATTCCTGGTATTGCTGTGGCTGGTAAAACAGGAACAGTCGCAGAAAATATTAATTTTGCTAAGGGAAAACACCTTGCCCTGTTTGCTGGATACGTGCCAGCTAATGCTCCACGTTATGTCATGTTAGTCGTCATTGAAGAGGGTTATTTAAACAAAAATGGCAAGACTTTGACTGCAGGTGGAGAACTCGCGGCTCCTGTATTCCGTAACGTAGCGATAAATAGTCTGGATAGTGCAAATCGATGAGCAGCTTATAGGTGCGGTATGTCTTGCCGCACCTATATCGGTATGAATTGAAATGATGTTGGGTTGTTATGAAGAAAAGCATTGTATTTTTATATACCTGATTAATGAGTTGGAATAATAATTTACCTAAAAGTGTAAAAAAACGCTTGACCCTATTGTTGCTATATACCTTACCTTTGTATTTAAGGAGGGAACACGATGACTCAATGGTTCGTAAAAGACTTAAGCAAATTAACCGGTGTTTCGGTTCAAACACTGCATCACTATGACCGCATCGGTTTACTTACGCCTTCATTGCGACTAGCCAATGGGTATCGTGTTTACTCTGAGAAGGATTTATTGAAATTGCAGCAGATTATTGCTTTAAAGTTTTTTGGTTTTGAGTTGTCACAGATCAAAACCTTACTCACTGAGGAAAGTAGTGCGCTCAAACATTTTAACAGCCAAGCGCAGGTGTTAGAACAAAAAGCAGCCGCTTTGGCTGCGGGAGCTAAAACTTTGCGAAGCATTATTGATTCTGTTGACAATAATCAATCCATTCCGTGGGAAACTATTATTCAACTTATAGAGGTATATCAAATGACAGAACATCTTGAACATGGCTGGGTAAAGGAAATATTCACGCCGGATGAATTAAAGCAGTACGTAGAGTTTGAAAAGGAAATGAAAGCCAATGCAAGTCCTGATCAAAAGGCGGCGTTTGAAAAACAATGGCATCAATTATTGGATGAGCTAAAACAAAACCTGAAACAAGATCCCAACTCAACTATCGGTATTCAATTAGGAAAGAAATACATGGAGTGGGTTAATGGAATATACGGTAAAAAATATGCCCATCTAAGAACCAAAAAATGGGAAAAAGGGTTTGGGGAAGGAAAAGGTCTTGATGACATTGGTTTAACCCCGGAGATCATGGCATGGTTAGAGAAAGCTTTAGATGCTTATTGGAAAGATAGGCTTTATGGCATTCTTGAGCAAGTAGGAAAAAAATCTTCTTCTACCGTGTTAACACTTTGGAATGAAGCGCTGGATGATATGTATGGCGAAGAAACTTCACGGAAGTATGCCGTTTATGAAATCGCTTTAAATGATGATAAGGTCAGTCCAGAAGCAAAGGATTGGCTTAAAAATCTCTTAAGGTCTTAGAAACCAAAGACGGATCGGTATTATTTTACCGATCCGACCGAGCTAGTGTCTCATCACCAGTAAGCTCATCGCATTTTATCATGGTTTAATATTCCTATTTAGAGTTTTGCCTAATTTCATGGTTGTTCATGATATAAAGCAATTAATTCTTTACTCGAGGAACATCCTAAGGATTCCATCAATTTAGCAATCATTCCCTCGACTGTCCTATAAGAAACATGGGTTTCACGTGCAATTTCTTTAGCTGTTTTTCCTTGTGCAAGCAATTTGAGGTATATGGCTTGTTGTTCAGATAACTCAACTTTCGTGTGGAATTCTTTATGGTATAAGGTGAAATCTTTTTTCTCCAACATTGACTTTAGGTTTTTTTGGGGCAGCATTTTTTCATTTCCAAAAATAGCCTTCACAATACAACGCGTATGCTCTTCTAATTTGCCATCATCACCATGAATAGTCAGTATAGCCACCTCTTTGTATAAATTATCTCGCTCATCATGTAATTGATCAAAAAAATTGCACAAACTTGGTATAGGCAACAAATTTGCTGCATTGCGTGAAGTACGATCGATTTGAACTGGAGTACTCACATCCAAAAATACGGTCATTTCATCTCGCAATAATTGACGATTTTTTAAAGACAAAACAACGCTAGAATCAGTTGCCACGACAATGTACTCTTGGGTACAAAGGAAAGTTAATATATCGAACTGACATCCATAAAAAGCATCACTCCCGGGACCCCCGAGTATTTCAGACAAATGACGTCCAACATGAGGTTCTAATCCCAAATCGGCATCGACAAATTGCCACCCTAATGATTGGGCCACGGACTTTGCTAATAATCCTTTACCAGCACCATGATGACCAACAATAAAAATTCGTTGAGGTTGCTTCATTCTTACTATCTCCTAAATCCAAATGATGCAATAATTATACAAATAGCCCATAAATTGCATCAATACGTAGAACTACGTAAGTACACGAGTACAGGATTATTAGCTTTATCTAACAGAGAAATGAATTTTTGGAAAAATAGCAATGTTTTTCTCTTACAAGCATTCGCTTTAGAAGATACTCATTGCTAATATAATAAACAAAACATTGATAACAATTTCTACGAGTAAGTATTCTATGCCTAACTATCTGCACCTCACCTTAAAATCCGAACGACTTCAGTTAATACCTGTTTCACTAAAATATGCAGAAGATTTATGTAAAGAATTTACAGCTGAAATTACAGAGCATATGTGGCCAAGTGCTCCGAAAACACAAGAAGAAATTAACCAACATATTTCCGAACAGCAAATCAAAATGCAGATAGGTACTGAAATCGCATTAGTCATCATAAACAAAGCGAACCAAGATTTTTTAGGATATGCTTGCCTTCACCAAGCGAATACGAGCACACCCGAATTAGGCATTTGGCTAAAGAAAAGTGCACATGGATTTCACTATGGTTTTGAAGCAATGAATCTATTAAAAACCTGGGCTGAAACTAATCTGGTTTATGATTATCTAAAATATCCAGTTGTAAGACAGAACATTCAAAGTCGCAAAGTGGCCGAAAAAATGGGTGGTATCATTGAAGATCAATACATCAAAAAAAGTGAATCAGGTAAGTTGCTTGATGAAGTAGAATATCGATTTTATGGTACAACTATGCCGGATACAAAATCCAATGAAAAAATGAATATTACTGAAAGCTTAGTGCGCGAGCTCATTGCTCAACAATTTCCACAGTGGAGTCATCTACCTATTCAAGCGGTGAAAAATAGTGGTTGGGACAATAGAACCTTTCATTTAGGTACTGAAATGCTCATTCGCATGCCAAGTAGCGCCGAATACGCAGGACAAGTAGAAAAAGAGCAAACATGGTTACCAAAACTAGCCCCACAACTTCCTCTTCCCATACCAGCACCTCTTGTGATGGGAAAACCCAATGAACTGTATCCTTGGAAGTGGTCCATTAATCGTTGGCTTCCTGGAGAAACGGCAGCGGCTACCCCCATTAATGATTTGTCTGAGTTTGCACATGATTTAGCTCTATTTCTTAAGGCACTCCAAAGCATCAATTCAATGGGTGGACCTCTTGCGGGTCCCCAGAGTTTTTATCGCGGTGGTGATTTAGCAGTTTATGATTCAGAGACACGCAAAGCCATAGAACACTTGCAGGGCAATATAGACTCCCGTGCCACAACGGAAATTTGGGAAAAAGCACTATCCACCTCTTGGCAAAATCCACCAGTGTGGGTTCACGGTGATGTGAGTGTTGGCAATTTGTTACTTTCTCAAGGAAAATTAAGTGCGGTTATCGATTTTGGCCAACTCGCAATCGGCGATCCTGCTTGCGATCTTGCTATTGCCTGGACATTATTTAAAGGAAAAAGTCGGAATATTTTTTTAGAAACACTGAAGCTTTCCCCAAACACTTGGGCACGAGGACGAGCATGGGCTTTATGGAAAGCGGTGATGTATCTTGTTAACCAACAAACTGATATGAATTTTGAAGCAAAAAGAGCATTGCGCACGATTCATGAAGTGATAGAGGAGCATAGGCAATTATCATGAAGAATCCTCACATAGAATGGGCACTTAGTGTCCTAAACGATTTAGGGTATCAACTTGAAATCACGAAACCCGAAATAATTCTCAATACAGCCTGGTCAGAAGTGTGTCGCTTTCAAACGAATCTTGGATTGGTTTATTTGAAAAAGGTACCTGCTGCATTGTCATTAGAAATCAGCGTGATTCGGTTATTACAGAAACAATTCAATGCCCCTGTTCCACATATCTTGGCTCATAATCAGGAGCTTCACTGTTTTTTAATGCAAGATGCAGGCATCCCTTTGCATGATGTTTTTAAACAGGAATTTAAGCCCAATCTTTTAATTGATACCCTGCATCATTACACAATGCTTCAAATAAATTCTGCAGATAAAATAAATCTGTTTCTTGATTTAGGTGTCCCTGATTGGCGCCTGCAGCAATTGCCAAAACTTTATCACCAATTAATGAGTGAAGAAGAGTTGTTGATTGGAGACGGATTAACCCAAGAAGAATTAAAACAATTAAAATGTTTGGATGAGAAACTACAAATTCTTTGTGAACAATTAGCCAGTTTTAAAGTGCCTGATACATTTGGCCATGCCGATTTTCATGATAAAAACATTTTGGTGAATCCAAGCACTTATCAAACCACGCTGATTGATTTAGGCGAAGTGGTTATTACGCATCCTTTTTTCTCATTCGTCAATTGTTTATATCGGGCAACAGAACACTTAAAACTACCAAGTGATCAATATAGACAATTACAGGAAGCTTGTTTTAAAAACTGGCTGTCGTTAGAGTCATCCAAGCATTTGTTTGAAATCATTGCAATCATTGAACAATGTTGGTCTATTCATGCGGTATTGGGCGAGTATCGCCTAATTAAAAGCATCGACCCAATCGCATCAATGACATTGCGCCGACAAGGCCGATTTGCTGGAAAATTAAGAGCTTGGATAGAACAATAAGTCACTATTTACTGCCGAACTAATCGGATATTTTTTCTATCAAAAGCACTGTTTTTTGTGGAACGATAGGGGTTAATATCCAATCCTCCTCGTCGGGTATAACGCCCATAGACAGTTAATACTTCAGGTTTACAATAATTCATAATATCCACAAAAATCCGCTCTATGCATTGCTCATGAAATTCGTTATGGTTTCTATAGGAAACAAGGTATTTTAATAAGCCTTCTCTATCTATCTTTTTTCCTTTATAAGCAATTTGCACGCTTCCCCAATCCGGTTGATTGGTGACTAAGCAATTTGATTTTAAAAGATCAGAATACAACTGTTCTTCCACCAACACATCATGAACGTTAAGAAATGATGGCTCAACCAAATAGACAGAGCACTCTACATCGAGGTGATCAATGCACTCACCTGTCAGCATTTGTGATACTGCGTATTGTTTCGCTTGTTCCAAAGGATAAATTTTAACTAAAACTAATGCTTCAACACGTGCTTCTAAGTCTTTTTTAATCGTATTTTCTAACTCATCAATACTTTTTATCTTGGTGTTATTGAATGAATTAAAATAAAGTTTTAATGATTTGGATTCGATGAGCTTTGGTGAGTTACAATCATAAAAAATTTCACCAATCCCAACCATCGGTTTTCCTTTTTCGTTAAGCCAGGAGACTTCATAATGATTCCAGCAGTCAAAACCCACAAATGGAGGGTTGGCTGGATCAATGCCAATTTCTTGCCGCTTGCCCGCTCTGGGGATAGGATAGAGTCGATTGGGATTATAAGTGGAATCATAGTCCGATTTTTTACCTAACTCTGATTCATTAACGGATTGATATTTTTTTAATACAGCATCGCTCATAGTATTTAACTCCAATATTTCAATAATTTTTGCACTACTTTGCCAATTGATTGGCTGGTTTATTTCCAATTGGCTGGCAATATAGGTTAACAAGGAAGCAGCTTCATTTATTTTAATAGCCTTTTCACTCAATTCGCGTGCTTGAAGGCTCATTGATGCGGCTAGATTAAAATTCGGATTCCTGATGATTTCTTTGATGTTAGATAAAGAGAATCCAAGGAATTTTAAGGTGATAATTTGTTGTAAAATGAGCAAATCAGCTTCAGAATACAGACGATAACCCGAATCAGAACGCTTTGTTGGTTTTAACAAACCCACTTCATCATAATATTGCAATGACCGAATTGAAAGGGAGGTCATTTGGCTGATTTCTTTAATCTGATAATATTTCATCATCATCTCCTTAATTGAAGATTCTAAGCTGTCACGCAACGTGAGGGTCAATACTCATTAGAGAATTATTCAAAAAAATAAAAAATTTTTTGTTTCATGTTAAGATGTGCAACCTTATAGATAGATTTACTGCATAGTGGTTATTATGAGAACAAGAATTATCCAATTAACTCAAAATCATGGAGGACCGCTCCATTACCTCGGTAATAGGTACCTCACTCTTCCGGATTTGACTGGGCATATGTCCCCTGATAATAGCTGGTTGAATGAACATTTTTCTGTATTATTAGCGAATAATAAGGGTCAAAAGTACAAGAAAGCAATTGAACCTTTCGCAGGCTCTGCTTCTTGGAGCATGGCTGCAATGGAGGTCGGCATTGCAGAAAAATATATCATCAATGACAGCAATAAAATTCTGATTAACACACTTCAATTAATTAAAGACAACCCCGATCTTATCAAAGAATCCTATGCTGCATTAATAGAAAAATATGATGTCTCGTTATCGAAAAAAGATTTTTTTCTTGAGGTGATTGAGAATTACAACCGGGCAACTGACGATGAAGAAAAAGTATCGCTACTCCCTTTTATCATTAATCATTCATGGAGCGGGATCCTTTTTTACGATAAGAAACTGAACATTATCTACCGTGAAGGTGAGCTATTTGAAGGAAAAAAATCCGATAGATTTCTTGAGAAAGCGAACTTGTCTTTGGAACAGTTCTTGAGTGAAATTGACAGAGTTTCTAATTTACTTAATGCGAACCAGGTTACCTTCAAAAGTGGCGACTTTATGGAAGTGATTTCTGATGCAAAACTGGGTGATTTTGTGGCGCTGAACCCACCTTATCCAGAGAATGAACGTTCTACCTCCGAAAAAACAGGTATGTATACTGAGCTTTATTCACCTGAAAAACTGCATCAAAATTTGATGCAAATTATTCAACATCTTGAAAACCAAGGTATTCATTATTACATGACCTATGGATTCTATAATCCAAAATTTAAAGATTATACTTTACAGAATGAAGACCATCAGCCTATCAATTACTTTCGTGTCTTGGGCTATAAAAACTGTGCTTTTGGAATTGGTCTTGATCAGATGTATTTTACTTCCCAATTTTCAATTCCCAAAGGTGTAAACATATTCAAAGCAGAAGAGGTTTTTGGGAGCCAGAATTTAACACCTGAAGAAGCACTGGAACAGTTTCAGCAGATTTCCAAGATGAGAGATACTGAATTTAACACAATAGACATGGGCTATTAGATCTATATTTGATGTGTGCATTTGATAATTTAAGGAATAATTGTAAATGAGCTACCAATTAGAACTTGTTGTAGATACTAAGCTTCTAGAACAACAAGATAAAATTATTCGTGATGGAATAATAAATTTTAATGCTCCTTTTACAGGGACTAAGCCAGAGCGTTATTCAATCTATGCAAAAGACAATGAGAGTAATATTATTGGCGGAGCTATTGTTTTTGCTCATACGAATTCAATATACGTTGATGTTCTCTGGGTTAACGAAAAACACCGTGGTCTGGGTATCGGTGCTGAACTTTTACGAAGCGTTGAAGCCGAAGCAATTAAAAGAGGAATTCCAGCATCAACATTAGATACTTTCTCTTTTCAGGCCGAAGGCTTTTACTTAAAACAAGGTTATAAGCATTTGGGGACTATTAAAAACTATTTAGAAGGACACGATCGGATTTATTTTAGAAAACAATTATAGAAAGAATGGAAGTATAATCTCTATAAGAGAATTATGCCCCTAAAAAATAACAGAACTAATTAATCACCTGTACTCAAAACATCGAACTTTACTATTCGAACTAATCGTAAAAGTTCATAACTGGATTAGAAGGACCAGCGGACACGGCCATGTGAAAAATTTAAGGTTATAAATTTATAGCTCTTTAAATATCAAGCTCAGCAAGCTTGATAGATTTATTAGTATTATTCGATAATTTAATTTCAATAACTTTATTATTAATCTGGCCTATTATAAAGTCAGCACAGGGTTTTATAAATTCCCGTATATCATCCCAATTTTCCTTTTCTTCTCCTTTACAAATTGCTTTTGCCCTTTTCATAACTGGACGATATTTTTCAGGTAAGTGATCAATAGCCCAGTTTGCTGCAGCTGGTTTAGAGCGAATAGTATCACTCCCTACAGTACTCCAGATACGAGCAAATGTTAACAATACGTTACGAGTGTCGCTATTCAGTTCCGACATTAGATTTTGTAATGCATCTGTTGTAGCAATTATAAAATCCTTGTAAGGAACCTTGCAAAGTAATTGATCTGGATCGGCACCGAGTAATGTTTTGCTAGCTAATAAAACTTGAGTAATGAGTATAGCGAGATCAGGCATTTCTTTAGTTGGCCACGGTTCTATAATGCCACTTTCAAATTGTTTGCGAAACCAATCACCGTATTGAAAATCGAAGTTAGGTGGATAATGCCAAGGATTAATTTCTGCTTTCTCTACAATTGTCATTTCAATTGGTAATTTTGTGCTTTTCATATAAACACCAGAAATCTGAAGCAACTTGATAGCTAATTTAGTCTTTTCTTCATGTGTTGTAGATCGATCAGATACTACAAGTAAATCAATGTCGCTATATTTTTGTAATCCACCTAATATTGATGATCCAAACAGATATACACCAAGTAAGTCTTGTCCCAAAATTTCTTTTACTAAATTGAGACACTGATCAATTTGTCTTTCTGTTTCATCATCAAGCTTTAATGTTTTGAGATTTATTTCTTTTTTCATACTATATCTCATTTTTTAATCTAAGATGCATGTTTTTACTTCATCTGCTTGGTGTGTTGGCATGGCTATAAATCCAGCTGGTCCTAGAAGGGAAATGGGGGTAATTGACTCTTATCTTTAAGCCAAAATGGGTGATGCCACTCTTCATAGATTGAAACTGGCATATTGCTTTGCCTGAATTCGTCAAAAGAGAGATCGCAAAGAAACCATTTAAGAAATTCTGCGCAAGTTTTCGGACTAATTAATTGACCGGTCTGATAGGCCTCATCAAACATTTTGTGTAAATAAAACGAGGTTGTTTCTCTTAAAGTTTTTTGAATTTGTGTATCAACCTCACCAGGTATAACACAAGATACGCCAATATTATTTTCTGCCAACTCTTTTCTGGCAATAGCAGTCACCTCATCCAAACCCGCTTTACTTGCACAGTATGTGGAACTTTCTTTAAGTTTCAAAGTCGCAGCTCTTGATGTAACAAATAAAATTCGCGATGCAACCGGCATTTGTGATGCAAGAAGAGCAGTCAATTTCATTGGAGCTAGCAAATTAACCTGGAATACTTCATCAATGCTGTCACAATCGTATTGAGTTAGCGGGCGTGGTGGGCTTTTCATTCCTGCATTTTGCACTGAAAGATGAAGAGGTATTCCAGAATCTTTAATAACTCTTGCAACCAGTTCAATATCACTATTGCGAGTAAAATCTGATTGAATAGGTACAAAGCGGGGAAACAGTGCTTTTGTATCCTCTAAACTGCTCACATCCCGTCCAGTTCCATAGACAACCCACCCGTCACTTAAAAGAATTTTAGCCAGTTCAAGACCAATGCCATGACTGGCTCCTGTTACTAATGCTGCTTTATCACCATTGATGTTCATTATGAAGCTTTCCTTGAAACTTAAGTTAATTTCGCATGCTATGGTAATCAAAATTGGATAAGGTTAATAGATTAAAAATATTTACCGAAAACTTTAATGAGATTTAGTCCCTACACTACATTGCATAAACCTGGATTTTCTCATCTTATCCAGTAAAATTGAAATCCGCCTTATCGGAGTATTAAAACATGTTTGCTGTCATTTACCGGGCTTTTATTAGACCTGGGCTTGAGATGGAGTATCAAGAGGCTTGGCGCCAGGTTGCCTCCTATTTTGTACAATATCGCGGTGCGTTAGGTTCTTGTCTACATAAAACCAATGAGGGCATGTGGCTAGCCTATTCTCGTTGGCCTGATAAAGCCACTCGTGATGCTTCTTGGTCAGGAGAAAATACGCCATCAGAAATTTTGCCTGATGAGATTAGAAAAGCCGTCATAAAAATTCAAGATTGTATTGATGAGAAGCAGAAACTACCTGAGATAGGTATGGAAGTTGTGGACGATTTATTGTATACAAGCCAATTTCAGAAGGTATAACCCATGGGACAATCGCGTTGGAATTTAGAAGGTAAGAAAGCCCTTATTACTGGGGGTACTCGAGGAATTGGTCTGGCAATTGTTGATGAATTTCTCCAATTAGGTGCAGAGGTAGTTATTGTATCTAAAAATAAAGATAATCTTGAGAAAGTTATCAAGAATTGGAGTTCAGATGGTTACCTTGTGGATGGAATCGTAGCGGATCTCAATCAGGAAGAATCCTATTCCCATGTAATCAATACAATTACACAAAAATGGGATGTATTAGATATCCTCATTAATAATGTTGGAATCAATATTAGAAAGCCTGCTCAAGATTATCTATCTCATGAATTTGAAGAGATAATGAAAACTAATTTGACGTCAACGTTTAAATTGTGCCAATTAGCTTATCCCTTATTAAAAAAATCAGATCAAGGAAACATCGTTAATATCGCATCTATTTCAGGATTAATTGATGATGCGTCAGGAGCTCCTTACGGAATGAGTAAAGCAGCGATGATCCAATTAGGAAAGCATCTTGCGGTAGAGTGGGCGCGAGATAACATCAGAATTAATACTATAGCTCCTTGGTATATTGAAACAGAATTAACCAGGCCTGTTTTATCTAATCAAGAAAAACTGAATGCCATCACCTCCCGTACACCGATGCGCCGAGTGGGACAACCCTATGAAGTAGCAACTCTTGCTGCGTTCCTTTGTATGCCAGCAGCTTCTTATATTACAGGTCAATGCATCGCAGTAGATGGTGGTTTTTTGGCAAATGGTTTTGCTAGGCATGATTAAATTTAGCAGGTGATTTTCTATACCTCTGTGTAGTCAGCTTTTCTCACAATTTTTTTGCAATTAATTGAATTAATTCGGAAGTGTTTGCTTTGCCTTGAAAAATGGTAGGTAAAACCTGAAGAATCTGTTCGATACCAATATCCTGCTGTTCTATATCAGAACTGAAAGTTCGTTCTATATTGTAAACTAGCTAGTTGAGTCAGTTGACAAGAACGCCATAAAATGCGGTTTCCAAATGATCTTTATTAATTCTTACTCCAGCAGATACGTATGCTTTTAGCATTTTTATAAAGGCTTATTGAAAAACGGTGTAGTAATTCCACTCCAAATCAAGAGCGCAATTGATTATTTCATAAGTTGGATTGGGATTTCGTGTAACATGAAAATTTGACTGCACTGAAACACTCCTCTACTATCCGATACTGATTCAATAATTGCTCCGTTATAATGCCAAAAATAATTGCTGTCACAGGAATGGGCCTTTGTGGAAATGCAGTATTTTGTCGTTTAATTCGTCTTTTTGAAAAAATTAAAAATATTGAGAATGACTTTACTGTCTTGATATTTGAACAATATCCACAATATTTTGCCACGGGTTTTGCATATTCTATTGATAGCCCAGAATTCTGGACTTTAAATAATCCTGCTGATGGGTTCAAGTTTGTTTCTACTACTGAAAGCCTGACAGAATGGATGGCAGCCAATCCAGACTTACTCCGAATCTATTATCCGCAAGCAGACAAACAATATGTTCCGCGTGCTTTGGTGGGACATTATTTAAACAACCAATATAAAAAGCACAAAGCATTAGCAATATCATTAGGTATAACAGTCAATGAAATTTTTGCACCCGTTTCAGATATTTGTCAGCTACAAGAAGGAAATTATCAGATAACATGCGCAGATCAAACTTATATCGCTGATGGGCTTTTTCTAACAACTGGGCATTTAACCAATCATTTTTTTAATACTGTCGAGAATCAACCTGGTTTTCTCCGTTTTGAAAATACAGCTGAAAATCCGGATACATGGGATTTAGCAGATGACGTTTATATCCTTGGTGGTCAGGCTGCATTCGTTGATGCTGCACTTTGGCTAACAATGAAAAAAAATTACATGGGCCGAGTTCACAGCGTTACGCGAAGCCCTTCAATATTAACCACTAAAGGCAACACGGATGACTGTGACACAACCGCCCAACAGAAATTATCAAGCAGTTTACAAAAACGAACTCCAGGCAGTTTAACATTTCCTGAAGCCAAAATATTATTTTGGAATGCTTATCAAAAAGATGCCAGAGAACCGGTTGACTCTGCCCATCTCCCTGGCGCTACTGAAGCATTACGTTATCAAATGAATAAATTTGATCATCTGGCGGAAAATAATCCCATACCAGGTAATATTGATGAGCTACGAGCATTTATCAAAACTTTTTATTTTAGTGGTTGTTATACTCATATGTGGCAAAGCCTGAATGCTGAAGGCAAGGAGCAATTTCTAAAATACTTCTATTCTCTTTTAATGGCTTATTTGACTGGAATTACACCCGTGAATGCCAGAATCATGCTACATCTCTATGAAAAAAATAGAATCATTGAGCATCAAGGCTTGGTTTCTGTAAGCTATGATGAAGTAAATCACAGGTTCCTATTATTATTTGCATCAGGCGAAGTCTTGCATGCTACAACCCTGATTGATGCAACTGGATACCGCTACAAACCCGACCCCAATATTGTCAAACCCATGTTGTTAGATAAACTGGTGCAAACAGGCATAATCACTGCTAATCTTTATGGTGGCATCCATTTAACGGATCATTATCAAGTGATCGATGCACGTGGGAAAGTACATAAAAATCTATTTTGTGTAGGGCCTGTAGCAAGTTACAATCATCCTGTGCCTACACCCCATTCTTCATTTATGGTTTATCGTGATGTAGAGTTGGTGATAGACCATTTTGCCTCTACATTCAATACGACTGAAAATAGAATAACAGCCAATTCTAAGCCTGAATTTTCTCAATAAAGCGCTCCAGGTTTTCTATAATATAAAGCAGATTTTCATTTAACTTCCATACTTCGTCATTAGGTAAATTGCTGGTAGACAGGTTTTGCATCAATATTCCCTGCTTTTCTAATTCGCGGCAGGCTTTTTTGGCTTTTTCAGTAAGAAAAAAATGATAACGGCGCTTGTCCTGTTCACTTCGAACCCGTGTGACGAGCTGGTCTCTTTCCATCTTATTAAGAATATCAACAACAGTAGGTTGTTTAAGTCCCGCACTTTTTGTGAGCTCCATTTGAGTTTGACCGTCTTTTTCCCACAATCGAACCAAAAAAATAGTCTGACTATAGGTCACACCAAGTTCTTCGAGGTTAAGGTTTGAAACACGTTCAAACAAACGAGCTGCTTTTTTAATCAATACACCAGTATGTTCATTTAAATTAAAGGTCATAAATATTCCCCCTCCGCAATAATATATAGGAACCTATATATATTGACAAGTTCACATTCTATTAATATCATGGCCACGTTTTTGTATTTATAAAGGGATGTAATTATGTTCAAAAAAAGCTGTATGCTATTCATTGCTCTAGGGATTTTCAATGGTTTCGCTCATTCTTCTTATCCCAACCCAACTTTAGCTGTTATTGAAGAAAATGCTGACCGTATTAGTTTCTACAATCCCGATACAGGTGTTAGACAGGGTAGCTTGAAAATTGCCTTTCTTCCTCATGAAATTGCTGTGACAAAAGATGGAAAAACGGCTTATGTTAGCAATTTTGGTATCAGAGACTACGATAGTGGGTCTGGTGTACCAGGTGTATCAATCTCTGTCATCGATCTGCCAAATCAGGTGGAGAAATACCGGCTATTTACTTTTGATTCACTGGATAATAAGGATTATTCGGACATTGATAGCGCTCCCCATGGCGTTAAGTTACGTCCTCCTTTGGAGAAGCAACTCTATGTAAATGTGGAAAAAGGTGGCAAGATTCTCGTTTTTGATGTAGATACCAAAACTATAGTCAAAAAAATTGAAGTCAGTTCCAATACACATAACCTGTTTTTTTCCAATGATGGAAAAACTTTATGGTTAATGGCCGGTAAAGATGGTGTCATAAAAATGGATTCTGATTCAGGAGCTGTTACTGGAAGACTAACGTTGCCATCCGCTGTGCGGGGTTTAAAATATACTCCAGATAATCGTTCCTTAATGGTATCGGCTGTTAATCAAGTTGTCTTTATTAATCCAGATACCCTCGAAATTCAAAAACAATTAACCAATTTAAATCTGGGTCCCATTCTTTACTCCGATATTACACCAGACCAAAAATATGTATTAGCGCCTGCACCTTTTGATCATCAGGTTGCTGTGATTGATGTTGATTCAGGTCAAGTGATAAGACGATTAGTTACTGGCCTCAATCCCATTAATGTTCTGGTAAGCCCAGATGGGCAATATGCTTATGTGTCCAATGCGACTGATAAGCATCTATCTAAAATTGATTTGCATACTTTTGAACTTAGTTCTATTCCAACCCATGCCGGTCCCAATGGTTTGGCGTTCATCCCTGAATTTTCTCCAAAAACACATAAAAAATTGCGTATGGGTGTGGCTTTACCATTGACCGGAAAAGATGGTTCCAAAGGCCGTGAAATGCTAAGAGGTTATGAATATTGGAAAAGTACTGTTATAAAAGGTGGGGGACTTTTGATTGGCAATCAAGTTTATGACCCTGATATTGTTTATCTAGACAATGAATCTGATACAGAGAAGTTGAAAAGTTTGACGCAGGAATTACTCGCGCAATACCAAGTTCAAGTACTGCTATCTACCTATGGTATTGATACTTACAAACTTGAAAGAGAAATTGCAGAAGCAAAACAAACTATCCTCACTTCAGTGCCTGGCGAAGATATGGTTTGGAAACCGGATAATTTTGCACGAGGATATGATTATTTTGTGACAACAAATCTTTACGAAAAAGGCTACATTAACCAATACAACTTTAAACCTTCCTCATGGTCAGCTATGGCTTCTGTCATTGGATTGAAATTCCAAAATGCTTGTCAAACAGCAAATACTCTGGATTATCAACCAATAACAACTTTATTAAATGAAGGAGATTTTCATTTATTTTATCCCTAAATCGCATTACAAATTGGATTTGCTTTAACTTACCAATTAAGGATTATTTTATGAAACTCACTATTGAGAGTAGTTATTCTGAAATATGTGAAAGATTATCTCAACTGACAACACCGCTAATCTGCGATGCCTTACCCAGCGTACGCCTCATGGATTCAGATATTCATTCTTTTAACACTTCCCCGCAAACAAGAATTGTAGGGAGAGCCTATACGGTTAATTCTGCTCAAGATTCTTTATCTACCATGCAGGCTTTGGATGACTTGCCTGATTTTGTACTCTCTCTTGGTTGCGCTGATGAGAGAGTTCCCTTTCTACTGGTCATTGCCTCCTGTGGTACTAAGCTTGCTGTAGCAGGTGGAATGTGTGCAGAGGTAGCAAAAACTAAAGGATTTGGTGCCATTATCACTGATGGAAATTGCCGAGATGTTTCTGAAATCAAAGCAATCAATCTTCCTTTTTTTGCAAAGGGTCAATGTGCTAAGTCTGGAAATAAAAATAAAATTGGCAGTATAAGAAAACCAATAAATTGCGGTTCAGTTGAAGTAAATCCAGGTGAACTGATACTTGCTGATGAGGACGGTATTGTTGTCATGAGTAAAGAAGAGGCTGTCAATGTCATTAATAAAGCAGAAGATATCAAGGAAAAGGAAGCTGTTGCTCTCAATCGTATTCATAAGGGTGCTCGCTTTGATGAAATTTGTAATTTAAAAGAACACATGAAAAAGCTAGAAGAAGGTGAACCTTTTACCCTAAAACTGACTGTTTAATTAAGGAATGAATATCATGTTTTGCTACCTGAAAATGCTCTTAATGTTATTTGTTTTATTCATAGCTTGCACGGAAGTTATGGCAAAGAAAGCTGATTATGTTTTTAATCCAGATGATCCCCATCATAGTCTTTATATTCCTGATGCAACAAACAGATCACCTGCTATTATGTTGCTGCATGCCAGTACGGGCATTGAAAAAGTCAATTATGATTGGGCTAGTCGATTAAAAGAGCATGGATATGTGGTCTATATGATTGACAGCTTTAAACCGAGAGGTTGGGAAGATCGTCGTTCAGTGGGCTGGGAAAAAGCCACCCAAGCTCAACTTGATGATGTCGTTCCAGCTTATGAATATCTTAGGCAACTTCCTTATGTAGATCCTGATCGAATAGGTATTTTAGGATTCTCAATGGGAGGTTTCGATGTCCTGAAAATCATGGAGTCATCTCAACAAGATCCCAAGCCTTACCAACAAATTTCCTTTAAGGCAGCAGCTTCTTTTTACGGTGTATGCCATCGGCTTGAAGAAGGAGCAAAACTACGAGCAACCACTAAAATATTTATTGGGGATAATGACGATAGATCAACAACTCAGGATTGCATTCATTTAGTTAACCGAAGTACTGATAATAATCAAAATGTTTCTATTCAAATTTATCCAAACGCATTGCATGGATTTGATAACTTTGAGTTTCCTACCTCAAAAGAAGTGGTCGATGAAAAAGGAGAGCATTATCATATTGGTTTTAATGAAGCAGCAAGAGCACAAGCATTAAAAGACTTACCCGAGTTTTTTGATGGCTATCTCAAGCTAAGCCCTGGGAATAAATGAAATCAATGGTGTATTTATGATTATTAATAAATCAAAAATCTTTGCTATAAGTTTGTTTCTATCAATTATTAACAATAGCTATGCATTTATTGATGAGCAACAAGAAATGAATAAACAAATAGTTATTGAGTTTTATAATAAAGCAATTAATCAAAAAAATTTTGAAGCAGCATCAAAGTGCCTGGGGACAAACTATAAACAACATAATCCTGCTGCCGCCGATGGACCAGAAGGTTTAAAAGCATTTATTCAATATTTAATTGAATATTATCCTAATTCTCATAGTGAAATTAAAAAAATTTTTGCTGATGGTGACTATGTGATTCTTCATGTACATTCTATTCGTGAACCTGGCACTCGGGGCAGAGCTATTTTTGATTTATTCAAATTAGAAGAGGGGAAAATCGTGGAGCATTGGGACACGATACAAGATATTCCGGAAAAATCAGCTAATTCAAATAGTATGTTTTAATAGTGGTTAATATTACATTCCATAATAGGTCAATGCACCGCAGTAGATGATGGGTTTTTTGCGAATGGTCTTGCAAGACATAATTAAAATTCTAGCAATCGATTCTCTCTACCCTTATGTAGTCAGCTGTCATTGTGTCACAATTCTTGTGTAATTAATGGGCTTAATTCAGAAATACTTGCCCTTACTTGAAAAATGGTAGGCAAAACCTGAAGAACCTGTTCAATTCCAATATTCTGTTGTTCTTTATCAGAGCTAAAAGAACGTTCTATATTGTATACTAGCCAATTGATCCAGTTGCCAAGAACGCCATAAAATGCAGCTTCCAAATGGTCGTTATTAATTGTTACTCCAGCAGATGCATATGCTTTTAGCATTTTTATGAATAAAGACTTATTGAAAAACGGTGTAGTAATTCCACTCCAATCAAGAGCACAATTGATTATTTCATAAGTTGGATTGAGTTTTCGCGCAGACTCCCAATCGACCAAAAAGGGGATATCATTCTTATCCCATAAAACATTTTTCTGATCCAGATCACCATGGCTTACCCCACTGGTACTTTGTAAAATGGGTATGGCTTTTTGAAAGAGTTCATTGATCTCTGTTATAAGCAATTGATTATTTTTTAATCGCTCCTTAAAGACCAAATTTTGACTTACTGATTTGTCTATTAAAGAAATAATTTTTTCATTGGAGTGAATATCAAATTCTTGGGAGTCAAGCTCTGGAACATTAAGATGAATGTGATGAATTTTAGCCAAGATAGCGGCAATTTTAACTGCAAGAGTCTCAGATATGGCGCCTTTATCAAGTGCTTGTGCATTGATCCAAGGATAAACAAGAAATGCTTCATATTCTGAAAAGATTAAATAATTATTTTCTGTTTTTATGGCATGAACTGCTGGAATATTTCGCTGTGAAAATTGAAAGGCAATCTCTTCTGTTAGCTCATATTGGCGTTTTACTTCTGCTGTCAATTGAATTCTGCTATTGAGCTGTTTTACAGCAAATTGAGAACCATTACTTTCTACACACCACATTCTGTGCAAGAGTCCACCGTAAACCCTTTTAGGTGATGCGCAAGGCAGCATAATATTTAATTTTTTACAGATTGTTTTAAGTTGATTTTTATTCACGATAATATTGCCTTAGAATGCCCTTGTGTTTTTTCTCTCAACAGCTGGTTCATCGGTTCAGAAAAATAACGTGCAATATATTGCCCTAAAATTCCTGATAAAACCAAGGTCATAAGATAGCTCATTCCTATTATTAATTTAGTTGGCTGAAAATACATTAGAGTTTTACTTATGACGATAACTAAAAAGGAATGAGTTAAGTAAATTTCATAACTGTTGCGTCCAAGCCAACTAAAGGGAACAGTCCAAATACTGCCCACTCGCTCCCCTTTTACATACCATTCTTGCATGGCAATTAATAATAATCCTGTTCCCATTTCGATTATTGTGACATTTAATCCTACTGCCGCCAGGCCCATTTCAAACGCTTGTTTTCGAAAAATAAAGATAAAAATAAAAAGAAATAGACCTGTTAAAAGGATACATAAAAACTTTATTTTGTTGAGTTTGAAGTGATAAGAAATTAAAGCTGCAAGACAACCGATGGCAATACCATCCATACAGGATAGATAAGAATGGTCACTCCAAATATCATTACTTGTCCAGGTTCTTGCAAAAGGTCCAATCAGAATAAATCCTAACATAGCCAATAGAAACAATGTTCGCTTTCTTAATAAAATGCAAAAGAGAGGGAATAAAACATAAAAAGCTTCCTCAACTGATAAAGACCAAAGAATATCCCAATTACCTGGCAAATAATCTGTTTTGGCTTCAAGCCAATTAATTTGAAAAGTAAGGGCTGAAAAAATGGCTATGCTGAGTGAGGTGGTATGGATAACAAAACCTGTAATATTTAATCGATCCAATAAGGTAAGAATCATCAAGAGACTTATCAAACAAGGCATAATCCTTGCAAAACGCATTTGATAAAATTGACTATAAGAAATACTTTGCAGATTTCCCCATCGTTTCAATGAGGTGGTCGTTATCAAAAAACCAGAAATGACAAAGAATACAATGACACCATAGTAACCACTCCGAAATAGGATGTTTGTGATAGATATTGAAACGGCCTGGTCAATGAATATTAAATCAAGCGGCATTCGGATATATAGATGAAGCAGAATGACCGAGATAATCGATAAACCGCGAAGTGCATCAATACCATCATTTCGATGTTTATAAGTAATAATTTCATCAGACATCATGACTCCAGATTACTCTGTCTTGAGGAGAGTTTGGTGATGAAACGACCAAGAAACAAACAGGGCTTTCGGCCATATTCTTTGCTTTATGGGATATTCTTGGCTTTATGCTCAAGCCCTCATGTTCCTGTAAAATTAGCTCATAATCCTCAAATTCAATGACTAATTGACCTTGTAAACAATAAAAAAATTGTTCTGTTTCCCTATGATAATGCTTCATTTCACAACTGCTTGCAGGCATGGTTTCATAAATCACTGTAAATTGACCATCTTTTTTTAACCACCATCCATCACAACCATGTCCCCATTTAAAATGGGGCGCGTTGTTTTTTGAGAGAGTCTCTTTTCTATCTACAAATTCTGGATCAGGTGATTTCAGGTTCTTGGTAAAGCGCGAGACTAAATTATCCACTGGTGTACTGTTTGCTGATTCCTGAAATTCTTTACGCAAAAAATAAAAAACAGAATTCTTCTGAAACCCATGCCGTTCAAATTCAAGTTTAAATCCTAATTTTTTATAAAATTCAATTGCCTCCCAATCCATGGTATTCACTGTCGCAAAAGCGCAGGCTTTTTCCTTACCATAGTTCAAAGCAGAATGCATGAGCTTCGTTCCCCATCCTTTATGTCTGATACGCTCACTAACCCAAAGATTATCGATATGAAGGCCGCCATAGAGTGTTCCGCCACTACAACCACCAACTATGGTATTGTCTGCGTCACGAATAAAGCACGCAAAAAAATCCAAGGATTCAAAACCCTTTTTTTGTTTGGCGTAAGACTTTATGCCATTTGTTAAAACTTGAACATCATCGGGATCTGGATTTTCTGAGAAAGATAATTTTAATGTCATGATGTTATTTTAAAGTCGGTTGCCAAGCGCCTTGCTTAACATAACTTGCTTCATCACTGCCTGACCAAGGTGGTATAGTAACGCAAATAAACACCAAATCTGCAGCATCACTTCGATATTGAAAATGTGTTCCCAATGGAATATCGATGCTGACCCCAGCAGTTAAAGGAGTAATGCTCTCTTGATCATCCAATTTACGCCAAATAGCCCCATCTCCTGAAAGAACATGCCAAAATTCGGACACAGTCTTATGGCAAACCGTTTTGGAAATAGTTCCGGCCTTTAACGTACAGTGAGCCATACCCCCTAAATGATTACTCATCAGTAATCGAACTTCAGCACCGGCTGGGGAGATGTGTTGATAATCTTTTGGTATTTTTTGTGTATTCATTTGACTTTCTCAATTATTTTTTGCATTCAAAAACAATACTCTCATCAGTTTCATCAGGCGATGCCTGCCTGTCAAAAGCTTTCACCAATCGTACATCACTAAAACCAATTTCCCTTAGCCTATCCAATAAGAAACTAGGCTCATGATAAATACGGATTTTATATTCCTCAACCTCTGTTTGAATGACATGACTTCCATCAATCAGGTCGTATTTGCCGATTGAGTAACAAACATCTTCATCAAGTATGGCCAATTGGCTGAGTATTATGAGTGTTCCATCTTCTTTTGGCCATCTAGAGCCTCTCCAAATACCTAATTCTTTAGGAACAGCATGGAGCGTTTCTGCTTCAAATACAAAAATTCCTTTATCATCCAAATGCTCATAAATTGTTTTCAATGCGTTTTGGATATCAGCCTTTTCTGTGATGAGACTAAATGAACCGCTCGGTATAAAAATCAATTGATATTGATTGGATTGATTTAAATCTTCAATAAAACCATGCCAAACGTTTGGCTTAAGATTTTTGGCACTTGCTTTTGCATACAGTCTTTCTAACATGGGCTGACTTGCATCAAATCCGTGAACGTCAAAGCCTTCTTCAGCTAAAGGCAATAAAAATCGACCGGTACCACACATGGGCTCTAAAATTGGGCCTTTAGCCTCCGCGGCATAGCTTCGATAGAATTGGTATGCATCATGAGGTGCATTGGGTTTACTTAAATCGTATACTTCGGTACAAAGGCTCTGATAGGTATCTAGTTTTTTCATTGGTTCCCCTTTTAAATCCAATACCATCAAATATTCATCATAGAAGATGTTATTAATTTTTAGCGCCTTGGGTTCCGTACCATAAATTCGAAATCCTTGCTTTTCATAAAAAGCACGGGCCGTGTGATTACTTGTCACACAGGTCAGGTGCAATTGAGTTACATAGGTTTTTGCATGCTGTATCATGGCCTGAATTAGCGTTGTTGCAATTCTTTTCCCTCGGTATTCAGGACGAGTATACATACCCCAAAGCACACCACGATGTTTAGATTTAAGAGAATTTAAAATATAAAACCCAGCACAAGATACCAATAAATCACCGACAAAGGCACCCAATACATATCCGTTACTTAATACACTTTGAAAATCAGCATCAGCCCATTGTAATTCTTCATCATATGAAGAGCCAAAACTTTCTGGTGAATGCTTAAGTGCGCTTAACCGTATGTCTTTCCATAAGTTCCAATCAGCATCACACAATTGCCTAATCTTCAAAGCATGACCTCCATGACTGTTACAGGATGTCCTTTAAATTCGTTCATTCCAATCTTGCACCAACCAAGACGGCTGTAATATTCAGGGATAGTTGGATCAAAGGCAAATAAGTAAAGGGTTTTAAAACCCATTTGTTGTGTTTTTTCTTTAGTTTTATTAATAAGTTGTCTTGCAATGCCTTGTTTTTGGTGGCTTGGCGAAACCACTAAAGAACCCAGCCATGGGGTTAATTCAGGGTGAATACCATCATTGACGCGTAAAGAACACATACCAATAGGCTTATGCTCATGAAAAGCAACGAAGGTGAGCGGCAATTGTTCGGTGTTTAAATGGCTGCTTAAATTTTCTTCTACACGCGAAATAGGAACATCAGGGACCCAAATTTTCCCTAATACCTCATGCCAAATTTTGGCAAGTATAGAAATGCTGTCTGAATGATGTTTTAGGTAGTCGATTGTTATCATGTTAACACCTTTAAAAATAAGTTATTCCCTTGAAAGTACGCAGAATCAAGCACTCTGTTTCCAATATGTTCATAATCAATTTGTAGCCAGTGATAAGGATTTTATCATGATGAGATTGTTTGGATCTTTACTGAATCCTGTTTGATTAAAACCTGCTTTTTTATAGCAGCGAATGGCTTGATGGTTATTGATATTTGGATCCACAATAATGGCTTTAAATGGGGTTAAAAACTTATCAATAAATTGACTTATGAATTCTACCCCTAATCCTTTGCTTCTTCCTTTTTCTTCAGCAATAAACAGATCGATTCCTACTAGATCTCTGGGATTGTATTGTTGAAAGAGGAGACTATCATAGCCATCAATCCCATCAGGTAACGATTCTGTGAGCAAATAATATTGAATGAATCCGAAAGGGGAGTTATCGACGTATACAATAAAACTTGGCACATGCTCTTTGCCTAAAATTCTCGGTTCATATTTTTCTTTAATTTCCTTGAGTGTCCAGTTTTTATCTCTTGCATACCAATAGTTAATGGTTGGTTCTTGAAACCATTGATAGAGTTGATTTAAATCTTCCACAGCTAACGGCTTAAATTTAAAATGGCTCATGACTTTTTCTCTTTAGGCAGCTTATCTAATTCAAGAACATCCTTGATAAATCGATTTACCTTTAGATCAGAGCGAAGTTCTATTAATTGAACGTCCGGGTATTTGGATTGCAACTGTTGTAAAATAGGATTGACTCTATTCTCGAAATTCCACATGTATTTTAACAAAGACCAACGTACTGTTTCTGGACAATTTGGTGCTCTATCATCAATGTCTGGATGCTTATGAAATAAGCGCTTAAAAACACGCCAGTAACATAACCATTTCGGAAAATTAAAATAAAGACAAAAATCAGCATATTTATACCGCATTTCATAAGACTTGGTGGAGTTTCCATCAATGATCCAACTTGGATTGGAAATCATTTCCTTTTGCGAGGATAAAAATTCTTGGTAATTACGTTCAACCCAGTTTTTTTCAAAGAAATATTTGTCTAAATGAAAGACAGGGATATTTAATACTTTGCTAAACCATACAGCAAAAGTTGATTTACCACTACCAGGCCTGCCGATGATCATGATCCTTTGAATATTTTGTCTGGAGTGATGGGAGGCTTTTACTGGCATCGTGTGAATAAAGGCTATTTTAAAATGAATAAAGATTATACCATAGTTGCTTGATGATTTATTTAAAGTATTTTAAGTAGCAATTGATGAATAAATGTTATGATGAACTAAAAAAACTTGAAGAGTCTTTATGGCTTGAAGAAACTCGATTCGATAACCAATATATGGATGAGGTTCTTGACATTTCTTTCTTTGAATATGGTCGGTCAGGTAAAAGCTACACCAGAGATGAAACTATGTCTCATCCTTATCAAACAATCGGTGCGAAAATTCCCTTAGAAGACTTTAAAGTACATGATGTTTCAGATAATGTAAAATTGGTAACTTATATAAGTGAAGTGGGACCTGAAAAACTTCGTGCGAATCGAAGCTCTTTATGGGTACACGAGAAAAGTGGCTGGAAGCTAAGATTCCACCAGGGGACACCTATTTGAAGGACAGACTTTTCAATTAATACCTAGCATTTGTTTCCCTGTGTTTTCTCATAGTTACCATGCCTTTTTCTTCCTGGCTACAGTTAGGATATTCAGACTTTTATCGGCTATAAAATCATTTCCATCCATATCATATTGATTTATGATCTCAAACCCACTGTGCTTAAGCGTTGTCTGCAATTCTTCGGCGGTGTAAATTTGCAGGCTGAAAGAGTTTGTGTATGTTTTTTGCTCACCGTGTTCTTTGGAAATTATATAACGATCATGAGAAGTAAGAAGTCCTTTTTCTCTGTCGATCTCAGAATGTTGAATATTGCGGATGTGGTCGCCATTAACAATATTCTCGATATCCATCGCAAAATCATCAATGATATCGTCAGTAATAGCCTGCAGGTTAAAAATGTCAAAAATATATACCCCATCTTCTTTGAGGTTAGCGTGTATATTCTGTAGTGCTCTTTCAAAATCTGCTTTGGTAAGGTGGCCGATGGCATTAAAAATAGTAATAACTGCATCGAATTTTCCTGCTTGTAACTCTCGCATATCACCATCAATGAAAACAATATTACGATTAAGTGCTTTTGCTTTCTTTCGCGCTATAGCAAGTAAAGCAGGATTAAAATCACTACCAACAACGTCATAGCCTCGCTTTGCAAGATAAAATACTTGAGAGCCTGTACCGCAGGTCATATCCAAAACAGACTTAACATTTTGTTTCCTTAATAACTTTTCTATAAGGGCATTTTTAGCTTCGGTTTCTTCACTTATATTATGTGCATCGAAATATTCAGGCATTTTTTGGTATTCTAAAGGAAGACCAAGCTTGTGTTCGTTATCATTCATTTTTTGCTCACAACAAAAGCTGAGCACCTATGTGCTTTTAAAGAGCGGTTATTATAGCTCAGTATGCTTCTTAAGTCCCAAATGTTACCAGGAATAATTGTCCCAAACGTTCGGCAGATTCTTCCTCAAGATAAAGGTTTCCTTGATGTACCTGGATTACTGTTTCAATCGGTAAATCAAGGATATGAGCTAAATGCTCAATATTAGCATTACTAGAGCGTAGTAGAGCGTCAATCCATAGTTTTTGTTTACTTTTATTTTGAATAAAATCAAATCGAAGGTCGTTATTAAATTCTACAATACATCCCATGTTACAACTCCGTGTAAATATTATGACAACATGGTGGAGTATAAAATGTTCGGCAAAATATCCTATCCCCAAATTTGGGTATTTTTATGATAATAGCCCTAGACGAAATGCTTTTGATACCGCTTCGGTAATATTAACGCAGCTCATTTTAGTTCGGATGGACTTGGCATGGGTATTCACTGTTTCGCTTGATAGATGCAGAAATTCGGATATTTTTTTAATCGTCATTCCTTTGGAAATTAAGCTTAAGCATTGTAACTCTCTGGGAGTGAGCTGTGCCAGTGGTTTTTTGACTGCTTTGCGCGTGATGACACTTTTTCTAAACTCACTATCATTGAATATAGCTAACCATTTTTGATTGGGTATGGCTGTCATTATTTCTAATAGCATCGAATCAAAAAAAAGGCATATAAACTGTTCAAAATTATCGCGTACTTGATAATAGAGTTTTTGGGGATCCTCTACCTTTTCAGAATGGTAGGCTTCGATAATAAAATCACATTCTTCACACTGCCTCACCATAGCAAAAGTGGTGCTTAGACTATAACGTGATTCCAGTATTTGAATAATAGGAATTTGCATCGCGTCATATTTTATATCTCGCTGGATAAAAAATTCTTTGCCATTATAAAGGGTGCGATCATGGTCAACGTCCCCACGATATAACCCTTCAGTTCGGTAAGGGATCGCCCATAGGTAAAGATTGGAAATATAATATCGTTGACCACCATGAAAAAACATTGAAATAGAAAAATTAGGGATTTCTTTTGGGCAGTTAAGCTTTTTAATTAGGTAATCAATTTTTGAACGGAATCGAATAGAATCTGACAGTTCATTGTAGTCATTTAAATTAACGCAAAGAGTTCCATCTTCATTGACGCTGTGCATTGATACATCCCTAACATCGATACTAATTACAACCATTCAGTCAATATTTGGTTAATTGTGTCTGGTTGTTCTAACATGGCCATATGACCACATTCCTCAATATAAATTAATTCCGAATACTTGATGTTTTTCGCCATATGTTCCGATCGTTCAATAGGCATAACGTTATCTTGCTTGCTCGCAATCAATAGTGTTGGACATTCAATTGATGATAATAATGATGTATGATCTGGTTTATTGAGAATAGCATTCAATTGATTTTTATAATTATCAACCCCCACTTCCTGAGCCATTTCTTGTGCCAACGATAATAGAACGTTGTGCTTTTCTTTATCATAAATTGAGTTTTTAAAGATAAGTTTGATTAAGAAATCAAACTTCCCTTTGTTCATTAAATCGAGAGAACGCTCGCGTTCCAATTGTCCCTTTTCTGACACTAATTTTGCGGCAGAATTAATTAGGATGAGTTTTTCTATTTTATGTGGGATATGGCGATATAATTCGAGGGATATATAGCCTCCCATAGAAAAGCCAATTAAAGTAAATTTTTTAGGGGCGATTGAGGTAAAGCGATGAGCCATTTCCACAATAGAATCGCTATTGAGCACATCAACATAATGAAGTTGCTTGCTTCCCTGAAAAAATATCTCTTGCTGATACCAAAGCTTTGGGGTTGCCAATGCTCCGGGAATGAGTACTATATCCTTATTCATAGTTTGTGATCACATTATTTACAACCGTTATTAAGATATCCTATGGTGGCAATAATTCAAGCAAAATCGGAGCATTTGAGTCAAATTTATGCAATAATCCTGGAATTGGCAAAGTATGAGAACATTCTGGATAAAATTAAAATAACTGAATCACAGCTCGGTGAACTTCTTTTTTGTAATAAGCCTAAACATTTCGTTGGTTTGGCTTTGGTGGAAGAAAAAATTTGTGGTTTGGTTATGTTTAATTACACCCAAAATAACATTTGTGTCAATGTAACGAAGGGGATTTATATTGAGAATTTATACGTTTCTACGCAGTATCGGCGTCAAGGAATTGGGTGTGCTTTATTCAAGCATGTTGCATGTAAAGCAGCTGCTCACAACTGTTCAAGAATAGAGTGGTGGGTATCTCGAAATAACCGAGAAGCCAGGCATTTTTATAAAAAAATTGGTGGGGTCGCTTTATTAGACTGGCAAATTTTTAAATGTGACCAAATGAGTATTAATAACTTGTTGAGCATAGGAGTTGCTGATGAACATATCCTCTTCGAGTAAAGCATTATTCGCTGGCATTTCCGGCACAGCCTTACAGTGGTATGACTTTGCGCTTTTTGGTTATTTTGCGCCAATTATTGCAGCAACTTATTTTCCTAATGACAATCAATTTGCTTCGCTTTTAAGTGCTTTTGGTGTATTTGCTGTTGGTTATTTATTAGCCCCAATAGGTTCACTATTTTTTGGCTATATTGGTGATCAGTTCGGCAGAAAACGTGCTTTAACTCTAAGTATTTTAGCAATGGCTATTCCTACAGCTCTAATAAGCATTGTTCCTTCTTACCAATATATTGGAATCACAGCACCTCTCCTTATTACTTTGTTAAGAGTTATTCAAGGTTTTGTTGCAAGTAGTGAATTTACTGGATCTGCTATTTTCCTTGTTGAACACGCTAAGCCTGAAAACAAAGCATTTTATGGTTGTTTAACCAGCTCAGCTTACAGTACTGGTTTGATAATGGCTGGCCTGGCAGCTTCATTCTTTACGGCTTCATTTATGCCAGACTGGGGATGGCGAATCGGGTTTGGATTGGCTTTGATTGCTGGTATTTTGATTTTTTATTTACGAACCCATGTTGCTGAAACGCCTGAATATGAAAATATCGCTCAACATGATAAACGACGCTTGCCCTTTCTGGCGGCGCTAAAAGAAGCACCTTTGGCAGTAGTTGGTATTATAGGGATAGCATGGTTGGTCAGTATCATGACTTTTGGAACTTATGTATTTACCGCTACGTACGTGCATAGTTATTTTCATATTTCACTTGGTTTCGCTACCTTAATTATCACTCTGGCTTTAGCAGTTGATGCCACACTTGAACCATTTATTGCTTTGTTAGCAGACAGAATAGGGTTGTTAAAAGTAATTCGATTGGGCATGGTGGCTATGTTATTTTTGAGTATCCCCATTTTTTTCCTACTTGCCACCGGAAATGTTGTTTTGATTACAATGGCATTGATTTTCATGTCTATTTTGATTGCCATTACTTATGCGCCGCTCAATGCATACATGGTTACTCTATTTCCTCATCAGTATCGTTACAGTGGCTTTGGCGTTGCTTTTAATATGGGTATTTCGTTGTTTGGTGGTACAACACCTATAGTGATGTTGTGGCTGGTGAATACAACAAGTAATTTTATTTCACCCGCTTGGTATTATATGTTTGGCGCAATCATAGGATTAGCCTCCATAACGGTTTGTGAACAAGGCCGAAGAAAATTGATACGTTTGGAATCTGCTTTAGCCTATTAAAAATGAGGTATTTGTAATGTTATTGTTTAGTTCTGCTTTAGCAAAGCACAAACTTACTTTTACACGATTAAGTGATTGTATGGAATATATTCCCTTTGCAGCCAAATGGGCTGAAGATGAATGGGGATACATACGGAACAAAGGGGTTGAATATCGTGAAGGCGTAATGCATGCGTTGAGCCATGATGTCTATATTGGCACTTATGCAGGACAACCTGTAGCGATGTTTGCTCTATTAGAACATGAGTTTCCTAATTCGCGTGGGTTGAGTGCACGTGAACTAATGTATGTCTATGTAGATAAAAATTATCGAGGGCTAGGGTTTGGCAAGCAGATTATTGAAGAAGCCAAACGGCTAGCAGCTGTGGCAGGCTCGGATTTGGTTTTGCTAGATACGCTAAAACCTAGTTTAAATAGATTATATGAAAAGCATGGTGCGAAAGTAGTTTGTGAGGGTAGCTTGTTCTCTCATCCAACCGACGTGTTAAGTATGTCAATTTAATAATTTTTTAGGAACTTTATAAGTGGCAAAAGAGTTAAAAGGAAACAATCAGGTAGATTTTGCTAAAGTGCATCAAATGATTACTGAGGCTAAATCCAGAGTTTGGCAACAAGTCAATAAAACTCTTATTCAGTTGTATTGGTCTATCGGACAGTATGTATCTAATAAGATAACACATGATGGTTGGGGCAAGGGTATTGTAGAAGAGCTAGCGGACTATATATCAATAGAGCTACCAACAATTAAGGGGTTTTCAGCGCGTAATATATGGAGAATGAAGCAATTTTACGAGACTTATCATGAGAATACAGAACTGTCGGCAGTGCTGACAGAAATTACGTGGACAAATCATTTGCACATTTTGTCTAAAACAAAGTCTATTGAGGAAAAAGAGTTTTATCTACGTTTAGCTGCCAAACATCATTACTCTGAACGCGATTTTGCAAGGTTAATAAACGTCGGAACATTTGAAAGAACGGTGCTTGCCGATCAAAAACTGTCAGCAGTGCTGACAGAATTACCCGATAGTAAGGGGCGGTTTAAGGACAGTTATGTTTTTGAATTTTTAAATTTACCTGATGATCACAAAGAAAAAGATTTAAGACGAGCCTTGGTCGCAAACCTAAAAAAATTTCTACTTGAACTTGGCCCAGATTTTAGTTTGATGGGAGAGGAATACCCTTTGCAAGTAGGAATGAAAGATTTTCGTGTGGATTTATTGCTTTTTCATCGCGCGCTTAACTGTATGATTGCAATAGAATTAAAGTGCACAGAATTTAGTCCTTCGCATTTAGGGCAATTACAATTTTATTTAGAAGTATTGGATAAAAACATAAAAAAAACACATGAAAACCCAACGATTGGTATATTAATTTGCAAAACGAAGGATGAGGAGGTTGTTCAATATGCGATGAATAGACATGCTTCTCCAACGTTAATTGCAGAGTATGAAACCAAATTAATCAGTAAAGCCGTGTTGCAAAATAAGTTACACGAGTTTGCATTACAGTGGGACAATGATGAATAGTAGTTATTCCAAATAAATTATTTTTCAAAAAATTAAAGAAAAACAATTGAACCAAAAAACACGATATGTTTAAATAAAAAAACAAATCGTGTTTTTTGGTTTTTAATATGTCTACTATCGCTTTACTACCTCGACTTATTCGTTTGAAAGATGTCCCCAAGTATATTGGCATGGACAGAAATCGATTTAATACTTTCGTAAGACCTAATCTTATAGAAATTCCTATAGGCAAACAAGGCGTAGCGTTTGATCGACTTGACCTGGATGCTTGGGTAGATCAATATAAGCAGTGTAGTGGGCGTCCAGGCGGCAAAGAGCAAAGGAGTACAAAGCCATGGGACGTAAACAAACAACAGGACTATTTAAAAGAGGCCAAGTTTGGCATATCGAAAAGCAAGTCCTTGGACATCGCATTCGAGAAAGCACTGGCACAAAGTCGCTCCAGGAAGCGGAGCAATACTTAGCCAGGCGAATCGAAGAGATTAGACAGGCAACGATTTATGGAGTGAGGCCAAAACGCAGTTTTAAAGAAGCTGCGGTGCGATTTTTAAACGAAAATCAACATAAAGCCAGCATTGATACCGATGCAATACTCCTAAAGTCTATTTGCCCGTTTATTGGTGATTTGACCTTGGAGCAAGTGCATATAGGAACGTTGCAATCATTTATAAAAGCAAAACAGGAAGCGAAACTTAAAACGAAGTCAATTAATAATACACTGGAGTTAGTTCGGCATATTTTAAACGTTGCTGCAACTGAGTGGATTGATGAGAATAGTTTAACGTGGCTTCTGGTTGCTCCTAAAATTAAATTATTGCCAGTTAAAGATGCACGAGCACCATTTCCTTTATCTTGGTCAGAGCAATCAAGGTTCTTAGAAGCGTTGCCAGTTCATTTAAATCAAATGGCACGTTTTAAAGTTAATACAGGATGCCGAGAGCAAGAAGTATGTCAATTACGTTGGGAATGGGAAAAACGTGTTCCAAGTTTAAATACGAGCGTTTTCATTATCCCTAGCCATATTAATAGGGATGGTGAATTAAGACAGCTGGTAAAAAATGGGGAGGATCGGCTGGTTATCCTTAATGATGAAGCTAAAGCAGTCATTGAGGAGGTTAGAGGTATTCATTCTGAGTTTGTGTTTTCTTACAATGGAAAGCCAATTACACGCATGAACAACACTGCTTGGCGAAATGCGCGTAAAAAAGCAAATCTCAGTGATCTGAGAGTTCATGATTTAAAACACACTTTTGGAAGAAGACTTCGAGCAGCTGGTGTAAGTTATGAGGATAGACAGGATCTGTTGGGGCATCGTTCTGGCAGGATTACTACTCATTATTCTCAGGCTGAGTTGAGCAATTTATTGGAGGCTGCAAATTTAATTATTCAAAGCCGACGAGAAAGTAAAGAGCTTACTATTCTGAGAGTAAAACAAGGTGGAACCCACACTATCCCCACAAAATCCCCACAGTGTGAAATTAGGGCAATAGGTTAATTTAAAAATGAAGAGCTAACTATTTGATTTTAAAAGGATTAAATGGCGCGCTCGGAGGGACTCGAACCCCCGACACCTTGGTTCGAAGCCAAGTACTCTATCCAGCTGAGCTACGAGCGCAATGGGGTGTGGATGATCATTTTCTATTTCTGGTCTATATGACTCAGGAGGGAGACCAGAATGGTGGGCCGTATAGGATTCGAACCTATGACACAGAGGTTAAAAGCCTCCTGCTCTACCACCTGAGCTAACGGCCCTTACAGGGTATAACCAGCATAATATTTGATGGTATAGGTTTTTTAAAAACTGGTGGGCCGTATAGGATTCGAACCTATGACACAGAGGTTAAAAGCCTCCTGCTCTACCACCTGAGCTAACGGCCCTAAAGAGGCTGAAATCATACCGGATTAGAGCAGAATTTCAAGTCTTTTTAGAGATTATTTTTGTTTAACAAACAAGATGTGTTATTTATATACTTTTTCAAGCAAGAAATTGTTATTCTTGATAGTTAGATTCTTTTCTGTAGCTAAAATTAACCAGTTTTGATCTTGAACTTTATCTTTGAGAGATTGCAGGTCTCTTTTGTCGGTAAGAATTAACAAAGTATCGGCTCCTAAAGCGCCACAACCTTTTATTGCCAAGACTTCCGGATAAGATTTTATAGACTGAATAAGTGGTAGGCTATGTTGACTCACCAGATTTAATTCTGTCAGTTTTTGAGCATATAAGTTAATACATTGGATTAATTGATGGCTATGAGCCAAATCAAAAGCTTCTTTGGCTTTGACAACCAATGAAGCCAGATAATCTATTTGAGAGGGCAGAGTGACTTCTTTAAGATGATGATGTGTTGCCAGTTTGTTACCGGTGTGAACGATCAAGAAAGACAAGTCTTTGAATGACCAACAGAAAGAATCAACCTGATTATTTTGTTTATTAATGTAAACACAACCTTGCTGTGACTGAGCAATTACATCATAACCACTTGGCCGTAACCCAACACCTGACCATGACGATTGGTAATAGGCATCAAGCATATGATTTAACCGAGGAGTAATCTCTTGTAGTGAACAAGTTGCCAAATAACAGGCTAAAAATTGCGCGCTGGATGCTCCCAGGCCGCCTTGGCCTTGATATGGGTCTTGCCAGGATAAGCCAAAGGGAGGGTATTGATTTTTTTGCCACCATAATCCGGCAGGTGACTCCGGATGAATTCCTTCTAATTTTGCATTTTGGGTTAATGTAAGAGTAAAGCAAGGGCTTGTCGTTAAGAGGATAGCTGGTTCTCCCGCAATGGCAGCGTATTCTCCTAATAAAAATGTTTTAGCGGGAATTTGCCATTTCATACTGCAACAGGAGCTTGTCGGATTTCAGCTAATAGGTCATAAGCGTTATTCAAGCTGACTCGTTTGTTTAAGTTAAGCCATTCTTGCAATTTTTCTTTGAGCACGGGCATTTCATTTTCATTGGCTCCTGCGACTAATAGCAAATTATCAATATGCAATTTCATATGGCCTTGAATGATCCCATCAGTGCATAAAGCTTTGAGTGCGCCAAGATTTTGCACTAGTCCAACTGCTGCGATAACCTGGGAGAGTTGATTGGCAGAAGTGATATCCATCATGCGTAAACACATTTTGGCTGTGGGATGTAAAGAGGTTACGCCTCCAACGGTGCCTACTATTATGGGGGCGGTTAATTCTCCTGTGAGTACTTCATTTTGATACCGCCAACGAGTGATCGCTGTGTATTGTCCAGAACGTGCCGCATAGGCGTGTATTCCAGCTTCCACAGCTCGCCAATCATTACCTGTAGCAATTAAAACCGGATCAATTCCATTCATAACCCCTTTGTTATGGGTAGCAGCACGATAGGGGTCTATTTCTGCAAAGAGTGAGGCCTCCTGCAATTTTTGACCGAGGATTGGGTCAATATTACGAATAATGACTTGAGCGGTCGTTAATTTTTGATCGTTTAAGTTGGATAAAATACACATGGTGACTTCTTCACCAGTTATTTGTTCTATGGGTTGTTTTAAATATTCAAGTACTTGATTGATAATATTGGCACCCATAGCGTCACAGCTGTTCATCGCCAAATGAATTACTGCCATATCTTGTCCATCTTCTCTCTTTAAACGGCGTACTTGCAAATCGGTAACACCACCGCCTCGTTTGACCATATTTGAGGCAACGTCTTTATTTGCTATTTCTATAAAATATTGACGATTTTTATTAAAGAGATCAGAGAATCTTTGAAAATCCTTTACTTTTGCCAGTTGTATTTGACCAAGAATACATTCTCCATGAACCCAGGTATTGATTTCACCATGTTGCCTAATCCATTTCGCTGACTTGGAAAGAGCAGCAATAATTGATGTTTCCTCTACTGCCAAGGGTATTACATAATCGCGCCCATCAATATTAAAATTGGTAGCCACGCCTAATGGAAGCTGAAAATATCCAATAACATTTTCAATCAACTTGTCAGCCAGATTTAAATCTTTAATACCACCTTGTTTAAGAAATGTAATATCTTCATGAGTCAGGGCACCTAAAGCGAGTAACCTTTGAAAGCGCTCTTCACGTGATAATTTTGAGAATCCGCGAAATAATTCACCGGCATTAGCAGCTATGGACATGCCTTCTCCTTTAAATCATCAAGAACTCGGCTGCCAGTACAAAACATAGCAGTTTTCAATTCATATTCAATTGTATTCATTTGGGTAAGTACTTGCCCGGTTGAGTCCAAAGCCGCTTCAAGCATGGGTTTCGCGAAACCGACTGTGGTAGCACCCAGCGCAAACAGTTTTGCGGCATCCAAACCATTTCTTACACCGCCAGAACCCCAAATTTCGAAAGAGGGATTAAGGCTTATGGCATTACGAATGCTTTGCAAGGTATCAATTCCCCAATTTCGAAAAGTATCAGCGGTTCGGTGCCTTATCGGATCTTTGTTTGCCCGATGTCCTTCAATTCGCCCCCAATGCGTACCTCCCACACCACTGACATCAACAGCAGCAACACCTATATTATTTAAGCGAAGCAGTGTATTTTTTGAAAAACCACAACCAGTTTCTTTTATTATAATTGGAGAAGCAATTTTTTTGACTAATGCTTCCAATGCTGTCCAACATCCTTGAAAATTAGTTGTTCCTTCGGGTTGAATACACTCTTGTAACGGATTGCAATGAATAATTAATGCTTCAGCATGCAACGTATCAATTAAGCGCTGGATTGCAGAAATTGGGGTGTCAATCAACTGAGCGATTCCCAGGTTACTGAACAGGCTGACCATGGGGAAATCACGACGGAGTGGTTCCCACTCAAATGCAGCTTGTTTATCAGTTAATTCTCTGCGCTGCGAACCAACACCCATCGCCCATTTTGTTTTTGAGCAAGCTTCCATTAATCGATGGTTAATCTCTATGGCATTGGAATGACCTGCTGTCATTGAACTGATAATAAATGGTTTTTCAACCGATTTTTTAAACCGGATGCTTTGTATGGAAATGTCTTTAAAATCAAGATCAGGTAAGGCTTCATGCACCAAAGAAAAATGATCAAAGGGATTTAATTCGCTGCTTTGATTAGCTGGCATTAGGGCTAGTTCTATATGATCTCGCTTACGCTGTTCAAATTGGCTGTATTCGTTTTGCATGCCTGAATTTACTTATGAAAAATACCATCAATTTTAGCATGAAATGATGAAATAGACCATTGTATTTTTATTCGACATGGTGTTTAATTTGGTATCCTAGTATAACGATGAGTTAACTAACATTCATTCATTTAGTTGGCATCTTGGTAACAAATTAAGATAATTATCATGAAATCTAAGTTGCAATACCATTTTTCTACAACAACGAATGACGACGAATCATGTATTGAGGAAGATGATGGAAATAAGTTCACTCCAAATGGCGTGCCATCACATGGGTGGACTGCGCGGACCAGATTTTTTTGCCATCAAAACACGCCTCCTAAATATGTTGTTAAACAACCTAAACCAGATAAAGTCCGTTCCTTGTCAGATCTTAGAGATCAAAAACTTAATAATGAATTTAATAAAAGACGTTATCAGCATGAATTGGATGTGTGGAATTTGGTTCATCCAGGTAATAAAGCCTACTTATTTACAGATAACGGTATTCGATTGGTTCTTCCTTATCTACCCGGTAAAACTCTGTTTTCTTTTACCAGTAGAGAGGAAGACCAGTTGACTTGGTGTCAGCGGTATTTTGCGAGTTTAAACGCTTTACTGAACTTGGATTGAAGCACTGCGATGTTAAATATGACAATTTTTTGATAGAAAGAAAGCAAGATGGTACCTTTAGAGCCTACATAATTGATCTCGATTCAGTAGACAAACTAATGCCTAGTGATCAGGATTATGATTGGAATATTGTCCTTGCATTTCTATTTGATGACACGGGCCTAAAAAGTCCCGAAGTTTGTCCACCTGGCTATATTGCTTTGAACTCAATTGATGCTCCTGTAGAAAATGAATTTGAAGCACGCTCAAAACTGGATGGAATAAAAAAAGAACTATCCCTCAAAAAACCTACCTTGATAAGAATCAGGAATTGTCTGAAAAATGAGTTGGATTATTATTTTGTATACGGATGCTTGTATAATGGGCAATGGGGCTTTACTAAACTCGATGAAAGTATCATTAGTTCAGTGAATCTATCCAGTTTTTCCGGTGTTTTAGTCGAACCCTTAGCTGCTGCTGTTATTGGCAATCATATTAAATCAAAACAAGGTCATATTAGTTATAGACTTGACCTTTATATCAATTGTCTGAATGAGAAAATAACGGAACTCACTCTACTCAAATCTCAAAGTGCTCCTCCTCAGCAACATATCCAATTATAAATGTGTCCTGTTGCTATCATACAGCTTTGTCCGTACGACTGTAAGCCTATCATGATAGGCTTACAGAGTATTATAGCTTACCAGCGATAATAGTAATAAGGTCTGTAATAAGGTCGATAATAAGGTCTGTAATAAGGATAACCCCAACGATAGTAATATGGTCTGTAATAGTACCCTCTATAGTAACCAGGACCCCAATATCTATAGCGTACCCAGTAAGCGACTTGAGTCGGATTCGCTTTATTAATTATCGGATTGATGTCTCTGTTAACAGCTTTTGCATTTGCAGGAGTGACTAAAATCAAAGCTACAATCAAAAGACTAAAAGCCAGCACCAGTTTTAGTAAAGAGGTCCCTTTAAAGATAAAACGTTCCATTATTTTACTCCTTAAAGCGTATTCTCTTTAAGTATAGACTACAAGGGATTTTTTGATTATTTTTTGAACAAAATCACTGCTGGAAATGAGCATAAATTTTATTGAGGCAGTAAGTGATTTATCAGGACTAATGATTAAAAAAATGCCCAAGCCTTTTGGCTGCAGCACGTTCTTCAAGGTTCTCGATCTTATTGCGTTCCAAGGTTGTTTTGAATAGTCGCTGCGATTCCGGATGAAAATTCATATTACGAATAACGTGTTCTGGTTTAAGCAAGGTATCAGGTAATTGATAACTGAATTGATTCTTTTTCTGTAATTGTTGATAAAGAGAGTTGCTTAAGCCTAAACCATGTTGTAGTGCCTGGTAGAACCGGGATATGGGCCCTTGTAACGCGGCAATATGGTCATAAACTATGCCTGGTTGCGGAGCTCCGCCAATGTTTTCAAGAGCCAGCTTTAATTCATCAAGTTTTGCCATAAATAATTTTTGTTTATTCAAAACCTTAACCAGGGTATCTATCGGTTTGAATTGTTTGGTCTGTTGCAGTGATTTCTTTTTGTCCTGAGACTCTTTAAGTTGCTTTTGGGCAATAACACGTAACAACGAATCTACCAAATGATTAAGCATCGACAGAATTTGTTTTAATTCATCTGTTCCCAAAGCAAAGGCCAATCGCTCAATATTGAATTCAAAAGAATGCTTGGCTTCTATCCCCAATAACTGAAGCAGGTATTGTTGTAAATGACCTAACTGGCTTAAGGCATTTTGTGTATCCAGCCTGTATTGCAAGACCAGAATGAGGGATTTGAGTGAGTCCAGCTCATCCGACTCGAATTCTTCGGGTAGTTCTTTTTCCTGTTGTAAAGACTCCAGGAGCCGATTAGATTGAATAAGTTCTGTTTCCGCTTGCTTGATGAGGTTAGAATGGATTTCAATTAAAGTTTCATTCATGAAGATAACCTGGTGATAAAAGAGCACTATCTATAATATTATGATACCATGAATCGTAAGTTTTTGCGGTCTTGTGGTATTTTGTATTATTCTAGGAAAATTCAAGAAAAAGAAATAACTATGGAACAGACTAGCGCACAGATTGTTTTCGAGCAAAAGAATGCAACATACCAGTGTTGTGGTTCCTGGTCTGTTTTATCCCTTGATGGATTGCCTAAAAAATTTGGCGAAAACCCATTGCCTGATTCACAACAAATAACTGTAAACGGTGAAAAAATCAGTGCCTTTGATAGTGCCGGGGCTCTGGCATTAAAGAAATGCATAGATGAGCTAAAAAAAAGAAATAATCAGGTCGAATTAGTCAATTTTTCCGACAGCCAACAGCAAATGCTGGGACTCATAGAATCCAAACAGGATATTCTTTCCTATCAATTACCCGTTGTTTCTAAAGAGGGCATCCTTTATCAGATTGGTAAAGAGTCAGAAAATAAATTGCATCAGGTTGATGGTTTGATTATTTTGATTGGAGATTTAAGCACAAGGCTTTTCGAAGCGTTTGCTTATTGGCGGCGATTTCATTTACCCAGTATTGTTTCTGTTATTGATTCTGCCGGGCTAAAAGCATTACCTATCATTGGCTTGCTGTCTTTTTTGATAGGAGTCGTTCTAGCTTATCAAATGGGTTTGCAATTAGAAACTTATGGTGCCAATATTTTTATTGCTTATTTATCTGGCATGGCAATTTTTCGAGAATTTGGTCCTTTAATTACAGCAATTATTGTGGCGGGGCGCACCAGTTCATCATTCACAGCTCAAATCGGCAGTATGAAGATTAATGAAGAAGTAGATGCCATCCTGACCATGGGGCTTTCTCCCACTGAATTATTAGTTTTACCTAAAGTATTGGGTTTATTAATTGTGTTTCCTTTATTAATTTTTTGGGCGGATGTTTTTAGCATTTGGGGGGCAATGATCATGTCCAAACATATGTTAAACATTGGCTTCGAAGATTTTTTAAGCCGCTTAAGAGATTCTGTAGGGCTTAGCCAAATGATGCTGGGTTTGTATAAAGCCCCCGCCTTCTCAATCTTAATTGCTTTAGTGGGTTGTTTTCAGGGGTTTAGAGTAGAATCAAGTGCTGACAGTATAGGGAGCCAAACAACCAAAAGTGTTGTGCAGGCATTGTTTTTAATTATTATTGCTGACGCTGCTTTCTCCATAGCTTATAGCTGGATGGGTTTGTAAATGAGTGAACCAGTTATTGAAATCAAGGGAATGAAAAATTGTCTTGGCGGTCAATGGGTGCACACCGATATTAATCTCACCGTAGAGAGGGGAGAAATCCTGGCTATTATAGGAGGGTCTGGAAGTGGCAAAACCACCATATTACGCAGTTTACTGATGTTATTGAAACCTTCTGCGGGTAGTATTAAAGTATTCAATGAAGAAATTTATAATCTTGATGCGGAGCAAGCTTTCAGGCTTAGGCGCCGATGGGGCATGTTATTTCAACACAGTGCTTTATTTTCAGCTATGACCGTATTGGAGAATGTGATGTTTCCAATGAGGGAATTCACTACTTTAGATCAGGATTTTATGCAAGAATTGGCCCTTTTAAAAATAACTTTGGTAGGCTTATCTAAGGAAGCGGCTGTGAAATATCCTTCCGAGTTAAGTGGGGGAATGCAGAGAAGAGCTGCTGCGGCAAGAGCCATTGCAATGGATCCGGAGTTATTATTTCTGGACGAGCCTACTACAGGATTGGATCCCAGGGGAGCCAGACTTTTTGATGATTTGGTTGTTTTTTTAAGAGATGCGTTAAATTTAACTATAGTCATGGTTAGTCATGATATAGAGTCCTTAAAAAGAACAACGGATCGTGTTGCGTTTGTAGGTGATGGGAAAATTCTTAGTGTTGAACCCATTAATGAATTGATGAAAAATAAAAATCCGCTAATCGCAGAATACTTTAGCAAATTCTAAGAAATACTATAACAGAGGGGGCAATTTACTTGGAATCTAAAACCAACTACACCATAGTAGGCCTCGTCGTACTTATTCTGACAGCCGGCCTGTTATCTGCGGGTTTATGGCTCTCGGTCGGATTTAACCAGAAAGAATATACTTCCTATACTGTGTATCTCAAGGAGTCTGTTTCTGGCCTCAGTATCGAATCGCCTGTTAAATTTAATGGGGTGCAGGTTGGTTATGTTAAGGAAATTAAACTGAATAAAAATGATCCCAGGCAAGTGGAATTATTGTTAAATATCGAAAAGAGTACACCAATAACAACCAGTACTTCAGCAACCTTGATTTCACAAGGTATTACAGGCGTCACTTATGTTGGATTATCTGCCGGTTCATCCGATTTGACTCCTTTACGAAAAATGCCGGGAGAGCCTTATCCTGTCATTCCTTCCAAACCATCTCTGCTGAATCAGTTGGACGCTGTTTTAAAAGAGGTTGCTGAGAATGTAGGTGCGGTGAGTGAAAAGGCTCAACTTATCTTTAATGAAGAAAACGCTGACAATGTAAGAAAATCATTGGCTAATATAGAACGTATTACAGAAATAATCGCTGATAATGGTCAATCAATTAATAGTTCTTTAACTAATTTTGATGTATTTATAGCCAATATGGCGAAGGCAAGTAAGCAATTTCCTCAGTTGATAAAAGATTTAAAAACAGGTATTTCAAAATTCAAATCTTTAGCTGACAATATGAGTGCTGCGGGTAAGGATGTTTCAAAAACGATGATAGCGGGTAAGAATACTATTGATCAAATTTCCCAACAGGCCATACCTCCAGCAGTAATTTTATTGCGACGCTTGAATGCCATTTCAGCGAACCTTGAAAAGGTCAGCAATGAAATGCGGCAAAACCCTTCTGTGATTATTCGAGGTACGAAAGCACCTAAACTTGGGCCAGGGGAATAAAATATGAGAATTCTCAGTAGTGTTTGTTTTATATTAGGAATATTAACACTGATGAGTTGTTCGCCTGTTAAAATCCCGGTGACAAACGAATATCAATTAACAGCATACAGTACCAAGCAGTTGACCAGGAAGCCCAGGCCCATCACAATACAAGTTACATTGCCTGAAGCGGTGGCAGGATATCAGACCGAAGAAATGCTTTACATGAAGAAACCTTTTAAATTGGAGCCATTTGTAAAAAATGCATGGACTTCACCTCCCGCAGATATGCTTTTTCCTTTATTAGTACAAAGTCTACAGAGTTCCGGGTATTTTTATGCCGTCACATCAAGCCCTTATAGTGAAGAAGCAGATTATCGTCTGGATACTCAATTGTTGAAGTTAGAGCAAAATTTTATCAAGAAACCCAGTGTTCTTGAGTTTTCAGCCAAAATAGTATTGACCCATATTAGTGATAACCAAATTATAGGGTCACGGATTGTTCGTCTACAAATACCTTGTTCACAAGATACTCCTTATGGCGGAGTTATTGCGGCGAATCAGGCTACATTTCGATTTACTGCAACGGCAACGGACTTTGTTATATCGCATATTAAGCGTGATTAGGAATAGCCAAAAAATAAAAAGAATTGTACAATGACACCCCATGATTATCATGTGTAGTTTCTAAAAATAATAAGAAGAGTTTAAGGAGATTGTGGAATGAAAGCCGGATCGTTTTATAAACTGGGACTGCTTGTAGCAAGCGCTGTATTGGTCGCAGCTTGTTCTAAAACACCAGGCAGTGCTGATGGTGGTGCTGCGGTAGGTGACGGTGATGCTACTGCCCAAGGTTTGGGGCAAATGACTCATTTTGCTGGACAGGAACCTGGCGAATCCTATACAACGCAGGCACCGCATAATCAATTGTATTTGTTTGCATACGATGACAGTACTTTGGCATCAAAATATTTACCTTCAGTGAATGCGCAGGCAGAATATTTAAAGACTCATCCAGGTGCTCGAGTGATGATAGCTGGGCATACTGATGAGCGAGGTAGCCGTGAATATAACGTAGCCCTCGGCGAACGCCGTGCTGATACTGTAGCTGAAATTTTGCGTATGGCAGGTGTTAGCAGACAACAAATTCGTGTAGTTAGCTACGGCAAAGAGCGCCCAGCTAATTATGGTCATGATGAAGCGTCGCATGCGCAGAATCGACGCGTAGAGTTTATTTATGAGGCAACAAGATGATTAATTGCAAAAAATCCATTATCACCGCATGTTTTGTACTGATGCTTCCTTTCGCCTTATGGGCGGAAGCGCCAGTAATCGATGATAGTGAAAATTTTGCAATGATTGACAGGCAAGAGGAGTATGATGCTCCCCTTGTCAATCCCAAATACGATGAACCACAAATTGAGAATGCCGAGTTGGATGGGTCTCAAAATGATAACTATGCAACGGATACTTCTCAGCCTTATGATGAACCGGCACTTGTCAAAGACGATCAAAAAAATATCCACGACAGTGCAAAGTTAATTGATAAAATTCAGCAACTTCAAAAAGAAATACAAGAGTTACGTGGTCAGCTTGAAGTACAGGCACACGATTTAAAATTATTACAGCAACAGCAAGTAGCCTTCTATAAAGATCTGGATTCTCGATTATCCAATTCTTCAACTTCAGCAAAAACCATTCAAAATGATAAACCAGCAACAGACGTTTCATTGGGTTCTAATTCGCCAGCGACTTTAAAAGCAACTTCTCCGCAAATCAAAGCAGGGCCATCTACAGGGCTATCTAATAGTAAACCACAACCTGTTATTGCTGTTTCCAGGGCTAATCCTGCAGATGAACAGATAAGTTACCTGGCGGCTTACGAGTTAGTTAAAAATAAACGCTATGATGAGGCGATTAAGTCTATGCAGACTTTTGTGCAAAAATATCCCAGAGGAGGTTACACTGCCAATGCAGAATACTGGTTAGGTGAACTGTATCTTGTTAAAAAGGACTATCCTAAAGCCATAGAACATTTTGAGATTGTTTTACAGCAATATCCTTCATCCAGCAAGGCTGCAGCCAGTTTGTTAAAATCTGGCTATGCTTATGCTGAGAAAGGCGACACGCAAGAAGCCAAAAAGCGTTTTCAACAAGTTGTTAAAACCTACCCTGATACGCCAACAGCACAATTGGCCAGCTCTAAATTGGAAGCAATTAATGCTTTATGAAACGATTTAATGAACAATTAAGAATTACGGAGATTTTTCATTCATTGCAAGGAGAATCAGTAACAGTAGGCTTACCTACTGTATTTGTTCGTCTGACGGGCTGTCCATTACGATGTCAGTATTGTGATACGGCTTATGCTTTTTCAGGAGGTGAAGTCGTTGAAATAGATGATATTTTGAATAAAGTAGCCTCCTATCAATGTCAACATGTTTGTGTTACTGGGGGTGAACCACTTGCTCAACCTGGCTGTATCCCCTTATTAAGCAAACTTTGTGATGCAGGACACTTGGTTTCTTTGGAAACCAGCGGCGCCAGGGATATAGCTTCGGTAGATCAACGAGTTATGATCGTCATGGATTTAAAAACGCCTGACTCCAGGGAAGCAGATAAAAACTTGCTGTCCAATTTGAGTTTTCTGAAACCTACTGATCAGATTAAGTTTGTATTATGCAGCCGAAATGATTATGAATGGGCATGCAGCATGCTGAGTGAATATCGGTTAGCTGAACGGGTACAACTCTTATTTTCTCCGAGTTGGAATCAGCTAAATCCTACTGATCTTGCAAATTGGATAATTCAGGATAAATTACCAGTTCGTTTTCAACTACAATTACATAAGATTTTATGGAATGATGCACCTGGTCATTGACCTCAAGGAGACTAACTATGCATTGGTTTGCTCAGGCACCCGCTAACATTGCTTTGATCAAATATATGGGTAAAAAAGATGAAGATTCCAATTTACCTGATAATTCTTCTCTATCCTACACCTTGAGTAATTTATTAAGTTCTGTGAAATTAGAGAAATTACCAACTAAAAAAGACATTTGGGAGCCGCTTAGTATTCCTGGAGCACCAGAATTTAACCTGTCAGTTGAAGCGCAAAAACGCTTTATTGATCATTTAGTACGATTGAAAGAGTATTTTGGATATGCCGGTGGATTTTTAATTCAATCCAGTAATAATTTCCCTCATAGTAGCGGTTTAGCAAGTTCTGCTTCCAGTTTTGCTGCCTTAACAAAGTGTGCGTCAATTGCATTAAGTGAACTTACTCAAAAACCTATGCCTTCTATTGATGAGCAAGCACAATTGAGTCGATTAGGTTCGGGTTCGTCTTGTCGTTCTTTTTATGCACCATGGGCGTTATGGACGGGAGATAAAGTCTCTGCAATCGATTTGCCTTATAAAGATTTATTACACCAAGTAATAGTAATTAGCAGCCAAGAAAAAGAAATACCGTCCAGGGTGGCACATAAGCTGGTTAAAACAAGTCCTTTTTATGAAACGCGAAGTGAAAGGGCCGAGGCAAATTTGAAATTATTACTGAACGCTTTTGAAAACAAAGACTGGACGAGTATATACCAAATTTGCTGGCATGAATTTCTCGACATGCATCAATTATTTAAAACCTGTGAAAAACCATTTTCTTACATAACAGATAATACCTTACATATATTGAGCGTTATTGAAAAATTTTGGAACGAAAAAGGCGATGGCCCTGTAGTTACTATGGATGCCGGTCCTAATGTTCATTTGCTTTATAGATCAGATCAAATAGATCTCGCACGACAATTTAAATCGGATTATTTGGTAGGAAACTATGATGTTTTATGATTTTGAAACCACTACTTTCGGCAAGTGGATTTTAGCAGGTGAACATGCGGTAGTAAGGGGACATGAAGCTTTAGTATTTCCTATTAAAGAAAGGCAATTAACTTTGAGATATAACCCTTCCTCTGCGTCCTTGAGCGCAGAATTTAAAGGCAGCAATGGTTCGGATATGCATTTATTATTTTGGAGCGTATTAGAGCGTGGTATGCATTTATTAGGGCGTTCACTGAATGAATTAGGTGGTCATTTTTATTTGGACACCAATATTCCTGTTGGGGTTGGCATGGGTGCTTCGGCAGCGCTTTGTGTTGCCATGAGTCGATGGTACTGCGCGCAGCGAATGATACAAGATAATCAATGCAGCGAATTTGCCAAACAGTTAGAACATTTGTTTCATGGTAAAAGCAGTGGTTTGGATGTAGCCGGTGTAGCCTCAGATACCGGTATATATTTTAAGTCCGGGCTTTGTACTCCAGTAAAGCAAACTATTTATCCCTATTGGTATTTATCCTCTTGCAATCAAATTGGTATTACGTCTCATTGTATACAGCAAGTTGAATATTTATGGGATAAAAATCCAGAGCTTGCTCACCAAGTGGATAGGCAAATGGTAGAGGCTGTTCAGGAAGCCAAAGTTGTTTTGGAAGAAGGGGGAGTTGATGCTTTAAATCGCTTGGCAAAAGCGATAAATAAAGCGGCAGATTGTTTTGTACAATGGGGATTGGTTAGTGAAAGCTTACAACAACATATGAATCACTTGTTCGCTGATGGTGCAATTGCTGTTAAGCCAACTGGTTCAGGAGGTGGTGGGTTTGTATTAAGCCTTTGGGACAAAATTCCTTCATCGCAAATAGAGATGATTCCGGTCTAGTCTCTTTCAAGCCTAATCGACAAATTGATAATAGACTTCATTCTGCTTAATCATACCTAGTTCATATCGAGCTTGTTCTTCAAGGGCTTGATCACCACTTTTTAACTCTTTGATATCCGCTTCCAAAGCTTTATTTCTGGCAGCTAATTTATCGTTCTGATTTTTATGAGCTTCCAGTTTTTTTTCGAGTTTAATCCATTGGATGATATTTCCATCACCTAGCCATAGCTTATGTTGTAAAGCAACCAAAGCAATAATTAAGATAATGAATATGGGGCGCATAGAATTTTCTATTGAAGAATATATCTAATTACTATTGTAGTATCTTATTACGGCAAGGAGCAATATGTGTTCAGGGTATATAGTATTAAATTTTTTATCGAACTGATTTTAAATTGTATTTAATCTATATTATTCTTCATTTCAACTTAGGCTGATGTCGAGTTGCAGTGAACACTCAAAAACCAGCCTAAGTTAATCATGAATAATGCCGAAAAGCTTCAAATCATCTTTTCAGTATACTTTTTCCAGCATAAGGTAAAGATGCCAATTCATTTATCCTCAATAGCTGATTATACTTCGCAGTCCTGTCTGTGCGGCACAAGGATCCAGTTTTAATTTGACCACAACCACTTGCAACTGCAAGATCAGCAATAAAGGTATCTTCTGTTTCTCCGGAACGGTGGGATATTACACATCGGTATCCATTTTTATGTGCGAGCTTTATAGCCTGCCTTGTTTCACTTAAAGTACCTATTTGATTGACTTTAATTAATATGGCGTTTGCAACCCCTTGGGCAATTCCTTCTTGCAGAATTTTGGGATTAGTTACGAATAAATCATCTCCGACGAGCTGAACTTTATTTCCCAAAAGGGTGGTTAATTGTTTCCATCCTAACCAGTCTTTTTCATCCAGGCCATCTTCAATACTGACTATGGGATAACTGGAAATGAGATTTGCGTAGTATTCTATGAGTTGATGAGAATCAAATTTTTGATTTTCAGAATACATATGATAAAAGCCTTCATTAAAAAGCTCAGAAGCAGCAACATCCAAGGCAAATACAATGTCTTCTCCTAATCGAAAGCCTGCCTTTTCAATCGCCTCACTAAGAAGATCCAGCGCTTGACGATTAGATTGAATATTAGGTGCAAAACCACCTTCATCACCAACAGCAGTATTTAATCCTTGTTTTTTTAGCACAGATTTCAGTACATGAAAGATTTCTGTTCCCATTTGTAATGCTATGGGAAAATCAGGGGCGCCGATTGGCATTATCATAAATTCCTGAATATCCACATTATTATCAGCATGAGCACCTCCATTCAGAATATTCATCATAGGAACGGGCATGGTCATTATCTCACCCTGATTAAGTGCCATATACAATGGCTGATTAAGAGATAATGCTCTTGCTCTGGCGCAAGCTAGTGAAGTAGCTAAAATGGCATTAGCTCCCAGATGAGATTTGTTTTCTGTATTATCTAATTGGCATAAAATGCGATCTAAATTTTCCTGATCACCAACAGACAATCCTTGTAATGTCTGATTTATCTCTTCATTAACGTGTTTAACTGCTTTTTGCACCCCTTTGCCAGCATATCGCTTTAGATCATTATCTCTAAGTTCACAGGCTTCCCGGCTTCCTGTGGAAGCTCCAGATGGAACACTCGCTCTTCCAATAATACCGTTTTCTAGAATGACGTCTGCCTCAACGGTGGGGTTACCGCGAGAATCTAATATTTCACGTGCCAGAATTTTATGTATGTGCATAGTTTTTCCTAATCTTTTTATATTTATTTAAATACATACCACTTTAAGGTTTACAAGCGCATTAACTAATGGCATTAGAGGCAAACCAAGAATGGTATCCTCGCTTCCTTGCACTTCCTTAAATAACCACTTGCCTAAACCTTCATATTGATAAGCACCACAACTCTGATAAGGTTTTTCCGCTTGCAAATAGGCTTCAATTGTTTTTTCACTCAGGGGATGCAGTGTTAATGTCGCTGTTTCATAGTATTGCCAAAGTATTTTGCTCTCTTTGACAATACACAGGCAAGCAATTTGTTGATGTTGTTTCCCGCTTAATTCTTGCAAGTGTTTTACAGCTGTTTGATGATTTAATGGTTTATTAAATACTCTTTTATCAGCGACGCATAATTGATCTGCTGCAATGATATAATACTCTGGATAATGTTGGCTGACATCCAACGCTTTAGTTTTTGCCAAGGTAATACCTAACTCAATTAGTTCGTCAGAATTATGCCTTGTTTTAATTTCTTCTTCGTTGCAATTCGATGGTACAACCAGAAAATCCAATCCCAGAGAATGCATGAGTTTATGTCTTATGGTCGAAGAGGAGGCAAGAATAATCGGTTTTTGTTGTAAAAATTTAGACATAGATAGCCACCGATGCCATGAGCAAAAAGCCTATGATTACAAAGCTGAAATCACTTAAATTACAGCAACGCTCCACCATGACACAGCGCTCCAGACCATGCAGAGTTCCTAAATAGAGAAAAGTACCGGCCGATGCCGCAATTAAGATAGGGTCAAATAAAGAATTCGTTTCCACACCATGGCCAAAATACCAACCAAAATAAATGCCTAAAGGCGTCATAAGACTAAAAAAGAAAAAGAACACCATACTTTTGCGAGTGCTCATCGAACTTTTATTTAACTGAATTGCTATAGCCAAACTTTCTGCCCATTTATGAGTGATGATTGCTAAAAACAGCATAATAACCATGGAATTATATTGGGTAAAACCTAAAGCAGCTCCCAGCATAAGTGAATGGACAGAAAGCATCGCCCAGGCGAGTATCGCGAAAGCAGGATGTTCTGCATCATGATGATGGTATAGTTCCTTCCCTAAATGTTCAAACCACAAGAAAATAAGGAATACTACTCCGGTAATGATAAATGCAAACGGATAGTTATAACCCATCTCTTTAAATAAGGCATTTGATTCAGGTAACATATGAAGGAGTGCTGCGCCTAGAAAAACACCTGTAGCCAAAGTTTCACCTATAGGGAAATCAATGTGTTTATCGTCTTTAATTCGCTTTTTAAATGGGTACCAGCCTGCAATGAGAATGACTATAAATATCGAAACAGCAAAAATAATTTTTAAACTGGTTGCAGACAACATGAAGTCTTCCTACTTTAAAATGCGTATATATTATCCTGAAATGACTAATCGAATCTACAGGGCATAGTAGGATTACATTGTTAAAATATAGCAATTCTTTCATGCCTTCTGGATATTAGTTTGATGGATAATGCATCACTTCATGCAAGCCGAAGAGACGTACTTCCTCTATATCGATTTGTGATTTCAAGGTTGAGATTGCTCGATTATGCAGTTTTTTCCATTGATTAAAATCATTTGAACAAAAAATATCCAAGCTCATTTTTCCATTTAGATAATGTATATTCCAAAATATAATCTGCGGAAAATCATGATAAATGTCATTAAAGAATTTTTCCTGAAGTATTGCCCTGTTTGGTAAATGCAAGGATGGGCATGAAATTTCATCGTCTTCAGGGTCAACATGGACAATCACATCTTTGACGCAATCAATTTTTTTTACCAGAGTATGATGCACGTGTTGAGCAATATAGTGCCCCTCGGAAACAGATATCTTGGGTGAAACCAGAATATGGACATCAATAAGCACATCACTGCCCATAAACCGGCTTCTTAGCTGGTGAATACGTTTTACTCCATCGATGCTTTGTATAACTCGTTCAATTTGAGAAAATAATTCTGCATCAACCGCAGTGTCTACCAACTCTTTGACACTGTTCCAGCCATAGCTCCAGCCCATTTTTATAATCATCAGGCTTACGATGACGGCGGCAATGGCATCCAGGTAAACAAGCCCTGCCAGGCTGCCAATTAATCCAATCAGCACGACTATGGATGAAGCAGCATCTGAGCGATGATGCCAGGCATTGGCGGTGATTAATTGGGAGCTAATTTTTTTTCCTACATGGCGGGTGTAGTGAAATAATGCTTCGTTTGCAATGATTGAGAAGCACACTATAGGAATCGATAACCAGTTTGGCATGGTATGGTCTGATTTAAGCAATTCATCAAGTGCGTCCCAGGCAATACCACAGCCTGCCAGAATTAGTAGAAGGGATAGCAATAGGGTGGCTGCCGTTTCAATTCTTTGATGGCCATATGGATGAGAGTCATCAGCGCTAACGCTTCCATATTTTGAGGCAAATACGACCATCACATCGGTAATTAAATCTGAAATGGAGTGAACTCCATCTGCGATGAGAGCATGAGAATGATATAAAAAACCACCAATCATTTTGACAATACCGAGTAAGGCATTAATAAAAGCACCGATAAGGGTAACTTTTTTGGCTTGCCAATACCTGTCATGGGGGTACATTGCTGTTCCTTTTTCAATTACAAAAAAAATTTGGATTTTGTAAAAAAATTAGAGAGGAAACTATACCATGTTATGTCGTGAGTTCCTATTTATCTTGGCTTATCAATTGTTAGAACTCTGCTGAAAATATCCAAAATCAATGTTTTATAATTAATCTAATTGTGATTCATGTAAACAATTCCATGGTTTTGGGCTTCATAGGATTAAATCTGATAGAACTGGAACGATGAGAAAAAAGATTTGCAGCTTTCACTCAAAAGCAAATTGGAAAGTTCTGAATCAGTTAGAAAATAGACTGATTTTACAAGGTGTTTTGCATTCTGTGCACAGGATTATCCACAGATTTTGTGGATAAATATATTTGAGTGAATTAAATCAAAAAAGCCAGATAACCTTTACCTGGAGAGGGCTATAGAAATTTCAATGGTAAAATTGGAAAGAGTTTTGTGCAATTAACTTTTAAAGTTATCCACAGGGCTAAGAGGAAATGAATTTTATTACTGGCTCGTTTATGTTAGCAAAGAAAAAAATAAAAAACAGTCTTGACTTCAAGAATTTTAATTATTTTTTTAACTTTGCAAAAATTGTTCAAAGTCGCCTGACCATCTTTGTGTAATTTGTCTGGCAATTGTTGGTTTTTCCAACGTCAGTTGTTTTGCAATTGGGCGTAAAATAGTGAAGAGGATTTTATCGCGTTGTAAGTTAGCTATTTTAAATTGCCTAAAACCAGTTTGTCTGGTTCCTAGTATTTCTCCTGAGCCTCTTAACTCCAAATCCTTTTCAGAGATTAGAAAGCCATCTGTTGTTGAACGCATGATTTTTAGACGTTCAGCACCTTGCTGTGATAGAGGCGATTGATAAAGTAAAAGACAGTGAGATTGATTATTACCTCTGCCGACTCGTCCTCGTAACTGATGTAACTGCGACAAACCAAGTCTCTCTGCATTTTCAACGATCATTAAACTGGCATTAGGAACATCAACACCTACTTCAATAACAGTAGTTGCTACCAATAAATCAAGCTCGCCTTGTTTAAAAGCCGCCATAGTAGCCTCTTTTTCAAGTGTTTTCATCCTCCCATGAACAAGACCTACACGTGCGAAAGGGAGCTGTTCTTGTAGTTTTTTTGAGGTATCTGTTGCTGCTATACATTGTAATTTTTCAGACTCTTCTATAAGAGTGCATACCCAGTAAGCTTGTTTACCGTTGGCGATTGCTGCTTGTAAGCGTTCGATAATCAGTTCGCGCTTATCCTGGTTCAATACCGCTGTTGTAATTGGCATACGGCCAGGTGGTTGTTCATCAATCACCGATATATCCAAATGGGCAAAATGAGACATTGACAGGGTTCTTGGAATAGGGGTGGCTGTCATTAATAATTGATGAGGGATTAATTGGTTTAATTGCCCTTTTTGTTGCAAAAGGAGCCGCTGTTCTACTCCAAAGCGGTGTTGTTCGTCAATAATGACTAAACCCAAACGAGCAAATTCCACCTTATCCTGAAATAATGCATGGGTTCCGACAATGAGTTGGCAGCTATTATCCTGGAGGCCTGCAAGCGCATTTTTTCGTTCAGTGGTTTTCATTTTACCGCTCAGTCTTAATACATTAACACCGATAGGTTCTAACCATTTATGGAGATTATTTGTATGTTGTTCACTTAATAAATCGGTTGGTGCCATAAAGGCAACCTGGAATCCTTGTGAGATAGCTTGGAGGGCAGCTAGTGCCGCAATAATGGTTTTACCCGCCCCAACGTCACCCTGTAACAAGCGAAGCATGGGTTTGCTTTGAGCTAAATCATGACTGATTTCTTTAAAAACTCTTTGTTGCGCTTTTGTAAGAGTGAAGGGCAATGATTCGATAAAGCGTGTATGGATAGCCTTATCAAGAGGTATAGAGGGAGCTTGAAGCTTGCTACGTGATTGTCTCGCAAATTGCATGCTGAGTTGTTGTGCCAGCAATTCATCAAATATTAACCGCTTGAGGGCAGGATGTTCGCCTGTCTCCAGGGTAGAAAGGGAGATGTCAGGCGGAGGGTTATGAAGTAACTTAATGGCTTCACCCAGATTATAAAAATTGTTTTCCTGTAATTGCTTTTCACTCATCCATTCCAATTGATGAAGTTCATGTTCACATTGTTCCAAGGCTATTTTAACTAACTGTCTTAATCGGGTTTGAGTTAAGCCTTGAGTTGTTGGATAAATTGGCGTAAGCGTTTCTTCCACGTGGAAGTCTGATTCCTGGTCAAGTAATTGATACTCAGGGTGAATCATTTCCAAATGGTTGTTAAAGTCGCGAACTTCACCAAAAGCCCTAATCATGGTGCTGTTATTCAAAGACTGAACTTGCTGCTTGTTGAAATGAAAAAAGCGGAGCTTAACCAAGCCTGTTTTATCTTCTACATAACAATTTAACATCATCCTTTTGCCGTATTTAATTTCAGTTTTGCATACATGGCCTGCGATAACACACCATTCATTAGAGCGTAAATCCTGAATTGGTGTTATCCTGGTTCTGTCTTGATATTTATAAGGCAAGTGGAAAAGCAGGTCTTGTATGGTGAAAATCCCGCATTTAGCAAGTTTTGCTGCAATGGTTGGGCCAACACCAGTTAAATATTCACAAGAGTTACTCAGCACGGTATTATTTAAGATTAAAAATTTAATAATAACAGGAAAATATATTCGTTGCGACTTGAGTCATCATTCTGGCAATTTTGCCCAAATCATTACCAAGTTACTTGTTGCTTGCGAGTATCTATTCGTCAAAGATGGAGTGCAATTGGATGAATCGTATTATAACGTTTACGGCGGCTTTGATACTGGTTTGGATAACAGGTTATTTATTAATCGCAGGAAGAGGATTATTAATTCCAATTGTCATATCAATTTTTGTTTGGCACCTGTTGAATACCATTAATAGTGGTGTACAGAAAATTCCTTTCATCGGCACACATCTCCCATCCTGGATAAGCATGATTTTATCTTTGTTTGTTGTTGTTTGCCTGGTAATGATTCTTATTAACATCATTACCAATAATGTCAGTGATGTAATTGCCGCTTCTCCCAGGTATCAGGAAAATTTACTGCATATATTTAACAACCTGGATCAACGATTTCATGTTAAGGGTATTTTCGATTTCGACAGTTTAATTCAAGGATTTAGTATCCAGAGTATGCTTGTTAATATTTATGGAGTTTTTACGACTATAACCAGTTCCGCTGTGCTGATTTCCTTATATGTTGTGTTTCTATTTGTTGAGCAGCATTATTTCACTCAAAAAATGGATGCTTTTTTTCCACAGGAAGAGCACAGGAAACTGGTTAAAAACATTATCTCGCATATTACAAAAGACACTCAAACCTATCTGGGTATCAAAACTTTGTTAAGCTTGCTCACTGCCACGTTGAGCTGGTTTATTATGAAATGGGTTGGTTTGGATTTTGCCGAGTTTTGGGCATTATTAATTTTCTTTTTAAATTACATTCCAAATATAGGAGCTATTGTAGCAACTGCTTTTCCAGCAGCACTTGCCTTGATTCAATTTGAAAGCTGGTGGCCGTTTTTGGAAGTGACCTCCGGAATAGTAGCTATACAGTTTTTCGTAGGCAATTTTTTAGAGCCTCGTCTGTTAGGTAAATCATTAAACTTAAGTCCTTTGGTGATATTGTTTGCCTTGGCTCTATGGGGTGCCATTTGGGGGGTACTAGGCATGTTTCTGTCTGTGCCTATCACGGTAATGATGATGATTATTTTTGCGCACTTTGATGTGACAAGACCCATAGCCATTCTGCTGTCTCAAGATGGTTATATTCATAAGTCCTATGAATCTCTTGAAAATTAATGAGCTATTGATATTTCTGTTGTTGTAGTGATGATGTCCTGGATTGAGAGCCTTTCCATATGGTATGAAAAAGAGCATAATAGCGGTATTTTTGACGGATAAATGAGAAGTATGAAAGCTATAATCGAATATCTTTTGAAACAAGCATTAATTAATCTGCAACAATCAGGCGAAATACCAATTGATTTGGAGATTGAAATAAAAGTTGAGAATGCCAAAGATCCTGCCCATGGTGATTATGCGACTAATTTGGCCTTGGTATTAGCCAAACCATGCCGACAGTCACCTAAAATATTAGCCGAGCGACTGGTTGCAGCAATCCCTTCGGATCCGTCCGTAGAGAAAATTGAGATAGCAGGGGCAGGATTTATTAATTTTTTTATGCGCAGTACGGCACGTTCACTCATCATTTCTGAAATTTTGAATAAAGGCAAGGAGTTTGGCCGAGGTAATTTAGGACAGAGCCAGAAAGTATTGATTGAATTTGTTTCTGCCAATCCCACTGGCCCTTTGCATGTAGGTCATGGAAGAGGAGCTGCTTTCGGAGCAACTTTGGGGAATGTTTTAAAGGCTGCCGGGTATGATGTGACTTTGGAATATTATGTCAATGATGCTGGCAGGCAAATGAATATCCTTGCTGTGAGTGTGTGGTTGCGCTACCTGGAGTTGGCAGGTGAGCCTGTTGTGTTTCCAACGAATGGCTATAAAGGTCAATATGTTTATGAGATTGCACAAGTGATGTGGTCAGAGCAGGGTAATCAATTTGTGCATCCATGGATTTCGGTAGTAGACAATTTACCTGCTGATGAACCCGAAGGTGGAGATAAAGAGACTTATATCGATGCGATCATCGCGCGAGCGCAATCTTTACTGGGCAAGGATGGGTTTGCTAATTTTCATCAACATGCTTTAAAAACGGTATTGGATGATATAAAAGATGATTTGCAGGCGTTTGGTGTAAATTTTGACAATTGGTTTTCCGAACAATCGTTATTTGAGGACGGCTCTATTGAAAAAGGCATTCAAGCCTTGAAAGACAGAAATCATACTTATGAGAGAGAAGGCGCGTTATGGTTTAGGGCAACTGATTTTGGTGATGAAAAAGATAGAGTATTAGTCCGCGCAAATGGGCAAACGACTTATTTTGCTTCAGATGTCGCTTATCATTGGAATAAATACGATAGAGGTTTTGATCGGGTCATTGATATTTTTGGTGCTGATCATCATGGCTATGTCACAAGAATTAAAACTGCAGTTAAGGCATTAGGGCATGATGAAAGTGCATTGGATGTTATTTTGGTTCAGTTCGCTATTCTTTATCGAGGTGGTGACAGGGTGCAAATGTCTACTCGTAGCGGTTCATTCGTCACTTTGAGAGAATTAAGAGAAGAAGTAGGAAATGATGCGGCCCGGTATTTTTATGTGGCCAGAAAGCCTGAACAACACATGGATTTTGATCTGGATTTGGCAAAATCCGAATCCAGTGACAATCCTGTTTATTATATTCAATATGCCCATGCCCGCATCTGCAGTGTATTGAGACAGTTAAAAGAAAGGGGGCTTAAGTGGGATAAGGATATGGGGCTTAAAAACCTTGATTTATTGGAGCAACAACATGAGACCACATTAATTTCTCTAATTAGTCGATATCCTGAAGTGATCCAAGCCGCTGCTGCTTGTTGTGAGCCGCATCAGCTTGCTTATTATTTGAGGGAACTGGCCAATGGCTTGCACAGTTATTATAATGCGATCCAATTATTATGCGAACAAGAACAATTGCGATGTGCTCGTTTGTGCTTGCTGGAGTCGGTTCGACAGGTTTTAAATAATGGTTTGGCTATATTAGGTGTATCAGCTCCAGAGAGTATGTAATGGCAAAAGATTATGGAAATAGGCGTACTTCACGTCGTAACAAAGGACCACACCAGTTTTTGGTCATTATTGTGACTTTTTTGTTTGGGTATTTAACAGCTTCTTTTTTTGATATACAAATGATAAGTCAATGGGTGAGTACCCAGGTTTTAGCCCATTATGACGCTGAAAAAGCGCCAACTAAAGTGATACAAGAGCATAAACAAGTGCCCCCTAAACCTAAATTTGAATTTTATACTTTATTAGCAAATGAAAGAGGGCCGGTATCTCAGGCAGCTAATCAGCAAAATACGGCCAATCATCCAGCAGACAAGTCATCAACTCCACTGCAAAAGACCACAAACACTGTTACTGCTGCTGTCAATACCACAGTGAAATCAACAATAGCCAATCCAATGCCACAAACTACAGTGAAGGCGGCCGAGGGAAAACCAACAACTACGCAACAACCCAATAAAGGAGCGTATTTGGTTCAAGTGGCTTCTTTTAAAGCGCGTCAGGATGCAGAGCAAATGAAGGGTATGTTAATCCTTAAAGGCTTTGATGTCAGCGTGGTTCCAGTCACGCAAGCACAGGGAAATTGGTTCCGGGTAGTGGTTGGTCCTTACCCGAATAAAGCCTTGGCTCAAAAAGCTCAAATGAACCTTGCCAAGACAGAGCATCTGAATGGTATGGTGCGAAGCGTTGGCGGATAAAGACAATCAGTTAATGCTAATCAAAGTAGATTTCTTTTTACTGATTATCGGCTAACAACCACTTGAATTCCCGCGGCATTTTTTACAGCATGGGGTTTGGTGACAGCGACAGAAACTTTGTTAACAGGATACTTTTGCTTGATTAATTGGGCAATTTGTTCCGCTACCGTTTCAATTAATTGAAACGAAGTTGATTCTACAAATTGGGTTACTGTTTGGCACAGATCAGCGTAATCCAAGGTATTAGACAAATTATCCTTGCAATCTTTAAAGTCAAAGGGAATGGATATATCAATTAATAGTCGTTGATTAATACGTTGTTCCCAACTATAAACACCAATTTTTGTTTCGACACTGAGCGCTGTAATATTTAAAGTATCCATTGAATATCCATTAATAATTCATCAGGTCTTACGAAAAATCCTCGATCTTTTTGCTAAAAAATTTTTTAATTCAGTTATTTAGTTTATTAAATGCCCACATTAAAAACATTTTTTGCCTTGCCCCTGGAGTTTTTCGTACGTCCTGTTTATATTGTTAAGTCCCGATGGCCATTTATACCACTGTATTGATTAGCTTAACATGATACTATAAACACTTTTTATTGTGATAGTGATTACATGATGTTTGATTTGAACCAATCCCTTTTTCTTCGAGCCTTGAGACGACAACCTGTGGAGCGAACTCCAGTCTGGATTATGCGCCAGGCCGGGCGTTATCTGCCTGAATACAGAAAAGTAAGAGAACATGCCGGAGATTTTTTAAATCTTTGTAAGAATCCTGAACTCGCTTGTGAAGTAACCTTGCAACCTTTGCGTCGCTATGCTTTGGATGCAGCTATTTTATTCTCAGATATTTTAACGATTCCTGATGCTATGGGGTTAGGGCTTTATTTTGCTGAAGGGGAAGGGCCTTGTTTTACAAATCCTCTGCAAGAGGTCAAAGCAATTCATGCTCTGGAAATTCCTTCGATTCCTGAATCTTTATCCTATGTCTTTGATACTGCGCGCTTAATCCGACAAGAGATGCCTAAAGAATTGCCCTTGATTGGCTTTTCAGGTAGCCCATGGACTTTAGCGTGTTACATGGTAGAAGGCGGGAGCAGTAAAGATTTTAAACGAATTTTAAATTTGATATACACTGAAAAAGAAGCGGCTCATCTGTTATTGAATAAACTGGCTGCCTCTGTGACTGCCTACTTGATTGAACAAATAAAGGCTGGAGTTAATGCGGTTATGATCTTTGATACGTGGGGAGGAGTTTTAACTCCACAAAATTATAAGGATTTTTCTTTGGCATATATGTGCCAAATTGTTCGGCAATTAAAAAAGGAATACCTTGATATCCCTGTCATTTTATTTACCAAGAATGGTGGGCAATGGTTAGAATGGATGGTTGAGACTGGCTGTGACGCATTGGGAGTTGACTGGACGTGTGAGTTAGCTTCTGCCCGTCAAAGAGTGGGAGGAAAAGTTGCTTTACAGGGAAATTTGGATCCTGCTGTTTTACGAACTACAAAAGAGTGTATACGCAGAGAAGTAAGGAATGTATTGGCATCCTATGGACATGGAACAGGACATATCTTTAATTTGGGGCATGGCATTACTCCAGACGTACCTCCTGACAATGTTGCAATAATGATTGAGGCGGTGCATGAAATAAGTCCTCAATATCATTTATAGCCTGTGCGAGGCAAATTATTGTTTCAAAATAGTGAAATGACTCAAGAATAGGACAATCAGCTTTTAGCGTAGATACTGGCCTTCATTCAAGACGTTATGAGTTTCATTAAGGTTCATTTCTGAATTGATGGCTTAGCTGGATGGCCATTTCCAGTGATTGTTCATAGTTTAATCTTGGATCAACCAGGCTGTGATAGGCTGTTTTAAGGTCATGAGGAGCTAAACCACGAGCCCCACCGATGCATTCTGTTACATTATCGCCGGTTAATTCAAAATGGACGCCTCCCAGATAACTGCCCATGTTGCGATGAATTTCCAAAGCTTGTTTTAATTCAGATAAGATATTGTCAAAATGACGAGTCTTAGTTCCATCATCTGTTGTTTCAGTATTGCCATGCATAGGGTCACATGACCATGTGACAGGGATTTTGGTTTTCTTTACTGCTTCAATAAGTGGGGGCAACAACCGGTCTATAAGCTTGGCTCCCAAGCGGGTATAAAGTAAAATTCGCCCTTCTTCTTTTTGCGGATTGGCTATGTGTAGCACTTCTGACAACCATTCAGGAGTAGCTGCCGGGCCTATTTTAATGCCTATTGGGTTTTGCACTCCTCTTAGAAACTCAAGATGCGCGCTGTCAATTTGTGCCGTACGCATTCCAATCCAGGGTAAATGAGTTGAAAGATTGTACCATTTTCCATCTTTCAACTGTCTTGTTAAGGCTTGCTCATAATGTAAATGCAAAGCCTCATGTGAGGTGTAAAAATCGACTTTACTGATACTGCTAGAGCGTATCCCATCTATAGCGTTCAAAAAATCCAGGGCGTCTTCAATAGAATCTACAATGTGTTGGTATTCGTTCTTCTGAGGAGAGTGTTCAACAAAACCCAAATCCCAGCGTTGAGGGTGATGCAGGTCAGCAAACCCCCCGTCCAACAGCGCTCGAATAAAATTTAATGTCATAGCAGAGCAACTGTATGCCTGAAGTAATAATTTAGGATTAGGTTCCCTGGCAGCTGCGGTAAATTCAGGTGAATTAACGATATCTCCACGATAACTGGGTAAGGTAACTCCATTTATGGTTTCATAATCTGAAGAGCGTGGTTTTGCATATTGCCCGGCTATTCTTCCGATACGAATAATTGGTTTGCGTAATCCGTATAGCAAGATTAAGCTCATTTGCAAGATAATTTTTAATTTGTTACTTATGACTTCTGAACGACAGTCATTGAAGGATTCCGCACAATCACCACCTTGCAGAATAAAAGCATCACCTCGACCAGCATGTGCAATTTCGTTTTTCAGATTTTTGATTTCACCACTCGTAACTAAAGGAGGTAGAAAACTTAATTGTTCTACTACCTTATTTAATTGCTCTTGATCAGCGTATGACGCTGCCTGCAAATAGGAATATTGCTGCCATGTGATTGGCGACCATTCTTGCATAATCTACCCAAGTTATTTTTGCTTTAGTCATCATTTGGATTTCATTAGATCAAAGAGCTTTACGCACTTTGTTTCTCTTACCTAAATGAGAATTAGCACAGATTTTTTAATTATCTAAGTATGGAATAAATGGACAATTACTGCAAGCCATGATTTGAAAAGTTTCAATTAGTGAATAACATGAATCTGAAACCTGGATTTTAAATCTTAATCAGGGGCTTGAAAAAACCAAATGTAATCCCCATTTGTAATGCTTGAGTTAGTCAGGAGCAATTTTGATGAGTAAACAAAATAAAAAAGATTGGAAAAAATTTAAAGACGAACATAAAGAAGAGCACAAGTTAGAGAACGAGATTCTGGAAGAAGAAACTGATGAAGAATCACAACATCAAGAACCTGCTTTAGGACATCCGAGCTATGCCGCCTTGGAAGAGCAATTGACGCTTGCGGAACAAAAGGCACATGAGAATTGGGAAAAATCTGTGCGCGCTCTTGCTGAATTGGAGAATGTTCGTCGTCGGATGGAACGAGAAGTTGCCAATGCCCATAAATACGGTGTAGAAAAACTGATTTCAGCTTTATTACCAGTAGTTGACAGCCTTGAGCAAGCATTGCAATTAGCAGACAAGAATAGCGATCCAGCTATGCATGAAGGGCTTGAGCTAACTATGAAACTCTTTCTTGATGCATTACAAAAATTTGATGTGGAACAAATTGATCCTCTAGGACAGGTATTTGACCCTCAACAACATGAGGCTATGTCAATGCAACCAGCCCCAGGAGCGCCTCCCAATTCTGTAATTACTGTATTCCAAAAAGGTTATAAATTGAGTGATCGGGTAATTCGACCGGCTCGAGTTATAGTTTCAACCAAATAATTTGGTGTTTGAGTTGAGGTATTTTTAAAACAAATTTTAGGTGCAATATATTCCGCTTTTTTTAGGGTTATGGCTTGAAATTGTCATGATACGCCCCATATGTGGAGTATTGCATGAGAAAATATTAATTTGGAGCAAAATAGAATGGCTAAAATTATAGGTATAGACCTGGGTACTACGAACTCTTGTGTTGCTGTCATGGAGGGTGACAAACCGAAGGTAATTGAAAATAGTGAAGGTCACAGAACAACTCCTTCTATCGTAGCATTTACCGATGATAATGAAATATTGGTGGGCCAATCAGCCAAGCGTCAATCCGTGACCAACCCAGAGAAAACACTGTTCGCGATTAAACGATTAATAGGGCGTCGATTTGATGATCCTATCGTGCAAAAAGATATTAAGATGGTTCCCTACAAAATTATTAAAGCGGACAATGGGGATGCCTGGGTTAGAGTCAAAGATCAAGATAAGGCACCACCACAAATTTCTGCTGAAGTGTTAAGAAAAATGAAAAAAACGGCAGAAGATTATTTGGGTGAAGAAGTAAAAGAAGCAGTAATTACTGTACCTGCCTATTTCAACGATTCCCAACGCCAGGCAACCAAAGATGCTGGTCGTATTGCCGGTTTGGAAGTAAAACGAATTATTAATGAGCCGACCGCTGCTGCTCTGGCTTATGGTATGGATAAAAAACGCGGTGATTCTGTTATCGCGGTATATGATTTAGGTGGGGGTACTTTTGACATTTCAATTATCGAAATTGCCGAAGTGGATGGAGAACACCAATTTGAAGTACTCGCGACCAATGGTGATACCTTCCTTGGTGGAGAAGATTTTGATTTGGCTTTGATTGAGTATTTGGCCTCCGAATTCAAAAAAGATACTGGTATTGATTTACATAATGATCCTTTGGCTTTGCAACGCTTGAAAGAGGCTGCTGAGAAAGCAAAAATTGAATTGTCATCCGCACAACAAACTGACGTCAATTTGCCTTATATTACTGCAGATGCTTCCGGACCAAAACATTTAAATATCAAGTTGACTCGCGCAAAATTGGAGTCCTTGGTAGAAAAACTGGTTGAGCGAACCGTTGAGCCATGTAAAATAGCTTTAAAAGACGCTGGACTTACTGTATCTCAAATCAATGAAGTTATTCTGGTTGGTGGTCAAACTCGTATGCCACTGGTACAAAAAACTGTTGAGGAATTCTTTGGCAAAGAACCTCGTAAGGACGTAAACCCTGATGAAGCTGTAGCAGTAGGTGCCGCGATTCAAGCAGCAGTATTGTCTGGTGAGGTTAAAGATATTCTTTTACTTGATGTTACTCCGCTGTCTCTTGGTATAGAAACAATGGGTGGTGTAATGACCAAACTTATTGAAAAAAATACAACTATTCCTACAAAGGCAACTCAAGTATTTTCAACAGCCGATGATAATCAAACTGCAGTGACTGTGCATGTATTGCAAGGTGAAAGAGAACAGGCTTCAGCAAACAAATCATTGGGACGGTTTGATTTGCGTGATATCCCTCCTGCTCCTCGTGGCGTTCCTCAAATTGAAGTGACTTTTGATATCGATGCCAATGGTATCCTGAATGTTTCTGCCAAAGACAAGGCAACTGGCAAGGCACAATCCATTGTTATCAAAGCTTCCAGTGGTTTAAGTGAAGAAGAAGTCGCTGCTATGGTGAAAGATGCCCAAGCGCATGCCGAAGAAGATAAGAAATTCAAGGAAATGGCAGAACTTCGTAATCAGGCAGACAGTTTGATTCATAGCTGTGAAAAATCAATGAAAGATTTGGCTAATGATTTGTCTGAGGATGAGAAAAAAGGCATAGAAACTGCAATTTCTGAATTGAAAGAAGCGGTACAAGGAACTGACAAAGCTCGAATTGAAGACAAGCTGAAAGTATTGACGGATGCCTCTGCAAAAATGGCCGAACGTATTTATGCTAAAAAATCATCTGAAGGTCAGGCAGCTCAGGGGCAAACCCAATCTCAGGAATCTACAAAACCTGCGGAAGAAGGAGTCGTTGATGCTGAGTTTGAAGAAGTGAAAGAAGAGGATAAAAAGTAATTGATGTTACTCTCCCTCTCTGATTAAAGAGGGTGGAAGAAGGTTTCATTAGGTTATAATAAATAAATTTTGGGTCGGGGCGATATTATCGTCCCGTTTGTCTATTGAATAGCACTTAAATTATTTTAGAGTCTTCATACGACTGAGCTCATTATAATTAAGTGGTTGTTATAAATTGTGAGCAGTTATGGAACAGCGGGATTATTATGAACTTTTAGAAGTAAGTCGAAATGCGAGTGATGCGGAGATTAAAAAAGCATACCGCAGGTTGGCAATGAAATATCATCCCGATCGGAATCCAGGTGATGCCTCTGCCGAAGAAAAATTTAAAGAAATTCAAAAAGCCTATAATATCCTGTCCGATAAGCAAAAACGGGCTGCGTATGATCAATTTGGCCATGCTGGTGTGGATCCTTCAATGGGTGGGGGGCCAGGTGGTTTTGGCGGATTTGGCGGATTTGGTGACGTTTTTGAAGATATTTTTGAGAATATTTTCTCAGGGGGACGGGGACATGGGCGTCAATCGCGTGGCCAAAGGGGCGCTGATTTGCAATTTAATGTGCAATTGACTCTTGAAGAAGCCGCTATTGGCAAAGAAGTAGAAATTACCGTTCCACGACATGGCACCTGTACTGTTTGTGAGGGATCGGGGGCTAAAAAAGGCACTAGTCCAAAAACTTGTGAAACTTGCCAAGGCATGGGGCAAGTCAGAATTCAACAAGGTTTTTTTTCCATACAACAAACCTGTCCCACTTGTCATGGCGAGGGAAAAATAATTTCTGATCCTTGTGTCAGTTGTCATGGTCAAGGAAGAGTGAGAGAAAGTAAAAAAATAAATGTCAAAATCCCGGCTGGAGTCGATAATGGTGATCGGGTTCGGTTAAGTGGAGAAGGTGAAGCCGGTGTGCATGGTGGTGGTTCAGGCGATTTATATGTTCAAATTAGTTTGAAAAAACACGCTATTTTTGAACGCCATGAAAATGATTTGCATTGTGAAGTGCCGATTAGTTTTGCAACTGCGGCATTAGGAGGCTCAATCGAGGTACCGACTTTGGAAGGTCGAGTCACTTTAAAAATCCCCGCAGAAACTCAAACAGGCAAAGTATTTCGATTGAGAAGTAAAGGGATGAAATCTGTCAGAGGTTATGGACAAGGTGATTTGCTATGCAAAGTGGTTGTAGAAACACCAGTTAATTTATCCCGGGAGCAAAAAGAACTGTTAAATAAGCTACAGGATTCGTTAGAGAATGCCAAGGGAACGCACTCACCTAAAACAAGCTCCTGGTTTGCCGGTGTGAAAAAATTTTTCGAAGACATGAAATTTTGACTTAATTAAGTTACAATTGGAAGATTTGTCGTTTTCAGCATGGATTGCTTATTTTGCGCTGGATAAGCATACTTTGAACATAATTGAGTATATTCTTCATGATTAATAAATCAGCAATTTTAGCTTTAGCTGATGGCACTGTTTTTGAGGGCCTGTCAGTAGGGGCCACTGGTGATTCTGTTGGTGAGTTGGTTTTTAACACGTCAATGACTGGCTATCAGGAAATGCTTACTGACCCTTCGTATGCCAGACAAATAATTACCTTAACTACTGCTCATGTGGGAAATACAGGTTGCAACATGGAAGATATGGAGTCGACAAAAGTCTGGGCGGCCGGCTTGGTTATGAGAAACTGCACTGCTGTTCCAAGTAACTACAGAGCCGAACAATCCTTCCCTGACTGGCTAAGTAAAAATGGAGTAGTTGCCATTTCTGGCATTGATACGCGCGCGCTTACACTGAAATTGCGTGAGAAAGGCGCCATCGGAGCATGTATTAGCACTAATGTGGAGAAACCTGAAATTGCTGTGGCAAAGGCTCAATCGTTTGCGGGGCTTCAAGGTGCAGATTTAGCATTAGAGGTTACAAGACAAACGACAGAGCGTTGGCATGAAGGCCAAGGAGAGTGGAGTCTAAGCAAACAACCTCAACAGCTTCATGTCGTTGCCTACGATTTTGGTGTGAAACATAATATTTTGCGCATCTTACATGATAAGGGATGTCATATTACTATAGTTCCTGCTAAAACTTCAGCGGAAGAAGTTTTAGCAATGAATCCTAATGGTGTCTTTTTATCTAATGGGCCAGGTGATCCCCAGGCATGTGATTATGCTATTAAAGCAACTCAGGTATTTTTAGACAATAATATTCCGTTATTTGGCATATGCCTTGGATTTCAGATTTTAGCTTTGGCATGTGGCGGTGTTACTAAAAAAATGAAATTTGGACATCATGGTTCCAATCATCCTGTAGTTGAAACAACTGGCAAAAAACGTGTTTTTATAACAAGTCAAAATCATGGTTTTGCTGTAGATGAGGATTCGTTGCCCAATTGCCTGGAAGTAACACATCGTTCATTATTTGATAACAGTTTACAGGGAATAAGACATAAAACAAAACCGGCATTTGGTTTTCAAGGTCACCCAGAGGCAAGCCCTGGACCACATGATATAGATATTTTATTTAATGAATTTGTAAAACTGATGAAATAAGTTTTTTGCGACAAAATTATTATTCTGATAAGGATGGCTTGTTTTAAGCCTGCTTAAAGTGTAATGCTCCTAAAAACTATCCATGGCCATTAAAGGTTAGTAAAATGACATGGTTTTAACGAAATAATGACTCTAACTTGTTTGGTTTAAAAAGAGATAGGGATTAAGGATATTAAAATATAGAAAATACAGAGGGTATGTAATGAATGAAGTCCATGTTTTTACCTCAGAATCTGTTTCCGAGGGCCATCCTGATAAGATTGCTGATCAAATTTCCGATGCCATTTTAGATGCCATTTTAGCCCAAGATCCAAAAGCACGAGTGGCTTGTGAGGTATTGGTTAAAACAGGTATGGTTTTGGTTGGTGGAGAAATTACAACAAAAGCCTGGGTAGATGTTGAAGATATAACTCGCCATGTTATCAAGGACATTGGATACAATAGTTCTCAGATGGGTTTTGACTGGGAATCCTGTGCCGTGCTTTCAGCGATTGGCAAGCAATCACCAGACATAGCTCAAGGAGTAGATAATCAGCAAACTAAAATTCTGGGTGCCGGCGATCAGGGACTCATGTTTGGTTATGCCAGCCGTGAAACGGATGTATTTATGCCTGCTCCAATTGCTTATGCACATCGTTTAATGGAAAAGTTAGCTTTTAAGCGTAAATCAGGCCAATTATCTTGGTTAAGACCCGATGCAAAATGCCAGCTTACTTTGAAATATGAGCAGGGAATGCCGGTTGAAGTGGATACTGTTGTTTTTTCTACGCAGCATTCTCCTGATATTGAGCATAAAGATTTGGTTGAAGCGATCCGTGAAGAGATTATTAAACCAGTTCTTCCCTCTGAATGGCTAAATGATAAGACCCGATACTTCATCAATCCGACAGGACGCTTCGTAATAGGTGGTCCTTTGGGTGATTGCGGCTTAACCGGCCGTAAGATCATTGTAGATACTTATGGTGGTATGGCAAGGCATGGTGGTGGCTGTTTTTCAGGTAAAGATCCTTCAAAAGTAGACCGCTCTGCTGCTTATGCTGCAAGACATGTTGCCAAGAACATTGTGGCGGCTGGTTTGGCAGATAAATGCGAATTACAGATTTCCTATGCTATTGGTGTTGCTGAACCTACTTCAATTTTTGTTGAGACTTTTGGTACGGGGCGATTAAAAAACAGCGAAATAATTGATTTAATTCATACCCATTTTGATTTAACACCGCAAGGAATTATTGATCAACACGATTTGCTTCGTCCTATTTATAGACAGACAGCAACTTATGGACACTATGGTAGGGAGAACTTTCCATGGGAGCGATTAAACAAAGTCGCTGAATTAAGCAAGGCATTATAATTTTTTAAGGATACTCTAATGGAACTGGTAGAAGAAGGAGTACAAAAAATCAATACATTACAAGATTATAAAGTGGCGGATATTTCATTAGCGGAGTGGGGGCGAAAAGAGATAGCGATAGCTGAAACCGAAATGCCGGGTTTAATGGCTTTACGTGAGGAATTTTCCGCAAAAAAACCACTTCATGGCGCTCGTATTGCAGGTTGTTTGCATATGACGATTCAAACTGCAGTATTGATTGAGACCCTGGTTGCATTGGGTGCTGAAGTACGCTGGTCTTCCTGTAATATTTTTTCCACTCAGGATCATGCGGCTTCCGCTATTGCCGCAAAAGGAATTCCAGTATTTGCCTGGAAGGGTGAAACAGAAGATGAATATTGGTGGTGTGTTGAGCAAACATTAAATGGCCCCAATGGTTGGACACCTAATTTATTATTAGATGATGGAGGGGATCTAACACAAGTTGTTCACCAAAAATATCCCGAATTGCTAACTGCAATTAAAGGGGTATCTGAGGAAACCACTACCGGTGTAGCCAGGTTGTACGAAATGGCGAAGCATGGTCATTTAAAAATTCCTGCCATTAATGTGAATAATGCAGTGACCAAATCCAAATTTGATAATTTATATGGATGTAGGGAGTCTTTGCTGGATGGGTTAAAACGTGCAACAGATGTTATGATAGCTGGCAAGGTCGCTTTGATTCTAGGCTATGGTGACGTGGGGAAAGGTTGTGCTCAAGCCTTGCGCGGACAGGGAGCAACAGTACTTGTTGCAGAAATTGATCCTATTTGTGCACTTCAAGCGGCAATGGAGGGCTACAGAGTTGTTACTCTTGACGATGTTGCCGAGCAAGTGGATATCGTCGTGACAGCTACAGGTAATTACCATGTGGTTACTCATGATCATATGAAACGTATGCGTAACCAGGCGATATTGTGCAACATAGGCCATTTTGACTCGGAAATTGATATTCAAAGCTTAAAACAGTATCAATGGGAAAATATCAAACCACAGGTTGATCATGTGATTTTTCCTGATGGAAAGCGGATCATTATCCTGGCTGAAGGGCGTTTGGTGAATTTGGGCTGTGCTACAGGCCATCCCAGCTTTGTCATGTCTGCTTCCTTTACCAATCAAGTATTGGCGCAGATTGAGCTGTTCCAAAACTCTAGCCAATACCAGAATCAAGTTTATGTACTTCCAAAAGTTTTGGATGAAAAAGTAGCCCGTTTGCATTTGGGGCGTATTGGCGCAAAATTAACTCAATTAAGTAGTGAACAGGCTGATTATATCGGTGTAGATAAAAATGGACCGTATAAGCCGGATCATTATCGTTATTAAACTCATTTGATTCAAGATTTAGCCTAACAACTAAATCTTGGATTTTTCTTCACATCATTGGATCTTATCCTCTAATATAGATTAGAATTAATTCAGTTCTCTCTTAAAAAAGAAAAGCTTGTTGATGGATCTGGTTATAGCAGCAAATTATCTTTCTACCCTGGAAAAATGTCTTGAGCAATTTGGGATTAAGCATTTTTTAGAAAAAATTGGATTTGATCTGATAAGAGTACATGATCCTGATGCCTACTTAACTCAGGATGAATTTAACCGAGTTATTATAGAAGCTTATAAATTAAGCCAATGCCCGGAATTGGGCTTGGTTTTTGGTCAAAATTTATCTATAGTCAATCATGGCTTTCTTGGGTATGCGGCAATGAGCAGTCCCACATTTGGTACTGCTATACAGACTGTGCTCAGTTACCTTAATACACGAACCAGTTTTTTGTCTCTGGAGTTACATCAGTTTAATAATGAAAACCAGGCTTACATCAAGATATTACCTCACACAAAAGAAATGGTTTTATCACGTTTTATAACTGAATTGGCCATTACGCATCTTATTAAAATGAGAAATTTTTTGATGAGTTGTAATAACCCGCTGCTGAAGATCGAGTTAAATTATGATAAACCTCCTTATGCAAAATATTATCAAACAATTTTTCAGTCTGAAATTGTTTTTAATACAGAGAGTACTCGTGTTTGGTTTAAAGCGGAGGAATTGAATTATCCCATTCATTTTGCTGACGATGTCAGTTATCAGCTGGCAAAAAAGCAATTGCAAGAACTTGAAAAAAAAATGTCATTAAAAGAGGATATGGCAAGCAAGATTAAATCTATTTTAATCAATCAGAATTTAAATAATGTCAGCATGGATGAGATAGCCAGCCAATTATGCATGACTTCTCGTACTCTAAGACGTCATTTGCAGCGTTTGCATGTGACTTATCAAGAGTTGCTTGATGAAGTAAGAGAACAAAAGGCAAAGACATTTTTACTCAATAATAATATTTCTATGACCGAGATCAGTTTTTTATTGGGTTTTCAAGATACATCCAATTTTTCAAAAGCATTCAAACGATGGACTGGAATCACTCCCACAGAATATAGGGAAAAACATGAAATCTAATGATTGCTGTATTTTAATTTAATCCCATGGCTTGTTGATTCTTGAGTTGATATTTATTCTCCTGCATACTGAGTTGGTTTTTTATTTTTAAAAATTGGTCAAGGCTACTGATTGACTTTAAAAAGGAGATTAAAGTATGGGTTTGAAATCAGGAATATTGGGATTAAGTCTTTTATCACTTGCTTGTAGTAGTTTTGCTGAAACTGAAACAATCAGGGTTATTATTAAATACAAACAGCAACCCGCCGCCATTTCTTCACTAAAATCACAAGTCTTTAAATCTGCTCAAATACCTGTTAAAGAAATGAAGCCTATGGCTAATGGCGCTTATTCGCTTGTTTTTGATGTATCCAGTTCGCCTGCTGTTGTTAAGGCTAAAGAAGAGGATGTTACAGCCAATGTTTTGGAACGTTTGCGCAAAAATCCCAATGTACTTTATGCAGTTAAAGACAGAATAGGGCATTTTAAGCCTCTTCCTGATCCAGCAATAAACCATGAATTAAGTCAATTGCTATCCCATGAGAGTCAATGGGATGAGTTTGAAAGGCCAGCAGGAATTCGCTTGGAATCCAAACCTGGTTTAAGAGATGGCGCATGGGCATATACCACAGGAAAGTCCAGGAAGCCGATAGTTGTTGCGGTTTTAGATACGGGAATTGCATTGAATGACAGTTTGGTGAATAACCTTGTAAAAGATAATGAAGGTAATGTATTTGGATGGAATTTTGCAGGGAATAACAATGATTTATCCGATGAAACCAGGTCATACCATGGCACTCACGTTGCCGGTACCATTGCAGGTTATGGTGATATCATGAATGGAGTTGGTGAGGATTTAAAAATTCTGACAGTCAAAATTCCTGCTGAGAATGGTATGTTTTATGAAAGTGCTGTGGTGAATAGTATCTATTGGGCTGTTGGAGGTGATGTTCCCGGAGTTCCTAAAAATATACATCCAGCCAAGGTATTAAATATGAGTTTTGGTGTCGATTTGGAGCCTGGAAAAGAAATCGATTATTGTGACGAAGCTTTGCAAGAGGCTTTGTTCTTTGCTCGAAAAAAAGGAGCTGTAGTCGCGGTTGCTGCCGGAAATGATAATGTTTGGGAACACTATAATGCCCCTGCTGTATGTAATGGAACGATCAAGGTTGCTTCCACTGGGCCAGAAGGATTGCGTTCCTATTTTTCAAACTATGGCCCCAGTATAACCCTTGCAGCACCGGGTGGTGATAAGCGTTATGGTACTTCGGGAGGTATTTTATCTACTGTAAACCCGGGAGGTGGATACAATTCATCCGGTTTTGATTTTTATCAAGGGACGAGCATGGCTTCGCCACATGTAGCTGGGGTAGCTGGTTTAATTTTTGCCGTCAGTAATAAGTCTTTAAAACCTGAACAAGTAGAACAAATACTGTATGTTACTACGCATGAGTTTGGGCAGAGCAACGATGCGAATAAATCTTGTGTCGGCAAAAAACCTTGTGGACATGGGATATTGGATGCGGATAATGCTGTGCAGGTCGCATTGAATGGTTATGATGTATTATTCTCAGCCCCTAAAATGGCTGATCTGGCAACACACGAATGCGGCAAGAACAGGTTGAAGCCGGGGAAAAATATCATTAATGACAATACAGTGACCTGGATTCAAACGAAAGCACGCTGTGAAGCCGATATAAGTTATCAGAATCCACATGTTGAAAAAGCCAAAGATGGCAAGATTTATGCTTATTATGGTTCGATAAGCTATGAATTAGAGCAATCTGCTTATAAAGAATGTCATGTCATCGGATATGATGGCGTGGGTTGTTATTTATGATGTCAAATCAAACGTCATTCTCTGTTTTGCGGCGCTTTTGCTGATGGAAGTATTCAGAACCAATTTACTGGTTGCTCATTGGATCTTTCTCTCATCAAATTGAAATGCCTGTATTCGTACAGGCATTAAATTTTTAACAAAGATGTCAGAACATTACTCAAGCCAATTATTTAATATGTCAACAATTTTTTTGGCTTGTTCAGTACTCGAAATATTGAATTTGGATTTTTGCCAATATTGATTGTTACGTTTCTGATAACGCCTTATAGAGTATTTTACAGGACCGTAATCATTTTTTGCGTTATCCCAATCCTGGTATTTAAACATAATAGTGGTCCATGCTCCTTTGGATAGGATTTGTTTATCGAGTTCCCTTGTTGTTTCCACTCCATTTTCGTTAAAAGCAATTGTTATATCATCTATGGTTTCAGCCATTTGTTATACTTCCTCAATTATTTCCGATGGATTGTAATTTGCCGTCGACAAAAGTCAAGGAAAAGGCTGGTTGATATGGACCTGGTTTATAAACCCAGACTTGTGGTTTTGTGGCTGTAGGTACCACTTGGTTAATGTAAGTGTTATTGACCAGGTTTGGACTACCACAAGCTCCATAAACCTTAGTGGCGGGATCTCCGATTTGAATACTGGTATCGTTACATAAAGAAAAGGCATTGGTATTTCCGCCATTCACTCGAATATCCTGGACTTTATTATTGAGAATATCGACTTCTAATTGCACGCCACTACTACCTGTAGGTATATTCCACACGCCATAAAAAGCGGTACCTTGAGGTACATTTAATGATCCTGAATACAGGCCATCGGAGTTGCCCAGATTGTTATAAATAAGTTGCTGCACAGGGATTTTTTGCAAAATAGGTTGATTGGACTCTTGTTTACTCAGCGGTTGCCCACATGCAGCAATGACTTGCTCCATGGACATGCCAATATTGATATAACCATGATTTTGTGGGCAATACAAAGACTGCGCGCTCATTAAACGGAATGGCATAAGTAGCAATAATAAACTCATAAGTAGTATCGATTTCATAGCTTTTTCCATTAATCCGTATCAACTAATAGTATAGTTCTGTTTGTTTATTTTTGCTTTTATAATAACTTCCAGGGCAAAGAAGCGCTTAGAAACAGGGTAATGATTTTTAATATCACCATGATAATAAATGGTGAGAAATCAAAACCTGAAATGTCTGGGACTATGATTCTGCCTAGTCGTAAAATTGGCGTTGTTATTATGCGCAAGAAATCACCGAGCGGATGTTGCCACTTGGGATTGACATAGCTCATTATCACTCGAATCAAAACAGCAAAGAATAATATCTCGCAAGGTTGAATTATTAAATCCACAAGTATGTAAAGGAAAATAAAGAGAAATGGAATGATTGCGTGATACATCAGTAAACTTAGTGAAATTATTTTGAATAATTCCACTATAATTAAAGCACAAAATGCTATCCAGTCGTATCTTTGCCCTGGTTGCAGTGGTTTTTTTATAATCCATTGCAAGGGTTTTACTAGAGGATCAGTGATGGTATGGATCAATTGAGAGAATGGATTAATAGTACTGATACGGAAAAATCTTATGGCAATTCTAAGCCACAAACTGAAAATAACGATAGTAAATAATAAGGATAATAAAAAATACCCTACAGCAGTTAAACCAGCCATTGTTTTACCTCTTTAGATTGTATTCATCAATAAAGCTAGCAAATTTATTCATATGATTTAGAAATGAATTGCTTAAGCAGTTTATTAACCTTCTATCATAACGCGAGCAAACCTTGTTCCACAATGATTGTTTGCTTGAACAGTTCAAGAATTAATACTAACTGAATGTTCTCAATATCTTCCTTAAAAAGTATTTTTAATTCAGTCGCTTAGTTTATCTTAATTCCCTCATTAAAAACATTTTTTGCCTTGACCTTGGGGTTTTTGTAAATTCTGACTGACATTAAAATAAAAGAAGTCAACAGAGGACTTCTTGCGACAGAATTTTTCTTAACTCAAAAGAGTTATTCAACTTTTCCTAATTCATGAGCTTTCTGTTTCGCTGCTTTCATAGCGGAATAAATGAGCTCATCCAAATCTCCATGCAGGATTTCCAGAGCTGCAGCTGTTGTTCCTCCTGGGGAGGTTACTTTTTTTCTCAGTTCAGCCAAATTCAACTGGCTGTGTTGAGCTAACTTAAGCGATCCGACAAATGTCTGTATGGCAAAGTGTTTGGCAACATTTTCTTCCAGACCCAATTGGACTGCTGCATTAATCATTGCTTCAAGAAATAAAAATACGTAAGCAGGACCACTGCCAGAAAGGGCGGTGATGGTATCCATGTCCTCTTCATCTTTAACCCAATCAGTAATACCGATGCTTGAAAATAATTGTTCTGCCCATTTTTTTTGTTTCTCGCTTACAAATTGATTGGCTATCATTGATGTTGCTGCAAATCCAACTATAGCCGGGGTATTAGGCATGGTTCTTACGACCGCTTGTCCTTTTTTACAATATTTGGCAAACCAGGTCAGGGACAATCCCGCTGCCACTGAGATTAGAAGGCAACCTGATGAAATAAAAGGGTTAATCTCATTGACTACCTCACGCATTTGTGCGGGTTTTACTGCCAATATAATGACGTCTGCGTCTTTAGCCACTTCTTTATTATCGTAATGAGTGCGAATATTTTCTTTACTAATGCCCGCAGATAAGGATGGCGAGGCAGCTGACAATGAGTATTTATTTTGCTTTTGTAAGTGGCAGGCAATTGCTTTCGCCATATTCCCATAACCAATAAAACTGATATTCATAATAATTTACCTTTTCGTTCGCCAAAAATTGCTCGTCCAATTCGAACGATAGTGGAACCTGCTTTAATTGCCGGAACTAAATCATCACTCATACCCATTGATAAAGTATCCATTTTTAAATGAAGTGTCTTATTGATGGATTCCTTGAGTTGATTGAGTTTAAGGAATAAATCGTACTGTGTTTGCATGTTGTTTTGCTGAGGAGGGATTGTCATCAGTCCCCTTAGTTGCAAATTAGGCAATTGCTTTACTTCGAGAGCAAGGTCGATGGCATGTTCTGGAGGAATGCCAGATTTTGTAGTTTCTCTAGCCAAATTAATTTGTAAACAGACATTGAGCGGTGGTAGTTGCTCAGATCTGAACTGGTTAAGAAGTTTGGCTGTTTTATTTCGGTCAATGCTGTGGACCCAATTAAAATATTTCGCTATTCCTTTGGTTTTATTACTTTGAATAGGCCCTATAAAATGCCAACAGATAGGCAGATCTTTTAATGCCAATATTTTTTCCTGGGCTTCCTGAAAATAGTTTTCTCCAAAGTGCCTTATCCCTTGTTGGAATGCCTCTCTGATTAATTCGGGGCTTTGTTCTTTACTAACGGCCAACAATAAGACACTGTTCGGTTGCCTGTTACTGGATAATTCTGTCTGGCTTATCAGTTCTCTTACTTTTTTTATGTTCTGACTAATACTCATATTAATCCTGGTTAATCAAAAGATGAGGCGCTTTATTATAAAAAGAAGTATTAATTATGCATGAAGTGTAATGGTACTACAAAAAGATATCCATGATTGCTGGCAATCATTTCATGAGTTAATCTACAATATATAATGAAAAAATTGGCAGGGATTATAGAGTATGGATATCGCAGAATTGTTGGCATTTTCAGTTAAAAACAAGTCATCAGATTTGCATATTTCAGCTGGCATGCCTCCTATGATTCGTGTTGATGGTGATCTGCGCAAAATTAATTTACCTCCATTAGAGCATAAGGACGTCATTAAGATTATTTATGACATAATGAATGACAGGCAAAGAAAAGAATATGAAGAATTTTTTGAAACAGATTTTTCTTTTGAAATAACCAATCTGGCACGGTTTAGGGTTAATGCTTTTAATCAATCACGCGGTGCCGCTGCTGTTTTCAGAACTATTCCTTCTGAAATTCTTAGTATGGAAGACTTAGGGTTACCTCCAATTTTTAAAGAAATGGCCAATTTTTCCAGAGGTCTGGTTCTGGTTACTGGTCCAACTGGATCCGGAAAAAGCACTACGCTTGCCGCTGTCATCGATTATATTAACTCAACTCGTTATGAGCATATTTTAACAGTTGAAGATCCCATAGAATTTGTTCACCAGAGTAAAAAATGTCTGGTAAATCAGCGCGAAGTTCATAAGGACACGTTAAGCTTTAATGCCGCTTTAAGATCAGCATTGCGCGAAGATCCCGATATTATATTAGTGGGTGAATTACGTGATTTGGAAACCATACGTCTGGCAATGACTGCAGCAGAAACGGGGCATTTGGTTTTTGGTACATTGCATACCAATTCTGCAACAAAAACTATAAACAGGATAATCGACGTATTTCCAGCTGAAGAAAAATCAATGGTACGCTCTATGCTGTCTGAGTCATTACAAGCTGTTGTTGCTCAAAGTTTATTAAAAAAGAATAAAGGTGGCCGGGTTGCAGCACTTGAAATTATGATGTGCACTGGGGCTATCCGTAATTTGATTCGTGAGGATAAAGTGGCGCAAATGTATTCCTCAATTCAAACTGGTCAAGCCAAGGGAATGCAAACCTTGGATCAGCATTTGACCGAATTAGTTAATAAAAATATTATTTCCAAGCACACTGCTCATGAGGCTGCTCTGAATAAATCATTATTTTAAATAGACTGGACTTGCGAAAAAACCATCTCTTTGTTAAAAAATCTTGTTAATTCGGTCATTTAGCTTATCTAAATTCCCTCATTAACAAACAACATTTTTTGCCTCGACCTTGGGGCTTTTCGCAAGTCCGGATAGATTTAAATACTGTGTTCGTATTTGTAGGGATTGCTCCAGAGCTCCCCCAAAATTTTTGAAGACAGTAATGCCAATAGTTATAACTGGATCTCTTTAGTCAGCTCAAGGCTTCCCTTCAGAGATCCGTTGTTCAGGTTTGACGTGTTAATTTTTATAGCAGACGACTGTTTGCGCCAGGCTATTGTTCTCAGGCATTTTTTTGGATTTCAATTAATTGGGGAATACCGATTTCAGCTAATGATAACATGTTGTTCAGTTGTTCCCGGCTGAAGGAATTATCTTCGGCAGTACCTTGAACTTCAATAAAATGCCCTTGTTCATTCATCACTACATTCATATCTGTTTCGGCAAGAACATCTTCTGCATAATCCAAATCCAGCACGGCTTGCCCCCTGTAAATACCTACAGATACTGCCGCTACATAATTAAAAGCGGGCATTTTACGTATTTTTTCACGTTGAACCATCCAGTGGATGGCATCTCGCATAGCCACACAACTGCCTGTTATAGCTGCTGTTCTGGTTCCTCCATCGGCTTGAATAACATCACAGTCAAGAGTAATAGTATTTTCCCCCAGCACCTTTAAATCAATACAAGCTCTCAGTGAACGTCCTATTAGACGTTGAATTTCCAATGTTCTTCCGCCTTGCTTACCTTTACTGGCTTCTCTTTCAGTACGGCTATGAGTTGCTCGTGGGAGCATGCCATATTCAGAGGTTATCCATCCCTGGTTTTTACCTTTTAAAAACCGGGGAACTCCTTCGATAATTGATGCATTACATATCACTTTCGTCTGACCAAATTCGACTAATACAGAGCCTTCAGCATAATTGGTAAAATTACGAGTTATTGTAACGGGACGAAGTTGATCATGTTCACGATTACTAGGACGCATTAGAGATACTCCTCTATAAAATGTCCAAGTATAACTCTTTAATACTGGAGTTGCACTCTAAAATACATGCAGGACTTTATATATTGTTGAGATTAATTGATGAGCAATCCCTGTGCAATTCTTTTAATTTCAGGTATATTCGCGCAAGGTTAAAAAGTAGGTATCCTTTATGATTCATAGTATGACGGCTTTTTCTCGAATGCAAAAGCAATTTGATGCAGGTGATTTTTGTTGGGAAATCAGGTCTGTTAATCATCGCTATCTCGATGTGTCATTTCGCTTGCCTGAGTCGTTTCGATTTCTTGAAACGGAGTTAAGATCCTTGCTTCGGGATAAAATACATCGGGGGAAACTGGAGTGCCATCTAAAGTACAAGGACACAAGTTGTGATAATCGGTCTATGCTTATAAATATAGGTACGATTAATGCATTACTTGATTTAAGCAGTAAATTATCTGTCTCTCATCATCTGGCTAATGACATGACTGTCAGTCAAGTGCTTTCATGGCCGGGCGTTGTAGAGGCTAATCCGTTGGATATGGAGGAATTGTCTCAAATTGCTTTAGAGTTATTTCAGGAAGGTATCGATAAATTGTGTGAAGTCAGGGCTGTAGAGGGCAGGTCATTAAAGGCATATGTTGAAGACAGACTGCAGGCTTTGCGTCAAGAGGTTATGAAATCCAAAAGCATTGTGACTTCAATGAGTGCCAAGACCAAGGATAAATTACTCACTCGTTTGCATGAGTTGCAAATGGATGTTCCAGAGGCACGTGTAGAGCAGGAAATTGCTTTGCTATTAGCCAAACTTGATGTGAGTGAAGAATTGGACAGGCTTGAGACCCATATAGCGGAAGTGAGCCGGACTTTGAATGCAGAAAAGGTGACAGGAAGAAGACTCGATTTTTTAATGCAAGAATTAAACAGAGAGGCGAATACTCTAAGCTCAAAATCGGATTCAGCGGAGTTAACCTTGAGTGCTGTTGAAATGAAAGTTTTAATCGAGCAGATGCGTGAACAAATTCAGAATTTTGAGTAAGTGTTATGTTTAGTGATAATTTAGGAAATTTATACATTGTTGCAGCACCTTCCGGGGGAGGAAAAACAAGTTTGGTCAAAAAACTCATAGAAATGGTGGATGAGATTGAAGTATCGGTTTCTCATACGACCAGACCTATGAGGCCCGGAGAAAAAGATGGCGTGGATTATTTCTTCGTTGATGAAGAACAATTTGTTTCTATGGTGAATGAAGGAGCGTTTATTGAGCATGCCAGAGTATTTAACCATTGGTATGGTACCTCGGTTGCTCAAATTAACAAACGATTACAATTTGGAATTGACGTCGTTCTTGATATTGATTGGCAAGGAGCCGAGCAAATTAGACACGCCTATCCGGACGCAGTAAGTGTTTTTATCATTCCTCCTTCTTTGGATGCATTAAAAGAACGCTTGATGAACAGGCGACAAGATAAGGATAATGTGATTAGTGAGAGAATGACCAAAGCACAGGATGAACTTGGTCATTATCCTGAATTTGATTATCTGATTGTTAATGATGATTTTGAAAAGGCAGCAATGGAATTACGGTCGATAGTAATTGCCAATAGGCTTAGAATTGAAAAACAGGTAAATAAACAAGCCAAATTGCTTTCTTTCCTGTTGTCATCGCAGTAAAATAAAAGATTTGAGCTAGTATTTGTTCTAATAACCCAGAGGTGGATTTTATGGCACGAGTAACAGTTGAAGATTGTTTGGAACATGTTAAAAACCGGTTTGAGCTGGTTATGGTTGCTACCAAACGAGCAAGGCAAATTGCAGTTCGAGGCGATCAACCCATGGTTGAATGGGAAAATGATAAACCTACTGTAGTTGCGCTAAGGGAAATTGCGGAAGGTTATGTTACAGCGGATATTTTGGATGAAGATTAAAATTAGTTATTGACTTTGCCTTGGGAATATTAGTCATTCTATAAAAATATACCTCTTGTTAATCAAGTTATGGTATTTAAGCAAAGCAAAGGGAACTAGGGCGAGGCATAAAACCGTATTTTGAGTTATGAGGTATAAATAGCCATGTTGGATACTAGGGAGTACTGCGTGAGCTACTTTAAAGAGCTCGATGAAGAGCTTAAATGCTATCTTGAGCAGGCGCAAATTGAAAAATGTTATCAAGCTTATTTGGTGGCTGAAAAAGCACATCATGGTCAAATGCGTCGTTCAGGTGAGCCTTATATTACGCACCCTGTAGCAGCTGCCCTCATTCTGGCAAGAATGAGGCTGGATTATCAAACTATCATGGCCACCCTGCTTCATGATGTTGTCGAAGATACCTCCATCAGTAAAGAAGAATTAGTCAAACAATTTGGCGAAGAAGTCACTGCCCTTGTTGATGGCGTCACCAAGCTGACCAAAATTAAATTTGAATCAAAGGCTGAAGCTCAAGCGGAAAATTTTCGTAAGATGGTTTTGGCTATGGTTAAGGACATTCGTGTTATTATCGTTAAGTTGGCTGATCGCTTACATAATATGCGCACTTTAGGAGCAATGCCTGCAGGCAAGCGCAGACGAATTGCAATTGAAACTCTCGAGATTTATGCTCCTATTGCCAATCGTTTGGGTATGCATTCTATTTATATTGGCCTTGAAGATTTGGGTTTTCAAGCTTTATATCCTATGCGTTACAGGGCAATTAAATCTGCCGTTGAAAAATCTCGGGGTAATCGAAGAGAGTTGACTCAGACTATAGAGAAAGATTTGCAACATGCCTTATCGCAGTTAAATATTCCTTATGAGCAAGTATTTGGCAGGCAAAAGCATTTATATAGCATTTATAGAAAAATGAAGCAGAAAAAAGCATCCTTTACAGAAATTACGGATGTGTTTGCATTTCGCATCATTACAGAAGATATTGATTCCTGTTATAGAATTTTGGGAGCTTTACACTGCACTTATAAACCTGTTCCTCAACGCTTTAAAGATTATATTGGAATTCCCAAAGCCAATGGCTATCAGTCATTGCATACTACATTGTTTGGGCCTTTTGGTGTTCCTCTTGAAGTTCAAATACGAACGAGGGAAATGGATAAAGTAGCTGATAATGGAGTGGCGGCGCACTGGATCTATAAATCTTCCGGACTGGAAGTGAATGAAGCCCAGCTTCGTGCCAGAGAGTGGGTTCAAAGTTTGCTGGAAATGCAAAGGAGCACAGGTAGTTCTCTTGAGTTTATTGAAAACGTTAAAATTGATTTATTTCCTGATGAAGTGTACGTTTTTACCCCTAAAGGGCACATTATGGAGTTACCGAAAGGAGCCACTCCAGTCGATTTTGCATACACGGTACACTCTGGAGTAGGAAACAGTTGTGTTGCGGCAAAAGTTAACAGGCGTTTGGTACCCTTAAGTATTCCTTTATCCAATGGTCAAACCGTAGAGATTATTACTGCGCCGGGAGCACATCCCAACCCGGCCTGGCTGAATTTTGTTGTGACTGGAAAGGCAAGATCAAATATTCGTCATTTTTTGAAAAGCCAACAACATGCCGAGTCTATTGTTTTAGGAAAACGATTATTGGAGCAATCCCTGGCAGAATTATCCAGTGATTACGCAAAAGTACCTCCGGAAACATTGCAGGCATTGCTCAGCGATTTACATTATAAAACGGTTGATGATTTATTGTATGCCATAGGAATAGGTAATCAGATGGCAATGGTTATTGCCAAGCGGTTGGTGGTTTCACAAGACTCCCATGAAACCGATAAAGGTAATAAAAGACCTTTGGCAATTAAGGGTACTGAAGGGATGGTTGTGCATTTTGGCGAGTGCTGCCAGCCAATACCTGGAGATAATATAGTTGGCAAATTTCAACAAGGCAGAGGCATTATTGTTCATGCCAGTGACTGCACTACACTAAAAACAACGCGTAGCAATCCGGAACAGTTTATTGCTTTGCGTTGGGATGAGCAGGTACAGGGTGAATATTGGGTTGATATTACTGTAGATGTAGCAAACGAACGAGGTGTATTGGCTGCTTTAGCAACTGCTATTTCTGAAGCAGACTCTAACATAGGGAATATTAATGTAGATCCCAGAGATGGTCGTCATAATGCGGTCACTTTTTCCATCAGTGTTCGTGACAGAACACATTTAGCTCGAGTCATGCGTCGATTAAGGGCAAATAAAGTAGTTATGCGGTTATATCGAAAAAAACAAGGGGAGAATTAATGCAACCAATCAACACAAAATTGGCACCAGAAGCGATAGGTACATACAGTCAAGCGATAAGAAGTGGTGAGTTCGTTTTTCTTTCAGGACAGATTCCACTGGATCCTGAAACAATGCAGATTTGTAGCGATGATATTAAATTACAAATTACTCAAGTCCTGGAAAATTTGTCAGCTGTATGTGAAGCGGCTGGTGGTAGCTTGGCTAATATTGTCAAGTTAAACGTTTATCTTACTGATTTAAATCATTTTCCCTTAATTAATGAAGCCATGAGTCGATATTTTTTAGAACCTTATCCTGCAAGAGCGGCAATCGAAGTCTCAGCGTTACCAAGGGGTGCCAAGGTTGAAATGGATGGAATTCTGGTTTTACCTGCGTCTGCATAACCATGAGTGATGATCAATACGCTCGCACAGGGCGTCTGATGTTCTTATTTGTTTGGATTATCTTTTTTATAGGGATGTTTTTATTCTTTTACTATTACGATAAGCCAGAAAGTACCACTTTTGTAGCTAATCGTACTGAGTACGTATTAAGCGCCGATAATGAAGGGCATTATTGGATAAAAGGTAAGATTAATGAATATCCTGTGGAGTTTTTGGTGGATACTGGTGCTACTTTGGTAGCAATACCCCAAGGACTGGCTAATAATTTAAAAATTACCGGACGATATCCTATTACTATAGAAACTGCTAATGGCAAGGTAACAGGGTTTTTAACTCGTTTGCAACATTTGTCATTTGGAGAGTTTCATTTGCAGAATGTCAAAGCGGTCATAATCCCTGAAAATGAGGATAATACCGTGTTACTAGGGATGAATGTGTTATCACAATTTCACATGGTGCAACAGGACAAGCGTTTAATATTAAAAAGACAGTGAGTCGATAAGATTTTCTCAATAAAATGAAGTTAAACAGATTTATTTGAATAGAGAGTTTTGATGAGTATAGTTTCCCTTAACAGCGCCTCTTTAATCCTGGCTGGCAATTGTATTCTGGATTGTGCTGACTTACAGATTCAGCCACAGGATAGAATTGCTCTTGTTGGACGCAATGGGGCTGGAAAATCAACATTGCTGAAAATATTACAAGGGGAATTTACCCTTGACAGTGGACAAATGCATCGCTCGTCAGGTTTGCGTATTTCAGGTTTAGTCCAGGAAGTACCTGGAACTGAAGAAGAATCGGTGTTTCATTTTCTTGTAAAAAGTTTAGGTGAAACAGGGGAGGTATTATCCCAGTTTCATGAATTTACGAGACAAGGAGATATGGATAAATTAGCTAAATGTCAGCAGCGAATGGATAACTTAAATGCCTGGCATTTATTACCCAAAATTGAAACGATGGCCAGCCGATTGGGAATAGATATTCATGAGCAGATGCCTAATCTCTCTGGTGGTATGAAACGACGAGTATTGTTGGGCGCAGCACTTCTTGCCGAACCAGATTTACTGTTATTGGATGAGCCTACTAACCACTTGGATGTTGAAGCAATCGAATGGTTGGAGAATTATTTAAAATCCTTTTCTGGTAGCGTGATGGTGGTAACTCATGACAGAGAATTCTTAAACCAGGTAGCAACGAGTATCCTTGAAATCGATCGTGGGAAATTGTATCTCCATCATTGTAATTATGAAACATACCTTGACAGGCGAGAGTCGATACGGTTTAGCGAACAAAAACAAAATGATTTGTTTGACAAACGGCTTGCAGAAGAAGAGGCCTGGATACGTACAGGTATCAAGGCAAGACGTACGCGCAACGAGGGCAGAGTCAGAGCTTTAAAGGCAATGAGAGAACAGTACAAAGCACGTCGTAATCAGTTAGGAACAGTGAAATCTTTAAGTTTGGATGTAACCCGTTCTGGTGCTCTTGTAGTAGAAGCAAACAAAGTGAGTTATGCAATAAATGACAAACCTATTATAAAAGATTTTTCCTTATTGATGACAAGAGGAGACAAGCTTGGAATTATCGGCCCCAATGGTTGTGGTAAAACTACTTTAGTTCGATTGCTGCTGGGAGAAATTAAACCTGATGCAGGAACTATAAAATTAGGGACAGGGCTTCAGGTGGCCTATTTTGATCAGTTACGCCGACATTTGCTTGAAGATCAAACAGTCATGTTTAATGTGGGGGAAGGGGCCGATTATGTAACAATTAATGGTAAGCAAAAACATGTTGCCAGTTATTTAAAAGAGTTTTTATTTTCCGCTGATCGATTCAATCAGCCAGTATCTTCCTTATCTGGGGGGGAAAGGAACAGATTATTACTGGCGAAACTTTTTGCCAAACCGGTTAATTTGCTCGTAATGGATGAACCAACCAACGATTTGGATATAGAAACCCTGGAGCTTCTTGAAACAGTATTAGTTGATTATCCTGGTACTTTAATACTAATCAGTCATGATAGAGCGTTTATTAACCAAGTAGTAACCAGTGTACTGGTTTATGAAGGAAACGGTCAGTTTAATGAATTTGTTGGTGGTTATGGCGATTACAAATCACATCAATTAACACGTCGTGAGCAGCAAGCGAAATCTCCTGTTTCAAAACGCAGCAGTCCGGAGAAAACCAAAAATTTATCTTTTAATGAACAACGAGAATTATCGAAGTTACCACAACAGATTGAAGCTGTGGAGAAAAAAATTGAAGAGCTGCATTTGCAAATGGCTTCCCCCGAATTTTATCAGCAAGATGTCAAGATTATTTCAGAAATAACTCAGCTGTTAGCCAAGGAAGAAGCATTGTTAAATCAATATTTTGCCCGTTGGGAAGAGTTAGAAGAGAAAAAATAAAAAAGTAATTAGGGGCTATTGACAATTCATTTTATAATATAATCTAAAACGCCCGCGCAAATTGTCAACAGACCTTAGTTAATGCATAAATATAGTTATAAACACAGGGCAAGATCATACCAATTTGAGTTGATTATGAGTCAAGATAATTTATAAATTTGATTATGTTTTTGTCATTGTATAATCAAAATATAATTTTGCCCTGGTTAAAAACAGTAATAAATGACTTTAATAAGATTTAAAAATAGGATTTAAAATGCTTTTAACCTTAGCTTTGGTTATTTTATTTGCAACAATTATGGTTTTCTTCTCTCAAGAATTCATTAGAGCTTTTAAAAAAATTTTTGCAATCAGAGGGGCTAAGTTACTCATTCCTTTAGGTCTCGCTTCCTGGTTAATTTACAATTTTGATTATTTGTTTATATGGGCAATTTATTATATTCGAGAAGTATTGCAAGCTGTGTTAGCTTTTTTGACGCGGATTATGCCTTTTAAGCAATATTCGACATCGATAGCACTCATTATACTACTCACCACTGTTTCAGTGGGACCTGTATTATTATTGGACTTGATCAATCGAAAACGAACCTACAAGGGATATGCTTACCCCTATTTAACAAGCACCCTGATTTTAATTTTCTGCACTGTAATATTGCTTGTAGTGTCTTAAACAGATAAAAAAACAGATGGTGTGATATTCTCAAAAAATGAATAAGCTCTCAATAATTGATTTTAAGACTAAGGTTCGGTGTATAATTGCACCAATTTGTTTTTAGGTTGTTCCATGAATAAGCAAGATTTTTATTTTGATTTGCCCTCCGAATTAATAGCCCAATACCCTCTAGCGAATAGAAGTGATTCACGGCTGTTAATTTATAATCGACAAACAGAAGAATATGGTCATTACCAATTCCGGGAAATTGCAGATTTTTTGCGGCCAGGGGACTTATTGGTAATGAATGACAGTAAAGTGATACCAGCTCGCTTATATGGCCACAAAGCCACTGGTGGCAAGGTTGAACTGTTAGTAGAGAGGATAACAGGCGATTTTACTTTCCTGGCCCATATAAAAGCGAGCAAATCATTAAAATCAAATGATATCATTTTTCTTGATGCCGGGAAGCAACTTGAAGTATTACAGAGGCAGGATGATCTGTTTCTTTGTAAGGCCAGCCAAGCTATTTTAGATCTTTTAAATGATCTTGGACATATTCCATTACCACCCTATATTACCAGAGAAGACGAATCCTTGGATAAGGAGAGATATCAAACCGTCTATGCCAAATGCGCTGGGTCTGTTGCAGCGCCTACAGCAGGATTGCATTTTGATGATGCTGTTTTATCCAGTATCCGAGCACGGGGAGTTAAAATTGCTTACGTCACTCTCCATGTAGGGGCAGGAACATTCAGGCCAGTTCGCAGTGAACGCATTCAGGATCATAAAATGCATAGTGAGTGGTTTACTGTTAGTCCTGACCTGTGCGCTGCTGTGAAGGCCACCAAATCTATGGGAAATAGAGTAATTGCTGTTGGGACTACCGCCTTACGTAGCCTTGAAAGTGCTGCTATAGGAGGAGAGTTAATTTCTTGTAGTCGTGATACCGACATTTTCATTTATCCTGGCTATCAATTTAAGGTTTGTGATGGATTAATGACTAATTTTCATTTACCTGAATCAACTCTAGTGATGTTGGTGTCCGCTTTTATTGGACATAAACAGTGCATGGCTCTTTATCAGGAAGCAATCGATAAAAGGTATCGTTTTTTTAGTTATGGAGATGCCAGTTTATTGTTATAAAGTGCTCTGCGGTGTCATGATAGGGCTACATTAGAGGATAGCGGATGTTGAATACAAATCAAAATTTTGTTCCTGTTTTAAATACTGAAGCGGGATTATGTCTTACTGCGGCCAATTGGCAAGAAATTAAGATTACAACGGCCTCTTGTTACCTGGATTTATTGCTATTAAAACCGGGATATTCATTATTGAACAAGGTAACTGATTTCGCCAAATATCTAGGGTGGTCAGGTCATCTCATCCTCAATGCGAGCCGTCTTGTATCAGATAAGAACGGGATGGTGATATTGATTTCACCCTATGACGGAAGTCGGATTAAATTAACCAACTCAGAGTTAGTGCATTTGATTTTACATATTAAGCCAGCTGCGGTTCTTTTACCTGAAACGATTATGAATGGTTTTTCCGGACTATGGGATCAATGGGATGATACTATATTACCTTTTTTGTCAGCGAAGCAACTTGAAACCTTGAAGGTGCCTGGAAAACATGGTGTGTATTTCAATTTCAGTGAAGCAAAATATAATGATGATTTCTTGAGTCAATTGCAAAAATGGTCTGAGTTTCCTCTTTATGTCTCTGGTCCTATCGGTGCTGATTTAATCGAGGATTTAAACAGGAAGAAATCGATTTTAATCGAATCGGATGAGCCTGCAAAAAATGCCATGCGGGGCATTGTATACGGCCGCGAAGGGAATGTTGATTTAACGGATGAAAGCCAGGTTTTCAATTTTCAACTGATTGATGAGAATTGCTCATGTCCTACTTGTTCAGCACAGTTGACAAGAGCTTATCTGTATCATTTGTTAGCTAATACCCCATTGCTATGCCAGAGATTCTTAATTCAACATAATGCGTATTACATTCAAGGTAATTAACTATTCATTTACCTTCGAGTAAATTCGCTATATGATGTCACGCTGGTAATCCATACAAGAGTTCTTAGAACTATCTTTTGAAATTGGTTTATCGACCATCTTCGAAAGAAAACCAGGAAATTAATACCCGATTTGAGGAGATTTTATGAGTTTTTTTATTAGTGATGCATTAGCCGCAGCAGGAAATGCGCCAGCTGCTCAAACTGATGGAGCTTTTTCACTGATTATGATCGTTGCGATTTTTGTCTTGTTTTATTTTATGATAATAAGACCGCAAAGCAAAAGAGCGAAAGAGCACAGAGAATTGATAAATCGCTTAAAAAAAGGGGATGAAATAGTAACATCTGGAGGGATTTTGGCAAAAGTCGTGAGCTTGGATGATCAATACATCAAAGTAAGCCCGGCAGAAGGTATAGAAATTAATTTGCAAAAAGGCGCTGTTACTGCAGTATTACCAAAAGGCACTATCAAATCACTTTAAGTTAGGCATAGGGAATCAGAAATGCAAAATAAATATCCTCTATGGAAAAATCTAATGCTGATAGTGATTGCAGTCATTGGATTTGTTTACGCTATACCGAATTTGTATACGGAAAATCCTGTCGTTCAAATTTCAGCAGGTACAGATGAAGATACAGAGACAATAAAAAATCAGGTAGAGTCCATTTTAAAAAATGCCAATATGGATTATAAATCCCTGGTTGTTGAGAGGGATGGAGTAGAGGTTGTATTTTCTTCTACTGATTCTCAATTATTGGCTCGCGATATTATCAAGAATAGCCTGGGTTCTGATTACACAGTGGCTTTGAATTTAGCGCCTTCCACACCAGATTGGCTTGAAGCAATTCATGCTGACCCTATGAAGCAAGGGTTGGATTTAAGAGGAGGTGTTCATTTTCTTCTTGAAGTGGATGTAGAAAGTGTTATAAGTCGGCGTTATGAAGGAATAATGAAAAATATTGGCCAAGAGCTACGTGAGGCAGGTATTCGTTATTCGGGTATACGTTATTTATCAGATAAAGGAATTGAATTGCGTTTCAGAGATTCTGAATCAATGGAAAATGCTTTAGTTGAGTTAAGACAAAAAATATCTGATGTGGTTTTTGTTAAAACCAAAACACAAAATTCAATTTTAGGTGCTATTTCTCCAACAGAATTAAATTCCATAAGACAAAATACTATCGAACAAACAATGAGTATCTTGAGAAATCGAGTGAACGAGCTCGGCGTTGGTGAAGCTGTTGTACAACAGCAAGGAGCAACTCGTGTTGCTGTTGATTTGCCAGGTATTCAAGATGCTGCCAGAGCAAAACAAATACTTGGTGGTACTGCTACTTTGGAATTTCATTTGGTTGACCAGGAAAATGATCCTTTCATTGCAAAGCAAACCGGAGTAGTTCCTGTTAATGATAAGCTGTATATGATGGATGGTCATCCTATCTTATTAAAGAGACAGGTCGTTTTAAGCGGTGACTCCATTACTTCAGCAGTGTCCAGTTTTGATCAACAAACGGCTTCTCCATCTGTTCAAATTCAATTGGGTGGTGGGGGCGAGAGCTTGTTTACCAAGGTTACACGTGAAAATATTGGTAAGCGGATGGCGATTGTTTTTGTGGAAACCAAAACGACTACACAAACAATTAATGGTGAAGAAAAACGGATAACAAAGAAGGAAGAGCGAGTTATTAGCGCGCCAGTAATTCAAAATGCTTTAGGCAGTAATTTTCAGATTACTGGACTGACTGATAGTAAAGAAGCAAGTAATCTGGCTTTATTATTAAGAGCAGGCGCTTTACCTGCGGCAATTTATCCTGTAGAAGAGCGTACTGTTGGCCCGACTCTGGGTAAAGAAAATATTCGCCGAGGCCTTATATCCCTGGAAGTTGGTATGGGTTTAATTTTGGTGTTAATGCTCGTGTATTATCATTTTTTTGGTTTAATTGCTGATATTGCATTGATGCTGAATTTGGTTTTTCTTTGCGCGTTGTTATCCATAATTGATGCGACTCTGACTTTACCGGGAATTGCGGGGATTGTTTTGACTGTAGGCATGGCTGTTGATGCCAATGTCCTGATCTATGAGCGGATTAGAGAAGAGTTGCGTAATGGGTTATCTCCCCAAGCTGCAATTCATGCAGGATATGAGCGAGCGTTTTCAACTATATTGGACGCCAACGTGACTACTTTAATTGTGGCTATCATTTTATTCGCAGTAGGCACAGGACCGGTGCGCGGGTTTGCAGTTGTCCTTTCTTTAGGTTTGTTAACTTCTATGTTAACTGGTATTACTTACACCAGAGCTCTTGTGAATTGGTATTATGGTGGGCGTAATGTCAAAAAATTATCTATAGGTATATAAGGCGAGGCTCAGATGGAATTTTTTAATCCAAATTCAAAAATAGATTTTATGGGCGCGCGCCGTTGGACTGCGTTGTTTTCTATATTGATTTTTGTAGTGTCTATTGGCGCATTAATGATTAATGGTTTGAAATGGGGGTTGGATTTTACTGGTGGAACGCAAATTGAAATCAGTTACTCTAAAGCCGCTGATTTGCCTTTAATTAGAGAAAATCTGAATAAGGCGGGTTTTAAAGAAGCTCAAGTGGTTAGTTATGGTACATCAAAAGATGTGCTTATCAGCATTGCCCCCAGAGCGGATAAACAGCAGAGTATACTGGTAGATCAGGTCATGGAAGTATTGCCTGGAGCAGTAAAGCAAAGAGTTGATTTTGTCGGCCCGCAAGTCGGACAAGAACTCGCAACGAAAGGGGCTCTTGCAATTATTGTGTCTTTATTAGCTACGATGATTTATATCGCTATGCGATTTGAATATAAACTTGCTGTAAGTTCAGCGGTCGCATTGATTCACGATCCGGTGTTGATTCTGGGTGTTTTTGCCTTGTTCGGAATTGAATTTGATCTGAAGGCTCTTGCTGGACTGTTGGCCGTTATTGGTTATTCATTGAATGATACCATTGTTGTCTTTGACCGTGTTCGAGAGAATTTTGTAAAAATTCGCCGGACAAGCCCAATAGATATTATGAATATTTCAATCAATCAAACTCTCTCCAGAACGATCATGACATCCGTGCTGACGCTGTTTGTTGTGGTTGCGCTTTTTGTATATGGGGGTGAAGCGATATATGGATTTTCATTGGCATTAATTATAGGAATAGTAATAGGTACTTATTCTTCAATTTACGTTGCTGGTGCTTTAGCAGTAGCGATGGGTTTGGATAACAAGGATTTTCTACCCAGTCATCGCAGAGAGGTGGATGATAGGCCTTGAGATTGGTGTCTTATTATCATCCGCTTCCTGACGGTCGCAGCTCCGATTATCGCTTACTCCGAACCTCGTCAGATTGGACAAAACCGAGCCGAGATCGTCAGGAAGCGGATAGCGGATGATAAACAATTACAAAATTTTGTTAAAACTTATCTTCTTAAAAAGAGTCAATAATTTTTATTCAATCAGTAAATTATCTATTTTTGCTGCGCAAATAAAATCATTGTGAGTTAAACCATTAAGTGCATGCGTCATAAAATGAACACGGCAATAATTGTAACCAATCTCTAAATCAGGGTGGTGGTTTTCAATATTAGCTATCCAGGCGATCGCATTAACAAAAGCCATCGTTTCATAAAAATTTTTAAAGGAAAAGGCACGTTTGATAACTCGGTTGTCCTCAGTTACTTCCCATTTAGAGTTTAATTGAGGTAGTAAATTTTTGATTTGCTCGGGATTGAGCGCAGCACCTATTCCCTCGCAAGATTCACAATGCTTACTACTTAAATCACTAGTCATTTTGATTCCTTAATTTTATTTTCAATTTAAAAAGAAGTTATAAATAAAAATTCTTCAGTGCTGTTAGAAACCTGGAGTTTTGTTCTTTGGTGCCAATAGTCACCCTGATGAAATGATTCATCTTATAAGCATGCAGAGGCCTTACTATTATGCCATTATCCAAAAGATAATTATAAAGAGCCAGACTATCTTCTTTGCAATCAAAAGTAAGGAAATTACAGGAGGATGGTAAGTATTTTATATTTAATGCATTAAAGCCTTTCTGTAGCTGCGACATTCCTTCATCATTCATTTTGAGGCTTGATTGGATGAATGCATCATCATCGATAGCGGCATAGGCTGCGGCAAGAGCTACTTGATTGACTATAAATGGCAATTGTACTCGTTTTAAAATATTAATAATGGATGGATTGGCAATAGCATAACCTAAACGAAGACCTGCCATACCATAGATTTTTGAAAACGTACGTGTAACAACTAAATTAGGGTGTTCTTCAAGCCAATCCAAACTATTGACAGTTAATTGGTTAGCAGCAAATTCATAATAGGCTTCATCTAAAACCAACAGAGTGCTTTTCGGAATTTGCTCCAATAAATATTTAATTTCTTTTTGCTGGATTAGCACTCCAGTTGGATTATTTGGATTTGCTATAAAAATAATTCCTGTTTGTTGATTGCAAGCATTAACAAGATAATTAATATTGACTTCCCAGTTGCTATTGATGGGTACGCTGTTTACCGGTATTTGCAGGGAGTTCGCTTGAATGGCATAAGTGCTAAAAGCGTAGTCATGTGTAAGGATATGTCTGTCGGTATGAAGAGCGAAACAATTTAAGAGGATATTAAACAGGTAATCAGATCCATTACTTAGAAACAATTGCTCGGGTTTAACTTTCAGGTAACTTGCCAGTTTAGACATTAAAGGATGGTTCCAGGGCGATGGGTATGTTGCTATGTAATGTGATGACATATTCTGTATGGCTGAAAGGGCTAATGGACTGCATCCCAATGGATTTTCATTACTAGCCAGTTTGATAATGTCAGTTATCCCCTTTTCTTTTGCCAATTCTTCAATAGATTTACCTGGTACATAGGGAATCAAAGAACGTATTCCTGCATGAGGTAATTGTTGAAAATCAATAGACATAACTCTATTCCTAAACAGAAAAATGTTTTTATATTACCTAAGCATGTGCCAGCTGTCACGAATGAATTTGTTTTTTGGAATTTATGAAAACGGTATATTGAATTTTTTTTAACGGAAAGTTACCCTTCATGTGCAATCCAACCTCAGGAAGAGCTTTATTATGAACAAGCAAAAGGGTTTCACCCTAATGGAAATACTTATGTCATTAATGCTAATGACAACGGTAGTTCTGATGTTAGTGGAACAACAGTTGAAAACCAGAGATTTAATCAATCATCTTATATGGAGAATTCACGGTTCCCAATTTTTAGATCAAGTAGATGAAGCATTATATATCAGTGAGAATAGATTACCTCTGCCACCTTCAAATTATCATTTTGATATCAGGCAATCTCAAAAGAAAATCATTTTGAATGTTACGTGGTTTAAGAAAAACCAGTCAATTATTCGTTCCTATGATCTGGACGTTAATTGAAATGAGAAGACAAACAGGATTTGGTTTATCTGAGATGTTAATTAGTCTTTTCCTGGCAAGTATTATAACGATTACTCTTACTCAGATTTATATAAGAAGCAAACCTCAATACCTAAAGGCACAAGAACTGTTAGAAATTAATTTTGATTTGCTGTGGATTAGCGATTTACTAAGCAACAGTATTAGAAAAGCTGGATTTACTCCGTGTTTAAGTGTCGAGAAATTAAAAACTTATGATTCTCGACATGCAGAGAGAGAAATAATTAATTTTCAAATTGAAAATATGCCGCAAGCTCAGCTTCGTATCAATAGAATGAGTGATGTTTATACGGAAGTGATAAATTTCATGAGCCCAACACAAGTAGTGATTCAAGAGCCAGTAATATCAAATATAAAACATCCATTAATTATTTCTGACTGCAGGCATGCCGAAGTACATACAGTCTCGAAAATAGATAAGCTCACTAATGGATATCAGATTACTTTAAAAAAACCATTGAAGTTCCGGTACGATGAAATTGCTTACCTGGGAGAGTGGCTGGAAGAAACATGGTTTACTAAACAAAATGAAAAGGGTGAAAAGACATTGCATTACAAATTGTTTCAAACAGAAGAATTAAGCCCATTAATTCATGAGTTTTATGTTGCCAGACGTATTGTCAAACAGAGGCCAGTATTAGATTTTACAATTGGTAGCGATAAGGAAAAATTCCGTAAGATCAGTGTATCGGTACGAAACTTATGAAAAAAACTGATTCGGGTTTCATTCTTTTAATGACGCTTTGTATTACTTTTTTGATGAGCTTATTGGTTTTGGCAAGCCTCCAACAGATATTCTTGCAATACAAAGCACTCAATTCACAGGAGACATTTCATCAAAATTTCTATCAGTTGGAACATTGGGTGATGCGATTAACTCGTTCGCCATTATTGTATGCAAGGAAGGATTGTTATGTACAAAAGGATTATGGTGCCAATCATGTCATAAATGAACTGGTTAGCAGTAAAGGATGCTTACTGACATTGGATCGAAAAAAATACAGATATTTTATTGAGGACCTGAACGAATTTTCTTGTTTGGTTCTTAATAAGGATGGACAAAAACATGCTTCTCACCATTTGAGATTCACGGTATTGCAATACGAAGAGTATGGAGAACCTTCCATCATGCAATTAAGGTTTATCAAATCGGGTAGCAACTTATCCTCTTGTTCAGAAGAGGAAATACAGGTTAAGGAAGGTGTGATTAGCTGGAGATACTTGTCAGATTATAAAAATTTTAAAACATTAACTGGTTGAAATTATAGAAAAAAAACTATTATAACTGGATGTTTTTTGTAGTAAGATGAACTGGTAACAATAATTTTTAGTTGCATTTTTCTCCATCGCGTGTAAAAATTGACCTCCTATGAAATCGAAATTAATTTATCTGACAGTAGCCTTGGCTGCAATTATCTTAGGCGCAGCGGCATGGTGGTGGTTGAAAGCACCCAAGCCAACTTTCAGGCAGGTAAGCTTTAAGCATTTGCCTGGATGGGAGAATGCTCAACTTAAAAAATCGTTGGAAACTTTTCAAACATCTTGTCGAGCCTTTCTAAAGCAAAATCCTGAGCGTGTTGTTGGCACAGAACAAATTGATTTACAGGCAAAGGATTGGCATCCGGCCTGTCGTGCAGCTTTAAAAATAAATCCTGTTGATGAAAAATCAGCAAAATTATTTTTTGAGAAGTGGTTTGCTCCTGTGGAATTCTATGATGATAAACCAGTGAAAGGTTTATTTACGGGCTATTATATGCCTTTAATTAAAGGCAGTTATACCAAATCAAAGGAATTTAGTGTTCCTATTTATGAGTTGCCTAGTAATTTGGTGACTGTTGATTTGGGTTTATTTCTTCCTAATTTAAAAAATAAGAAAATTATTGGTCGAGTTGCGGGTAATAAAGTTGTACCATTTTATACTCGAGAACAAATTAACAAAGGAGCAATTAAAGACACAGCACGTGTTTTGGTGTGGATCCATAGCCCTGTTGACAGGTTGTTTTTAGAAATTCAGGGCTCAGGAATCATTGAGCTTGAGGATGGCAAACGAATTTTTATAGGCTATGATGGTCAAAATGGTGCCCCTTATACCGCTATTGCGGGTGTATTAATAAAAAAAGGTATCATGACCAAGCATAATGCTTCCATGCAAAGGATTAAAAAGTATTTGGAAGCTCATCCCAAACAAATGGATAAAATAATCAATCAAAATAAATCATTTGTTTTTTTCCGCAAGTTGTCATTGGAAGCGGCTTTAGGTTCACAGGGAGTAGCATTAACCCCGGGTTATTCTCTTGCTATCGATAAACAATGGATACCAATGGGAGCTCCTTTGTGGTTAAACACTACAAGACCAGACATTAAAAATCCTGATGTCAATAAACCTATGCAACGTTTGATGATAGCACAGGATACTGGTGGGGCTATTCGTGGTAAAGTAAGAGGCGATGTATTTTGGGGTGGTGGTGACAAAGCCACTTTGATTGCTGGCCACATGAAGAACGAAGGACACTATTGGCTTCTTTTACCGGCCCATGCGTTATCGAGATTGGCACAACTGAAATAAAAGCTTTTAATTTATCCAGAATTTAGCCTTATTTAATTTTTTATTGAGATATAGGGATTCACCTGATTTGCGATAATGAATCCCAGTGGCATTGTAAGTTCTGCTCATGTTTCAAGAAATCACTCTGTATTCTTTAAGATTTAGGCTCAGTGACTTCTTTCTTTTCGGTTTCCGAACTCATTGTTTCAGTTGACGATGAGTCATTAATTGGAGTCGCAGTATTCCCTTTCAAGGCTTCTTGCAGTGTAATGAATTTATAACCATTGCTTCTATACATTTCAATAATGTCAGCCAAACACAAACTGTTAATCAGATTCGCATGGATGAGTAAAATATGTTTAACAGGTTGTCCTTCTACTTTCTTGGCTTTTTTTTCTGCTCTTAGGGTTTGTTGCCATATAAATGCAAGATAGCGTTTTTTGAATTGTGCTAATCGTTGCGGTCTTTGCCTATAGGGTATTCTGTAAAATTGTGCATTGAATTCATAATCCTTGCTGTCTATGGTGACAGGAGCAATCGTGTATTGATGAGCTGCCAGCCACTCATGCACTTTTTGCTTCTTTTCTCCACTGCCTTCGGCAAGATAAGGATAACGGAAATATTTTGGCTCAGTCATAACAGGAGATAGAACGGTATCTGCTTTTTCGATATCAGCGATGTAGTTTTCCGCAGTCATTGAATTTAAACTACGATGCTTATAGGTATGATTGCCAATTGAAAAACCTTGATTACGAAAAATTTCCAGAAGTTCCCACTCATTTTTCGCTATGGCTCCACCTATTGCAAAACCTGTGGCAGGAACCTGATTTTCAACCAAAGTGTTCACAATGGCCATAAATCTTTCCTGGGTGCGCTTCAGATTCCCTGGAGTACTTGTCCCAGAGCCTACAAAAGGTAAATCGTCAATAGTAATGGCGATTTCATGTTCTTCGGCAAAGCAGTGATGGTTCAATATGAAAAATAATGATACTACACCGAGCAAGCGTTTTAACATATTTTCCCCTCTTTTCAATTTGGAAAATCTCTTGTTATTTTAGGCATTTAATTTAACTATAGACGATAAATTAAATTTCCACCTGCTTGGAAATAAGTAGGTATTTTGAGGGGGTTTAGGTACAATAAATACTTCGATTTTTCGGCTATTGAATAATTTATTAAATTGATAAATAGAAAATTACTTAAATTAACCTGAGTTATGGATAAGGATTATATAAGGAGCAGTCGATATCCAGGGTCCGTTTGGGCTGAAGAGATGTGTAAGCATCATCTCGAAGCCTAAGCATGAAACATTACATTCCATACAAGGCTTCGAGACGGCATAAATGCCTCCTCAGCCTGAATGATTCAAGAAAACGGCTGATCTTATCCATAAGTCACGTTAAATTGGGGCTGATCATGTCAAATAATAAGGCAAAGCTGTGGATATAATCTGAGAAATTGAAAGGATAATGTCTTACCCGGAATTTTGCTAAACAGGAGTTGATAATGGCAAAAGAAAAATATGAATCAGAAAATTCACCATCACATTCAGAAGAACATGGCACTTTAGGTCCAGATGTCTATGAAAATGCAAGAAAGCTGAATATTCAATTGGCAACAAGAGGGCCTGCCATACTGTATGCATTAGGTAAAGCCAGTGAGCAAGTAACTAATGGTAATGTTGTAACCGCGGTTGGTGGAATGGTGGTTGGTGCGATAGGTTTTTTCGGTAATCGCTTTTATCGAAACAAGGGTGATGATTCCGCTTATACTTATATGGGACAAATTGTTGGTGCGGTGCAATTTACTGCAGGATTCACCTTATTAGCATTACAGGCATTTGAGGCCTTTACAGATACTGGAGAAACAACTCCCTTGCTCAATGTGGTTAAACTAAGTGGGGTTGCATTGACATTAACCGAGAGCGCTTTAATTTTAATCAATTCGTATTTGTATGGGGATGGTTCAGCTAAAACAACACCGATATCAAGCCTTAAAATTGATTGACTATAATAAAAAATCTAATAGGGTTGAGATATAAGACAGCTCAAATCAATTGCTTTGATTTTAAAAAATAAGGGACTATTTATGACTTATTCTTTTTCCAAACCAGTGTCCTGGATATTTTTGTTTACTGCTGTTATTTATTTAGTCAGTGTTTTGTTTATACAATATCCTGTTACTACTGTTTTAAAACCTCTTCCTATAGCCTGTTTAATCTTTGGGGTATTTAGAACTTCTCTTCTCTTATCGGCTAAAGTTTTCCTAATCTTGGCACTTGTATTTTCCTTTGCCGGGGATGTGGTATTAACTTTACCTATTTCATTGCAGTTGGAATTAGGTATCGGTTGCTTCTTATTAGCGCATTGTTTTTATATCACTTTATTTTTAAAATCATTTCAATTCAATAAATTATATTTTTTTTACTATCTTCCTATTCTTCTATTGATGGGGTTTGTGGCATTTTCCATGATTCCATATCTTGGGGACTTATTAATTCCAGTAATGATTTATTTCTGCGTCTTGATGCTTATGGTATTTAGCGCTTTCCAGGTAAAAAACGAAACGTTAACTATTGGAAGTGGGGCTTTGTTCTTTTTAATTTCCGATTTAACTTTGGCTCTTAATTTGTTTATTTATACCCATGCTGATGTAAGGGTTTTTGTTATGTTTACCTATTATGTAGCTCAATTCCTATTAACGTTTGGTCTTGTCAGAATATATAAAGAAGGGTTTTAGTGACTTACTTTTTGCTATCAAATAATACTAACATTAGTTAGTTAAATACTGTAAAAAATAATTTGTGATCAGGGAATAGACTATACTGATTATTAGGCATTTTAAATAGATAAATAAACTTCCAATAGTCAGAGAGGTTACCTTTTAATAGAGATATTAAAGTGAGAGGAATATTTCTTGTATCCTTGCTTATATTGTTCAATTGCAATTTGTTTGCATCTTCTAGCAGCAATTTTATTTTGTGTAAAAGCACTTATGCTTTGTGTACTACTGCTCTTTGTAAAGCTATTCCTGAAAAAAAGGGTATAGCTTCTTGCAAATGCGACGTTAAGGTTAATCAATATTCAGTAGGCACCAAACCTTGCACTGGCGTTACAAAAACAAAGAATGGATTTGCTTTAAGTTCGCGTTACTCACCTATCTCATCCTATGTCAGTTGTCGAAATTCAAGACCATGGGCATTTTGTTTGGATAGCCCTTGTCTTGTTGATCCTAAAAACCCTAAAATTGCCTTTTGTTTGTGTACTTTGGTGAAAAATAAAGGGAATTATGTTGTCGTTACAGACCATTATGATAAAAACACTTGTATAAAAGGAATTTATTCTTCAGCTACCATAAAAGATGTTCACCAAGTGACACAATTTTTGAAAAGACATTCTGAGTTGCCTCCTTACCCAATTAAAATTCTGAATGCTCAGTAATATACAGAGCATAGAGAGTGAAATACTTTTTTTACTCTTGTAGTTTTTATTAAAGGAATTACGCTTGAATTACATTAACCAACTTACTAAATAAAATAATTGTTTTAAAGAATTAAACTGGAAAATTAATTTCCAATTTGTTGTTTGTAATTTATAATTAGGACATTTTTTATCCTTTAATATTTGGAGCATTAGTGGCTTACACAAAATTTTTTGCTATCAATCCGTATGACAAGAAAAGTATGAGTATTTACCAATCAGTTAAGAAAGAGTTTGAGAAAGATTTAGAGCATATCGAGTCATCTTATAGCGAAATACTCAAAAATAAAGATTTCGATCCGCTACTGCTAGTAGAAATGAAAAAACTGGAGAGCAGGTTAAAGTATGTCCTTTTTAATTGGTTCTTCTTATTCAAAAAGGATAAGCAAGGTTTGAACAAAGAAATTTGTCAGTTCAAAGTAGATATATTGAGATTAAAAACAAAATTTATGATAAGCCATGTCCTGTTGAATCCTGATAAATACAACCTTGAGCACTACAAACTGGTGGTTAAGCATTTACATAATCAACTGGAAGATCTCAATGATAAGATAGGTCTGATTAAAGGTATTGAAATTGATATTTACAGTGACTTACCCAGTGAGATGTATGAATGGTTTGAGCAAATGTATTTTCTATTAAACAATCGATATGATGAGTTTAAAGAGGAGTTTTCTATAGGCGATGTATGGGAAGATTGGAGCTATGACAATAGCAGTAGCGGAGATGATGAGGAGCATGATGAGTCTGTTATTTCCTTTAATAATACGATTCCTTAATGAACTAATCTGCCATGATCCAACTTAATAGGGGTTGTTTAGTAGGGCAGTGCTTCTGAAATAAGTGTAAGCCAATTTGTATTGGTTCATTACTTTTTATGAGTATCTTCATAGTTTCGCTCATAAATTATAGAGGTCAAATCGCCCAAAAATCTAAAATGATCTAAGTATTTATACACCAATATACAGTATGGTCGCTTTACTTAAATTAAAGAGTGCTAAAATACCCATGATAATGAACGTTGTTGCAACCGAAAAAAAGCGAAATTTAAATTGTTTTTTTGCTTCTTTCTTGATTAAACCATAAGCATGTCCCAAGCGTGCAATAATCAGAGAAAACATTAAAATAATTAATAATAAAGTGGGTATCTGGAGTAAAATAGATATTCCCATAAGAATTAAAGTAAACGGAACATATTCAGCGAAGTTGGCATGCGCGCGAAAACGAGCAATAAATGCCTTATCATCATTGGTTAAATACGGCACATGAAATTTACGGCGTTGGATAATAACCAGATAACTTAAATAAAGATAAAGAAAGAATAAAATGCTGCTGCCCCAAGCATAGATCAAATAGCGAATATCCATTTCTTATCCTGTTAGTGGTAAATTGGCATTACACCATCATAACATAGCAAATGCGCGTTGCATTACAATTACTAAGTAAACATAATTAAAGTATCTGTTTATGTATTAATCTGATATTTAATTTGGACAAAGCCACCAGGATAGCTGGTAGTTGACAAGTGTTTTGGTTTAATATCATTCTCAAGAAAACCAAACAAAGGGCGGCCAGAACCAATCAAAACAGGTATCAGAGTGATGGTTATCTCATCAATCAGATTGTTTTGAAGAAATCTCTGGATAGTAATACCGCCATCAAGGTATACGTGTTGAATGCCATGGTGAGCCAATTCGCTAGCTAATTCTGAAGGACTCTGGTTAGAAATTGAAATGGTATGCCGCAAATGTTCAGGTATATGTATGGGTTTTGAGCTCATTACTATAACTGGTATGGATCCATATGGCCATTCATCAAATGTTATAACTTTTTCATACGAATAACGACCCATAATTATCGTATCTATGGTGGCAATAAATGATCGATATCCACAATCTTCTCCCGGGGAGGCGAGAGAATTTGCCTCCATAAGCCAATCGATTGAGCCATCCTTTCTTGCAATATAACCGTCGAGACTTGTTGCAATAAATACTGAAATTTTAGGTTTCATTAGGAGCCTTTCTTAGCTGTTATCTTAAATGGCCGCACTATAATTAATTGTTTTATCAATTAAAAGACTAGTATGAAAACTAATCTTGTCCAACACCTTGACAATTTGGAAAAAGATATTAATTCTATAAGCTCATTGAGGGAGCGGGTTCAGAAAGATATGCAATTACTCTCTATCCATGGTTTGTTCATGATGTGCATTATCGGCTATTCTAATTTGTTATCAGACAAGTAACTACTCCTTTTGCTATCAATGGGTAATTTTTGAATAAAAAATATACTTTTTGTGTTTTTATTAATATTTCCTTAAGCTAAACATGTCAAAATTTTCACTTCATTTAAGTGAGGTAATAGGTATGGGCAAGACAACAACTCCAGAAATTAATCAATTGAATAAATATGTCATCGATAAAAAGTGTATTAAATTAGCCAATGATTTATGGAAAAGAAGCGTACCTTTAAAAGGTACTCCTGGTGAACGTTATGTCGTAGGAACTAGAAAAATCCCAGCAGGTGTGGCTGAAAAATTGCAGATAAGAAGCTTAAAAGGTCCTATTGGTATTTGGGAGTTTGATAAAAATAAACCCTACGAAGATTATGTGGTTGCCCCTGTATATAATCTGGATGATGAACTCGTTGGTATACAGATAATACAAATTGACCCCAATGGCAAGAAAGCGACAAATCCTGAAAATTCACATTTTTTTTGCAAGAGATATTTAGGAGAGACTAATCCTCTGCGAGAAGGCAAAGCAGCTGTTATTAATAAAACAGATAACGTCGATGTTGTTTTTATTGCCGAAGGAGTTGAAACAGCGGCCAGTGTGGCGAGTCTGGATGAGGTCAGAAATAACTATTCGGTATTGGCGTCAATGGGTGTATCTGAACTACCCTCTACCTTGGCTTATGTCAAAACTCATTATCCTCCCGGGGCAACGGTTGTTTTACTGAAAGATCATGACGACCCTGTAGCGAATCCTCTGCCTAATTTAGAGTTTGAAAAGGCTTGCAAAGCATTAGTGTTTGCTGGTTATAAAGTTATAGTCAAAGAGCCTCCAACTCTTAATGATGATTGGAACGACGTTTTAGTAAGGGGTGGAGTAGAACTTTTAACTCGTCAGTTTAATCTTGACAATCCTGTTCTAATTGCATCGGATACCCCTGCTAGAAATAGCAAGGTAACACCCCACTTCAAAACACTGTATGCTGATCTTTTAAAGAATGAAAAATTGGCAGAACAGCAAGTTGTTTGTGGTCTTTTGGATAAAGTAATTGGGCAATTGATTGATAAATTGGAGAAAACTCAATCGAGTAATGATTTGCACACTACCATTAAAGAGATCGATGAAGTGGTTAGAACTACAGAAGGAGTTCGTACACTTTTATCTGAAACTAAGAACATCCCGTGTCAATTAAAAAGGCTTCGGAGAGCACAAGAAGAACTCAAATTCCTTGAAGAGAGAAGTCGAGATAGTTTAGAGGATCAAGTGGATATTGATTCCTCGAGTGATCCGCAAACCAATAGAAATGGTGATTTATATAAGGCCTACTTTTTTGTCATGAGTCGTTGTCAAGCCCACCTTAAATTTTTAAAACCTGACGATATTAAGGATTTGAACATTCAAAGCCAAATTTTAGGGCTTTATCAGAAAAGGCTGAACGATATTGATAATGAAATTAAAAGAATTCCGCAGCAAATTGCTGAATTTGGCAGTGATGATGAGATTGTAATTAAGCAACTGAAAAATAAACTAAAAAGTCTGAAGCTGGAAAGAAAACTCTACGCTCAGGAATTCCATGAAATGAAACAACAAATGCGGCTTTTGAGAAACGCGCATCCAAAAGATAATACTCCTTATTCAAACTACTATGAACAGTTTGTTAAAGAGGCGAACTCTATCATGATGAAGGGCAAGACCGAAGCAACGGCTATCAGGGAGGATCTAAAAGGTGCATGGGCCAACAGAAAGCGGAAATTACAAGAAGACTATAAAAAACAAATTGGAGTAGCCAGGCAGCATTTTGTCAGAGAAAGAAATAAGGCAATGCCTCCCATGATTGGGTATTTGAAAGAATTAAGAGCGATTGTGAAAAAGAGAAGTGAAGAAATAGACGGCAAAAGTCAAGAAAAAGACAATAGAGCTTCAGCCTCTGAATCACGTAATTATCAAGAGCGATATTTACGCGCTATGGAAGAGTTGGGTCAATTTGAAGGAATGGATAAACTATTACAAGACTGGTTGAATAATCTTGAAAATTTCAAAACCGTGTCTCCATTAATTTATTATCCTCCTCAAGAGGGTGCAACCGTGGAAGGGGTAGATTTGATTGATTATGATTCTGATGAAAAAGAAACCTTGGATGATTTGAGCAAGGCAATCTTTGATGATGAAGATAGTTTATTAGAATCTCCAATGAATGATCGTGAGAAAGGCAAGGAAAAACAGGAAGGAAAAGACGGTGATTCTGATCCGCAGGTGGGTGTTGACACACAGGTTTTAAGTGGTCCAAGTCACCTTGCTGAGGGTTTGATGCAATCTGTTCAACCGTCCAGCCTGAAAACCAGTGATCCGCAGTTGTATTTGACTATCAAGGATTTTTCCGAGCGGTTGGCAGTAAGTCTTTACAAATCTTTTGAGGTTATTTCTCCAGAAAGTGGTGAAAGACAGGAATTTGATGGCCTTGCTTTACGGAAAAAAGGACTAACTATTATTGAGCGTAAAACAAATGATGGTACAGGCCCAGGGTTGTTTCAACGCAATTTTTGTCAGCAAAAAATTGTCTCCAAGCATGATTTTGTCTTGAAAAATATGATTGAAGAATTAAAAGCCCAATCTCATCCCGAAAAATTTATTGATATTGATGAGCCGAAACCTTTGGATTGGTACAGTGAGAAGTTTACTCCTGAAATGCAAGAGCGATTGGTTAATGCTGCTAAATCAATGGTTGTTAAAGCATTGCAGAATTTGACTTTTGAGTTCAATGTCAATCGGCCTAAAGCCTACTCAGCAACAGATTACCGCGGATTGTTCTTTAATCGCGGTTTAATCCCGGGTGGCGTTTCACTGCGTTTTTCCAGCCTTGGCAAAGGAAATGAAGAGGTAGCTCATCAGCATATGGATAAAATTTCAAAAGAAAGAACAGCTGAGCGAGAAAGCGAGATTTACTTTATATGAGAGTTAAATAAAAACTCATTGCTTCAATAACTCAAGTTGTTAATCCTACAAAAGAGCTCCCTCTTACCCAAGTGGAAAAGAAAGAGCTCTTTTTACTATGATATTTTGTACTCCAAATTTCAGTTAGTCCAGGAGGTTGTCTATACTTTTTGATAGTTAGAAATAAATCTCAGGATATGAATTGAATAGCATTCCTCATCTGATTTTAGGGGATATTATCACTCCTACACAAGCCGGGCAGAGTCTTCTTATCAAGAAAGGCTATGTCTTGATAGATGGAGACCGCATTATAGAAGTAGGAGAGCAGGCTCATTTCAATCAAGAAATATCCTATACGGTGTCAAATTATTCTGATCACTTAATCCTCCCAGGGCTAATTGATACACACAGTCATCTTTCCCAGTACGCTATTAGTGGATCTGGTGATTTGCCATTGATGGATTGGTTAAATGCTTTGGTTTTTCCTGCAGAAGCAGCTTTCGCAAATGACCTGAAAAGATGTCAACGCTACGCTGAGCTTTATATGCATGCTTGTTTGAGTTCTGGCACAACGACTATCAATACAATGGTAACCAGCAGTCGAGAAGCAACAGAAATAGTTTGCGATGTGGCTGAGCGTATTGGTATCAGAGCGTTTATAGGATTGGTGTTGATGGATAGAAACGCACCTGATAATTTGCTTGTCGATTGTGATCAGGCATTTAAAGATCTGACCTTTTTAAAAGATCGTTACCATGGTAAAAATAATCTACATATCACAGTGTCTCCCCGGTTTGCGGTGACTTGTTCTGCGGGTATGTTGAAGCAAGCGGGTGAATTTGCCCGTGCAAACAAGTTGATATTGCATACGCATCTTGACAAGGATGAAGGGTTTGATGAACTGATTCAAAGCTTGTTTAGCACAGCTCATGATTATTTTGATGTGTTTGAATCCACACAATGCATTGCTGATAAGACTGTATTTGCGCATGGCACTTTGTTATCACTTCACGAAATGAAACGCATGGGAGACTATGCCAAACAAGTTGGAATCAGCCATTGTCCCTCCAGTAATTTTTCTTTTGCTATGGGAATGGCGCCGGTTTCTTTTTTTAAAGAACTGGGGATTGAAGTTGGATTAGGCTCAGACAGTGGTGGAGGGGACAGTCTTTCTCTGTTTGATGAAATGCGCTCAGCGAGTTTTACCAATAAAGCATTATGGAGGCTTGATAAAAAGACGGCTTTGATTGATGCTGAAACCTGGTTATATCATGCCACTCTTGGCGGAGCGAAATTGCTGGGGTTAGAGAAGCAAATTGGCAGCATCGAAGCAGGTAAAAAAGCGGATTTGATTATCCTCGATGACAGAAATAACTATCCTCTGGCGGAGCTTTCTTCTTTATCACAAGAGTTAGCTCTTGATGAGCTTCAATATCGCCTGGCAAGAGTGATTGCCAGATTTTGTAAAAACAAATTAGTTGCTGTTTATATTGATGGAAAGAAAGTATGTCAGTAATTACTATGTCTAATGATTTTCGAGATAAAATCAAAAGGATTAATTCCCCAAAATTTTTGAATATGTTTTTAAGGTGGAAGCATCGGGTGACCGATATACATATTTGCTTTGGGAAATTTTGGAGTCTACCAGAAATTTTGCGAAATAAATTCCGGTAGGCAGGGGCTCAATAATGGTGATATGCAACCCTTTTTCCTGTAAACCTTTTTGAATGACTTCCCGATACCCAATCAAGCGCCCTGAGCCGAAAATAAGTGTATCAGCATGCTTCTTTATCACAGCATCAGCACATTGCTCGATTAAGCCGTGGATTGTTTTTTCTGAGCGATAATCGTCATGGGGATCCAATTGTATGCCTTGGATACATGCCAACCGATCATATAACCCATAACTACGGACCAAATTTTCCTGAATGGGCGTCAGCTCATCTGTTGTATTGATAATCGCAAAATTGTTACCCATCATGGTTGCGACATGCACCGCTGTTTCAGCAAGACTGACGACAGGAATTGTCACTGCTTCGCGAAGTGCGCGCATTGCCACATCTGCCATCATATCAATTACTATCGCATGGACCTTTTCTTGCTCGGCTTTCATTGCTTTTTTTATGAGATAAGGCGCCATCAAAGCAATATCAAATTCGTGCCTTACCGCATCAACCGCAAGGTCAGCATAATCAACGCTTAACTCCAGGCCAGGGCTTTCAAATGGTTTTAACATGTCCTTGTTTAAAACTTTAGTATTGTACCCGGGTAGTATTACACGTATATGAGTCATCCTTAATCACTCCAGAAAATTAGTTTAGTAGAGCCATCATGCGACGGGCATTGTTATACACTTTTGCTATGTTACGAGCTTCAAGCTTTTCAAAAGGTATTTGTGGAAAAACACGCTGTATTAAATAATCGTATAAAGCATATTGAAATCCGAGTCGCCACTCTGTTGCATCAATCGGCTGTTTTATTGTTTCGCCAAGTTTTACCCGATGTCTCTCTATATAATTGCCTAATAACGTACTATCGAAATTTTCAGGTAAGACATAAGACAAAAACTCAACAATATCGCGTTGTGGTATATGAATAGTTGCAATTTCCCAATCATAAACCAAAACTTTTTTTGTCCCGTTTTGATTACATAATGCAATATTTTTCGGTACACAGTCATTTTGTACCAATGTTTTAGCCATAGCATCAATTTTGATATGCCATTGCGGCATAGTTTCAATAAGATGAGTATGGAATAAATAATCTTCCTTTGTAAGAAAAGGCAAGTTTGATGTTTTCACGGCTTTTGCCAGGGCATTCCAATAAGGTATGAAGCGTTGCATTTGGTCGGTATTTAATGGATTTTTGAAGCCTTTGATCTCAGCAATCGTTTTTTCTTTTTTATACCAGACAGCGTGCATCGGAGCAATCGCATCAATCAACGCTTCAATGGCTGTTTGATCCCATTTCGAGGTATTAAAAGGATCGAGGGATAGCCATTCTTCATCAAGGCACTCTAAAATTAATACACAAGCTTCTTCTTTTTCGTCTAAATAAGTTCCATAGCATAATGGCATAGCATATTGAAAGGCTTCAAATGAATGTTGCATATTGTAAATAGTGATTTCTTTCCTGTTTAAATTTGAAAATTCCAGTTGTGATAAATAGTCAAGGATAGGCATTTCCGTTTGAATACCGCATTTTGTAAAGGCATTGGATATAACCTGGAGATAATGCTTATCGCTAATTTTAGATTTAACGATGACATGGCGGGTTTGTATTTTACCGTTTTTTTTAAAGCTTATTTTATAACGTTGTACTCCTATGGGGTGATCCCCCTGTTTGGGGTGTTTGGCAGACCAAGCCATTTTATCACTGGCAGAAGGAGAGTATTCTGCTGACAATACTTCTAGTGAAGGATCAGAAAAATATTTTTTTAAGTTGTCTTCGAAAAAAAGTTCTGAAAATCCCAATCCATAGGGTGTTGTTTTAATATATCCCTTGTTTAGCATTTTCACTCCCTCTATCAACCCTATTTCAATTAAGAATAGCAGCATTGAGCTTTATTGAACATTTATTGGGGAAGAGAGTCATAATGATTAGGCTTGTTCATTGTCAGATAGATTTCTATCCATTAATGAGCAAGCCAGGCATTTTTATAATGTTACCAATTTAAAGCTAAATAAATTCGATTTTATTTATTTCCTCTTGTGGAGGAGGAAGTTTTTTCTCGATAGTTACAATTTTGGTCTGAATCTGCTTAACAAAAGCGGCATTATTCACACCTGAGTTTTCCTGCATTAGCTCATATGTTTCTTTCAGATCTTTCAATGCCTCATCGAGCTCTTTTCTTTGTGTCTTGACATCAAAAGCATTACCTAGTTCAACGAGGGCTGAGGCTTTTCGGAATAATAATTTGAAAAGCATCTCTTTATCCTCTGCTTTTATTTCCGCATAAGCCTTGATACCTTCATTTGCCAGATTTATGCATTGTTCATATTTTTTTAACTTCAGGCAGGTTTGGCAGGCATTGGAATGCAATGTCACAAAATCCATTGTCAGCGGCATGGCTTTCTCAAAGGATTGATACAAATGGATGGCAGTAAGATAGCATTCCAAAGCACTTTCATAATTAGGTTTCTTGAAAAGCTCATTGCCTAAAAGCTTTAGTTCGCTAGCAATGGCAGCAACATCTTCGATTTCTTTAACTGACCCGCAAGCAGAGCAAAGAATTTTCTTTGCTTGCTCAAGCGAAGAGCCTTTAATGTTATCCACTCTTTGCAGATAAAACTGTTCAATCAGGTTGCCATGATAGCCTACATATCTGGCTACTTGTTGGTAGTAATTATCAAATAAGAACCCCAGTCCTTTACTTGTACCATGTACAGTATCAAATAGAAAATTGGCACGTTCAATTCCACTTTCTATGCCAATTCCTTTACGATAATCGGGTTCAATTTGACAATCACCACCTGCCAGAACAACAGGTAACTCTTCACCAAGATAAAATGGCTTATCGACATACTTGGGACAAACAGGGAAATGTCCAAACGAATGAATTGTAAAATCAATGTCTTCAAAACCGTATTTCAATTTGAGTAAATCTTTAAGAAATTCAATTTGTACACTCTTGTCTTTCTCTTTCAAATTATCGGGTACTTCATAATAAATAAAATAATTAACGCCACCTTCTTCATTTTTTGCAGAGCGTATGTCGACCACTGGAAATGAAAAATTTGGCCAATCATATTTTTGTCGTAATTTGCATAATTGTTTTGCCTGAAGCAAAGGATCTATTTCGTCTGGGATGAGTAGTTTCTTCGCTTCTTCAGTGCTTAATGACATATAGCAAGAAAAATGATTGGTATGTGGGTTTTTACCCAATGTCTTGATTTCAAATACTTCTTTTCCCAGCAAGCGATTAGTTTCTTTGAGAACCATACGATTAGAACCAGAACAATCAACTACCATGTCACATTTGACTGTACGGATGTTTTCCTTAGTATCTTTATACGAAACCAAATTGTCGCTTAGGCCGGAAAAAGTCCCTTTTTTAAATGTTACACCCTTACTTTCGCAATATTCATATAGTGATTTTTCAAAGTCCCTGATATACATGGCCTCACTCGGGATCCCTTTGCCGGACGGCATACTGATTGAGAATCGGGAGCTTATCGATTTGATTGCTTCATTGGATACTATCCTTTCTCGATTGTAATTGCCTGCCCTTGGGTCGATAACTACAATATTGATAGGTAATCCCGAACTTTCTTTTATTTGTGCAAGTCTTGCAGCCCAATATAAGCCTATTGGCCCAGCCCCAACAATGACAAAATCTTTCATTTGATATCCTCACTCAAGGGTTATATTGAGTAATTATAATGTAAGAATATTAATCAAACCTTAAGAGGATAATTTGATTGCTTTGTGAGCATTGCTTTGGGCTATTCTATTTTATTTTATAAATGACACTGTCTGTTTGAAATCGAGCTTGTTCATTCAAACTATTTGCAACCCCCAGATAGCGTTGGTTGTTAACCGAAAAAACGGCTGCATCAACGCCTCCTAGTGTTGTGATGTTTTGAATCACCTGAAATTTACCATTTATCCATTGATACAGTTGGGATGACAACTTCGTTTTCGGTTTTGTTCGTGAACCAGTAATAAAATTGATTCGGAGCAGATAATGTTTACCGCGGCTGGAAAAATAGACAAAATTTCGCCCTCCCAAGCCCTCTAAAGGTTGATATTCCACGAATTGGTTACCAGCCCACCGATAAATAATAGAAGGGTTAAGGAGATTGGCATAAGCCAGGTAAAATTTTCCATCTATAGTAAAATGTGAAAATGCACGCCCACCAGTTTTTGAAAAGCTCTGGAATAAAACAAATTTTCTTCCATTCCAACGATAAATCCGGGATGCTTTGGCGTGATCAGTGAGTGCGAGGTAATGCGAGCCATTTATAGTAAAGAAATCCCATCCATAAGCCCATTTGGTAGGGAATGATTGAAAGGGAATAAATTTTTTACCGTTCCATTCATAAACAATAGAGTCTGTATTGATTGTTATGTTGTTGTCGGGCAAAACTACTCCATTAGCGAATGCCAAAAAGTGCCTTTCTCCAATGGAAAAAGCATAAACACCTTTGGAAGCAAAGGTAAAAAATTGCTGAATTGGATAAAAATAATGCCCATCCCAGCGATATAATTTGGTATAACTATGCTTGTTATTTGCAGTTTTTGGTTTTGAATAGATAGAGGAGGTAGCGAGATAAGCTTGATCCTTTATTCTAAAAAAAGCGGTGCCTTCGTTACCATGCCCCAGGATTTTTTGATATAAATGGAGCTTCCCATTAACCCACTTAAAAATGAGTACATCAACTTTGGCTTTGCCGCCATTGATATTAGCAGGAGTATCAGACTCATCTTTTGACAACTGAGGTATAGCAAGGTATTGAGCACCATCGAGCGTAAAAGGTGTTATATCTCTTGCTCCCGATGTTTTTAAATATTGATAGGGGACAAGTACCATTTTGGATTGTCCTAAAATAGGAAATATGAGCAATAAAATAGCACTTACAAGTAATTTTTTTATCATCGCTGAATTACAGGATTATTGTTCGGATAGGTGGATATGCCTTGTGGGAAACCAGTAGTAATACCCGGGATGCTGATTTTATTGTAATTCCAGTTTTTTTCGGCAAGTTCACCAGCCATCCAAAACCCAACTGTATTGGATAACATTTCAGTCGGTTCTGCCAATGAAAACTTTAAGCGCATTAGAAAATCTTCGATTTTAGGTTGTTTGGAATAAGTATAATCACCAGGAATAGCGGGTCGATCTGGTAAGAAGATGCTCGTGATGTTAGTAAAGACTTCGTTGGCGATGATTGTACGGTTATGTCTTGCACCCCATACCGTATTATTATAATAGTTGTAATCTGCTTGTGTTAACTCTTGTGCGCCTAACGATGATTTAACCGCGGCATAAGGCGTGATATAAATTCTATCTGTAGCTAATGTATTATTGGATAGTGCTTGAACAAATGGGACCAACCAATTGCTGCCTTTGCTTACGCCAGCTGAAACATTAGATCCTGCGACAAAACGAATAATTACCTTGGCGTAAGGCCAATCTATTTTTAATTGGCTTATTTTACTATGAAGTTGATCCATGCTTTGCAAGGCGGTTAACATAAAAGTGCCGACCATGACATTATTATAAGGGATAGGGTATGTTTTATTGCCGTTAAGAAAGTCGTTTTGTAAAGAGGTTATATTAAACGATAGTTTTTCGTTCAATACATCACTCATGTAATTTCCTGCCATAGAACAGGCATAATCAATCATATTATGAATTGTAGTGAGATGAGGCTTCCAGGCCGGTGCATTGACTTGCTCCAGCCAATTATTGGGTGTTTGTGCATTGATTACTTTTACTGCCTGGATATCCTTAAGTAAATTTTCCATTTGTGATTTCCAGCTTGCATCGCCATTTTCTTTAATTTTTGCGAGATACATCAGAGCTGGACCAATGTGTGATATCGCAGTCATCTCAGTGAATCCTGAATTTGGCGCAGTGCGCATCAATTGTTTTAGCTCAAGCTGACGGTCACTATTATAAATATACAGTGTGGAGTTGATGAACAGGATTAATTGACCTTCATTTTGTTGCGCCAAGCTGTTGTTTTTTTTCATTTCTGACTGGAATAAGGTTTGGGAAATATTGATTTTACCTTTGGGATATCCAGGGGTTTCATCTCCAGTGAAATCAAAATATAAATCCCAAAAGGCTTGAGGTGTGACATAAATGTTATTGAGTACGTTGCTGCTCACACTGTTGTTAGCCGAGGCCGATAAACCTTGATTATTGGCATTATTAGTATGAGCAAAAACAATAGGCTTAAAAGGCTGTGAAAATAATATTATGAGGGAGAAAATGCAGGTCATTAAGGTTTTCATGATTCAATCCTTGGTGGTTTGGGCTGTGTTCCTAGCAAATTAAAGCCACAAATTTACCGGAAAATTATATTGATAATTGTTACGAAAATCCATCGACACTCATGGGTTAGGACCTGGGAAATCGGCTTGTAGTTATTCTTTATTTCTTGATCGCTCTCGTTAGGTTCTGGCTATTCTTAACAGGCATGTACTATGAGTTTTATTCTTATGATGCTCATCCGGGCTTAATATCAATCTGTATAAAATATATTCATATCCAGGTTGGAGAATTGATATGAAGACAGAAAATTTACCACAGGCTGGTCAAGAGGCTCAAATTGACAAAAAAATCCATTTTATATGGGTTGGTCATATTATGCCTCAAAAAAATATCCAGGTTGTCTCCGAATGGGCTGAAAAGAACCCTGGCTATGAAACGATTATCTGGGTAGATAAAAAAATAGCGCCTGCCAAAGAACTCGATCTTTTTATTCAAGACATGAAATCCAAAGGCATCACGGTAAAAGATATTAATGAAGAAGGTGTGTGTCGGGATAGCATACGTCATGAACTCGATCAGGAATCTCCTAATTATGGGATGGCGAGTGATATGTTGCGATTAAACATCTTGGCTGCAGAGGGAGGGATTTATCTGGATTCAGATATCTTATGTTCCATGCCTTTCCCTGATGACATTCACGCGCCTTTTGGTTTTTTATTGTCTCCCTGGTCTCAGGGAGCAAATAATGCTCTTTGCAATGACATCATTTTATGTAGCAAAGGAAATCAAATAATCCAGCAATTAGCAGATGCGATCGAGCAATCTTATATTGCGAGAGATTCTTTTGAGTTCACTCATGAATATGCATCAATGAAGGAAACAAAAGGGGAGAGAGTTGCTAAAACATTAGGCGTAACTGGGCCAGGATTTTTGTTTCATCAGTTAAAAAAAATGGGAATTTTGAATGACAAAAGCGAACTTAGTGCGGTTCATTGGGAATTACAAGATCAACGTTATTTAATCAATGGGAGTGTGGAGGCACCAGATTATTTTTATGTACCACAGAACAATAAAAATGACGCCAGTTGGGTTCCCAGTATCAAAAGGCCAGGGATAGAAAACATGAGTTTTCAAGAAAGACTTGAAAATGCAGTCCAACTGATAGCCTTTGATATTCAAAAGACAGGTTTATTTAATTTGGATCATTATGCCAATGAATTAAAAGTGAAACAAAACAGCTGGTGTATTGCTGCAGAAACACCCGCTGAGTTAAAACCGGATTCCTATTTGTTGATTAGACCAAGGGACAAAACTGGGGAATGGGCTCTATATTATGTTGATGAGGATAAAAAATTAAATCCTGTGACATTACCAGTGATTAAAGGAGCTATTAAACTTTCAGAACTCTCAGATCCCCTCAGAAAATTTCATATAGTATTAAGCCAGGTTTCTGACCCTGTAAATCCAACAACTCATGAATTAAAGCAAATTGGAAGAGCCTTAATGGACCTTAAGCCTAAGCAAAATGAATGGCAATGCAAAAACAAATGGCCTGGTGTTGAGGAGATTGCACAGGAGCTTTGGCAAAGAGTTACTTCAAATGACACGTTAAGAGCACAAATTAAACAATGTTCCACTCAACTTGAATCATTAAAACCAAGGGTAGCTGAGTTAGGTTTAACAAGAGCCTCTGAAGCGGAAACAGAAGTTGAAGCGCATGAGTCTACTGTTAAAGAACAAGAAATTATCTCGCAGAACACTATTGTAGAGGAATGCACTCAAGAAAAGAATTATGCCCAATTAGTGTCAGAAAACTCATCTGAGGAGAAGATAAAAACTGCTCATGATTTAATTGATGAGATTATTCAGGATGTGATTCAGCTGGATGGGAAATTAGGCCTATTGGGTGGAAGTACACGCCAGCTGGAAAATAGCAAGGTTATTAATATACCTAATGGCGCTGCTATGATATTTGATGATTATAAAAAATATAAGCAAGGAGAGTTAACGGCTGAAAGTGCGTTAGAATCTATGATAAAAATCGCAAAACTGTCTAATAAACTTAATCGGCATACTTTTTTTAATCAAAGGCAACCAGAAACTGAGCAATTCTATAAAAAAGTGGCTGCAATTGATTTACAAACAACCATTGCAGCGGAATACGATAACAATCATGGTTTAAGAATATAATTTTTATATAAACAGTGAATTGGTTTCAACTTAATCTGATTGCCCATGGCCAATAATTTTGCAAAATGATTATTCCTCATTTTGCAAGATATGAAGAAATTCTCTCATCCAGAGGGCATTTCCTAGCCATGTTGCTCCGGTAACCAATTTACCATCAACCACAACACCATCCATCCCTGTGTCGATAAAATGTCCTCCTGCTTTTCGAACATCCGGTTCACAAAAACCGACAGTCGTACATTTTTTATCTTCAAGTATTCCAGCTTCTGCAAGAATTTGTATACCATGACAAATGCAGGCAATGGGTTTGTTTGTGTCATGAAAATGTCTGATGATAGCTAAAATATCTTTGTTTAAGCGTTGATATTCAGCAGCTCTTCCACCTGGAATGATTAAAGCAAAATAATCTTTTAAAGTGATTTTGGAAAAATCCGCTGTAATGGGGAATAGGTGTCCTAATTTTTCGGTGTAAGATTGAAGATGCGGTTTATCCAAATCATGTACAGCGGTCTGAATAAAATCCCCTTTATTTTTGCCGGGTGAAACACTATCAATGAGGTAATTGTTCATGCGCATTGCTTGATAGGGAAAATAAACTTCCAAATCTTCGTTAAAGTCTCCTACAATCATAAGAATTTTTTTTGGAGTCGGCATAATACATTCCTTGTTTACAAATTGAATGCATTAAGTATGGTGGCGATTAATTAACTTTGTCCAGAAACAATCGTGTAAATAATCGTAAGTAAGTGGAAGATTGGTTTTATTCTCACAGAGAAATAACAAAAAACAAAGCAGAAATAGCGGGCTTTTGAACATTCATTTTTCTCTGTAGAAATAAATTAAACCTCATAGCAAATTACATGGCGAGAATTTACTAATTTTCATTAAATTATTTATTGTGCCCTTGTCTGGTCGCGGCGGAAAGAACAGGGCCGGGTTGGTCATCAGGGATGATTTCTTTGCGATTTTTTGCGGTGCAAACCCCAATTCACCGTCTGAATTACACCCACATAAGGCTATAATTGGCTGATTTTTTATATTCCGCCCACAAATGACTGTATGATAGGCGCCTGCTCCAACATAATCAATTGTAATTAGGTCCTTGGGAATTGGAATGGGAGTCAAGCAGACTCGGTTTTGTTCATCGCCTGTACCCAGTTGTCCATAATTATTATAACCGCATGTGGCAACTATAGGTTTGTTATTTATGTCTTTTCCAGCAATGACGGTATGTTTGACTCCGGCGGCAACCATTTCTACTGATTTCATATTTTCTGGAAGTTTGATGGGGCTCAATATGTTTTTATTTTCTTTATCACCACTTCCCAATTGACCATCAGAGTTATAGCCGCAGCTTGCAACGATAGGGAATCCATTTTTATTAAGCCCCGCGACAATGGTGTGAAAAAATCCGGTTTGGATTACATGGAGTGTATGCATTTCAGGAGGAAGCTTTATCAGGGTAGGTGTATCTCTGTTTTCCCAATCGCCTGTGCCTAATTGCCCATCGTAATTTTTTCCAAAAGTAGCAATTTGCGGCCGATTATATTGATCATAGCCTCTAATCACAGTATGCCATATTCCTGAATGTATTTGTTTTACTGTTTTCATGGTGTAAGGCAATGGTATGGGTAACTGGTAGTTTCTTTCCCCAATTGTGGTTCCTAAGGGCGTTCTGTCATTTGTTTTGTATGATGCAAGACTCAATTGCCCTCTTGTATTGCAGGAAAAGAGAAAAATAGGGTTTAAAATATAGTTCTCTTCATTCCCGGCAGATACCAGAGAAATGTTATTGTCGTGTAATGGAAGGGAAACCAGTTGGTTGCAACTGGTTTCTTGCCCTGCATAATCCCGATTGATTTTGTTTGTTGCCACTATAATCTGATCATGATTGTCTCGACCAACAACCACGATGTGGTTGGATGTTGATTGAATGGATTCAATAAAAGATATGTTCTCTGGCAGAGAGAGGGGCATTAAGATTGGGTTTATGTTATCGCTATCCACCACAGTCCAATTTCTGGTTTTAAATAATCTTTGCTTACCATTGAGGCGTGCAAACAGGAAAGTGGAACTGTATCCTGCAAATACTTTCAGAATTCCCAATGTTTTTTTTCGGTTCAATTGCTCAGATTGAGTGTGTTGAGTTTTGAAAAGTCTGCTCAAGCGATTGTTGACTTCAGACAGGCTCACAACATCTTGAGGTTGAAGATAAGTGATAAGAATGTCAAGCCAGATGTCATCTGGAATCTGGTTTGCATCAGGTTTACCGGGAACATCAGGCATGTCTTTATTTCATAAATGATACGTGAAAGATTGTTTCATTATAAACTATCATCTCCAGAGTGGAAAAGAATTTAACAACGGGCAGAATAAGCAATCCCGGTTGAAGATAAGTCATTTAATTAAACTAAGGAGAGATGAAAAAAACCCGTATTAGATTATGTTAATACGGGTTTTTTATGTATTGTTGCGTGATCTTTAAATTAGATTAGCAACATGGTCTTGAATCTTTGTTAGACATTGCCAACATATTTTAAACCAATATAGGGGCCAGAAGCAGCAAAATCGGTCTCTATAGAAGCACCTAAGCCAACATTCCGTGCACCGGTATTATGTAAGGCATTAAAGTAATTGAACCACATGTAACCCACATCCAGAGTCAAATCACCCTGAGCCATTGCATAGGTATAATCCGCCCCCAACTTCATTTCAACTTCAGGTACCATTGCATTTTTGGAGCCATGCGAATTACCACAAACGGTACAGTTATCCAGGAATTTACTTGTCCCCACCAGGATTGCAACGGCTGATTTTGCATAAATACCAAACCCATTACCGAATACATAATTCATATCAAGGCCGGTACGGGGACCAAATCCATTGAATTTGGAATTGAAGTTATCTAAAAAGAAGCCATTTAAATGACGATTAACGTCTGTTTTGATGTAGGCATACTGAACGCCACCATGGAAGCGCATTTTTTTGTTCGCGCTAAAATCAACAAATTGTCCCAGTTCAGCATTGACAGCGTCCCAAGTAATATCGTACACGTGCAGTTGATCAACAAATGCCCAATGATCAGTGTCAGTATCCAAGTGGTACCAATTGACGTTGATGTCATTGCCTGTGTTGAAGTGATAAGAACCCTCTAATTTAAAGCCCCAATCCCACTCTAAATCAACATCATGCCAATTTCTCCAGGCGCCAACATCGGTAAAACCATTATAGCCCCAGTCAGCGTCATAAACTGGTTGCAGATAGAGCGCAGTAATACCAACATCCCATGCTGTTCTTTCGCAGGGAACAGTCACGTTACCTGGAGTACATACTGGTCCCATCGTACCAGCAAACAAAGCACTGCTTCCTAGAGCAAGTACAGCCGCAGTTGTTTTTTTCAAACTTAACATATCCCGTTCTCCACTGATTGATTATTGTTATTCCTTTAAACATCTAGGATTAACGAATTCTAACAGAATCAATTTGATTCTTCATCAAATAATGGAGGGTAATTTTATTAAATTTAAGGTTATCTAACTCATTGATTTAGGCATTAAATTTAAGGTTTGAACAGTGTGTGCCATTGTTGATTGATGCCCCAATAATTAGTCTGCATTTTCCTTTTGATTTTGAAATAAGGGGGTGAAGCGCATCACTATTAATTTGCATCAGAATTTATCGAAAGACTGCTTTATCGGAGCATACGATTGCAGACAAAGTCTAGGGTAGTGAAGCGATTTGGTGTCTTTAAATAAATACAGATATCTTGAGTCAGATCTGCTGATGTACCGCCGACAAAGTGAGGGTACATCAGAAGCCGGATAAAATGTTAACAGCCTCTAGTGTTTTGTCTTTTTCTTAATGTCCCCTAGTAGCCAGTCCTTATTCACCTCAAGTTCATCTGCAATCTTTTGTATCGAGTTGGCATCAATAGCAATGACTCCATTTAACAAGGCTTCCATTTTGAATTTAGGCAAATTAAATAGTTTGGAACACACTTGCACACGCTCGGTCATTAGACCTGGAACACCAAGTTCATCCAGCTCGTTATTCAAGCGTTCAGTTAAGATTTTGTTAGTCATGGTATTCTCCTTCTCGTTTTATATCAGTGTAAAACACTAAAGCTTAAGGATTGATTAACAAATTAATTTTTATCAGATAATTAATTGAAAGCATGATCCCGGTCTCTAAAAATAGAAAAAATCTAACGATGAACGATTTGATTATTTGAAAGGGATATCAATTTGAGTAGATAAAACAGGCTCTATTCTATTGCAGACGCAAAAACTGCGTCTGGTTGTTATCTATTTTCAAGCAAGTTAACAATTCCTGAAACGTTTGTGCCTTGCCCTAAAACAGCATAATAAACTTATGTGAGACGTCTATTCTATACAAAATTAATTCAATTCATCGTGCCATCTTTTAGTCTTATTGATTTTTGCCAATTCTAATAGTTTTAATATGAATACAAAAGATCAAATATTTACTGATTGGTTTTATTTTTATATAATGAAAGCCCTTTATTTTTCCAAAATGTGAGCTAACTAATGAAAAGACTGATTATCTGTAGTGGCAATAAACTAACAATATGTACACAAGTGATTTCTTCTGGTGATATCGTTGAGCGATATACACCTATTTTCAGTCTTACAAAAGAATCCGATAAGGAGTTCACGTTGGAATTGTCTGGAATTGTTAAGGGACTTTATATAATCCCCTCAGAGTTAAGTTCATCTCAGGAAAAGGCGGCACATCTTATAACACTTCTTACTCGGGCAGAAGAATCTCAAACTACGGATATGCATAAAATACTCAACTCTTTTGTTTCCGGGAAAGTCACGTCAGGTAGCATGTTCAATTTTGAAAACGACGGTTCATTTAAAAGAGAGCCTGAGGAAGCTTATAATTTAATAAACAAAATTTGATAAGCTTTCTAAGTAGGCCAGGGATGGCTCTATATTTTCTCTATTTGTAACTAATTTAAGTTTGCATTGTCCTTTCTTTGCTTATCAAGGCTGTTTTCTTTCCAGACATGAGTCAAAGTGCAGCATGAAATTTCTTCTTCTTTGTTTGACAAACAGCAAAATACTAAATAATTTTAATTCCTTATCATTTTAAGAAATGTAAAATTATGAAAGCATTATATACAACAATTGCCAAGACCCATGGCGGACGAAATGGCCGTGTAGAAACTACAGATGGGCTATTAAAACTTCATTTGGCAATGCCCATAGAGCTGGGGGGAAAAGGTGGTGCCACTAATCCAGAGCAATTATTTGCCGCAGGATATGCGGCTTGCTTTGAGAGTGCCATTCGCCATGTTGCTAATGTGCAAAAAATTTCTTTAGAGGGTGTTTCCATGGCGTCAGAGGTCTCTTTATATGCTACTCCAGAGAAGGGTTTTAAACTTGGAGTTGCATTACACGCCTATATAACAGGTTTAAATCAGAATGAAGCCGAAGCATTAGTTGCAAAAGCGCATGAGGTTTGTCCTTATTCCAATGCAATACGTGGTAATGTTGCTGTGAAGTTGAGTGTTAGTGTCAAGTGATAGATAATTTTCATCAATCAATAAGGATATCTTATGTATACACTTTATTCATTCGGGACACCCAATGGATTTAAACCCACTATTATGTTGGAAGAGTTGACGCAGTCTTACACCATAAAACTGATCGATATTACTCAGGGTGAGCAATTTAATCCTGATTTTTTAAAAATTTCACCAAACAATAAGATACCAGTTTTGCATGATCAAACCAATGATTTTTATCTAATGGAAAGTGTTGCTATTTTGCAATATTTGGCTGAAAAACATAGACAGTTTTTGCCTGAAACGACAAAGGAGAAATATGCCATTATCCAATGGTGTTATTTCCAGGCAGCACACATAGGCCCTATGTTAGGGCAATTTGGTCATTTTCATCGTTATGCTCAAGAGCAAGTACCCTATGCCATGAAGCGATATGCTGATGAATCCATGCGACTTCTAGGGGTTATGGAAAAGCAACTGGCCAAAACGTCATTCATTGGCGGATCAAATTATACTATTGCCGATATGGCTATCTGGCCCTGGATTTGGTGTTTTCAATTCGTATATGAACAGACAATTGATGAGAAACTGTTTCCCCGTTTAATGTCCTGGTATCAACGAGTTAGTGAAAGACCTGCCGTTAAAGAGACTCTAGCCGCTTATGGGCGGCTATAATCATGAATATCCATTAGATAGTCAGTGATGTAGTTGCACTTATCTGATAATTAAAAGCTCCCAATTGCCGTAATGGTGCCCATTGGGATGCTTTACTTGGTTATTGTGTCAATAGATTGGGTCATCATAGACTTACCAATAAATAGAACAAATGAAAAGCAAGTTTTCTGTATTGTTCACAGCTTGATGAGTCTTGAACGGTGGAAAAAAGAATGCCTCTTGTGACTTGAGGATAAACGATAATCCCTCATAAATCAGGATGCCACTGCCTTCTAATACAATCCAAATTTCTTTTTCCCGATGAGAGTCTAATGTGGTTTGACTACCAGGTGATAAATGAAATACGGTACTATTAAAGGGAGGTTTTATCTGATTAAAACTAAAATCAATAGGGTTGACTACTACGCCAGGAGCAATTTCTTCTCCAGTTGAAAAATTTAATTGTGGTTTAGGGTGACTGATTAGGTTAGGCGATTGAAGCATATTTACATTCCTGATTTTGAGAGATAATCTCGGGCTCCCAACTTAAGGCGCTACTTTCACTACTGAGATCGTAGATAGGTTTTTGAATAATGCTATTGATAATTGTCGCACTGCGCCAAGCCATAATGTTTAAATTGGGATCTGCAATGCCATGAGAATGACGGGCTCCATTTTGTACGTAAATGCGATTTTGGTTTGGGCCATCCCAGTGGATGGAAAAATCATGATTGATATAAAACCTGTTATTATGTAAGGGTATTTGGTTGGATAGTGAGCTAAGATATGGAGGAAAAGTCCATTCATAACCTGTGCATAAAATAATGATGTCTGCAGGGATTATTTGCTTGTTCTCAGATTCAAGATCCTCTACGACCAAGATAAACTGATGAGTTCCAAAGGCTCTCTCTATATTAATAATTTGAGACTTTGCTAAAAATTGAAAAAACTGGCCTTTATTTTCTAAAAACTCAATTCGATATAACTGTTGATAGATAGTTCTTAAGAGATCTTCAGAAATACCATCACTCGCTAACAGCTGTTCTTGTAATAAGCGTGATTTTGTTTCACTGGTGAACTGGTAAAAATGATTAGTGTAATTCGGAGTAAAAAACTCATTAACAAAAGGAGAGGTGTCCATTGGTAGTAGCTGATTCCTTCTTGAGATCCAGGTTAATTTTTCGGGTAATCCATCACTATGGGATAAAATGGAGTGTACAATTTCAGCGCCACTTTGACCTCAACCGATTATCGCAATACTTTTCCCATACCAATTAGGCGATTTATGCAAATACTCTGAATTATGAAATACTGTTTTTCCCAGACAGGATTTGGCGCATGAGGGTATCCTGGCTGTTAAACCATTACCCAAAACGAGGTGTTCTCCTTTTATTATTCTTTTTGTGGTTTGCATTGAAAAATGCGAATGATCAAAACAAACGTCAATCACTTCCTCATTAAAAAATAAGTTGGATAAAGATCGACTGACCCAATTTAAATATTGGCTAAATTCAGAACGTAAAACGTATTTAAATTGTGCATTGATAAATCGATATAGGCGTTTATGTTTTGCAAGGTAAGCAATAAAAGAAAAGGGGTTAGTAGGATCAACCAGGGTTACCAAATCATTTAAATAATTGACTTGAATCTCACTGTCTGGAAGAAGCATACCAGGGTGCCATGAAAAGGAATCATTGCGATCATAAAAACAACTGGAAATGTTTTTTATCGGTGATAGTAAAGCAGCGAGACTTAAATTGGAGGGTCCAATGCCAACTCCGATTACATCAACAACCCCAGTATTACGCAATGATTTCGTCATCATGCTCCTCCTTGATAAACATTAATTCTTGAGAAATTCGATTTCGATTTATTGGCACATTTTTTTGTATAGAATGCAGGGGGAGAGCAAAAAAATCTTTTATCCTTGGTGAGTTTTCATACCCTAAGGATTCCCAAATAGTCTGTCCAAGATTAGGCATAAAAGGATAAATCACCAGACTTAATCCTTTTAACCACCAAAAATAGTGCTTTGAGTCCTGATTCAGTTGTTTTCCTTGAATGATCCAATGATTAATTGCATTTACTGCGAGATGTGGTAAGTAATTTTCAGGCTGCAAGGCACACTCTTGAGTCTTCAAAAGTTCATTTAACTCATCTTTAAAAAAATCATCACAAACTGTTGGTGGAGCTATGTTTTGTATGCCCGTTATGACCAATTCCTCAAGCCAGTCAATGGTTTGATTATAATAATAAATAAATTCATCGGTGAGAAAGTCGCCGGTTTGATGGCGCACGTCAATTGCAGCAAGGAAAAGTCGGACAAGATCACTTGAAAGTTCCTTGCAGGTGATAATATCCTCTACTCCGATCATATGTTGCCGACTAGTGGAAAATTTGTTCCCATCCAAATAATAAAAATAATTAACAAGATAATAATCAAAGGGCTTGTATTGAGGACAAGCAGAACTAATACCTATGGAGCTACTTAAAAAAGGTATTGAATTATCGATACCAAAACTGGATATAGTGATTACGTCTGAATCGGAGGCAAAAGCATTTCTATTGATACCGATTAATTGACCAGCGATTTCCCCAATCATTAAGAAATAGGCAAATACAAAACCATAACTAAATAATGTTCTTGTCTTATCATTAGGATCAGCCAAACCCCAATCACAAAAAGTTGTTAATCTCAAGATTTGGTTTTGTCGTTCTAAATAGTTATGAAAAATGGCTTGAATTTCTTTGCTGACGCCTTTGGAACTTAAATTGATGCCGTTCGGCAGCTTTAAAAAAATATTTTCTACTTCTTTCTGATTAAAAGCATCCTCCTGAATCAGTTCTTCAGGACGAAAATGCGCCCCGCAATTCTCACAAAAATAACTGGCTGTTTTTTTCCTGCAAATTGGACAATCGCCTTTCAGCCAATAACCCGATAAATACCGTTGATTGTTCTCATCCCAGGGAAACTTCTCTTTAATGACTAGAGTAGTTCCATTATTAATTAGCTGATTGTAAATGTTGTGGTGCCAGTGCTGGTAGAGATATTTCCACGGTGCTTTTAGCGGATTAATGAAGAGATCCATTTGGATACCCATTAATCTTAAATCCTCTTCAATTAATGGATGGTAATAATTGCATGTTTCTTCCGGGCTGCGATGTTCTTCTTCTGCTTTTCCTGCGGCATAGGATTCAAAGCTATCTGTTCCAGAAATAATCCAGGCTGAATGTCCGCGTGTCCTTAAATATCTTGCTAAAATATCAGCACTCAAGAAGGGACCGCCAATATGACCTAAATGCAAGCGACCATTGGGAGTCGGGATTGAGGGGATAAGTAAATACTTTTTGCTATTAGTCATTTTTTAATGTCCCAATGCCTGTGCTTTTTATAATGCTCGCCATGATTTCGAGAGAATTTTCCCAGCCTTCTTGTGATATTTTCAGCGCTTTTTCTTTATCTCGGGCTAATACTGCCGAGACAAGTTCTTCACATTCCTGACGAAATTCATCGATAATTTTTTTATCCTGAAAATGTTTTCCCAGGCATAAAAAACGATAGCGTGAGGCATGGTCAAATAACATATCTTGTATTTTGAGCAGCCAGGGAGATTGACAGGCCTTGATCAAGGTAAAGGTAAATTCCTTTTGGAACTCATTCCATTCGAATGGATTGATGTGTTGATTTGTATCCAGATTAAGATATTTGGCATATCTATACCAACAGGCAATAACCTCTGCTTCCCAAAGTTCATCGCCATGTTGTATAGACAGCTCCAAGGCTTTTGTTTCTATTACAATTCTTACGGAATAAAGATCATATAATTCTTCTAATGATAGATTGGGTACAGAAAATCCACACAGATCCTCAAGATGTACCAATCCTTGTGAAACTAAACGGGATAAGGCTTCTCGTAAAGGGCTATAACCTACCTTGTATCTTTCTTTTAATTGTTGCATTTGAAGCTTTTGACCGGGGCTATAATAACCGGTAATTAAATCCATTCTTATTTTTTCCAAAACGGTACTTGTTTTGGATTGTTTGACGATATTTAGCATTTTAGTTTTCAACGTTGCAGGTTAAATGTGAGATAAGTATTCATTATTTTCGAAAATTTGTAAATATTCGAAAATAGATTTTAAACTAAAAAGAAGATTTAGCTGCTTAGTGGAAAAATGATGATTTCGAGGCTATCAACAAAGCAATATCTTTTATTTTTAAATCCTATTTAAAATTTATTTTTATCTTCTAAGTCTGCAATTTGATAATTCTTAACAATTCCTTAACAATCTCTTAACAATTCCTTAACATTTGTCTGCCATAATGCCCTCGATTTAAACACGAAAACAAAACACAGGAGGTATCACACTGTTTTGAATAGAACTAAGAAATGAGGTCTGTATTTTCAGGGGAAAGTAAATTTCTTCTACATCATGCATCGATTCATATGAATATTTCAACATACGAGTTCGTTAATAATACAATTACTGAGGAGTCACGAGTCATGGCGTTATCAGAAATCATTATCAATGATATAGTTCAATCTCAAACTAATGCAGTCATTAGCGAATCAAATTACCATATTCTTCGCCAATACCTACTGGAAAGAAAGCCTGTATCAAGAGTACTCAATCCAATCAATTCTCTGCTTTCTGAGCATTGCACTCAAGATAAACAAGCAATAATAAATCACTTAACTCAACTGGCTTGTGAGTCTCAAAGAAATCATGACATACAAGAAGCAAGAAGTGATGAGCAAGAGGGAATCAATGAAAATTCTTTGATGATTAATTACAAGAGCGAGCTGCTTGCCTTGGAAAATACATTGAAGGAACTGGATACAAAATGCTATCAACAACAACGTCAATACAATCAGGTGAGCAGGCAATTTAATGAACTTAAAGTCAATATGACCCACATTAATCAAAGCATTGATAGAATTCGTTATGAACGTCAATTGCTTGACCAGCAGCTAAACCACCCATACTCTGATGGTAATGTTTATACTAATCCTCCAACTACCACGCGAATTTATCCAGATCTTTCACCACCTCAGGATCAGCATACTCGGGATAGATTGTTGCAAGAAGAAAACAGATTAATTGAGGAGCGCCAAAAACTAATGCATCTCATTAATTCAAAAGAAACCGAAAAAAATAAAGAAGAGCAACATTTAAATAGGCTTCATAAGGAGAAAAAAGAAGCTGAAGGGCGTTATAGTGAAGTAAAACATCAAATCGATGTTGTTTTGCCAAATAGTGAACAACAGCGTCAAATCAGAAATCAAGAGCGTCTTGCTCGAGAAGATGCCAGAGCAAGCTATGATCCACATTTATTGCAACTTTCTCATAAGAATCTTGAAGCGCTGAAATCTCAGATTGAAACTCAGGTTAGAGAGCTAGATGAGCGACGAAATCAGTTAATGGGCGAAGCGACAGAAATAAGTTATAAAATCTATTTAACTCAATTGGAGCAGGTTCTTCAAGAATCGGAAAAAGGGCCTCAAATTACGTTCAATGAGAATAATGCATTAAAGATGATTTTAGCCATGATGAAAAACATGGAAGAAATGGCGGAAAAAGAGAAAGACATTTCTAGCTCAATCGATAAAGAGCGGCATAATCTTCATTCATTGCAAAAAAGCCTTATAGGATACACCAGGCAATTGGAACGGTATCTGACGTCAGATCCCCATTTGGTGAAGCAAAACAAGGCTCTTACCGAAGAAAATACGCAGTTACAACAATATATTGAATCAGCTGCCAGCTGGAGAACGAATGCATTCTACGCATCTCTTTTCAGTATTGGAGGCAGTTTAATAAGTACCGGAATATTGAATACATTCATCATTAGTCCTATGTTTTTTGCGATTCCTGGTGCTCTTGCTGCGCTTGGTGTGGTTGCTTTTGTTATTGCTGTAGTCTCTCAATTCCAGAAATTCTTTAGTGAAGTGTATATGGAACAAAACAATCAAAAGATTGAGAAAAATGAATTAATACTAATGAAGCAATGGAAAAAGGCTAATGAATTAAGTTTATCTACAATTCCAAGCCTGAACGCTAAAATAGAACAATCAGAGAAAGAGCTGTATGCGCTTGAGCAAAAATTACAGGATCAGCAGCACGCAATGAACCTGCTGTTGAATAAAGCGCAAAATGTTACCAGCAATTATGGAGGAAGCAGTAATTTCTTTGGTAACACGACTGGTAATGTGTTCTATTTACCTTCAGCCCCTCTACATGAGGACTCCCCGTTTTATCCTGAGGTTGAAGGTGAAACAGTAAATTACGGCTACCAATAAACTAAAAAAAGACTGGTCTTCAATTTGGTTTCAATTTGAAGGCCAGTATTTCCAATTGTTCAAATTCTGAATTGCTCTTTACAATCTGCTTTGTAGAAATATTTTGATCATACTGGATTTAAAATGAAGTATTTTTTAGTTAATGCTGTGTGGTTTATGAGGGCTGGGGCTGATTTAAAGGCAGTATTTTTATTGCAGTCTCATTAATGTGCTAAAATTGTACACATGGGTAACCTGATATCATTACTTGAATGCTAAATTACATTCCCTTATTGAAAAGGATTTCCAGATGAAAACAGCCCTAATATTAATTATTTTTTTATGTTCTTTTCAAATACAGGCGGCATGCAAATGCAACTGTGACCCGACAGACAATAAGATGTGTGCCAGTCAGAATGATATGGAGCATCCTTGCCCTTCAGTTTGTGCGTCGGCGGCACCTGGTATGGCACCTATGTTTACAGCATGTCCTGTATCAAAGGTTACTGATCCAGTCACAGGAGTTACCAGATGGGTCAATATGTGTAACTAGTAATAAATACCTGATTGATCATATGTTGGTTATCACTTTCAGGTTTTGAATGTTAGGTAAAACACCTTTTTCCCATCCATTTTTAATCAAGAGTTCTGAGTGATTTTTTAAGGACAGTGCAACTTTTCCTGAAAAATGAGCTTTTTGACCAGACTCATCAGAGAACGCATCAAAAATTGCAAAGGTGTTGTCATTAAGCTGTAAAGCAAACCAGTAGGCTGTTTGCGGCTCAGTTTTATCAACAATTTCAGCGGCATTACTTAATAAAGCGGCAAGTTGTGCTGATTTTCCATCGTTGGCAGTGAATTCAATGTAATTGGCAAGAGTGACTGGAACTGATCTTGCAGGTAATTTAGAGGCGAGCACTTTGCTGTTTACAATATTTTTTAATACGCCATTTTCCCAACCTTCAAGAACCAATTGTTCAGAATTGTTTTTAAGTGCATTGGCAACTTGACCGGCAAAATGGGCTTCTCTTCCTTTAGAGTCATAAAATGCATCAAAGATCATCAAAGAATTATCATTACCCTTAAGGGCAAACCATATTTTTGTATCAGGTTCAGTTTGCTTTACCAGCTTACCGCCAGATTCCAAAAATTTTTCAAATTCAGAGGAATTTGGTAATTTGCTTTTCATTGTTATCATGGTCGCTTCATTTGTCTGGTGATATTGTTTCATAGGTGTTTCTCCTTTTGCATGTATATTTATTGATGTTAAAAACAACATTACTGTTGTAAAAGCTATAATTTTTGCTTTGATTTTACTCATATAAAGTTTCTCCAAAAATACTACCTACTGATAGATAGGTATGGATGTTAAAAAAAATCACTTTATTGTTTGATCAATAAAATGCCGAACTCCTTCCAGGAACATTTCATCTCCATATAATCTTGCTAATAATAACCCGCCTTCAATCAATGAAATAATTTGTTTTGCAACAGATAATGAGGATTCATTATCATAACCATTTGATTCAAGAACCCCTTTAAGCCATTCGATAATAAGCTCAAAAAATTTTTTTGCCTGATTTTGAATTGAAATGGGTAATGATTGAAAATCAGAGGCGAACATACCGCCTAGGCACATTTTGTTTTCAGCGTTGTAGGTGAGTGTTAAAATGACATCAAAGAATTTTTGAATTTTTTCTTTGGCTGATAATGACGAATTATTGCTTATATCAGATAACACAGCAGCAATTTTCTCCGCATGCCAGGATATAACGGCAACACCAAGATCTTCTTTTGAAGGAAAATGATAATGGATGCTGGCTGTTTTAATATGGATGGCAGTTGCAATGTCTTTAAAGCTAAAGGCATTATATCCGTCCTTTTGGATCAATGCTTCTGCGACTTCTAATATCCGTTCTTTCGTATTACTTATATTCATAACCATGAATTTTACCTACTAATAGATAGATAGTCAAGTGTTTTTAAGTTTTTATATGAAACAGGACTTACGAAAAACTCCAAGGTCGAGGCAAAAAATGTTTTTAATGAGAGAGTTTAGATAAACTAAATGACCGAATTAAGAACTTTTTTTAACAAAGAGATTGGGGTATTTCGTAAGTCCTGTGAAATTAAAGTAGCACTTAGTTATCTAAAAGAGAGGAGGGCAATTATGAACTGCTCATTCACTCACTAACTTAGCCGGATCATTGTTGTATTGATTTCTCAGCTCGATATCTTAGGCCATCATCTTGTAAATTAGACTTAATGATTTGATGTTTTTGAAAAAGGTTTTTTTGGCAAAGCTGTTTACGATTGGGGAATAGATATATCAGAAAGGCTACCTGGTTGCTGGTGATAATTAAATCCAGATTGATCTTGAAAAAGACGAGAGGTAATATATGTACATCAATCCATAATAGAGAGCATTATGTTTTTTAAAAGATCAAATCCTCACGTAACACCGCAAGACTTACAGAAAGTAATTCAAAATTTAAATGCGCAACGTGAATTAACAGAGCGCCAGTTGCAAGATGGTTCTATATCACAAAAAGCAGGGCAAGAAGAGATGCAGCGTTTATCAAGTCTGATTGGAGCGTATCAGAATAATCTGATGGCAGCATTAGACGATCAACAACACAATCATTCTCCTTATTAGCTAGTAGTTCTACAAGTACGTATTTTGATAGTGCGTTTTTTAAATTGTCTAAGGAAGCTGATAAAGAGAATGAAATAAGTCAAGCCAATGAAACTAATGCATTACATTCCTGTCTCTATGCAATTAAATCAAAATATTAATGAAGGAAATGCTAAAATCGAAGAGAATAATGAAAATGCCTTGTCAATGTAGGTTCTGTAGATGAGGCCAGTTCGTTAAACTGTATCAGTTTAGACTTCTTTTTTAGATATATTACAATGCAGAAGCGCTTTCTTACAACACAGATGACCACTAGAACTGGCTCCAAATTTACTTTTGAATGATAATGTTTTCAATGACTACAGGCGTAATGGGTTTATCTTGTGGATCAGTAGGCATCTTGCTAATCTTATCAACAACCTCTTGCCCTGAAATGACTTGGCCAAAAACATTGTAGCTACCTTGTAATTCAGGTGTTGGTGCAACGGTAATAAAAAATTGACTGCCATTGGTATTGGGTCCAGCATTGGCCATGGCAAGTACGCCTGGTTTGTTAAAACTGGCATTAGTGTTTTCATTATCAAACGTATAGCCTGGGCCGCCGGTCCCATTTCCGAGCGGGTCGCCGCCTTGAATCATAAAGCCGGCAATCACACGATGAAAGGTTAAGCCATTGTAAAACGGGCGCTTAACCATTTCGCCAGTCTTTACATCTTTAAATTCTTTTGTCCCAGTGGCCAGACCTACAAAATTTGCAACGGTATTAGGCGCTTCCTTTGTAAATAATTCGCACGTTATGTTGCCTGCGGAGGTTTTGATTATTGCAGTTTCCGCATGTGCTGACATGATACCTGCTGTTAACAATAAGCTACTGAGTAAACAAATAATTTTTTTCATATGAAACTCTCCATAGAATGGTTAAGACGAGTATAACAGTATTGTGTCGCATGAAAATGGTTTTTAAATGAAACTCAGGATTTCGTCTGCATGGGATAGGTATTTGTGTCCTATAATTAAACAATATTGAGTTGTTTTGGGGGAGTTCCATGAACGATTCTGAATATGAAAGTGATTCTGAAAATGAAGACGATTCTGAAAATGAATATGAGCTAAGTAGACTGCCATCCAAAATACATTTTGTTTGGGTTGGCGGCCCTATTCGTGCTCAATATTTACGTACCATTATGGATGTTGCTGCAGTGGCACTAAAAAGCGATTTTGAGGTTAATTTATGGGTTGATAACGAAATGAATTACATTAAAACATCAACCCAGGAAGGGATAGACATACCTAACTTAAGAATAAGGAATGTTCATGAGTTGGAAGAAGGGATGAGAAATGATCCCTTTTACAAAGGAGACAGGTACAAAAAATTTTGGGAATATGTCAATAGAGAACGAGTTGGTTTCAAAAATCTAGCAGCAGCCGCAGATTTTTTTCGTTTCGAAATCTTAAGACAAGAAGGCGGTTATTACTTCGATACCGATATCGTTTTTTATTTGGATGAAAACTCACAATTTGTAGCGGATGAAGTTGCTTTTGGTATAAAAGCCCATGTGGATTTGTATACAGGCTCATGGCGGGATCCACGTGGAGGACCAACTACCTATCATGTCAATACTTTAGGGGATGTCAACAATGATATTATTGCTGCAATTCCTGAGCATGAGGTGATGGAGGATGCAATCCTGAATGCCATGCAACGTCATGAAGAGTATGACGCATCTCCTTTGCCCCAAGAATCTTTTAAAAAAAGATTTGGTCCATATGGCAATCTGATGGATGCTAAACGCAGTCCTTATCAATTGGAGGGAGCAGGGGATTTTAGAAAGCATCAAACCATTGCTGCTGGTCCTGGTGCGTTGCAAGAGGCACTGCGTGATTACATGGAAGGTGTTGAAGTGGATGATTACAACTTACTATTTACCTTAAAGGTTGGTGATGAAAGCTCAAAAGCAGCAAATGATAAGGATAAAAAACCGATCATGGGAATCGAAGTGGTCAGTAAGTGTGATAAAACTTGGCTGACTAAAAAAAGAAAAGCTGCACAAAAAGCCTTTGATACTGATTCGATAACTATAGAGCCCTCACTTTCAAAGGAATCTGGGCACGCAGTAAGTAAGGGAGAGGCATACTCTGAGGATGAAGAAGAGTATAGTGATGAAGTAACAGAGGAAACCGGACTCCATCGTAATTTACGCAAGGAACAATTTATTCATGAGTTGAAAGATTACATTATTACAAAAAAAGAAGAAGCAAGGCAGGCTTTGAAAGTGAAAGAGAATGCAGATAGCCATGATTCTGAGGAAAATATTCTCAGCAAGCATTTTAAAACACGCCACATAGAGATAACAAAAGGGTTTTCTGTTGAACAGAAAATTACTGCCGTAGAGAAGCTTATTAGTTTACTGCAGGAAAAGGATGGGGCGGAACTGCTTAATGCGATTGATTATGCAGCGCTTACCAGTTCTCGCCTGGGTAAGTTAGTCGAAAGATACGATGATTTGATACTTAAAGAATATGTTGTTCCTGATGAGTATGGGGAAAAACCATACTGAATTCAAATGGATTAGTTGGTCTGTAGTAGTTCAAATTTATTTGGGTTTTGGCATGAGAATATTTTCAATTTCCTCGTGTTTTTCATAATGTTCTGGCGGATTTTCCAGTTTTTTTTGTAATTTTCCCTTGTTTTCTTCTGTTTTTCCTTTTTCAGTTCTGTTTTTTATTACCTCTCTTAACACAGGAAAAATTTGATCCTCGTCGTTTTGAATATGATCGGAAAGCCATTCCGGGGATCTGGAGTCTATTTCTCCTAATTTATCGATAAGTACATCCCAACAAGTAAAAGGATAATTAGGATTCGAAGAATCTTGGTGCCCTAGTTTTTTATAAATTCGGTCACAAATCTCACTAGTAGGTATGTTTTCAAGAAAACTGCTGTCTTTCTTTTGTTTCAATATGATTAAACACCATTGAATTGCATGGGTCAGCTCACCATGGGATGATGCTCTTAGACTGCTGTCTTTTAACATAAATCCTGATGATACTAAAAACATGAAGTCTTCTTTTTTTAATGGCTTATTCCCTATTGTTTGTAACATTCCCTCTCTAAAGCCAGCCTCGGTTAGTATTTCCTGTATGAGTGTTCTTAACTGCTTTGTTGCTCCTTTTTCTCCGGGTTTGAGTCCTTTTTCCTTTAACCTCATTGTCAGTTGTTCGTTTAATTCAATAAGCTGCTCGTTTACAGCTTCGGTATCCATCAAGTAGTTTTCTATTTTTGTACATAGTTGTATAAAGGGCTCATCTTGTAATAATTCACCTTGAAGAGCTCTTTTTATTGGATTTTTTTCATCTTTAGAGAAGAACATATTGCCCCCACGCACCAATTAATTTTTTAAGTATAGTTTATTTTTAATAAATATTGATTATAGAGTGGTAACATATGAGGTTTGATTTTTATCTGGATTTATATTTGGAACAAGCCTTGGATATTGATGAGCAAGTTTATTAGGTGCTTTTTCTCTTGCCAGAATATTCAGTAGCAGTGATAGCCAATTAACTGGTCCCAATGCATAAACTAAATAGACACTCTATGATTACTTATGACATTTTGGCAGTTTAGCCCGATCGAGCTCATGTTAATTAATTTAAATAATTCACTTGTTAATAGCGTGTTTATAGGTTCATTTAAATCAGCTAATTGAGTAGCAGATAAACGATCGGCCATATAAGAAATAAAAAACTGATTGGTTTTCATATCATTTAAAAGCAAAGCCAAATGATTAGAAAATTGCAATAAATTAGAATGTATTGATGGGTGGTTTCCATAAATTTGTTTTAAGGCATCAACTATAAGGTGACTAGAGTATGGTTTGATTGAATCAAGCAAATGATCATGCATTTTTGGTGATTGTTTAAAAAAACCTCTAATGAACTGACTGATAGGTAACTTATTTCTGGTTGTAAGGGTGTAAAGTTTTTTACTGTGCAAATCTACAGGGTGATTAGTTATACTATCTTCCATTAATTTCTCATTACTTATCAATTGAAGGCATTGATCAAAGCACTGGAATAATTGAAGAAAAATTTTTTGCATTTCTGTTGAAAAAACAGCCTGACCAGCAGCATGCAAACAATGATCACATAAATTTTTCAAGATGGTTTTTCTATATTTTCTTTTGTCTTTTACGGCAGCCCGCATATCATTTTCAGGATGTACAACGATGTCTGTAAAGAATGGTTTTTTTAAGGCTGCTATTTTTTCTCCCTTGGCTTGTAAAATCAGGAGGTCTTCTTCAGGAATCCTCCGCACAAGTTTTGCGAAATCAATATTTGTTTTTGTTATAACCAGAGCTGTTTTAGCTAAAATAAACAACAATAGAAATAAAAGAATAAGTAAGTAAGGCATTAAACTGGGACAATATTGGTAACCTGGAAGCAATCTCAAGCAATCTTGACCGTTTGAAATTGAAAAATCTCTTGCTCTGGAGAGCGTCTTAAAATCTACGAAATTGATGTATTTTTGAGAGAACCTGTCCACAATTAATTTAAATGGAATTTTTTGATTTGACATCATATGGGCTGCTAAAACCATATGCGCAGCTCCACCACACATTCCATACAGCACGATTTTTTTGTTTTTTTGTCTGAAATGGTTTACGAAAGCAATCACATCCTTGGCTATCTCCTCAGCACTGTTTGCAAATTTATTGGATCGATTGGAATAATTTCTATGATTTATAAGGACTAATTCAGTACCAAAAAGCTCCTGAAACTCATGAAAGCTGGCATTGAGATAATGATGTTCTGTTTGAAAATGTCCAATTAATGCTAAAACAACGGTATTGGTAGTCTTTTTTCTTCCCTTGACCGAAAGCCCTTCAAGTACAATACCATCCCAGGCGGGTATTAATAATTTATGAGTAATATGCTTGTCGGTTGTTGGCTTTATATGGCGCGCGAAAAAAAGTTCCTTGCTAAAATTTTCCGTAATCAGCTTGTTGATAGCGACACCCATATTGAATGGATTAACCTTCATTAAACTGGTAACATCATTAGATACTTGTGTTGCCAGCAATCCATGCGGTGGGCTATTCGGAGAGCGTGATAATTCAGCCAGACACCCATCTTGAGTCATTTTAAGGATTTTTTGGTGAGAAATATTTTCACATACCTTTGTGTCAATTTTTTCAATAATATGGACAAAGAAAGAAAAAAGTGTCTGGGGATTCTGGGTTAGTAACAGATAGTTGTCGTTATAATGCCTTATTATTTCAAATAAAGCTCTTTGCAGAATAGTATAAGCAAGTGAGTTTTTCTTTAACAAGCTCATTTGCTTATCCAAAACTAAAATGCACGAGTATCCCAAATCAATAAAAGCTTCACAATTTATGTACAAAGGGTGTTTGATAATTTTATCGCGAGTTATATTTGAGCCTAACCAAAACGCCAATACTAATTTGTAAAACGAATTTTTATCGTTATCAGAGGACAAATCCAGTTGTTTGATTAAATTATTTCTGTCTTCGAAATGACTTAATGCCGCTTTGAGAATTATATTAGAAACTAGCATAAGTTCATAAACGTAATAAAAGAAAGTTCATTTAAGTTCTATTTCTATAAAAATGGATAGATGCCATTTTTTGGTTGCTATAAAAAAATAGTGGTTTGTATTTTCTATGCTTTGGCTTAACAAGACCCGGCCGCCGTTTTATAAAAAAAACAGTCATTGGCCAGATCAAGCTTGAACTGAAACAAATTATTTATCTTGCCACTTTTTTAATTCGGGCTTGTTTTTTGTCAAAACGTCGCAATAAACTCCGTATTCTTTGCTGATGTTTTACCATCTTTCTGTAGAGCAGCATTAAGAAGTTTTTCGAAGTCAATTTCTTCGCATTTAATTACTGGAATTTTATTGTCAGCTCGTCGTGCCACGGTGACTTTTGCTACTTTGAGCGCTTCCAGTTCAGAAGCAATTTCTTTGGCTTTTTCCATATTGGAAAGTTCTAGCCAAGTGACCAAACCCTTTTTTGCGTTCTGTTTCCAGCCTGTCAGGCCAGATATTTTTTCCAGACTTTCTACGACAGCATTTATTTGTGAGCCATCCAACATGGCTGTTGAAAACAATGTTGGTTTCTTTTGTTTTGACAGGTCTAATTCTTTTGCTATTTGAGATAATTTATTGATACTCATTGACAGGACAAATATGGATGCTTCAGTCTCATCAGCCATTTGCATTGCAAACAAGGTCTCAGGAGAAGAAAACACCTGTTTCTGGAAGGCGATTAGATTAAACTGAGGATGTTTTGCCCTCGTTTCTTGTAACAAGTCACTTAAAGCAACTCGCAGTACGATCAGTTTTTTTAGTTTTTCATTTTCAAAAGCTTTTTCTCGAGCTTCATTTACACGAGTATAAATAAGATCAATTAACGGAAGTAGAGAGGAATCAATTTCAGCGAATGCTTTTTGATATCGACTGTCTCTATTTTCTCTTTCTCCTGGATGACGAAGCACAATGCTAGGATAGCCAAATGCGCGAAGGAAAGTATTAATTAAACAGGTCGCCGTTCTTCCATTGGCATTGGCAAAAGGGTGAACTTCTGTAAGTTTATAAAAAGTAGTTGCCAGGAATTCAGAAACATTTTTCAAATCCCTGGAATCACAAGTATGTAATTGTCCCACTGTTTCTCGCGCCCATCGATTCATGGCTTCAGGAATCAGAGGAGGAAACATACAAATTTTTACAATTTTATTGACTGTAATTTTCTCAGTTTCACTCAATTGGTTGAGATTATATGCACTTGCCAATTTATTTTGTACTAGAATTCCTTTTATCCCGGGACTTGAATAATCGATAAAGGGTTGTAGTGATTCATGAATAGTATATTTTTCATCTTTGGCAATTTTCTCTAACAGAGCAATAAATTCCAAAGCAGATTGATAATCCATATCAAATTGTTTATTTAAAAATTTTGCAAGTTGTTGTGGAGACTTGCACTCATGAAGATCAGACAAATATAAAGTAAAATGGACTCCCAATTCAGCACCCAAGTGCCATCGGAAAATAATTTCATCAGTATATTCACCTGATTTCCTATCGTAAGCTTGCATTAGCGATTTTCCGATAAAACCGTGTATGGCTTTAACCCACTCAATTAACATATCTGGGGTAATATAAGATAAACCTGTTTTTTTAATTTGTGGAAGAATAGTTTCTTGTGCATAAAGGTAGGCATTTAACATATCTTGATGTTGGCCTGCCTCCGGAAAAAGAGCATCTTCAAATGTTTCTGAGCCTGCCAAACGTCTGGGGCTCGATTCTGGTTCAAATCCATATACTAAAGCATGATTAAATTCAGTCAGTTTTGCTAAATCAAACATGGTTGTTTCGGTAATTGATTAAAAGGACAATGATCGTATCAAAGAACGCAATAAATATCCACCATGTTCTTTAATTAACCTTTGACTGGGTTTTAGCGTTTGTTCACAGATATTTTTCACTTTTTAGGTCTATCTCAATAGCTATTTATGAGTCCCTTCACAAAGACTATGAAAGTCGGTTTGCTTGCTTTTATAGCGCGATTCTATTTTCATTAGTAAGGGGCTTTTTCAATGACCCGGAGCAAGGAGGAGTTTTAGGAGTAAACAAACCAAGCCTACGGAGGTTTTCTTCATATTCTTGTACTTTCAGATAAACTTTGCCGGTGTTTTTTTTATTTTGCACAGGATTGGTTTGAGGTTGAATTTCTGGATTAGAAGCACTTGTGCTCTGATTTTCTGAAACACTCTTGGCTAATTTATCATTATCAGTGAGAGGGATGCTATCTTTTTCTGATTCTTTTCTTGGTTCAGTGGAAATCATGGCAGTTTTAGGTATTTTATGTTCCATATATGCACTGAATGCACTTTCCGCGGATTTTAATGATTGCTCCAGGGATGCCAAATTTTTATAAACTTCAGTTTCAACGTTGAATTGGTTTTTCAACCATCCTATTGGATTGTGGTTATGTTCAAATAGAATTTTACAGTCATACAGGGTTTGGATAAGCTTCAACCTTTCTGCCAATTCTTCCTGAGGATTACTGTAATCAAAAAGATGTTGATTCAGGAGTTCGATTGCTTTGAGTTTGTCTGTGGAGAGCGCATTTTTGTAGGCTTCACTTTGTTTGAAGCGTTCCTCTTCTCTTGAGCGTAATCGGTTAGGAATACTCTCAAAATTATCTAGAAAATCAAATAGGGCAGAAGCTTTTTTTCTGTCAATCTTGTTTTTTTTCTCTTTCCAATTTTCTTGTAATGTGCGTAATGATTTTATTTCCTTGGCAATTTGTCGCTTCGCAGTTTGCCACTCATGGTGATATTTTAATGTGTCGTGTTCAAAATGGAATAAGTTTTCTTTAATCACAAATTTATGATGAGAGTTTAAAAAGATTTTTTTGAATTTATTGTAGCTTTCACTGGTATGAGCATTTTTTCCATCGGTACCCGCAATACGTCTCATCCATTTCTCTCTTTCTGCAAATATCTGAGCTAATGGCATAAATATTTTATAGCTTAAGAGTTTGAAAATATCTTCCTGAGTTATGAACTCGGGTAAAGCTGATGCGGGTTGTTGATCGAGTGGGACTATTACATTGTCGGTAAAATCCTTATAGAATTTTTCAATGACGGTTATATCAACATCCAACGTTCTAAAATATTCTTCATTTAAGTTTAGGCTAGAGTTATTTGTTTCCCATGTTTTTAATTGCAACATCAAACGGTGGTAATTCCTGCTAATTTGTTCAGATTTGTGAGCACTGGATTTATTGAATTTAAAAAGCATGGGCGTCTCCAAGTTAAATTTGAACAACAAAAGTAACTCGATCTTGTTATAGGTGATTATATTTTAGAAAAATTGGATGATAGCAAAAGATATATTTTTTAAATACAGTATTTCTTCTGTATTTATTTTTAGTACTTGTCAGCAATAATTGATTAATTTATTGAGTTAATTCAAGAATAGAGAAGGGATGTATTGGATCAGGGTTTTAAGTTGAATAGTATTATGTGAAAGATATAATCTAAAAACATTTTTTGCCAAATCTACTCTTATTACATTAATATCTTTCATTAGGATTACCCTGCAAACAATAAATAACAGGTGCTTCTTTGAATATTAAAGAAATCCATATCGCACAACTCGCTATTCCATTAAGTCGTCCGTTTATTACAGCAGTGAGGCGTACAGAATGCGTGGAGGATGTAGTGGTATTAATAAAAACGGATTGCGGAAGGATTGGTTATGGTTCTGCAGCATCAACTCCAGCGATAACCGGAGACAGCACGGAATCCATTATTACTGCCATTAAAGATGCTTTGGGACCACATCTTATCGGACGTGATATTGCCGAATTCAATTTATTACTGCAAATGACTGATCAGGCTATAGGAGGTAACTCGTCAGCCAAGGCTGCTATTGATATCGCTTTGCACGATTTATTTGCCCAATGTTGTGGTTTGCCTCTCTATAGATTGTTGGGAGGAAATACCAATTGCATCGATTCGTGTATTACGATAAGTGTCAAAGAAGTTGATGAGATGGTGAGTGATGCGGTTGATTTAATTCAACGAGGACATAAAACCCTGAAAATTAAATTAGGATTAAATCCAGTTGACGATATAAAACGAGTTCAGGCTATACGTCAGGCTGTGGGCAATGAGGTTACTCTGCTGGTCGATGCAAATCAGGGATGGTCTTATGAAGAGGCATTAATGGTCATCGCTGCTTTCAAAAAAGAGAATTTGAATATTCCTTTGGTGGAACAACCAGTTAGTGCTCGAAATCTACCTGATTTAAAGGCTATTAACGAGCAGGTTGATTGCTCGATTATCGCTGACGAAGCGTGTTTTTCCCCAGAAGATGCATTGAATATTGCAATGATTAATGCTTGTGATGGGGTCAATATAAAGTTGATGAAATCAGGAGGCCTTGAAAAGGCTCAAGCGATTTATCACATTGCTCAGGCGGCAAAAATGCAGATAATGGTTGGATGTATGCTGGAATCTCCGATTGGAGTCACCGCGATTGCCAGCTTTGCTTTAAGTAAGCCTGATATTTCTTATGCAGATCTCGATCCTATTTTTTTAATTCGCGACAACTATATTCTTGGTGGGGCACAAAGTGTCGGCAATAAAATTATTCTCGCAGATAAACCAGGCTTAGGGATTGAAGGCATAGCGCAAGGATTGAATCGAATTGGAGTGATCCGCTAATGGCTTTCTACATTCAACTGGCAAGTTTATCCATTATTATTCTTTATGTTTTACTATTATTTCGTAACATTGATCCATTAATAGCAACAGCAGTTTGCGTTGGGCTAGGCTTTTTGTGGAATATAAGCAGCCCCATTGATATAGGGAATGCTATGGCTGATGCCTTAAGTTCATTTATGGCTTTGGTTGGTTTTATCATCATGTTAGGCCGAGGGTTAGGCGAGATTTTAACGCATACGCAAGTAAGTCATACTTTAGTGCACCAAATTGTTTATGGAATTGGGATTAATACTCAGCGACGCGCTAAAATTGGTATCGTACTTTCATCCTTTATTATTGTAGGTTTGCTTGGAACATTAGCGGGAGGCTTAGCCATTCTGGCTCCCAGTTTGCGCCCTATTGCTGGCTCAGTAGGCTTGTCACGCCCCAGTTTGGCAGTCCTCATGCAAGCTTCAGCTGAAGAGGCTTTAATTCTTGGACCTTTTGCTCCTCCAGTGGTGACATTGTTAGGTCTTACCGGATTAAGTTATGGAACAGTGTTTCTTTACGCCTCTCTTCCAATTGCTGTAGTGACTTTAATCACCACCTGGTTTATGGCGTCACGATTACAAAAATTATACATCAATGAGCCTTGTGAGGATGAGAACAGCTCTGAACCTTTTACTCCCAATAGACAACAAAAAAGGACTACACTAATTTTTCTGATTTCTTTTTTATTTTGTGTTGTCTATGGTTTGGTTACTCAAGCGAAAACCTCTTATGTGATCTTTGTCATGTTATTTCTTGTTTTGGTTACAGGATTATCCTATCGATTAAGCTTGAAACAAATTTTTAACTTGTTATTTGAAGGAATGCAAAAAAGCCTGCATCTCTTCTTTTTGTTTATTTTATTTGATCCTTTTATGGCACTAATCCATCAAGCAGGGGGATTTAATGCATTAACTGAATTATTAACACCATTAATTAACCTGGGAGGGAAACCGGTATTGTCTATCTTGATTGGTTTTACCGGGGCTTTTGGTATGCCAGGCGCTGCAGAAGCAACCATCCAAATGCTTCATCAGCTCTTTACTCCTTCTGTCATACAGATGCAGCTACCCCTAATCACTTTTGCTTTGTGCATGCTCTTTGCAACTCGCGTCACAAATTATGCTTACCCTGGCGCCAATATGTTCGCGGCAATGGGTTTTGCTGGAAGTGAAAATGTCAAAGCCATGATACAAAATGGACTTGTAGTGACTGGCGTCCAGGTTGTGTTTTTAATTGTTTATAGTTTATTCATCTCTTGATGTTCCGGTCACTGAAAGTTTATTCTTGATACGTAGCCGTTGTAACGATGATATAGCATTTTTCGTAACATTCTAAATTGATTATTTTGTTTGAACTTTAAACAAAGAGTTGAGAATTTTTTGAACAACTGGCCGGGGTGAGCCATAGGTAATGAAATGGTGTAGTATTGCAGAAGGGTGACAGTCAAATTTAATAATTTTAAAATCATTATCTTCTGCCACCAAAATATCGATACTATTCACTTTCATTCCAATATAATTACTAATTTTAATCAGATTTTCTTCGATTTTTTTTGGAAAAACATCTGTTTGATCTATCCATATTGCACCATAAAAATCTGAAAAAGGGAGTACCAATTTTTCATTATCATCTAAAACAGATTCCAATTTGTAGCCTGATTTTTTAAGTAGTTCTATAAGAGGCTTATCTGTAATTATTTGTGGTTTGTGGAAAAAATTATTATGTTTATCATCAAAATTGATATAAAAATTATTTTCTGCATCATCAAGTAAGACGTTTTTATAATTTGCATAAAATTGATTAAAATTATCCATTAACATTGAAATGGAAGATTGGCCATTCCCAATTAAAGTTGCGGGTTGTTTTTTAGCAACGGCAACAACTTTACTGTCGACTATAAGAACTCTATATTCAAGGCCTTCGCACATTTCTTGAATTAATATCTGGTGACATTCTTTATTTAACAAATGGATTTTATCGATAAGTTCTTCGATAGAGTTAATGTTTGAATAAATGATTTCGAACTGACTTCCCTGATATGGCCTAACTGTAAGTGGGTAATTTAATCCCTGTATTTTTTGTTGAAGTGTAGATTTATTGATAGTTGTTTTATCATCTATCACAACTGTTGGTATTAAACTCTCCTTAATTGCGTCTGATAAATTATCATATAGGCTTAATTGATTATTTGCGGTGATTTGATTATTTTGGGAAAATACATTTGGACTAATAAGGCAGTTTGGTATCTTGTGTGTTATACCGTTAAAAGATATTTCTGCATCATCTAGAGAATTGCTTACTGGCTCAATGAGCATGCTTTTTTTATAAGCATATAATAAATAAAATTTTTGAGATATATTTTCTAATGCAAGAATACTTTTGTATAGGCTACTTGTTAATTTCTGTGCCTTATAAGCCATAAAAAGTTTATTAATGATTTTGGGAATTAATAAATCAGAAGTAGAGCTTCTGAAATTATCGAGTTCATATCCATTATCATACGATATTATATAGAAATTAGACTGGATATCGATAGCATATTCTAATGTCCAGCCGCCTTGAAAAAGAAATAAATCAGAAATAGTTTTAAAAGCAGAAAGTTCTTGTTCAGAAACTTTATCAAAATCCAGGCTAATGGTATTACCAGAATTAAATAGGGTGTTTTGATTGTCATCGTTTTGAACATACTCAATAATTGCAATAACCTCTCCACCGACTAATAAGGCTTTTCTCTTAACATCAATATAGATATAAGGATATATACTACAATTGTATTTGACGCCTTGATACATTGTAATGATAGCTAAGCATTGTTTAGCAGTATCTATTTTCAGATAATCAACACCGCCAGTGTTGGTTTCCACTTTAAATATAGCAGGAAATAAGCAGTTTTTTTCTAAATCGCTTGGTTTTAATATGTCAGGACTTTTAATATCGATATTATATTGTTGCCATTCATATATGTTGTGTTCTTGAAGGAGTTTATTCTTACGCTGACATATCGGGCCAATGATAAATGAGTTATACCCTAAGATCTGATTACTAAAGTCAAAGTACTTGGGGCAATGTTTGGAATTTAAAATAATGACTTTCTTGCCTTCAAGAATTTTTTCTTCTGATTCAATCGAAATGTTTAATCGTCTACAAGTAAACAAAACATCTAAATAGTCTTTTTTATTAGTAATGAATTTATTGGATAACGCTAACGGTATAGAGTTATCTAAAGATGATTCATTAGATAAACTTGCTTCATATTTATTTAATAATCCTTGAATTATCCCTCTGGATACGATAGGGAGAGATTCTGGAACAGCATTATACATCATGGGATTATTTGCTTCTAAAATAAAGTATTCATTGTTTCTGGATACCAGGATATCAATACCTGCAGTTTCAACATGGAGATACCTGGCATAATTAATTGCGATCTGCTTAATATGAGGTGAAATATTTTCACAAAAAGACATTTTATGTCTTTTGGCACGATCCAATCTGTTTGTAGAATAATCATTTTTATCTTTGTGGTATATTACCGCACTATTATATTGGTAATTAACTATATAGACTCTAATATGAAAATCATGTTCTATGTATTTTAGAATGAAGTCAAATTCGTCTTTGTTTCTTATTGTATCTATGACGTGCAAAAAAATACTCTCATTTTCTACATAGTACTTTCCAAGGGAGTTAGAGAATTGATTCGAGCTGAATAAAACAGGAAAACCACCAATCTCGTTTATTTTTTTTAAGAGTTGGGTATTATCGTTGGATTTAATGCTTACATAAGGTATTTGATAATCTTTTAATATGCTTGATTCACCAAGTATAGCATCTTTACCCAAAGTGTAATGGATTAGCCGACACTTTTCAGACAGAAGTGAAATAAACGACTCGGTTTCCGTTCGGTTTAGAACACTATAAAAGAGATAAAAGTTGTTTTGTAATTCGATGCTATCTTTTTTTATCTCAGTATCCATACAAATACTGTTAATATTTAAAGCACTGGCTTCTTTTATTAAAGACTCAACTATCTCCAGGGTATTATTGCGATGCAATATAATTAATTCAATGTTATTGTTCATAATTTGCAAATGTTCCCTTTCGTGTAGAGAGTTGTTAGAACAAAAAAGTATTACAACATATTCACTATGTTATTTTGAGACAAAACAGTAAATCTGGCAATTTGTAGTTGTTCGGTAGATTTGAACAACACCTATTTGTTTACTATGATTAATCATAAGATATTTTTTAAATTAGATTCTATCAATGAAAACAATAATGTCGTTAATGGATTAAAAAAAATCAGCACTGACCGAACTTAACTCAGATATAAAGGAAGGAATGTATGGATCCATTTGATATGGGCGAAGGTAATAGGGTAACGAGCGTTGAAAAAAGAGGGGAGATATATATTGTTAATGGCCATAATAATAAAAATGAACCACGCTCAATACAGATTCACCCGGATGGTAGTATCAAAAATTATTTGGGAGATTCAAACCTTGTAGGTTATGTTGAAAAACAGATGAAAGCTAATCTTGATGCAATCTTGAAGCACTTTGAAATTACATTGCCTAGCCCTAAACAACAGCGGGAAATTGG
>NZ_KK074228.1:0-18329 GCF_000586315.1 Legionella pneumophila subsp. fraseri | reverse complement strand
CCGTAGAAACACCAACAAAAGGAGTGTCTAGCGAAACACCGACGCAGAAGGTTTCCGTAGAAACACCAACAAAAGGAGTGTCTAGCGAAACACCGACGCAGAAGGTTTCCGTAGAAACACCAACAAAAGGAGTATCTAGCGAAACGCCGATACAAAGGGTTTCCAGTGAAACGCCAATATCTCGAAAGCAGGAACGTGAACAACCAAAAATCTCAGAAGAAAAATCACTTTCATTGATTGAGCGTTTAGCAAAAGCAGTTGAAAATTTTGCAACTAAAGTACAAAAAGCATTCGAAGCGGCTAAAGAATGGATTTTAGGTTCAGACAATCAAAATAGAAAAGGACCAAGCCAATGAATACACAACCCAATAATATGTATGCAATAAAACTAATGACACTGCTTGAAGATGTATCTCCTGTATTTGCTGAGCTAGAAAAGATACTTGCCGACTCAAAAAAATTGAAGTCTAAATATAAAAATCATCTAAATCATTTAAGCCTATATTATAAAGTTGATCGCTTAAAAGAGGAAAACAATCCAATTACAGAGGAAATTCTGGTACAAAAAGTCGAACATATTTGTCTTGTTTTAGATGGGATTGGAAAAATTATTACTGAAATTTCAAGTGATGAGGAAGAAAGCAAATTGTATATTCAATCTGGTGTGATGGACAAACTGCAAGAAATATCCCAAAAGCTTTCAAAGTTGATATCCTGATGTCAGAGATAGGGGGGTGTTTTGGTATAAAGAGTTTTTTGCTCAAAATATATTGCAGGAGACTAAGTGCTAAGTGTTTACTTTATTAATTATAACTGATGGTAAAACTCATATAAGCTCCCAATCATTAGAATTAGTCGCTCGTTCAATGAATTTGAATTACCAACTAATCGATTTTCATGATGATATAGATAATATTTTTCTCGATGAAAATGAGTGTTTTCTTATCTACCACACCACTAGTTCAGACAAATCAACCGATATAGCAAACAAGCTTGGTCAACAATATTTCACACTGCAATTTCCTTTTTATGGTGAGAACATCCCGCAAGAAGTAAATAATCTCAATTTTCAAATGATTCTATATGTAATAGGCAGTAATATTAATAGCTTAACCATTCAAAAATTTACCAAATCAGATGATTTTGGAAAGCCTTATCCAAATAAGCAATTCCTTAACATGGCTATCCAGATAGGTGAAAAATGTTCAGTTATAGAAAAATTTTGCGATAAATTTATAGAGGAAAAACAAAAGCCGATACTATTAATTAATAGTAACGACTTAAATACAGGATATTATCAACAGATTAAGTGGTTTACTGAGAAGATAAATATGAAACTATCGGTCATTGGACAAACTACTATTGTTGATAGTCAGGACTATTTAATTCTAAATAACCAGATCAATCTTCCTCAAGAAGCTCAATTTAAAAAAAATATCTATGGTCATCAAGTAAAGGCTTCTGTCAGTGACATTTCAGTCTCCAGTTTGGGAATACATATGTGGCAATCTCAAAAATTCGAGAGCGTACATTTAGCGAAGGAGTTTATACAAAATGCCCCATATGGGTTTCCCCTTATGATTTCATTGGGTGGTGACAATGCAACGATAAGCCGTGTAGAAACACTTGAATCTGGTCTATCGATGCTAACTGAGTACTATGATGAACAATTCCCTATATCATTTTGCCCCCATACCTATGTTGATAAAAGGCGGAAGTTACTTCTGATTGAAAATACAATAATTGCTGTTTTGCAGAGTGACCCTTACACAAACTGTGAGGAAACTCTATACGAAACTGTACAATATATTCCAGGAAATGTATCTGAAATTACTGAACGTGAACAGCAAGCGATAGAATTTTTAGTGGAGAAGTTAGGATATAATGCCGGCTGGATGATTGAATATTTTATAGATGCCGAAAATGAAATATACATTATTAGTTTAAGTCATGGTTATGATCTGAGTGCTTTTATGAGCATCAAAGCAGAACCTATACTAATACATATAGTAAGTAAACTTCTTGAACAATATTTTAATAATAAGCTTCAAACTGCTTTATTAAATAATATAAATCAGCTTAAAAACGGGCATCAGCGCTTTAACCTAATCGCTGCATACTATTTGGATATAGGTATAGAGCCAATTGATGGCAGTCTTGAAATAGCAAAGTTAACTTACTTAAACAGAAGCCATCTTGTCTCAAGGTGCGCTTTTGGAGAGAAAGCATTATCTCAAACTTTTAGAAATAAATATTCTTCAAAAAAAAAATTCCAACAAAGGGTATTGAAAAAACATCCAGAGGTCGTAATACCGACTGTTTACTTGTCAAATAAGATCAATTATACAGTAGGTACTATAGAGCGGCTCATATCAAATTGGTCATTCCCAATGGTACTAAAGCCCGATGAAGGGATCTCTTGTGATAAGTTATTTATTGATTTACGCTCACCACAAGCTATTTTAGATGCCCATCAACAGATCTTGTCAAGTCAATATAAAGGCTCACTACTTCAGCCAAAGTTAAATGGTAAGGAATACCGAGTTGTATTAGTGAATCAGAGTATTGTAGCAATTGCCAGGAAAAAGGCAGCGCAACTGGTAGGAGATGGAAAATCTACTATTCGAGAATTAATTCAACAATACAACGAGCGGTTTAAAAGCTATATCAATGAAGATTGTAATAATGTGTCGAATAATTTTTATATAAAATTGCAGGCTGATAAACCTGATTTTAGAACGATCCCTAATATTAAGATAGATGTTGAGTTAACTACATTTTTAGCCCACAAAGGGTTAACGCTTGAAAGTATCTTATCAAAAAATGTCTTGCTTGAGTTGTTGCACGTCAATATTGAAGGCGCAACCTGGGAAAATGCATGGGGGAAGATAGAAGATTGTTTTTTAGAAAAAATCAAACAAGTACACATTGATTTTGGTTTAAAGATAAACGGGGCAGATGTATTAATAACAGATGATAATGAACTTAAAATTTTCGAATTTAATTGCTATCCTGCTATTATGTTCCACCATTTTATTTTAAGAGGTAAGCCTGAGCCAGTAATACAATCGGTATATAATTATTTATTTAAAAGGCATTGATGATAGAGATGGAGCGATACATGTCAGTTTACCCACCAACTCTTTTTTATGAGAATACTCGACAAGCGCTAAATACTAATATAATACACATATCTTCAGGATCTTGCCTATTACCAGTTCCATCTTCTTTTACCTATTTTATAGATAATCATTATATTGAAAAACTCTCTGTCTTATTAAGTGACTATGGAGAAAGTGCCGGTCCAATTCTTATACGCCAAAATATGGCAAACTTAGAAAATTTTCGAACGAATACAAACTACTATGATGAATCTAATGTTTTTATAACGTTAGGCACAACAGAGGCTATTGATGTTAGTTTATTGTTATTATCCCGCTCTTATCGTCGAGTATTTTGTTTTGTTCCACTTTATTATTCGGTTGGATCTTGCGCGCAATTATATCATCTGGAGCTAAATAGTTTATGTGCACTGGGTAAAAATGGGTGGGAAGTCGATATTAATCAGCTTGATAAACTCGATGCTCATAGCATTCTTTATTTAAATAGCCCCAATGCCATTTCAGGTTATCATATCTCTGGCCAAACGCTAAAACAGATATTTTCTTTAGTCAAGGAAAAAGGTTGTGTATGTATTTTTGATCAAATAATTAGAGACTTAACCTGGGAAACTGACTTCACACACCCACTCACTGTAGCGGCAGAGGCTGATATATTGGATCAAATATTCTTTTTTTATGGGCCTTCTAAAGATAAATCCATACCAGGAGCAAGAATAGGTTATTTATACTGCCCCCAACCTTTCGTAAAACAGGTTGCAACAATGTTAAATCTGCGATACTGGGCTCCGCCGTTGATGGTATCGGATCTCACACATTTAGATAGTATATTCAATTGTTTGCAGGCGGGGTTTTTAGGTTATATTGGTTTTGAAAAGGACAGGGATATTGATATTATTTCTTTATATGAGAGTTATTGTCGAGATTTGTATTCAAATATTAATATCATAAAAACAAATATGATTAAGATAGGTGCAAAACTTGCTCCTTATTTGTCATATTCTAATCAGCCATCTTCTGGCTATTCATTATTTTTTAAACTGTCTGATATTGATGGCATTGATCAGGCTGAGTTTACTAAACAACTTGAATTGAAGCATGGATTAAGAACAACATTAGGCCCTATGTTTGGTTTGACTCAGAAACAATGGGAAGAAAACTATGGATTATGGCTTAGGTTGAATGCGACATTACCCGATGCTAACCTTGAAGAAGGACTCAATAAACTTTTAGCAGTACTTGAAAGGTATCTATGAATCAAATGAATTGGCGATTTTTAGAAAACATATCTGAAGTAGTTACTTCGCCTTTTTATATATTAAATGAAACCTGTTTAGTTGATAATTATAAAAATCTATTAAGTGCTTTTAAGAAACACTATTCAAATACTTTGATTGCTTATGCATGCAAAGCCAATAATTGCCAATCAGTACTAAAAGCTCTTAGCGGTGCTGGAGCTTTAATTGAGGTTTCATCGTCATTAGAATACCAAGGTATCATCAATCTTGAGCATGATCCTGAAAAAATTATTTTTAATGGGCCATTAAAAACAGAAAATGATTGGCTTCTAATACAAAAAAATAGCAGTATAGCTAATATTGATTCAATAGATGAAATGGAGCAATTATATAGAATTGCTGGTTTGCATTCAAATAAAGACTTTAGAGTTGGGCTACGCTTAAGATTACCAACCAGTCGATTTGGTATACCAGTAGATGTCCATACATTTAATTCGTTTAAAGATTCATTGAGAAATTATCCAAATATTCAATACGTATCACTCCACGGCCATTCTAATTGCAAAACCGGGTCATTAATGCATTTTGCCAACTTAACAAAACTATTACTTAAAACAGCAGAAGAGTATTTTCCAGATACGATCCAAAGTATTAACTTAGGTGGCGGAATTTTGCATCCGGAGATTCCCGCAGGTAGCGTCAACGAGCCAATTCCTTCCTGGCATGATTATGCATTTCAAATATCGAATTTGATTAATGAAAGCCGCTGGGCTCATGAAACTCAGCCAATGCTTTATCTTGAGCCAGGTGCTGGACTGGTTGCCAATGCAGTTCAAATGGTTACAAAAGTTATTAAGACTGAAAAATCAGGCAATAATTATAGAGTTACTGTTGATGCCAACGCTTTGCAGGTCAAACCAACCAGGCATAAATTCAATATGCCCTTAGAACTTGTAAAATCGCAGCAAGATGCTGAATATCATTCTGGATGCTTTACAGTTTATGGTCCTACGTGTTGGGAAGATGATATCCTATTGAGTGACGTCTCAGCTGAAATTCCAAGAAAGGGGGATTATCTTATCATTAATCACGTTGGCGCTTACACTATTTCATTGATGCCTCATTTTATTATGGCAGCACCAGCAGTTATTTCCCTGGAAGATAATACATTCAAAATATTACATCCAAGACAAACTTTATTACACCCAACCAGCCATCTGTAGTAGCTCACAAATTTAATATAGCATTATCTGTTTTATGTACTGTCGATTAGTTCTCAAAATAATCTCTTAATCGTTATATTTTTTTTGCCATTTACTTGAAAAATAACTATGGTGAAATTTATTTTGTATCAATTGATCAATAATGTCTTGCGCCTGTTGTACGCGATTTTCATAATCGCCACTAATGATATGATATGGGCGGTTATTTGCTTCCAGGAGATTAATTGTTTGATTGAAAAATTCTTGTCTTTCAGACTGCATTTCCTCATAACGTACACAATCTTCTGTCCAAGTAATATCTGGTTTTGTTACAAGATATAAGTCGTAAGAACTTGTTAGTGCGAGATTTACAATTTCCAGAGGTGCAGGAGTTTTCATAATCCAACGATACCAAAGCGTTGTTAATAGTGGATCGGTATCAGAAAACAGGATGCGAACAGCATTCTTGCCTTGGATTGTTTCGAAGATTTGTTGTCCGTGGATAATGTGAAGAAAGTCATCATTAGTAAAATTCATTTTAGAGACATTTATTCTTCGTTCATATAATATAGGTTCTAAATATAATCTTGCGTATTCTGGTACAAAAGTTGTTTCATAGTGACTTGAGAGTATTTTTGTGAGTGTGGTTTTTCCACTAGATTCAGGGCCAATAATTGCTACTTTAAGTAAAAAATCCGGTTTTACAAAGGACGCGAGGCTATCCCAATTTTCTTTAAGACTATTTCGTATTTCTGTTGCTGATATAGGATGGATTTCTCGTAATATCCCAATAGGGATATAAGTTGATCCCAAATTTTTTGCCAGCTGGAAACCATATAGTTCCCCAGCAAAAACATAATCTGTACGGTAACTAATGGTTTGATAGATGACATCTTTCCATGTTTGCCAAAAACCGGGCAAGTTAGGATCTTGCGGCATGGGTGAAAATAAACAAACGACTTCAGCATAAGGGTATTTTTTTTGTAACCAGGCAACTCTTTGTTCACCTGGAATATAATTGTCGCCAAAAGCTCCATCATTAACATTATCTACGATGATATGCAGTTTATCTACAAATTGATATGCAAAGGAGATCAGCATTTCATGCCCTTTGTGAGGCGGCATAAATTTTCCAAGTACTAATCCGGTTTTCATTTAGTTATTCTCATGTAAATGTTGAGTATTAGCTTGTTGATATTTATTCAGGGCTAATTTTTCCTGACAATAAGCAATATATTTAATTAATAAGTTGATATCAGCAGTAGGGCAGCAAACATTGCTATTTATCAGTGATTTTTTAGTATTCGTTTGTTCGATATTTATATTGGTCACTTGAAATAAATCCAGAGGGTTATATTCAATATGATTCCTATCTATAAGTTGTCTGCTAACAGACATATAAGTAGCCAAATAACTTTTATTACTTTTAAAATTTGAAACCAGTTGCTCTCTCCATTGAACTAATGGAATTGTCTTGATATTCGGGAAATGTTGCGACAGGGCTTGTTGAATCAGCGCCAATGAAAAATTGGTATCATTAATAATGTGAAAGAAACCAGATTGTTCATTTTGAGAAATATAGAGCATTGCATTTACAGCATAATCAATAGGCGTTGGGTTAAGATAATATTCCTTATTTTTTGAAATAGTGGGGAAGCTTTGACTCAAGATCGTTGCTTCAAGAAAATGTATCAATAGATCATTCTGGCTTGAGTGGCCATTAACACTATTGCCAGTGATTAGTCCTAAACGAAAAATATTAATTGGGATTTGTGATGAATATTGGCTAACCAAATATTCTGCTGCCCATTTTGTCTGGGCATAACCACCATAAATCTCGGCGAATTGATTTAAATGGTTTTCCTCATAACTCTGACCAGCATTTTGATTTGTGGAGAGCAATACTGATAATGTTGATGTATAGTGTAATTTTTTTCTTTTATTGGTTAGACAAAAACGAAGTATGTTGGCGGTAGCTAGAACATTATCTGAATACAACACGTCAAATGGTGATGTCATATTTACCGCTGCGGCCAAATGAAAAACTTCATCTACTCTTTCAGTCAGTGAAAACCAGTGATTTTTATCCAAACCAAAATAGTCCTGTGATAGATCCACAGATAGAATTTCAAGGGATTCCAAATCATCATGTGAAATGAATAGCCCGTTTTTTTTCATTTGCATCATAACACGATGTTTTGCATTTGAATGAGAGGTTGATCTGACAAGACATATTATTTTAAATTTTGAAAGCAGTAAGCGGGAGAGTAGATAGGAACCAATAAAACCAGTACAACCAGTAATCAGAATTGTTTTTTCGTTTTCTATTTTGTTCTTGATATACGCTTTTTTATTTATCCGACAAATAAATTGGTCAATTACATGTTTTTCTTTATCAGCTATTGATATTAATTGTTTTCCTTTCATTACAAAAACATCTGCAGGATTATCATGATTTTTTAATAACCATTGACTTAATAATCGGATAGTTGAAAGTTTTTCAATTGCACCTAATGGAAGTTTAATATTATGCTTTTCGCATCTAGTGATCATTTCTATAGCTGTTAATGAATCTCCCCCTAAATCATTAAAAAAATGGCTGTCCAGGCTTGGGAGTTTTTTTAACTTCAATGTTGACTTCCATATAAATTGAAGTGTCTTTTCTGTCTCGTTTAGTTTTTCGCTATTATCCTTTTCTACTAATTGACAATAATCGTTTTCCATCTTTTTCAAATAGCTAAGATGAGCATCAGGATCAATCTTGCCATTTGCATTAGTAAACAGTTGAGTAAGCTGATAGCATTTAGAAGGAATCATCCAATCGGGTAATGAGTCTTTTAACTGATTAAGAATTGAATCGGATTCTATTGATTGTTTGCATTCAATAAATGCTATTAATTGTGTTGTTTTACTTCCTCTTTTAAATGGAATAACCAGGCTATTGGTTACCTTGGTAATTTTTTTTAATGCCTGTTCAATTTCCTCCAGACAAACCAGTTGTCCTCGTATTTTAAGTTGTCTATCTTTTCTCCCCAGAATAGCAATTTGATTATTTTTATATCTCCTAACAAGATCACCCGTTTTAAAATAGCGTTTTCCTTGTATAAAAATAAATTTTCTATCAGTTAGCTCTGGATCATCCATATATCCTACTGCAAGGCCTGGTGAAGAAATCAGCAATTCTCCTGCCGCCTCGCCTTTTAGTGGATTTAAGTCATCATCAATGATCAAATATTCATTAGGTGATATGGGATCACCTATGTAGGCTTGATCCGAATTTGGTGAACATATTGCCATGCTGGTACAGATGGTTGCTTCAGTAGGTCCATAAACATTGATGAGTTTACAACGGCTACTAAAGGCTTTAATTGTCTTAATGGGGCAAGTTTCTCCACCAATTATTAATGTTTTAATTGACGAGGGAAGTGTTTTGGGATCAAGTCTAGCCAACAATGAGGGGGGAATATCCAAGTGGGTAATTTGTTTTTTTGCAATGGTTTCATAAATTCTACTGGCTAATAATAAACTTTTGTTAGATGAAATAACCAGGCATGCACCTGATAACAGAGTTGTACCAATATCAGAGAGTGATGCATCAAATTGCGGCGATAATAAAAAAAGAGTTCTGCTTGTCGCATTTAAATCGAATAATTGAATTTGTTGTTCCAGGACATTAACCAGGCTAGTATGAGGTACCATAACCCCCTTGGGTTTTCCAGTACTGCCTGAGGTGAAAAATATTGAGGCTAATTTTTCATTATATGTTCTAATTGTAGAATGAATAAGCTGAATTCCATCGGTATTTATCAATGCATTGGGTTTGGCAATATCCAAAATGTGTTGACGCCTAAGCTCAGGGAGCTCTGGTATGATAGGAAGCAATACACAATCCATTCTCCATAAAGCGAGTAACGTAATAATATACTCAATGGACTTATCTAAAGTGACTGCCGCAATGAAGCCGGGAATAATTCCTGACTCTTTAAGTTTAATGATATGGTTGTTTACAGCTTGGTTTAATTCGTTGTAAGTGATGGTCAAGTTATCCCCATATTCAATCGCAGTATGATTAGGATACTTTGATGAAATAGTGTGAAACTTTTGACTAAATATATTCATAATTTGAATATTCTGTATTGAAGACAAACGGATAATATGAGTTAGTATTAGCAGCTTTTGCTATACCTGTCAAAGAACATTCTCTGCTACAAAATTGCATAAGAACCAATAGTGTGCTATTCGTAAATATATATCAATTTGTGCATAGGAATTGTGATGCTTGCTGTGCGTAAAGAAGAAAAAGAACTATGTTTTCGGAAGATCCCAGAGCCTCAACTGTTATCCAGCACAGATGTCATTATTAAAGTAAAGATAGCAGGTCTATGCCGTACAGATCAATACGCTGCACAAGGTAAATTAAAATTAAAATTACCAATCACATTGGGACATGAGTTCTCAGGTATAATAGAGGCAAAAGGTTGTGATGTTAGAAGATTTGAAATAGGTGATAGAGTATCTTGCTTCCCTATTATGAGAGGCTCTAATGGTAAAAATTTATTCATGGGGGTAGATTATGATGGAGCCTTTGCCGAGTATGTCCGTGTTACAGCAGAACAAGTTTATCCAATCCCTGATTCCCTATCATTTAGGCACGGAGCATACTTAGAACCTGTAGCAGCCAGTTTAGCGCCTCTCACTCTCGCTTTGGATAAATCGGCAGTAGGTGGAATATGGGGTAATAATCGTATAGCCATGCTTACGTTAAGAATATTAGAATGTGTAGGCTATCGCAATATTATTGTTATTGATTCTGATAATGTGGCACCTTTGAATAACTATTTTGACTATCTTATTGAAACAGACTTAACTAATGAGTCGATAGGCGCAATGGTTCGTACCTTGAAACCCAAAGGCAAACTAATTTTAAAAAGCCGGCCTTCTAATAACATATCATTTCCTGTGAGGCAGATCGTACAAAAGGAAATTCAATTATTAGGTGCTCATTATGGTGAGTTTAAAACAGCTATCGATTTATTGGCTAATAAACGCTTATATGTGGATGATTTGTTTGGTGATAATTTTCCTTTATCTCATGCAATAATTTTGCTTTCTGAAATATCAGCACCCGGAGAATCCAAAAAAATATTCTTTACTGTTAACGATTAAACTTTAAATGCTTGGGACAAATAGTGAAAAATACATGGTATGAAAATTTCTTTGATGACATTTATGTTGATTATCAAGTCGAGAGGACGAACGTAAAAGAAATTTGTGACTATTTACTCAATCAATTTGAAGTGGAACCAGGGGCATTAATATTTGAACAATGTTGCGGAATAGCTGATATTTCGCGAGCACTGGCACAAAGGGGATATCAAATAATTGGCATTGATCTTTCTACAGATTGTATAGAGCGGGCTTGTCAACTTGCTAAACCCGTTTCATCATACTGTTCGTATCGACGAGCTGATGCTTTACAGTTTATTACCAACCAGCCTGTTGATGCCGCTTTTAATTGGTATACAAGTTTTGGCTATACAGACAACGATCATATTAATTGTCAAATGATTAAAAATGCTTATGCATCTCTCAAAGACGGTGGTATCTATGTCCTCGATTATACTAATCCAGCTTATATATTACAAAATTTCAAACCTTATTTAGAGGTCAAACTAAAAGACAGACCTGGAAAAATTATTAAAGAAGTAGAGATTGATATGGAAAGAGGTATGATTGTAACGTATTGGCATTATGATTTTCCAGATTTGGGTGATTCTAAAATTACCAAGTTTGGCGAGTCTAAAATTTATTTTCCCTCTATGCTTAAAGAGATGTTTTTACAAACCGGATTTACTGATATTAAACTGCACGGCAGTATAAATGGCGAAGGAGTAACCAAAGATAGCCCACGAAATATTATTGTTGGAAGAAAATAAAAGACTTTTTAGGAAAATTTAAAGATTTTGTAAGAACTTTTAATTAATACAAATTTAAATTTTGAGCTCTTATGTTAATTTAAAACGTTTCATTAACAAATAACTGGTTATAATTAACATGACAACGGGTTCTGCAGCAACTTTTTGGTTGAAATCCATATTCTTAATCGACTCAAAATAATTTTTAACTTTAGGTTGTGATAGATAAGGTAATGATTGGAAAGCTAGGTCGTTGACACAATCTAAAATAAAATCAATTCCTTTGGGGGTCATTAAAAAAAGTGGAGGTGCTAGCAGTGGTTGTTTTTTTCGATAGAGCGTACTGGGAGGAATAAATTTTTTTACAGCCTGTCTTAAGGCATATTTTTCTAACCCATGTCTGAAATTGTATTCGGCGGGCATGGAGCTAACTAAATCAAATAATTTATGATCAAGAAATGGTACTCGACCTTCAACCCCATGAGCCATTTCGGTTCCATCACCAAGTGTACGCAATATATACCCAGCTAAGGCAAACTTACTCCAAAGATAGGTTGATTTTTGTAAAGGTGTAAAATTAGCAATGGGATTTATGATTTCATTTGAAAAAATTTGATTGAGTATACTTGTCATCCTATCCTGTTTGTTCATGAGGGCACTAATCTTCATCCCAATTGATGCTTTTGCCCTAACAAATGTAGGAATCATACCAATTTTATTTTGAATAATACTCAGATCAATATCTTGTTCATCGCTAAAATGAATCCCTCTGGTAATCGTATTAATGGTTTCTTTTTTAAAATTCTCTGGATCAAAGTCACAAGCCAAATGATTATAACCGTAAAACAACTCATCTGATCCTTCACCAGATAAAACTATTTCAAAGCCTTGCTGTTTGATTTTCTGATTAAGAATATATTTTGCACTCAGATGATTATTTATAGCGGTGCCTTCTGAGTAGAATATTGCGTCTTCGAGAACACTCAACATATGTTCAACAGTAATACTGACAACCTGGATATCGACACCTATGTGATCAGCTACTGCTTTTGCCTGTTCTGTTTCATCATAGAGTGGATTATCAAAAGATAATGTAAAACAAGGTAAAGTATTTCCTACATACTGATTTGCTAATGAGGCAATTGCAGAAGAATCTAAACCTCCACTAAGATGACAACATATTTTCTTTTCACCACTTCGTAGTCTTTGCTGAATTGAGTCTTTTAATTCATTTAAAATTAAGGAGGTATAATCCTCAAATGAAGGTATTTCCATTTGGTTGTTATGGTAGTTGATATCCCAGTAGGTGTGTTTAATCAATTTGTAGCCATCATAAACAAGTAATTTACCGGGCTCTAGCTGTTTGATACCTGAAAACAATGTTTGATCTGCAGATAGATATTGAAAACTAAAACTTTGTTCAAGAGATTGGAGATCCCACTTGATTGCGACACCAGCCGCGAATATGGCTTTAGCTTCAGAGGCGCAGTAGAAAACTCCATCTTTAAGATAATAACACATTGGTTTTATCCCAAACCTGTCTCTAGCAATAATTATTTTATTTGCAATCATGTCATAGATGATGATGGCAAACTCACCACGAAGGTAATTCACAAAGTCTAAACCATATGCATGATAAAGATGTAGAACTAATTCACTGTCTGAATTTGTCTTAAAATTATAACCTAAAGAGATAAGTTGAGTTTTAAGTGGTGTATAATCGTATAACTCCCCATTAACAGATATGACAATCTTATTGTTAACCATAGGTTGGTCACCGTTGATTTTATCATTAATACTAAGCCTATGATGGCCAAGTGCAACGCGACCTGTTTTTGACCGCCATATTTTGTATCCATCTGGTCCACGGTGAGCTAAGGCCTTTGTTGCTTGTACGACTTGTTCAGGGTCAATAGCTTTATGGCTGAATATCCCTACTACTCCACACATTTATATTTTCTCATTTAGCCAGTTATTAGTAGTTTAGTTATTTTAGTGGCATGGTTCAAATTAAGGTTTTGTAATTAGAAATTGGCTTTGCCTGAAATGCACAAAATTAATCAAATTGGTTTTTAATTAATCATTTATAATCTATTAAAGCCTGAAGTTGGTACAGAAAAATGTTTAAAAATTTCTGCCAAAGCTAAATTGAGCAAGTCAAATTTGTATTTAATATGTTTTATTCTATTATCTATCATGGGAGTTTTTGAGTTTGCTTTAAGCTCACAGTTCTTTTCAAAATGAAAACTCTTTTTTTTCAATAGGATGTATCAGCTCAAGTCAAATTTAATTCAACTTAGATAACAAGGAGTTAGTTACATGAAATATATATTTCTTTTTATAGGCTTAATTGTTGCCGGTATCAATCCAGTTTTCGCAAGCGTGCTTCCCAGTTCAAAAGATGCTCAGCTTTGTACTAATGCTTATAATAAACTTTGGCATATTTTTGACAGTGTGAAGGCTGATCACCGCGGTGATCCAGCTGCTCAATCTGCTATATTTAATGTGGAATTTCCCAAAGTACTGGCTGAAGATTTTTCCCTGACCATTAATAATTTGCCTGTTGAGCCCAATAGTTCTGAAACAATTACTGTGAATGTGCAAGGACTTCCTCAAGTGATTTCCGTGGCTTCAGAGCAAATTACTTCATGGGGACAACACCATATCGCTGGTCCTTTCAGTTTTAAACTCCTCTCTGAATCATTACCCTACAAAACACGGGTTTATCTCATGACAACCCGAGATATTGATTACACAAATTCTCCGGAAAATAATGGTTGCGCGGCTTTCCTGGCACAAAAAAATATGGTTTGCACCGTTAAAAATACTGGGCTTACGACGAGAAAAGCCATGCTTAATAGTATGAACTCTCACGTTGTAACAACTTATGTCATGCCTGCTCCAAATTGCAGTCTATGGATAGCTCCTCCAGTTGAAGATTTTCCTACCGAAGCATAATTTACAGTAATGAAATGAGTTCTCTTCCCGAAAACCCACTTATTTAATTTCCCCAAAGTGCTGTAAAATCTGTCACTTTGGGGTATTCAATGAGTTAAGAAAGAATCCGATAAACACAGGTTTTACATTCTTTCTTACTGCGATGCCGTCGGCTTTTTATTGAATCGATGCGGCACTTACAGGCATTTGCGTGTTGTTATTGAGGATGTCATTTCATGTTGTGGACAACAGCACGTGGATTTAAAAAAAACACGTTGATCAAATTTAATTCCTTATGTATCCTTGGCTCATTTTAATGAGCTGTTTGAGATTATGAAACCCAATTTGTTTTACTTTGTATTGACGCAGATTTTAGCTGAATCTCCAAATTTTAAATTATTAGATGAAGTTAGACCGGTCCATGATATTACTTTAAAGGATAAAAAGTATTATCGTTTAGAATTACCCTTGGCTAATATTGCTGCAGAAGGTTTCAGAATGCATGACGCGCATATTAGTCTTTATGAGAAGACAGATCCCCATAATCCAAATTTGGGACTTTCGCATTTTACTGCAATCTTCCATGATCAAAATGGTCAAACCTATCGAATGCATTTGTTTTTGAATCGTTTCGACGCTCTGGCATGCCCAGCTACCTGGGAGTTATTGGATGATGATGAGCAATATGTCAAAGTTTCTCCACCAGAAAATCTGGAATATTTCATTCATTCTGTATGGCAGCTAGGCCTGCCTTGTTTGCAATTGTTGCGAAAAAAGCAAAAGGAAATAGAAGCTAAATTGCTTGCTGATTACCACAGATTAAACGAGGAAACGACTTCACTAAGTAAGGATTTAGATAAAAACAGAGCGGTCTATTTGGAAAAGCTTGATGAATTAATTAAGACGACTAAATCATTAAGCCAAATTTCTGAAAGTAATCATTGGTTGAGAGAAGCAATTTACCTGGGGAAAACACACAAGTACGTATCCTCTATGCCGGAACCAATTCTTGAGCCTGTTAAAAAAAGTGATGAAGAGCATAAAAAAGATGACAAAGCAGAGGTTGTTGCCTTGTCTCCAAAGCAAGGGGCTAAGGAGCCTAAAATCAGCAGAGGAAATATCGGGCTTGCTCAATCGACCTTATTTTCCAAATCAGCCAAAGCGCAACGCCCTGTGGATGTGAAAATGGAGCGCGATATTAGCAAGATAAAAAAATTGTTTGCTCAACTATTAAAGACGGAAGATAAAAAAATTAAAGCAGTTCTTTTAATTGATTTGCATTGGAAAATCAAAGACATTAATTTGGAAACGGAAGAGTTACTGACAAAAGAGCAAACACAAGCCCTAAATGAAATCGAAGGCTGTGCAAATAAAGAAGCCAAGTCACTCCTGGAAAGAGCTTTGTTTGCTGGAGAGTTTGAATATGCTCAAACCCTGTCACCTTATTATCCTTTGATTAATAATGATCTAATGGTTCTTGCGCTTACTCAGAGAAAAGCTGATCTTTTAAGTTTTTTAGTCACTAAAGTAGGTTTGCCTATCAATAGTTATCCAATTAAAACCAAAGTGAAAACGTATTCCAATGCCGTTGAGTACTGCTTCTCAGAACATAGTGAATCGTTGGTAGACTGCTTTAGTGTATTAATAAAAAATGGCGCAAGTTTGATGCAACCTGTTGGCTTGCATAAATTACCTTTAGCTCATCATCTTTTGTCTGAAATCCCCAGGCACCCCTTATATGCTGCATTAGAGAAAAACAAAAGTTTAACCCTCAATAACAAGCAATTTTATGCTCATTTAATTAATGCATTAAAATCATGTTTGTTATCTGATGATATTGAAGGTGACCAGAAAATTGCCTTGGAAGAGTCCATTGCTCGATATGAGCACTTAAAGGCTAATGTAAAAAACTCATCCTCACTTCTGAGTCCTCAAAACCAGGCATTGGCTGATGAAATAAGTGATATTACGAAAAAACTATTGTCTGAGGCTGTGGCTGAAGCAATTGAGAGTGATGAGGAAATATCAAGAGAAAAAGCCATGGCTAATAAAGAATATACAGAGTTGGTTCGTAAGGTGAAAGCATTTTATCATAAAACCGGAAAGAATTTTGCTTTTCAGTCTTTAATTAATTCAGCGAATCAGGAATTGAAGAAAGAATTATTAGAAATTGACTTTAATATCGATATTAGCTTTAGCGAGCTTAAGAAATCTATATTGGAAAATTTAAGCAACGAAAGATTAATGCTCAGTTATTGTAGTGAATTAATAGACGTTCAGACAACAATCATGCAAATATCGCAAGGAGCCGGGAGAAAGAATAAAAACCTGAAAAAACTCAATGCGCGACATGCTGAGCTTATCGAATTGCTCACAGATTTAAGCCAAAATACGCCTCAATCTATGCTAAAAGAAGCCAATGAATTTCAAAATTCTTTTAGTCAGCTTCAAGATTTATTGAATGGCTTGAATCAATTGGAGGGCTCTTTTGGCATGCTTGCTGGAGTATTAAATCAATTTCTTGAGGGCTCAACATCGGAATCAGAATCTTTTGATATGAAGCTATAAGATAATTGGCATACTAGTGTTCTGACAAGCGAAATACAGTGTAGTCCTGTGCATCAAGCATCATCTGTGACTGGATTTAGGTGCTCAAATGACGCATTTTTTTTATTAAAATCAATAAAATAGATGGAGCGAGCAGTAAAGTGTTCTTGATCAAAAACATGCCAGGTAATTCGGCACTTTTTCTGATTCGCTTCAATCACATAATAGCTGTTTAAATTATCTTTGCTGCGTGGACACAGTAATGAGCCGGCATGCAGCGCCAGGCAAGAGTAGCCATTATTTTTAGCAATTAAACTTAAATGAGCATAGTGTAAATGACCCGTGTAAACCAAATGAATGGTACTTTGCTTTAAAAAACTTAAAAGCGTTTGTGCATTCGCTAGTGGCTTATGTAATCCTTCCATATAATCAAAATTATGATGAAAGAAGAGCAAGTTTAATTTTTCATCATCCGGTTTAAAATATCGTTCAATTCTATTTAATGTTTCATGAGATAGTTTTCCATCCTTTAATTGCAATGGGTTGACACTATTAACCCCCAAAATACGCACACAATCGTTTTCAAAGGTGGTGGTTACATCCGGGTTGATGTAGCGTTTGTACTGGCGAAAAGGGAATATAAAACGCGCTGGAACATTATAAAAAGGAATATCATGATTACCGGGAACAGTAAGCGTTTGAGCTGGCAGTTGATTTATAAATGAGCAAAGCTCCCGGTACTGATACGAGAGTCCGCGTTGAGTTAAATCTCCTGAAATAAGAATGATGTCTGGTTTATCAAGGGCGGTTTCCTGAAGAAACGCATTTAAAACTTTAGGTTGATGCATGCCAAAATGCAAATCAGAAATATGGATAATTTTCATGTTTTTTTAGTCAGTAGTTTCAGCGATTTAGGTAAAATTTTATAATAAAGAGGGGGAGTTATAGCCAGCGTATCTCCATCTAGAGAGATGCTAATTTTATTTTTATGAAGAACATCAACCTCCAGAGGTAATCTTGTCTGCATGATTTCAAAATGATCCTTATCCATTAAGAAATCAATGAAAAATTTGAATAAACGCAATTTGCTGCGTTTGTAATAGTAAATACCCAACTGCTCTTTTTGAAAACTTTCGAGAGTGAATTTGAGAGGAAATTCATAGGTATAGCAATTGTTGCTCACCATAAAAAAAGAAGTACGTATTGATATATCAAGTTCCTTATTTTTTATTATTAAAGCATAAGAGCGGTGGTGTAACAAAGCCTGGATAAAGCTGGGAATATAGGTAAGCCATTTAGGGTGCTGCGTCTAAATAATGTTATTTATGTGAATTAGTTTCGACTTAATCTGACACAACTACTTGAAAAAGT
>NZ_JFIM01000065.1 GCF_000586315.1 Legionella pneumophila subsp. fraseri | reverse complement strand
GAAAACCTTCTATTCGCTCATTCAATTTAAACCAACCGTTCCAAATAGTTGACCATGCCGCTTTACCCGTTCTTTTGGAATCGGTCCATCCCCCCAGTTTGGCAATTGCCTTGTATGCCCAGGATGCAACAGGAGCTTGAGACGGAAAGTCTGTTTTTTCGACAGTTTTCCATAAGACCTTCCATTCAATCTCACTCAACAATTCATCACAAGGGATGC
>NZ_JFIM01000064.1 GCF_000586315.1 Legionella pneumophila subsp. fraseri | reverse complement strand
CATCGTAGCCCCAATCAGCATCATAGATTGGTTGCAAATATAGTGCGGTGATACCAATATCCCATGCAGTTCTTTCGCAAGGAACAGTTACATTACCTGGGGTGCAAACTGGTCCCATAGTACCAGCGAACACTGCACTGCTTCCTAAAGCAAGAACAGCTACCGCTGTTTTTTTCAAATTTAACATGCTTATCTCCACTTTTTTTATTATTAATTTCCGTTCGTTACTAATTTAGCATATCAGCAACAGTACGCATTCTTCGCTCTAATCGAGAGCGTACCTGGATAAATTATCCAGCCGGACTTCTATAAAGTCAACAGTATTGCTGAAATTTCTTATCAACTTAACAAATTACACATTACCAACATACTTCAAGCCAATGTA
>NZ_JFIM01000063.1 GCF_000586315.1 Legionella pneumophila subsp. fraseri | reverse complement strand
TTGAATGGACTTGATAGCCTTTCGCTTTAGCATGGGGGTTATTACTGGTATAGCCCAGTTGTTTGCTTACTTCATGGCTGTAGACCAAACTTGTCGTATCTTCTATTGCTAACAATAGCTCATGTGATTTAGCTAATTGCCCAGTCACATCATAACCCCCTGAAGCAATTTGACTCGCTTTAACTCGATGATTACGTAAAAATCGATAGCCTCCTTCAACTAATGCTTCATCTCCTAAACTACTTTGCGAAAGACTACTTCCACTACAATTCGATAATTGCTTGCCTAGCTGAACAAGACGCTTTGTTAAGCGTTTATCACCTAGCTCAATCCCACCAAATACTGCCTCAGACCATAAACTGGAATCGCTTAATGTCGAATTCATAAAACACCTTATTTAAAATAATAATAAGGCGAATTTGATCATTATTTCTTCTTACATACAAGATGTGTAG
>NZ_JFIM01000062.1 GCF_000586315.1 Legionella pneumophila subsp. fraseri | reverse complement strand
GAGGCTTCCTCATGCGAAAGTAGGTCATCGCCAGGGTTTTATTTTATAGTGCGACCCGTTGAGTTGCATAAATTAATATAGATTAGTTGTCTCAACATAATGTTAATCAATATAGACACTAAGCTATCATGTATAAAGAATTTGCTGGCGTAGCTCAGTTGGTAGAGCAACTGACTTGTAATCAGTAGGTCCCGGGTTCGATTCCTGGTGCCAGCACCATCTAAATAGAGATAGATGTTGACTAAAAATGTTGACAATCCATTCATCTTAAAAGACAATAGCGTTCTTTTTGGAGGGGTTCCCGAGCGGTCAAAGGGATCAGACTGTAAATCTGACGGCTCAGCCTTCGAAGGTTCGAATCCTTCCCCCTCCACCAGTTAAGAGAGAAGTTAGAAAGCGGGTGTAGTTCAATGGTAGAACTTCAGCCTTCCAAGCTGATAGCGTGGGTTCGATTCCCATCACCCGCTCCAAAGTAGTGAATAGTATTTGCTTGTTCAGAATGAGTTAGCAAGCTGATATGAAAGCCCACATAGCTCAGGCGGTAGAGCACTTCCTTGGTAAGGAAGAGGTCGTTGGTTCGAGTCCAGTTGTGGGCACCATGTAATATAAATTAGCAAACGGGGAGACTTTCCGATGGCGAAGGAAAAATTTGAACGTAAGAAGCCGCACGTAAACG
>NZ_KK074227.1 GCF_000586315.1 Legionella pneumophila subsp. fraseri | reverse complement strand
AAGCCGAGGCACGTAGGCGGGGGCAATTGTCAACACGCCCTATGTAAAGATAAATTACTGGCGAAGTTTTCGGAAAAAATCAGACAGCAATTGAGAGCACTCTTCCTGCATAATCCCCTCGTCTATTAATACCGAATGATTGAGAGTATGTAAAACATTAAATATGGAGCCGGCCGCTCCCGTTTTAAAATCTCGGGTAGCAAATACCAGGCGCTTTATGCGTGCGTGAACCAAAAGCCCCGCACACATAACACAGGGTTCAAGAGTAACATAAAGCGTTGTATCTAATAATCTATGATTATTTAATTTTCTCGCGGCTTGTCGTATTGCCCTGATTTCAGCATGATCAGAGGGATCATGGCTTTTCTCAATAACATTTCTACCAACGCCTAATAATTGGTTGTCTTTGCCAACCAATACAGCCCCAACAGGGACTTCCCCTTCATTACGAGCTAAAACAGCTTGCTCATAGGCCAGTTGCATCCAAAATTTATCAATCATTCCCATTCAATAGTAGCAGGTGGTTTGCCAGAAATATCGTAAGTTACGCGTGACACGCCCTCTACTTCATTAATAATTCGATTAGATACTTTCCCTAAAAAATCCCAAGGCAATTGAGACCAATGGGCAGTCATAAAATCAATTGTCTCAACAGCTCTCAAACAAATTACATAGTCGTAGCGGCGTCCATCACCCATCACACCAACGCTCTTTACAGGTAAAAAAACAGCAAATGCCTGACTGACTTTATGATAAAGTTGCGCGTTATGCAGTTCTTCAATAAAAATAGCATCAGCCCTACGTAATATATCTGCGTATTCTTTTTTTACTTCGGCTAAAATTCTTACACCTAATCCTGGCCCAGGAAATGGATGACGATAGATCATGTCATGCGGAAGTCCCAATTCCAGACCTACTTTACGAACTTCATCTTTAAAAAGTTCACGAATAGGCTCCAGCAATTTAAGATTTAAGGTATCAGGTAAACCACCCACATTATGATGAGATTTAATAACCACAGCCGCATCATTAGTACTTGTTGCTGCAGATTCTATGACATCTGGATAGATTGTGCCTTGAGCAAGCCACTTTATATCAGTCAGTTTCTGCGCTTCATCATCAAATACTTCAATAAATGTCCGCCCAATAATTTTCCTCTTTTCCTCTGGACAAGTCACTCCCTTCAAGGCGGTTAAAAATTTATCCTCTGCATTGACTGCGATAATGTGTATTCCCATATGACGACCGAACATACTCAACACTTGCTCTGATTCATTAAGTCTGAGTAAACCTGTATCAACAAAAACACAAACCAGTTGTTCTCCAATGGCTCTATGCAGCAATGCAGCTACAACAGAAGAATCAACGCCCCCGGATAGGCCCAGTAAAACTTTTTCAGCTCCTACCTGTTCTCTGATTTTATTAATGGCTTCATCAATAATATGCTCTGGAGTCCAGTCTGTTGGTGCTTTACAAATATCTACGACAAAACGTTGTAAAATTCTTAAACCTTGCAAGGTATGAGTAACTTCTGGATGAAATTGCAAACCATACATTTGACGACTTTCATCAGCCATACCTGCAATTGGTGCATTACGTGTTTCACATATCACTTTAAAACCTGGCGGTAACTCAGTGACTTTATCACCATGGCTCATCCATACATCCAGTAGAGCGCTGCCATCCATCGCGGTACGATCTTCGATATTATTTAATAATTGACTATGGCCATGCAAGCGCAACTCGGCATAACCAAACTCTCTTAACGCCGATGAATGCACTTGGCCGCCAAGTTGTACAGCCATTGTCTGCATCCCGTAGCAAATACCCAGCAAGGGCAAACCACTATCAAATAGCCATTGAGGAGCCCTGGGATTAGCATCATGCGTGACTGTGGAAGGACCTCCTGATAAAATCACACCACAAGGATTTATTTTTTTAAATTGTTCATGATTAATATGATAAGGATAAATTTCACAATAAACCCCCATTTCTCGAACGCGTCTCGCAATTAATTGGGTATATTGAGAACCAAAATCTAATATTAATAATGGGCTTTTTTTCAAATCATTCATTATTAATTATCCACTTGATAATTGGGAGCTTGCTTGGTAATACTCACATCATGCACATGTGACTCACGCATACCAGCATTAGTCACCTGCACAAATTCAGTTTTAGAATGCAATTCCTCGATAGTAGCACAACCGGTATAGCCCATGCAGGAGCGTAAACCACCTAATAATTGATGAATTATGGTTTGAACCGGTCCTTTATAAGGTACCCTTCCCTCAATACCTTCAGGAACCAGTTTTTCTGTACCCAGAGAAGCATCTTGAAAATAGCGGTCACTTGATCCCTGAGCTAATGACATTGCTCCAATGGAACCCATACCTCTGTAATTCTTATAAGTACGCCCCTGATATAATTCAATTTCACCAGGAGATTCTTCCGTACCTGCAAACATACTGCCAAGCATTACAGTATCAGCACCGGCAGCCAACGCTTTACAAACATCACCAGAAAAACGTATTCCTCCATCGGCTATCACAGGAATTATCCCTTTAAGTTCTTGTGCCACATTTGCTATAGCACTGATTTGCGGGATACCAACACCGGTAACGATACGAGTGGTACAAATTGATCCTGGCCCTATTCCAACTTTTACAGCATCAGCCCCCGCCTCATATAAATCTCTTGCGGCAGCAGCGGTTGCAATATTACCACCTATGACTTGTACATCAGGGTAATTCTTTTTAATCCATTTCACACGATTTAATACGCCCTGGGAATGTCCGTGTGCTGTATCAACTACTATGACATCAACTCCAGCTTCAACCAGAGCTGCAACTCGCTCATCGGTCCCTTCACCAACACCAACAGCAGCCCCAACTCTTAGCTGCTCAAAACTGTCTTTACAAGCATAGGGATTGTCTTTTGCTTTTTGTATGTCTTTTACTGTAATGAGTCCACGTAACTCAAAATTCTCATTCACTACCAATAATTTTTCTATTCGGTGCTTATGGAGCAAACTTCTGACTTCTTCTCTACTTGCTCCTTCTTTTACAGTAACCAAACGCCCTTTGGGAGTCATTACTTGTGCCACAGTTAAATCCATATTTGTTTCAAAACGAATATCTCGACTGGTTACTATGCCTACCAAATGCTTACCATCGACCACTGGCACCCCTGAAAAATTATATTTTGTCATGACCGCAAGCAATTCTTTAACTGTCAAGTCAGGAGTTACAGAAATAGGATCTTTCACCATACCGCTTTCAAATTTTTTAACTCTTCTGACTTCTTCTGCTTGATCAGCGATACTCATATTCTTATGAATAATCCCCAAACCACCTTCTTGTGCCAAGGCTATAGCTAACCTTGCTTCAGTCACTGTATCCATTGCTGCTGAAATTAAAGGCATGTTAAGGTGAATGGCGCGAGTTAATTTGGTTTTCAATGAAACATCTTTGGGTAAAATAGTTGAGTGGGCAGGAACTAGCAAAACATCGTCAAAAGTTAATGATTGTTGCACAATGGATAGAGGCATTTTATCTCACTCCAGTAATTAAATAACCAAATAGTTTACTACAAACATTAAAAATTTTAAACATTTATTATATAAATATATCACTACAATTCTTTAATTAGTTTTTATAACAATTAAGTAATGGATAACTTGAATTAATGAATGAATAACGTGTAAACTGTTGGTTAAATATTGTGTTGAATCGAAAAAATAGGAAGGGTTCAGCGTTGGCTAAAATAATAGTAATTACATCTGGGAAAGGCGGAGTAGGTAAAACCACTTCATCAGCGGCGATTTCTTCGGGACTTGCACTCTTAGGGCATAAAACTGTTGTTATTGATTTTGATATTGGTTTAAGAAACCTGGATATCATCATGGGCTGCGAAAGACGTGTAGTATATGACTTCATCAACGTTATTAATGGTGAAGCTAATTTAAACCAGGCACTAATCAAAGATAAACGGGTTCCTAATCTTTGCATACTGCCTGCATCGCAAACTCGTGATAAAGATGCATTAACTCTGGAAGGAGTTGAAAAGACTCTAAATGAGCTAGCAAAAGATTTTGATTTCATTATTTGCGATTCCCCTGCTGGAATTGAAACGGGAGCACTTATGGCGATGTATTTTGCTGATCATGCCATTGTTGTTACTAATCCTGAAGTGTCTTCTGTTAGAGACTCAGATAGAATTCTGGGAATATTAGCCAGCAAAACCAAAAGAGCGATAGAAAATAAAGCCCCTGTACAAGAACACTTGTTACTGACACGCTATGATCCTGAGCGAGTAGAACGAGGTGAAATGTTGTCTGTAACCGATGTAAAGGAAATATTAGCTATTCCTTTAATTGGTGTTATCCCAGAGTCCAAATCAGTTCTTAAAGCCTCAAATACTGGCACACCAGTTATACTGGATGAATCAAGCGATGCAGGTATTGCTTATCAAGATGCCATAGCACGTTTTTTGGGTGAAGAAAGACCCATGCGTTTTATAAGTAATGATAAAAAAGGAATATTTCGTCGCTTATTCAGTAAAAACAAGGAGGAAGTGACAATATGAGTATATTTAATTACTTACGCAGAAGAGCCTCTACCGCATCTGTTGCTAAAGAGCGTTTACAAATAATCATTTCTCATGAACGTTCTCAACGCAATACCCCCGACTATTTACCTAAACTGCAGGAGGAAATTCTTGCAGTTATAGCAAAATACGTTAATATAAGCCGGGATCAAGTGAGTGTTAATCTGGAACGTATGGAAGACAGTGCCGTTCTCGAACTAAACATTACAATGCCAGATAAATCTTTGGAAGACACGAACGCCTAATTCCTTTATGTTTTTTATATTTAAAGGGACATATTACATTATCAAATAATGTATTTTACCTGCCTACTTAATATTCATATTAAAATATTCCCCTCAAAAATATTTCAAAGTGTTTGAAATGAAAACCTAAAATGAGTTGAGCTTTATATCTATACCCTTCCTCAATGGTTCTGTGTATAAAATTCAATTTAATTAAAACTAAATTTGATATATGGGAAACTATTTAAGAGACACTAATTGTTGGGCAGGATTACATCATATAACCCTACCCAAGTTTATTGAAAAGAATCCCGTAAGTTATTAAGCCGTTTCAGTTTCAATGCCATCTTTAGCTGGAATCTTTTTTTCTGATTTTACCTTCTCGCCAAATAACACTGGACGACGCAGATCCTCATCAGCAAAATCATCCACCCTTATGACATCCTGTCTGGCCTGCTCCGCCTCTTCTAGTTGCTTCGCTTCAACTGGAGTCAATATTTGACGATCAAGCGCTTCCCATATTTGTTCTTGGAACGTCAATGAGTGCAGCATATTATCTTTAACAGCCTTCATCACTTTACGCTCCAATTCTTCAACTGCACAAATCTTATGGAATGCTTCCTCCATCCTTCCCAAGGGACAGTTATCTCCGGGTTTCTTATAAACCAATCTCGTGATTCGACTTCTTGTTTCATTAGGTTCTATCAGTATTCTTGCTACCTTATGACCTAATTTATCATCCGGTTTGTGTCTTCTGTTACCTAGTGGTTTTAGAACAAATGACAAGACAAATCTTGCCCAGCGTGCCGGAAAATTAATGATTACTCCGTGCATAGCCATTTCACACTCATGCAATAACTGTTGACAGCTCCAATGAACAACGGGTAAATCGGCACGAGGTTCCCCATCCTCATAAAATCGTTTTAAAACAGCGGAAGCCATGTATAAACAACTCAACATGTCACCTAAACGTGCTGATAGTTTTTCTTTTCGTTTTAACTCACCACCTAAAACAATCATTGAAAAATCTGCCAAAAAGGCCAGATTGGAGCTGTACTTATGAATTAATTGATAATACCTTTTTACTGAACTGGCTGGAGATTTGCTAAAACGAGCATCGGTCCATCCAAAAATAAGTGACTTTGTAAAGTTAGTAATAACAAAACCCACATGAGCAAAAAAAGAATCATCAAACGCAACTAAATCATTGTTTCTAACACTTTCTAACTCTTTGAAAACATAAGGATGGCAACGTATTGCTCCTTGTCCGAAAATAATTAAGCTCCTGGTTAAAATATTGGCACCTTCCACCGTAATGCCAATAGGAGAGCCTTGATATCCTCTTCCGATATAATTATTTGGACCAAGACATATTCCTTTCCCACCATGAATATCCATTCCGTCCAGTGCAAGTTGTCTTGCTCTTTCAGTAGTATGATACTTTAAAATTGCCCCTGCAACAGAGGGTTTTGCCCCATGATCTATAGCCGCTGCAGCCATAGTTAAAGAAGAATCAATGATGTAAGCAGCTGAAGCTATTCTGGCAAGAGGTTCCTCTATCCCCTCGAACTTCCCAATTGGTTGGTTGAATTGTTTACGAATTCTGGCATAAGCACCAGATGCTAATGCGACGGCTTGAGCACCTCCACTGGCGCTTGACGGCAAAGAGATTGCACGCCCCGCACTCAAGCACTCCATTAACATTCGCCACCCTTGACCTGCCATGGAAGCTCCACCAATCAAATAATCAAGAGGAATAAAAACGTCTTTGCCTTGAGTTGGACCGTTTAAAAAACCGGTATTTAAAGGGAAATGCCTGCGCCCCTTTGTGATCCCGGGAGTTGTTGCAGGAATAAGCGCACAAGAAATACCAATATCTTCACCTTTGCCCAGCAGGTTGTCTGGATCAAACATTCTAAACGCCAAACCAATAACAGTTGCTACCGGGCACAAGGTAATATATCGTTTGTCCCAATTTAAACGAACTCCCAATACCAACTCACCATTGAACTCCTGCCGACAAACAACACCTTTATCAGGGATAGAAGCCGCATCGGAGCCAGCATTAGGTCCCGTCAATGCAAAACATGGTATCTCTCTCCCATCGGCCAATCTTGGCAAGTAATAATTTTTTTGCTCTTCTGTTCCATACTTTAAAAGTAATTCACCAGGACCTAGTGAATTGGGTACCGAAATAGTTGTAGCAGCAGTAATAGAACGACCGTAAATTTTTACCAAAATTGACATCTGGGCAGTAGCAGAAAATCCAAGTCCGCCATACTGCTTTGGAATTATCATTCCCAGAAAACGATTCTCTTTTATAAATTGCCAAACCTCGGGAGGAAGATCCGTTCTATTATGAGTAATATCCCAATCATCTAACATTTCACAAAGTGTATTCACAGGACCATCTATAAAAGACTGCTCTTCTTCGGTTAACAGGACAGTCGGGGCATTCCTTAATAGAGAAAAATTAGGATTGCCACTAAATAAATCTCCTTCCCAACTCACTGTACCCGCTTCCAAGGCCTCTCGTTCAGTAGTAGACATAGAAGGCATGGTTTTTTTGATTATTTGAAATAAATGTTTTGATAACACTTCCCTTCTTAAAGGCTTAATAGAGCCTAGAATTAATACCGCCTCAATTGCCCATAATACGATTTGCGACAATAGGCCAGGAGAACCGAATTGCAAAACCAAGCCAAGAAAAATAGTATAACTAATAGCCCATACAGATATTGATGCCTGTCGGGTTAATAGAATTCCAGCCGCACCAATTGTTGCTAGTATTAATATGAGTTCTGACACAACATTCTCCTTATTATAGGCTAATCCAAATTAAAGAATTTAATAGACTTTTTGTTCGATAACAAAATCTGCAAACCTGTTAAGATGTCTAATCAAATTATAGCATCAACAACTTCTATAATTAGCTTACCTACAGCTTCAGGGTGCTCCATTGGAAATAAATGTGTACCCATGGTTTTAAAACATTTTACATTAAAATGATTTTTCATATACCGAATGTCCATTCTACCAACCACAGTACTCTTGTCGCCATAGATTAATGCGGCGGGAACTATAAGTTTACCTTTATAGCGAGGAATAACATGCGGAATTGTTCTATATATTTGATATTCAATATGCCTGTCAAAACGCAAATAGTATCCATCCTCTTTATATTCTAAACCATATTTAATATAGTCATTCAAACATTCTTCTGTAAATGTTTTAAATAAATCCCTGGTTTTTAAATAGGAAATTAATTGTTCATAGTTTTGCCAATGCTCACGCCTTTTCTTTGTTTTAAAAGCTGGAGTTACTCTGTCTATGATACCTAACGCCTTAGCCAATCTCACCATGCTTGATTTAAAAGCACCAATGAGAGGTGAGTCTAGCATAATGACCGCTTTAAATAATTGCGGCTGTTCTATCGCAGCGAGCAAGCTCAGCACTCCACCTAAAGAATGACCAACTGCAATCACTGGTTGCCCTGCTTGTCGTTTGATGCTTGCAATGATCTCAGTAACCAGGTTATACCAGTTTTCTCCTACGGGATAATCAGGATCATGGCCAATTCTATCTATAAAACAATAGTCAAAACGAGTTTCCAGCTGCTCTAGTAACTGTTTGTAACATAGTGACGGGAATCCATTGCCGTGAGCAAAATGGATTAAATCTCTCATTTGAGCACCATTTTCCTGCTTTCATCTCGGAGACCATAGACACCGTAACTGTAATAGGCTGCCATTAATATCAGCAAAATCACTCCAAATCCTGGAAAAATAAAATGAAGTGATAACATGATTACCAAAACCACCAACATTGGCGTTGATGCGACCATCAACAGTCGGCTGGATTTTTTAAAGGATATAGTGAACGAAAAAAAGATTCTGGAAAACACTTGTCCTAAAAAGGCAATGACCAGCAATACAGTCACCATAATCGAATATAAAATAGCAACCACTATTGGATATATCATCAATTGAGAGGCATATTTCAAACCAGTAATCGCATTATCCTGAATAATTTTTTTGCCATCAAATACCATATTCATTTCTTTATCTAATGGCTGAACAATAGGAACCCCTTTCTGTTCATTTACCGGACTGCTACCCAATAATTCCGGTGTTGGCAATAAAAAATTAATACTATTTTTCTTAATCAGAATATTAAGGTAAGGATATTTCTCTGTGAAATCAGTCACTTGTCCTGTTGTGTCTATAATGATTACTACCTGATTCCTATCATTTTTGATTAAATAGGGCATTGGTTTATCAAAAATAACATTACCATTTTGTACATAAACAGTCGGCAGTTGCAGTAAAGGCTCAATGATTTGCTGATTAAACGTTTTATTAAAATCAGAAGCAATTCTTATAGAAAACGGTATTGAACAAATAGCAATAACCAATAATAGATAAATCAAACCAATTCCACGCCAATGTTTTCCGACATCAACAAAAAGTCTCTTTGAATAAAAAGACATATACAGTGCTTGCCAATAACTATAGATAGGAGCATCAATTGGTTTTAGTTTATTTTTTTCTTTAGCCACGCCACTCTCCCACACGTTTTCCTGTTCTCTGATCAAATACATGCAACTTCAATTTGGGTAGCTCTACATGTAATTGTCTGTTTGAAACCACCTGCTCTGCTGAAATCCTCAAATTAATCTGTTCACTATTTTTTACACATTTTGCCTGAATCAATTTATCAGCCCCCATATCATCAACAAATTCTACATGAAGTTCAACAGCCTCTTTACTCTGACTGGAACATAGTTGAATGTGTTCGGGGCGAATGGCCAAAGTAAGATCCGCATTATCTTCAATGGAATGAAGCCAATTGGGGGCTGAATAAGCTATCCCTATGTTGGTTTGAATACAATCCGTTTTCTTATCGTATTTGCCGGAAATAAAATTAATAGGGTAGTGTCCGGTAAATCCTGCTACAAACTGCGTAGCCGGACTACGATACAGTTCTTGTGGTGTTCCAATTTGCTCAACTTCGCCATGATTAAGCACCAAAATTCTATCAGCCATAGTCATTGCTTCAGTTTGATCATGAGTAACATATAAACTGGTCGTATTAAATTGTTGATGCAATCGTTTAATTTCATGCCGCATTTCAGTCCGTAATTTTGCATCCAGATTAGACAATGGTTCATCAAATAAATATACTGCTGGAGACCGCACAATAGCCCTACCCATCGCTACTCGCTGCCTCTGTCCCCCAGACAGTGCTTGAGGCTTCCTGTCCAGATAAGGTGTCAAATGCAATAAATTAGCTACTTCAGTCACTCTTTTATTAATATCTGCTTTACTGAAACGCCTCAACTTCAAGCCATAAGCCATATTCTCAAAGACAGTCATATGAGGATAAAGAGCATAATTTTGAAATACCATCGCCATGTCTCTTTTCGCGGCTACTGTATCATTAACACATTGATTATTAATAAGTATTTTTCCTGAGCTTAAAACATCAAGCCCTGCTATCAATCGCAACAAGGTTGATTTACCACAACCGGATGGGCCAACAACAACCATGAATTCGCCCTTTTTGATATCAATATTAATTCGATTCAAAATGGTTGTTTGTCCGACCTGTTTTGACACATCGATCAAATTCAGTGTTGCCATTATTTCAATCCCTTTTCGAACCAACGTTGCATCAGCATAACCACCATGCAAGGTGGGACAAGTGCGATCAATGCAACGGCCATAATATAGTGCCATTCCGGCACTTGATCCGCTACACCTGCCAAATAACGAATTCCCATCACAATAGTCGTCATTTTAGTTTCTGTCGTGATGACTAAAGGCCATAAATATTGATTCCAGCCGTAGACAAATAAGATTACAAACAAGGCGGAAATTTGGATTCTTGATAAAGGTAACACGATATCAATAAAAAATCTTAATGGGCCTGCGCCATCTAATTTGGCGGCATCAACCAGTTCTTTAGATATGGTTTTAAAAAACTGACGAAATAAAAAAGTTCCAGTTGCTGATGCTAATAATGGCAAGGTTAGCCCAGAAAATGAGTTCAATAGACCAAATGAAGCAACAACTTGAAAAGTGGGCACTATTCTTACTTCCACTGGCAACATCATCGTTGCAAATATCAAGGCAAAACAAGATTTTTTAAAAGGAAAATCAAAATATACCAATGCAAAAGCAGATCCCAAAGCCAGAATAATCTTGCCTACTGCAATGATAAAAGCCATGAATAAGCTATTAATTAGCATGGAAGTGATAGGTTCACCGCCAGTTACAGCCAAACCTTCAGTCAGCACACTTTTAATATTTTTGAAAAATGAAGTCCCTGGAATCAATGGCAACTGAGAATGCATCATGGCAGTTCCTTCATTACTTGCAGCAACTAGGGCCAAGTACAAAGGCATCATCATTAATCCTATAAATAATAATATTAATCCATGCGACCCAAAACGTTTTAATTGTCTCATTCGTAATGAACCTTTTTTTCAAGGTATTTAAATTGTAATAAGGACACAGCAATTACAATAATCATTAATAATACAGATTGGGCTGATGAACTACCCAAATCCATTCCCTCAAAACCGTCTTCATATACCTTATAGATTAAGTTAGTCGTGCTATTTCCAGGACCGCCGTGTGTCATGACTTGAATAATTCCAAATGTATCGAAAAAACCATAAATTAAATTCATTAGTAACAGAAAAAAGGTGGTGGGCGACAGGATGGGGAAAATTATTTGCCAGAATCGTTGCCATGCATTAGCTCCATCCATGATTGCTGCATCAACTAATGTCTGAGGAACTGCTTTAAGAGCAGCAAAATAAAATAAAAAATTGTAACTAAATTGTTGCCAACTGGCAGTTAAAATGACAACCACTAAAGCCTGATTCGCGTCATTGACATAATTAAAATGAATTCCCAAAAACTCCAGCGCCTGAGTCAACCATCCTAACGTGGGATGACATAAAAATCGCCAAAGTATTGCGGCAACAGCAGGAGCTATTGCATAAGGCCATATTAATAAAGTCTTATAAATTCCTTGGCTTTTGCCTCTATAATTTACTAAAGTGGCCATCAAAAGCCCTGAACTCATAGTAATAAACGTGACACTACCTGCAATTACAAAAGTAACCCATAGGGCTTTTGCATAAGCGGGATCAAGAAATAAGTCAAAGAAATTGGTAAATCCTGCAAAGTGCTTATGCAAACCAAATGCATCAGTATAGAAAAAGGATTGCAGTAAAGCGCTGCATGCAGGCCAAATAAAAAAAATAATAGTAACTACCAGCTGAGGAATTATAAATAGCCAGGCAAATAAACTCTGATGATTAAATTTAGACATTAACTAACCATGTAGTTGTTAAAAAGATAAGTATCATCGCAATAGTTTAAAATAAGATTATATCGATTTTAAATCATTATGCGAGTTGTAAAAGATATAATATAGTAAATTATCATACTATGCATTCTTACCTTAAAAAGGAACTTATCTTGCATTACATACAAATTAATAATCCAGGGCCTCATAGTGAGTTAGCCCTTGTCGAGGGTCCAAATCCTGGTTTTAACGAATCTCAAATTCTTGTGCGTGTCAAAGCCACCGCATTGAATAGAGCTGATTTAATGCAAAAATATGGTAAATACCCTCCTCCTCCGGGAGAATCCGACATACCCGGACTAGAAGTGGCCGGAGAAGTAATAGCCAGTGGAGCCAAGGTAAAGCAGTTTAAACCGGGTGATAAAATTTATGGTCTTGTAGGGAGTGGAGGCTATGCTGAAATCTGTCCGGTAGAAGCTTCTTTAGCTCATCACATTCCCACCCATTGGAATTTTTTACTTGCTGCAGCACTCCCGGAAGCATTAACGACAGTCTATGCGACCTTGTACGATTTAGGTGCCCTAAGTGCAGGACAAACATTATTGATTCATGGCGCAGGAAGCGGAATAGCCTCATTAGCCATACAAATGGCAAAATTAACAACAGCTAGAGTGATAACTACAGTCGGTGATTCAAGTAAAATAGAAAAAGCACAGGCCTTGGGCGCGGATCAAGTCATTCATTACAAAGAACAGGATTTTGAATTATTAATTGAGGATAATTCTGTCGATTTGATTATTGACTTTGTCGGTGGGGATTATTTTAACAAACACTTACATTTGCTGAAACCTCAAGGTAAATTAATCCAAATCGCTTGCCTTAAGGGAAGCAAAGTAGAATGCAGTCTGGCATTGCTCATGCAAAAAAGGTTACAAATATTTGGATTTGTACTCAGGTCACAAAGCATTAAAGAAAAATCGAGGCTTTGGAAATTGGCTCATGCTCATTGGTTTAAAGCATTTGAAAATGACAAAATTAAACCAGTAATTGACTCAGAATTTGATCTAAATCAAATAGAGACAGCACTACAACACATGCAACAGAGCTCTCATTTCGGGAAAATAGTCATTCGCGTAGGTAAGTAACTTTAAGCCCCATCAATCTTTGATGAGCTCAATATTACACACACTGACTCTTTCAAAACTGCCTTGGCAATGTTGAATGAGTTCGTGCGTTTTGTAGATAAGACAAGAATCCTTCTTATTCTTTATTCTTCTTACTCATAGCTAAGCTATCAATACATCTTGAGATATTCAGACTCATTTTGCATTGAGCCTCAAAGTTCGCTCTAATAATTGAGTATAAATTGGCTCATTACGTGCTAATTGGACTACAATCGTTGCAGTAATACAGGAGATCATAAGAGGAAGAATTAGAGAGTAATTTTTAGTCATTTCAACAACCAATACCACACCAGTAATTGGCGATCGTACTGCAGCTGCAAAAAGCGCTCCCATACCTGCAACGGCAAACATTCCAGGTTCAATTGAAAAATCCATACTCAACCATTGGAACAAATGGAAAAAACCTAATCCAAACAATGTTCCCAAAGCCAGCATTGGGGCAAAAATCCCCCCAGGTACACCGCTTGAGTAGGATAACATCGTCATTATAAACCTGATTACAATAAGACTACATAATACACTAAACGCAGGTGACATAGTCAGTGCTTCACTGATAATCACATAGCCGCCTCCAACAGTATCTGGATAAGAATAAGCCAGATAACCAACTAACAATCCAACGGCTAAAATATAATATTTTTTGTGTTTGGGATTTTGTTTATCCAACCATCCAACAGTTCTCATAAGCGTGACATTGAATAATAAGCCAATTAACCCCATTAATATTCCAAAAACAAAGAATAGCCACAAAGACCCCAGCGTGGGTAATTCAAAAACTTCCATTTGAATAGCCGGTTGTGAACCTATAATAAGATGCAAAACAATCGTTGCCATGACACAGCAAATAACCACCATTTTAAAATTGGTAAATGAATAATTAAACTGGTTACGCATTTCCTCCATGACAAACAGTACACCAGCCAGAGGCGCATTAAATGCTGCAGCTAAACCAGCTGCAGAACCAGCAGCTATTAAAGTATCTCGGCGACGGCGCGTAAGCCGAAACAACTCTCCAAGCATTTGTCCGAGATTACCGCCCATCTGAATAGTAGGCCCTTCTCTTCCCATAACCATTTTTGCCGATATAGCTAACACACCCCCAAAAAATTTTACGGGTATCAAGCGCTTCCAAAATATTGGTCTCACATGAAGTAAAGTGCCTTCAATTTCTTGCACACCACTACCTGCCGCTTCTGGCGCGATGTATTTCACCATCATCCAGGCGATAAATAACATCATCATGGATACCAAGGCGGAAACGATTCCTACAGGCAGTCCATAACTTTCTGCGATATGAAATAATAGCCCCAACAGATGATCTACTTGTTGAATAGTCAGTTGGAATAAAGAGGCAATTGCACCTGTTAATATCCCTAATAGAACTGATACAAAATATAAAATCAGTATTTTTTTACCCATTGCCCTTCACCATGTTCATCAAATTGATGATTATTTTTAAACCCACTTGATCCGATAAAGATAAAATTGTTTCTGGATGAAACTGAACCGCATGCACAGGTAAATACTCATGAGATACTGCCATAATTACATCATCTTCACTTACAGCTGTAACTAATAATTCATTGGGTAAAGCCGCTGATCTGGCATAGAGCGAATGGTATCTTCCGGCTTTAAAACAATCGCCTAAACCTGAGAACAAACCCTTGGTATTTAGTACCCTAATTAATGAGGACTTTCCATGCATCGGATAATCAAGAACATCCAGAACCCCTCCAAAATACTCAACGATACCTTGTAGACCCAAACAAACACCGAATAATGGTATTTTCTTTGAGAGTATCACCTCGATTGTTTCTGAAAGCTTAAAATCAATTGGTTTGCCTGGGCCAGGTGATAATACGATCAAATCAAAATGATTATTTTGTAAATAGGCAATTGCCTTGTCATAACGAACCGTAGTAACTTCAGCTCCTGTTTGCCTTAAATAGTTTGCCAAAGTATGGACAAAGGAATCTTGATGATCGATAAGTAAAACTTTTTTATTTTTCCCTACCAGAGGGATATCCTCTGTTTTCTTTTTCGCCTTTTGCCATGGCTTTTGTAAAATGTCTAAAAATGCAGAAGCCTTTAATCTTGTTTCCTCTTCCTCTGCTTCAGGGATAGAGTCATACAGTAAAGTGGCGCCAACTCTAATTTCCGCAACGCCTTTTTCTATTCGCACAGTTCTTAAGACCAATCCCGTATTCAAGTTTCCATCAAAACCAAACCATCCTACAGCTCCTGCATACCATTTACGTGGAGATTTCTCATGTTGTTCAATAAAATTCATAGCCCAAATTTTAGGCGCTCCAGTTACAGTAACAACCCACATATGAGTTAAAAAAGCATCTACTGCATCAAATCCATCTCTTAAAATACCCTCCACATGATCCACTGTATGAATCAATCGGGAATACATTTCAATTTGACGGCGCCCAATGACTTTCACACTCCCTGCTTCGCAAATTCTTGACTTATCATTCCTGTCTACATCGGTACACATGGTTAATTCTGATGCTTCTTTCTCTGAATCTAATAATGTCTGAATATTGTGAGCATCCTCTATAGCATCCGCTCCCCGTTTGATAGTACCCGAGATAGGGCAAGTTTCTACTCTTTTGCCTTGGACACGTACATACATTTCAGGTGAAGCACCTACCAGATATTCTTCGTCGCCCAAATTAATAAAAAAACCATATGGCGATGGGTTTATTTCTCGCATTTGACGAAATAATGTTGAAGGCTTTTCAGCAAAGTGAGTATAGAAAGTTTGGCTTGGAACTACTTCAAATAAATCACCACAGGAAAATTTTTTTTTGGCTTTCTTGACCACTTCAGCGTACTCGCCTGGTTCATGATCACAGCCTTTTTCAGGTTTATGAATAGGTTGATATGGTGAATATTTTCCTTCTCTGGATAAAGATTGAGTTGATCGGCCCTGATATTGAAAATCATAGCGTCTAACAAAGGCTTCTTCCTTACGATGATTCACGATATAAATTTCATCAGGTAGATAGAGTACCATATCTCTTTGAGCTTCATTTCTTGGTTTACACCGCTCCAACTGCTCAAATTGATAAATCAAGTCAAACCCAAAAGCGCCATATAAACCCAGGTAAGAATCATCTTCTGTTTTAAAAAAATCCAATAAGAGGCGGATTACACTAAATACTGACGGTTGATGACTTCGCTCCTCCTCACTAAATATTTTGTCTGATGATTTAATTTTTAGCTGACAAAATAAGGCCGTTTGGCTAATGATCTCCCAGGAATCTGTTGTTTTTAATTGCGGATAGAGAAAAGATAATAATATTTCTCCCCGTTGATTTAATGCCTCTAAACGGATAGTACTATTTTGACAGATCATAACTAATGGGGGATTATAAAAACCCATGTCCCAACAAGTATAGCGTCCTGGATATTCAAAGCTTGAAGCAAATACTGCTCCCCGCTGGGAATCAAGACTCTCAAGCAGAAAGTCTATGCCTTGTTGATAATCCAACTCTTGTTGAGAAAACTCAACATGAACACCGCCGAGAGTTTTATATTGTTGTAACATGAATACCATTCTCTATCATTTAATTCGTACAAATATTCATTCTACTGTAAAACCACTGTTCTGCAAGAATCTTGTAACATTTCAATATCATTGCTTTTTATGTCTTCAGGATAGACTGCAAATCCTGCTTCTAAAAAACATTATTGCAGTCATGATGAAACAGGATTCCAAGAACAAAGAGAGCAAACTGGCTCAACAGACTAAAAGATAATTAAACTAATACTTCATTTTTAGAAAAATACCGCTATAATGTAAAACCCTTATATTTGGATATGGCCATGACTCTCTCTGCTAAAGATCTTGAAAATATTTCAAAATTGGCTTATTTAAACGAAGATTCTGAGCATTCTGCAAAATTAACTCAAGAAGTAAGTGCAATCATGGATTTTGTTGACCAGCTCAAAACAATTGATACAAGCCAGGTAGCACCTCTTTTTCATCCCTTGGCACTAAATCAACGCTTAAGGCCAGATGAAATAACAGAAGCGGAATGTCTTGCTGAATTAGAAGCCATGGCGCCTTTATTTGAGGATAACTTATATTTGGTTCCCAAGGTGATATCATCGGATAAATAACAATGGAACAATACTCACTGGCTCAATTATCAAAAGCTCTTCATAATCGAGAATTTTCAAGTGTTGAATTAACACAATACTGTATTAACAAAATTCAAAGTAATAAAGACTTGAACGCATTTATCAGTCTTGATGAAGAGCAGGCTCTTAAAGAAGCGCAATCGGCTGATTTGGTACTAAAAAATGGAGAGGGAAAACTCCTGACTGGAACTCCCATGGCCCTCAAGGATTTGTTTTGTACAAAACGATTAAATACAACTTGTGCTTCGAAAATGCTGGCCAATTTTCAGGCTCCCTATGACGCCACTATCGTCACAAAATTCAAGCAAAATGGCTCGGTTATCATTGGCAAAACCAATATGGATGAATTTGCCATGGGTTCCTCTAATGAAAACAGTTATTTTGGCCCTGTAAAAAACCCGTGGGATAAGGAAAGAGTGCCAGGTGGATCATCAGGTGGTTCCGCCGCAGCTGTTGCCGCAAACCTGGTTCCTTTTGCAATTGGTTCAGATACCGGTGGCTCAATTCGTCAACCAGCAGCATTTTGCGGGGTCAGTGGGATAAAACCCACCTATGGATTAGTCTCCCGATACGGAATGGTTGCCTTTGCCTCAAGCCTTGATCAAGCGGGCCCATTTGCCAGGTCAGCGGAAGATCTTGCCATAATACTTCACTGTATGGCTGGATTTGATAGTAGAGATTCCACGTCGGTTGATACAGTCATATCTGATTATTCAGCAGAAATTAAAAAACCAATAGATAAAATACGAATAGGACTTCCTTCCTGTTTTTTTCAACCCCAAGTCGAAAAAGGCATCCAAAATGCCATACATGCGGCTGTGAAACTATTCGAGAGCCTTGGCGCTGAAATAATTGAAATTGATTTGAAACTTCAGCCACTGTGGGTACCATGCTACTATGTTATCGCTTGCGCAGAAGCTTCATCAAACCTTTCGCGTTATGATGGCATAAGATTTGGCCACCGTAGCAAATCCGCATCAAGCTTAATTGAATTAATCACTAACTCTCGAAGTGAAGGTTTTGGTAATGAAGTAAAGCGCCGAATCCTAACTGGAACCCATGTGCTCTCATCAGGTTTTTTTGACGCCTACTATTTGCATGCACAAAAAGTCAGGCGCTTGATTCGAGATGAATTAATCACAACTTTAAATTCTGTAGATGTTATCCTTGGACCAACAACCCCTACCGTCGCTTTTAAACTGGGTGAAAAAATAGATGATCCCATACAAAATTATTTGGCAGATGTATTTACTGTAGCGGCTAATCTCGGAGGCCTGCCTGCTGTTTCTATACCAACTGGTTTTGAAAATAAGCTACCAATTGGTTTGCAATTAATGGGCAAGCACTTTAGTGAAAGTCGTTTGCTTGCAATCGCACATCATTATCAGCAACATACCAACTGGCATTTAGCCAATCCTAACAAGCAAGGGTGATATATGGAATGGGATACCGTCATTGGTCTTGAAGTACATGCTCAATTAAAAACCAAATCAAAGCTATTTTCAGGAGCATCTACCGCTTTTGGTGCCACACCTAACTCGCAAACGAGTTTTATTGATGCTGGTTTGCCCGGTGTTCTTCCTGTATTAAATGAAGAGGCCATCGTAATGGCTATTCAATTTGGCCTGGCAATTCATGGAACCATTAATGATCTCTCCGTTTTTGAACGAAAAAATTATTTCTATCCTGATCTACCCAAAGGGTATCAAATCAGTCAGTACCAAAAACCTATTGTTACTGATGGCTATTTAAATATCCCTCTTGATAGTGGCCTGGAAAAAACAGTCTACATTGCACGTGCTCATCTGGAAGAGGACGCTGGCAAATCCATACACAATGCCCATGCTGATTATACCGGAATCGATCTCAACAGAGCAGGTACCCCGCTATTGGAAATAGTAACAACTCCTTGCTTGTATTCTGCTGAAGAAGCTGTCAGCTATTTGAAAGCACTGCATCAATTAGTGAGATTCCTGGGAATATGCGATGGCAATATGCAAGAAGGCTCCTTTCGTTGTGACGTCAACCTGTCTATAAAACCTAAAGGCAGCTCAGTTTTAGGCACGCGAACAGAGCTTAAGAATCTGAATTCCTTTCGTTTTATTGAGAAAGCCATTGCTTATGAGCAAGCAAGACATCAAGACATATTGGAAAGTGGCCTGTCAGTCATCCAGGAGACTCGTCTTTACAATCCTGACAATAACACAACTCAGGCGATGAGAGGCAAGGAAAATGAAAATGATTATCGTTATTTTCCCGATCCTGATTTATTGCCAATTCATATCAGCAAAGAACAAATTGAAGAGATTAAAAACAACCTGCCGGATTTACCTGAAGCAATTTATAACGAGTTAAAAAGCACTCTGTCCCTAAATGATGAAGACATTCATTTCATATTATCATCACCGGATACTTATCAATATTACAAAAAAATTAAATCCCTTTGTCCGGCTCCTGATAAAACAATTATTAACTGGTTAAAAGGCCAATACGCCGCCTTTCTTAATGAACATAACCTAACCTTTGAAACACCACCAATTTCAGCTCAAACCATGGCTGCTTTCCTTAGCAAAATTCAAGAGAAACATATCTCTTCCAGTATTGCTAAAAATATTTTCAGTATGCTTTGCGCAGGTGAAGAAGACATTGATGCCATTATTGAACGTGAAGGCTATCAGCAACATAATGACAACTCAGCGCTAGAAGAAATAGTTGGACAAATAATCAAACAATACCCAGAGCAAGTTACAGAATACAAAGCCGGTAAAGAGAAATTATTAGCTTTTTTTATCGGGCAAGTGATGAAGCAAACGAAAGGGAAAGCAAACCCCGAGCAAATCAATCTATTATTAAAAAAACATCTTGGATGAAAGGTTTTAAATACAACACTCTATATTGAATTAGATCAGGATAATACCAAAAAACGGAAAATCTACTGGCTTGAGAAAAGGAGTCGGTCGATAAGCCGGGTTCTGTCGTGGGCAACCATTCATCTGGGGCATGCGTCACCGCATGCCTCAAGCGACCTACCCGAATCCCGTATGGGCCATACGTTATGACTTTGCAGTCAAATGGATTCCTATTTGGTCTTGCTCCGAGTGGGGTTTTCCCTGCCACGATTGTTACCAACCGCGCGGTGCGCTCTTACCGCACCATTTCACCCTTACCTACGACTCCAAAAGGAATAGCAGGCGGTATATTTTCTGTGGCACTTTCCGTAGGCTCACACCTCCCAGGAGTTACCTGGCACTCTGCCCTATGGAGCCCGGACTTTCCTCCCCTTGCCTTTAGGCAAGGAGCGATTGCCTGACCGACTCTGATTTCAATATTAGCAGAGTGCCCAGGCAAAGGCCATAATTAACGATGAATTTCTATTAGAATACCGCGAAGAATAACTGAACTTGGAAAATATTAACTAAATAGCTGAATTAAAAATCACGGGTACCAATGAATTCATCATCAAAATAACGCTTTAATTTAGTACGCAAAGTCCCACGACTTACACCAAGAACTCGAGCAGCTTTTGATTGGTTATAGCGAGTTAATTCCATAACAGTACGGAATAAAGGCGCTTCTACTTCCTCAACAATTAATTGATACAAGTTTAAATTAGCATCTTTACTGCCAACGCTTGTTAAATAACCTTTCACCGCGCTAACTACTTGATGTGACAGGGCATCATTACCTTGTGTCACTTGTTGCATAACTGCACTCATTTTAATCTCCTAATACAAATTTAATGAACATAATTCATGTCCAGCACATTAATTTGGCTCTAACACCATGACCGATATAATATCAAATATCTCAAAGAGTGTAAACATTGTTTTAATGATATTCATTTATTAAGGAATTATTAAGTCTCTATTGTATCATTTTGGTTAGGTTTGTAAAAATAATTGCACTTATTTTTCTAAAAATTTACTTTTGAAATAATAATTATTAAGCATTAAAGAGATAAACATTTCCTTTATAATCGGAAATATTTCAGGTATTAATAATTTAATTAATAAAGAGAATTAAATCACAAAATTGACAGAGCGACCTTCTTTAATAAAGGATTCAAGCCAGTCGCTTATTAATAATATTATTAAGGAGGCATTTTTGATTTTTGGGATATTTTACTAACTCACAGTAAAACTCTCTCCACAGCCACATTGCCCAGTCTGATTAGGATTATTAAAAATAAATTTATAATTTAAGCCTTGTTTCACATAATCAACTTGCATATTTTTAAGAAATGGATAACTTGTTTTATCAACGCATATCAGATAATCCTTAGATAAAGATGCTACCATATCTCCTTCTGAAGGTTCTTTTACATAGTCTACTACATAAGACAATCCCGAACATCCCGTCTTTTTTACAGACAATCTTACCCCCTTGTTTCCTGGGTTTTTCTCCAGATAGGAGACCAGGTGCTTTATTGCCGATTCACTGAAAGTGATGTTGGGGTTAGTACTGCTCGCTTGTTGTATTTCTACACTCATTGCTTTACCTCTCAAATTTCTTACGCATCAAAGTCAATGCTTCTTTGTATATGCTCTCGATCTGGACTGCTACAGGATACTGACTGTTAGGCATCTGTAATACATTAATTAAAATCTGAAAATCAATTAATGGCAGTGCTTCCAAAGTTTTACCTTCAATCTGACAACATACCCATTCCATTGCCGCGATAACATAAGGATTGCCATTCGTTTTAAATCTGGCCCTGGATATGGTCTTGTCTTTGTCATATTTTATATAAAAATGCACCGTATTCAGTTGATTAGCCGGTTGACTTTGTACACCTATTACAAAAGGATCATTTAAATCCAGCGTACCTTTATGTTGAGGCTGAAAAAAATAATCCTGTACAATTTTATTATACATCATAATGGTGATAATTCGTGAAGCCGACTTACTTGTGTGCAAATTATATCAATTGCTTTCTTTATTTGCTCCGCTGAAGTAAACCGTCCTATGGATAAACGAATAGCTGATTGCGCCTCCGTATCAGTTAAACCAATTGCTCTTAAGACATAAGATGGTTGAATACTGGCGGAAGAACAAGCAGAAGTAGTCGACACCGCCAATTCATTTAAAGCAAACAACAATGAATCTCCATTTAATCCAACAAAACTCACATTCAGATTTCCTGCGATACGTCTGTCTGCATGTCCATTTAGCCTAACAGCAGGCAAATGTTGTATTCCTTCCCACAATTGTTTACGAAAACTTAGAATACGTGTCTGCTCAGTATTTCTTTCAGCTTCCGCAATAATAAAAGCTTCCCCCATACCAACGATTTGATGGGTGGCTAAAGTCCCTGATCGCAATCCTCCCTCGTGTCCACCACCATAGCTTAAAGCCTGTAAACGAATCCTTGGCTTATGCCTGACATATAAAGCCCCTACCCCTTTAGGTCCATAGTTTTTATGAGCAGAAAACGACATCAAATCAACTGAAAGCTGGCTTAAATCGATTGGTAATTTACCTGCGCTTTGAGCAGCATCAACATGAAATATAATTCCCTTGTTTCTTAATAACTCACCAATAGAGGCAATATCTTGTATGACACCAATTTCATTATTAACATGCATAATAGAAACCAGAATAGTATCTGGCCTAAGGGCTGATTCCAGTTTCTCAAGGGCCAACAAACCATCTGATTCTGGATTAAGATAGGTGACTTGAAACCCTTCTTTTTCCAATTGATGAAAACTGTCAAGCACGGCCTTATGCTCAGTGCTCATAGTAACAAGATGCATTCCTTTATTTTTATAAAACCGGGCAGCTCCTAAAATAGCCAAATTATCCGCTTCTGTAGCGCCTGATGTAAACACTATTTCCTGAGGGGAAGCGTTAATAGTTTCTGCAATTTGAGAACGTGCCTGCTCAACTGCCATAGAAGCAACTCTCCCATACTCATGAGTTGCTGATGCAGGATTACCAAAATCCCCTTCAGGACCCAAATATTTTATCATTTGCTCAACAACACGAGGATCAACAGGTGTTGTTGCCATATAATCAAAATAAATCGGTTTTATTGCCAATTTTATTGCTCCTATTGTCTTTCCTTGCCCACTCCAATGATTTCTGAACCTGGCTAAGCATACCTCTTAAAATACTAACCTCCATTTTTTCAAGGTTGATTCTATTAAACAGCCGCCTCACTCTTTGCATTAATCTCCTCGGATTAGAGGGTCTTAAAAATTTAATTTCAATAAAAACTTCTTTCAGATGCTCATAAAATTGCTCTATTTCATCGGCTGTAGCCTGCTCTTCATTGCGCAAAGCTACTTCAGCGCGCGGTGATAATAACTTCATACGAAGCTCATAAGCTATAATTTGTACTGCCTGAGCTAAATTTAATGAACTGTAGTCAGGATTGCTTGGGATATTGATATGGTAGTGACATTTTAACAGCTCTTCATTAGTAAGACCTGCGTGTTCTCTACCAAATACAATAGCCACTTGAGTATTATCTGATTGTTGATTTATTAATTCTGCACAGGAAGCTGGAATTAATCCAGGCAATGACAGTCCCCGTGGCCTGGCACTCGTCCCTAAAATCAACTGACATCCAATTAAAGCATCATCCAAAGTATTTGTAACAATAGCTGCATCCAGAACATCATCAGCTCCGGCAGCCATTTCTTTTGCTTTGAGATCAGGAAATGACTTTGGACTAACCAGGTACAATGTACTTAGCCCCATGGTTTTCATGGCTCTTGCAGTGGAGCCTATATTACCAGGATGGGAAGTTGAAACCAAAACGATTCGAATAGAACTTAACTTCATAAAAAATTATTCCAAATACAATAGATAACTATATCATAGGATTTATTAATTGAACTTCTCTTTGTTTAAAAAAAATGTGTTAGAATTGCTGATTTTATAGCTAAAGAGTATATCCATGGAACCACTTTTAAATATTGCTGTCAATGCTGCGCGACAGGCTGGTGAAATCATTAATCGTTATGTAGAACAAGTTGATCGTTTAAAAATAACTCCCAAAAACAGCCATGAATATTTTAGTGAAGTGGACATTAAAGCGGAGCAAGTGATTATTAATGCGATACATAAAGCCTATCCAGAGCATGGAATTCTTGCGGAGGAAAGCGGTATTCAGCAAAGTGATAGTGATACAGTCTGGATCATTGACCCTCTGGATGGCACCTCAAATTATCTTCATGGCTTTCCCTTTTATTCTGTATCCATAGCTCTAAAAATTAAGAATCGTCTGGAGCATGGTGTTATTTACGATCCTCTGCGCCATGAGTGTTTTGCTGCAAGCAGAGGACGCGGGGCGAGGCTAAACGATAGAAGAATCCGTGTGTCCAAGCAAACCCAACTCACTGCTTCGCTGTTAGGTACAGGTTTTCATTTTCGTGATGTAACTCTTGCCCAGCGATATTTGCCAACCTTTGAAGCCTTGCTTGGAAAATGTGCTGGAGTTAGAAGAACAGGTTCTGCTGCTCTTGACTTGGCTTATGTTGCAAGCGGTCGTCTGGATGGTTTCTGGGAGTTTGGTTTACGCCCATGGGATATTGCTGCGGGAGCCTTACTGATCCGAGAAGCTGGGGGACTCATAAGTGATGTCCAGGGAGGAGAAGATTTCCTAAATTATGGCGATGTAGTCGCTGGAACTCCTAAGGTATTTAAGTCACTTTTGCAAACAATATCACCCGTTTTAAAATAAGTTGTCAATTTAAGTCTACTAAGACGATCAGTTAGGCTTATCGATTTTAAATTATTTTCAAATATCCGCTTTCTCGCAGATGAGAAAGCGGATAAATACTTCTCTTGAGCGTTAAAAAACAACTCCTATCTCAATCCCGGCTTAATTCCTAAAACTACTGGTAACTCATCTGCCATCGCAGTGCCCAAATTTTTAGTCAAGCGGTCAAAGACATTTTGCTTGTAAGTATAGTCCACCATATCAGTAATTTTAATTACCTCTCGTGCCAACTGCCCACTACTGGCATAACCATCAATTAAACCATTAGCCAACGCTTGTTCACCAGTCCAAAATAGCCCGGAAAAGGTTTCCTCATTAATCTTTAATCTATTCCCTCTTCCTTCTTTGACACGCGTAATAAATTGTTTATGTACTATATCAAGCATGGTTTGCAGTTTTTCTTTCTGAAATTCAGTAGTTGGGGAAAAAGGATCCAGGAACGCTTTATTGACGCCTGAGGTTTGTAACCTGCGTGAAATACCAAGCTTCTGCATTGCATCAACAAAACCAAAACCATTATATAAAACACCAATTGAACCGACCATGCTTGCAGGGCTTGCGTATATTTCATCCGCGCCAACAGCAACATAATAAGCAGCGGATGCACACATATCGACACAAACAGCGTAAGTTTTAATGTTTGGTTTTATACTTTTGTAATATTGCAAAACATTATAAATATATTCTGCCTGTACAGGGCTGCCTCCAGGGCTATTTATCCGGACAATTAATGCCTTTAATCCTTTACTTTTATATGCCTTCTCAATCCCTTTAGTGAAATTATCTGCACTTGCGGAACTGGAATCCGCAATTTCACCGTTAATATCAATTAAGCCAATATGCTCTTTATCCTTGGATGCTTCTGTGGTTTTGGCGACTGAAACGATTTTATAAGATGAATAAATTAATGCGACCAGGATAATAGCTCTTATAATCCATCTCCATAGACGTTTTCTTTTCTTTTCTTTGAGATAGTCAATTACCAACTGATTAAGCAAAGCTTGTGAATCCAAATTAGAATTAGAAGATGACTCATTATTCATAAAAAACTCTTGAAAAAATGTAAATAATACCCATTTTATGGCATGTAAACTAGAATTAATACCCTAAAATAACTAGAAAGGTGTTCCTATGCGAATGGACAAACTAACATCAAAGTTTCAAATGGCTCTTGCAGAGGCCCAATCCCTGGCCTTAGGTAGAGATAATGGATTTATAGAACCAGAACATTTAATGAAAGCCTTACTCGATCAACAAGGTGGAAGTTGCAGACCTCTTCTCAGTAAAGCGGGTGTTAATATACCACTATTAAGAACCTTAATTGACCAAGCTCTGGATAAACTCCCTAAAGTATCAGGTACCGGAGGAGATATTCATATATCTAATGCGTTGAATAGACTACTTAACCTGACTGACAAATTATCGCAACAAAGAAAAGATAACTTTATTTCAAGTGAGCTTTTTATATTAGCAGCGATAAATGAGGATAGTAACCTTGCGAAAATACTCAAGCAAGCCGGAGGTGACAACAAAGCCATTGAAAAAGCGATTGATGAGTTAAGAGGCGGAGAAACTGTTAATGATCCAAATGCAGAGGAACAGCGACAAGCCCTTGAAAAATATACCCTGGATTTGACTGAACGTGCTGAGCAAGGAAAACTAGACCCAGTTATTGGACGAGATGATGAAATTCGACGCACCATCCAGGTATTGCAAAGAAGAACCAAAAATAACCCTGTATTAATAGGTGAACCTGGTGTAGGTAAAACAGCTATAGTAGAAGGTTTGGCGCAACGAATTATTAATGGTGAAGTGCCTGAAGGATTAAAGAATAAACGCTTACTGGCACTGGACATGGGAGCTTTGATCGCGGGTGCAAAATATCGCGGAGAGTTTGAAGAACGTTTAAAAGGAGTTCTTAATGATTTGGCAAAACAAGAAGGTCAAATCATATTGTTTATTGATGAATTGCATACTATGGTCGGCGCTGGCAAGGCTGAAGGAGCTATGGATGCCGGGAATATGCTCAAACCAGCATTGGCTAGAGGTGAATTGCATTGCATTGGGGCTACGACATTAGACGAATACCGACAATACATTGAAAAAGATGCTGCCCTTGAAAGACGCTTTCAAAAAGTACTGGTCGATGAACCCAGTGTGGAAGACACCATTGCTATATTAAGGGGTCTTAAAGAACGATATGAAGTTCACCATGGAGTTGAAATTACAGATCCTGCTTTGGTTGCTGCAGCAACGCTATCCCATCGATATATCAGTGACCGCCAACTACCCGACAAAGCCATTGATTTAATTGATGAAGCAGCCAGCTTAATCCGGATGGAAATTGATTCAAAACCTGAAAGTATGGATAAACTGGAACGACGTTTGATTCAGCTAAAAATCGAGCGTGAAGCATTGAAAAAGGAAAATGACGAAGCGTCTAAAAAAAGACTTGTTGATTTACAAAAAAGTATCGATGAATTAGAGCAAAATTATTCAGACTTAGAGGAGATTTGGAAAGCTGAAAAAGCGACCATGCAAGGGTCCACCCAAATCAAGGAAGCACTTGAACAAGCCAAACTGGAAATGGAAACTGCCAGGAGAGCAGGAGATTTAAGTCGTATGTCTGAATTACAATATGGACGTATACCCGAGCTGGAAAAGAGATTAAGCCAGGTCTCTTCCGTCGATGCTATGGAAACAAAGTTGGTACGCAATAAAGTCACCGAAGATGAGATCGCAGAAGTTGTTTCAAAATGGACAGGGATCCCTGTATCTAAAATGATGGAGGGAGAAAAGGAAAAATTACTGAAAATGGAAGAGGCTTTGCACAGCAGACTCATCGGCCAAAATGAAGCAGTAGATGCTGTTTCTAATGCCATAAGAAGGTCACGTGCAGGCCTGTCTGATCCTAATCGGCCAATTGGTTCATTTCTTTTTCTGGGGCCAACTGGTGTGGGAAAAACTGAATTATGTAAAGCACTTGCTTCTTTTCTTTTTGATACGGAAGAGGCTATGGTGCGCATTGATATGTCTGAATTTATGGAAAAACACTCTGTTGCGCGCTTAATCGGCGCGCCTCCTGGCTACGTAGGATATGAAGAAGGTGGCTATTTAACTGAGGCAGTCAGGCGCAGGCCCTATTCTGTTATCTTGCTCGATGAAGTAGAAAAAGCTCATACCGACGTATTTAATATTCTGCTTCAAGTTATGGATGATGGCCGTTTAACAGATGGTCAGGGACGTACTGTTGACTTTAGGAATACCGTTATTGTTATGACCTCTAATCTGGGATCTCAACTCATTCAGGAAATGAGCAGCAAATTTGATTACGATCAGATTAAGGCTGCGGTAATGGATTTAGTCAGCCAACATTTCAGACCTGAATTTATCAACAGAATTGATGAATCGGTGGTATTCCATTCCCTGACAAAAGAACAAATTGCAAAAATTGCTGCAATCCAGATTAACTATTTACATCATCGGCTGAAACAACAAAACATCACTCTTGAAGTCACAAGTGAGGCTTTATCTCATTTGGCTGAAGCAGGTTTTGATCCGGTCTATGGTGCCCGCCCCTTAAAACGTACCATTCAGCAAAAATTAGAGAATCCACTGGCGCAATCATTATTGACTGGAAAATTCAAATCAGGGGAAACCATCATTGTATCTTATAAAGATGGAGTAATGGAATTTTCCAAGCAATGATTAAGATTATCATTTTGGATAAAAACACTGGAGTCCTAATTCAGGACTCCAGTATTATGAGATCATATTTCCAGAACAAGCTACATATGCGCATCATACAAATAAAGCAGTAGTGCGAGTTTCTACATTGTCTTCCTGGGCTTTGTTTAATGCTTGAACTTTTTTAGCTAAAGCCAATTCTGTTTGAAGAATGAATGTATTCATTGGTCCTTTTCCACCAAAAAAATCAAAATTAAGCTCAACTTTAGGATTAGCTTCAAAATATGTTTTAAGAAGCCTGATTGCATCAAGCATATCCTTATCAGTCAACTCATTGGGATTTATTTCCACACCCAGAGCCTGGTGAATGCAAAACCGCAATTGCTCTTTTACACCCTCGTTTTGTAATAACAAACAAAAGCCACCCAAAGCCCGATATCTTGCAAGACTGTTATTACAATTTTTCATTGCTTCAATAAACGAACCGCAATCCATCGTGCTAAAATTTTCCTGGATATGTCCGGTATACAATAAGTCTATAATTTTCTCTTGTAGAACGTTCGATTCAATTTGAGCTTTTATTTGCTCTTCCATCAGTTCTGAAGATAAAGTTTTAAAATCGGAACAAGTTTTTGGCAGAAATTTGCCTAAATGAGTCAAAGCCTCTTCGATTTGCCGTTGCTCTTCTTCAATTTGTTTTACTAACGATTGAATGAAACTTATGGCTTTGAATTGATTTAAAACAACAGGATTACGTCTTTTATGCTCATCAATAATTTCTTGTAAATAAGTTTCAAAGTTCTTGTCTGCCGCAAAATGAGGATAGCTTTTATAACGCGGCATTTTCCCTTCATCCTTACCTACAATCAATTGCATATTATCACGAAATGTTTCTAAAGCAGTTACAATCGTTGTTACATCAATAATTTTCAGATCATTTATTCTATAATTCTTCTCCATCTCTTCAGGTAAACCTAAAGCGAGTCTTATTGCTTGAAACAATCGACAATCTTTTACATCAGATGGTGCTTTATATTTAAAAAAAAATGATGGGACAGGAATGTATGAATTAAAATTATCATACTCTTTAATCAGTCTAAAATAGCGATGAAGCAAAGCGCCTAACAAAAACAAGATGGCTTGTTTATTTTTTTCCTCATTATTTTCTTTTAAAACTTCACGCAACTCATTACTTAACTGCTTAAAGACATCTCTGGCAGTTTCCCTGTCTGTTTTACAAATCACAACCTTATGGGTCCTGGCCAATAATGTTTCCAGGGTATTTCTAATTAGCTCACTACTTGATACCGCTTCAGATACAGGAGGATCAGTAATAATTTTATACCTACCTAACAAGGTAGAGAATACGGTCTCTAAGTTACGAGCATTTACACTTAATATTTTGAACTCGGGCGGAGTAAAAGTCATAGTGTCTCCTGTCTAAAACACGCTATTAAGTCCTAAAGTACGCATAATTCCTTTATAAATATCATAGAATGAAGTTTCCTGTTTCTCCCTGGAAAGACGTAAGGTATGAATATCTGCTTGCACCGTTGTACCTAAACGGCGAATTAAGTTGTCATAAATTCGTTCATTACGATTTTGATAGGCAAATGAACAATATTGACTTAAAGCCTCCAAACTGGAATCAAATAAAGTATCACTCATCTTTTGTGGGGAACTCACTTGCAAATCTCTTTGAAATAGCTCAACCAAAGTACTATTCATTAAATTCGAAACAGTAGAGCTATAATGTGACCACATCATTAAATAAATTCCAGTCAGTACCTTTTTTTTGAATTCGTTAATATTTTTTGGGGTTACAGCAGAATATCTTGTGATACCCTTAAGATAAGCGAGTAAGTCATCATCATTCTCGCTGTCCAGGCTATAGGCAACCAATTTAATCGTATGAGTATCTTCAATGGCAGCTGAATTGGGTAATATCACTGAAAAAAAACAAAAACATCCTAAGGATGGTATGCTGCGCCTCTTTAATTGATCTGTTAATTTCAATGCATTTTGCTGAAATTCGGCAAACTCTAGCATGGTTTCCCTCCCACAAGGGCCCACCCGCAAGAACCGCAGCGAGCAACACACCTCTGATGATCAAGACTCTTTTAATTTTTATATCAACCTACACATAATATTGCAACTATTAATTTAACTATTTGCCAACAAATATTTCAAATCGCCAATTTTATTTGGACGCAGAAAATTAATATATTTTTCCGTAGGTTATTCTAGGGGATGTAGGGTGGTGGGGTGAAAAGTTTATCTATAGAATCGATTAATTGTTGATGAATTCCATTAAATCCTCTATTACTCATCACTAATACAGCGTCACCTTCTCTTACTGTATTGATGATCTCCTTAACGATCTCTTCATTATTTTTGCAAATTTTATACGGGCAAGTCCAGGAGCTAACAGAGTCCTTTAAATTAAAATCCTGAGGATCCAAGACATAGGCGCCATCTACAGGAGCTAAAGCATAAGCCATTTCTCCGGCATGTACGCCTGTTCTCATGGTATAGGAAGCAAACTCCATAACAGCAAAAATACGCTGATGGCGCCCACTTCTTTTTAAAGCATCAATAGTTTTAGTAATTGCGGTTGGATGATGGGCAAAATCATCATAAACTGTTATTCCATGTCGGTTAGAGCGAACTTCAAGCCTTCGTTTCACTGGAGAAAATTGTTCTAAAGCCCTGGCTGCAACCTCAGGGCTTACCCCAGCATTCCAGGTAGCAGCAATTGCTGCCAGGCCATTTTCTACATTAAATCGACCTATTAAAGGCCAAGATACTTCAGCAACCCTTACCCCATTATGCAGTATTTTAAATTTTGAACCACTATCTTCAATCAGCTCGGCAACCCATTCGGCGTCCCCGGATAATGCCAGTGTTTCAATACGCGAAAATTGACCTCGCGATAGAACTTCATTCAAAGCCTTATCATCTCGAGGTTTTATAGCCACACCACTTTTTGGTATTGTTCTTAATAAATAATGAAATTGTTGTTGAATAGCTGCCAAGTCTGGATAAATATCCGCATGATCAAATTCCAAATTGTTTAGTACTGCAATATGTGGACGATAATGCATAAATTTAGGACGTTTATCAAAAAAAGCACTGTCGTACTCATCTGCCTCAATGACAAACCACCTCCCTTTACCAAGGCAGGCACTGGTATTGAAATCACTGGACACACCACCGATAAGAAATCCTGGATTCATTCCTGCTTGATCCAAAATCCAGGCAATCATTGAAGTAGTAGTAGTTTTACCATGAGTTCCAGCTACAGCAATCACCCGATATTTCGATAAAATATTTTCGGCAAGCCATTGAGGGCCTGACATATATGGTTTTTCCGACTCCATAACCGCTTCAAGAACCGGCATTCCTCGCTTAATAGCATTACCGACAATAACCATGTCAGATTGTAATGCTAAAGTGGAATCATCATAGCCTTCAGTCCACGAAATACCTTTGGCAGCAAGTAAATCACTGATGGGTGGATAGCAATTGGCATCACTTCCTGTCACTTTATATCCCGCAGCGCGGGCAAGTAAAGCCAGAGCACTCATAAAAGTTCCACTTACTCCTAATATATGTAAATGTGTCATGATGTCATCGCCAAAAAGAAATGGTTAAAATATTAACAGCAACTAAACCAAAAGCAGCCAAAACTGATTTCACCGGAGTAGTGCCTAAAGCAAATTTATAAATATGGGTCGTAATTACAAATTGCCAAATAGAAAGCCCCAAAGTGATGAACAAATATATCATACCCATGAATAAAAAAATGGGGTTTTTAAGATTCTCTGCAGAGAGATAAGTATCAATTAAGAATAATGGTGTTGCTAAAACATGTATAATAATATAGGCACTCAATAAACATGTTGCTGTTTGTACAAGCCTGGATGCAAGATTTTGAAACTTTAAAATAGCATAGGTATAGAATATAAAAGACAATATCAGGCTGATAGCCATCATTAAATTTAATAACCAATCACGGGAAAAATCAAGTTCAGCGATATCCCACTGAATCAGCATTATAATAGAGAATAGAAGACACATTACTACAAGAAGGAAAACAGAATAAGGAGAATTTTCTGGAGTTTCCTTCAATAGGCTCAGACGCCAGTAATAAGAAAATAGTAACTTTAAAGTATTCATAATTATTTTTGATTATTTTCTTTAGGCTTAACCACTCGCTCAGCAAGGCAGAATATTTTACATTCCTCCATGAGGCATAAGTGACTTCATAATTGTTTGCTAAATAATCTTATCTCCTTTAATTAAGGCAATTTCTTCACTATATTAAGCTGTTGCACAACAGGTTGATCCCAAGGGCCAGAAATTTTATAACTATATCCCGCAATTTTCTGCATGCTTTGATTAATAATTTTATTTGCAATCCATGCAGCAAGACCAGCAATTGGGCCTCCTGCTATCGTAGCTACAACAGGTAAGCTGGCAGTGATATGCGGTGAAATGTTTAAATCCAAATCATATAATCGCCTTACCAAATCCAGATCCCCTTTCATGCTGGCATAAGCTACCGGCCCATCAATGTAACTGTTATTAGTACTCATAATGCCCTTATTGACATTAAAATTGCCTTTAAATATATCAAAACTGTAGCCATCATTTGAGAGATCACTAAAATCGAGCTTTAACCGTCTTGGAATAGTTTGCAAACTCAATATACTTAGTAACTTCCCTAAACCAAGTTTTTCTTCAGTCTCCTGGCTCAAATGAGTAATTCGACCATTTTTCAGCTGTAAATACATTGAACCACTCAACTTAGCCAAAGAAAAATCATATAAGGTACCTTGCCAACCCCCGCGAAATTCTATATATCCTTTCCCCGCATCAACCGCCGGATTAATCGCCCAACGATCAAGACTCTTGGCCAAATCTTTCAAGTACATTTTAGACTGTAGTTTTGTTTGATTAACCTTTCCTTTCTGAATCCATTCTCCTTCAAAATTAGCTTGATAATAGGGTGAATCTACCCTGCAATAATCAATATGCCAACGTTCTGATGTAGAATGACTTTTAAGGGTAATATTGCCAATTTGAATTTTTCCAATTGAAAAATTATCGACTCTTAAATTCAAATTGGGAATTTGTGCCGGAGTGGCATGTGAAGGAGTATCTTTATTGTTTATTGAAGACCCCATTTCGGATAAATGTAAGTATTTGACAAAGCCACTCAGAGAATTTGTTGCTGAATGGTAGGTTAAATCCGCATCGATTTTTTTCTGTTTTAAATTGACAGCCCAATCATTATCAGGACGTTTTTTCGCATACACAGACATGTTATCAAACTGCTGATTCAGAAAGTGTAGTTTACCCATTTTTACATCAATAATATTAACCAAACTCAAGAGAGAAGGGTTGACATTCTCTTTAGAGAATCTATTGATTACTTCTTTCCATGCTTGCAAATCAAAGCCCTCTAATGTACCAGCAATACTGAGGCCAGGATATTCCTGACTTACAGCTTGTGCACTACCTAAACGTATTTGACCTGACTTTAAGTTAAATACGCCTTTTTGCTTTTGCATCAAAAGATCCGTACTTAATCGTCCATTGTAATTAACTCTTAAACGAAGTGTCTTTTGTGGATTAAAATCCAGGTTAACCAGTAAGGGGGTTTTTTCTTTATAAGTTTTTCCTAAAGGTGGTGGGAGATCAACTGCCAATCCTATCAAATCAGAATTCAACTTCATATTATCCAGGTCATTAGGATCATCCGTAATTTTTAATAATGCCTTGGCTAGAATATTTCCTTTAAGTACTGAGAAAATAGGTAAGTGCCATTTTTTCTTTAAGGATTCTACAGTGCATTCACCTTCGATTGATATCGCAGTTAATGATTGAGGAGACTTTTCCGATTGTATTTTAATATTCAGGGGATAACCAAATGCCGTAGCAGTTAAGTCACTATCCTGGATACCTTTTTCATTAAACAATAAATTTCCAGTAACATCTCCTACAGAAAAATCTCCCATCTGATGCTTGATGTTGATTATATTATTTTCAAAAGTCAATTCACCTTGGGCCAGATTATCATCATTCTCTGGATAAAGAGGGATTTCCAAACGCAAATTGAGTGATATCAATCCCTTTATTAATAATATTTTTAAAGCCGATAATTTTTTCTTTAATGGAGAGTTCATGACAAAATTGAGCATTTTTTGTGCTTTTCCATGAACAATTCCATGAATTAACAAGGTTTCCCTATCTTTACCAATATCATCGATACGTAAGTTCATTTGTTTAAGTGGAACACCTTGAACATCACCATCAACAATATCAATATCAAGGTTTCTATTTTTTAGTTTGATATAACCTTCCAAATCTTTAATCAATTGCCATTCCGGAGTAATTAAAATATCTCCACCGACAACATGACTTACTATAGAAAGCTCCCCATTACCGTTATCAAATGGGAAATCCTTTGCCATTCCATTAATAGTTATCTTACCTGTTGCTTGCCCTAAACGTTTAATATCTTTGTTTAACCAGGCAAATAACTTGGCTTTCATGTGCTTCGCAGGTAAATAAGGCATCCATTTCTGTAAATTCTTCCCAGAAAAATTGCCTGCTAAACGAATATTGCCTACAGAATTCTTGGTCAGTTGATCCAGAGCTCCTTCCAGACTGATTGTCAACTCAGGTTGACTTGCAACCAAGCGTTCAATACTTAATCGCAACCCCTCATTTAACTCTTTCCAATCAAAAGCACCATTAAAAATCGTCAGTTTTTGAGTAGGGTAGCCTTTAATATCAAACGTTGAATTCTCGGAATCTAACTCCAGACGCCCTTCCGTAGGCTGCCAATTTAAAACACCGGATAAATTACTCACTCCAGGAATATTGTTGTCCTTAGCACTCCATCCTAATTGATCAAATCGAGTTAAAATATAATTAATTTGATTTTCTTTGATTAATACCTGAATATCACTCAATATCCCATGCGGTTTTAACTGCAGCACGTTTTGAATAACTGGCGGCCAATTAATTGCTCCAGATAATAATGATTCTACAATGAGGAATTTTGTAAAGACTTGATAGGTATTCTGATTTTTATTAAAACGAATCGACAATTGATTCTCTGGCCAAGTAACCCCTGCAACTCTTAATTTCATATGGTCTGCCTGGAACTGCCAACCTTGTTTATCCAGTTTCCATCCCATGTTGGCGTAAAATGATTGGATAAGCTTACTATTTTTTTTATTTAATAATTTCCATGCCAGACGTTTAAGTTTCAATTGTGCTTGAATTGATGAAATATTCCCTTTCTCCAAATCAACCCATAATGAAATATCTCCTTTACCTCCCTCCAGCCTTATAGAGGATTTTGGCAATAAATTTTGCCATTGCGCAGGTAAAACATTAATGGCTGAAAAATAGAGACGTCCATTGGTGTTTTCAATTTGATCAGGATCAAATTGTACATTGCCTAGCAGTTGGAAAACGGTTGCATTCGTTTGTTCGAGTTTTGCTTCTCCCTTTATCTTATAAGTTCCCCCTTTATTAACTATCGATAGATTTAATCCGTTAACAGGAATTAATGACCCGTCATTAAAATGTAAGTGGGCAGAAACATGCCTTACAATTAATTTTTCCTGTTGAGCAAGCCAATCTAATATTTCCCTGGTTTTTTCAGGTGTAATATCAGTGTCGTTCATTGCATTACTTGAAATCCCCTCAATACGCCAATGTCCATCTTTTTCACGAAAAACCAAATGCATATCATCGATATAAAGTACACCAGGTTGAATACGCCAATTCCAGAGGGATTTAAATAAATTAACACCGACAATTAGCCTATCCAAATAAATTGACTTATTATGACCATCATGAATTTTTATATGTTTTAATTTAACGACTGGTTCAAACCAATACCATCCTGTTTCCATAGTTTGAACGGTAACTGGTTGACCCAAAAGTGATGTCAAATGCTGTTCCACCTCCCCTTTATATTGTTTAGCCCAGGGAGTAAGAGCGCGAAATACACTGGAAAAGACAGCCGCGAAAATTATCAAGATGGCTAAAACCATCCAAATCTTTTTAAAAAATTTATTTGCCAAAAGGTTATTATCGGTCATGTTTTAAAGTACTATACCATTGCTTTTGCGCATATTCATCAGTTTCCTTTTGCTCAATACGCTGTAATTGCTTCAGTTCAGCTCTTTTTACTCGTTCAATTAGCTTATTTATTCCTTCTTCTGAAGTTTTTGCTTGCTTATAATTTAAATCCGCTTTCATCCTGTTTTTTGCAAGTTGACTCAAATAGGAATTTAATTGTACCAAAGCAGTATCCAAATGATTAATAAAATTAATTCGATTACGTAAAGGCCCTACGTAGCTACCTTGCTGTCCTAATATTTCCAATTGCTGTAAATAATCCTGTCTGTAACCCACTAATTGTTCATGCCTTGCTTTATTTTGATTAAATTGTTCCTTGGCTTTTATCAGCTCCATATAAGCCTGTTGAGTCGCTTCCTGTTTAATTTTTAGTAGCTGAATCAAACGATCTAATCTGTCGCTCATTGGTCATTCCCTACCAAAGTTGAAACCAGTTTGGCTAAGGATGTCACACTCTCATCGTAGCTCACTTTTTCATCCATTCCTTGCATCAGGTAATCTTTGAGTTTATTCACTGCCAATATTGCCTTATCCACCATGGGATCACTTCCTTTTGCATAGGCTCCCAATAAAATTAAATCCTTGTTTTTTTCATAAACAGACAGGTATTTTTTAAACAATAACATATCTTTCATATGTTGTTCAGAGACAACACCCTGCATGACTCGGCTAATAGAAGCCTCAAGATCTATTGCCGGATATTGCCCCTGCTCCGCAAGCGCTCTGCTTAACACCACATGGCCATCTAAAATAGCCCGTGCCGCATCTGCTATGGGATCTTGCAAGTCATCTCCCTCAGTCAAGACAGTATAAAATGCTGTAATTGACCCTCCTTCTGAAGTCCCGTTTCCAGCTCTTTCAACCAATTTAGGCAATTTGGCAAATACCGACGGCGGATATCCTTTTGTAGCAGGGGCTTCACCAATCGATAACGCAATTTCCCTCTGTGCCTGGGCAAAACGGGTTAAAGAATCAATCAGTAAGAGAACATGTTTACCTTGATCTCGAAAATACTCAGCAATGCTTGTTGCAACCTTCGCACCGTGCAAACGCATCAAAGGGCTTTCATCTGCTGGAGCAGCAACTACAACTGCTCGCTTCAAACCTTCTGTACCCAAGTTACACTCAATAAATTCTTTTACCTCGCGCCCACGTTCTCCGATTAATCCAACCACAATGACATCAGCTTCAGTAAAGCGTGTCATCATCCCAAGCAAAACTGATTTACCAACTCCACTTCCAGCGAACAAACCTATCCGTTGTCCACGACCAACTGTTAATAAGCCATTAATGGCACGAATCCCAACATCCAATGGAACTTCAATAGGGGCTCTTTTTAAAGGATTGATCACTTGTCCTATCAATGGATAGGTTTCCACCATTTCGTTAGGAGGCCCATCGTCTATAAACATTCCGGAACCATTTAATATCCTTCCTAACAGCTGGTGGCCAACACTCACTTGAGCAATGCATCCAGTAGGAATGATTTTCATTCCTGGAGCTATTCCTTGTATGTCTCCTATAGACATTAAATAAACACTTTCGTTACTAAAACCAACCACCTCTGCCTGAACAGAATGTCCATCATTGATTTTAACCAGGCAACGCGCTCCAATGGGCTGATTAAATCCTTTTGCCTCAATGGTTAAGCCTATTGCTCGGCTAATTCTACCACAATGCAACAATCCGGAATGATGTTTATTCCTTACCCCTGATAAAATTTTATGGAGTTGTGTTTGGTAAATAGTCATCACTGTTCCTGAGTAACGCCCAATTGGATTATACTCTCTTTATTAATGTATTCGTTGAACAAGGTAGTAAAACGAGTTTGAATCCGACCATCCAATTCGCTATGTTCACCTTGTAAATAGAAGTCTCCGCGATTTAATGCTGGATCAGCCACCAACAGTTCATGAAGACCTGGGATATTGCTTTCAGGAAATGCCTCTTTAATCCATTGCACATCATCAGGATGCATGCTTATAGACTTCTTGCCACTTAAAGAAGGTAATTCACCTTTTATTTTATTCAATAAATCATTTAGTTTATCTGTATTAACAGAAAGCTCGATAGCGACACAATGTTGACTTAACCAGATGATGGTCTGAATGATTTCCTGCGTCAGTTGCTCATCTAAAATTTGAACGGGTTTTTGAATTAAATCCAGCCATTTGGACAGCTCTGCTTTGATTGTATTAATTTCTTCTTGCGCCTGTTGCAACCCATCTGCATAACCTTTTTGAAAAGCTTCCTTCCTGACTGCTTCCAGTTCATTAATCAACTCTTCTTCATCAGGCTGCGAATGCTCTGTGCCTTTGGAAGGCTGATACTCCCAAGTGGTAAATTCAATATTTTTAACCTGTTTATTATATGGTTCAAATTCATTTGACATAGCTGCTTAACCTTATCCTAGGCCCAAATAATACCAAAAACAACCACTTAGAACAAATAAAAAGCAAATTTAACAGATTCTCATTTCAATGATCCTTACTATTTACATAAAATGGCTAAAGCCCAACTTATGAAAACGACTAAATTAACTCGTCCCCCCCCTTTGCACCCAAGCTGATCTTGCCATCTTCAGCCAGGTTCCTTGCTATAGCTAAAATATCCCTCTGAGCTCGTTCCACATCACTAACTCTTACTGGTCCTTGAACCTCGATGTCATCTCTGAGAAGATCCGCAGCTCGCTTTGACATATTCGAATAGATTTTTTCTTTCGTTGTTTCAGTAGTACCCTTTAATGCCAGTTTTAATTGATCAGACGTCACCTCTCGCAATAAAGTTTGTACACTTCTATCATCCATGTCTTTGATATTTTCAAAAACAAACATCTTGTCTCTTATCTTTTCGCTTAACTCCTCATCCCAATCTTTAATTCTCTCCAGCACTTCTTCTTCCATAGCGCCATCCAAAAAATTAATCACATCCGCTACGGTTTTAATTCCACCGACAGAAGATGATTTACCTGTAGTTTGACCACTTAACTGCTTTTCAATCACATGTCCGAGTTCAGAAATTGCTTCAGGTTTTACTGTATCAATATTACACATTCGTAATAACACTTCCGCTCTTTTTTCTGCACTAAAGTAACTAACCACTTCAGCGGATTGCTCACTATCCAGATGAATTAAAATAGTGGCAATGATTTGAGGATGCTCATTACGAATCACTTCGGCTATCAAACGTCCATCCAACCATTTCAGTTTATTCAAACCACTGTCTTTATTTGATACCAATATCCTATCAATAAATGGATTTGCTTTTTCTTCCCCCAAAGCCTCTATGAGAACGGTTCTGAGATAATGTTCTGTATCTACAGTTAAGCTCGTTTGATCTTCGATTGCACTGATAAAGTCAATCAGAACGTTCTGCATTTTCGCCTTGCTCACACTATTCATGGTTGACATAGCCATCCCAACTTTCTGTACTTGCCTGGGCTCTAAATGCTTTAATACTTCTGAAGCGTTTTTTTCTCCCATGCTCAACAATAAAATAGCTGCTCGCTCTATTCCGTCCATAATTACCCCCGATCAACCCATGATTTCACTACTTGTGCAACGCGCTTGGGTTCTTTATCAACCACTTGACGAAGTAAACTTAGCTGAGTTTCATAATCCTGAACATCCTTAAATGATATTCTTCCATCCAATGTAAAGTCCCCTGAATCCTGATTATTAGGAGCTTGGTCCATGTCTTTATTGCTTGCCAAAGTTTTTAACATAGGCCTTAGTACACCAAATATCATTGCCAATATAAAAAGAGCCCCACCAATCTGCTTAATCACAGACCAAAAACTGTCTTTTTGCCAAAAATGTTCTTCTGGAATTGCTTCTATAGGATCTGGCTTTACAAAACTGCTGTTAATTACATTCAAGCTATCTCCTCTCTTGATATTCAATCCTATAGCATCGGAGACCAATAACTTTATCTGCTCAATTTCTTCTTTAGCTAGAGGTTTCTTCTCCAGTTTCTTGGTTTTATCATTCATTACAGGTCTATTATCTACCAATACAGCAACCGACAAGCGTTTTATTGTTCCTGGCTGATTTTTCGTATGGCTTATTGTTTTGTCCAATTCGAAATTCTTAGTGGTTTGCATGCGAACATCTTTTGCTTGCATCTGATCTGATGATGTTTGCTGAGGCAAGTTATTTGGTGTTGCTTTTTGTTGAGGATTATTTTTTTGCCCAAGAGAAGTATTCGGTTGCGGAGTATTTGATAATGTTCCAGGAACCCCGCTTGCTTCATTTGACGCATTACGACTCTCTTGCATAGTTTGTTCACTGCGTAAAGCGGAAAGTTCCGGATTAAACAACTCTTGAGTTTGCTCATAACTGGTAAAATCAATGTCTGCAGATACTTTGGCCCTGACGCGGCCATATCCCAATATTGGAGTTAAGATATCCTGAATTTTTTGAGCGTATTGATGCTCCAGGTTTTGTCTGTAATCAAGAAAACGCTCAGTTTCTGAAAATAGATTATATCCGCTACCTTCATTTAACAGTTGCCCATCTTGATCAACAACAGTTACTCTTCCTGCCCTTAAATTCGGAATACTTGATGCCACTAAATTAACAATAGCTGCAATAGTATGTTTTTTTATTTCAAATCCAGAATACACATCAATAAATACAGAAGCACTAGGCTCTTGTGAATCTCTTACAAATGCTGACTCCCTTGGAATTGCCAAGTGGACTCTGGCCGATTTAATATTATTAAATTTACTAATCGTACGTGCTAATTCTGCCTCAAGAGCTTGTTTATATCGGGCGTTTTCCATAAATTGGCTGGTATTAAACACGCCACCGCTGCTGCCCAAAAGATCATGGCCAATAGCCGTATCGCGAGGCAACCCTTGCGCAGCCAATTTCAAACGCGCGCCTTGCAACTCATCGACAGGCACCATCAATAACCCATTGTTCTTGTCAATTTTGAAGTCAATGCCATTGCGTTCTAAAATAGTTAAAATCTCCGATGAGTCCTGCGCATTGATCTGGCTATATAATGGAACATAGCTTGGATCGCGAGACCATAGAACCACTGCCACACCTATTGCAATGCTTGCAGCCAATCCAAACAACACTCCAATTTGGCGTGGTATAGATAAGCTTGCAAATTTCGTAGCTGCTACTGAAGCATTATCAGCCAATGCCATGATTTACTCCTGTAATTTTTATCCTTTTTTCCAGAACACTTCACTCTGGGTTTTAAAACTTTACAGAGAATATTTTCAAACTCATTATGGCATTGAAAAACCTCATAAGAACCTGTTATTGAGTTTGATAATATTTATCTGTTGAAAAAGTTCTACTACCCAAAATATTAAACTAAACTGGCATGTTCATAATATCCTGGTATGCTTGTACCAATTTGTTTCTAACTCTTAATGTCGCTTCAAACCCTAAATTGGATTTTTGACTAGCTATCATTACTTCTCCAAGAGACACATTAGGATCACCCATTTCAAAGCGGGTCTTTAAACCATCTGCTGTTTGTGACAATTCATTGACTTGATTCAATGCCTGTTGAAAAACCGAACTGAAAGAAGCTTGATTTAAACCAGAATCCAGTTTTATGCCCTCAGCCTGGGCAGCCAGAGTTTTCATTTGATTGATTAAATTTACTGTATTAATATCGCTCATTTTCTTAGCCTCTGTTAAACCACGTATCCTTCTTCACGCATTTTTGCGAGCTTATAGCGCAAAGTTCTTTCGCTAACCCCTAATAATGCAGCAACTTTTTGTCTGTTGCCTTCATTTTCTAATAATGTTTTCTCTATAAGTTCATATTCATGTATCTGTAAATTTTTACTCTTACCCATTGTCTTCGTTTGCGAAGGGATGGTAGTTGAATTCGTTATCTGCAAATGTTCTTCTTCGATGATGCCTTGAGTCTGTAGCACCAGAGCCCTTTGTATAACATTGTCCAGTTCTCGTGCATTACCTGGCCAGGAATAAGATAACATTGCTTTTTGAGCTGCTGGGCTAATGACTGGGACTATTGGTTGCTTATGCTGACAGTGTTTACGAATTAAATAATTCGCTAATGGTATAATATCACTTGTTCTCTCTCTTAATGGATGCCATTGCAAAGGAAAAATATTCAATCGATAATAAAGATCCTCTCTAAAACGCCCTGCTTCAACTTCTTCTTTTAATTGTCTGTTTGTCGTAGCGATAATGCGTACATCAAGATTTATTATTTTGTTTGAACCGATTCTTTCTACTTCCTTTTCTTGTAAGACTCTAAGCAATTTTGCCTGCAAACCTAAGGACATTTCACTCACTTCATCTAAAAGTAAAGTCCCGCCTTGGGCTTGCTCGAACTTACCAGGAGTAGATTTGTAGGCTCCGGTAAAAGCACCTTTTTCATAACCAAACAAGGTTGCTTCCAGCATTTGTTCAGGAATTGCAGCACAATTGATTGCAATAAAAGGCTGTTTACTTCGATAAGAATGATCATGGATAAAATGTGCGAGCACTTCTTTTCCGGTACCACTTTCTCCACTAATCATAACACCCACATCCGATTGAGCGACTCTCAAAGCCATTGTCAGTAAGGCCTGGCTTTTAGGATCCCGTGCAATAGGATCATTATCCTCATCGCTCAGATCAGTTTTTATATACTGCTTTATTTTTTCAATTAAGACTTGTGCACTGAACGGTTTTTGCAAATAATCAACAGCACCATGTCGCATGGCTGTAACAGCATCTTCTACAGAGCCATAGGCTGTCATTAAAATAACCGGCAGGCCTGGCCTCTTTTTTTGTATTTCATTTAATAACTGATTTCCATCTAATTTATCCATTCTTATATCAGTGAGTACAACACTCGGATTATGTAATTCAAGAAGCGATAATGCCTCTTTACCATCTTTAGCAGTGATATAGGTATGGCCTGAGATAGTCATAGTCTCAGCCAACGCTTCTCGTAATACTGAATCGTCTTCAACTATTAAAACATGGCTCATAGAAAATCCTTTGTTTGATAAAGTTATCCTACGTTTCTATTCAGGCAAGGTAAATAAATAGTTACCTGTGTTCCTATACCTTCAGTCGACTCAAGAGTCACTCGACCACCATGCGCTTTTACTACAGCAAAAACTACTGCTAATCCGAGACCTGTGCCTTGTGCTTTTGTTGTATAGAATGGCGAAAATGCTTGTGCCCTGACTTCCTCAGACATCCCGTTTCCATTATCCTCTACTGATATTTGTATACCTGAATCATCCATGGATGCAAGCGTTAAATCAATTTGGGTCGCATCAGACTGCAGCGCATTGATTATCAGATTCAAAATTGCTCCAATTAAAGACTCTCCATGTATGGATGATTCACGAGTAATAAGATGGTTATTAACGTGTAAGACAGCCGCATAAGACTCAATATATGGCTGAGCTCTTTGTATTAATTGAGAGCACCAAAACTCCATATCCACATATTTGGGTTCGATGGAAGTTCCTCTAGCAAATAATAATAAATCCTGAATTTGCTGTTCTATGCTCGCATGGCACTCTTGCAATCTGTGAATCCAGTTTTTAATACGATGATCCAAATTCGGGAGATTATTTAAATGCTCGGTATACAATATGGCAGAAGATAAGGGGGTTCTAATCTGATGAGCCAATTGCGCAGTCATTGTCCCAATAGAAACCAATCGTTTTTCATTTTCTTTGGCCTCTTCATAATCTCTGCTTGCAGTAATATCAGACAAAGTAATCAATATACCGGGTAAACTCTCTAAAGAAGAAATGGCCACGTGCACACGTCTTCCATCAGCTAGAGATACTTCGTGCCCATCATCAGCTCTTGGAACAAATGCTTTTTGAATCACATCTAACCATACTGAACCAATTAATCCATAACCAAGCATCGCTTCAGCTGAAGGATTTAACCAAACTACTTTGCCCTGGGCATTCAAAATTACCAAGGCAGTAGGTAAACTGGACAAAATATCCCATTCGGATAAGTCTATCTGAGGTTTGACCGCACAAGTTTGATAAGTTGAATAATGCATGGTATTCATTTTAATTATTATAGTAATGTCTCAAGCAAAGTTTAGGCCAAAATTAAAATGTATTTAAAATCAATTAATTAACTAATTGATAATAAGATTTTTCTGAAAACATTTAAAATTATAAACAATTTGTAATTTTTAAATCATTGTAAATGAGATCCATGAGACTTTAAAACATCATCTGTAACTCATACAGTCAGAATTTTGACATGCTCTTTATACTTCACTGGATATCAATGTCGATTAAACTTCTTCTTCGGGGTAAAATTGGGTGACAAACCTAACCTGGCTTAAATAGGGAATAATTCAAATATTCTTTTTCGCATCTTTGTCTAATTGGCGCAAAAAAGCGAGCTTTTCTGCAATTTTAGTTTCTAAACCTCTTTGTACTGGATTATACCAATTAACCTCTTGCATTCCTTCAGGTAAATAACGCTCGCCTGCAGCATAACCATAGGGTTCATCATGAGCATATCGATATTCATGACCATAACCTAGTTTTTTCATCAATTGAGTAGGGGCATTTCTCAAGTGAATTGGAACTTCTCTTGACTTGTCCTTTTTTACAAATTCCATAGCTTGATTAAATGCTAAATATCCAGCATTACTCTTGGCAGCGACAGACAAATAAATCACAGCTTGTGCCAAAGCGAGCTCACCCTCTGGTGAGCCAAGCCTCTCGTAAGTATCAGCGGCATCATTAGCGATTTGAATTGCTTTTGGATCTGCTAATCCTATATCTTCCCATGACATTCTAATAATACGTCTGGCTAAATAATATGGATCCACTCCGCCGTCCAGCATTCGACATAGCCAATATAGTGCCGCATCAGGATTAGAGCCTCGTACTGACTTATGTAAAGCAGAAATCTGATCGTAAAATGCTTCTCCGCCTTTATCAAAACGTCGACCACTTTGTACTATCACATTATGCAAAAGATCTACATCAACAGTTACTGTTTTAATTGTCAGGCAGGCTGCTTTTGTTTGCTCAAGCAAATTGAGTAATCGCCTGGCATCTCCATCAGCACAAGAAATTAAAAAAGCAATGGCTTCCTCTGTAAATTGCAGAGAAGATAAAGCTCTTTGGTGAGCCCTAAGAAATAAGAGTTTTAAGTCCTGCTCCGATAGCGGTTTTAAAACATAAACTTGCGCCCGTGATAATAACGCTGGATTAACCTCAAAAGACGGATTTTCTGTAGTTGCCCCAATGAAAGTAATTAAACCTGATTCTGTATAAGGTAATAAGGCATCTTGCTGAGCTTTATTAAATCTATGAATTTCATCAATAAACAAGATAGTCTGTTTATCATGAATTAAATATTCCTGCGCTTTCTCAATCGCAGCTCGAATATCCTTAACACCCGAAAACACAGCTGATAATGCTATCCATTCACAATCAAAAGCCTGTGCGGTTAATCTTGCTATAGTAGTCTTACCGACCCCTGGTGGCCCCCATAAGATCATAGAATGCAATTTGGAGCCCATAAAACAAAGTCTTAGGGGTTTACCCTCTCCAAGCAAATGACTTTGACCTATGACCTCATTGATATGCTGAGGCCTTAAACTTTCAGCCAATGGTGGATCAGGTTCTTTATTGAATAGGCTCATAAATCAACATTGAAATTATTGTTTTACCACATCAACCCCTTTAGGAGGCTTGAATTGGAACAACTTGGCAGACAATTTGGGATTTGCCTTAATTTGCACTAATTTAACATTAGTAATTTGACCTAACTGATCATATAACTCCAGACCAATCAAAGTGCTTTGACTGAAAATTAACTTAATCCTTTGAAAATTTTCTTTTGCGGATTTGGATTTCAAATCAAAAACAGTCAATTTTCCTGTTTGCTTTTCACTCACATCGAAATCATGAGTCAGAGTTTCATCATAACCACTCAAAAACAACGCAGCAGTACCTCCTAATCCTTTTTCCTGATTTTTCACTGTAACTTGCTCAAGGTCCACATCATAAATCCACATTTTTTGACCATCTGCGACAATTAACTGCTCCAGTGGGTCTTTTGTTTCCCAGCGAAATCGCCCTGGACGTTGTAATGCCATGGAGCCTGAAGAGCGTGATACCTCACGATTCTTTGCTTTTACAATTTGACTAAAATTTGCAGTCATAGTTTGTATAGCATTTAATTTACTTTGCAGTACTTCAGCAGAGGTTTGGCTAAACACTTCACCCGAAAAAATGAGCAACACAAAGAGAAACAATTTATTCATATTCAGTCCTCAGTCACTGATGTTACTAATACGTCACGATACCCACCATCCAATGGACCGACTATACCTGTCCTCTCCATTTCCTCTATCATTCTGGCAGCACGATTATAACCGATTTTTAACCTTCTCTGCACCGCAGAAATACTAGCCTTACGTGTCTGAATTACAAACTCTACCGCCTGATCATAAAGAGGATCATCGTCTTCTACGGATTGACCTCCACTGTCCTCATCGAAAGCACCGTCTCCATTTTCATTTCCCATTTTAAGAATATCATCAATATAATCAGGCTCTCCCCTTGACCGCCAGTCATCCGCAATACGGTGAACCTCCTTATCGTCAACAAAAGCGCCATGCACACGTAAAGGAGCCCCGCTCCCTGGCGCCAGGTATAACATATCACCATGTCCGAGCAATTGCTCAGCTCCCTGTTGGTCAAGTATAGTACGTGAATCAATTTTTGAAGACACCTGGAATGAGATTCGTGTTGGAATATTGGACTTAATTAAACCGGTTAATACATCCACCGAAGGCCTTTGTGTCGCAAGAATCATATGGATTCCTGCTGCCCTGGCTTTTTGTGCGATACGCGCAATCAACTGTTCCACTTTTTTGCCAACAACCATCATCATGTCAGCAAGTTCATCAATTACAACAACTACATAAGGTAATGCTTGAAGTTCTGGCGCTGTTTCATCCATAGAATCGACCGGTTTCCATAATGGATTTAACAATGGATGACCATTAGCTACCCCTTCCGCAATTTTAGCATTATACCCCGCTAAATTTCTAACACCTAACGCAGCCATTAGCCTATAACGCCTTTCCATTTCCTCAACACACCAACGAAGTGCGCTTGCTGCCTCTTTCATATCAGTAACAACGGGGGTAAGCAAATGTGGAATCCCATCGTAAACTGATAATTCCAACATTTTCGGATCGACCATAATTAAACGCACTTGCTCTGGACTTGCTTTAAAAAGAATACTTAAAATCATGGCATTAATACCAACTGATTTACCAGAGCCTGTTGTTCCTGCAACCAGCAAATGAGGCATTTTTGCCAAATCAACCACCATAGGATGCCCACTAATATCAACTCCCAAGGCTAAAGATAAAGGAGAATGAGATTGTTGATATACATCAGCAGATAACACATCAGATAACCTGACCATTTGGCGTGAATGATTGGGTAATTCAAGTCCCACTACTGTTTTACCAGGAATAACCTCCACAACTCGTACAGAAACAACAGATAATGAGCGAGCCAAGTCCTTAGCCAAAGCAGTCAGTTTGCTCACTTTGACTCCTGCTGCTAATTGCAATTCAAATCGGGTAACAACTGGCCCAGGGTGAACAGCGACAACATCCGCTTGAATACCAAAATCGAGTAAATGTTGCTCTACATCTCTTGAAAGACTTTCTAATTCCTCATGAGTATACCCCCCCATCGGCTTCCCTGGTTGACCTTTATCCAATAATGTCAAACTGGGAAGAGTTCCAGGTATCGTCGTTTTAGGGGGACGAATTTCCTTGAATTCATTGATGGCTCTGACAATTTCAGGTTTTTCTTCACTTGCAATTAAAATAGGTATTGCTTTTTCATGTTCTTTATCTTTCTTGTCCTGGAATAATTTAGGGATAGATTTCTTTTTTTCATTATCAGGTTTGGAGAGTGGTTCAGGTTTGCTCAATGGTTGTTTTAATTTTTCTTTATTAACGTTATCAGAAACAAATTGCATTCCTTTTCTAATGAATTTATCAAGAAATGTATAAAGATTTAACGTGTAATATCCGATTAACTCAATTGCTTTTATCCAGGATAATCCGGTTAGCCAGGTTGTTCCCACAAGAAACATTGCTAATAAAAGTAAAGTAGCTCCTTCCACATTTAGCATTTGGTACCAACCGTTGCCAACTGTTTGTCCAATAATACCTCCTGAGCTGTGAATAGTATCTACTGCTTCAAAGCGATGATTTATGCTCAGTAAACCGCAACCTCCAGAAACCATGAGGACAAAACCAACTGTTCTTAGTACCAGAACCATTTTGTCCAGCGCTTTAAAAGAGCGAAAGTCCTTCAAAATGGCCCAGGCAATGTAAACAAATGCTATTGGTAATAAAAAAGCAAAATATCCAAATGCGAAATAAAGAGCGTCCGCAATATAAGCACCAACTTGTCCCCCGGAGTTTGAAACAGACACACCAGAACGGGAAGCATGAGACCAACCTGGATCATTGGTTGAATACGTAAATAAAGACAAGAGAATAAAAAGGGCTCCTGTCAAAATTAATATAAAACTGCCTTCACACAGACGTTTTATTATAAAGCCTGGCATGGATTTTTTAGGGATTCCAGCCTGTTTTCCCGAATGTTGTTTTGCCATAGGTATTTTAATGTTTTTATTTTTGTCATAATATTTGCCATCTTAACACAAAAAATAAGGAAGGCGGAGACAATGAGCATAAGCAACCACCATCGCTTAATCATACTCGGTTCAGGTCCAGCAGGTTACACCGCTGCAGTCTATGCCGCAAGAGCCAATCTGAATCCCGTTTTAATCACCGGAATGCAGCCTGGTGGACAATTAACAACCACGACTGATGTAGACAACTGGCCCGGCGATATTGAAGGGTTACAAGGCCCCGCGCTAATGGAGCGTATGCAAAAGCACGCGGAACGCTTTGATACTCAGGTCATATTCGATCATATTGTCAAAGCTGATTTAGCGCAAGCTCCCTTTACACTTCAGGGGGATAGTACTACTTACACCTGCGATGCGTTAATTATTGCGACAGGCGCCTCTGCTCGTTATTTAGGGTTACCCTCAGAAACTGCCTACCAGGGACGAGGTGTCTCAGCATGTGCTACTTGCGATGGATTTTTTTACCGCAATAAAACCGTTTGCGTAATTGGAGGGGGAAATACCGCAGTTGAAGAGGCGCTTTATTTATCAAATTTGGCTTCTTCAGTGACGCTGATTCACAGAAGAGACAGTTTGCGCGCAGAAAAAATATTGCAGGATAAACTCTTTGAAAAGGCACATTCTGGTAACATCAAGATAATATGGAACTCAACCCTTGATGAAGTACTGGGTGATGAGAAAAAAGTCACAGGAGCCATAATTCGTAACCTTAAAACGGATGAAACTGATCGACTTGCAATGGATGGCATTTTTATAGCCATCGGACACACACCAAATACTGGGATATTTCAAGATCAGCTGGCTATGAGAGACGGTTATATCTTGATTAAGTCAGGACTTGATGGAATGGCAACAAGCACATCCGTTCCTGGAGTATTTGCTTGTGGCGACGTTGCTGATCATGTTTATCGACAAGCTATTACATCAGCAGGATTTGGATGCATGGCAGCCCTGGATGCTGAAAAGTACCTGGATTCAATATAAAATTGGCCTACGATAGCGACTACACTTTCCCTGACCCGGAAACAAGTGATAAACAGGGTTTATTAGTTATTGGGGGTGTCTTGACACCCCAGCGAGTTTTGCAAGCCTATTCTCAAGGAATTTTCCCTTGGTATGAACCCGGCAACCCTGTTCTTTGGTGGTCACCTAATCCGCGCCTGATCTTAATACCTGACGAATTTAAAATATCCAGAAGTTTAAAAAAAACTCTAAAAAAACCATTTAAACTGACTATCGATACTGCTTTTCAACGAGTCATTTCATACTGTGCAACTTGTTCAGACAGGACTAATAAAACCTGGATCACTAGTGAAATGATAGAAACATATATCCAATTGCATGAAATGGGGTATGCACATTCCTTCGAAATATGGGATGGTTCCGAGCTTGTTGGTGGGCTCTATGGAATCAGCCTTGGGCATGCTTTCTTTGGTGAATCGATGTTCCATACTATAACAGATGCATCTAAAGTCGCCCTGTATTTTTTATGTAGTATTATGCAATCATGGAATTTTGATTTCATTGATTGCCAGTTGCCAACCTTACATTTAATGAGCCTTGGCGCAAAAATAATAGGTCGAAAAGAATTTCTTCATAGGTTACAGGACACTTTAAAATACCCTGATAAAAAAGGAAATTGGTCTATTAATTAAATTTTTTTATCGATAACCAAAACTAAATAGAGTGAGAACAGGCATGAAGCAACATTCACAAGGTTTTTTAAAACTGGTAGCAGAAGCTAAAACACGTATAAATGAAATAAGTCCTCAAATTTTAAAAAGTAAAATCGATAACCATGAAAAATTAATTATAATAGATGTTCGTGAAGAAGATGAATTGAAAACAGGCAAAATCCCGAATGCAATTCATTTAAGCAAAGGGATTATTGAGCGTGACATTGAAAAAATTATTGCAGACAGACAAAGCAGCATTGTAGTTTATTGCAGCGGGGGTTATCGCTGTGCTTTAGTAGCCGATAATTTACAAAAAATGGGATATACCAATGTATCTTCTTTGAACACTGGATTGCAAGGATGGCTAGAGGCTGGATACTGTCTGGTAAAATAATTGAATATCTCTCAATAATGGGTCTTGCGCTATATCTTTAAAAAATGTAATTGCAAGACTGGATTGCCATTTTCCGCAATTTAGTGCACTATTTCACTTTTAAAAATTTGATACATCATTTGAGAGACATATGGCAAAAGAAGATCACATTGAAATGGCTGGTACTGTTATAGATACACTACCCAACACCATGTTTCGCGTTGAGTTGGAAAATGGACATATCGTTACGGCTCACATTTCAGGCCGGATGAGAAAAAATTATATTAGAATTCTGACTGGAGATAAGGTTAAGGTAGAACTAACCCCTTACGATTTATCAAAAGGTCGTATCATCTTTCGCGATAAAGGCTAAATGCGTTCTATCCAATTTCTATAGCTGTTCTCTGTTTTCATTAAAGAAAATCTGCTGAAATTTATAAAAAGCTGGCTGCAGGCAGCCAGGGTAGACTTATAGGTATATCGCTAAAAATTTCAGGAACTATCACCAAGATTACAGAGTAAGCGGTTAACCTCCATGGTTTAGCATTTTATTTCCCGGCAACCATCATTTTTTCTATTAAAATAGAGCCACAGCGCATGGAAATATTAGGATTAATATCGCTTCCTACTGCCAGTATCATCCGGTACATTTCTTTAAGATTCCCTGCAATAGTAATTTGATCAACCGGATATTGTATGACCCCATCTTCAACCCAGTATCCACTTGCTCCACGTGAATAATCTCCTGTAATACCATTCACACCCTGCCCCATTAGTTCTGTAACCAGCAAGCCTTTCTGCATCATTTTCAAAAGATCACCTAGATCCCCGCAAGTAGGGTCAATGGTTAAATTATGCACACCATCACTGTTTGCGGTTGTCTTTAAACCCATTTTTCGCGCCGAATAACTGCCAAGAACATATTGAAGCAAACGTCCCTTCTCAACTAAAACATTGGGTCGCGTAGGCACCCCTTCTCCATCAAAAGAGGCGCTCCCCAAAGCACCTTTTAAATGTGGTTGTTCGTAGATACGCACAAATTCCGGAAACAGTTGTTGTCCAATGGAATCAAGCAAAAAAGAATTCTTTCTATATAAATTCGAACCACTAATAGCGCTCACAAAGCTACCCAATAACCCACTGGAAACTCTTGAAGAAAAAATAACAGGAGTCATTTGTGTTTTAATTTGTTTTGATCCCAGACGGCTTAGTGCCCTGTCAACGGCCTTGGCTGCTATCAACTCGGCTGCGACTAAATTCTCTGCATTTCTGGCAGTCGTATAATCATAGTCTCTTTGCATTTCATCACCTTCTTTGGCAATTACCGAGCAGCTTATACTATGTCGAGTACTATGAATAAATCCCTCTCCACCACGCGTGTTGGCATAACCGTGATGTGATTCATAGGAAGAAACATTAACACCATCTGAATTAGTAATCCTTTTATCTAAAGACAAGGCATGTGATTCGCATTTCAATGCCAAATCGATAGCTTGTTGTGGGGTAATATCCCAAGGATGATATAAATCAAGATCTGGATGATTCTTTGTCATCAATTCTTTATCCGCTAATCCAAAGCAAGGATCTTGAGCACTAACCTTCGCTATCTCACAGGCTGCCTTAACCAAAGATTGTAATGCTTCAGGAGATGTATCAGTACTACTTGCGCCCCCTTTGCGTTGACCTATGTATACGGTTAAACCAACTCCTTTATCTTCGCTGAAAGCGACTGTCTCCACTTCCCCCATTCTCACATCGACTGAAAAACCTCGATCATAATTTACCGCTACTGCTGCATCGGTGGCACCTTCTTTTTTGGCAAGTTCTAAAACATCTTTTATCACTCGATTTAAATCTGTTGTTGACTTATATACTTCACTATTGTTATTTTGCGATTTAATTTGCATATGAGATTCCGTGGTGTTGAATGATGTACATAAGGATACAATAACATGTCTTCGCAAACCAATGTTTATCCTGCAAACAGATTGAATTTATGGCACTTGCTTATTTTAGCACTCGCCATTGTAATTCCTTTTACTTCCTACTCTGCCGGTCATTGGCAAGAACTTACTCCAGGTATTGAATATCAGGATCTCGAAGGAGGCTTGTTAAATCCGTGGTCTCACATTCATGTATTTCGTATCGATCTTAATAAAAATCAGATGGCGCTGGTGACAGCCAAAAACCTTGCTCAAAAAAATGCATCTGTTGATCAATTTGCCGAACACAGTAAAGCTTTACTCAGTATCAATGGTGGATTTTTTGATCATGAATTCAATCCTCTGGGGCTTAGGATTAACAATAAAAAACAGGAAAATCCCTTAAAACGCATTAGCTGGTGGGGAATTTTTTATGTTAAGGATAATAAGCCTCGCATTACTAACATACGCAATTTTCATTATGACAGTAACATTGATTTTGCTATTCAAAGCGGACCCAGATTATTAATCAGAGGAAATATCCCTTCTCTTAAGGCCGGGGTTGCTGACAGAACGGCTTTAGGTATCACTGACGAAGGCAAAGTGATTATACTAGTTACAACAAATGCAGCCATGTCAACCAGACAATTAGCTCAAATTATGAGAGCTCCTCCATTATCCTGTAGTGATGCAATCAATTTGGATGGCGGAAGTTCCAGTCAATTATATGCGAAGATTGATAGTTTCCAACTCAATGTACATGGCTTTTCTAATGTCAGTGATGCAATTATAGTTAAGAAAATATAGTATCATTCAAGGAAAACAACTTATCAATTGATTGGAGTCAAACTGTCTATATACCCAAATTCACGCCAGCTAGACAATGCATATAAGTTCTCTTCTGAAATACTGTCTTCATTTTTGCCAGATTTGTAATCCCGAATCTGCTCTATCATTCGTAGGCATAAATCACAATCATGTCATGATTTTATTAATGATATAATATAGATTATTGGAATAAAAAATATTTATAAATTACTCCATTCAACAGGTAATTTAATGAAATTAAAAAAAATCAGAACAATCATCTACCACTATGGTGAGGAAGAAATCCTTAAACATATCTTGTATGAATCTAAAGAACCCATCTTAATTAAAATACCTGATTTTACCAGTCAATTTTCACTGGATTATTTTGAACAACTCACTCAGGCCAAAACCACGTATTGTACCTTTGAAAACAAGCGATGTGTAGATTTCCAGGCAGGCAATTTTTCTGAAGTCATCCATCAAATAAAAAGCAACAAACCCATTCGAATTTTTGGACAAATTTTATCCAGAGAACACTCTAAAGAGATAGAAAAGCATGTCCCACTTTGGCAGAAAATTCCTTTTAGACCAAGGTATTTTAGAGAAACAAAAAAAGTGGCTTATTTTTTTGGAGGCAAGGGGGCTGTTTCAGAAATGCATTTTGACCGAGAACATTGCTGCAATCTTCATTTGTGTTTGAGCGGGAAAAAACAAGTATTGCTGTTTACCAAAAAACAAAGCGACAACCTTTATAAACTCCCCTTTATTGGGGATTCTTTGATTGATTTCTCTCAGCCCTTGGAGGTTTTAATTCAACAATACCCCAGACTGAATCAGGCTGAAGGATATCAAGTTCTGCTTGAGAAAGGCGATATGTTGTTCATGCCTAGAAATTGTTGGCATTACACTGAGTATCTTGATGCATCATCTGCCGCTACTTATGTGTTTTATCCTAAAAAATTTTTCCAATATTATGGATATTTTACTGGCAATTTTTTTTTGGGGTATAAAGAAGAATCTGGTTTTAAAATTTACAAATGGTCTTTTTTTGAGAAATTTAGCCGTCGTTTTGCATTATCAACAGGAATCTCCAAAATCGCGTTTAAAATAATAGAAAAAATTTTATTTCTATTCATGCTGCCTATAATTAGCTTATTAAACATTATTTCTCATAAATTTAACCCTCGCAGAGTATTTTAACCCACAACTTATCCACAGAATAATCCCAGATTATCCTATTGACCAAAACAAAAAAACACATTATCTTGTTATAAAAACCCCTAAAACACCCTATATATTGGGTTTTTTGCTATAATTATGGTAACAGTAAATAAAAGCTTCTCTTGACTGTCGTAAAAACAGGAGCAAATCATCGTTTCAATGAAACCAGGATCGCCTTAAACAAGTTCGTAAAACAGGCTGGCTTCACTGAAACAATGGCTTGCCAAAATATATTTCGTGGAGGAAAAATGTCCGAAATTCTTGAGCCGGTAAAGGATATACCGCTAACAAATCAACTGGAATTGACTGCTAATGTCCCAGGCATGCTTAAAACGATCAAACGAAATGGTAAGGTAGTTGTGTATGATGATACTAAAATCAAAATTGCTATTACCAAAGCTTTTATTGCCGACGAAGGGGGTACAGCTCCAACTTCTGATCGAATTCACCAACAAATCGAAGAACTAACCAGACAAATCACCCAGGTATTTAAACGCCGTTTACCTAGTGGTGGAGCTATTCATATCGAAGAGATCCAGGATCAGGTTGAACTTGCTCTTATGCGCAGCGGACATTATAAAGTAGCTCGCTCCTATGTTTTATACAGAGAAGAACGCCGAAAAGCACGCGAATCAGAATCGAAACAAAAACAAACAAAAGACAGTAAGCATTTATTAATAACTATGCCTAATGGAGAAGTACAACCATTAGATATGGACAGGGTCAATACTATCGTCAAAGAATCATGTCGTGACCTCAGCAACGTCAAAGCAGAACCTGTTATTAAAGATGCCTTGCGTAATCTTTATAACCAAGCCAAATATGAAGACGTCCATAAAGCTTTAATTATGTCAGCGCGTGCATTGGTTGAAAAAGAACCTAATTACACTTATGTCAGTGCGCGTTTGTTGCTAGACAGCTTACGTTCTGAGGCACTGACTAAACTCAATATCAAATCAGAAGCTACATTTGATGAAATGGCTCAAATCTATCCAGTTTATTTCAAATCTTACATAGAGCAAGGTATTGCCCAAGGGATGCTTGACCCCAAGATGGCTGACTTCGACCTGGACAAGCTTAGCCAAGCTCTTCTTCCCGAACGAGATATGAAGTTCACCTATTTAAGTTTACAAACTTTATATGATCGTTATTTTATTCATGAGCGCGGAGTAAGATATGAGCTTCCCCAGGCTTTTTTCATGCGGGTAGCCATGGGGCTTGCTCTTCGTGAACAACATAAGGAAGAGAAAGCAATAGAATTTTATCAGTTACTCTCCTCGTTTGATTATATGTCTTCCACTCCAACCTTATTTAATTCCGGAACAGTAAGACCGCAGTTATCCAGTTGCTATTTAACAACAGTACCTGATCATTTGGATGGTATTTATAGCGCTATAAAAGACAACGCCTTGCTCTCTAAATATGCTGGGGGACTAGGCAATGACTGGACTCCGGTACGAGCTATGGGCGCTCATATCAAAGGGACTAATGGTAAATCTCAAGGTGTTGTTCCTTTCCTGAATGTTGCCGATGCCACTGCCGTAGCAGTAAATCAGGGTGGTAAACGCAAGGGAGCTGTTTGCGCTTACCTGGAGTGCTGGCACAGAGATATAGAGGAATTTCTGGAGTTAAGAAAAAATACCGGCGATGATCGCCGCCGTACTCACGACATGAATACTGCCCTCTGGGTACCTGATTTGTTTATGAAGCGTGTTCGTGAAGATGGCAATTGGACTTTATTTTCACCTGACGAAGTACCCGATTTACATGATCAATATGGTAAAGCGTTTGAGGCTCTCTATGTTGAATATGAAGAAAAAGCTCGACAAGGTATTATCAGAAACACAAAAACTATTTCAGCTGTCAAACTATGGCGTAGAATGCTTTCCATGCTTTTTGAAACAGGTCATCCATGGCTAACATTCAAAGACCCCTGTAATTTGCGCTCACCACAACAACATGTTGGAGTAATACACAGTTCTAACTTATGCACAGAGATTACTCTAAATACTTCTGAAGAAGAAATTGCTGTATGCAATTTAGGCAGTATCAATCTTCCCGCGCATATTAAAAATGGCAAACTGGATGAGCAAAAACTCAAGCGCACAATATCAACAGCTGTCCGTATGTTGGACAATGTTATTGATATTAATTATTACTCTGTACCCCAAGCTCGTCACTCCAACTTGCAACATCGACCAATTGGTCTAGGTATCATGGGCTTTCAGGATGCGCTATACGAATTAAAAATGGATTACGCATCCAAAGAAGCCATTGAGTTCGCCGACTCATCCATGGAACTAATCAGCTACTATGCTATCGAAGCCTCTTGCGACCTGGCTAAAGAGCGGGGTAGCTACTCAACCTATGAGGGTTCTTTATGGAGCAAAGGCATATTACCTATCGATTCAATTAACCTCTTGCAACAATCCCGTAATAAATATCTGGAACAAGACCGCTCACAAAAACTGGATTGGGAACCATTACGAGTTAAAGTTCGCACACAAGGCATGCGTAACTCCAATGTAATGGCTATTGCACCTACAGCCACAATATCCAACATCTGTGGTGTATCACAATCTATTGAACCAACTTATCAAAACCTTTACGTCAAATCCAACTTGTCAGGTGAATTTACCGTGGTGAATCCATATTTGGTCGCTGATTTAAAAGCGCTGAACCTTTGGGATGAAGTCATGGTCAATGATCTAAAATACTTTAATGGCAGTGTACAACCTATCAGTCGAATTCCAGATGAACTGAAAAGACGTTATGCCACTTCCTTTGAAATTGATCCCATGTGGTTGGTTGAAGCTGCGTCACGCCGTCAAAAATGGATAGATCAAGCTCAATCCTTGAACATCTATATGGCTCAACCTTCTGGTAAAAAACTGGATCAACTTTATATGCATGCCTGGACTCGTGGATTAAAAACCACTTATTACTTACGCAGTTTAGGTGCAAGTAATGCTGAAAAATCCACTGTTACAGACGGAGCACTTAACGCAGTCAAATTAATAGATACCGAACCAAAAGCTTGTTCTATTACTGATCCAGACTGCGAGGCTTGCCAATAATCAGGAGAAATTTATGAACTACAATGATACTCAAGAAATTGTCGTAACTCCTCTTATGGGCGCGACAGGGCTCGAAACTTTAGAAATGGGAGCAGCACGCATTCATGTCGATGATAAGCAAATCATTAATTGTCGTGCTGATTTAAATCAATTGGTACCTTTCAAATACAAATGGGCATGGGATAAATACTTGACAGCCTGTGCCAATCATTGGATGCCCAATGAAATCAGTATGAGTGCCGATGTCGCCTTATGGAAAGATCCCTATGGCCTTACTGAAGATGAGCGTTTAATCATTAAGCGTAATTTGGGATTTTTCTCAACCGCTGATTCACTCGTTGCGAATAATCTGGTTCTTGCAGTTTACAGACATATTACTAATCCTGAGTGTCGACAATATCTTCTAAGGCAAGCTTTTGAAGAAGCGTTACACACCCATGCTTATCAATACATTATAGAGAGTTTAGGGCTGGATGAGGCTGAAGTATTTAATATGTATAGAGAAATACCGTCCGTATCCAGAAAAGCAGTTTGGGCATTACCATTTACTCAAAGTTTAGGTGATGAAGCCTTCCATACAGGCACTCCTGAAAATGATCAACGCCTGCTACGCGATTTAATTGCATTTTATGTTGTATTTGAAGGCATTTTCTTTTATGTCGGCTTTACTCAAATTCTGTCCATGGGACGTCGTAACAAAATGGTAGGAACATCGGAACAGTTCCAATATATACTACGCGATGAGTCCATGCATATGAATTTTGGTATTGATGTGATTAATCAAATCAAAATCGAAAATCCTCATTTATGGACACCTGAATTTAAGAATGAAATAATTCAACTTATCAGGGAAGGTGTTGAGCTCGAATACCAATATGCCAGAGACACTATGCCTCATGGCATTCTCGGAATGAATGCCGAGATGTTTGAAGAATATTTGCACTTTATTGCAAATCGTCGCTTAAATCAAATAGGTCTGCCAGATCAATATCCAGGCGCTGAAAACCCATTCCCCTGGATGAGTGAAATGCTGGATCTCAAAAAAGAGAAAAACTTTTTTGAAACTCGTGTCATTGAATATCAGGCTGGCGGTACTTTAAGCTGGGATGATGAATAGAGTCTAATGTGTTACCTTGAGCAAAGTAAGGGAGTTCTGTAATATAATTTAGAGAAATCCCTCACTTTGTGAGAAATGGCATACCCTGTCTTTAACTTAAGAAAATTCAATAATATTCTACATACTTCTATCATTTTTGGATTAATTTAGAACAAATCAACTTCCAAATCCAAATTTATGGTGACATTTCAGTATGATCAGGTAAAATCCCAAACGCATAGGAATAATGCTATGCCAACAAAATAATAACAACATCGCTAAAACATATAACACATCCAGAAAAAATGCATTCTATTAACTGAAAATCAAGATGAGGTAAGTTATGCAGTCTAAAATACACAAAAAAGAAGACAATACAAATTACAGCTTTCTATTAAAATGCATGGCAGCAGCTACAGCAGCACTTGCTACAGCAGCGATAGTAACTGCTTTAGTGGTCAAAGCAACTGCTACAGCTGCCGTGGGTTTTGGTGTTGCAGCAACAGGTGTCGCTCTATCGCCATTATTATTTGTAGGAGGAGCATTACTAGCCGCTGTGGGTATCTGCTGCCTTCCATTATTGCTCTGCTGTGGTAGCAGCCGTAGTGTATATACTGTGTCAAACTCACCAGCTTACAGACCTTGGAGCAGTGCATGGTATACAGGCTATAACCCAACTTTTCATTCGCATCCTGTTTATAACAATGGCGGTACTTACCACACTCATCACTCAGGAACCGTTCATACCCATTCTAATCCAGTACATACACATGGTAATAATGTTCACGTCCACGCTACTCCAAGTAATGTTCATGGACATAGATAATTTTATCTAAACCAAGTGTATTTTATGTATTGCTTGACATAGCAATGGTTCTAAACAAACCATTGCTATCTAAAAATCGCTGTACTTTACTGCCTCAAATGCGGAAATAAAATAACGTCTCTGATTGATTGCGAATTAGTAAATAACATCACCAAGCGATCGATTCCAATCCCTTCACCGGCTGTAGGCGGCAAGCCATATTCCAATGCTTCAATATAATCACTATCAAAATGCATTGCCTCTAAATCACCCGCATCCTTTTCTTCAACTTGCTTTCGAAAGCGCTCAGCTTGATCTTCTGCATCATTTAATTCAGAAAATCCATTCGCAATCTCACGGCCAGCAATAAAAAATTCAAAACGATCAGTAACTTCCGGGTTTGTATCAGAACGTCTGGCTAAAGGAGATATTTCTGTTGGATATTCAGTAATAAAAGTAGGCTGAAATAATTGATGTTCTACTGTCTCTTCAAAAAGAATAATTTGTAGTTTGCCCAGACCATCAGTTTCTTTATAAGGCAACCCTAAATCATTAAGAAGTGTTCTACATCCCTCAACAGTTTCCAGTTGCTGCGCCTTCATATCAGGATGATATTTTAATATCGCTTCTTTTACGCTCAACCGTCCAAAAGGTTTATTGAAATCAATGATCTGACCTTGATATTCAATTTGTCGAGTACCCAATACCTTATCACACAGGTAATGAAACAATTGTTCCGTGAAATTCATCAAATCATTGTAATCAGCATAAGCCTGATAAAACTCCAGCATTGTGAACTCAGGATTATGACGAGTAGAAATCCCTTCGTTGCGAAAATTTCTGTTAATTTCATATACACGCTCAAAACCACCAACAACCAAGCGTTTTAAGTACAATTCGGGGGCTATTCTCAAATACATGGTCATATCCAGTGTATTGTGATGAGTGACAAAAGGGCGAGCCAAAGCACCTCCAGGAATTGGATGCATCATCGGTGTTTCGACTTCCAGAAAACGATTGTCATCCATGAACTCTCTGAAAGCTTTAATTAAATGTGAACGTATTAAAAAAGTTTTTCGACTGTCTTCATTTGCAATCAAGTCAACGTAACGTTTACGGTATTTCAATTCCTGATCAGCCAAACCATGAAATTTATCAGGAAGCGGCCTTAAAGATTTGGTTAGCAACTCAACATGTTCTGCATTAATGGTCAGTTCACCAGTATTCGTTTTAAACAACTCACCCTGTACACCAACAATATCTCCTAAATCCCAATGTTTAAACTGTTCATACACTTCAGGAAGATCATTTGAACGAAGATAAACCTGTATCCGACCTGATACATCCTGAATATGAAAAAAACTGGCTTTACCCATAATTCTTCTCAGAACGATTCGGCCTGCAACAGATACTTTCACATGCTTTTGTTCTAATGTTTCTTTCTCAGTTTCGGAGTATTGCTTTAGCAAAGCATCGGCTAGATGTTCGCGGCGAAACTTGTTCGGGAAATTAAACCCACCTGTACGCAATTCTGCTAATTTTTGCTTGCGAATATGATAAACTTCACTTTCATCTAAATGTAAATGTTCTTCACTCATGCTTGCCCTACTCCCGCCTTTAAACTGGCTTCAATAAATTGATCTAATGAACCATCCAATACTGCCTGAGTATTACTGGTTTCAACACCGGTGCGCAAATCTTTTATACGAGATTGGTCTAATACGTAGGAACGAATTTGTGATCCCCAACCAATATCAGACTTGCTAGCCTCCAATGCTTGCTGTTCTGCATTTTTCTTTTGCATTTCCAATTCATAAAGCTTTGCTCTCAATTGCTTCATTGCCTGGTCTTTATTTTTATGCTGGCTTCGATCATTCTGACACTGAACTACTATCCCGCTAGGGATATGTGTAATCCTTACGGCAGAATCAGTACGGTTAACATGCTGCCCGCCAGCCCCGGAAGCTCTGTAAGTGTCAATCCGCAAATCAGCCGGATTGATTTCAATTTCAATATCATCGTCAATTTCAGGAGAGACAAAGACAGCTGCAAACGAAGTGTGCCTCCTGTTGCCAGAATCAAATGGTGATTTTCTCACTAGACGATGCACACCTGTTTCGGTTCTTAACCAACCAAATGCGTACTCACCTGTAAAATGAATGGTTGCACTTTTAATTCCTGCCACTTCACCAGGAGAGCATTCTATCAATTCAGTGGTAAATCCATGATGTTCGCCCCAACGCAAATACATACGTAATAACATTTCAGCCCAATCTTGCGCTTCAGTGCCGCCAGAACCTGCTTGAATATCAAGATAAGCATTGGTGTGGTCCATTTTGCCAGAAAACATTCTTCTAAATTCCAAACTGGCAACTTGTTGCTCAATTGACTTTAATTCCTCACCAATGTCATTGATGGTTTGCTCATCATTTTCTTCTCGAGCCAATTCAAACAGTTCCCTCTGATCACTAATCGATTGGCTTAATTGGCTTAATGAGTGGACTATAGTTTCCAGCTGAGTTCTTTCACGTCCCAATGCCTGAGCCTGATCCGGATTGTCCCATACATTGGATGATTCCAATTCACGAATTACTTCTTCCAGGCGCTCACGTTTCCCTTCGAAGTCAAAGATACCCCCTAAGCGATTCTATGCGCTCATTAAGATCGATTAAACTTAAATTAATTTGATTCACTTCCAGCATCAGTGTCTCTTTTAAAAATAAATAGGAGATTTTACAGCGAAAGCAAGATTCTATCTACACTAATTCTGATGTTTTAATGCTGTTCTATAAGCTTGAAGATTCATTAATAACTCTGCTTCAGCATTTGATAAATGACAACTACTGACAATTTCCTCACGAGTACCACCCATTTCCAGGATTCTCAAGGCATGTTGATAACTGCCATCGTTATGTCTTATGTTTTCCAATTCTTGTAATTGAGTCTCAATACTAATTAATTGTTGGTTAATGTCATTAAGTTGTTTCGCAAATAATAAATCGGCATTAATTAGCATAGGATGATCTTTTACTATTTGGTTAGTCAATTTTTCCAAAAAATCTATTTTATCCTGCAATTTATTGATATTTTTTCGTTGATTTAATAAATAATTGCCCAAGAGTACAAAAATTATCGCATTCAAATACAGAATGATATGTGTCATTTTTTTTCCTTAATTTCAATATCCTTTTGATTAAACTCTACTGAGTTAGTATTACTTATAACACTAAAATGGACTCTGCTTAAATCAGGATTGAGAATTCTATCCACTTTTCTATTTTTAGTAATAACAATATTCACTCTTCGATTCTGACTTCTCCCAGCTTCTGTATCATTATCAGTTATTGGATACTGATCACCATACCCCGTAACCAAAATACGATGATTGGCTATTCCAAAACCATTTAAAATTCGACCAACAGTAGCCGCTCTTGCAGCTGATAATTCCCAATTTGAAGGGTATTGGGGTGTTTCAATAGGCACATTATCAGTATATCCCTCTACAACCACTGGAAAAGGAAGATCCTTAATTTTCTCAGCCAGCTTCATTAGTTTGATTAATGCTTCTGGCTTAATATCCGCGCTTCCAGAATCAAATAATGACCCTGCCTTTATATCTATCTCAACCCAGCCATCTTGCCTGTTTAACTTGAAATCACCATCTTCCAGTTCAGAAAGAGATTTATTCAGGTCATCCAAACCATCTTTAAAAGTTCCTTTAGTCTTCTTTTCTTCAGGGCCATCTTTTAGGTTATCTGTTGATTGAGTCGCTTTATTTTGATCTTTTTGATTAAAAGCCGATTTCATCCCCTCAGAAAGAGATTTATATTTTGAATCATTAACCGAAGAAATCGCATACATCACAACAAAAAAAGCAAATAATAACGTAATAAAATCAGCGTAAGATACGACCCATCGATGATTATCCTGATGTTCTTCATCTTTCTTGTGTTTTGATTTCATCTTGCTTGTGTTGCCCATAGTTGTTTAATTTTAACTGCAGCATATTAGGACTCTCGCCACTTGCCATCGCGACCAAACCTTCAACAACCATTTCATCAAAATGTACTCTATGAGAAATACAACTTTTTAATTTATTAGCAACAGGTAAAAAAATCAGATTCGCCAATCCAACACCATAAATGGTTGCAACAAAAGCAACCGCAATCCCTAAACCTAATTGACTGGGATCAGCAAGATTCCTCATGACTTGAATTAAACCCAACACTGCACCTAAAATTCCTACGGTGGGGCTATACCCGCCCATGCTTTCAAAGACATGCGCAGCACGCAAATCCTGATGCTCCGTTCGATCTATTTCTGCTTCCAAAACTTGTCGTAAGGTAAGCTTGTCCACTCCTGTAACCAGTAATTCCAACCCCTTATAAATTAAAGGATTGGTTTCGACATCCAAACGATCTTCTAGGGAGAGAAGGCCAAGCTGGCGAGCTTTTCTAGATAACTCTATGAGAGTCGCACGGCATTCTTCAAAATTATGGTGAGGAGGTTTCACTACCCAGGGCAATATTCTAAATGCTCTTTTAAAAGTAGCCAAAGGAGTTTGCACCATAACAGCTCCTAAGGTTCCACCCATGACAATCAGTAAGGCCGGAAAATTAAGTAAGGAATTTAAATCGCCCCCCTCAAACATTTGGCCTATGATAATGGCAAGAAAACCTGTCAATAATCCTATTAAAGTCAAAGCGTCCATACTTATCTTTTATTCCGGTAATCTTGATCTAATGCGGAGCGTTGCTTGACTTAGAATCTGTGAAATTCGAGACTCACTAACCTCCAGTATTTCCCCAATTTCCTTCAAATTCAAATCTTGCTCATAATACAAGGAAAGCACCAACCGTTCTTTACGAGGGAGGCTATCAATCACTTGAGTTAGTTGATTCATCATATCACTACGCATAACATTCCTGTGTGGTTCGGTTGAGCCATTCCCCTCATGATCAAATAAGATATCATCTGTTACTCCCAAATCGTCAAAACCATATAAATGACTACTAATGGAATCTTGCAACATGTCATGATACTCATCTAATGACACACCCAGCTCTTCGGCAATTTCATTGTCCTTAGCCTCACGTCCAATCTTATGCTCTAAAATGCGCACAGCATCAGCAATCATTCTGGAGTTGCGATATACAGAACGAGGCACCCAATCGTTACGTCTCACTTCATCAAGCATATGCCCCCTGATACGTATTCCCGCATAAGTTTCAAAGGACGCCCCTTTAGATGAATCATAATGTCTTGCTGCTTCAAGCAAGCCAAGCATTCCTGATTGTATTAAGTCATCCAGTTGAACACTCTGCGGTAATCGTCCGAGCAAATGATGTGCAATGCGTTTTACCAATGTGGCATGATTTTTTACCAGAGCTTCCTGGGTTTGTTGATTTACTTTGCTGTATGCAGCCAAAGCATCCACGATACTCTCCTTACCATAACAGCAGATTGTAATTATTAGTAATTTGGTAAATCTAAAACAAACAGAGTACAGCTAATTTTAAGTATAGCGAATAATTTAAAATTGTCCCGCAACTAAACGCTCCAAAAAGAAACTAGTGTTTCCACCTAAAGACGGTTTAAATGACCAATTACTCACCGTTTCAGCTAACTCTAGTAAAGCCAGAGCAGCAGGTGAATCGGGATAAGCAATTAAAATAGGATTTTGTTTTTTTACTGATTTATGAATGTTTTCATCAAATGGAATTGCGCCCAGATAATCTAATTGCACATCCAGAAACTGTTCTGAGACACGAAACAGTTTATTAAACAAGTCACGACCATCCTTAATATTTCTAACCATATTAGCCAGAACATGAAAATGCATCCACTCATAACGTTTACTCATCACCTTAATTAGTGCATAAGCATCAGTCAAAGAGGTCGGTTCATCACAAACAACAACAATCAACTCTTGTGATGAACGGGTAAAACTCAACACGGTCTCGGAAATCCCTGCCGCAGTATCGATAATCATATAATCCAAATCATCAGTTAGTTCATTAAATGAATCAATAATTCCTGCATGCTCTGCAGGACTCAATTGCGTCATAAACTCTGTTCCCGAAGCAGCGGGAATAACTCTTATACCAGCAGGACCATGTAAAATAATATCACTTAAATGACATATGCCCTGAAGAACATGAGATAAATTGTATTTGGTGTGCAAACCCAACATAATATCCACATTCGCCAATCCTAAATCGGCATCCAGAAGCATAACGCTATAATTTAGCTGAGATAACGCTATAGCTAAGTTGACCGAGATATTGCTTTTACCTACACCACCTTTCCCTGCGGAAACAGCAATCACTTTAACAGGTTTGTTTCGGGACAAACTTCTGAGGCCAGACGCCTGATCTTTTATACCTTTGCTAAGTTTCGACATAATTCGCTCTCCTAACATTGGGATTTACTTTGCTGATGTCCCTTTCTTGATGAAATAACTGACGCTCTTGTTGAGCAAATAACTCAACAAGTTGGTGACGCGTAGCAATTTTGATATCCTCTGGAACCCGTTGTCCATCGGTTAAATAACCCAGGGCTAAATTTGATTCAATAACAGCACTTATGGCCCCACCTATTGCAAGAGATTCATCCAGTTTCGTAATAATGCACTGATCCACATGATTTGCCTGGTAACGCTTAATCGCATCGATTAATACCTGGTAATGGCTGGTAGCTGGTAATACCAATACTTTTTCTATGGATTGCAGATAATTACTTAAAACAGTCATTTGTTTGGTTACACGTTCATCAGCAGGATTCATCCCGGCTGTATCAATCAAAATTAATTTTTTGTCATTTAATTGACGCAATACTCTTGCCAAAGAGACTTCATCCTGAGCGATACAGACCTTAATTCCCAAAATTTTTCCATAGAGGACTAGTTGTTCCTGTGCTGCTATTCGGTAAGTATCCATAGTAACCAAACCCAACTTATCAGCACCAAAACGTAAAGCAAAGCGTGCCGCAATTTTAGCTAAGGTTGTCGTTTTACCAACACCAGTTGGGCCAACAAACGCATAGACACCACCTTCTTCTATTCTATTAGAATCACGAATTGGCAATTGTTCTGTCACTTGTGACAAAATGAATTGCCAGGCTCTTTGTTGATTCAAATCAGGCTTTACTGAGCGAGCCCAAATTGTCGCCGTATCAGGACTAACACCTAAATACAAGAGTTTTTGCAGCATAACCGTATGTAAAGGCTCATGAATGCCAATATTTCCTCGCAGTTGTGCTTCGAGCATTCCTCTCAGAGTCAAAATTTCTTGCCGCATGTCGTCTAATGGCGTTTGTACAGAATACTTTTCTGTTCTACTTGGGGGTTCTGCTACAGCTACAGCAGCTTGAGTTGACATCACTGTTTCGTCAAAATCAATAGCAGCAACTATTTCAACGCCATCTTTTATATTATGGCTTGACAAAATAACGGCATCAGGGCCAAATGTAGCCTTTATTTGCTGCATGGCACTGCGAGTATCTGCAGCGACAAACCGTTTTAATTTCATAATGCCTCCTGCCTTCAACACAGTTGTGCAACTTTTGAAACTAACCTACAGTTCCTATTATTCTTATTTGTTTGTTATCAGGTATTTCCTGATAAGACAAAACATGAAAGTCATTGGATATTGTACGCACAAATCGTGCCAAAACGGTTCGTATGCTTGGTTGAACTACTAAAACCGAACTTTCTTGTTTTGCCTGCTGTTGCGCAGCAAACTGAACCAGTGCCTGTTGAATTTTATCCGCCATTCCAGGTTCAAAGCTAATTCCGCCATGTCCACTGCTTTGTATGGTATTGTGCAACAATTGTTCCAACTCTGGTTTTAAGGTGATAATAGGCAACTCTTCATTTAAACCACTGATTTTCTGAGTTATCAATCGTGATAAGGCAATCCTCACTTGACTGATCAAATATTCAGTGTCTTTAGATTTTGACGCATATTCCGCCAAAGTTTCGACTATAGTTCGTATGTCTGTTAATGGAATATGTTCTGATAATAATCCCTGCAATACTTTGCTAACCATACCTAAAGAAAGCCCATCCGGTACAAGCTCTTTAACCAGTTTAGGGGAACTTAGAGCCAATTTATCCAATAGTTGCTGTGTCTCCTCATAGCCAAGTAATTGCTGACTGTTTTGTTCCAAGATCATGCTCAAATGAGTAGCAACTACAGTTGATGCATCCACTACTGTATAGCCTAAAGTGTGCGCTTGTTCCTTTTGGCTTTCACTAATCCATACAGCATCCATTCCAAAAGCAGGATCTCTTGTTGGAATTCCCTCTAAATCACCAAATACCTGTCCGGGATTTATTGCTAACCATTTATCGGGATGAATCATGGATTCACCCATAACCACTCCTGCCAAACTCAATCTGTAGTGATTAGGCTTTAAATCCAAGTTATCGCGAACATGGACAGATGGAATTAAGAACCCCAACTCTTGCGATATTTTCTTTCGAACACCTTTAATTCGCGAAAGTAAAATTCCTCCCTGGGCATTATCAACCATGGGGATCAATCGGTAACCTACTTCCAAACCAATGACATCCACAGGATTAACATCATCCCATGATAATTCACTCACTTTAGAGTCACTAACTTGTGAGAACTCATTTTGCTCTTTATCCTGCTTCTCACGCTTAACCTTTTCCCGCTTGATAAACAAATAGGCAATCCCGGCTAATCCGGCCGACAATAAAATAAATGCAATATGCGGCATACCAGGAATTATTCCTATTAGACCAATAATGGCTGCTGCAATGACAAGTGACCTTGGTTTTGCAAACACTTGAGAGATTACGGCCTGCCCCATATTTTGGGCACTTGAAACTCTGGTCACAATGATTGCTGCTGCAGTAGACAACAAGAGTGAAGGAACCTGAGCGACCAAACCATCTCCAACTGTCAATAAAATATAATTATGGACAGCGTCATTAAAATTCATATTGTATTGAAATATGCCTATTATTAATCCACCAACGATGTTAATGATTAAAACCAAAATTCCTGCTATGGCATCACCGCGGACGAATTTACTGGCACCATCCATTGAACCGTAAAAATCCGCTTCCTGAGCTACTTCTGTTCGACGCTTGATTGCCTGCTCCTGATTGATTAGACCCGCATTGAGATCGGCATCTATCGCCATTTGCTTTCCAGGTAAAGCATCTAAAGTAAATCGCGCACTTACCTCAGACACACGGCCAGCACCTTTAGTCACTACAACAAAGTTAATAACAACAAGGATAATAAATACCACTATACCTACCGTGTAATTACCTCCAATCACCACTTCACCAAAAGATTTTATGACCTGACCGGCGGCATCAGTGCCATTATGACCATTGAGTAAGACTACTCGTGTAGAAGCTACATTGAGAGCCAATCTTAACAAAGTTGCCACGAGTATCACGGTGGGAAACACGGCAAAATCCAAGGGTCTTTCACTATAAATAACTGCCAATAAAACAACCAAAGAAAGAGCGATATTAAAAGTAAAAAATATATCCAAGAGGAAAGGAGGTAGAGGCAACATCATCATGCTTATCATGACAATCAGTATTAATGGAGTACCAAACCCTTGGCGCATCCAATATTCTATATAATTAATCACATTATTCATTCAATATCCTCCTCTGCTTCGCGAGCCAATTCAGGTGGAATAGGTACATTTTGTAAAATTTCAGGTTTATAATCATATCGTTGCTTGTCACGTAGCTGAAAAATGTAGGCTAACACTTGAGCCACAGCAACATATAATCCTCTAGGAATTTCTGCATTCAGTCTGGTTGAAAAATAAATAGCTCGAGCCAATGAGGGAATTGAAATGATGGGGATCTTATGCTCTTTAGCAACTTTGGATATCTGAAAAGCAATCAGGTTTTTGCCTTTGGCAATCACCACTGGAGCCTTTCTTCCTTTCTTTTGGTAACTAAGAGCGACTGCATAATGCGTAGGATTAGTCAATATGACGTCGGCTTTCGGCACTTCGCTCATCATTCGTCGCCTTGCAATCTCCTGCTGTGCACGACGTATAGCGCTTTTTACCTCGGGTTTTCCTTCTGTCTCTTTGTATTCATCTTTTAATTCCTGCTTGGTCATCTTAATGGATTTACTGTGTTCATATAATTGGAATGGAACATCTATTGCCGTAATTAATATCAAACTTGCGGAAATCAATACAAAAGATTTTAAAAGAATCATTACACCACTAGTGATCGCAGTTTCTAATGGTGCTTTACCCAGTTCAAGCAACAAAGGAACTTGCGATCTAAGCACTATAATGGATGCGCTTGCTACCAAAACAAATTTTAAAAAAGCCTTAAGCATCTCAACAAATCCTTTGAGAGAAATCATGCGCTTAAACCCTTTAAGTACATTTAAACGGGAAAATTTTGGCTGTATGGACTGCCCGCTAAAAACCCATCCCCCCATAAGCAATGGCGCTAACAAAGATAAAATAAAAATAACAACCAACAGAGGAACAACCGACCAAATCCCGGCTTTTGCTAACTGAAACAAACTGTTCAACGAATTATTCCCGGTAACAAGAATTTCTTGATCGAAATCAAACGCCCGTTGCATTATAGTGGCCATTTGCAGTGATAATTGCTTACCAAAAATAAAGAAACCAAGTCCTGTAAATAATAAAATGACCGTTGCATTAAAATCCTTGGAACGTGCAACCTGCCCTTTTTTTCGTGATTCCTTTAATCGCCTGGAAGAGGGTTGTTCCGTTTTTTCTTGTGATTGTTCTTCATCAGCCATCAGCGCAATATTCCTGTTATAAACTGAATTCCATGCTTAATGCTCTCTACCATTTCTGTCCCGACAGTAGGCAAACCTATTTTTATGATGACAAAACCCATCAATAATGTAATTGGAAAACCTAAAGAAAAAAGATTTAATTGCGGAGCAACTCGCGTCATGATTCCAAAAGACAAACTTACAATAAGCAAAGATAAAATCGCTGGGATTGAAATCAATACCGCTTCTTTAAACATCCACCCTGAAAACATAATCAGGCTCCAGATAATCGATGGATCCAGATAAGATTTACCGATTGGCATTACTTTGAAGCTCTCTATTAGAGTTTTGAGAACAGCTAAATGACCATTCAATGTTAAAAATATTAATGTGGTCATCATTAAATAGAATTGACTGACTAAAGGAACACTGGCGTTGCTGGTTGGATCAACCATCACAGCAAATCCCAAACCAGCCTGCATGGATATAATTTGCCCCCCAAGAATGAATACTTGAAATACTATTTGTAAAACAAATCCCATTAGCAAGCCCAATAATAATTCCTGTACGAGATAGACAAGATAAAGACCATTAAAATTATCGAAAGACAAGTCGTGAGGCACATAGGCAAAACACACACAGCTTAGAGTAAAAACAAAGAGTATTTTAATTCGTGCCGGTAACAGTGCTGAAGATAAAACTGGCACTGTAAGCATCAAACCGCCAATACGCACCATGGGCCAAATAAATTGACTCATTAAGCGAATCATAGTTTGATAATCGAGATTCATTTGTCTATCCAATCAAATAAGGAATATTGCTTATCAGAGTATCTGTATAATTTATCAATGTTTTTAATAACCAAGGCCCTGCTAATATTAGAGCCAAAAAAGTAACAAATAATTTAGGTATAAAACTTAAACTGGTCTCATTGATTTGAGTCGCAGCCTGAAACATCGATATGATTAGTCCAACAATCAATCCTGGTAATATCAACACTGCCAGTAATAACAAAATGATATAAACACTGTCGCTAAACAACGAAACAACCGATTCTGGGGTCATATAGCCTCCTAGGCAATGGCAAAACTTGACGCAAGTGAACCCAAAACCAAGGTCCATCCATCGACCATCACAAACAACATGATTTTAAAAGGCAAGGAAATAATCAAGGGTGAAAGCATCATCATACCCATAGCCATCAAAACGCTGGATACAACAAGATCAATAATTAAAAAGGGTAAAAATAATATAAATCCTATCTGAAATGCGGTTTTTAACTCGCTAGTGATGAAAGCGGGGATGAGAACACTCATAGGAATTTCATCTACAGTTTTTGGTACATTGTGAGCAAATTTTTCAAATAAAGACAAATCATTTTTTCTCGTTTGATTTAGCATAAACTGGCGAAGCGGCTTTTGCGCATTGGATAATGCCAGAGAAAAATCAATCCTTTCATCCATATAGGGTTGTAGTGCCGTTTCATTGATTTTATTGAATACTGGTGACATAACAAAATAAGTCATAAACAAAGCAATGCCTATTAATATTTGATTGGTAGGCGTCTGAGCCATCCCTATTGCCTGTCGTAAAATTGACAAGACAATAATTATCCTTGTAAATGATGTCATCGCCATCAGTAACCCTGGCAAAACAGTCAATAAAGTCATAAAAATTAAAATTTGCAGATTGATACTATAAGATTGCGAACCATTAACTCCAGGCTGCATTGTGACAACAGGAAAGGATAAAGGATCTGCATGACCTGTAATAGGTAATAAGAAAAATACTATAAGAATCAGTAACCAACTTTTACTTTTCATTTATGATTTTCCTATCGCTGATTTCAGCACATCGGTAAAAGACGATTTATGATCAGCATCAAACCCCTCAGGAAGTTGATTACCAAAATCACATAAGAGATTAATAGAATAGGAACTTACGCCTACTAATAAATACCTGTCCCCAGTTTTCAGCAATACAACTCTTTCCTTTGGACCTAACACTATGCTTGCTATAGTTTGAAAGCCTTTAGATGAAGTAATACTTACTTTATGCATACGTTTCACTATCCAAGATAAAAAAATAATAATGAATAAAACAAACAGGAGCCCTGAAATGATTCGTATCAGTTCGCCATGGCTGATCGCGTTTGGGCTTAAAGAAGATGACCAAGCGACCGTACTAATTAGAGAAAGGCTCAAAAATGTCAAATAGAGTACTTTATTTTTCATTTGAGACGTTTTATTCGTTCAGCCTTGCTAACAATATCAGTTAATCTGACACCAAATTTATCGTTAACCACTACGACTTCACCATGGGCGACTAAAGTACCATTGACCAGCACATCAAGGGGATCTCCAGCTAAGCGATCAAGTGCTACGATGCCTCCCTGATTTAATTGAAGTAAATTACGAATAGTCATTTTGGTCCGACCGATTTCTACTGTCACTGAAACAGGGATATCTAAAATTAATTCCAATTTTTCACTGCCAGGATCTGGATTCAGTGGATTCCCTTGATTTAATTGCTCCATAGTGGTTTCGTTCACTTGAGTCATCCTTGTCCCCTAATAACGTATTGTTTTAATTATTTTCAAAGCTCGTTTTTCATTTGCACTACCTAAGGTCGCAGTAAAGCTTGGTGTTCCCTCTATGTCCAAGGTCACTTCGTCATTCATTTCCAAAGGTACGAAATCTCCTACTTTCCAGGACATTACTTGCCCTAAAGTACTCACGGTTTCAGCCATTGAAGCACTTACCGTCAATTCAACGTCCATAAGCTCTTCTTTCAGAGAATTAATCCAATTAGGATCGATTTCATCATCTGGTCTTGATGCCCCCAACTCCAATTGTTGCTTGATTGGCTCAAGCATAGAGTAAGGTAATATGAAGTAAAAGGCTCCCGTTTCCTTACCAAAATTTAATATGAACCGTGCCACAAGCAACATTTCTTCTGGCTCGGCAATATTCACTAATTGGGGATTTGTTTCGTCATTGAATTTTGTTACATCCAGTTGAATTATGGGTTCCCAGGCATGCATTAAATTAGCTACCAGCTTTTTAGTTACGACTTCCATAACACGAAGCTCAGTAGCAGTAAAATCCGTTTTATCCTTTTGTGCACCAAACTGGCTATTTCCGCCAAAATAATAATCGACCAAGTCATACACAAAGGTACTATCAAACAGAATAATTCCTTTACCACGAAGAGGCTTGAATTTATAGATACTTATCAGGCTAGGGTTAGGTAAACTCTGCATAAACTCCTTATGCTTTGTAATAAGTAGAGGATCCTGTTTAATTTCAAAATCTCTAGCCGTTAAATGATAAATATCTGCTGCAAACAGACGAACTGCCCTATCATAGATCTTGTCTAATACCGGAAGCTGTCCTTTAACAATACGTTCTTGTCCAGTAAAATTAAGTGTTTTGACACTATCTTCTGCCGTTTTTTTGTCAGAATCAAATGAGGAACTTACTTCCTGGTTAGCAGTATCTTCTGATTTCTTACGAGCTGGCTGCTCTGTTGAGTTCACCGCTTCATTACTCGTTTCATCATCAATTGACTCATCCACTGAATCCAGTAATGCATCGATCTCTTCTTGTGATAACACATCTTTCTCAGTCATAAGCAATCCATTTGCATCTCAACCAGGTTTTCAATCTTTTTTAAAGTTGAAGTGTTGATTAGTTTAAAATCAAATTCCTAAATGAATAACAATCAAAGAATAATTATGTTTATGCAAAGCCTATGCCATTCAAAAAATATTTTGATAAATCAAATAGATAATCTAATAATACGACTTTGATTAACTCATTCAATGTGACTCTGTCAAAGTATTGACATAAAAAACCTCAAGACTTTATTGATTACTTTGCCTTTATAGAGTTTATCCTGATAAAAGAACATGGGACCATTATGCTCATAATCCTTATACTTTAAGCTTTAAAATATTTCTTGAGGGTACACTTAATCTGCTGCTTGTTGTTCGCATTTATCTTCAGCTAAACTTTGGCAATTGGAATTACAATCTATTTCTTCAGAGGTTAAACAAACATCATCCAGACATTGCTGATAATTCTCCCCAACACATTCTTCCATATTTAATTTATCCGTGCCTTCATCCAGGTTAGGAATATCTGCTGCAAATGCTATCAAGGAAAAGAAGAAAAAACAGGTTACGCTGACAAGATTGAATATTTTGTTCATTAGAATACCTTCAAATGAGATTTGATTTAATTATAGACAGCGTATAACCTTTGATCCTGTTTCCATAATAAAAAAATCATGCGACACTCAACTATCTATTTTAAAAAAAATTCTGATATGCGCAGCAAAAAAATCATATTAACTAATTTTACCCACGCAATATATAGTGAATCCTATTGCATAAGACCTGATACAGAGAAAGAACTTATTCACTATATTGCCCAAAATCGGCCTAAAAACATGCTAACAAGAGGGGTGGGATTGAGTTATAGCGATAGCTGTCTAAATCAAGATGGTCTGGTAATTGATACTAGTCGCTTGAATCATTTCATCGATTTTGATGTCGAAACTGGCATTGTGGTATGTCAGGGTGGAACACCATTTAAGGATCTGTTTTTACTTCATGATGAATTCATTCCCCCTGTTCTCCCAGGCACAGCATTTGCCACCGTAGCAGGTGGAATAGCCCATGATGTTCATGGTAAAAATAACCATTCTGCAGGGAGTTTTGGCCATCATATTTCCTGGTTTGATTTATTGATAGGTGATCAAATCATGCATTGTAGCCGGGAAAAAAATAGTGATTTATTTTTCGCAACTATAGCAGGTTTAGGTTTAACAGGCATTATTACGCAAGTCGCTATTCGCCTTAAAAAAGCACCACGCCAACTGGCAATAAAAAATAAGCCATTTGCATCTATCCAAGAATTAATTGCAGAAATGACGGTTTATGGTCTGCAACAAGATTATCAAGTAGCCTGGTTAGACTTGTTATACTCAGAACCCCGATCCATTTTATCAACAGCAAATTATTGTGAATCCCCAACCTGTCCTGATAAAAAATTTAAAAGTTATAGCCTGCCTAAATTACCATTTGGACTTATCAAAAAATGGAACATAAAATTATTTAATCAATATTTTTACTTAAGACAAAAAGAAAATGAAATAATGAGTCTCACCCAATACAACAACCCTCTGGATAAAATATCACATTGGAACCGACTTTACGGACCCAGAGGCCTCATCCAGTTTCAAGCCGTATTTGATCAAGATAAGGCCATACAAACTATTAATCGCCTGGCAGAGATTATTAGGGCTCATAATGCTACTCCAACCCTCACTGTCCTCAAATTATTTACACAACCTGGATTAGGTTTGCTTTCCTTTTGTCGACCTGGATTTACTCTGGCTATTGATTTTATTAATAATCCCCAGGCCAAAAAAGCGATAAGCGCGATGAATCAATTCATGGTAGAAAATGATGGATGTATTTATTTGGCTAAGGATTTATTACTAAGCCCAGAACAATACTTTACAATGTACGAAAATCAATCGAAATTTGCTCAAATACTTACAAAATATCGATGCCCCATGCGTTCAGATCTTGCAATTCGTTTAGGAATCATAAAATGATGCAGAGAAAATGGGTTATTTTAGGAGCTACTTCAGTTATTGCCGAACAATTCGCACATCTTGCTGCGCTAGCTGGTAACCATTTATGTTTGGTTGCACGTAATTCCGAACAACTAGCCTTAATCTCAAAAGATATTCAATTGCGATATAAAATCCCTTGTGACGCGATCGCCATGAATTTATCCGAGCCTAATGAGCAATTGCTTACCATTTTAGAAACCGGAGAAAGAGAATTAGATTTATTTATTGCGCATTGTGATTTCACCGATAATAGCCATTTGAATCCTCAATCGATTAAACATTTAATTGATACCAATATCTCATCTACGGCGATCTTGATTAATACCTATTTACAATCGACACAAGAAAGACATCATATCGTTTATTTAAGTTCTGTTGCTGCCTGCCGCGGCCGCGCCAAAAATAGTCTTTATGGCGCCAGTAAAGCAGCAATTGAACTATTTCTCGAAGGTTTGCAACAAAAAGCAACTCCACGCCAGAATATCTTAATCGCTCGTCTTGGATACATTGATACAAGACAAACTTATGGACTATCAGGAATTTTTTACGCGGCACAACCTCATGAATGTGCAAAGGCATGCTGGGAAAAAATAAATCATAAAAAAAGATTTTTTTACTATCCTTCTTTCTGGAAAGTAATCATGGGTATTATTACAAAGCTCCCTTTTTTCATTTATAAAAGAATAGGAAAAATATAAGTAATATTATCGCAACAATTCGTTTTTATCAGTTATAACCTCAGTTATAGGCTTTTGTAGAATGATAAAAACTATCCTAGTATTAATTTAAGCCATATCAGGATTGGTATTAAAATAATGAATATTGCTGATTTGCAATCTTTTCTTGCAGTCGTGGAGCTCCACTCTATCTCTTTAGCTGCAAAAAAATTGCATATTACTCAACCTGCTTTAAGTAAAAGAATTAAAAAACTTGAATCAGAGTGGAATACTCAACTTTTTATTTCTTCAGGATTAAGAACTGAGCTCACTGAAAAAGGAAAACAATTATTGCCTTATGTTCGACAGATGGTTTATCTGAGCGATGAGTTAATTAACAATACCGGTAAAGATAAAAAAAAGCCTCAATTACTGCTTAATATTGGTACCACAGTATACATTGCTCAGACCATTATTCCTCCTCTGATTATCCATATGAACTCCTTGGACTTGAACTATTTTATTAACACGAAACTGATTGCTGACAAAGATGTAGCTCTTGGTTTAAGTGAAGGGACTTATGATCTGATTATCTCCCCGTTCATGAATAATTCTGCTGAAATTAAATCTGTACCTTTATGGAGAGAAAAACTTATTCCTGTTGTCGGAATATCACATCCTCTGGCACAAATTAAAGAAAAGCTATCCTTTACTGAATTAGTTGAATTTGATGCCGTACTTATGGAAAAAAACTTTATAATACGCCGAATTATTGATAAAGAAGCCGAAAAACAAAAGTTGACACTCAAAATAAGAGCTGAAGCCAATATAATTTATAATAACATTGCTCTTGTCGAACAGGGTATGGCCTGGAGCATGATTAATGAACGCTTATTGAATCCTAATTTAAATCCACTCGAACTATCTGATTATGCTCCCAGCATTGATTTTTATTGTCATTTTCTTAAGAAACGTACAGATGAACGATTGATCCGTATTTTTATTGATAATTTGGTCAATTGGGTTAATACCTCGAGTGAATTAAGTTCTTTTTCTCTTGCTAATTAGAAAACCTCTTTATAGCCTTGTCGAGGCATCTGCAGAACCCCAACCCCTGTTTCAAGAAATCTCTCAGGCTACAGATACCCGTTAAAAATTACCGATTTAAGTCAGCTTTGCACTATCTAAACCACTGTAATCATTTTCAGTAACTTCGTCTTCTTCCTGTTCTGCTATCAAATAAGCAGATGAAGCACTATTGTTACCAAAAATTCCCAATTGAACTCTAACTGAGCTACTACTGCTTGATGATGCTCCTGATTGTTGGGTAGCATGAGTACTTACAGCATCCTCAGAGCGCGATATTACTCTAATTTCTTCTTTTATCTTCGCATGACCATGATTCATTTTTTTAATTTTTCTTGTTAATTCAGAAATTTCTATATTCAGTTTTTCTAATTCTTCTGTTAATTCCCCTAACTGTTTATTTAATTCCTTTTTATTCTTCTTTTTAAGAGAGGAGTCCTTCAATTGAGTTTCTACAGCATCAATCTGAGATCTCAACATAGATGCTTGTAGCATCAAGCTTTTCATAGGAACGACAACTATTCTTCTGGATTCACTTCCCATATGTGTTAATTTTTCAATGATATTATGTCGAGTATTAGCCAAGTGCTCTAACTTGTCAGCATGCCTTTCTTTAAAAGGAACTCCGCTATCAGGATGCGCAATAAAACATTCCAGGATGGGTTTCAACTGATTAGTAAATTGTATTAATCCCAACAAATCTTCTGCAGGGTATAAACCAAACTCGTTAGTGAAATGAGGAGCCATAATAATAGCAAGATTTTTCCATGTCATTAGATTGGTTTCATGAAAGCCTCCTGCCGTATGCATTAAGTAACAATAATGATAAAGAATTTCTCCAACCCGTTGATGGTCAAGTATTTTTGAAAGTAATAAAGAATCAATAAAATTATCCAGCAACTGTACTATTACATCAGTATTTTCGACATCACTCTTGTCAGAACCCAATAGATTTTTTAATTCTGTCGTAAAATGCTTGAGCAATGGATCTCCGGTTTTCAACAATACACTTTCTTTAAGAACTAAAGGTAACATTCCCAAAACATTATTCAGATGTAAATTATTTATCTGGCCATCTTCTACGATATAATCCGCCAAATTCTGTACACTAAAATTCTCATCAATGATTTGCTCAAGCAACTTTTCAGATTCTTCTCTTGATCCAGCCAGTCGAAATACTCCTGGTCTATTTAATAGCTCTGGGTTTTGTGATACTAATTGGGCAACACTACGAAATACATTGACAATCACATGACTACTATATGGTGGCGGCATAGCAAATTCTCCGATTAAATTTTGTGCAAAATATCATGGGATCAAAATTAAATCAATTCTTCTTAATGAAATACAAATCTGAGTTTTTCAAGCCACATTAAGGTCTTTTGGATTAATTTCATCTCAAATTTTTACTTGAGATGAAATTTATGTTCCAGGATAAAATCTTGATTGTCTAATACAAAACGGCCCATTAAAATAGGCCGCTCCTGATTAATTTGAGGGGAAAAAGTCACTTTAAAATTTTAATCACTGGTAATATTGTTTTTATTACCCCAAAAAATTGCAAAATATAAATGATTAAAATGATTAACACCAAAACATTTAACAGACTTTTAATAGCCCCAGGCATAGGTATAAAAACATTAATTAACCATAGGCCTACACCAAAAACCACTATCACTGCGATTAAATTCAGTAAGTCATTCATAATAGTGCTCATTAGTGAACCAATGTTTATATTATAGCAAATCCCCAGATAATTTGCTTTTAAGTAATCCCAAAGAGTAATCTAAAAAATATTAAAAATTTTCAATCATTTCCTTTATTTCCTTGATCTTGCCGTTCAAATCTTCAGGAACAACCCCTCCACCTTGAGCCATGTCATCTCGACCACCTCCTTTACCGCAGAGATGCCTTACTAATTGAGCAGCACTTGGTGCTTTACCAATAATATTCTTACTCACTCCGGCAATGACATTCATTTTATTCTGTTCAACAGTAAATAATATTATCACTCCTGAATCAATTCTTGATTTTAATTGATCCATAGTATGGCGCATGGTTTGGCTATCCATACCTTCTAACTGCTTAATCAATAAATTAATACCCTTAATCTGCTCCACCTCACCCAGAATATCTGCTCCAGATTGTTGTGCTTTTTCACTTAAAAGTTTTGCAATCATTTTTTCTTGATTTTTATTATCATTCAATAATTGAGAAACTTTTTCCTGTAGATTATTAGGTGTTGTTTTAAGGATAGCTGCCAGATTATTCATAAATCCTAATTGTTCATTAACCCAAGCCAATGCATAACGACCCGTAACCATCTCAATCCGCCTGATACCACTGGCAATGCCATATTCTGCTACGATTTTGAAAAGACCTATATCTCCAGTCCGTCGTGCATGAGTTCCTCCACAAAGCTCCTTGGAAAAGTCACCCATGGATAATACCCGTACCGCATCGGAGTATTTTTCCCCGAATAAAGCAACAGCACCACTTTGCTTGGCTGATTCAATGTCCATTACTTGAGTTATTACTTCATTATTAGCTCGAATCTGCGCATTAACTACCTCTTCAATTTGCAGGATTTGTTGAGGAGTCAATGGCTCAAAATGAGAAAAGTCAAAACGTGCCCGTTCAGCATCAACCAAGGATCCTCTTTGTTGAACATGTTGTCCTACAATTTTTTTTAAAGCAGCATGCAACAAATGAGTTGCAGTATGATTCAATCGAATTGCATCACGTCTTATATTATCCACTTGCGCATGAATCGATAAATCTAAAGTCAGCTCGCCTTTGATTACTTCTCCATAATGTACGACGGCTTGTCCTACTTTTTGTGTATCATCCACTTGAAAAGAAAATTCTTTTCCTATGAGTAAACCTTTATCTCCTACCTGACCACCACTTTCAGCATAAAATGGGGTATGATCAAGAATTACAGCGCCTTTTGCTCCCTTATTAAGGGATTTCACTTCTTTACCTTCTTGAAGTAATCCAATAATCTTTCCATCCATGGATTCTTTTTCATACCCATGAAATTCAGACTGATGATCCAATTGAGACACGGCGTGATAATCGGTAGTAAACTGACTGGCAGCCTGAGACTGCTCTCTTTGTTGTTGCATCAATTGATTAAAGGCTTCCATATCAATATGCAAACCTTGTTCACGAATGATGTCTGCTGTCAAATCGATAGGGAAACCATAAGTATCATACAACTTGAATGCTACCTCTCCTGATAGCTCCTGACCTTTCAAGTTTTTAATATGATCTTGCAATAAACGCAATCCTTGCTCCAAAGTACGGATGAACTGATTTTCTTCTTGTTGCAAGATCTTTTCTATATGCGCTTTTGAATTGATTAATTCGGGATAAGCATCCCCCATGACGTCAATTAAAGGCTGAACAAGTTTGGAAAAAAATGGGCTGGGCAAACCTAATTTATTTCCATGTCTGACTGCTCTGCGGATAATTCTTCTTAATACATATCCCCTGCCTTCATTACTAGGCAAAACCCCATCAACTATCAAAAAAGAGCAGGAACGAATATGATCTGCAATCACTTTTAAGGAAGTATGATTTAAATCGATACCGTACCCCAATTGTGCTATAGCTTTAATCAAATACTGAAAACTATCAATTTCATAATTACTATGGACACCTTGAATAACTGCAGCTAATCTCTCCAATCCCATGCCAGTATCAACTGAGGGCTTTGGCAAGGGGTGCAAACATCCCTCTCTATCCCTGTTAAACTGCATGAATACTAAATTCCATATTTCTATATAACGATCTCCGTCTTCATCTGGGCTGCCTGGGGGACCACCCGCTACTTCAGGTCCATGATCATAAAAAATTTCCGTACAGGGACCACATGGACCTGTATCCCCCATTGACCAGAAATTGTCTTTTTCTCCGCATCGAGAAAACCGCTCGGGAGATACCTTCATTTCCTTTAGCCAAATATCCTCTGCTTCCGAATCTTCTTTATAAACTGTAACCCACAGCCGTTCTGTCGGTATGTGTAACACTTCTGTTAGAAATTCCCAAGCATATTGAATGGCTTCGCGTTTAAAATAATCGCCAAAACTAAAATTACCCAACATTTCAAAAAATGTATGGTGTCTCGCCGTATAGCCAACATTTTCCAGATCGTTATGTTTACCACCCGCACGCACACAGCGCTGCGCTGTAACAGCACGCTGGTAAGGACGGGTTTCAAGACCTAAAAAAAGATCCTTGAATTGCACCATACCTGCATTGGTAAATAGCAAAGTGGGGTCATTTGAAGGGATCAATGAACTAGAAGCTACTAATTGATGACCGCGTTGAACAAAATAATTAAGGAATGCTTGTCTAATTTCAGAACTTTTCATTTTTTAATATTTACCAGTTAAATTAAGTAAGAAGATTTAACCTCTTTAAATACCTTTGAAATAACATCCCTATCAAACCCTCGATACAGCAAAAAGCGCTGCTGTTTTTGCATTTCACTATAAGAGAAATCATCCTGTCTCTTAAATTTTTTCTCCCATGCCCGCAAAGCATAATCAACCCAATTATCTCTTTCTTCCTGTAGAACACTTTGAATGAGTTCAGGGTCTACACCCTTGTTTTTTAGTTCCTGCATGATCTTTAAAGGGCCATAGCCTTGATGAATTCGAACTCTGATATAGCTTTCTACATAACGTTCATCACTCTGATACCCAAGACGTTGGCATTCATTCAAAGCATTTTGAACATCATTGAGATTAAATCCTTTTTGTTTCAGTTTATCACATAACTCCATAGCGCTATACTCGCGCCTGCTTAACAGGCGCAAGGCGCTATCGAATGCTTTAGTCATCTATAGTCTCAAAAAGATCTTCTGATGAACTAGCCAACACAGACAATTTTTTTTCCAACAGTTCGGTACGGATTTGTTGTTCAAGCTCTGCAGCGACTTGGGGATTTTCTTTCAAATATAATCTGACATTTTCTTTACCCTGCCCGATTTTTTCCTGTTTGTAGCTGTACCAGGCGCCTGATTTCTCAATTAAATTCAATTGAACACCCAGATTAATAATTTCACTCTCACGAGATATACCTTCGTTATATAAAATATCAAACTCTGTCATTTTAAACGGTGGAGCTACCTTATTTTTAACTACTTTAACCCGGGTTTCACTACCTAATATTTCTTCACCCTTTTTAATTGAACCAATACGACGAATATCCAAACGAACCGAAGCATAAAACTTCAAAGCATTACCCCCTGTAGTAGTTTCAGGGCTACCAAACATCACGCCAATTTTCATGCGTATTTGGTTAATAAAAATAACCAGTGTGTTTGAACGTTTAATATTAGCGGTCAATTTACGCAGAGCTTGCGACATCAGCCTTGCTTGTAAACCAACATGGGAATCGCCCATTTCTCCCTCAATTTCTGCTTTGGGAGTCAAGGCAGCAACCGAGTCAATGATTACTACATCAACTGCTGCTGAACGCACCAGCATATCAGTAATTTCCAGAGCTTGCTCGCCTGTATCTGGCTGAGAAACCAGAAGCTCGTCCACCTTCACACCGAGTTTCTGAGCATAGCTGGGATCCAGAGCGTGTTCCGCATCGATAAATGCTGCTGTACCGCCCATTTTTTGACATTCAGCGATCACTTGAAGAGTGAGTGTGGTTTTACCTGAGGACTCAGGGCCATAAATTTCAACAATACGGCCTTTTGGCAAACCGCCTATCCCTAAGGCAATATCAAGACCTAATGAACCGGTAGAGATTGCTTCGATATCCCGAGATACCGTGCTATCTCCCATGCGCATTACAGACCCTTTGCCAAATTGGCGTTCAATTTGCGAAAGCGCTGCTGATAGTGCTTTTTGTTTATTCTCTTCCATAATTTATTCCAGATTATAATGTGTGCAAGAACAAAATTATCACACAGATATGGGCGAGCAGCAAACAGTAATCGTTGTGTATTGCTAAATAAAAGCAGCATACAACAATCGATTCTAGCACTTTTATTTATAGGCTGTAGGACATGATCACTTATCCAAAAATCAAGGTGTTGTCCGTTTGAGCTTCAAACCTTGATTTTTAGCTTGGTAACGGGGCAATATAAAAAATATACAGATAATCCGACACAAAAACCAAGGTTTTACAATCAAAATAACAAAATGTCAGCTAATCATAATGCTGTGTCATAATTTATTGGCCTTGAGATGAGTAAGTAATCTGGGAATAAAAATAACAGCGGCTAAAACAACACCACCGAAAAATAATAAATTGCTTGTTGAAAAGAAGGAGTTCTTTTTATCAGACACTTCAGTTGAAGGTTTTTTTTCTGTCGTAATATTTTCCTCATCCACCTTGTTGTCCAAAGAGAGGGACTGAGGAGCAGAAATAGTTTCCTTATTTTCTTTATAACGACCAAGCAAGGTATTTAACTTAATATCATGGTCTTTTGCCTTTGAGAGTGCCGATTCATAGATTAATTCAGCGTCGAAAACCCCAAGGCCTGACTGTTGCAAAAACGCTTCACTATGCTGATGCAATTTGTCTATTTCATTTCCGAATTCAACATATCTTGTCGTTGCATTTCGTCTTAATACATTGAGCTTGTTATGAGGGATGCTATCATCAAACTCCATATCCGGATTTTTTCTTACCTCTCTTGCCAAATTTAAAATGGAATACACTATCTGAACGCTATCATGTTGACATTGCTGTTGAATTTCAGTGCTTGGCTGTGAAAAACCTTTATCACTAAAACTCTTAATTTCTGAAAGCCTGAGTAATTGCTCTTTGGTTCTATTGTAGACCGTATCTTTAGAGTTATTTTCAATAAGCAGCCATTCTGCATAGGATCTCAGATATTCTTGTTCCACATAAAATTTTACTTGCTCAAAAACATGATCAAAAATGGTCATATCCATTGAGTCAGATTTTGAATTGGCTTCTATTTCCTTTAATAACTTCTCCGCGAATCCTAATAATTCATTCACTTCTTCGTATATGAGAGCGGCGTTTATTATCGCATCTTCACCTACTTTAAGTTTTGCGAGCTCAAGATATTTGTTAATCTGGATATCAATCAGATCACATAAAAACTCAAACAACCTTGTATATTGACTCATATTTTTTCCCTATTTTTTTAACCAAACAAATTATTATACTTCTTGTGCAACTTTAGTTATTCAGTTTAAAACAAGAAACACATTTTCGATGGGTTCGTAGATTTTCATTGTATACATCCACTCTACGAACTATTTGCGTTACAGCTATAAAACAAAAGACACTGTTTATGCAAGAGATTTATTGTAATTTTTATTGGCTGAATGGTAAAAACAAGAATTTGAGACCAAATAATAGTTAATCTATATTTTTAAAAAACTATTCGGTTAACTACTAATTTTTTTAAGAGTAGAAAGCACTCCATTTAAAGCATATTGACAGGCAGACAAACGTATTTCTTGCCGACTTCCAGTGAATTGCTGTCTTGATGTTTGTTGAAATTGATGACGAACTGCCCAGGCAAAGCATACAGTACCTACTGGTTTTTCAATACTGCCTCCTTCTGGACCTGCGATACCAGTAACTGATACAGCAATATTACCCATACTATGTTGTAACGCACCAAAAGCCATAGCCAAAGCGACTTCTTCACTGACTGCCCCATGGGTTTGTATTAGCTCGTGAGCAACAGAAAGCATTTCTTCTTTAGCTAAATTACTATAAGTAACAAAACCACGCTCAAACCAATTTGAGCTTCCGGGTATTTCTGTAAGGCAAGTAGCAATTAAACCTCCCGTACAAGATTCCGCGGTCACTAATTGCCATTTGGCCTTTTTTAAATAGGCTGCTATTTCTTCAATCAGTATCGAGAAATGCCCCATACCTTTCACCTATAAAAAACCCCATAAAACATCTATGGGGTTTTCTTGATAATTTAAATAAATAACACTGAAATTAATTTTATTGGCCTTGGCCTTCAGTAGAAGGTTGGGCTTGGTTATTTCCAGTATTTTCACCACCTTGTTGTTGCTGATCAGTTGGTTGTTGCTGCTGTTGTTGATCAGTCTTTGTATCTGCAGGCTTTGAGCCCTCACCGCATCCAGTTAAAAATAATGCTAGACAACTAGCAGCAGCAATCATAGCTAAACGATTCATAATCACTCTCCCTATTTATTTTTTGTAATATCACGTTAATTCTAGCAAATATTCTCATTAAGTGAAGGACTTATCTTCTGAACTTAAAAAATAAAATTTATATTTTGTTGCAGAATGTTAAATTAAATGGCAAAAATAAGTGTTGGCAATCATTTTGGCAAACTCACAGTAATTTGCGAATTTTAAAAATCATACTTATTTTATGACACATTAAGATTATACTTAATGCACTTTCATGTCATATTGATCATATTATGATCATAAAAGCCAAAACCACCAACATATCTTACTGACTTCACACAACACTTTTGTTAAAATTGGGGCAATTTCAATCAACTCAATCACTATGGCTAGCTCTCACACCCCAATGATGCAGCAATATTTGCGCATTAAAACAGACTATCCCGACATGCTTTTATTTTATCGCATGGGTGATTTTTATGAGTTGTTTTTTGATGATGCCAAACGCGCATCACAACTTTTGGATTTAACTCTGACACATAGAGGACAATCTGCTGACAAACCTATTCCCATGGCCGGCGTTCCCTATCATGCAGTAGAAAACTATTTGGCACGGTTATTAAAAAAAGGGGAATCCGTAGCCATCTGTGAACAAATCGGAGATCCAGCTACCAGTAAAGGACCAGTAGAAAGACAAGTAACGCGAATCATTACTCCTGGTACAGTAACAGATGAAGCATTATTAGATGCCAGAAAAGATAATATTTTGTTGGCCATACACACCCAAAAACAAAAAATTGGTATTGCATGGGTTGATTTAGGTGGCGGTCGTTTTCATTTGCAGGAATTAACAGAAGAACATCAGTTAAATGCAGAGTTAGTGCGCCTGCAACCAGCAGAGCTCCTCTGCAAAGAATCCACGCCGCTTCCTTCATTTTGTTCTAACTTTGCTGTTAAATTCAGACCAGGATGGGAATTTGATGCAAGCAACGCACATAAATTATTGTGTGAACAATTCTCCGTGACCGATCTTTCGGCCTTTGGCGAACAAAATTACCCCACTGCCTTGATTGCAGCAGGCGCTTTATTAGCTTATTTAAAAACCACTCAAAAACAGTCATTACCACATCTTACAACACTTACTCTTGAGCAATCCGAGGATTACCTGCAACTGGACGCATCGACTCAAAGGCACTTGGAGCTTTTTGAAAATATACATGGTGGTGGTGAGCACTGTTTGCTTTCCATATTAGATAAAACAGCTTGTGCGATGGGAAGCCGTTTACTCAAGCGTTGGCTGGGAAAACCATTAAAACAACATGCAATCATTCAAACAAGACAACAAGCCATTAAGGAAATTATTTTTCTTCAACAAGACGTTTCACTTCATCAGCTGATTAAACAATGCGCCGATGTGGAGCGCATAGTATCACGTATTGCTTTAAAATCGGCACGCCCGCGTGATTTGGTTTCCTTATTGCAAACTCTGACACTGCTTCCAGCAATCCATGACGAATTACAAGAAAACAAGACCTTGTTAATCAATGAAATCAAGAAAGAAATAAGCCCTCTCCCGCTGCTGCAGCAACTGCTTGAAACAGCCATTATAGACAACCCGCCGATGCTAATTAGGGATGGTGGAGTCATTGCTCCAGGATTTGATGAAGAACTGGATGAATTGCGTAATTTAAGCAGCAATGCTCATGAAACATTAGTAAAACTTGAACAGGAAGAAAAAAATCGCACAGGATTATCCACTCTAAAACTAGGTTACAATAGCGTTCAGGGATTTTATATTGAACTGTCAAAGGCACAAGCTCAAAATGCGCCGCCCCATTTTCACAGAAAGCAAACTTTAAAAAATGTGGAACGTTATATTACTCCCGAACTAAAGTTGTTCGAAGACAAAGTGCTTTCAGCTCAATCCAAAGCATTGGCTCGTGAAAAATGGCTATATGACAATTTACTTGAAGAAATTCAGCAATACATACCTGAGTTATCGGATCTTGCAAAATCTCTGGCGCAATTGGACGTATTAGTCACTCTTGCTGAAAGAGCACAAAGTTTGAATTGGAATTGCCCGAATCTCGTTCCTGAATCAGGCATTATGATACAAGCCGGACGACATCCTGTCATTGAGCCATTATTACAAGAACGATTTATCGCTAACGATTTGGAACTTAAACCAAATCAAAATATGTTACTAATCACTGGGCCCAACATGGGCGGCAAATCGACCTACATGAGGCAAACCGCCTTAATCGTTCTGCTGGCACATATTGGAAGTTTTGTACCTGCTGATGAAGTGAGATTAGGTCCATTAGACCGAATCTTTACTCGCATTGGGGCCAGTGATGATTTATCCTCTGGACGTTCCACTTTTATGGTGGAAATGACTGAGACAGCTCAAATATTACGGCAGGCAACCAGCCAAAGCCTCGTATTAATTGATGAAATTGGTCGTGGTACCAGTACCTATGATGGAATGGCATTAGCTTACGCAAGCTGTGCCTTTCTTGCGTCAACAATAAAAGCCTATACTTTGTTTTCTACTCATTACCTGGAGTTGACCGAATTACCCAAAGACTTCTCTTGTATTCGCAACGTGCATTTGCAAGCATCCATCAAGACAGGACAAATTGTTTTCTTGTACCGTGTCGAAGAAGGTTGCGCAAATCGTAGTTACGGATTAGAAGTCGCAGAATTAGCTGGTATACCTAAAGAAGTGCTAAAGCTGGCTCATGAACATCTGAATCAGATACAAGATACTCAATCTATCCTGGTCCAGACTCAAATTATAAAGCCTCCCACATCTCCAATTTTAACTGAACTAAAAAAAATTGATCCAGATAGATTAACTGCCAAAGAAGCGTTGGATTTAATTTATAAGTTAAAACAACTGGAGTGTGCCGAGAGCATCAATTGATGTAGTTATTACATGAATAGGTTTACATATTTAATCATACTAATCATTTTGTGTTTTCCATTGTTTGCTCAGGATAAAAAAGCCGGGCTGTTTGAGATTGATGGTATAAAAGGAAAAGTTCTTGCTAATGTGGAAACTCGTTTAGATGAATTGATCCAAATTAAACCTTTAAGCCAATTTACCCCAACCGAACTTCAAGACCAAATTAATAAAGCCATTCAACCATTTGGATATTTCAATGCGGAAACCAGTATTAATAACCTCAACAATAAAATAATAATAAAAATTCAACCTGGGCCTCAAATTCGTATTGCCTCCATTAAAGCGATGCTAACAGGAGAGGGAGCACAAAATCCATTATTACGAAAAACTCTGAAAGAGTTACCCCTGCATATTGGAGATCCTCTGTTTTCAGAACAATACGAAAAAGCAAAACAAAACATTATTAATACTGCAGAAAATATGGGGTATTTGCACGGCGTATTTAAAAAAGCTGAAATATTGATAGATGAACACAAAAAATCGGCTCAAATCACCCTGATTTTTGATACGGGGCCCCAATATTATTTTGGCCAGGTGCAATTTGACCCAACCTATATTTCTCCTCAGCTATTACACCGTTTCGTACCATTTGATCCTGGCCAACCTTATGCCACAGATCAAGTTTTGAAATTGAATGATTATTTATCGAACAGCGGTTATTTTAGTTCTGTACTGGTAAAACCCCAAATTACTGACGCCCAAACAGTACCGGTCATTGTTCATTTGCAACCTGTACCTAAATATTCCTATTCATTTGGCCTTGGCTATGGAACAGACACAGGAGTGCGTGGAAAAGCAGCTCTTCATGTGATTCCAGTCAATCGCCAAGGACATAAGTTTAATGCCGTAGCACAAGGCTCTTTCAGGCAAAACGCCTTACAAGCCCAATATGTAATCCCCGGAAAAAACCCTGTTACCGATCAATATGCCTTGACCGGTAATTTTTCAAATTTAAACTATAATGCAGGTTACAGTAATGCTACTCTCTTATCCCTGAGCCAATTGCATAATGTGAATCAATTTCAAAGAGCGCTTTCACTGAATGCTCTGTATGAAAGTTTTCATTACTCTCTACAACCCAATACGGATCAGTTTTTGCTCTACCCCAAAGCCAATATCACTTTCAGTAAAACTAAAAATCTCTTGTTTTCGCCATCAGGGTATAATATTACTTTTAACGCGCTTGGGGCGAATAAGGCCGTCCTCTCCCATCTGAACTTTGGACAACTTTCACTGGATGCCAAAGCCGCGCTCACATTGGATTCACTGCATTTGCGCCTGTATGGGCATACCATCCAAGGTATTACAGCAATCAATGATATCAATGAATTACCGCTTTCCCTGGCATTACTTCTGGGAGGAACTGACAACCTTAAAGCCTATAGTTTTAACTCTATCGGACCAGGAAAAATTATCACTTATGGTGGCTTTGAAATTCAAAAAGAATTCAAAAAAAACTGGTATCTTGTTGGATTTTACGATGCTGGAGATGTTTACAATCCATCCGTTAAAAACATTCAATACGATATTGGAGGCGGTCTGATGTGGGTTTCCCCTATTGGGCCAATTAAAGTTGGATTAGCCCAATCAGTCGATAATAAGATGGAGAGAATAGGACACAATCCAAGATTGGTTATCAGTATGGGACCAGACTTATGATGATATTAAAATTTATAAAAAAAGGATTTTACTACTGCTTAATAACAGCAATATGTCTGGTTAGTTTGATTATCTTTTTGATTTCAACTACCCCGGGGCTATATGCAGTAATTAAATTAACTCATTTATATCTTCCTGGCACTCTTAAAATACACCATCTTAAAGGACAATTACTTGATCAATTTTCTATTGGTGAAATGGAATATCAACATCAAGACACTAAAATAAAAATTTTTAACCTGGCGGTTAACTGGCGTTTCAGCTCATTGCTTCACAAAAAATTGCCTATTGATAGCATGAGTGCTGAAATGATTGAAATAAATCAAAAGACGCCCATACTGATACTAAAAAATATCAAATTAAGCGGTTATTTAAATCAACAATTAATTAAACTGAATACACTGCAATTTAATTATTGGAATCAATTGATTACCAGCCAATTAGAAGTTAGCAACTCATTTCCTCATGTATTTTCAGGAAAAATTCGTTTAAACCCACATTCTACAAATAAGAATATATTCTCAGGAGGGGTAGACATTGGCGGTAATCGGAATCAAATTCAATGGGGAGGAGAATTTGAAGGTCCTGGAAAAATAACAATTAACGGCAGTCTTCAACAGTTAAAACAAATAAAGCAAGTCATAAAATGGCGCGACTTACATTGGCAAGACAATAAAAATAACAATTTAAAAAGCTCGCAAGGAAGAATTGAAGTATCGGGAACAATTCCAAATTTAGCTATCGACTTAAAATCCAAACTTGACATAGATCAATTAAAAAATTGGCAAATGAACGCTTCGATTAAGGGCAAGCTGCCTTGGCAATGGAATGTCGATGCTACGTTCTCTCAACCATTAGATTTCTCATCAAAACTTGATGGTTTATATACAAAATTTGCTTTGAAAATGGAAACTCAAAATGACCATCATGCCGACTTTCTGATCACCATTGCTCCAGGTCATTATCAAATAACAGAAAACAATCTGATGCCGTTAATTCAGTTTACTGGCGGCAATATTAAAGGCTCTCTTTCCCAAAAACAATTCAGTGGACAAGGAGTTCTCTTTCTGGATGCATATAAAAAAGTGAATTTTAATTTTAAATTCCCGGAGTTTAATGTCTACCAAGATATAGCACAACAAACAATTGATGCGAAACTATCCATTCTTTTTAACTCTCTGGATTTTTTGCAAAATGCCAGTCCTTATTTAATAAATCCCAAGGGACAATTTCTCGCCTCCATTCATGCAAAGGGCACTTTAAATAAACCAATAATTGAAAGTAAACTCGCTTTAAACAAAGGCTCATTTAATATCCCCGCTTTAGGTCTCAATATAACTGATATGGTATTAGCGGTTTTTAGCAAAAAAGATGGATGGGAAGCGACTGGCTCTATTCATTCATCTGAAAAAAAACTGACCTTAAAAGGACAAGGGATTTTCAATAAAGAGCTTGGTGGGACTGTTTCAATAGAAGGTTCCAATTTTCCCATTGCAAATAATAAGGAATTCCAGGTTAATATATCTCCACAGTTACAGGTGCGCTTCACTCCATCGCTATGTCAAATCACTGGAATTATCCAAATTCCTAATGCTCATATAAAACCCCAAACATTTACCAATAGTCTTGTGGCTACAGATGATATTGTATTTGCGAGTAAGAATGCCCAACCTATAACCCCCTTATTTAATACCAATATGTCAGTACGAGTTGAAATGGGAGAAGAAGTTGAGCTGACCTTTAAAGGATTGCATGCTTATTTGGCGGGTATAGTTACAATCAATCAATTATCACAAGGACCCATAACGGCAAATGGTGAGTTAACCGTCAAAAAAGGAGAATATAAAGCCTATGGGCAAGATTTATCTATTGAACAAGGACAATTAATTTTTACAGGCGGCCGAATTGATAATCCTGGAATTAATTTAAAGGCATCCAAGAACATATCCAATTCATTTGGGAGTGTATCAGGCTCATCCGAACTGTTTAATTTTAACAATTATAATAACCTCAACGTTGGTAACAATTTTAATGTTGGAGTCGAAGTAACTGGACGATTACAATCACCTAAAATTCAATTATTCTCTAATCCTCCAACACTTTCTCAAGCAGATATCCTATCTTTTCTTGTAATAGGCCGCCCAGCCAATCAAGCAGATAAGGCAAAAGGCCAATTACTTTTAACAGCTATCTCCTCGATGAATTTAGGTACAGGAACTAATGGAACCCAACTGTTGGAGCAATTAAAGCAAAAATTAGGATTCGATTTTAACGTACAGACAACCACTAATTTTAATCAACAAACCAATAAAATTAGTGAATCAACTGGTGTTGTGGTTGGAAAATCTCTTTCAGATCGAATTTATTTAAGTTATAACGTCGGTTTGTCTCAAACTGACCCTAACGTATTAACATTAAAATATATACTAAATAAATTTTTAAGCATTCAGGTAAGCAGCAGTGATTCGGGTAATGGCGTCGATATTCTATATACTAAAAGCACATCATCACCAGAAAAAGCAAAACCTGACAAATAAAATCTTAATCCATACTGTCGAAGGATGTAATAAATGAATGAATATAATTTGCCTTTAAGATTATCTCGTTTAAGAAAAAATGCCATGTCAAGAGCATTAGTAAGAGAGACGAGGCTGCATACACAACAACTAATTGCTCCATTGTTTATTAGCGAATATTTAACTGAAGCAAAAGAAATCAGCGCTATGCCAGGCCAATTTCAACTAGGCCTCAATTGTATACCTGAGGAAATTGAAGCTTTATCAAAATTAGGCATCCCTGCAGTCCTCTTATTCGGCATCCCTAAGCAAAAAGATGCTTGTGGCAGTGAATCAATGAATAATAATGGAATCATCCAACAAGCTATTAAAAAAATTAAATCAGTGAATAGTGACATGTTAGTGATTACTGATCTTTGTTTTTGCGAATATACCGATCATGGTCATTGCGGGATTCTGGATGGTACTCAAATTAATATTGCTGCTACCTTAGAATTATTAGGAAAACAAGCGGTAAGTCATGCTGAAGCAGGTGCTGACTGGGTTGCTCCCAGTGGCATGACAGACGGAATGGTTTTGGCTATACGCCAGGCATTGGATACTGCCTCATTTCATGATATTCCTATTTTAAGTTACAGTGCCAAATATTGCTCGTGCCTTTATGGGCCTTTTAGAGAGGCAGCGCAGGGTGCACCACAGTTTGGCGATAGGAAAGCGTATCAAATGGATCCGGCAAATAGTGAGGAAGCTGTAAGGGAAACCCGATTAGATCTGGAAGAAGGCGCAGATATGATTATGGTTAAACCAGCCGGTTTTTATCTTGATATTATTTATAAACTTAAACAACATTTTGCTGATGTACCGCTTTGTGCCTATCAGGTCAGCGGTGAATATTCGATGATAAAAAATGCAGCAAAAAATAATCTAATCAATGAAGAACAAGCAATGACTGAAAGTCTCATTGCGATTAAACGTGCTGGCGCTGATTTTATTATTTCTTATTTTGCTAAAGGCATGGCTGAGTTATTAAACTCTCAAAATTTTATTTAATTATGAGTCAAATAAATCAAATCAAGAACTATAAAACGACTATATAAAGAGAAAGACTTGCCTCATCTATAACAAATCTCATATAGTAAATGGGATTGGCATTGCCTAATCAACTACAATCTAGAAGGAGAAATCAATGAATTTAATGCTTAAAGGTTTATCGGCCTTAGCAATTAGTCTCGGTGCTGCAACAACTTTTGCAGCTCCAGCTTATTTAACAACCCATAACAGAACTGGTGAAGAATCCAATGCCTACATAGCAGGCAGCATCCCCTCTCTTTACCCAACAGCAGCTTACTCTACCAATCAAGTGTATTGGAATTTAGTGAGATTGGCTTGCTATGGACATACAACTAATGGTCAATGCCCTGCCTTAATTAAAATGGCAACCAATACAGCTAACCCAATTGATATCGGATACGTTACCATGGATCTGAATACTGGCGATATTACTCCCAAGACGCTATCGGCTAAAGGCTATTCGCTGAGAGTAATAGGACCTGGAGAGGCTGAAATTACTAAAAACTAGTCAATTGTCTCCATTTGTTTTGAATAGCTTATGTAGGTTGAACGCTAATACAACCTACATAATCAATACATGTAAATACTTACGTTTATCTTAATTAAGATTAATTATCTCAGCACACGATTATCTAAACGTTATTTATCCCGACACACATAAAACTAACAGGGCTTATACAAAACCCCAAGGTCAGTGCAAAAAATATTTCCTAATTTTAGCGAAGAGATTGGGATTTTTCATAAGTTCTGACTAATAAAAAAGCCACGCATATCACGTGGCTTCTAACAAGGTCAAGAGAAAGCTTTATTTAGTCGGTGCTGGAGGTTCTTTATCAATAGTCCAAGTTGCTTGCACACCTACTAAATTGGCACCTGCAGTTCCAGATGCTGTAACGTTATATCTGGTTGTTGCAGTAAACGCATCAGTCCTGTTAATAACTGGATCACTTGAAGTAAATAAATGGGTATATCCGATATCGAGACCGATATTATTCGTTGCCTGATAATGAGCGCCAGCAGATAAAGCCCAACGATCTGTATCCGGTAAACGCACGTCTCTGTCAATATTGTTCGTAGGTGTTGGATCATAACCACCGCCCACACGAAGCATTAATTTATCATTAACATGATAATTGGCACCAATCGCTACCCGCAAAGTATCGTTATAATTCTGCGGTGATATGCTTATCGCCTTGGCTTGGGAAACATTTCCATTATCCGCTGGTCTTCCGGCAGCTGCATTAGAGAGTTGTACTGTTTTATAACTACTCCATGCAGTATAAACTAAAGAGCCTAACAGTGCAAGTTTGTCATTGACATCATGATAAGCACTAATAGTCACTACATCAGGAAAATCAATTGAGTTACTAAATAAATCATCGCTTTGAAATATGCCAGGTGCCGGGAACAAAAATGGCGCTAATATATTACCTGGACTTGCCAATGGCCCTGTTAGACGACTGTAGCCATAGAATTCATGCCGCATTGATGACTGATAGTTTGCACCGAGACGAGTATGATTATCGTTAAACATGCCCAGAACACCCACATGAAAACCTACTCCAAAAGAGTGTCCTTTATTGTAAGTCAGTGAATCGGCTAACATGGGGTTAAAAGGTGGCAAAACATTCAGTATGTTAGGTACTCCAAGTATACGATTGTATTTAACTCTAGCATATTGCAAATCCAAACCAGCCCCCAAAGCAACGTGCTCTGTTAATCTACCACCAATTTCGGGTGATATATTGGTGGTAATTAACTCAGTAAAAGTGGCTTGATAGCGCACTGGAGAATCTGGGCCCCAATCTGTTGCCAATCCAAATGGTGATACAACACTTAACCCAAACGTAGCATTTTCACCCAATGGCAAGGCATAATGAAACGAGGGCACAAAAGCATCCTCAGCCCCATTGATATTATTGAAAACCTCAGAATAAACAAAAGAAGGGAAAGGGGGCGGATTAATTGTTGAGTAAGTACTAACTCCGCTTAACTTGGCAGTTGGGAATACACCGACACCTGCAAATACAGCTTGCTGATCGCGGATTAATACCAAACCTGCTGGATTATACCAACCTGTAGAAGCATCCGCTGCTTCAGCAGCCACACCGGCAGCGAAGTTACCTGTTGTATATCCAGCTCCTTCGGTATACAAAGAAAATCCACCTGCGTTTAATGTACCAGTAGCTAGAACTCCGAGAACAGCAGTACTCACTAGCGTTCTTAAGGGTTTGTGCCTAATTTTCACTCCACACTCCTTTCGTTTAATAACATCCCAATTCATGGTAATAAAAATGATAATAAATGAATTTATAATGATTTAAAACGGTAAAAAAAAATTATTTCCTATTTTCTTAAATTTTTATAAAAGTTTTAATCATAATGAGTTAATCAAGTTAATTATGGTAAAATCAAAGGCATATGATAAATTTTTATTCGAGCCTACCTTTCCCAACCCATGCTTTGTAGACTCAACTCGTGACTTGGGTTGTCTTGAGAAAAATCTTTTTTAAATTGGGGCTTAATCTACTTGTACAAATACTTTAGTCCATGCTAAGGTGTATTAATTTTGAGCGGAATACTAATCATGCAACAAGTAGTCATCAAATTTGGCGGCACTAGTGTTTCAACCAGAGCCACTTGGAATAATATTGCTGCAATTACCCAAAAACATCTGAACACAGGTGTTCAGCCCGTTATAGTCTGTTCTGCTTTAACTCAAATTTCCAACAAACTTGAAAAAGCCATAGAGGCAGCCCTTCTTGACGAGCATCATAGCCTTTTCAATGACATTCAGAGCAGTCACCTGAATCTGGCAGAACAATTAGAAGTAAACCATGAGTTAATTGCTGCAGATTTGCACCAATTACAGCAATGGCTAACTGGAGTCTCCTTGCTCAAACAAGCGCCTGCAAAAACACATGCGCAAATTTTAAGTTTGGGTGAGTTGATGATGACTCGCTTAGGCCATGCCTTTCTTGAAAAACAAGGGATTAAAGTAAAATGGTATGATGCCAGAGAATTGTTAACAAGCACACCAACCCTTGGTGGAGAAACAATGAACTATCTCTCTGCCCGTTGTGAGAGTGAATACGACTCGGCATTGGTAGAAAAATTTCTCTCCAGTGGGGCTCAAGCCATTATTACCCAAGGTTTTTTTGCTGCCAATCCTCATGGTGAAACCGTTTTGCTTGGTCGAGGAGGCTCTGATACTTCAGCAGCACTACTTGCGGGAAAACTACAGGCCGCTTCTTGTGAAATATGGACTGATGTCCCAGGCATTTATACCGCCAACCCGCATCAATTACCCCACGCCCGATTATTAAAGCAATTAAATTATGATGAAGCTCAGGAAATTGCCTCAATGGGGGCCAAAGTTTTACACCCCAATTGCATACCACCTGTTCGAAAAGCCAATATCCCTATGGTAGTCAAATACACTCACCTGCCTGAACATTCAGGAACATTGATTACCAAAGACATTGATGAATCGGCACCCTTAATAAAATCCATCCAGGTTAAGCACAGCATACTGCTAATTTCTATAGACACTTTGAATATGTGGCAACAAGTAGGATTTCTGGCTGATGTATTTGCCGCCTTTAAAAAGCATGGGTTTTCAGTTGATTTGCTTTCTTCTTCTGAATTCAATGTCACCCTATCCCTGGATGTTAATGCCAAAATACATGATAGACCAGCAATTAATGCCTTGCTCGACGATTTAAACCAATTTGGACGCGCCAAACTGATAGAACCCTGTAGTGCTGTCAGTTTGGTAGGACATCACATCCGAACTGTATTACCTCATCTTGGCCCTGCATTGGAAGTGTTTGAAGCAAAACAAGTGTACCTGATGTCTCTGGCATCGAATGACCTTAATTTGACCTTTGTTGTTGATGAATCACATGCTGAAAAATTATGTCAAAGATTGCATCATCTGTTAATCGAAAGTAATCCTCAAATTTTTTATTACTCCAAAAGCTGGCATGAAGAATTTGGCAAACCCAATGCTCGTCCAACACCCTGGTGGGAAATTGAAAGAGACCGCTTGCTGACAACCAGTGAAATACATTCTCCTTGTTATATTTACCATAGCCCCACCCAGGCAACTCGTGCAAGACAATTATCTTCTCTGGAGTCAATTGATAGCTTGTTTTACGCCATTAAAGCCAATCCATTCCCTTCTATTTTAAAAACCCTGGAAAAAGAAGGGATAGGTTTTGAATGCGTTTCTATTCAGGAATTGGAGTTGGTATTAAAACTGTTCCCCAATATTAAAAAAGAAAGAATTTTATTTACACCCAATTTTGCTCCCAAATCCGAGTATGAATTTGCTCTGCAAATAGGCTGCTATGTGACCATTGATAGCTTGTATCCCTTGGAAAATTGGCCTGAATTGTTTAAAAACCGCGAAGTGATCGTTCGCATAGACCCGGGCACCGGAGCTGGCCATCATAAACACGTTTCCACAGGTGGAAACGAATCCAAATTTGGTATAACACAAAATGACATAGGCCAGATCCTATCACTTACCAAAGCCAACCACATTAAGGTTATAGGCTTACATGCTCATTCTGGTAGTGGCATACTCTCAACAGACTTATGGCAGCAAACTGCAGCGATGCTTGCCTCCCTGACGGATCAATTTCCTGAAGTACGCTCAATTAATTTGGGTGGTGGTCTGGGTATTGTAGAAAAACCCGGCCAACATCCTATTGATTTTGCAACGCTTGACGCACAATTAATGGCAGTAAAATCTCAATATCCAGGATTAGCCATCTGGCTTGAACCAGGACGTTTCTTTGTAGCTGAAAGTGGTGTCATTCTTGCCAAAGTCACTCAATGTAAAGAGAAAGGAAAAGTAAAATTTATTGGTATTGAAACAGGAATGAACTCATTGATAAGGCCTTCCTTATATGGAGCCTATCATGAAATTGTAAACTTGACTCGTCTGCATGAGGAAAAGGCTGGATTCGCCCATATAGTTGGCCCAATCTGTGAATCGGGAGATACATTGGGTTACGATCGGTTGTTGCCGGTTACCAAAGAAGGCGATGTGATATTAATTGCAAACACTGGCGCCTATGGTCACTGTATGAGTTCACATTACAATTTAAGACCGCCTGCTCAGGAAATAGTTCTGGAATAATGGCATGCCGCTAATCGATAGTGAACAAAGGAGCCAGGCGACAGATCCTGCCGAATCATTTATAGTCCAGGCTCCTGCCGGGTCAGGTAAAACAGAGATTCTTACCCAGCGTTTTTTACGCTTATTAAGTACTGTTCAGTCTCCTGAACAAATTATCGCCTTGACTTTTACTCGCAAAGCGGCGAGTGAAATGCGGGAACGAATTGTTCAGGCATTACATAGGGCCGCGTCAAATCAGCCAGCTGCCAGTGCCCATCAACAAAGTACTTTGAATTTTGCAAAGCAAGCCTTACAACGGAATGAGCAATATCAATGGGATTTACTTGAACAACCCTCTCGCTTAAAGATCATAACTATTGATTCCTTGTGTCAAAGTATTAACCGAGCCATTCCTTTGTTGGAAAAACAGGTGGCTTATCCAGACATTTCTGCTACACCTGATTCTCATTATATTAGAGCCGCTCGTTGTTGTATCCAGTATGCTATTGCTACACCAGAGTACCAAAAAGCAATTAAAACCTTACTTCTTCATGTTGATAATAAACAAGAAAGATTAATCCAATTATTCCAGTCGCTTCTTAGCCAAAGAGATCAATGGCTGCCTACTCTATTCCTGGCACGAGAGCAAGAAAAGTCAACTTTTGAACAAGCTTTGCGCCTTATTGAACAGCATGAACTCTCTCGTCTAAGAAATAGCCTGCCATCAGACCTGGCTCAAGAGCTAGTGCTTTTGTCACGTGAACTAGCTACTATAGAAAACAAACCTGATTCCCCACGATTTATATTAAGAGAATGGTATGAGTTTCAAAAATGCGATCAACAAATTGTCAGTGCTTTAAGCAAGTTACTATTAACTGGCGATAATCAATTGCGTAAATATTTCGACCATCATGTGGGTTTAATTAAAAAGGATTGTACTGCAAATGAATTTAACAGAATAAAGACATTGAGTGGCGAGTTACTTAGTAAGCTCAAGGACTACCCTGATTTCCTGGATGCGCTACTTAAAGTTAATCAATTACCAATCCCTGAATACGACAAAGAGCAATGGGACGTTTTGCAAGCACTTTTTTTATTACTGCCTTTATTGGTTGGACATTTACAAGTTTCATTTAGTGAGCACAACGAAGTGGATTTCGCTGCCATATCTCAACAAGCCTTGGCGGCTTTGGGTGATTTGGATAATCCAACTGATTTGGCCCTCTATTTAGATCATGCAATTCATCACTTATTGGTAGATGAATTTCAGGATACCTCCATTACTCAGTTTGAGTTACTTACAAAGTTAGTCCAAGGCTGGGAACCCGGAGATGGAAAAACTTTATTTCTGGTAGGTGATCCCATGCAATCCATCTACCGTTTCAGGCAAGCTGAAGTTGGATTGTTTTTTCAGGCCAAAAAACATGGCATAGGACCAGTTCATCTCAAATCATTGGAATTAAGCTGTAATTTCCGATCTACAGAAACAATAGTTAGCTGGGTAAACTATCATTTCAGTAAAATATTTTCTCAACAAGTTGATATCGAATCAGGGGCAGTATCTTTCCATCCTTCTGTTCATGTCATTGAGAACAATGAATCAAGTACTATTCAAGCATTGCAATTTAAAAATCGTGAACACGAAGCAAAACATTTGATTCAAATAATTAATAATGAATTAAACAGCAACCCTGAACAAACTATTGCAGTTTTAGTGCGGACAAGAACACAACTTCCTGCAATCATTAGCCTGCTTCGTCAAAATAATATTCCTTATCAAGGAACTGACATCGATTTACTAGCCAATTTGGTTCATTTACGTGACGTCTGGTCACTCACTCATGCCCTGCTTTTTCCTGGAAATCGATTGTCCTGGTTATCGGTACTCCACAGCCCTTATGTTGGATTAGGATTATCTGATATCCATCGCATAGCCCAATATAATTCAAAAAAATCAATTTATCACAATTTGCTCCATTTAGATAAAATTCAGGATATAAGTGAAGAAGGCCGATTCCGAGCCAATTTTTTCATTCAAGTCATGAGCCAGGCTTTGTTATGTCGTTCACATAGTCGTCTATCCGATTGGATAGCAAATACCTTGAAAAATCTGCATGTGGAAAAAATTCTTGATAAAACTCAGTTAAACGATCTGGAGCAATTATGGGTATTATTAGACCAATATGAAAAAGAAGGTCGCATTCCTGACCTGAACGAATGTTTAAACGAATTCAATAAATTGTATGCTCAACAAACAGCTCCTTCCCGCCTGCAAATCATGACTATTCATAAATCCAAAGGATTGGAATTTGATACGGTCATACTCCCTGGCCTTGGAGCACAAACCAGTCGCGGTGATTCGCCCATGTTGCGCTGGCTAAACTTGCCTACGCAGCACCATGGAAACCTATTGCTGGTATCCCCTATAAAAAGCGCAAACCAGGATAGTTGCCCTTTGTACGATTATCTGGATCAATTGGATGAAGAAAAATCCGCCTATGAGGCGCAAAGATTACTTTATGTTGCTGTTACCCGGGCAAAATCAAGATTATATTTGCTTGATCATTCAGCAAAATCCTATAAATCTTCCTTTCGAAATTTATTAAAATACCAGGAATTCATTGCAGATCCTGACGAAACCCAACATGAAGAACAAGAATTCCCTCTGCCGAAATTAGTCAAACTACCTATAGAGTATTATCAAAAACAGACTCCCAGTTTAGTACAATCTCAAGAGAGTTCATGCCCAGAGATATCTTCGGGTATTCCTCGGCTAATAGGCATTGTGTCCCATCAACTGTTACAATGGATTTGTGATAACCATCCCCAAACAATTAATCATGTGCCATGGAACTTGGTACATAATGAACTTAAACAATTAGGATTAAATCAGAAAGCGCAACAAACCGCCCTATCAATGATAAAAAGCCAAATTTCACAAATGTATCAAAATGAAATTGGCCAATGGATTTTATCCAGGCATGAAAACGAACAAAATGAATATGAGCTTCTGGTTGAGCATCAAAATAAATTGGTTACCCGTATTATTGATCGCACTTTCATTGAAAATGACACACAATGGATCATTGACTTTAAAACCGGGAAAGAAGATATAAACACCTTACAGCAACATCGCCAACAACTAAATGAGTACGGGCATTATCTGTCAGATTACACAAAATTTCCAATTAGGTGTGGATTGTATTATCTTGCAAATGGGCATTGGATTAATTGGCAATATGAAATGAGTGCTTAAAAACGTGGTAACTGCAAGATTGCTCAATAAAATTTAATTCATTCACCTTACTCATCAGAAAGGCCATGCCAAGAAATGTACTTCCTCTCATTTGGGCGCTATTAAATCAGTAAAAAGCAATTAATAATAATGGTACTAGTGATTAGCTGAGACCTAAGTTATCATTACCAATCTATTTTCAGACCAGGCTAAAAAATGACTATTGAAGATACTGTAATTAAGTTAATTAACTCATTAAAGGATCCCTTGCTTGATCTTAATGGAAAAGAAATGAATCTGCAGTACCAAATAACAACTAGTGACCAGAATATTCAGATTATCTTGACCGCCGGATATCCTGCCTCATTATTAGAAACGAGTTATAAACCAATAGTACAGAAAATAGTTCAAAATGAATTCCCCAATTACCAAGTTACTATTTCTATTCAACAATTCATCAAAGCACATAAAACTCAGTTAACAGGCAAAGCCCTGCGCGGAGTAAAAAACACTATCGCAGTGGCCTCCGGCAAAGGAGGAGTTGGAAAATCTACTGTCACAGTAAATCTTGCAGCAGCATTGGCAAAACTGGGTGCTCGAGTCGGCATTTTAGATGCGGATATTTATGGGCCAAGCATACCATTAATGCTTGGTGAAACAAAACCTGTGCAGGTAAAGGATAATTGCTACATACCAGTTGAAGCCCATGGCATGCAAGCCATGTCCATTGGCTACTTGACGGATACAAACCAGGCGTTAATTTGGAGAGGGCCTATGCTTGCCAAGTCTTTAATCCAAATGTTAGACATCACTCTTTGGAATGAATTGGACTATTTATTCATTGATCTACCTCCTGGTACTGGGGATATTCAACTCACTTTGGTACAAAAAATTCCCTTGACCTCTGCTATAGTGGTTACTACTCCTCAAAATGTCGCAACTTTAGATGCCCAGAAGGCGATCACTATGTTTTCCAGAACAGGCATTGACGTACTTGGAGTAATAGAAAATATGTCCACCCACATTTGTAGTCATTGCGGTCATCAAGAAGCAATTTTTGGTAAAGGTGGTGCTGCTGCCTTATGTGACGCTTATCAATGTATATTATTAGGTCAATTGCCTCTGGACAGTCATGTGCGAAAACATTGCGATGAAGGGATTCCCACTGCAACACATTCATCAAACCAATTAACTGACACCTTTATTAAAACAGCGATGCGAACTGCAATTGAGCTCAGCAAAAAACCTATAAACTATGCTGACAAATTTCCAAGGATAGTTGTTGAATAAGAAGTAATAGCTTTTCTACTATGTATTATTCCTTTCAGATGAGTATATAATACATAAAAACTGAGTTTGCTACCTCAAAGATATAACCAAGATCATAAAAACAAAAATAAAAGTGTCATGATTAGATTATTAATAATAACAATCAGTATATTATATTCGGGGCTTTCAATAGCCAAATCAAGTTACCAAATTGATTTAATACTCTTTGCACAACCGCAAAGCAGTGTTAAAAACATGAAACTGGATTCATCCGTTCCTCTAATTCCTGTCAGCCCAAATGCTATTCAACTGCATTCGGATAATAATAAAAAACATATGCCCTATACTCTTCTACCTCGCTCGCAATCAAAATTAAGTGATCAACATTATCTTTTAAGTCGTAAATCCCAATTTCAAATCCTGGGTCATTACTCATGGAGACAACCAGCGAAAAGTAATAGTTTAGTTGCGCTCCCTAAAATCAACCATAATGGATGGCAAATTCAAGGTACTCTCAAAGTACGTCAAAGTAATTACTATCTATTTGATGCTGATCTGCAATGTTTGTCCCCAGGTCATCAGGAGACGTCGTTTACTGTTTCCCAAAAGCAACGTTTAAAAGGAAGCACCATTTATTACCTTGATCATCCTCAATTAGGAATGTTAGTTAAAATTCATAAAATTGCTTAATAAATTATCATAATGATTTCTATGCCAACTTGGGTTGAACAATTTTTGTTATTAATTCAGCGATTGCATTAAAACAAATTTGTCGTGGAGTTCCTACGCGCCAAAATAACCCCACAGTACGAGATGGTGCGGGTTCAGAAAAAGGAATGCATTTTAAATGATTGGTTGAGGCGATTAGTGTAGCCAAGGCGGGCAGTAAGGTCACCCCCATTCCAGCCTGCACCATTAATCTCAATGTTTCCAAACTGGTCGCGGTAAAATCTGCAATTTCATTGGCTTTCGCTAATTGACATACAGCCATGGCCTGCTCCCTCAAGCAGTGCCCCTCTTCTAGTAACATAATAGGCTGATTTTTTAAATCATTGATATTAACTGATTTGGCTTGTGCCAAAGGATGGGTATTTGCACAAGCAAAATAGAAGATTTCTTCATATAAAATTTGACATGAAAAACGTTGATCTATTGGAAGTGCCATAATAGCAGCATCCAATTCTCCTTGTTCCAATTTAGTAATTAATCTATGAGTTTGATCTTCTATTAACCAAACTTTTAGACGGGGGTACTTATTTTTAATTTCTGGCATTACCAAAGGCAACATATAAGGGGATACTGTAGGTATAACCCCCAAACGTAACTCACCCGAAAAAGGATCTTCTGACTGACGAGCAAGTTCTTTCATCTCATCAATCAAAATTAATATTTTTCTAGTTCGATCCAATAATTTGGAGCCTTGATCAGTCAGTAAAACCTGTTTGTTAGTTCTTTCAAACAATACAACCCCTAACTCTTCTTCCAGCTTTTTTATTTGCATACTCAAAGTCGGCTGACTTACAAAACACCGTTTAGCAGCCTCACCAAAATGCTTTACATCAGCCAAGATGACAAAATAATGTAAATCTCTTAGATTCATAATTTCTCAATAATAAAAAAATCTATTTTGACATAGATTACAAATCTGCAGTATAAAAATCATTTTTTAAACTTTACTGAATATATACAAAATCTTTGATTCGAATGTAATAACAAATAGAATTCATCAAGAAATAAAAGGTATTGCAGATTATAAATTTACACAAACATAACAATGCTATATATTTCATCAATTTCAATATAATACAAACTACTTTGAACAATTTATCAGCTATTAAAAATTCAAAAATCACCATTTGGTTGGTGGGAGTATTTTTTTTATTATTCCAATTCTTCTTGCAGCTATCCTCGGGAATCATTGTAGGTGCAATAATGCATGAAGAAAATATTTCCGCACTCAGCGCAGGACTTTTAAGTAGCGCCTTTTACTATGTCTATACTTCTTTTCAAATTCCTGTCGGGATTCTTTTTGATCGCTACAATACCCGATATTTGTTATCGGTCAATGCAGCTCTTTGTGCCATCGGATGTTTTTTATTTGCCTCAGGACATAATCTCCCTACTCTTTTTCTCGGACGATTAATTATTGGGGCGGGCTCAGCTTTTGCTTTTATTGGCTTAAGTCATTTATTACGTCAACATTTTCCCTTAAAACAATATGCTTTTATGATAGGCCTATCGGAAACCTTGGGATTCACTGTTACAGTATTAGGAATGATTGGCATGGGTTCTCTAATCAGCCATTTGGGATGGCGTTATTTTATTAACATAGCAGGAATACTTGGATTCCTGATCGCCAGCTTATGCTGGTTATATATCCCCAATAGCAAGCCAATCGCTACTTTTCCCCATCAATACAAACAACAAATTATCCCCATTCTAAAAAATAAATTAGCCTGGTTTAATGGCCTTTTTGTTTGTCTGGAATTCTCGGTAATTACTGTCTTTGGCGCCATGTGGGCAGTTCCTTTTTTACAATTAAAACTGGATTGTACCATCAAAACAGCCAGTATATTAACTTCGATGATCTTGCTAGGCGCTGGTTTAAGCTGTCCTTTATTGGGTCAGATTTCGGTACATCTTAACAAACGAAAACCGCTCATTCATGCTTCTTGTCTATCTACTGCGTTGTTATTAATACTTGTTTTGTATTTACCAATTCAAAGTAAACTACTGATGGGTTTCTTAATGTTTTCTATGGGGTTAACTTGTGGTGCTTATATGTTAGCCTATTCCATTTCTAATGAATTGGCTCCCCCTGAATTCTTATCCACTTGTACCGGCTTCACCAACACCCTGGCAATGCTCTCTGCTCCTTTACTTCAACCACTGGTTGGATTTCTTTTAGATGTACTCAGTCACCACAAAAGCCAGTACAGCTTAACTGACTACCAACTGGCTCTTTTAATTATTCCTTTTGCTATGCTATTGGCAAGCTTGTTTACTTGCCTCCTGCCAGAAAAATCCAATCAGGCTATCCCAAATTAGTAACCGCTTGTACTGCTGATTCCTTAATTTGTTTAAAAGTCTGCTTGGATATAAAACAAAATCCTTTTGGATTTTCTTCAGAAAAACCTGCAACAGTTAGAGGAAAATCATCCTCTTGTTTTATGGTATTCACTAATTTTAATTTTAACCTGGGCAAACCCACGCTAAGTAAACATTGATTGTCGGTTAGGGTTTTAATGGAAACAAATTGGGACATTTTGACATTATTTCCTGAAGGATCCCGCCAACCTGCTACTGCAGCCCCTGTTGCATCGGTTTCCTTGAGATTTGCAGAATAAAATCCATTATCATTACTTAATCTACAAAAAATAGTGCTGATATCATGAGGTGAATTTTGATCCTTACTAAACCATAATTTGCTGAACCATGCTTTATTGCCTGTTACAAACTGCTCTTTATTACCTGCTCCCGTTTGTACATGCCCATTCAACCGACTGGTCTGTACCGCTTGCAACTCCACACCAGGCCTTAGCACTTGCGTTTCAACATCCTGATTATCCTGTTTTAACATATCTACTTTAAAATTAAATCCTTTTTCATTTTCGACTTTCACTCCAAAAATCCAACTGTCATTGATCGGATTATAGCGTAAAAATGAACGTCCAACTTGCCAGTTCAACTGAGTGGGGTTATCGATTTTTTCGCTGGATTCATAAAATAGGATTAACTGGTTGGTTTGACCGTCAATTAATGCGGTTTTAGCATAAAAATCGGCACCTTGCCTTTGCATCTGAAAAAAATAGCCATATCGATCACCACTCTCATTGGTGACCATACCTGTAAATATCCAACTTCCAACCATTGGTTCAGTTGTTTGGACGACTTTATCTTCTTCTGTCTCTTCCACAGCAAAAACGCTGCCACTTACAAATAAGAACACGGACAATAGCAATAACCAAATTCGTTTTGGCATCATATTAGTAATAACCTTGTAATTGTTGATGTGACCAAAATGCTTCCCAAAAGGAATCATTCAACTTTGCTTCAACGGGTAAATAATATAATTTATCTGAGCTAAATGAATAACATTTTACAGCATCCTTTTCTGTCATTATAACTGGTAGATCAATATCATTTAAATCATGAGGTTTAAATTGATAATGATCGGGATAAGAATATGGATGAAATTTTATACCTAATTGACTTAAAGTAGAATAGAATCGTTGCGGATTGCCAATTCCTGCTACCGCAGCTACTTCAGAAGTAAACGAATCGGCACTAACTTCTTCTTGAGTTGACAGTTGAACTATGTTTTTAGGAATTAATTCCATAGTATATGTATTTTCCACAACACCTTGATTAACAATAACAAAATCAACTTGTTTTAATCGTGAATCAGGTTCTCTTAATGGTCCTGCAGGTAGACAAAAACCATTACCCAGTTTGCGCACCCCATCTATTACGGCAATCTCGATAGAGCGACCCATTTTATAATGTTGCAATCCATCATCACTGATAATAATTTCTACCGAGTGCTTGTCTAAAAGGTACTTTACAGCTTCATTACGCTTAGGCGCAATAACCACTGGACAATTAATTTTTCTTGCCATCATGAGCGGCTCATCACCCACTAACTCAGCTGAGTCATTTAATTTTACTTCATACGGAAAATGCCTTATTGCTGCTTTGTAACCACGGCTTACAATCCCTGTTTTCAAACCTTTTTGCTGTAATTTTTTAGCAATTTCAATCACTAGAGGTGTCTTGCCCACCCCTCCTACAGTCACGTTTCCCACTACAATAATTGGTATAGGATAAAGCTGTTGGCAGAAACGCTCTAAATACCATCGCCTGGTTCGTATAACAATTCGGTATAACCAGGAAAATGGAACCAGTGCCCACTGTAAAAAATGGTTACCATACCATATCCTGTTTACAAAGAATGACATTAAGCTACCACTTCCTCATCAATCCTGCCAAATTGTTGCACTTTATATAACTGAGCGTAATGACCATCCATATCAAGCAGTTCTTGATGACTACCTTGTTCAACAATACGGCCTTGTTGCAATACGACAATCTTGTGAGCATGCTTGATAGTCGACAATCGATGCGCAATAATTAAAGTAGTTCTGCCTTTCATCACTTGCTCCAAAGCTGCCTGAATATAATGCTCAGACTCACTATCCAAAGCTGAAGTGGCTTCATCGAGTATTAAAATTGGAGCATCTTTCAGAATTGCCCTGGCTATCGCTATTCTTTGTCTTTGCCCCCCAGACAACAACACCCCATTTTCTCCTACCCTGGTATCATAGCCATCAGGTAATTGATTAATGAATTCATCAGCATAGGCCAGTTTGGCCGCAGTAACGATTTGCTCTCGGCTCACATCAAAACGACCATAGGCTATGTTATTCGCTAAAGTATCATTAAAAAGAGTCACGTTTTGGCTGACTAAAGACATCTGTTTACGTAAATTTTCCAAACTAAGCTGTTGAATAGGAATACCATCTAAAGTAATCATACCTTGACTCAATTCATAAAAGCGGGGTAATAAACTGGCTATGGTCGTTTTACCACTTCCTGAATGCCCAACCAGAGCAACAGATGTTCCTGCTTCAATTACAAAATTGACATCATGTAAAATATTTTGACCCTGTCGGTAAGCATAAAATACATGCTTAAACGCTATTTCACCCCGTACCTTTTCTTTTAATATCAAGCCATTATCTCTTTCCAAAGGCAAATCAAGCAAATTGAATACACTTTCTGCACCAGCTAACCCTCTTTGTATGGTTGCGTTAAGAGTAGTCAGAGTTTTCATAGGTTTTATTAATTGCAACATGGCTGCAATAATTGCCAAAAAAGAACCGGCACTGATAGTAATAACCGTAGATAAATGAATTGCGGCCATAATAATCATTGCAATCCCAACAGCAATTACCAATTGGACACCTGAAACATTAATCGCCTTGCTTATGGCAACTTTCATATCATTTTTGCGTGAATACTCTGTTGCTTGATTAAATTTTGTTATTTCATATTTTTCACCACCAAAGATGCGAACCACTCGATAACCCTCGATTGCCTCACTGGCAATTTCTGTGACTTCGCCCATGGTTTTTTGAACTTTATGACTAATTCGTCTTACTCTTTTATTGGTATAATTAACAATGATTCCCACAAACGGGATAGTTAATAAAAACATCAAAGACAGCTGCCAACAAATAACCATCATAACGGTTAGTAAACCAATTACCAGACATATATTTTGAATAAAATCTGTTAAGGCATCCGCACTGACTTGCGCCACTTGCTCAACATCATACAGAATTTTTGAAAGAAGTTGGCCTGATGTGGCTTCATCGTAATAATCCGCGGGCAAGTGAATAATATGTGAAAATACGGTCTGCCTTAATACTTTAACTACGGAGCGAGCCACCCATGTCATACAATAACTGCCTAAAGAACTGACTAAGCCTCGCAAAGTAATACCGATTAAGACAATCAGCGGAATTTGTTTAACAAAATCCAGATCAATAGTAATAAAGCTTTTATCCAAAAAAAGCTTAGTCATATAGGTAAAACCAGCGTCAATGCCCGAATAAAGGATATTCGCCAGTACTCCTAATAATAAAACTGGCCAAAAAGGTTTTACGTAGCTTAATAAGCGTTTATATAACAGACGGGATTTAATAGGGAGGTTATTTTTCATTAATTTAGAAGTTAATCATGTGCGCAAATGTCATGAATTGTAACTCTTATTCTGATCAAGTGCCAATGTTCTATCATTAAGTCTATCTATTCCATAGTCAATTTTATTCTGGTATAGGCACAACGAAAACCAGCCTTTTGAATATTCAAATCAGAAACTGTTCCCGGTTGAGTTGTCACTGTGGCAAATTCCAAACCATACTGCTTGGCTAGATTCAGACGAGCAAACAGTAATTTTTTTTGAAGGCCTTTCCCTCGATAAAGAGGTAATGTGCTGGTAACGCCCAAATCACAAGCATCACCATGAATTGCTATTGTGGCGCCAGCAACCAAATTACCATGATCATATGCTGCAAATGCTAAAACTCCTTTTGCACTGGCATATTGGTAAAATTGCTCCTGGGCTTCAAGAAAACCAAATCCAATAGCTACTCTTTTTGCCCACTCTTCCAATTCAGACTGCTTCACTTCTCTTATAATAAACCCATCATCCTCGGAGTGAGCTACCAGATGGTAACTTTTTAAATCAAGAACTGAAACATTATTTAACTCAGTTATATAATAACCTCTTTGGCTTAAAAAATTAATTAAATGATTTCCCACAAAAGGACATAACTCAATATCGACACGATTATGGCCTATCGATTTATAAAAATTTTCTATAGCTTCTATTTCAGCTTTATATTGGTTAGGCTCTGTTTTAAATCCCCAGCCTACTACCTGGGATAGAAATGACTCAAAACCAGAAAAACAAGCTGCTCCGCCATTCATTTCCAGAATTTTTCCTTGTGAGTACCGCTTTGTCACCTCAATGTGACTCTGCTTGATACACCCTTCCATGCGAACAGCCAATTCCTTAGTAATATACATCAATTTCCTCACCACCAGGATCAGATTACATTTAAACCCGAAACAATATCGTGAATCAATTCCGGTCCCTTATAAACTAAACCACTGTATATTTGCAGCAAAGAAGCTCCTGCATTAATCTTGTCTTTGGCACTAGCCAAACTGTCAATACCACCTACGCCTATCAATGTCACATCATTCCCAACGTATTGTTTCAACAAACGCAAGCAGCGAGTAGAGAGTTCTGTCAGTGGTCTACCACTTAATCCTCCCTGTTCTTCCGAATAAGGCAAGTTTTTCACCAACTCTCGGGAACAAGTGGTATTCGTTGCGATAATTCCTTCGATTCCGTACTGTAAAATAATTTCTGTCATTTGTTTTAATGTTTCATCGGTTTCATCTGGAGATACTTTGACCACCAAAGGCACATGACGCCCATATTGATCTGCTAACTTTAACTGTTCTTTTTGTAACTGGGCAAGTAATCCGGCAAAATAATCTCCTTGTTGTAGCTGGCGCAAATCAGGAGTGTTGGGAGATGAAATATTGATAGTGACGTATGAAGCATGCTCATACACTTTGCGAAAACAATACAGGTAGTCATCTGCGGCTTGACTTAAATTAGTCTCTTTATTTTTTCCAATATTTATCCCTAATATTCCTTTATATTTCGCACTTTTTACATTGTCTACCAGTACATCAACTCCCAAATTATTAAACCCCATCCTGTTGATGATCGCGTTTGCTTCTTTGATACGAAAAAGCCTTGGTTTCGGATTACCGGCTTGTGCTTTAGGGGTTACCGTTCCTAACTCAATAAATGAAAAACCCAATTTGGCCAATGCATCCAAATGCTCACCATTTTTATCTAAACCAGCTGCCAAACCAATTTGATGAGGGAAAACAAGCCCCAGAGCACGAATAGGTTGACCAGTCGTTTGTCGAAAACAAAAATCAGGTAGGTAGTGCAATAAGGATAATGTCAATGAATGGGCTTTTTCTGCATCCAATCTGAAAAGTAAAGGGCGCAGTAGTGAATACATAAAATTACTCCTAAAGCAGGGAGAATCATTAATAAAGAACAATTGAGATATGATAACATTTTCCGTGATGATTTTCTTACTGACGATTAATTGAAGCAAAATAAAATTAATTCAGATAACTTTTCATGCATCTGTCCAGGGCAAAATCATGCTTTGATTAAATAATACATCATGCAAATAGACCTGTTGCATAACCTAACTTATTCTGATGATAGTCTATTCTCCCTGTCTAAAAGAGAAAATTATAGCCGCATCTCTATCATAGTTGGTCTAATCATAACAAATTAGAATCTTAAACCACAAAAACTGTATTCCTCTGTTGTATTAACAGCTTCAGCTTTAATACAATCATCACTCCTTGATAATTTTGAGATCCCTGTTTTTTGTTCATTTAAATCAGTATTAGTAACTTCCTCATTGAGATTCAATTTATCTTTTTTTAATCCATTTAAAATTTTTTGATGAGAAATTTGGCCTTCGCACTGCTTCTCCATCAAATCTCTGATTATTGGCTCAACAGAATGATCTTGTACCTGATTATCAGATAAAAAATAAGTCGCCAATGTGGTAGCAAACGCACCTGTAGCAAATCCTCCCAATGCAAACATAAGCGCAGTAAAAGCGGGCAATGCAAAAATTCCGGATAATGCAATTGATAATGGAACCAATACAATTGCAAGAGTCATTCCTAACAGAAATACAGGAATTATAGAGAGAGAAACAACAAAATCTGTAGCTAACCATCCCAATAAAGCAGCCGATCCTGAACTAACAAGGGAAGTCAAACCTAAACCACCCCAAAACTTCATGAAACCATGTTGTTTCCCAAGAGGATTATCCTTATTCTGTTGAGATAAAGTATTCCCACTCTCCAAACAGTCGGATTGACATTGCAAATCATTATAACTGACCAGTAACTCGGATTTATCTTTCGTTAATTCGTTACCCAGGCCATTTCCAGTATTATTTTGCTCCATACCGAAATTACTTCTCAAACGATGTGCAAATGTTGCCGCTGCTCCTCCAAGAATCAACCCTGATACAATGAGTAATAAACCAGGTAAAATAACTGGTGAAGCCAGCACAGCCGGAGCAGCGCTCATAAGGAGCATGAATCCTATATAAAACCCCAAGCTAAAGGAATCAACGATAACCGCAGCTAAAGTCATCCCCGATGCCAACCATAAGATAATTGCTGCTACCCCCGTACTTAACAACGCAGCAATAATATGAGACCTTAAGGAAGGTGTGAACTCACTGTCTTTCTTATTTGATACTGCCATTTTTCCTCCCTGTATACCAATCGCGTCTCAATCAAACAACACATTGTTGCGCCCAAACCCTGAGCATTGCATTACCTGATTTATGCAAATGAAAAGCAACTTCCCTAACCTCTACTCCATAATTCTCCTGTTGCAGACCCAATAAAACCGGCCCTAGAAACTGTGAAGTTTTGCCTTCTCTATCAATTAGCGGAAAAATTCTCACTTCTTTGGCTACTCTTGCCAATTCGCGAATTGCAATCAGGTGAAAATCAACGGTTTGATCTTCAAGATCTGCAAAAAAATAATGAGAGCTCAGAGCAAAATCAAAGGTAAAATCAGGGAATGGTAAATGATAATCTGTAACACCCAGATATCTTCCATCGGCCTTACCTTGTTCATAATCCGCAAAAAACCGCTTCATTCCCTCTTGTCTTTCCTGAAGCAACTTGTCTAAATTACCATTACGGCTAAAATCAAATTGATCCTGATGCTGCCTAACCTCTTCAGCCATATTCGCAAAAATCATTTTTGCTTTGGCAAGTAGCGTATCCTTATCTAATACGAATAAAGGATCACAACTCACTACTCCTTTTTTATTCACTTGCGTTTGCTGGTAATTAACAGCACTTGGGCCGCATCCGTATTCTAATAGACGTGAATCCCTGACTCCTTGGGGCAAATCAAACATCTCTCGATAGTCTTCAAATCCATGCCCCCATAGTACCAGTTTTCTCATTAGAAATACTCCTCTTCTAAATCCATTTGGATTACACTTTGGCTAAAGATTAGGTGATTTTTTTACCCAGGTAAAGAATCATTTTAACTACTGTCCTGAGTAAAATGAACATTTACGATTCAAATTCTTCTAATTTTTCGCAAGAATACATCTGCATATTATCAAATGTATCAAAGGGTTAAAAAGATTGTCTCGGAAATAAACAGGAAGGTGACAAGTACGATTCATTTGGGTATAGTCTAGCGTATTTATCAACATAACAGGATGTCAGTCATGTACACAGGCTTAGACTTTCAACTGGGCGAAACATATGACATGTTACGAGACAGCGTCAATCAATTTGCCCAAACTGAAATAGCTCCTTTAGCTGCACAAATCGATGAAAAAAATACTTTTCCTAACCATCTCTGGAGAAAACTGGGAGAAATGGGGTTGCTTGGCATCACCGTAAGTGAAGAATATGGTGGCGCCAATATGGGTTACCTTGCACATGCCATAGCAATGGAAGAAATTTCCCGAGCCTCCGCATCAGTTGGTTTAAGTTATGGCGCGCACTCTAATTTGTGCGTCAATCAAATCTTTTTAAATGGAAACACTGAGCAAAAACAAAAATATTTGCCTAAACTTATAAGTGGAGAATATATTGGCGCTTTGGCAATGAGTGAATCCAACTCAGGGTCTGATGTAGTCAGCATGCAATTACAAGCTCGTTCTGCTGGAGACAAATACATTCTCGACGGCACAAAAATGTGGATAACCAACGGTCCTGACGCCGATGTTCTAGTTGTATATGCTAAAACAGACAAGCAAGCTGGAAGCAAAGGAATTACTGCATTTATTATAGAAAAAGGAATGCCTGGTTTTAAAACGGCGCAAAAACTGGACAAGCTTGGGATGCGTGGGTCAAACACATGTGAATTGGTATTTGATCAATGTGCAGTTCCTTCTGAAAATGTTCTGGGAGTAGTAAATCAAGGGGTCAAGGTATTAATGAGTGGCTTGGATTATGAACGCACGATTCTTGCTGCCGGACCAGTTGGAATTATGCAAGCTTGTATGGATGTTGTATTACCCTATGTCCATGAACGCAAACAATTTAACCAGGCGATAGGTGAGTTCCAATTCATTCAAGGCAAACTGGCTGATATGTACACTGACTTGAATGCTTGCAGAGCTTATCTGTATGCCGTTGCCAAGGCTTGTGACAACAATAGGGTTAGTCGTAAAGATGCTGCGGGAGTTATTTTATATACAGCAGAAAAAGCTACGCAAATGGCTTTACAGTCAATACAGATTCTTGGAGGAAATGGTTATATTAATGAATATCCTACGGGGCGTTTATTAAGAGATGCCAAGTTGTATGAAATTGGGGCGGGCACTTCTGAAATAAGAAGGATGCTAATTGGTCGTGAACTTTTTAAAGAAACAGCATAAGGAATGAGACAATGGAACATAATGATGTCGTGATAGTCGCAGCAAAAAGAACACCAATGGGAGCTATGCTAGGCAATTTATCTGCACTTTCCTCTCCCGAGTTAGGGGCAGTAGCACATATGGCAGCTTTGTCTCAATCTGGTATCGCTCCAGCAGAAATCGATGAAGTGATCAGTGGTTGTGTATTACAAGCAGGTATTGGTCAAGCCCCTGCCAGACAAGCGGCAATTAAAGCAGGGATACCTAACTCAACTGGAGCCACAACTATTAACAAAATGTGTGGTTCAGGCATGAAAGCTGTGATGCTTGCACATGATTTAATTAAAACAGGTACGGCTAATGTAGTTTTGGCTAGCGGTATGGAAAGTATGAGTAATGCCCCCTATTTATTATCCAAAGCACGTGCAGGATATAGATTGGGACATGGCGAACTGAAAGATCATATGTTCCTTGATGGATTAGAAGATGCCTATGATAAAGGACAATTAATGGGTTGTTTCGCTGAAACAACAGCAAAACACTTTAATTTCAGCAGAGAACAACAGGACGAATTTGCCTTACGTTCAATGACCAGAGCGCTAAAAGCAATAGAAAGCGGCGCCTTTCAAGACGAAATCGCTTCTGTTACCTTAACCACCCGTAAAGGAGATATCACCATTCAAGTGGATGAGGGGCCTGATGCAGCCAAACTTGCCAAAATACCCCAATTAAAGCCAGCATTTCAAGCAGATGGTACAGTCACAGCAGCCAATTCAAGTTCCATTTCAGATGGCGCAGCCAGCCTAATTTTAATGAGCGCGGCAAACGCAGAGAAACGTGGCATTAAACCCTTGGCAAAAATCATTGCACATGCTAGCCATTCCCAAGCGCCACAATGGTTCACAACCGCGCCTGTTGATGCAATCCGTAAGGTAATGAACAAAGCATCGTGGAAACAGGATGATGTTGATCTTTTTGAGATTAATGAAGCGTTTGCAGTAGTGGCGATGGCCGCGATTACTCAGCTTGAATTAAACCCGGAACAAGTCAATATTCATGGTGGGGCTTGCGCTTTAGGACATCCCATTGGTGCTTCAGGAGCTCGCATTCTGGTTACTTTGATGCATGCTTTAAAACACCAGGGGAAAAAACGTGGCGTAGCCTCTTTATGTATAGGTGGTGGTGAAGCTACAGCTATGGCAATTGAGCTAATTTAGCAGTTAAGATAACCTGGGTAAAAATAAAACTTTTACCCGGGTTTTTTATATTAAAACTGGTTGCAATTTGTATTTGTCGCCAGATAATGTTTTACCTATCAAAACCAACTTGGTTATAACAATAATAAAGGATGTACATGCTAAGACATAGTCTCATTTACCTTCTGCTAAGTATTCTTATCGTAGTATTTGCAAAATATGCCCATCTTATCGTAGTTTACATCGATATGTTTTTCACTTATGTTAATTTAAAATTAACACCTATATTCAGCCAAACAGGTTGGGGACTGATTATCAGGAAAACTCTAGTCCTTATGTTATTACCCATAATCATTGCAGGAATCCCAGCGCTAATTTACCGGGCACTCAAGGGAAAAGAAATGCCCCATTTTATTGCGATTGTCTGGATAATATGGACCATTATAGTCTTGAGTGATATTTTGATTCGGTAAGGATAAAAAATGACCAAGTTAACTACTCAAATCAATACTGGCAGCCAGGAATTCAAAAATAATCAGGCAAATATGCAAGCATTGATTACTGATTTAAGAGAAAAAATACATCAAATTTCTCTGGGCGGAGATGAAAAGGCGCGAGTCAAACATCAACAACAAGGCAAATTACTTCCGAGAGAACGCTTACACCAGTTGCTGGATCCGGGCAGTCCTTTTCTTGAGCTATCTCAACTTGCTGCCTATCAAGTCTATGAAGACACAGTACCCGCAGCGGGAATAATCACTGGAATTGGAAGAGTTGCAGGAAGCGAATGCGTTATAGTTGTCAATGATGCCACTGTTAAAGGCGGAACATATTATCCTTTGACCGTTAAAAAGCACTTAAGAGCACAAGAAATTGCAATGACAAACCATCTTCCATGCATTTATCTGGTGGATTCAGGAGGCGCTTTTCTACCTCTGCAAGATGAGGTTTTTCCTGATAAAGAGCATTTCGGCCGCGTTTTTTATAATCAAGCACAGATGTCAGCATTAAACATTCCTCAAATAGCTGTGGTTATGGGATCCTGTACAGCTGGAGGAGCCTATGTGCCCGCCATGGCGGATGAATCTATTATGGTTAGGAATCAGGCAACAATATTCCTGGGAGGACCACCTCTTGTTAAAGCAGCAACAGGAGAAGTAATTAGCGCAGAAGAATTAGGAGGCGCGGAAGTTCACTGCCGTCATTCAGGAGTATCTGATCACTATGCGGAAAATGACGCTCACGCGCTTCATCTGGCGCGAGTGGCTATTAGCAATTTAAATCGTAAAAAGCCCGACTCTATTCACAGAGTAGATACAGTGCCTCCTCTTTATGACAGTGAGGATCTTACAGGAATCATTCCTACTGATCCTAGAAAGCCTTTTGATATCAGAGAAATTATTGCCCGAGTAGTAGATGGTTCAGAATTTGATGAGTTCAAAGCACTTTTTGGAACAACCCTGGTTTGCGGTTTTGCCCGTCTGTATGGATATCCTATCGGGATAATTGCTAATAATGGCATACTTTTTAGTGAAAGCGCGCTAAAAGGCAGTCATTTCATCGAACTGTGCTGTCAACGTAAAATACCACTGGTATTCTTGCAAAATATTACAGGATTTATGGTTGGTTCCAAATACGAAGCATCAGGCATTGCCAAACATGGAGCCAAAATGGTGACGGCTGTTGCCAATGCTAATGTACCAAAATTCACCATCATTGTTGGGGGAAGTTTTGGGGCAGGTAATTACGCCATGTGTGGCCGGGCATATGCCCCTCGTTTTATCTGGGCCTGGCCTAATGCACGCATCTCAGTAATGGGTGGAGAACAAGCAGCAAATGTGCTCGCTCAAATTACTAGAGAGAAATATGCAAAGCAAGGAAAAGAATGGTCACTCGAAGAAGAGGAACAATTTAAAACTCAAATGAGAAGCCAGTATGAAACTCAGGGAAATCCTTACTATGCCAGTGCCAGGCTTTGGGATGATGGAGTTATTGCGCCTCAGGATACACGCAAAATACTTGGACTTGGATTATCTGCAGCCTTAAATGCACCGATTGAAGATACTCATTTCGGTGTATTTCGCATGTAAAAATAAGGGAACGATGGCATGAGTGATTTATTATACGAAATTCAAGATAAAGTAGGCTTACTGACTATGAATCGAATTAGTAAGCATAATGCATTTGATAATCATCTGCTCACTGAAATGCAAGCGCAACTTGACTCTGCAATAAATGATACTAACGTTCGCGTCATAGTACTTAAAGCGAATGGAAAGCACTTTTCAGCTGGCGCTGATTTGGTCTGGATGCAAAGCATGGCCAACTTTACTGAAGAGGAAAACCTGGAAGACAGTATGGTATTAGGTAATTTAATGTATAGTTTCAATCAAAGCCCGAAACCTACTATCGCCATGGTACAAGGTGCTGCTTTTGGTGGAGGGGCGGGATTGGCTGCAGCATGCGATATAGCTATTGCATCTACTTCAGCACGCTTTTGCTTTTCCGAAGTGAAATTGGGTCTTATTCCAGCAGTAATTAGTCCCTATGTAGTCAGGGCAATAGGTGAACGCGCAGCAAAAATGTTATTTATGAGTGCCGAAGTTTTTGATGCCACACGTGCATACGCCCTTAATCTAGTACAGCACTGTGTCCCTGATGACACCTTGTTGGAGTTTACTCTCAAATACGCCTCTCAAATCAGTAATAATGGGCCAGAAGCGGTTAAAAATTCAAAACAACTGGTACAGTACGTCGCTAATAAAAAAATAGATGAAGAACTGGTTCACTACACTGCTTCTCTGATCGCTCATAAAAGAGTGTCTGCTGAGGGACAAGAAGGGCTTAAAGCATTTCTCAATAAAGAAATACCCAACTGGAATAAAGGTTCTAGACATGTTTAATAAAATATTAATTGCTAACCGAGGTGAAATAGCCTGCCGAATCATTAAAACAGCACATTCTATGGGTATTCAAGCCGTTGCGGTTTATTCAGCAGCAGATAGAAACAGCCTTCATGTGCGATTAGCCGATAGTGCCTATTATATTGGAGAAGCATCAGCTAAAGAAAGTTACCTGAATATCGATCATATTATTCAAGCAGCAAAAGAAAGTGGAGCACAAGCTATCCATCCTGGTTATGGATTTTTATCTGAAAATCCTGATTTTGCCAAAGCTTGTGAGCAAGCAGGTATTGTTTTCATTGGTCCCTCCATCAAAGCGATGGAAGCAATGGCATCCAAACAATTAGCTAAACAACTTCTTGAAAAAACAAAAGTCCCACTTACACCGGGTTATCATGGGATCGAACAATCTGAAGAAAAATTATTGAGCGAAGCTAAAAAAATTGGATTTCCAGTACTGATTAAAGCTGCTAATGGCGGTGGCGGAAAAGGAATGCGAGCGGTACATGAGGAAAAAGAATTTCATGACGCATTGGCTGGTGCCAAAAGAGAGTCTATGGCGTCCTTTGCGGATGATACTATGATAATTGAACGATTAGTTCTTAATCCGCGTCATGTTGAAGTACAAGTCATGGCGGATAATCATGGAAATGTTGTTCATTTATTTGAAAGAGATTGTTCAATTCAGCGTAGGCATCAAAAAATTATTGAGGAAGCCCCTGCCCCCAATTTACCACCTTTTCTTCGACAAAGACTGTCGGAAGCAGCTTGTGAAGTAGCTCGCTCCATCAACTATAGAGGTGCTGGAACAGTAGAATTTTTGGTAGATGGTGAGGACAAATTCTACTTCATGGAAATGAATACGAGACTTCAGGTAGAACATCCTGTCACGGAAATGATTACAGGGCTCGATCTTGTCGCATGGCAAATTAAAGTTGCTGCGAATGAAACATTGCCTTTGCTTCAAAATCAAATTCAAGCTGAAGGCCATGCAATCGAGTGCCGTATATATGCCGAAGACCCTTATCAGGGTTTTATACCTTCCATTGGTCAACTTCAATTCTTAAAAGAGCCTTCGGGTGATGGCATACGTATTGATACAGGTGTTACTTTGTCTTCAGAAATAACAAGGTATTATGATCCCATGATAGCCAAGCTGATTGCCTGGGGACATAATCGTGAAGAAGCATTACAACGGCTGGAGCGCAGCCTGGCTCACTATGACATTGGTGGGGTAAAAACAAATATACCGTTTCTAAGAGCCATTTGCCAACATGTTAAATTCAAAGAGGCAAAATTAAGCACTGATTTTTTAGAAAAAGAAAGCATAAATCTACCTAAGCCTGATAATGAATTGACTTTACTCTTGGCTATAAGTTGTGATTATCTGGGTATGGTTAATCGTACTACAGATCCATTGTTACAGGAGACATTTGCCTGGCAAATGCATCTTTTAAGCCATTGGGTATGGCGTTATCAACTGAACTCCACGATGATTGAAGTTCAGATTACACCTATAGATAATAAGAAATTTAAAGCAAAAATCGATAATAAGGAAATAGTTATTCACGCCAGATATGATTTGGACGAGCTTATTATTGAAATCAATCAAAAATCAATAAAAGCCAGAGTAGAAAACAAGGACCATCATTTGATCTTTTATACTGACAAAGGTCAACTTTCAATCGAACGCTTCTATTGGAACAAGCTGGATGCTCAAACATCTGCCCATAAAGGCCAATTAACGGCACCAATGCCTGCCACTGTCGTTGCCATTTTAAAAAATATCGGTGAACAGGTAAAAGCTGGAGAAAGTTTAATTGTTCTTGAGGCGATGAAAATGGAACACACTATTCATGCTCCAATCGATGGCATATTATCAGATATTTTTTATTCTGTAGGTTCTCAAGTCAATGAGGGAGCAGAATTGTTAGCACTCAGCGAATCGGATACTTAAGAGAATATTTATGGACTATCCTCAGCATGTGACAATAATCGAAGTAGGTCCCAGAGATGGTTTACAAAATGAACCATCTTTTCTCCAGAGCGATAAGAAAATTGAATTAATCAATTTACTTAGTCAGACAGGGTTGAAAGAGATAGAAGTTACCAGTTTTGTTTCTGCAAAAGCAATTCCACAGCTAGCCGACAGTGAAGAAGTATTTCAATCTATTAATAAAGCCCCCTCCATCAACTACTCTGCCCTGGTTCCAAACGAACGTGGAATGCTTAAAGCGCTGGAAATGGGGGTACAAAATATTGCAGTATTCACTGCAGCCAGTGAATTATTTAATCAACGTAACATTAATTGTTCTATTAAGGAAAGTATAGAGCGATTTAAACCTGTTTTAGCATTAGCAAAAACTAATCAAATTAGAGTAAGAGGCTATATCTCCTGTGTATTAGGCTGCCCCTATGAGGGATATATACAACCGAGCCAGGTTGTTAGCGTCACTAAAATGCTTCTTGATCTGGGCGTACACGAAATTTCGTTAGGAGATACTATTGGCGTAGGAACTCCCAAGCAAACTCAGTTGCTTCTTGATGCCATACTACCCATACTTCCCATCACACAATTAGCCATGCATTTTCATGATACCTATGGACAAGCCATAGCAAATATCTATGCCTCCCTGAAGTATGGAGTTAACCGTTTTGACAGCTCTGTTGCCGGTCTTGGGGGTTGTCCATATGCACGGGGAGCTAGTGGCAATGTTGCCACAGAAGACGTACTGTACCTGATGCATGGATTGGGTATCGATACAGGTATAGATATATTCAAAATTGTTGCTGCCGGAGATATGATTTGTAAAGCATTAGGACGAAAAAATCAATCCAAAGTAGCCAATGCCATGCTAGCCAACTCCTGTAGTTAGGAAATTTCATCATTTTTGGCTTTGATAAGAGCTAAAGAGCGGAAACTTAAAGTGAAATCCCCAGTTTTGTGCTAGCCTATATTAATAAATATTTGATGAAATTTTATAGCGTAAAGCCCATTATTAAAAACAGAACTATGAGAGAAATTTTCATGAATGATAAAGTATGGACACCTAAAAACCCAGAACAAACAAGAATGTGGCAATTTATGGATTTTGCCGCAAAAAAACATTGTCAAGTTTTTGAAAATTACCAGGACTTACATACCTGGTCAGTAAAGCATCCTGAGTCATTCTGGGAAACTCTTTGCCTTTTCTTTAAATTAGACTTTGATACACCACCCCATCAAATTCTTAATTATTATTCTGAAATGATCGAAGCACGCTGGTTTTCAGGAGCTCGCTTCAATTTTGCTCAAAAATTATTAAATCGCAGGGATAGTCATCCTGCTCTCATAAGCCTTGATGAAAATGACCACAAAACTGTTATTAGTTATGCTGAATTATATGAAAAAGTAGCTCAATGTGCTGCTGGTCTTAAAGCAGTTGGGGTCACTACTGGCGACCGGGTGGCCGCAGTGATGCCTAATACTTCTTATACAATCATTGCCATGCTTGCCACAACTTCTTTAGGGGCAATCTGGTCATCCTGCTCACCTGACTTTGGTACCCAGGCTGCACTTGACAGGATAGGACAAATTGAACCTAAAGTACTCTTTATTTGTGATGGTCATCAATATCAAGGTAAGAAACACAGCAGCTCAGAAAAGGTTGTGCAACTTCCAGCTGCGATCAAATCTCTAAGACATGTAGTTATTTGTCCCAATATTGATGAAGAAATTAACCTCGAGCAACTACCCTACGCCTCGTATTGGAGAGATTTTATAAAACCAGCAAAAGAATGTGACTTCATTTCTCTTCCTTTTGATCATCCGGTTTATATTTTGTTTTCTTCTGGAACAACGGGTAAGCCAAAATGTATCGTTCATGGAGCAGGAGGAACTTTAATTCAGCATCTGAAAGAATTAGGTCTTCATTCGGATATTAAATCCACAGACAATTTATGTTTTTATACAACGTGTGGCTGGATGATGTGGAACTGGACTGTTTCTGCTTTGGCGTTGGGAGCTACCATCACTCTATATGAAGGTTCCCCAACCTACCCTACAGATAACAGAATGTTTCGACTGATAGATGAAGAGAAAGTCACTGTATTCGGAACCAGCGCCAAATTCATATCCGCTATTGAAAAAGCCGGGGTAAAACCAAAAAGTGAATTTCAATTATCCGAGTTACGCTGCATCTTGTCTACTGGTTCTCCACTTCTACCTAAAAACTATGATTTCGTCTATGAACATATTAAAAAAGATCTGCAATTAAGTTCTATTTCAGGAGGAACGGATATCATTTCTTGCTTTGCATTGGGAAATCCTATTCTCCCTGTTTATCGGGGTGAATTACAATGCATTGGATTGGGTATGGAAGTTGCGGTGTACGATGAACAAGGTCATTCAATCAAACAAAAACGAGGTGAGTTGGTTTGTACCAAACCCTTCCCTTCCATGCCAGTCTGTTTTTGGAATGATAAGGATAAACAAGCATATACACATGCTTATTTTGAACGCTTCCCCGGGGTGTGGGCACATGGCGATTTTGCTGAAATAACCGCTCACAATGGATTAATTATCCATGGTCGTTCTGATGCAATATTAAATCCGGGAGGAGTGCGCATAGGAACAGCTGAAATTTACAGACAAGTTGAAAAAGTAGATGATGTTGTTGATAGCATAGTGATTGGCCAAGACTGGCAGGATGATGTTCGAGTTGTGTTGTTCGTTAAATTACGTGAGGGAAAAAAGCTGGATGACGAATTAATTAATCTCATCAAAACGACTATTAAAAAAAATGCGTCACCACGACATGTACCGGCAAAAATACTGCAAGTTCCAGACATTCCTAAAACTCTGAGTGGTAAAATAGTGGAGCTCGCAGTCAGACAAGTTGTTCATGGTCAATCAGTAAGTAATTTACAGTCTTTGGCGAATCCACAAGCATTGGAATATTTTAAAGACAGAGAAGAATTGAAAAGTTAAAGTAGCATGAAAATAAGCATTTTCAGCCCCAACCCTTATTAAAATTCATGTCATATCTATGGATAAGGGCAACCGCAAGAGTTGCCCTTTAATTACAATATTTCACGAGGAAAACGTATTTAACCAAATACTTTAAAACCATCTCCTAATTTACAATTCATTTGATAACTACCTAATCGCTCATAGCTACTTGCATTTAATACAGTAGTTTTAATCGAGGCCTCACCTTCTGAGTCTAAATTAAATTTGCTGTAATCAAACATAGGTGTACCACGAGCCATAGGATCATCAAGAGTAAAATGTCTATCTGAGGCTGTAACACGGTTATCACCGACTACCATAACGGCATTCGGAGTAACTGAAACTATCGCGGAATTCAATGGCATTTCTGAAGTGCATTTTTTTAAATTAATTACAAAAGTGATTCGCTTTCCCTCTGCTATGGCATCAACTACATTTTGAAAAGTTTCTAATTCTACTGCTGCCTGTGCTGTGAAAGAACACAGTGCAAAAACTGCCACAAACATCTTTTTCATGAGTAATGTTCCTTGTATTAAAACCGGCTTAAGGTTGCCAATAAGAATTTATCTTGTCAATCCTCAACCAAAATAATTCTTTTCTGACCGAGTCATATCTATCAACTGGTTCATCTGTACAATCTCTCGTTACATAATCCGAAATCCCGCCAAAATCATGAAAAACAAATCGATATACCTCCATTCAATAAAGATTTTTCTTTGTTTATGAATTCAGTTTGTGTATACTTCTGCATAGCGTCGATTTGAAACACAGCTTGCGGACGCTCAAAAGATATACTCCTCTGTTTAGATCATGAAAACTCTAAAATCGAGGTAAAACGCAATTATTGCTTTTTATTAAGAATTAATGTGTTCCAGTACTCAGATATCTTTTGAAAATACGGCTAAAGCGGTAGCTTTCTAATTCCTACTTTATGCCCCGCAAGCAATAATCCCAGGTTATAGTAATGATTGAATTATGTGGGCTAAAAAAATCTTTCTCTGGCAAACTCGCCTTAAACGATATTAATTTATTTATTCAGGAAGGTGAAATTTTTGGAGTTATAGGGAAAAGCGGGGCAGGAAAATCAACATTATTGCGTTGCATTAATCTACTGGAAAAACCTGACGAAGGTGAAGTCATTATTGATGGTCAGAGCTTGATGAGCCTTTCCAGAAAAGATCTAGCCTTGGCACGTCATAAAATTGCCATGATTTTCCAACATTTTAATTTGTTAAATTCAAAAACTGTTTTTGATAATATCGCCCTTCCAATGAGAATCCAGGGTATAGACGAAGAGTCGATCAAACAGAAAATTGAAGAACTTCTCCCCGTGGTTGAGTTAACAGATAAAAAAGATGCTTTCCCCTCGCAACTTAGTGGTGGGCAAAAACAAAGAGTAGCAATTGCCCGGGCGCTGAGTTGCTCCCCCAAAATTCTACTGTGTGATGAAGCCACTTCAGCCCTTGATCCTGAAACTACTGATTCCATATTATCGCTACTAAAAAAAATCAATGAATTGTATGGAATTACTATTGTCTTAATTACCCACGAAATGGATGTCGTAAAACGAATCTGCCAAAGACTGTCTGTCATGGTCGATGGCAAGATTGTTGAAACCACTGCTTTATCTAATATTTTCAATAAGCCAGATGGCATCGCTCGGAAAATGCTTTATGCACAAATTAGCCCAGAACTACCAACCTGCCTTACCCGCAGATTGGCAGACTATGCTACTGAAAAGCCTCTCGTGAGATTATTTTTTCAGGGCGAGGAAGCAACGGTACCTTTTATTAGCCAAACCAGTAGAGAGTTGAACATGGACATCAATATTCTACTGGCAAACATCGATCGTTTCGATGGCGTGACCTGTGGTGTTTTGGTTGTTGAATTAACAGCGAATCCTTTATTGCTTGAAGCATTTATCAATCGTTGCGAACAAGCTGGTATTACTGTGGAGGTTTTAGGCTATGTCCTACCAGATGGTTTATGATTTACTTGCTGCTACAGGAGAAACACTGTATATGGTGTTTTTTAGTACTCTTTTCGCAGTGCTCCTTGGATTGCCATTAGGCATATTGCTTTATTCATCATCCCGGATAAAGCCAAACGTCAAATTGAATAAAATATTGTCTGCGCTGATTAATATTTTCCGTTCCATCCCTTTTATTATTTTACTTGTTGCTATTATTCCATTCACCAGGCTAATTGTTGGTACCAGCATAGGGATCAATGCCGCAATCGTCCCATTAACAGTAGGTGCGACCCCTTTTTTTGCAAGGCTGGTTGATAATGTTCTCCAATCGCTACCCCTTGGTCTTATAGAAACCGGGTATTCTATGGGAGCTAACACACGCCAAATTATTTTACATATCATATTACCTGAGGCACAATCAGGATTAATTCATTCCATTACAGTGACAGCGATAACTCTGATTAATTATTCAGCCATGGCAGGAGCTGTAGGTGCAGGAGGATTAGGTACATTAGCAATTAATTATGGTTATCAACGCTTTAACGCCGGCATTATGATAGCCACTGTAATTGTATTAATCATTTTGGTCCAACTGATACAAATGGTTGGAGACTACTTAGCTAAACATAGCACACACTATTAATTGGGAGGTTCAATGAGAATTTTAAGTTGTTTGGTTTTAATCATTAGCCTGGTAGCTTGCGGCAGTAAACCAGCCCCCAATACTCTGGTCATAGGTACAATTGCTGGCCCTGAAACAGAACTTATTGAAACAGCAAAACAAGTCGCTGAAAAAGAGTACGGGCTGAACATAAAAATTGTTGAATTTAATGATTATAATTTACCCAATGAAGCACTGCAGGATGGCAGCTTGGATGCTAATGTTTACCAGCATTTACCTTATTTAAAGGCTGCTATCTTGTCTCATGGTTATGATTTGCAGGCAATCGGCAGAACCTTCGTTTATCCAATGGGCATTTACTCGAAGAAATATAAAACACTCAGTGAATTACCTGAAAATGGAATAATTGCGGTACCAAATGACCCTAGTAATGAGATGCGTGCCTTCTTATTATTGGAGAAAGCTCATCTGATTACTCTTAAAAATACAACGAATAGCGGTATTCAAGATATTGAAAGTAACCCCAAGCAATTCAAATTCAAAGAGATAGACGCCGCTCAATTACCCAGAGTACTCCCTGATGTTGACGCTGCAGTCATCAATACCACGTTTGCCTTGCCTGCCGGATTAAGCCCATCAAAAGATGCCTTGTTTACTGAAGGTAAGGATTCACCTTATGCCAACATCATTGTGATACGCCGTGACACTCAAAAAAGGCCACAACTGGAATTATTTGTGAAGGCATTGAATTCAGAAGAAGTGAAAGAAAAAGCAAAAAAATTGTTTGGAGAAGATGCAATACCGGCCTGGTAATTATTAATAAATTAGCTTAATTTTTACTTAATAAAAAACTGTTATACTTTATCTAGATAACCTTATTGAGGTATTTGATATGGCTTTTTATAATTCTATCCCTTTAATTGGTAAACATTTAAAATCAGAGAGCCGTACAAAAAAATACACTTCTGAAGAATTCAAAAGGCTAGAAAGAGAATACAGAGATCACATCGGTTTGCCGGAAAGCTCGAGCTTTAGTTCTGATGCATTCGATAAACTTGTCAGCTCCAGAGTAGATGATTTCCGTGCTTTTCCGAAAACCAGCCTACCTGGGGGTTTGCTATTTCATGATAAACTGAAGGATGCCAATACTACCGAAGGAGACAACATCCGGGATGTCTTAAGTAAAACAGTCCTGGCACCAACTGAAAAATTTAAGACAGCACAAAAGAACTTCACAGAGTCTACCTCAACCTTTAAAGAGCTCACCAAATTAATTCCAAGCAAATTCCGGGCCCAGGATCTTGTTGGCACCATGAAGGAACTGACTGATGATGCTCGTAAAGCAATATTGGAACAGCAAGCGCACGAAATCCAGATGTTGAAAGAAAAATTGGATCCCCAGAAAGAAGGACAAAGTGGTAATTACGTATCCGACTTTAAAAAAGCTTTGGGTCTTAAGGATAATGACGAAGTTAAGAAAGTTACAGAAGGCTTGGTAAAAGAGTTGGAAGAAAGCCACAAAAAGCAACTGAGTGAATTTGATAAATCCACAAGTGAATCATTAACTCAACTGCATAAAGCCTCAGCAAGTGAATCAACAGAATATCTGTTTCTTGCGAATCTGTATGAAAACAATAAGGAAATGCGTCAAACGCTTGAAAAATTATATGCCAAAGAACGTGAAAGAAAAGGGCTTCCTCCTGAATCTACAACAGCTCATGTAGGTATATCAGCACAAAAAATTGATCTCAGTGGGATCAAACTCAAGGATATCCCTGTCATCAAAAGTATTACAGGAAGAGAGATTCATCAACAACCAGATGGCAGTTTTACAATCAACATGCCGATGATAAATCCATTCTATTATCAGGATCCAAGACAAAATGTTAAAACAGACTTAATGCTCCTTGCTCAAGCTATAAAAGCTTCAGGCTATGATTCTATTGAAATGAATTGTAATTTTCCAAATAGTGAAAAAGTAGCGATGGAAAGAGGAAGACAAGCTTTTGCCGCCTGTATTGAATCAGGTTTTCCTGTAGACAAGATCACAATTAACGTCAACGGCAAACCTATGAAAGCGGAAGAGTTGTTTAAAGAAGATCAAAAAACTTATCAGGATATTATGTCAAGGGCTTCAAAAGTATCTAAAGACTACGAGGACATCAAAGCTCCCAAAACCTCAACTGGCCCAATTAACACCGTCGTCGTCAAACAGGAAATCGCCGCATTGCGCGCCAAACAGCAACAAGAAGAACACCCCCAAACACAGCCTGTTGATGAACAACAACATGGCATGACCCACCAATAATTGACTTATAAGTTGAATTTGGATTGTTTAATCCAAATTCAACAAATTAATTATCCTTCCCCGAAATTTGCTCAAAAAATTTCACTACCTCAAACCATCAATTTCTGATATTTTATCCATTATAGACACTTGAATTTTAAATGACTGATTCTCTACGGTCTGCTGCTTGAGAAGTCATTTAAAAATAAAATGCCTGTATAACTATTCCAGGTATTTTAGTATCATCGAGAATAGATATGGAATTCAACGGGTTAGCTAAGGAGAAAGCTATGAGTACTCGTCGCTTTGATGAATTTGACAATGAAATGGATGATTTTAGTGATACTGAACCTGTCATAACTGAGGCAAGCCCTTCAACAAAATTGGAAAGACGTAGAAAAATAGAAGACCTGTTAGAGGAAAAACGGTTAAGAGAAGAACTGGAAGAATTTGGTTAGCTGGAAGAAAGTTTGGGCATATAAATGTCAAACCTTACAGTCTTACCGTCAATTGAGGCATCTGGCGGCAGTAGTGGTTTCACTTTTTGTGGCCACTTGACAACAACCCTTGACTTAACATGAGATAAAGACCTCTTGATTAATTCCATTGCATCATAATCCACTCCAATTAATTGCTGCAAAACTTGCATCTCCTTCTTAACTAAAGCCGATTTACTTCGCTCCGGATGCATGGGATCAATGTAAATAATATCGGGATAATCCTTTTCCTGTAAACTATGCAGGAATGAAATAGCATCGCTTTCAATCAAAGACAAACTCATTTTTTGAATATCTGTGTCCTTTCTGCGAGATAATGCATCAGCAAGCAGTGCAGCCATAACTGGATGACGTTCCAGCATAACTACATCGGCACCAAAAGATGCTAAAATAGCAGCATCTTTCCCCCAGCCTGCTGTAGCATCTAAAATTTTTATACCTTTAGCTGGTTTGCAAGCCCTGATCAAACCCTGTTTTTTACCCTCGCCTTTTCTTTTCTTCCAGGTAATACTACTGAAATCGGCAAACATAAGAGAAAAATTCCGAATTTTTAAAGTTAGTTTTTCAGAAGTAACAAAAAGGCAGGTGTCAGCATGTTGATCTAACTGTAAATTCAATCGATCGGCTAATGATTGTGCTTTTTCTTTGAGTTCATTATTTTCATAACCAACTGCTTTTATTCTATTCATTCTTATAATAATAATTGATTGACATACTGTAGCAGGGAATTATAAATCGGCACTTCAGGATACTCTGCCAACTCAGAGAGGTCAGTCATACTAGAAAGTACAATAATAGGCTGGGCACCAACTGCCAATGCTGCCTGTATATCTGAAACCCTATCCCCAACGAAGGGCACACTATCCAGAGAACAATTTAACTTTTCCGCTAAAGCCTTTAACATTCCTGGCTGGGGTTTTCGACAAAAACATTTGTCTTCAGGCAAATGAATACAATACTCTATGGCGTCAATTTGCCCCCCAGCTTCTGCAAGTACTTCTTTCAGCCTATGATGAATAGCAGATAAATCATCCTCTGAGTACAGTCCTCTTGAAACTCCAGATTGATTGGTTGCAACACCGATTTTATATCCAGCAGCACTTAAACGAGCTATCGCAATAATGCTGTCGGGTATAATAATAAACTCATCAACGTTCTTGATATAATTGATTGAGTCAGTGTTAATTACTCCATCTCTATCAAGCAATATAATTTGATTCATAAGAGTTACAACATTGAAATGTCAGCTACTCCCTGCAATAGCTCTTGTAATCGCTGCAGGAGCGCAAGCCTGTTCTGTTTCAATGACTCTTCTTCAACCATAACCATCACATGATCAAAAAAAGCGTCTACCGGTTCTTTAAGACTAGCCAGGAGCTTAAGTAATGCTGGGTAATCTCCGGCAATATATAAAGTTTCTACTGTTTTAGTAATTTTATTAAGATGCTCAAATAAAGCCTTTTCAGCACCTTCCTCTATAAGCTCTTCCTTAATATCAACCTTTTTATCAACATAAGCTGCCTGAGCCAAGATATTGCCTACACGCTTGCAGGCAGCTGATAATGACGCCGCCTCTGGCATGGTAATAAATGACTTTAAAGCGAATATACGTTTATCTAAATCGTATAACCAATCATCCTGACGAGCACGAACAGCATGAACCAAATCAGCGCTGATACCTTTATTTTGATAATAAGATTGAAGTCTCTCAAGAATAAATGGTTTTAATTCAGACATTAAATTCTTATCTTGAGTAAGTCGATCACCATAATTAGCTAAGGCTTCTTTGATTAAAGTTGATAAATTAAGCGGCGCTGATATTGAAATGAGTAAACGAACTACAGCCAAAGCGTGGCGTCTTAATTTAAAAGGATCTTTTACTCCGGTTGGCTTTTGGCCAATTGCAAAAATACCAACCAGAGTATCCATACGATCTGCCAGGGAAAGTGCTTTACCCAAATCGGTTGAGGGTAAATCATCACCAGCAAATCGAGGCATGTATTGCTCATTCAAAGCCGTGGCAACAACAGCTTCCTCGCCATCATTAAGAGCATAGTAATATCCCATGATCCCTTGCAATTCAGGAAACTCGCCTACCATACCTGTCATCAAATCACACTTGCTTAATAATGTAGCTCGCTCAGCCAGGTGAGGCGGTAAATTGAGAGACTGACTTAAATGGCTCATCATTGCCTTTATTCGTTGCACCTTATCATACATGCTTCCCAGTTTTACTTGAAAAATGACCTGCTCAGTAGAAGGGATATGTGCGCTTAATGGCTGTTTTTTATCTTGTTTAAAGAAAAAAGCAGCATCACTCAATCTTGCTCTCATTACCTTCTCATTTCCTAAAACGACTTGATTCGGATTAGAACTGGCAATATTGGATACCGTGATAAAATGAGGTAACAGCTCACCATGCTTGTTTTTTAATGCAAAACACTTCTGATGAGATTGCATGGAAGCAATCAGGGCTTCAGCTGGAACCTCTAAAAACTCCTCTTCAAAACTTGCAATAAGAGCCTGAGGCCATTCGACTATGGAGGTTACTTCATCAACCAATTCTTCAGGCATAACCACCGAAGCGCCTAAAGGTTCCGCCAATTTTTGTACCTGATGAATAATGGTTTGGCGACGAGTATCAAAATTGGCAATTACAAAAGCATCTTTCATCTGATCTTCATAGCTTTCAGCTGAGTTTATCCTTATTTCCTGCGGATGATGAAAACGATGCCCCCTGCTTTGACAGCCACTTGTAACGCCTAAAATTTTATGTTTAAGCGTCTCATTTCCATAAAGCATCACAGCCCAATGAACGGGTCTTGCAAATTCGTCGTCCCCTTCTCCCCATCTCATGGGTTTAGCAATAGGTAAAGACTCTAAAGACTGGCTAACCAATGCAGGTAAGAGATCTTTTGTTTTAGTACCCTCGCTGTGCATTTCAAAAACAATCCATTCCCCCTTGTCAGTTTGAATCTTAGTGAGCGCATCTAGCGTGACACCACATGATTTTGCAAATCCTGATAAAGCAGGAGTTGGGTTACCTTCACTATCGTATGCTGCTATTGCAGCAGGACCACGCCGTATGACTTTTTGGCTTTCCTGCTCAGTTTGTAAGTCATGAATAACAATAGCCAGACGTCTTGGCGTGGCGAATTTCTTTACTTCGCCATAACTTAATTGCGCCTTATCTAATGCGGCTAACAATCGAGTAGAAAATTCATTTGCCAAAGGCCAAACAGCACCTGAAGGCAATTCTTCACATCCTAATTCAAAAATAAAATCATTGACCATTACACACCTTTTGCATAGGGAAACCTAACGCTTCGCGCGCTTGATAGTAAGCTTGAGCTACTGCTCTTGATAGATGTCTTACACGTAAAATATACCTTTGCCGTTCTGTAACAGAAATCGCCTTACGTGCGTCCAGTAAATTAAAAGTATGAGAAGCTTTTATTACCATTTCGTAAGCAGGGAGAGGTAATTGCAAAGCTATCAACTTCTGTGCCTCTCCTTCATAATAATCAAATTGCTTAAATAATTCTTCAACATTGGCTTGCTCAAAGTTATAGGCTGACATCTCTACTTCATTTTGATGAAATACATCCCCATATGTAACTACACCATGAGCTGTTTTACACCAGGGCAAATCAAATAAATTATCCACCCCTAAAACAAACATTGCGATACGTTCCAAACCATAGGTTAATTCACCAGTGATTGGCTTACATACAAGACCGCCCACTTGTTGAAAATAAGTAAACTGAGACACTTCCATTCCGTTTTGCCAAACCTCCCATCCTAACCCCCATGCGCCCAGGGTTGGTGATTCCCAATTGTCCTCAACAAAACGGATATCGTCCAGTAAGGGATCTACTCCAAGTGCACGTAGCGAATCTAAATATCTATCTTGTATATCCAAAGGCGACGGTTTTAATACCACCTGAAATTGATAATAATGCTGAACCCGATTTGGATTTTCTCCATAACGACCATCTGTCGGCCTTCTGGATGGTTGAACATAAGCTGCAGACCATGGCTCAGGTCCAATCGCTCTTAAAAAAGTAGCTGGATGAAAAGTACCTGCGCCAACTTCCAGATCCAACGGTTGCAAAATAACACACCCAAGATCTGCCCAATATTTTTGTAAGGTTAGTATAATTTCCTGAAAGGTAGTAGGTTTAGTCATGAAAATCTCAAAAAATAACAAATCTGATCTTTAAATATAGGTTGGTTTTTAATCCTACTTTTCAGGATATATCCCATAAAACCTATCTTTTATTTAGAGAATTAATTATTCAGTCCAATAAATTATTGGATTGTTGGGTGTCGTGGTTCGAACTCAACACCACAACACTAAAATACTATACCGGTTGAGAACAACCGGGATATATGAATTTAATCCAAGTATTTAATCAATACTTAATTGCCAGCTGCCTTTTTAATTAACTCACGTAGTGATTGCTCGCTTGTAGCGCCGGGTATAAATGATATTTCACTGCCCTTTTTAAATTGACCATCTGGTGTTGAGCCAATTATAAAGGCAGGCGTCCCCATCAAATGCAGTTTTTCAGCCAGTTGACGATTCGCATCCAGGATATCAGTCACTTCCTGACTATCCATATCTTTTTTCAGTTTTTGCATATCCAGGCCTATGGATTGGGCTGCATCCATAACTGTTTTTTCATCCAAACGTTTGTCTATCTTAATCAAAGCATTATGCATAGCCTGATATTTCCCTTGCATGCCAGCCGCAAGAGCAACTCTGGAAGCTAAATCAGAAGTCTTACCAAAGATTGGAAACTCTTTGTATACAACTCGTAATCCACTATCCTTTTTAACCAGATTTTCAATAGTAGACGCCATTTTTTTACAATGAATGCATTGATAATCAAAAAACTCTACCAGAGTAACATTCCCTTTAGGATTACCAACAGTAGTTAATTTGCCTTCAAAAACCTGGTCAGCATTTTCCTGAATCGCTGCTTGAGCTTGCTGTTGCATATTTTGTTGTTGTTTTTGTTGTAAAGCTTGTGAAGCTTCCAATAAAACTTCAGGATTATTAATCAGATAATCATGAATGACTTTTTCAATTTCCTTTTTTTGGGCATCTGATAAAGAAGCGCTAGCCGTATCAGCCGCCATTATTGCAGGTGATACTAATGTGGTGGCTAATGCTCCAGCTGTTAATAAATTTGTAAATTTCACGCAATTCCCCTTACTTATAATTAATCAATGACGCAAATTACATCTCGCAGATAACCTTATCATTAATTGATCTGCTCAAAACAGCAAAGTATAACAAATTTCTGTTGCCAATCGCACCCTAGCATTCATGAAAAAAAAATTCAATATTACAACAAACTGGCAGTCAGGGTGCCTCAGGCTTTTATAAAAGTTAAATTCCAACACCTACAGGCATTCAGTCAAATTAGCATAGGCTAAAACCAACCATTTTACACCATGTTCACTGAATTTTACTTGAACTCGTGTATGAGCTCCACTGCCCTCAATAGAAAGAACAACACCCTGACCAAACTTGGCATGCTGCACATTTTGCCCAATTGTAATGCCTGACGCCTCGTCAGTCACTGGCAGTTTGCTTTTTGTAGTTCCAGGCCAGTGAGGCCGTGATTTAACTCGTACTTCATCGAGGAATTGTTGAGGAATTTCACGTAAAAATCTCGATGATCTGTGATACTCTTCACGACCATATTGTCTTCTGACCTCAGCATAGGATAAAACTAATTTACGCATAGCGCGAGTCATGCCGACATAACACAATCGACGTTCTTCTTCCAGGCGACCAGGCTCTTCAACAGATTGTCTGCCAGGAAATATCCCTTCTTCCATACCAACTAAAAATACAATAGGAAACTCAAGTCCTTTGGCTGCATGTAAGGTCATTAGGTGAACGGAGCGTTCATGTTCATCGGCTTGTAATTCCCCTGATTCTAATGAAGCATGAGCAAGAAATGAATTCATCAGTGGTAACTCCTCCTCTTCATCGGACTCATATCGAAATTGTTTAGCCGCATTAATCAGTTCTTGCAGGTTATCCACACGCGATTCAGATTTGTCACCTTTGATTTTGCTAAAATGAGCATATAAACCACTATGCTGTATTACATCGGAAATCTGCTCATCCAACTCTTTATTAGCAGTCACAACCTGTAATTTTTCGACCAAATCAATAAATTTGGCTAATGCCAAACTACCTCTTTGTCCTAATCCTGTCGATTGGAGTATGCCTTTGGAAGCATCCCATAGCGAACACTGTTCTGCTTTGGCGTACTGGCGAACCTCATCCAATGTTTTTTCTCCTATTCCTCGGGCAGGAAAATTAACCACTCTTTCAAAAGCAGTATCGTCATTTGGATTAACTAACAATCTTACGTAAGCTAAGGTATCTTTAATCTCTGCTCTATCAAAGAAACGAACTCCCCCATATATCCTGTAAGCTATACCTGAACGTAATAAAGCTTCTTCCAAAACACGGGATTGAGCATTGGATCGATATAACACTGCAATCTCATCAGCACTGGCACCCTGGCTCAATTCCATACTAATTCGTTCAGTAATAAAACGTGCTTCATCCAATTCATTGAAAGCACTGTATACAAGAATTTTTTCTCCTTCACTACCAGCAGTCCACAATTCTTTACCCATACGAGTACTATTATTCAGAATCAATGCATTGGCTGCATTTAATATCATTGCAGTCGACCTATAGTTTTGTTCAAGTCTTATGATTTGGGTATCCTTAAAATCATGAATAAATTGTTGAATATTTTCCACTTTGGCCCCACGCCAACCATAAATTGATTGATCATCATCTCCTACAGCCAATACTGCTGTATGATCACCAGCAAGTAATCGTATCCATGCATATTGAATCGTATTGGTATCCTGAAATTCATCAACTAAAATAGCTTGAAAGCGCTCGCGATAATAGGCAAGAATGTCTTCATTATCTCGCAACAACTCATGGGTTCGTAATAACAGCTCGGCGAAATCGATTACCCCTGAGGTTTGGCAAACCTCTTCATAGGCCTTATAAATTGAAACCAAAGTCTTGGTTGGACCATAATGCAATGCATTAATATGCTGTGGGCGCAAGCCTTCATCCTTTTTACTATTAATAAAGGCCTGAGCTTGTTTGACTTGCCATTGCTCAGGATCAAGATTAAGTGAAAGAATGACTCTCTTGATGGCTCGTGCCTGGTCTTCCGAGTCGAGAATATGAAACTGTTCTGGAAGATTGGCCTCTTTGTAATGACGGCGTAATAAGCGATGACATAATCCATGAAAAGTACCAACCCATAAACCCAAAGTTGGTGTAGACAACATACTGCTAAGTCTCGATCTCATTTCACCAGCAGCTTTATTTGTAAATGTTACTGCTAATATGGCGTGAGGAGAGAGATGCTGTTCTTCAATTAACCATGCAATACGGCTCACCAATACTTTTGTTTTACCACTGCCTGCACCGGCTAAAACCAGCATATTACCTAATGGGGAGGTGACAGCTTCACGTTGCTTTTCGTTTAATCCCTTGAGAAGGGTTGCTATGGTCATAGAATATTTCCAACAGAAAAAGTGCAAGTATTATCTTCAATTTAATTACTAAAGCAAAGATATAATCGATGTAGCAAAAAATCTTAAAAATTCTCCTGGATATAGATCGAGAAAACCCATACAAGTATTGCTTTCTGATCAATCAGAGCGCAAAATACTGTTCTTTTAAAGTGGCTACTAGATATTATTATAATACAATGACGTTATCATAAAGGACTAAAATGCATACCCTCTACCCAGCAATTAAACCTTACACACAACACGAATTGAAGGTTAGTAAACTGCATACACTTTATTTGGAAGAAACCGGAAATCCTGAAGGCATACCTGTTATTGTATTGCATCACGGTCCAGGCGGAGAAGCTGACCCGCATCTAAGACGCTTTTTTGACCCTCAACGATATCGCATTATTCTTTTTGACCAACGAGGTTGTGGGCGTTCAATTCCACATTTGGAAATTAGAGAAAACAATACGCAGCTTTTAATGGAAGATATCGATTCCATCAGAGATTTCCTGGGCTTGAGAGAATTCGTATTATTTGGGGGTGGATGGGGCTCTCTATTAGCATTATTGTATGCGCAAAAATTTCCTCAACAAGTCAAAGCATTACTACTCCACCAAATTTTTTTAGGTCGACAAAAAGACATCAATTGGTTTTATAAGCATGGAGCCAGTCTGGTTTATCCTGATTATTGGGAGGAATTTATCAACTCCGTCCCGGAAAATAAACTTGATAATATTCCCAAGTATTATGCTGAATGTCTACAAGGCCCCAATGAGCTAGCCCGGATGGCTGCTGCGAAAAACTGGGCTCTGTGGCAAGCCAGATGCAGTAGTTTACAGCCTCATTTGTATGTTATTGATCAGTATAGCGACCCACATTTCGCATTGGCATTAGCTACACTGGAATCCTACTACATTATTAATCATTATTTTATTGAAGAAAATCAAGTTATGGCTAATGTCCATAAAATAAGACATATTCCTACCTATATAGTTCATGGTCGGTTTGACTTGGTAAGCCCTTTATCCAGTGCATGGGAGCTTCATCAAGCTATCCCCGCCTCCAATCTGAGAATCGTCAGAGATGCTGGTCATTCTGATAGAGAATCAGGGATTATTGACGCACTTATTTATGCCAGTAAGGACATCTCAAAGCAGGGTCTCGATGCATGTTAACGGTAATACAAAGAGTTAAGGAAGCCAGGGTTGATATTGATGGCCAAACAGTTGGCAAAATAAATCATGGCTTGTTGGTACTTTGTGGTTTTGAGCCTAAGGATTCATTAGAGAATATCAACCGTATGCTAGATAAATGCATTAATTATCGTATTTTTGAAGACCCGAGTGGCAAAATGAACTTGAGTTTAAAAGATGTAAGCGGTGGTTTGCTATTAGTACCACAATTTACTCTCCTGGCAGATACTCAAAAGGGACTACGCCCAAGTTTTTCAAACGCAGCTTCTCCTGAACTTGGGCGTCAACTTTTTGATAACTTATTAACTCTTGCTCAAAAACTACACCCCAATACGCAAAGCGGTTGTTTTGGAGCCAACATGCAAGTTTATTTATGCAATGATGGCCCTGTGACCTTTTTGTTGCAATTTTAATTTGCTTTTGCTGTATTAAATCCATGTATTTAAGTGAAATACAAATATTCATCATTTAGATTTAGGAAAAACCACAAGAAACATGAATATTTCAACTACAAAGCAAGTCAATTAAAAGGTCTATTGTCAACATGAAGCTTTTGTTTGCAAGAACCAAAAACTGGTGTAACATCGTTTTAAGTATCTAATAAATAGAATAATTATGCGACTAATCTTAATGTTTGCGGGTATGGTAGGTTCCTTTATTTTAACAAGCTGCGCAAGTAAAGGAACAAACCCAATAGATCCATTTGAACCCTTTAATCGTAAAGTGCATAACTTTAATATGGCATTTGATGCTACTGTATTAAGACCACCAGCAAAATTATATAAGGCGGTCGTCCCCAGAGTTGTAAGAAAAGGCGTCAATAATGCATTCAATAATCTGGATTTGTTCCCTACTATAGCCAGCGATATACTGCAAGCCGAAGGAAAATGGGTAATCAAAGACAGTTGGCGACTCTTCATTAACTCAACTATAGGGGTTGGTGGTCTGTTTGATGTAGCGGAAAAATTTGGTTTGCCGCCACATTATAATGATCTGGGTCTAACACTCGCCAAATGGGGGGATAAAAAATCTCCTTATCTTGTAATACCTTTTTTAGGTCCCAGCACTCTTCGCGACGGAGCCGGATGGCTGTTTCAGTTCGCACTCTGGAGCCCCTATGTTTATATTGATGATGCCGGTCTGGTTTATGGTTTAATTGGATTACGCTATATTGATTTACGAACACAATTATTTGACACTGAGCCTTTACTGAATGAAGCGTTAGACAAATACACATTCATCAGAGATGCTTATCTGCAACATAGAAATTATCTTATCGCGGGCACTGAGCAAGATACAGGCTCATCCTTCGTTGAGGACACGAAAGCCAATAAAACCGCGATGCAAGAGTCAACCGCTTCCAATAACCAATTAGGCTCTGATTATGTTGATGAGTAAAATGAATAGCCTCGATGCGGAGTCAAACTCTTGCGTTTGAAATGTTTCATTGAGGCTTTCCTGAACATGATAAGGGTTGGCGCTTAGCCAAATGCAAAGCCCAACCCTCATTAATCTCTGAGCTTCGAAATCGAAATAATGCCTGTTTTTTTATCTTGATAAAGAAGCATGCAACTTTTCAAGGCAACGCATGTATTCACCTGCGATATCCAAACCTGTTTCAGCGCTAATTTCCTGAATACAAGTTGGACTGGTCACATTAATCTCTGTCAGATAATCACCTATCACGTCGATACCCACAAAATATAGCCCTCTTTCTCTCAGAACCGGGGCTATTTGTTCGCATATCCATTTGTCTCTTTCGGTAATAGCAACCACTTCTCCTTTAGCGCCTGCGGCCAGGTTTCCCCGCAGATCTCCTTTCGCAGGAATGCGGGCCAAAGCAAAAGGTACGGGTTCGCCATTGATTAACAAAATACGTTTGTCTCCGCTTACTGTAATATCCGGGATATAACGTTGAGCCATAATACTTTTTGTCTGTCCTTTGGTTAATACCTCCAAAATGACTGACAAATTTTTGCCCTCCTTATCAACATAAAAAACCGAACTACCGCCCATTCCTTCAAGGGGTTTAAAAATAACTTGTTGATGAATTTGCCAAAACTCTTTTAGTTGCTGGGTATCTCTGGATACAAAAGTAGGAGGACAGCAATGAGGAAAATTTAATGTAAAAAATTTCTCATTCGCGTCACGTAAACTTTGCGGTTTATTCGCAACCAATACCCCTTCTTGCTCAGCCAAATCCAAAGCGTAAGTTGCATAAATATACTCCATATCAAACGGAGGATCTTTACGCATCAAAATAACATCAAACTCTCTTAATGGCTTACTACCCAAATCTCTGGTTTTAACCCAACTTAAACTCTGTATATCACCAATGTGAATTTCATGGACTCGCGCATAAGCGCTCCCATCACTGCAATATAATTCATTTTGAGTGAAATAGGCACAGGACCACCCCAATTCCCGGGCACTTTTAATCATGGCCACTGTAGAGTCTTTATAGGGTTTTATTTGATCTAATGGATCCATAAGCACCGCAAGCTTCATCATTCGCCTCCAATTGCAGCAATTTCTCGTGCGGCTGCCAATGCAGCCAAGCGAGCTATAACTCCATAAACGTAAAAACGATTTGGGCAGTCAACTACCTCCAAATCATCACAGGGCATATTGCAAGCTTGCGCGAAAGCCAAGGGCTCAAAATGCATTCCTGGGGCATTAAGGTTCTCATCAATTCCTCTGCCTTTATGAACACGATAAAATCCACCAACAACAAATTGACCAATCATATAAACTACAGGTTCGGCAACAGAACCATCAGGCATGGTTTCAAAAGTATAAACGCCTTCCTGAATAATGACTCTGTCTACCTTCCTGCTCCCTTTGCTGGTAGACATTCTGGTGCGTTGCTTTCTGTTTAATTGTCGAATTTCATCTCCATCATGAACCATCATAACGCTCATGCCATAAGTACCATTATCCGCTTTTACTACCGCAAAAGGTTTATTTTCTATTCCGTAGGTGGTGTATTTATCATTTATTAAGGATAATATCTTATCCACTTCTTGAGCCAAGGTTTCAATCCCCTCTTGGGCCATAAAATCGACACCCTCTATAGCGCTGAAATAGGGATTAATTAACCATGGATCAATACCCACTAATTCAGCAAACTCAATAGCTACTTCTTCAAAAAATTGAAAATGACTTGATTTTAACCGAGAAGCCCATCCTAACTTGGCTGTAGGTCTAATCCGCTGTTGCACACCCTGTAATATTTCCGGAACTCCTGAAGACAAATCATTATTTAATAGCAAAAGGCAAGGGCTGAAATTATCCAGGCCTACCCTGTCACCTTGTCTTTGTAATGGTTCAATTAATAACGTTTCACCTTGTTCAAGAATTATTTCTGTGGGCTCTTTAATTTCTGGATCTAAACTCCCTATTCGAACTATAAAACCGGCTTTTACAAAAATTGTTTTTAATACATTCAAGCTCTGTAAATAATACTTATTGCGAGTATGGCTTTCAGGAAGAAGCAAAATTTTAGTACAATCCGGGATGTACTCAATCAAGGCAGATTGAGCAGCCTGTATGCACAGAGGTAGAAACTCCGGGTTCAAATTGTTAAAACCGGCTGGAAATAAATTGGTATCTACGGGAGCCAATTTAAACCCGGCATGTCGCAAATCAACGGATGAAGTCAAAGGCGCAGGTGTTTCTTGCCACTTTTTTCTGAACCAGGACTCTATTTCAGCAAGCTTATTTAAAATTATTTTTTCCACATGATGCAAAGGACCAGAATGAGCAGTAGTCAAATGTGGAACGGGGATTTCATGCTTATCCATTCATACTCCCTAAACATTAAAATGAATCGATGTTACCTAGGTTATTCATAAAATGAAAGTATTTATAATTCTTAAAAAATTATTACTACAGTTTTCATAATGACAACATAAACAGAAAAGAGAACCATTTATATAATAGATGTGCTTCATAATAACATGCTGTGAATACAGCTATTATATATTCCACCATCGATTTTTCATGTTCTTGATCAGGATTATTAGCAAAATTCAAAGGACTCACAAGGATATCGTTATTTTCCTCTTTAAATGGCATAATTGGCCAAAATTATACTATTTAACATATCTTTTATGCTCTATTTAAAAACTATACAATCAATCTTTCTTCTAATTGTTTTAGGATTCATCTGGGGATCAGGTTATACTCTTGCCAAATTTGCAATGACTAATGGAGTTAACCCACTAGGCTATGCTTTTTGGCAATCATTAGGACCAGCCCTACTATTAACTTTAGTGAGCCTCTTTACAAAGCAAGCTCGCTTGCTACACCCTGTTTATTGGCCTTATTTTTTTATATGTGGATTGATAGGTATCGCTATTCCTAATACCAACATGTATTTTATTGCCAGCCATATCCCGGCAGGTTTATTGGCAGTATTAGTTAATACTGTTCCTTTACTGGTTTACCCTTTAGCTCTCATGGCGGGCCAGGAAAAACCGGATGGGTGGCGATTTTTTGCCTTGTTAGTTGGTATGTCAGGCATACTTGCAATTATAGGAATAAACTCCGCAGGACTTTACTCAAGCTGGACTATATTAGCGATGCTTAGCCCTCTTGGCTTTGCTTTTTGCTCAATTTATATAGGAGCCAAACAGCCAAAAGAAATTAATGCCCTGCAAGCAGCTAATGGAATGTTACTGGCGGCTTCTCTTCTGCTTGCTCCTGTTGTTCTCCACCAGCATGCCTTTTACTCTCTCTCAGCACCGTTTACTTTCGTAAAACAAATTGTAATCCTTGAGATAATTTTATCCAGTTTAGGATATTTGCTTTTCTTTATTCTCATTCGTATGGCAGGACCTGTTTTTTATAGTTTANGGCAGGACCTGTTTTTTATAGTTTAACTGGTGGGGTTGTTGCAATAACAGGTTTGTTTTGGGGGTACTTGGCTTTCGATGAGAAGCCTTCATCTATACAGAGCATGGCAATAGCTTTAGTGGTTTCCGCCATTTTTCTGTTATCATGGAGACAATCGAGACAAACTCAAGGAGTCTGATTCATGCTCAATGAATTAGCAAAACAATTTAGCACACAAATCCAAACCTTTTTCTATTTAATTATGTTGATTAATGGTCTTTTACATTTTATCTTTGCCGGAGCAGTGGCTAGAGACGCTGGTAGTCTCTATAGGCTAGGCCAAAAACCGGTTTTAGTATCCGCTCCTACCTGGGCATTTGCGACTCTAATTGGAGGAGTCATAACGGCAACCATATACTGGCTTCTTCATCATTCCACATTAACCAGACCCACTATGAGAGAAATTCGTTATGACAAAGCATAAGATCAAAACAATAGACGTTCATGAATTAAAACACCAAATGGACAATCAAGCCAATTTGAGTTTGATTGATGTACGTGAACTGGATGAATGGGAAATGATGCATATCCCAGGAGCGCTTCATATTCCTAAAGACCGTATCTCTATTGAAATACAAACCCAAATACCCAATAAAGGGCAAACTATCTATTTACATTGCCGAAGCGGCGTCAGATCGCTGTATGCAGCTCAATGCCTGATGGATTTGGGATATCACGAAGTCTATTCTGTAGACGGTGGAATTATGGCTTGGGCAATGAGCGGTTACCCGGTAAAGCAGGAATCTTACACCCCTTCCTGAGTGAAGAGGTGAGAATAGAAGATAATAAGTTTCTTAAATGCGATTAGTCAGAGTCTCGTGAGTATCAGTGACTTTTTCTTTTCCTGATGAAACACTAAAAAGACCACCTTGAGAGCTCTTTGGTTTTTGCTGCAGTAAATGCAAATCACGAGCAGCAATAATAATCTCACGTCTTAATTTATGTACTCTATCAGATAATTCAAGGATATCATCAACAACGGAATAATGCTTGATTGCGAAAGGTTGTTTGTCCAAATAACCTTTTCTTGGGTCAGAATTCTTATAAACATGAGAACGCAGGAATTTTTCCAAAGCACCGTACATGTCAGCCAAATCTTCCCGATTAGGATTATTATCCTTATTCAGGTCAAGCGATATGGTAAGAGATTTATAAAAATCACTGTTGTCGGGAGAAGTGTATTTATAAGTTGCAGCAATCTGATCACGAATGTAATAGGCCAATGCATTTAATACGCGTGCCTTATCTTCTGGTTCCTTTGATGAATTATCCAGCAGTTCAATAGTTTTTAGCAAGACAAGGACTTGTGGTTGTCTTTCTCTTGAAACTTCTTTTACTGAATCCTCTAATTTGTCCTCAATAATTTTGGCCTTCTCATTATGGGACTTGATTAAAGTAATGATACTTTCCCTGATACTTCCTTTTAATTTTTCATATGCGACCAATTCAAATGACATCTTATTTTCTCCTTATACTCCATGAACAGGACTAGTGAAATGCTTTCACTGTAGGCCAGTTTAAACCAATTCTCTCTTTTCGTCATGCTTTTTCTTTTTACTATCTAATTAATTTTCAATCTATTGATTTTAATGAAAAATTTGCAATTTCCCCATTGTTTCATCAAATGAATGGTCTCCTGATAGGATTTTTAAGGATTGTGATCGTTGATTGAGGAACACGCATAGGCTAATTAAATCAGGACATTTTTTACTCAATTAGTTAGAAGGCAATATAAATTACAACAACAGGACTTACGATAAACCCCAAGGTCGAGGCAAAAAATGTTTTTAATGAGGGAGTTTAGATAGACTAAATGACCGAATAAAAAACATTTTTTAACAAAGAGATTGGGGTTTATCGTAAGTCCTGAACAAATTTAAATAAGCCATTTATTGTTTTTATAAAACATTTGATTTAATTTACGCGTCAATTCGCAATAATATGTAATGGTCATCAAAATGAAAAAAATAAGCTGCAGTATTCTTCTTTTACTCAATTCCTTAATTGGCTATGCCGACTCTGGCCAACCTAAATTAATTTTACAAATAGTTGTTGACCAGTTACGAGGAGATTTAATTTATCGTCATCACAAACAGTTTGGACCTTCTGGTTTCAATTATTTACTTGCTCATGGCCTGGATTACCATAATGCACATCATCCCCATGCCAACACAACGACCTGTGCAGGTCATAGCACTATTGCAACAGGAAGCTACCCCTCTTTACACGGCATAGTTGATAATGATTGGTTCGATAGAAAAACCAAAAAACTAAAGTACTGTATGGAGGATTTACAGGCCAAAATTTTACCTACTTCACATACCCATACCGAAATTTCAGGACGCTCACCCCGTAACCTAAAGCCGTCCACATTAAGCGACGAAATCATTTTAGCAAAAAAAGGCAAAGCGTTTGGTGTGTCATTAAAAGACAGAGCGGCTATCACTCTGGCAGGTCATGCAGGCAAAGCGTTTTGGTTTGATAAAACAAATGGAGGATTTGTTACAAGCAATTACTACTACTCCAGTTATCCATTATGGGTAGAAAACTGGAATAAAAACTATCAGCCCAAAGCCTACGACTGGAACCTTTCTCATCCTAAATCCTTCTATCAGAACGCAAATAATCTTCCATTTCGTCATAATTATGGCAGCTTTGGTCAAACATTTCCCCACCATATAACCAATCCTCCATCTGAGGAATATTTCAAATCGCTTTCCAGGACTCCCAAGGCAGATGAATTAACTGCTGATTTTGCCAAACAACTGCTGGTTAATGAAAAACTGGGAAAAACAGCAGGTCAAACAGATTATCTTGCAATCAGTTTTTCTGCTGTAGATGCCATTGGCCATCAATTTGGGCCTAACAGCCTGGAAGCAGAAGACAATTTGATCGCCCTTGATGACACACTAAGCCAACTCTTTAAAACCATTGATAAGGAAGTAGGGCTTAACAATACACTAATTATACTCACCGCCGATCACGGTGTTAGTGACGGCCCTGCGTACCTTAAAACACATAAAATACCTGAAATAAAACCTATTAACATAGAGGCGGCAGGAAAACACATCGAGAATTTATTATTAAAGCGCTTCAATCTGCCTTCGCAAACTTTAATGTCAATCAATCCTCCTTTCATCTACCTTGATCACCAAATTATAAAAGAGAAAAATCTGGATATTACGGAAGTAAGTGTCTACTTAGCAGAAGAAATCAGCCATCTTCCAGGGATATTCAAGGCCTACCCATTACCTATACGCGATATTGAAAAAGATTGGTTAAGCGCAAAAGTTGACCGTATGTCTTACACTTACCGTGCAGGTGATATTTACATTGTTCAACCTCCATATCAAAGCCACGGCGCAAAAAGTGAAGATCGAGTTGCTCATGGCAGTCCATGGCAATATGATACTTACGTTCCGCTACTATTTGTACACCCTGACATAAAACCAAAACGTATATTTAGACAAGTATTCACAACGGATATTGCCCCAACCTTATCTTCTTTATTATTGATTAAACCCCCTGCTGCAGCTGTGGGACAGCCTTTAATTGAAGTGCTAAATGCTTTTCATAAGACGGGAGAGAATGATTGAATTCCAACTAAAAAAACTTTACTATTCGTACAAAATTTTTAATGAAAACATTATGACAAAGCAAGCAATTATTATTGGGATTTCCGGCCCATCAGCATCTGGAAAAAGTTTATTAGCAAATACTATAGTCAATGAATTAGGATCAGAACAGGTTGTCGTTATCTCTGAAGATGCCTATTATAAAGATAATGGGCATCTACCCTTTGCGGAGAGAGAAAAAATAAATTACGATCATCCTGACTCCTTTGATCACGCTCTTCTATATGAGCATCTTCGTCAACTGAGAGTTGGAAATACAGTACAAATTCCAATTTACTCTCATTCCAAGCATCTGCGTTTACCCGAAACCAGGGCTGTTGGTCAGCATGCCATTATTGTACTCGAAGGAATACTGCTTTTCAGTGATAAAGCTCTTCGTGAAATTATGGATATTCGCATATTCATGTCGACTCCTCTCGATGTCTGTTTAACGCGACGTTTAAAAAGAGATGTGGTAGAAAGACATCGTTCGTTTGAATCAGTTATTCATCAATACGAAACTACAGTGCGTCCTATGTATATGCAATTTATTGAACCATCAAGTCGCTACGCTGATATAATAGTACCTCGAGGTGGTGAAAACAGAATTGCTATAGAGATGATTCAAGCTAAAATGCGGGAATTATTGGCTTCACATACCCGAAGCAATTGATTTTTTATTAGGTTGTTTAAAAAAAGCCTAATAAGAAATGTGGTTTTAGTCCAGGATCGAAGTAACACTCACTTCGCCCTGCTAAATTAAAAATGATGGGAGGAGATACTATTGTGGGATTTTTAACTGGAAAAAAAGCACTCATTGTTGGATTGGCAAGCAACAGATCAATAGCATATGGCATTGCCAAAGCATTCCATAATCAAGGCGCTGAGCTGGCTTTTACTTACCAAAACGAAAAATTACAATCACGAGTTGAAACAATGGCATCGGAATTTAATTCAACTCTAGCTTTTCCGTGTGATGTTGCAAGTGATGAAGAAATAAAAGCTGTATTTGATAATTTACGTACCCACTGGGATAAATTAGATATTCTGGTACATTCTGTAGCTTATGCTCCTGCTGATCAAATCAGTGGTGATTTTGTAGAATGCGCAAACAGAGAAGGATTTAGAATTGCTCATGATATTAGTGCCTATAGCCTAATAGGTTTGTCTCAAGCAGCACTACCTATGATGCATGACACTCAGGGTTCAATTTTAACTTTAAGTTATTATGGGGCAGAAAAAGCCGTACCAAACTATAATGTCATGGGGGTTGCGAAGGCAAGTTTAGAAGCGTCTGTTCGCTATCTGGCAGCCAGTTTAGGATCTAGAGGGTTAAGAATTAATGCTATATCAGCTGGACCAATTAAAACCCTAGCTGCTGCTGGAATTAAAGATTTTCGTAAAATTCATGCTGCCTACGCAAACATTACACCATTACAAAGAAATGTTACTGCCGATGAAGTAGGAAATACCGCTGCCTTTTTATGTTCTGATCTGGCATCCGGGATTACTGGTGAAGTGGTGCATGTTGATGCAGGTTATCATGCAGTCTCTGCGATGAGTGAACTGGGATAGATAAACATTCCCTACTTTTAGATTATATGAGTTTTTCAACAAATTTTATGGATTTGGTGCTGAGCAAATAACTAAGCTCAACACCAACTATTTATTACCATGAAAATTACCATCCTGAATATAAAAAGAAAAACATATTTGACATATTGTTTTTGTATTGAGTAGAACGTTTTTTTAATTCAGGTTCTCCCAATTCATTGAGCTAATTCAAATTGAGTAGCTAATCTTCATATTAAAAACAGGGTATAGTTCTCGAAAAATCCAATCATTTTTATAAACCTGACACAATAAATCAATACCGATATGTTCATTTTATGATCACAACCAAGATTTTTGTCAATGCATTAAAGTAGTAACTATCTGACACTACCAGCAAAATGAATATTAAATAGGCTAGTATCCTATTGCCTCAATGAAAGGTGTTGTTTAAATTTTTATCTATAATTAAATTGACACGTATCTGAGTCAGGAGATATAAGCAATGGGGATTGAACAGTTAGATGAAATGCAAACCTTTGAAAAATTGGTTGAGGCCATTAAAGAAGAAAACATTGCGCAACTCAGAATGCTTTTAAGGTATGCACGACAATCAAAATATAATATTTTTGAGCAAGTAGACATGGATGAGAATACCATTATGCATCATGCAATAATGCAAGCGAACAGGGAGATAATGCGTTCTATAATGTCATATGAAATCGGACGTGAAGTCAGTTTTGGAATCCAAAACAATCAAGGAAAAACACCCTATCAATGTATGCTTGATTTACCTGAAACAAAACAAGATTTTAAGAATTTAGTCAAATCGAATTTAGGACCGAGTTGGACGCAATCTTACATTTTAAATCAATTTAAACAATATTTGCATTATCAACTCAATAAAGATCTATCTAAGGGCTGCAATCTCCATTTGATGTCCGAATTACCTGAAAGTCCTACACAATATACAAAAACAGCTATATATATATCAAAAAAAGCGATACTCAGGAACTGTATTATATTAAGCCTGATGGGAAATATGAACAGGTAAAAATTAATAATTTCGATGTTTTTGAAGAAAAAATAAATGCCATTAAAAATAAGGATGAGGCTAAATTATTACATCTCAGTAAGGAGCAAATTAAAGACCTTGTCACATCAAATGGAGGTCATGCCCCTGATCCTGTTGCACCAGTTATTGAAGACTTAAAAAGCGGACATTGTAATGGTTTGGCATCCATTTGGTTACAATGCAGGCTTGATGGCAAAGAAGAACTATATTATGAAATATTTAAAGATATTATTGCTTGGGATAAAACAGAAGCTTCACTGAATGAAGAGTTAGTTAAAAAATTTGAGTATGCTATTCAGCTGACTCGGTCCTATCACATGGATTATGATAGTATGAAATCTTTTCTGGGTACAGAAAAATCAGATGTTTTGGTTCGTCAATTTATGTGGGAAAAAGTATGGGGAGAAACGAATTATCAACAGGAGAGTCGCTCTAACTCTCATATGTCTTTAGAAGGGCTAAGCTATTTTTTGCAACAATTGGCAAGACCGGAAAATGAAGGAAAAGGATTTGGCCTTAATACCATAGGCGAAGTACCAGGCCATACTATATCGGCAATATATCAAGATGGAAAACTCTATATTTATGACTCAAATCGCCCTTCCGCGAATAAGGATGAAACCAAACCTGATATAATCAAAGAATTTGATTTGAGTCAGAGAGAAGGCATTGAGGCGGCCGCCAGAGAAATTCGTTGTTGTTTGTTTGATAATTTCAGTGGATCCAATGAACCAAAAGAGCGGTTTTCTATTAACTTTTCTGCTTATGATCATAAAGGAAAACCTCCTGGAACATATATAACGCTAGAACAAGCAGAAGCCAGACGTTTTTATCAAGAGGTCAAAGAAAACAAACCTGTCAACCCCATGCATTTTGTAAAAAAATTACTAGATATCCATGCTCACTTATCACCAGAAGAGCTCCATTTTATGTATAAAAATATTGTGTTTGATACAAGTAAAATCAACGAAATTGTTCATGATGGATGGAGTAGTTCTTCACCTCTCTTAGAAGTGATCATGAGTGGCCACTATCCCCAGGCTGTTCAAGCCTTAGTACAATCCGGCGCTAACCCAAACCTCGAAGTTGATGGGGTATCTCCTATCTCTGAGGCTAAAAGACAAGGTATGAATGATATTGTTGACTTGCTTGAAGCAAAACCCGACAAACCAAGCCTACCCAATAAAGCAAAGGTCAGAATCAATATCATAAAAATTCCTGCAAATGAAAGAGAAGCAAATATTTTAGCAGTCTATAAAGTATTAAGTGACGATAATTTAATGAAAAACAAAGACGGATCAGTACCAAACATTATCAAAGAAATATGTGAAATTGTAGTAAAACTGGATCCTGAAAATGAAGAAGAGATAGCCGGCGCCATTCTCGAAATTAAAACCAAAATAGCGCATAGTGAAGATAATATTAGCGACAATGCGCGTGATGTCCTCAACGGTTTTGCTAAAAGCAGCTGCTGTGATTTTCAAAAAATTCGCGCCGCTTTATCTGAGAACCTTGCAATGGACGAAATCATGAATAATGCTAAGGAGGCTCCTGGTTTAATGCGAATTTAAGTTTTGATGATTTTTATCAAGATTGTTTATTTTGACAATGTAATATTAGGAATGTTTTTCTGCTAATAATAACGCCTGATCAAGCTATTGTATTGTTCTAACAATGAAAGTCCAATCTGACATAAGCGACCAGATAAATACTTGCCTCTATACATGTCATACGTCGATAAGGTGTTTCATGTCATTTCAATTATAGCTAAATAACAGTAAATAGAGAAAACACTGTAATCCAAGAGCTTCTTTATTTTCTTAAAAAATAACCACTCGCTACTCTCTATTTCCTTACTATTTTCGCACGATGAAGCAAATTATTAACATACAAGTCATAATCCATCATTCCATAACTGGCTTCAATTTGCTGGATTAAACTGTCTCTTTGTTCTTGATCCAAAGAACTTAATTTTCCATCATTAATTCGTTTTAATTTGACAACGACATAGTCACCATTGTCTAAAATCACTCCATCACGGCTTTCTGGGCGTAATAAATTAAATGCCAAGTCATTGATTAAGGAATTAGCTTTGTCGCTGTCTCTGGAAGCCTTCTCTATAGAATGCCATTCGAATTGATTACTAGCGATTAATTCCTGCTGCTGCTTATCTTCAACCGGATGAAGCAAACTGCTACCAATTTCTTTTGCTTTGGCATCCCCATATTGTTTTGCCAGTATTTTTCTAATCTGATCTTGGACTTCGCTCAATGTTTGTTCTCTAGAAGGTATATGTTTCTTCACTCGTAAAACGACTACAGAATCATTATCAAGCTGTATAGGCTCGCTGTTATTTCCTAATTCCAAAACATCAGTGCTAAACGCAGCATGGATAACCTGTTTATTTTTGGTAATCGATTGCTTGCCGCCATCGCGAGAAAAAGGCTCGGTATGTTGAATTTTCAGCTTTAAAGTATCCAAAACGGGATCAAGTGAATCAGGTGTTTGATAACTTAAATCTGTTAATTTCTCCAAAGCTTGAGCATACTTAGCCTGAGCCATATCATTTAATAATTGATCCTTAATAATAGGTTCAACCTCTTGCAAAGATTTAGTTGTAACTGGCCTATAAGCAACCAGCTTAAAAATTTCATAACCATATTTTGTTTGCACTGGTGTAGAAATTTGTCCTGGTTTAGTTAAATTGGAGAGTACTCTGTCGTATTCATTTTGCCCTCCTGTAATCCAGGGAAGAATACCCTTGTTGGCTATAGCTAACTTGTCATCAGATTTAGAGACAACATATTTATCAAATTGCTCCGGATGTTTTTTTAAATCACTATACACCTCATCAGCCTTTTGCTTAATTGAGTCTTGCTCTTCCTTGGTAGCATTTTCTGGAACTGCAAATAAAATATGAGCAACCTGCCATTGAGCAGGAGTTAAGTAATTACTTTTGTTTTCTTCGTAATAATTTTTAATTTCTTCAGGTGAAATCTTAATTTGTGATTTGATATCATGCATAGACAAAAGCACATAATCCAGTATAACTTGCTCGGAAGTCATGAATTTTTTATGGTGCTGATCATAATATCTTTTAATATCATCATCTGAAATCTTCGCCTGTTGTTCAAAACTGTCGGATGGTACTGTCAAATAATCATAGTCTCTAGTCTGCATGTATAATCTAACAAATCGTTTTATTTCATCTGATAAAGCAAATGATGTTCCCATAAATGCAAAACGTTGCTGATTAAGCAACATACCCTGTCTTACTTCATTTTGAAAAGTTTCAGGAGTAAATAAAGCTCCACTCAAAGCTTGTTGATAACGTTGTGCGGAAAAATGTCCATCCTCCTGGAATTGAGGAATTTGCACTATTGCTGCATTAGCTTGTTCTGGACTAACCTCAAACCCATATTTCCGCGCTGCCTGAATGCTCACCTCATTCGTTATCATTTGATTCAGTACTTGATTTTGCAGATTTTTTTCATCAGCAGCAGTCATTTGGGGTAAATCTTGCTGAGCTCGAGTGCGTCTATAGTTCGTTTCAAACGCTTGCATGGTAATTGGTTTATCATTAACTATTACCTTTGCATCGGATATTTGTCGAGATTGAAAATAATAATCAACACCAAAAAGTGTAAAGGTAATAGCAATTAATATAATAACTAACCACGCTACTACACCCTGAATGTGTTCATTTAACTTCTGCAACATGTCCCGAGATCCATTTTGATATTAACAATGCTTGATGAAAAACGATTCTACCATAAGCTGATAAAAAAAACGCGCCTTTCAGCGCGTTTATCTGGCGGAGTGGACGGGGCTCGAACCCGCGACCCCCGGCGTGACAGGCCGGTATTCTGACCAACTGAACTACCACTCCATTTCTTGGTGGGTGCTGTAGGGATCGAACCTACGACCCTCGCCTTGTAAGGGCGATGCTCTCCCAGCTGAGCTAAGCACCCTGAAAACTTAAGCTTGTTGTACCGCTTCTTTCAGGTTTTTACCTGCTTTAAACTTGGCAACCCTTGACGCTTTAATTTGGATTGTTTTTCCGGTCTGTGGGTTTCTGCCAGTACGTGCTGAACGATTACCTGTTGAAAAAGAACCAAAACCAGGTATTACAACTTGATCGCCTTTTTTTAAGACATCAGTTACAGTAGCCATAAAAGTTTCAAGAACTCTGCTTGCGTCAGCTTTGGTCAAACCTGAACCGCTTGCTATAGCATCAACTAATTCACTCTTATTCATCTTTTCCCCTTTACAGTTAATCATCCATATTCCGGAGCTGATTTAAACAGATTCAACTGCTCCAGTCAAGTTCGTACATCCTTGCAGAGCCCGCCACCAGCGGGCTACGTAGAGAAATATACTCTGTATTAATGAGCGTGTAAATCATTATTTTTAATTTTTTTTGATCTTTTACTCAATATAGTACCAGGTTGTATATTTGTTGGCTCTTCTACCCATGGATTGCGTTGCAAAGCCAGTTCCAAAACCTGTTCAATGGTGTTAACAGGATGAATTGTCAGCTTGCGTAACACATTATCAGGGATTTCCTCAAGGTCCTTTACATTCTCCTCAGGGATAAGGACATGTTTGATTCCACCACGATGCGCAGCCAGCAATTTCTCTTTTAATCCTCCAATCGGCAAAACTTGCCCACGCAGAGTAATTTCACCTGTCATAGCTACATCTGCCTTAACTGGTATTTGAGTTACTATAGAAACCAGAACTGTGCACATTCCTATACCAGCACTTGGACCATCTTTGGGCGTTGCCCCTTCCGGGACATGAACATGAAAATCATGTTTCTCATAAAAATCATCAGGTAAACCAAATGCCTTGGCACGACTTCGAACCACAGTCATAGCCGCGTGGATTGACTCTTGCATTACTTCGCCTAATTGACCGGTATGAGTAACCTTACCCTTACCTGGCATTATGGATGCCTCTATAGTCAGAAGCTCCCCTCCTACGCTAGTCCATGCCAAACCAGTAACTTGACCAATCTGATCATACTGTTCAGCCAATCCATACCGATATTTTTTAACTCCCAAATACTTGGTAATATTACTTACAGTTATACTAATCGTTTTTCCTTTTTTGCTTTTCTTGCTTGAGAGTATTTCTTTAACAACTTTTCTGCATATGCTCGCTATATCTCTTTCGAGATTACGGACCCCGGCCTCTCGCGTATAATAACGAATGATATCTCTGATGGCTCCCTCGCTGATATGTATTTCTTCACTGGTTAAACCATTTAATAGCATTTGTTTAGGAACCAAATATTTTTCAGCTATGCTGACTTTTTCATCCTCGGTGTATCCGGGCAAACGAATCACTTCCATTCTATCAAGTAATGGAGCGGGAATTTCAAGTGAATTCGCTGTTGCAATAAACATGACATCGCTTAAGTCATAATCCACTTCCAAATAATGATCACTAAAGGTATGGTTTTGTTCTGGATCTAATACTTCCAGTAATGCTGATGCCGGATCACCACGAAAATCCATTGCCATCTTATCTACTTCATCTAACATGATAAGTGGATTTTTAACTCCTGCCTTGCATAATTTTTGGATAATTTTACCTGGCATGGAGCCTATATAAGTTCTTCTGTGACCACGAATCTCCGCCTCATCTCTAACTCCACCCAAAGCAATTCGTATGAATGTTCTTCCTGTTGCATTAGCAATAGATTGCCCAAGAGAGGTCTTACCTACTCCAGGAGGTCCTACTAAACACAAGATCGGGCCTTTCAATCTTTTTACTCGTTGTTGCACAGCAAGATATTCGATGATGCGTTCTTTAACCTGCTCTAGACCATGATGTTCCTTATCGAGTAATTTTTCAGCTTTCAATAAATCAAACTGAATTTTGGTTCGCTTCTTCCATGGAACCATTAGCATCCAATCAAGATAATTACGAATAACAGTTGCTTCAGCAGACATTGGGGACATCATTTTTAATTTATGTAATTCTGCTAGTGCTTTCTCTTTGGCTTCTTTTGGCATACCGGCCTTTTTGATTGAATTTTCCAATTGTTCAATCTCATTGCCTTCTTCACCCATCTCACCTAATTCTTTCTGAATAGCCTTGATTTGCTCGTTTAGATAGTACTCTCTTTGACTTTTTTCCATTTGACGTTTGACTCGACCTCTTACACGTTTTTCCACATGCAACAGATCAATTTCGTTTTCAATGGCAGCCATTAATTTTTCAAGTCGAGTTCCAACATCCATAGTTTCAAGCAACTCTTGCTTATCATCTACTTTAAGTGTTAAATGCGCAGCAATTGTATCAGCCAAGCGACCTGGTTCTTCTATGCTTGCTAATGGTGATAAAACCTCTGGCGGAATTTTTTTATTAAGCTTTATATATTGTTCAAATTGCGACATCAAAGATCGCATTAGAATTCCAATTTCTTGCTCTTGTATTGTTGAGCCAACTTCTTCAATGAGTTCAAGTGTCGCTTCAAGGTAACCTTTATCCTGAGTATACTCCTTGACGCTTGCACGCCGTTCACCTTCAACAAGAACTTTTACCGTTCCATCAGGTAACTTTAATAATTGCAAAACACTGGATATAGTTCCAACTTGATAGATGTCTTCTGGACCAGGATCATCATGGGCTGATTTACGCTGAGCGACTAAAAAAATTTGTTTATTATCAATCATCGCTGCTTCAAGGGCTTTAATTGATTTTCCTCGCCCCACAAAGAGGGGTATAACCATATGCGGATAGACGACTACGTCTCTCAATGGTAATACAGGTAAAGCTGAAGATTTCACAGTCTCATTTGATATTATTTCATTTTCACTAGACATAATGACCCTTATTCAAAGGAAAAATTCTTGGTTATAGTTTCTTATACTATTACTTATGAGTATACAGTTATTGGTGCTAGTGAACAATTCGTAATGTGAGAGTTAATCTACTGGTGTTTAGATGATTAAATTAATTATTTTAAGCTACATAAGCAGCTTTCAATGTTTTTATGAATGAAATATAAAATGATTTCTGCAATGATTTAAATTATTGCAGAAATCACAAGTTTTACCTAATCTTTGCTACCAGACACACTTTTTTTCTCATCCTGTTCATAAATGAGAATCGGTTTAGATAATCCATTCACTACACTCTCATCTATCACGATCTTATTCACACCTTCCAAGGAAGGTAAATCATACATGGTGTCTAAAAGAATATTTTCAAGTATTGAGCGCAAACCTCTTGCACCCATTTTTCTTTCGAGGGCTTTTTTGGCAATAGCAACCAAAGCTTCTTCCCTAAACTCAAGTTCAGAACCTTCCATTTTAAAAAGTGATTGAAATTGCTTTGTTAAAGCATTCTTCGGCCTCGTTAATATATCTATCAATGCCGTTTCATCAAGTTCCTGTAAAGTGGTTACAACAGGCAATCGACCGACAAACTCAGGAATTAATCCGTATTTAATTAAGTCATCTGATTCCAATTGGCCTAAAACTTTTGAAACTTCATCATTACTGTTTTTTTTGCTTTTCAATTGAGCAGAAAAACCTATGCTTGATTTATCGCTTCGTTCACGAATTACTTTGTCCAAACCAGCAAAAGCACCGCCACAGATAAATAAAATATTCGACGTATCTACCTGCAAAAACTCCTGCTGTGGATGTTTTCGCCCACCTTGCGGTGGAACCGATGCAATAGTGCCTTCGATTAATTTCAGTAAAGCTTGTTGCACACCTTCTCCTGAAACATCCCTGGTAATAGACGGGTTATCTGATTTGCGTGAAATCTTATCGATTTCATCGATATAGACAATACCTTGCTGCGCTTTATCTACATCATAGTCACACTTCTGTAATAACTTCTGAATGATATTTTCAACGTCTTCACCAACATATCCAGCTTCAGTAAGGGTCGTGGCATCAGCCATAGCAAAAGGAACATTAAGAATTCGCGCTAAAGTTTGAGCTAAAAGAGTCTTACCACTCCCAGTAGGTCCTATAAGTAGGATATTACTTTTACCGAGCTCAACACCATCCTCACTTTTATGCTGTAATCTTTTGTAGTGATTATATACCGCTACCGATAGTACCTTTTTGGCATGTTGTTGCCCTATTACGTATTCATCGAGAAAATTGGATATTTCTTTTGGTGTCGGTAGACGTGTCTCAGCTTCTTCATGAGTATCATGTGTTTCTTCTCGAATAATATCATTACAAAGTTCTACACATTCATCACATACAAACACAGAAGGTCCAGCAATTAACTTTTTTACCTCATGTTGACTCTTACCACAAAAAGAGCAATATAAGACCTTATCACCATTTCCGTTACCGGATTTACTCATAACCAAACCCCTTCTTACAGCTATTACTATTTAATAGTAATTACATGTAAAATTTTAGACAATCAGATAATATTGCGCCACTACATTACTATCAAACCAACTTATTATATTATACTCATATAAACCAGGAGTATCTAGCCAAGCTATAAGTCCGTAGTATGTCCCGCAACTTGTCTGTCATAGAGAACTTTATCGATTAGACCATACTCCATAGCCTGAGTAGCGCTCATAAAGTTATCTCTTTCAGTATCACGCATGATTTGATCAGGTGTTTTTTTAGTGTGTTTAGCCATAATATTATTCAAACGCTCCCTTACTGCCAACGTCTCTCGAGCATGAATTTCTATATCTGTTGCTTGACCTCTATAACCACCTAGAGGCTGATGTATCATAACTCTTGAGTTAGGTAAACAAAAACGTTTGCCTTCAGCACCAGCACAAAGCAGCAAGGCAGCAGCACTTGCTGCCTGGCCTATGCATAAAGTACTTACATCTGGCTTAATAAATTGCATGGTATCGTAGATAGCAAGACCTGCCGTAACGACTCCACCAGGAGAATTAATATATAGAGATATATCTTTCTCTGGATTTTCAGACTCCAGAAACAACAACTGAGCCACAACCAGGTTAGCCATATGATCTTCTACTTCACCCAAGAGAAAAATAATCCTTTCTTTTAATAATCTTGAGTAAATATCATAGGAACGCTCACCTCGCGAGGTTTGCTCAATTACCATTGGTATTAACCCGCTAGCATTGCGGATAATATTATCTGAATAGCCTGGCATGCTTACTCTCCTTTTTTCTCAGTGCCCTTTTTGGGATTCATCACTGAATCATAATCCATGTTTTTATACTTAAGTTTCGCATCTTCTGCTATTTTATCAGCAACCATATCTTCCATAACTAATGCTTCAACTTCAGCCATATGTTCTTTGCTGCTTTGATACCACGCGCGAAGCTCATCGGGACTTTCGTAAGCACTGGCAAATTTATCAATCATAGCATTGACTTTGTCATTATCTGCAACAATTTCGTGTTTTTTTACATACTCAGCAAAAAGCAAGCCCAAGTGTACGCGTCGCTTGGCTTGTTCTTCAAATAGCTCCCTTGGAAAATCAGGAATTTTTTCATCGTCTTTATGTTCGTGACCAAACAGGCGATGATACATATCATGTTTTAAATGCTCAATTTCTTTATCTATCAAAGCAAGTGGTAGTTCAACATTATTCACAGACATTAATGCATCAAACAATTTCTCTCTGTTCATCATACTGACACGACGTTCCAGTTCACGCGCCATATTTTCCCTGATGTCTTTTTTAAGGGACTCGATACCACCTTCTTTAATATTAAATTTCTCTGCAAACGCATCATCCAAAGCTGGCAATTTGCCTTCCATAACCTTCTTGATAGTGATCTTGAATGTTGCTTCCTTCCCAGCTAAATCTTTATGACCATAATCTTCGGGAAAATTAACTTTTATATCGAACGGTTTGTCAATTTTTCCACCGACAACCCCATCTTCAAATCCAGGAATCATCGATCCGGAACCAATTACAAGCTCATACCCCTCAGCACTGCCACCTTCGAATGGCTTGTCATCCAAAAACCCCTGGAAATCAATAACAACCTTATCACCATTTTTAACTGCATGAGTTACCTCATGCCATTCCTTGTTTTGTTCACGCAACTTTTCAATCATGTTGTCAACATCTTTGTCTGTGACTTCAGATCGAATTAAATCCACTTGAGCCTGATTCAGTTCAGCCACTTCAAAAACAGGCATAACTTCAAATACCGCAGTGTATTTAAAATCTTTACCAGGCTCAATTTCTAAAGGCTCAACATGAGGATAACCTGCAGGCACCAATTCGTTTTTTTGTAAGGCTTCATATAAGGTAGATTGTACCATTTCCCGAGCAACTTCTTCACGCACGCTATCAGAGAAACGGCTTTTTACGACATTAAATGGAACTTTACCGGGACGAAAACCATCTATTTTCACTTTGCGAGCAAGATTTCTGAGACGCAAGCTCACTTCTTCCTCAACTTTCTCTGTAGGCACAGAAACTGTAACCTTACGCTCCAAACCTTTTAGGGTCTCAACAGAAACTTGCATTAATTCACCTCTCGGAAGTTATCATGAAATGGTGCGAAAGGAGAGACTCGAACTCTCACGGGTCGCCCCGCTGGAACCTAAATCCAGTGCGTCTACCAATTCCGCCACTTTCGCAATCAGGTTGGATTATCAATCAGTAATTCAGTCTTGTAAAGACTCAGATGGAATCTTTAGCGGTAGACTCAAAATTAAATTTGTTACAAATGGGGTGAACGATGGGACTCGAACCCACGACAACCGGGATCACAACCCGGGGCTCTACCAACTGAGCTACGCTCACCAAAATTATTTTTAACAGGGCTTACGAAACTTCCCAATATACACGTTGATAAACTTTCAATATAACCTTTTGAGAAAGGTAAATCATCAATTAAAATTGCAACTCTGGAGGGTTTCGTAAGCCCTGTTCCAGCTATAATACAGCAAAAGCAAGGCGGCTGGCGCGCCCGGCAGGATTCGAACCTGCTACCCTCGGCTTAGAAGGCCGATGCTCTATCCAGATGAGCTACGGGCGCTTAAATGGTCGGGGAGGAGGGATTTGAACCCCCGACATCCTGCTCCCAAAGCAGGCGCGCTACCAGACTGCGCTACACCCCGATACCCGTCCCAAGGACAGAGCGCAGATAATACTAGGAGCTATCACGAAGGTCAATATCCTTTAGCATTTAATTTTTATTTTTACTTTGCTCAGAGATTTATTCTCAATTTTTTTCATACTGTTATTAAATTAGAAGTAAATACAAGGCAAGTGTACTACCAACCCCATGACTAAAATCAGCAATTAGGTTAGCATAATGAATTATCAGCAGATGAGTTATGACCATGAAAGCAAAACTATTACCCTTGTTTGATAATCTTAATCACATCCATAAAAATCATGAGAATGTGATATTACCTGATACTCGATTTCTCAATGATTTCAATTATTGTTTAAGTTTTTTAAAAAGCTACGTAGGGAGCGAAGGCACATTCAACAGTTACAGAAGAGAAACAGAACGTTTATTACAATGGTCATGGCTTATCAAAAACTCTACAATTGACTCATTAAGACGGGATGATATTGAACAATACATCCATTTCTGTCAAAACCCGCCTAAAACATGGATTAGTCTAAAAAAAGTTCCCCGGTTTATTGAAAAAAATGGTAAACGGACACCCAATGAAGAATGGCGACCTTTTGTAGTCACACTAAGTAAAGTATCCAGAAAAAATGGTCATACTGCATCAATAGATCAATTCAAGTTATCTCAGGGTGCCGTGCAAGAAATATTCGCCATTTTAAGTACCCTCTTCAATTTTTTAATTGCTGAAGAATATCTGGTTTCTAATCCCGTCGCACTCATTAGGCAAAAAAGCAAATTTATTCGCAAAAGGCAACACAATGCACCTGTTAGACGGTTAAGCCTGGTACAATGGGAAGCTGTCCTGCGAGCAGCTGAAACTTTAGCTGAGGACTCCCCTGAAAAACATGAGCGGACTCGTTTTATTTTAAGCCTTTTGTTTGGCATGTATCTTCGTATCTCAGAACTTGCCGCCAGTGACAGATGGGTACCCAGTATGAATGATTTTGCCAAAGACAGTAATGGTCATTGGTGGTTTACAACCGTGGGAAAAGGAAATAAGGAACGACAAATTGCAGTAAGCGACGCTATGTTGGAAAGCCTTACCCGTTGGCGTACATGTCTTGGACTTACCCCGCTTCCATCGCCAGCTGATAATTCGCCTTTACTTCCCAAACTGCGTGGTCATGGCCCAATGAGTGATACAGCTCCTATAAGACGTATTGTTCAACGCTGCTTTGACTTGGCAGAAGAACAACTTCGAATAAATGGTTTATCTGAGGAAGCTGATAATCTATCCGCTGCCACTGTGCATTGGCTGAGACATACCGGAATATCAGAAGATGTAAAAATCAGACCCAGGGAGCATGTGCGAGATGACGCCGGTCACAGTTCAAGTGCAACAACGGACCGGTATATTGATATAGAAAAACAAGCCCGTTATCAATCGGCTCGAAAGAAAATAATTCAGCCTGGTGAATAATTTTTTTAAGAAAATCAGCTTGTAAGACATTGCAAATACTCGACTCTCCTATCAGAGCAAAATCATATTTTAGTTATAATGCATAATTTGAATCATTACCGCGCAGGCGGTAATCTATCCTGCAAGATACGACAGAGTTTACTACTGGAATGGATTCGCGCCCGCGTGGACAAAAATATGCCCCAATTTATAAAGTATCATGGCTTATAACTGACTCAAATTAGAATGATCTCTACCTGACTTGCTTATATGAACAATAGGAAGCTACAGCTAATTTATGATAAAATGTCTGATTAGTTCATGCTTTACGGTCTAACATGCTTACATTGCGTCAAATCACCTTATCCAGAGGAGATAAAATTTTACTCGACAAGGTCAATGTCAGTCTTTATGAAAAGCAAAAAATTGGCCTTATTGGCCATAACGGTTGTGGGAAATCGACATTATTTGATTTTCTTTTAGGTCAATTGTCTCCCGATACTGGCGAGTATCTCATTAATCCACAACTTAGTATTAGTCATTTGTCTCAACAAATACCTGATAGCAATGAAAAAGCATTGGATTTTGTTCTTGCGGGCGATCAACAATACATTAAACTGCTTAAACGTCTTTCAGAAGCTGAGCAAAAGAGTGATGATGCAGAAGTCTTGCAGTGTCATGAAGAACTTACTCATACCGGTGGTTACAGCAGGCCAGCGCAAGCGGCTGTTATTATGTCTGGACTGGGGTTTAGTGGAAATCAGCAGCAAGAGCCAGTTAACAGCTTCTCTGGTGGTTGGAGAATGCGCTTAAATCTTGCTCGCTGCTTAATGAAACCTGCCGATCTGCTTCTGCTTGATGAACCCACTAACCATTTAGATATGGAAGCCATTTTCTGGCTAGAACGCTATTTAAAACAAAGTCCAAGTACTATTATCCTGATTTCACATGATAGAGAATTTCTTGACGCCTTTGTTACTCATATATTGCATATAGAAAATCGAAATCTGGCGCTTTACTCAGGAAACTATAGCAGTTTTGAAAAAACTCATGCGCAACAACTAGCTTTACAACAAGCAATGCATGAAAAGCAACAAACCAAAATCAAACATATGATGACTTTTGTAACTCGCTTTAAAGCGAAAGCAACCAAAGCCAAACAAGCCCAAAGTCGAATTAAAGCCATAGAAAAGATGGAAATTATCGCAGCAGCCCAAGCCGACTCTCCTTTTTCTTTTGATTTTTTCCCCTGCCCTCGTGCAGGAAACCCCTTAATTCAATGCAATCAAGTCGATGCAGGGTATATTAATCACCCCCCAATCTTGAAAAAAATCAAGCTCTCTCTTAATCCGGGCGATAGGATTGCTCTATTGGGACCTAACGGTGAGGGAAAGTCAACCTTAATTAAAACGCTTACGGCAGATTTGCCCGCATTAAGTGGAGATATTCATCGCTCCCCGCATTTACAAATAGGCTACTACGCCCAGCATCAACTTGAGCAGTTAGACTGTAAATTAAGTCCGGTAGAAACACTGCAAACTCTCTCGCCTGAGGTAAGAGAACAAACCATAAGGGATTTTTTAGGTGGATTTAATTTCAGAGGGGACATGGCAGTACAGCCCATTCACTACTTTTCAGGTGGTGAAAAAGCTCGCTTGGCATTAGCGAGACTGGTTTGGTTAAAGCCAAATCTTCTTTTGCTGGATGAGCCAACAAACCATTTGGATCTTGGAATGCGCTCAGCCATTGAATTAGCACTTCAAACTTATGAAGGTGCTTTAATTTTGATTTCGCATGACCGCCATTTGTTAAAATCAAGTGTTGATAATTTTTATCTCATTTATCAAGGAAAGGTACAACCATTTGAAGGGGATCTTGATGATTATTATCTGTGGCTGCAAACCAGAAATTTAGAAAAAGAATCCAAATTACCAGCTTCCACAAATGAATATAAAGAAAGAAAAAGCTATCAAAACAAATTAAAAAAACTGGAGCAACTCATTGAACGCTACCAGAATCAACTGCACCATCTTGATAAGCAGTTAGCTGACGTTTCTCTGTATGAAGACACAAAGCAGAAAAACAAATTGGATAATCTGTTAAAGGAACGAGATATTGCTCATTGTTCTTTAATGAAGACAGAAGAAGAATGGTTAGAAATATGTCATGCTCTGGAAAACCTGGAGTAAAACAGCGATATGTGAGCTGTGAACTTCAAAAAGATTTGTTGATCAAGACCACTTAACCTTGCAACTGTTCCAGCATAGCTTTCGCTGCCAACTGCTCTGCTTTTCTTCTATTAGGACCTGTACCATAAGCTACCTGAGTCACCCCCTCAATTGTGCACGTTACATAGAAGGTTTGATCGTGCTCATCACCCTCAATCTTGGTTAAAACGTATTCAGGCAAAGCAAATTTTGATGCTTGCAAAAACTCCTGTAATTGAGTTTTTGCATCCTTTAAACAATGATTCAAATCTGGATCATCCAGCCGCGAACTATAAAGCCTTAAAATAATCTGTTTGGCAGCAGTCATTCCTCCATCCAAATAAATGGCTGCCAATACTGCCTCGAGCGCATCTGCTAATATAGAAGTACGCCGAAATCCACCGCTCCTTAACTCTCCTTGCCCAAGAAAAAGATAATCACCCAAATCTATTTCTCTGGCTATTTCCGCCAGCATTTCACCTTTAACAAGAAAAGAGCGTAAGCGACTTAATTGTCCCTCACTATAAAGTGGAAAACGGCTAAATAATTCATTGGCAATAACAAAATTTAATATCGAATCACCAAGAAATTCGAAACGCTCATAATTATCACTACCAGCACTGCAATGTGTCAAAGCCTGCTTCAAATAGGCCATGTTACTAAAATGATAGTTTAAACGCCTGCACAATCTTTCTAAATTAATTTTCACTACCAGCTATTACCTCAAAATTATCTTCAAAATTAAATAATAAGCTCATATTATAAACCAGAGGCTTGATGACTTGATATTTTAACTTAATTTTAAATTTATTGGGGCCTGAAGGAGTAATAACCAACTGTCCTGGTTTTAAATCCTCTATCCCATTGATATCTAATCGCTTAGTTACACTTTCCCTTAAAGTTGCAACGTCAGTCAAAGGATCCCCAGACAAAGAAGAAACAGACATTGAATTTAATGATTTGACTGAATGCAAAATGGAGTAATGTTGAATGTAAACTGGTACTACTCGCATAACAAATATCCCGGCCATTACAACAACAACAGCAGTAAACAGCATGCCAATCAGTGTCATTCCCTGTTGTTTTCTCATGACTCATTCCCTCAATGAATTAATCTGCCTATTCTTGACCATCGTACGTTATCTGTCTTCCCATTCCAACTCATCCAGACCAAGAAAGCTCTTCCTCTTAAATAGCTATCAGGTACAAACCCCCAGAATCGGCTATCGGCGCTATCATCCCGATTATCCCCCATCATAAAGTAATTCCCCTCAGGAACGACTATATCAAAATCTACGGCCGGCGCATCAGGTCTGATAAATATATCATGAACCACACCATTTAAATCTTCTTTATACTTTGTCACAGCCTTACCAGAACTTTCATCAGTAGTATACTCAACAAAGGTCTGTTTCACCTGTTTGCCATTAATAGTTAGTTTTTTATCATGATATGAGACTCTATCGCCAGGCACTCCAATAACTCTTTTAATGTAGTCATAAGATGGTTCGGGTGGCCAGCGAAAAACTGCGATTTCCCCTGTTTTGGGATTAGCAATTGGAACTACTTTTTTCTCCCATACAGGAAGTCTCAGGCCATATGCAAATTTATTAACTGCTACAAAATCACCAACCAGCAAAGTAGGCTCAAGTGAGCCCGAAGGAATACGAAAAGGTTCAACTAAAAAAGAACGCAACAGCAGAACAATAAAAAATACAGGAAAAAATGAACGAGAATACTCAATAATCCGACCTGGCTTTTGTTCGGGTTGACGCTTTTTAGACCAAACCAACCAGTCTAATAATGCAATCAAACCAGATATAGCTGATAATATGACTAATATTAAAGCAAAATTCATAAATTCAATATCCCCAATTTTAAGCAAAAGACAATTTAATCATGATTTGACCTATGTCCGGATGCTAATGAAAAGTCAACAACTCATCATTAGTAAACGAGTGTCTCTACTTTTTTTTATCTGTTTGAAACACAGCCATAAATGCTTCCTGAGGTATTTCTACATGCCCCACTTGTTTCATTCTTTTCTTACCCGCCTTTTGTTTTTCCAGCAACTTTCGCTTACGCGTCACATCACCACCATAACACTTCGCTGTAACGTTTTTCCGCAATGCTTTCACTGTTTGTCTGGCAATAATATGGCTTCCTATGGCAGCCTGAATAGCCACATCAAACATCTGTCTTGGAATAAGTTGTTGCATCTTCTCTGCAATTAATTTTCCGCGACTATGGGCAGAATCTCTATGCACAATGACAGCAAGAGCATCAACACGCTCGCTATTGATTAATATATCCATCTTGACCAAATCAGCAATCTGGAATCTTTGGAAGTTATAATCCAAAGAAGCATAACCTCGACTCACTGATTTTAATCTGTCAAAAAAATCAGATACCACTTCACTCATAGGTATGTCATAAACAACCGAAACATGACGGCCACTATAAGTCATGCTGACTTGAACACCACGTCTTTCAACGCATAAGGTAATGATCGGTCCCAAATAATCTTGTGGCACTAAAATATTTGCTCTGACAATTGGCTCATACATCTCCTTTATTTGCGGGGTCGGAGGCAAATGTGAAGGGTTATCAATTAATAAAGTTTCCCCTTTCTGAGTCACAATCTGATACACAACAGTAGGTGCAGTAGAAATCAAATCGAGGTTATATTCTCTTTCCAATCTCTCCTGAATGATTTCCATATGCAGCATGCCTAAAAATCCGCAGCGAAAACCAAATCCCAGAGCCTCCGAAGATTCCGGTTCATAAAATAGTGACGCATCATTTAAACTTAATTTAGCCAACGCCTCTCTAAATGCCTCAAAATCATCCGAGCTAACTGGAAACAAACCGGCATAAACTTGGGGCTTAACGCGTTGAAACCCTGGAAGAACTTTATCGGCTGGATTTTTATCCAAAGTTAAAGTATCACCAACCGGAGCACCCTGAATTTCCTTTATTCCTGCAACAACATAGCCTACTTCCCCCGCATGTAAAGCATCTAGTTTCGTACGTTTAGGGGTAAAAATGCCCACTTGATCTACTTCATAAGCTCTGCCTGTGGACATCACCCGCATTTTATCCCCTTTGCGTATAGAGCCATTAACAATACGGACCAGTGAGACGACTCCAAGATAGCTGTCAAACCAAGAATCAATAATAAGTGCCTGTAATGGAGCATGAACATCTCCTTTCGGAGGAGGTATATCCGCTACCAACGCCTCTAAAACATCATTAACACCCAAGCCGCTTTTAGCACTCACTCTAATAGCATTTTGGGCATCAAGGCCAATAATATCTTCAATCTCGGAAATAACTCGTTCAGGTTCTGCCTGCGGTAAATCAATTTTGTTCAGTACTGGCAATACAGTAAGAGATTGGTCAATTGCTGTATAGCAAACTGCTAAAGTTTGTGCCTCTACTCCCTGTGCCGCATCAACAACCAAGATAGCGCCTTCACAAGCAGCAAGGGAACGAGATACCTCGTAACTAAAATCAACATGCCCAGGCGTATCGATAAAATTCAATAAATAGGTCTTTCCATCTTTGGCTGTATAATTCAAAGAAACGCATTGCGCTTTGATAGTAATACCTCGCTCACGTTCAATATCCATTGAATCAAGAACTTGCGAGCTCATTTCGCGCTCAGTCAATCCGCCACAAATTTGGATAAATCGATCAGCCAATGTAGACTTACCATGATCAATATGGGCAATTATTGAAAAATTTCGAATTCGGTTTAAATCTTTCAACTGTTCTAACCTTCTTGCAAATAGCATAAGTCTATCTTAAATGTTCACGTGCAGAAAGTAGGCAAAGCAAATTCAGTCATTTTTATATTCTTAAAAGAAAGAGAATTTACTCTTCGTTTATCAACCAAACAAACTAGACTAAAGATAGACATAGGCCAAAAATTTGCTATGAACCTTTATTTTTACTAAAATTTGTGCTTTGCAACGATACAGGGTACATGATGCGACAAACCATCTGGCTAGGTTTTATTACACTCTTTCTTTTATCTTTCTCTACCTATTCCGACACAGCATTTACAAAACGAAAAGATGTACAATCGTTTATTAACATGATGGTAAAGGATTATCACTTTAATCGTAATCAGTTAACTGCGGTGATGAACCAAGTCAAACTTCAACCCCAAGTCATCGAATCTATGGAAAAACCGTATGAAAAAAAAAGTTGGGATGTCTATCGAGAACTATTTCTTACTCCGAAAAGATTAAAAAACGGAATACAATTTTGGGCAGAAAATCAAAAAACATTGGAAAAAGTTCAGAGAAGATATGGAGTGTCCCCCGAGATCATTATAGCTATTTTAGGGGTTGAAACCTCATATGGTGAACGCCAGGGTGAATACAGAGTCTTGGATACTCTGGCTACACTGGCTTTTAACTACCCCAAACGATCTCCATTCTTTACTAAAGAATTAAAAGAATTTTTCCTTCTGTGCCGAGAACAGCACGTATCTCCTACTCAATATAAAGGATCTTATGCAGGTGCTATAGGAAAACCTCAATTTATGCCAAGCAGTTATCGATATTACGCAGTCGACTTTAACAACAATGGTCGACGGGATTTAGTCAATGACAATGCCGACTCTATTGCCAGCATCGCCAATTATTTGCATAAGCATGGCTGGAAATTAAATCAAGGTATCGCTCAACCTGCCAAAATATCCGGATGGCGATATAAACAACTTCGTATGAACCCTAAAACTGCAAATTACCGATACTCGCAGCTCATAAGTTATGGAGTAAAACCAATAACAGCTTCACAAAATCATCCCCCTCGTGCAGGAGTCATCGAGTTAGTTACACGCAAGGGAAAAGAATACTGGATTGCCTATCCTAATTTTTTTGTAATTACCCGTTACAATTCAAGCCCTCAATATGCTCTGGCGGTCTATTTGTTATCTCAACAATTGAAGCAACATTGGTATACTAATGCTGCAAAAAGACACAGAGCCTATGTTTAAGGTCCACAGAGAACGGAGCCAGCTAGAAATAACAATAATTACTGGTATATACTGAAACATTGACAGCCATAACAATACAGAGTTTGACTCATGGATAAGTGTTTTATTTTTAGCAAACATCTCGATGACAATGGTTGTGTATGCCTCAAAATATCTGATATGGGAGAGTTAATTGCTCCCCCTGAATTTCGTAATTTCTTGCAAATAAAAGATTTACAAAAAGAATCCAGTACGATTATTGTAGAAACCTGTACCAGAGCAATACTTCTTGATCTTGCGATTCCCTGGTTACCTGAAAGAAAAGCCAGAATTGCAATTCCCTATGCGCTTGAGGATAAAGTAACTCAACCGGTCGAAGAACTTCATTTTGCTTTTGATAAATTTCATTATCAGAATAATCAATACCTCGTTGTTGTGATTGATAAGCAACGAATAAGAAAGTTAATTCAAATTTTTGATGAACACGGGATAGTGTTTGATACAATAACTCTTGACTGGTTTGCACTTGAATCTCAAGAATTAGTCATTAGTGAATCTGAGCTATTGATCAATAATGAAGATTTTAAAGGTGTCCTCTCAGGTGATTTGGCTCAAACTTACCTGAAAAATCATCCACATAATCTCACTCACATCTTTCAAGACAGCAAAATAGTTGCCCCCTCTACAGCTAGCCAAAATGAAGAGCATTCATACACCTGGATTGGTAAAAGATTGATAAAATCAAAACCTCTTAATCTTTGTCAAGGTGAAATGCAGCATGGAAAAACAACCGATTGGATTAAAAAGGGATATCAATTGGTTGGTGGACTATGCGGCATCTGGTTAATCTCTCTTCTCTTAGTTAATTGGCTTACTTTGCACTGGCTCAACAAACAGATAGATGAAATTGACCAACAAACTGCAGTCATTTATCGTGAGTTTTTCCCGGATGCCAAGCAAGTTATCAGTCCCAAGTTTCGAATCAGTCAGCTTCTTGGAGGCAATACCACAGAAAATCAATCTCGATTTTGGTTTATATTAAATCAATTATCCAAAGCCATGAAAGATAGTGATATAACTGTGGAGCAGCTTAGATATCAAAATAAAATAATATCAATCACTTTAGTAAGTTCCGATTTTGAAAGCTTACAAGAAATTGAAAATAAACTAAAACAATTACAACTCAAAGTGAAACAAACTCAAGCTTCAACAAAAGATCAACAAGTTGTCGCAACCCTGGAGTTAACGTGAAAACCTATTTAAACACATTGAATGATCGAGAAAAGTGGATGGTCATAGTAGCTAGTATATCACTTCTTATTTATGGCTATTATTTGTTACTTTATGCCCCCCTAAGTAATCAGGTAAATCAAAAATCCACTCAATTAATTGAAAAAACTGAAACACTGGAATGGATGAAGCAAGTAAGAATGCAAAAACGTTCTGCCAAAAGAAAAGAATCAGTAGACAACAGCCAATTATTAACTATTCTTGCTTCTCAACTTAAAAATAATAAAACACTCAAATTCCCCTATCAATTACAACAAACAGGGTCAGGAGATATTCAATTGACCTTTGATGCAGTCCCTTTTCAAAACTTTATACAATGGCTGGCAAAAATTAATGAGCTCTATTCTATCAATATCAAACAATTTGATGTGGAGAGAACATCAACACCAGGAGTAACTCGATTGATGATCATACTCTCTACTGGTTAGAAGGATTACCATTTGCTGGTCAAAACCATAAACCCTGACCTTAAAGCAACAAAAGGCAGGATATCAAAGTATTTTTTTAATATAAAAATAGTTTTTCAAGAAAATCTATTCATTCAAATTTCCTTGAATACTCCCCCAATTTTTAATTCCAGCACCCTGTTTAATTTCAGGCGGTAAGGACTCCAATGCTTTTTTGGCTGCGTCTGGACTATCATACGTACCATATAAGCCCTTATAATAGGTTTTGCCATTTTGATAATACTTCACTTGAGCCATTCTATCATTTTTAGGTGCTTTGTAGAGTTTTTGAGCCACATAAGAAGCTTTTTCGTCCTCAGCAATCTGAATAGTATAGCCTTGAGGGTTTTGACTGTTGACCCAGTTTCTGTCTCTGTCCTTAAATGACACAGGAGAATGATATTCACCAACATGATATGAATCAGGAACCACCACACTTTGGCCAGATTGAGAGCCATAATTGTAATCACGACCATGATAATCTGCTTGAGGATACATCTGACTATAATCGTAGGTATAAATTTGATAACGGGTAGTGTAGGTATCCTCATAAACCATACAAGAAGAAATATTCATTATACTGACACCTAGAACGATGTACTTGATGCGAATATTCATCACAACACCCCCTGATTTTAACTTTTTACTTTTATTCTTATTTGTTGTTATCTACAAAATTTAGGAAAACTTTAGGAAAATGTTTTATGAGTCAATCCAAAACTATTTTTTTCTATTGGACGTGTCTGACTCAAAATTCTTATGCAATAAGCTATTACAAGCAATCGTATGATGTTCCCGGGATTACACAAAAACTCTATTGTTTCCCAACATGGTATAGAATAAAGTAATTAATTTGTTGAATAAGGGCAAAAGATATGTGGACTCATAGGCGTTCTGGTCAAACTAATCAAAGAGGTTCTCAAGATCATAGAGATCCCTATGAACGAGATAGGACACGAGTAATTCACTGTCCGGCATTTAGAAGACTACAAAGAAAAACACAAATTCTCGGAACCGATGAAGGTGATTTTCATAGAACCCGCTTAACACACTCACTGGAAGTAGATTCCATAGGCAGAAGTATCGTTCGCAATTTGATGACTAACCAGGAACACCAATTGTTATTGTCTAGTCTTTTGCCAAACGATGATCTCATTAGCGTGATTTGTTTGCTTCATGATATTGGCCATCCACCTTTTGGGCATGGAGGAGAAGTCGCATTGAATTATATGATGCGACATTATGGAGGATTCGAAGGTAATGGACAAACTCTACGCTTACTGACAAAAGTTGAAAATAGTTACGGCGGGTTCGGTCTGGATCTTACGCGTCGTGCCCTGTTAGGTATTTTAAAATATCCGGTAAAACGCGCTAATGTGGCGGCTCCCAAACAACCTCCTATTCATGAATCGATTCATAAAACAATCAAAATCAACGATTGGCTACCACCTAAAGCTTATTTTGATTGTGAGCAGCCAGAGGTTGATTGGTTATTATCTCCTTTATCAGACAATGATAGGGAGTTGTTTCAATCCCTCTCTGTAAAGCCTAATGGTACTCAAGCAGGTAAAGCAGCCTATCATAATTTTGATTGCTCAATTATGGACACAGCTGATGATATCGCCTATGGAGTCCATGACCTGGAAGATGCGATTCACTTGAGATTAATTAACCGCTCACATCTTGATACCCCTGAGTTCAGACAATTAATCAGTGAAACATCCCTCTCGATGCATCAGGAACGTTTACTTAATTCTTTATTTTCTCCAGAAATCTGTTTAAGAAAACAAGCTATCGGAGAAATGGTCAATTATTTTATTACCTCTACCCAAATCATTGTAACCAATGAAAAATTTGAAAACAGTTTATTAAAACATAATATCGCACTAATTCCTGAAGCCCACGCCCTCCTCAACTATTTAATGCAATGTATCTATAATAATGTCATTGATTCTCAAGAAGCACGTACTTTTGAATACGGTGGTCAAACGGTAGTACTCCGGTTATTTGATGCCATCAGCTCCAATCCAGCGAGCTTGCTCGATAATAAAAATCGAGTGTTATTTTCTCAAGCTCCTGACGAAGTTGCTGCCTACAGAGTCGTTTGTGATTATTTAGCAAACATGACTGACGAGTATGCTTATCGCATGCATGAGAGATTATTTGGGTTTAATACAAGAACAATTTTTGAAAGGCTTTAGATGGCGGGAACGAGCAATATACAATAGCCATTGGTTCTACACCAAATGGCGTCCCCAGGGGGATTCGAACCCCCGTTACCGCCGTGAAAGGGCGATGTCCTAGGCCTCTAGACGATGGGGACCTGGATCTTTTTATTAAGATTACATCAAAACACTACAACACTATTTAAATGCTAAATAATGGCGTCCCCAGGGGGATTCGAACCCCCGTTACCGCCGTGAAAGGGCGATGTCCTAGGCCTCTAGACGATGGGGACCTAGTACTTTTTTTAACCATCAACATACAACGATGTTGATGGTGGAGCTAGGCGGGATCGAACCGCCGACCTCTTGCATGCCATGCAAGCGCTCTCCCAGCTGAGCTATAACCCCAAAATAAGGTCTGCAGTTTAATTAGACGCCTTATTACTGTCAAGTGGTTTTTCTATATTTAATCGAAGTCTTTTATAAGACAGCCTTTTTTTACATCAAAATCATGAATAAATCCAAATCACAGTACTAATTTTGTAATAGAAATAGACATCAGTGAAAAACTCTTTACACAATGAGTTTTGACCACAAGAATTTAATCCAAAAAATATTTGACCAGCGCGAAAACAAAGGTTGTAATAAACATCAAACGCTAAATTTTGTCTAAACCAGGCAAGGGAAACATTTTTTAATTACAAAATTACAGGGAAACGGATGCAGAGTGTTTTAATTTTTATTATTTTCTTCTCCTACTTTAAGCTTGGCTTTACCTATCCTCAGACTGAGTTTCAATCAAACAGGCAAGAGATTAATCAATACATAGAGGAGACCTGGAATATACTTACCAGAGATAATGCCAGTCTCTTAGCTGACTCTGATGAAAAGTTACCCTACACTCAATCGATTATCTACATACCACAAGAAGAAAGTCTCAATAAAATAAAAAACACAGTCCCCAAAAATTGGCCCGAATGGAAAAAAAAGAAAGTCATTTTTAAATACCTTCCCAAGGACATTTCAACAATAAAACAGCATGGTTTGCTGTATTTACCTCATCTCTATATTGTACCCGGAGGAAGATTTAATGAAATGTATGGTTGGGATAGCTATTTTATAGAACTGGGGCTAATAGAGCATAATCGTCTGACAATGGCTCGACACATGATTGATAATCTCATCTATGAAATTGACCATTAAGGGACTATCCTAAATACAAACAGAACCTACTACCTCGAACGTTCACAACCCCCTTTACTCACAGCAATGATTTTAGCTTATTATGACAAAACCCAAGATAAAAAATGGCTTGAATCGACTTTACCAGCCATCAAAAAACTTCATACATACTGGACAACACCTCCACACCTAATCCCTGATCTTGGTTTGTCTCGTTATTTTGCTGGTGGCCAGGGAAAGCCTCCAGAAGAATCGACAGTCTATTATGAAAAAGTTTTAAATTATTTTAAAACCCATGAGATTGATGATTATGATAAATCCCTTTTTTATAGTGAAGCATCAAACCAGTTAACGGAACTATTTTATATTGCTGACCGAACAGTCAGAGAATCTGGTTTCGACATTACTGCTAAATTTGGCCCTTTCAGTGCGGGTATTCTGGATTATGCACCAGTAGATTTGAATGTATTAATTTATCAAATGGAAAATGATCTGGGTATAATTTATAAAATTCTTGATAATAAAGAAAATGCTGCCATTTGGACTCAAAAAGCAAAAGTGCGGGCAGCATTAATCAACCATTATCTTTGGGATAATAAGGCTGGCTATTATTTTGATTATAACTTTAAAACAAAACAACTAAGACCTTATATTTATGCAACCACGTTCTATCCCTTGTGGGCAGGTATTGCATCCAAAGACCAAGCTCAATCACTCGTGAATAACCTGCCCGTTCTATTAACCAGAGGAGGGTTATTAACCAGTTGTTATATTCAGGGAGTACAGTGGGATGCGCCTTTCGGATGGGCTCCTTTACAATATTTTGCCGTACTCGGTTTGAATAGATATGGGTATAAAGAGTTAGCATTGGATATTGCTAACCGCTTTGTCAGCACAATTCATAAAGGATTCCAGGAAGCCCATACTCTTTTTGAAAAATATGATGTTCAAAAAATGAGCATTCATACCGAAAACAAAATTCAATACAGTTATAGTACAAATGTCGTAGGTTTTGGATGGACTAATGGTGTGTATCTTGTCTTCATGAGATTAATTAATGCAAGTTAATTAGCTTATAAACCATTCTTTTTATTAAAGTGAAAAAGTAGAGCAAGTGCTTTCAAAACCACAGCTAGATATCTCTGGAGAATTATGTGAAATATTCCATAAGGGATGGTTTCTATAAAAATAACTATCAAATGAAGAAGATTGCTTCAGTAGCTTCGACATTGTTAATTTCTCTGTTAATCCCTCTTTAGCTCCAATTTGATATTTGGTTTGTGCTTTTAACTCGGCCTTAACAGATGCAGTTTTCAACGTGGCCAAATTTTTTAAATCATGATGGATTGCTTCGCTTTGGAGAAATAACTGTTTTTCTTTACTCCTTTGGATTGCGGTATCAATACTCATTCCAGACAGCAACAAACCAAAAACACAAGCGATACCCATAATTGCCAACCCAACCAAAGGAACTGCAGCAAAACCGGGGAAAATACCCAGGGCTGCAAACAAACCCAATGAACCACTGGAACAACCAGCCAGCGACCCAAATCCGGCACAAAACGCAATAAATCCCGTTTTTAACTTGGCAAATAAGGAAAGTTCTTCAAATTGAAGAAAAACGCTATCACGATAAATAGTTAATAGTTTCTTTTTCAATACCAACTTATCCATCGTGCAGGCATCTATTAACATACCCAAAATAGAGTTTTTATGATTATCATCTAATAGACAGTCAAGAAATTGTGCTGTCGTAAACGAAACAGGCCGTTTTAACCTGGTTTTTAATAATCGATTTTTAAGATCTTCGGCCAGCACAGACTTATCATAATGATTACGATATTTTTGAGGATTTTTAAGTAAACATTCTTGCCTGGTTGCCAATAAATATTCCGTCAAATAATGAACGATTTGATTTTCCTGTTCTTCAATAGCATGTCGTAATTCATCATTTTCTTTATGCGAATTACAATAAGACCAATAAGTAACAGGTATTGCGACTAATAGAAATAAACTGGCAGAAATGGCGCCTAATGAAATAGTCAGTGCCGAATTGCCAACCGTTAGTCCCAAAGAACCAAATAGCAGTCCAAAGGTGGTCCATGCCACCCCCCCTGCTGTTCCCATACCCTCTGATAGTGATTTTAAAATTTGCATCGATTGATTCAACATTGCCATTTGGCCCAAAATACTATTTAGTATGATTAAATTATTTCCACTATTCACTACCAGAATGCAATTATCAGGTTACCAATGTCCAATATTGGGTGCAGATAACCAAGGTTCCTGCTTTGGCAAAGGCTCGCCCTTCTGCAATAACTCGATAGAAATATTATCAGGAGAACGAATAAAAGCCATGTGGCCATCTCTGGGTGGCCTATTAATTACAACACCACATTCCTGTAAATGTTGGCAGATTTTATAGATATCATCCACATGATATGCCAAATGGCCAAAATTTCTTCCCTCAGTGTAATCCTCCGGATCCCAGTTATAAGTCAACTCTAGCATTGGTCCATAAGAAGTTTGAACTTGCTCTATATCAGCAGGAGCAGCTAAAAATACCAAGGTAAAACGACCTTTGGCATTTTCAGTTCGTTTTACTTCTATCAAACCCAATTTATTACAATAAAAATCGAGCGATTGTTCTAAATTCGAAACTCTAACCATGGTATGTAAATACTTCATAAATTATCCTTAACTATTGAAAATTATTTTTTATTAATCAGAAATTTAGTTTAAATAACCATCATACCGGTAGCAAATAAGCTTTGTTAATTCTCTGAAGAGTATAACATTTAAGAATGATTTAAATATGATCATATTATACATAGTATGAGTATAATAAGTATTAACAAAACCTTCAGGAAAGCTTATCATAAGACCATTCAATAAGTTATATTTTGTAGTGAATCGACAAAATGAATCGAATCAAACTTGGCATCAGCAATCTTATTTTTATGGGAAGATGGCTTCAACTTCCCTTGTATCTCGGTTTGATCTTGATACTGGCCGGATATGTGTATCGCTTCATCATTGAATTATTTGAACTCATTTTTCATCTTAAAGGCCTGGATGATACTCATATCATGCTTGGAGTATTGGACCTTATTGACGTTGTCATGATTGCGAACCTTCTGATTATGGTAGTTATGGGTGGCTATGAAACCTTTGTATCCCATTTGCAATTGGATTCCCACCCTGATCAACCTGAATGGCTTGACCATTTTGATGCAGGAGCTATGAAAATCAAATTGGCTCTTTCACTGATAGGTATCTCCTCGATTCATCTGTTAAGAACTTTTATAGACCCAGCAAAACTTAGCAATTATTCTATTATGTGGCAGGTTGTGATTCATTTAACTTTAATTGTTTCAGCCTTGGCCATTGCATTAACCAATCGGTTGATGGATCAGCCCGCCAGGAAAAACCTCCAACACCCTGATTGATTTAAAAATCTGAAAATTAAATAACCTCTTTCTCTGATGTCACTCACTCTGCACATGACAAAACCTGTTATGTACAGAGTCCCGCTCTAAAAAAATAATGACTGGCTTAAAATTATTCGATAGAATCAGAAATGTTTGACCTGTTCAGGGAACTCATGGGATTGAACCAGAAAGCAGTAGATTGCAAGCTCTTTCGGGTTGAATGTAGTCAAAATGGAAATAAAGGAATATGAATCATGACAGACACTCCAAAAGCTAATCTAGCCGTTGATGAAATTAAAGAGGATACCCCCAAAGACCAGACCCTCCCTGAAGAAAACACGGAAATATTGGTAAAAAAACTGAAAGTATTGGAAACTACCCAAGAAAATTTTGATCAAATCAAAAAACATATTGCTGCGGTTATAGATTCCTTGGCAAAAAATCGCAGTTTTTTTGGCCGTGTTGCCGCCTACTGGGGAGAAATGCAGTTATGGTTAAAAATTACTCTTGGAGTAGTATTGGTTGTTCCCACCTTGACACTTGGAATTGCAATTCAAGTGGCCTCTCTTATTGTAGTTAGCGTCCTGACTCTGGTGACTTATGTTGGTAGTGCCCTGCTTCTTGAAAATCATGTTCAAAAAGAAGAGCATATTACTGATCGTTTAAAAGAAGAAATGATAGGTTTAGCAGATAACCTGGGAAAAGTTATCGAGTCTTTTGAGCCTCTCCGCAAGCAAATTGCAGAACAAATTGAGTATTTTCATAAAGAAAATGATAGATTAAACCTCAACGTTACTCAACTAAGTGATCATATTATGCGATTAACAAAACAAGCTGAACAATTACAAAAAACCGAACAAACTTTGCGTAAAGTCAGAGAAGAATTGGAAAAAACATCTGAAACTCTGGATGAAAAAGTACAAGTTCAAACCGAATTACTACAGATAAATCAGGAAGAATTAAACAGAATCAGGGAAGAAATTGCAAAAAATGAAATTGAATTATCTGAAAAAATTTCTGAGCTGGATCAAGTTAAGAAAGAAATGTCAGTAGAAATTGAAAAAGCCGAAACTGTTACCCAAGTATTAAAAAATACTGTAGAAAAACTGTCCCAAACTGCTATTGCAGATCACAATCATAGGGAATCGTTTCAAAATAAATTGAACGATTTTCTCTCTAATAAAGAACAAAGTTTCAATGATGTTGCTCAACGTATATGTGAAGCCGAGCACGAACTATGCCTTGTTAAAGAAGAATTAAACTTTAGTAACAAACGTTATCAGGAACTATTGGAACGTCAAGAAGAAGTAGTTAAACGTTTGGAACAACTCCAATTTTCCCGTAAGCCTACGCCATATAGTAATGCAAAAGTACTTGGTAAATTAGGTATTATGGCTACTGAGGATAAAGAGTCTCCAACACCTGTTTCATCAGAAGAAAATACAATCCCAACTCAAACTCTCACAGGTTAGATGTTTTTAAATCGATGTGCCATAGCACATCGATTTCGATTCATGCCAAGATACCAGATGAAATGACAAAACTGACTAATTAAAATTTATAAAAACTTCAACTGAATTTTTAATAGGTGACAATTGGTTCAAATTATTCTAACTAATCAAAACCCCAAATTCTCTAATCAAACGGTGACTATTGACATTTTATCTCGACAATGTCTCTTTTCTGATAATAATCACAAATTTCAGCTACAGGAGTTATATACCAAATCTGATTTTATTCATCCCTTGTTAAATGAACCTTACTCAGCGATAAATAATTATTTTTTTCATTATGAATACAGCACTTTGGATGAGTTATTTTATGCAGCAATTTATGTGTATAGCATTCTTATACATGTAGATAACCCCGCAGCCTGTGTATTTAAATTAACTCCCACGAAGGATTTTAGTAATCATCAAGACAATGATGCCATTTATTTTTCAATACATCCTAATAAAAAAGCTCTGGAAATTATTACCATTGAACAGCTGAATAAATTACTAAGTCAAATTCTAGGAATGCCATTTAAGTACACAGATACGATACTTATTGATGACACATTTACCGTCAAAGATCTCCCACCCTCAGTTAATGGGGATTTACTATATTGCTATGACAAAGAACTGATAAAATTTTTAAAGCAAGCAACCGATTTAAACCGTTTTGAATTGCGCTATATAAAACCCGGAATTGACTTTGGTCTATATTCTAAAACCCTTATAAAAAAGGGAGAGAGCTTGGCTTTATATACTGGCATGAAAACTGTTAGAAAACCAACTGATCTTTGCTATACTTTCCTCCCCCGGAACGATACCCTTAATTTATATACTGATGCAAAATTCTTAGGCAATATTACCCGATTTATTAATCATGCGCCTGATGCGAAGAAAAATGAACAGTTGGATGCTAATTCGTTACTCACCGCTAACTGTATTGCACTTCCCTTATCCATTCATGGCATAGAACTCTGTCTTTTTCAGGCAAAAACAGACATTCTCCCCGGCGAGCAGATACTTTGCGACTATGGAACCAAGTTTTTTTCTGATTCCAAACCATTGCGATTTAAAAAAAATGGACAAATTTATACAAAATTTAAAAAAACCCGTATAAATCTAACTCGCTACAAAATCATACATTATCGAATAATGGCAAATTGTGGTGTAAGAGCAGCACAAAAATATCTATTAATACGGTTGTTAATGATTTTTCTTGTTGTTTTCGTTGTCGTATTTATTTTCAATAACTGGAATACCAAACCGTTTGAATAAACAGTAAATTATATTCTGGAATAAGTCGTATTGAACTTCTTTATAACACATCAAAACTTATATAATCTTCCCAAGGTAAATTCTCGCATGTACAAACATCAACCCTTGCATTATTGCGGCATGAATCGCTGGGGCAATGACACCAAAATACGACGCTATCTCATTTAAAGAAATATCAGGGCGCTACTTGGGATCCATTGCCCATATGCAAATTACATTGAATCAGTTAATTTCTTTTACTTTAGGGCAATATAAAACCTTATAGACCTATAAAAGAACTATACTTTTAGAATAATGGCTGTCATTAGTGGAATAATTCATTTAAAAGGAGACGATTATGAGTAACCCTAAATGGAATTTATCCATTTCTCGCACAGTTATCCTCGTCATTGCTTTATTTACTTCTATGGTTTGTGCTGGAGCTCATTTCGTTGGTGGAATTCACACAAATGCAGGTGATATAGGATGGTATCATCCAGATTATTACAATCATGATGTCATAAACGTAGGTAATTATCATCCAGGCTATGGCTGGGTTGCTCCAGTATATGCTACGCCAACATATATAATAAATAATACGGGGTATAACTGCCAGACAGTCCAGCAATGTGATTCTGACGGAAATTGCATTCAAAGCCAAAACTGTGATTAACAGTGGAAAATATAGCACATCAATGCGCATTATCTTTTTTACAAGATTCAGAACAAATTTCCCTCCACTGAGGTGTTCTAATCATCAAAACCTGTTAATTGGATTAACAGGTAAACAGCAAGTAACGGTAGGATTTTAAATGTTCAATGTGATAAAACAAAGGCTATCGATTTTTAGGTTCTTTATTGAGCAAACGATTAAACGTATCGATACACACTGGTTTAATTTTTCTGGTTTGAAAATAACTAAGCGGTGTAAGGAGTGCTATATTCACATTTAAAGCCGGACATAAAGTTACCCATTCTGCAAAACATCTTTCATCCATTTCATCCTTGCCATATCCTGTTTTTGAATTACCCAGCCTGCAATAAGCAACAGAGGCCATAGCAGTTTCAAAGGCCGAATTTTGATTAGTCCAAATAGATTGATCATCAACGCGATACAAAAATTTGGTACCACAGTACAAAAGAGCCATTTTCAAGCCAGTTTGGTATCTTTCATTAAACTCGGGTTTATAGATATCCTCCTCATGAATACATTCATCGTTTTGTGTTAATCGCCCTTGAGCAAAGCCCTGATAAACCCAAATTAACCTGCGAATGGCGATGGCTGAATTCAAATCTACTTTGTTAGGGGTTGCATCACCATATTTCCCTTCTAGAAAATCTTTGTTATGACTACCTCCTTGAGCTAATTTAAAGGCAACAAACAACCTGTCAGCAGAGAGCTGTGTCAGTCCAAAATTAGTTTGATAATTCAATTTAATTCCATTTTGCATTGTTAGTTTTAGTAGCTTGCTCCATCGTAGCAAATTAGTACCTGGTCTGCTTGTAGATATTGAGCGACCATCCATATCCGTAACATTGGTTGGGTCACCACTACTTTCTTTTAGAATCATGGCAAGAACGTGAGCATATTTTAGTACCATTTTTTCTTTGAAATAATGGTGTTGTGCATTCGCCATATGCTGATAAATTACAAAATTTTGAAAAACAAGCATCCTGAGATTGTAGTCTATTGCATTACAATTCGTGTCTTCCTCTTCTGTCATCACCTCAGCAACATGTCTGGTAAGGTTTTCAACTTGCTCTTCATTAGGTAAGCCAATAATATCAGCAAGCCAGTCACTATCCGCTGGATCCTTTGCCGCTGGTAACTGGGATTGACCTTTAACAAACTGTGGGGCATCTTCAGCAAAGAGTGGATGGATTAACACCGCCAATAAAGATAAAGAAACACCTGCTACCCCGTTAATACACTGTCTTTTTAATTCCATAAGCTGTACCTTCTTTATTGAGTATAGCTTGTATCTATTCGAAGGCATGGCAGGCAAAAATTAAATCACAATAGGCTTTTTTTATAAGACATCAAAAGTGATATAATCTTCCCAAGGTAAATTCTCGCGTGTACAAACATCAACCCTTGCATTAAGTGGCCCTTGTTGCAACCAAATATAAAATTCATCTAACTTATCTTCTTTTCCACATGCAAAGACCTCAACACGACCATCCAATAAATTCTTAGCCCAACCAGTAATCATTAATTGTTTCGCCATTTTTTGGGCAGAGGCACGATACGATACACCCTGTACTCTTCCTGAAATATAACAGCGCATACACAAGTCATTGCTCATAATTTTTCCATATTTTATAAATGTCGGCTAACTCTTTCGATTGTATCTCAGCCAGGTCTGCTTTTATCCTGATTCTGCTATAGTTAAATTAGCATTTCTATGAAAACAAAGTAAATTAGATAATTAGGACTTTTCATTAATGGAGATAAAAAATGAAAAAAGTGATACTTTATGTACTTCCTTCTTTGATGTTGGCATCCTTGTTTAACCTAACTTATGCTGATGAAACTCCAGCTCAATTGACCGGTACACCGGTTGAGCAGATTCAGCAATTAAACGCTCAGATTCAATCTCAATTACAGGAAATGCAAACAAAACAACAGCAACAACTGGATGCTTTAAATACCCAATTACAAAATCAAATTAAACAAGTTCAATCTCAATTACAAGAACAAATTCAAACAGTCAATTCTCAAACTCAAGATCAGATTAAACAAGTACAAACAACCCTACAGGAGCAGATTAAACAAATACAGCAGCAAGCATTGCAAAAAGCTAACCAATAAGGCTACTTGTATTTATATAACCTGGCCTGTGTGAACTTGAGCATTTACAATGCCTATGTATCCAAAACTTAAATACATTGATGGTAATTTGCATGAGTTTGGATAAAAATGGAGTTGTTTTTTATGTCGAACTCATGTATCAGGTTTAAAATTAATATTCGCTTGCTCAAAACAACATAAAATCAAGAACAAGCAAAACAGGTTCTTTTAGGGAATATCAATACTGGTATACCCGTTTCAAAGACAGGTAGATATAATTGTTCTATTGCTCTTTGTGCAAAATCAGCGTTATCAATTACGATATTTGTTTCATGGCTATTATGTAAACTTAGCAAATCAAGGTTCGATGAACCGTAAATAACAACCTGATCATCAATTGCCATAAATTTCATATGGATAACCTCTCCCTTCATAGAAATTTCATCGTTATTCACCCGATAAAACCAACGAATTTGCAAGTTATCTCGCTTATCCTCATCAAGCAGTGAACTAAAATATTCTATCGAACTCTGATTTGTTCCACCATAGAACCTCTCACGAGAATCATTGAATCCTTTCCCCATCAATAGACAGACATGGCCATTTCTATTATTTATAAAATCCGCCAGAGCATGGATGATTTCAGGAGTATTTAAATTGGGAACAGCAATCCGGATAGTATGTTTAGCATATTTAATCGCAGCCATGTAAGCGTTATTCAAAGGATCCTCTGGTAAAGGCGCCCTATAAAAAGGGAGTACCGCCAATTTCTGTCTAATAGTATTTGTCACATAGAGTACAGAACAAGAATTTGTATAGGGTTCTTTTGACTCCTGTCCTATATATCTGGGAGAAATTTCCGGAGCATCAGATTTATTGGTACGCTTATCCCACATGGCTTTAAAATCGTAAAAAACTGCTTCTGCTGCGCCTCCAGGAATAAACATGGCGGCATCATGAAACCCATTAGGACCATAATTTTCCTTCTGAAAATTAGCTCCTGTTAAAATGACATCGCCATCAATCCAGATGGCTTTATTATGGTTGGACGCAATAGAATTATGAACATGAGTACCTATATGCAATATAATATTCTGAGGTAAATTATCTAAACCTAAACTGGCGGGATCATGTTTTGGCTTTTTAGGAAATATTTCGCCATGATAAAAAACTTGAGCCAAGCGATCCAACTGATCGACCAGAAGAAATACTTCTACTTCATGTTTAATGTCACAAAGCGCTTTTCGGATATCTTTGATAACCTGAGTACCAGGTTCCCATACAAAAGCCTGAATAAGTATTTGTTTTTTAGCCTCTTTAATTTTATCAACAATTAAACGGTATGCATTCTCACTACCTGAGATTATTTCTATTTGATTTGGATTAACCATGCCAAGCATTTTTTCTGCAGAAACAGTTCCCTTATCAGCAGAGGGAATTGCTGCTTCAATTATTTTTGTCATTAAAAAGGAATCGCTGGAAATAGTTTCTCCTGAATATTGCGAACCTTTCTCAAAAAATCTGGGCATAATTTACTCATAAATTAATTTTACCTAATTTATATCATTGAATTGATTTAATATTTTTGCAAATTAATTTGATCGATTCCAAAACCAAACTTAATTCTTTGTAAACACAATCCCACACACCATCCATCGGTTATTGTTATCCACAAACGAATTCTATTTTCCTTGATTTTTCAATTAAATATACTATACATAAGTAACCATCTTTATTATAAATTAAGGAAAATCAAAATGGATTTAAGCAAAAAAATAGAACCAAAAACATGGGCATTTGTTGAAAAAATACAAAATGCAGGTGGAAAACCAATTTATGACATCCCGGTTGCTGAAGGAAGAGCCATATTTGATCAATTGCAAGCCTTACCCTCCGAGAAACCTGATGTTGATGTAGAGGACAAAACTTTGCCAACAGGACCTGGAGGGAAGGTTGATATTCGTATTGTTCGCCCTAAAGGTGCAAAAGAAACCTTACCGGTCATCATGTTTTTCCATGGTGCTGGCTGGGTTTTTGGCGATTATCAAACTCATGGTCGTCTCGTTCGAGAAATAGCAGTGGGTACCCACGCTGCAGTCGTGTTTGTTAAATACACCTTAGCTCCGGAAGCTCAATACCCGACACAAATAGAAGAATCTTACGCTGCCATGAAATATATATCAGAACACGGCAAGCAATTTAATCTGGATACTTCACGATTTGTCGCTGCAGGTGACAGTGTTGGCGGTAATATGACCAGTGTCATGACTCTCCTTGCCAAAGAACGTGGTGGCCCAAAAATTGATTATCAAGTACTCATTTATCCAGTAACTGATGCCAATTTTGATAACGCTTCCTATAAAGAATTTGCTGAAGGCCCCTGGCTAACCAAAAAAGCGATGGAGTGGTTTTGGGATAAGTATTTGCCCAATAAAGAAAAAAGAAAGGAAATTACAGCAAGTCCGCTGCAAGCCTCTCTTGAACAACTTAAAGGCCTACCACCAGCACTGGTCATCACTGGTGAGTGTGATGTTTTGCGTGATGAGGGCGAAGCCTATGCCCATAAACTCAACGCAGCGGGTGTGACAGTGACTGCAGTTCGTCATCTGGGCACAATCCATGATTTCCTGATGCTCAATGATCTCTCTGAAACACCGGCATGCCGAAATGCCGTTGAAACCATTATTGGTCACTTAACTCAGATTTTTGGCAAGAAAAAGTAAAACAATACATGACTAACATCCAAGTGGATGTTAGTCATGCTGAATGCATTTACAATAATTGTGCTATTTCGGGATTGCCGTTATTGAGTTGCTGATGTTGTCATCTGTTTCATTTTTTCCTGGTTTTGCAAAATCCTGAAACATCACCGGGATTGCCAATGGTGGTATTGAGGTTTTTTTTCTTGTTTTGGATCCAGATAAAGACTGATTTTCCAATTCAAAAATTCTTTTACGAGCTGTTGCCAATTCATCCTTTAATTTTTGATTCTCTAGTTCCAGAGCTTTTATTTTTTCATCAGGACTGGCTATCAAGCCATCTTCTCTAGTTTGCGCCTCAGTCTTGGAACTACTGCCAGATTTAATCATTAAATCACTTGGTTTGGAATCTTCCACTGCAATGATTACAGGAGGAGAACTTTGTTTTTCAGCTTTTCTCAAGGCAATTTGTTGTTCTAATTTTGGCTTAAGCTCTTTACAGGAAACACCATTAATTTTCTTAAGATACCGTTTGTGATCTGTTTCATCTGGAATTAAACTCAATAACATCCTGGAGGTTATGCCTGTATGTTCCAGATTAATACTCTTTAGTGTGATTGTATTACAAATAGTATCTAGCAAATCTTGCGCTTTTTCTTTTTCCTGTTGTTTTATTTCCTTTTTCTTCATCATTATTCGGGGAGAGATCATACCAGTGCCAGAAGCTCCTGTTGCTTTTGCATAAAGCGATTGGGTACTGACATCCAAATTTTCTATAATCGGGTTACTCAATAAAGTCTTTACCCCTGCCCTGGTCATATTATTATTCGCAACATTTAAATCGGTAGCCGCTGGAAACTTCGAAACAATAAGCTTGGCATGATTATCATTTAAGCTGCAAAATGTTAACAATAATGTTCGAATGGTATGATTAGGTCGAATGTCATCCAATCCCCATTCTTTTTTTAACCCGGGATTGAAACTCAAATCAACAGTCTGCAAATTCATTTTGGCAATTGCCTTAATTCCCTCTGCCCCTATTCCACAATTATCCAAATACAGGGTTCTTAACTGCTTTAAAAGCGCAAGCCTGGATACACCCTCATCACCAATTCCAGTATTTTGACTTAAATCAATAGTAGTCAACGATTGAAGATGAGCAATGCTATCTACTCCTTGGTGAGTAATATTATTTCTTCGCAAATTAAAGTGTGTCAGACTTTTTAACCTCGACTCAGGCCGAGTCAAATACTCTAAATTAGCATCAGTAACACCACAATTACGCAAGGATAATTTTTTTAAAGCAGCAGCATTGCGACTTAAACTAAATAATACATAACTTGCGCTAAGTTCTGTATTATAATCCAAATATAACGCTTCAAGCATAGAATTAAACATAGGGCGGTTCTTTAAGTAATTACTTTTCAATGATAATTTTTTGATGTGCGTTAATTTGAAAAGCTCCACTGTGTCACTATCCTTAAGACCACAAGAATCCAAACGTAAAGATTTAATTCCAGGTATATTATTAAGGGCAGTGACTAAATCACTTAACTCTTGATTAGTAAAGCGAGTATTGCTTAGATCAAGTTCAGATAAGGATGAAACTCCCTGATTTCTTGAATCTCGCATAGCATTTAAAAATAATTGAATATCCTGAGATGTTTTTAAAACAAGTTTTACCTGATGCTGTTTTATATTGTCCTTTCGAATATCTTTTAAAAATTTTTTTAACGAAGTAAGGGGCATATTGTCTCCAAATATAAAAAAAAATTCCTGTTTGGTAATATATTTAACTCAAAGATCATCTATTATACATTTCAACGCTTAAGAAAACCATAAGAATTGATTAAAAAACTTGCTAATATCCTCTGGTCAGTGTTATGTTGAATGAAAGGGATTTGGAAGTGGAGGTTAAAATGGAATCAATGATTGATTTGGTTGGATATGTAGCTTCTTCTTTAGTCTTTGCAACATTTTATGTCAAAAAAATTCTGACATTAAGACTCATAGCCGTTTGTAGTAATGTTGCGTTCATTACTTACGGTTTGGGTTATCATTTACATCCTATATTTATTTTACATTCGGTTTTATTGCCTTTAAATTTATACAGAATATTTGAATTATTAAAAAATGATCCAGAGTTCACAATACTTGCAAGGATCAATTTGAAGGCAACCAGATAATCATTTTAATCATTTAATGATATGATGCCTGTTTACTAAATGGGGGGCTTCCGTGTGCAATTGGAACAAGATAATTGGCTTGGCATTAATGGGATTTTCTGCTTTTTTACAAGCAAAAACCTATATCCCTCAATGCCCTAAAGAAATCAATACGCTTGAACGTATACAGACATCTCCGGATGGATGGGAAACCCTGAGCGGGATTAAAAACAATTATCTGGGTAATGTGTCTTTTTATTCCGGCCACCCCAAAGGTCAAGCCAGCTTAAAACCAAACCATATCAATAAGAAAAAAGCCGAATGGAAGTTTTCTCCTCATGATACCATTTACATTGTGTGTCATTACAATCAAACAGGAATTGAACTGACACAACAATTGCCTCAAAAAACAAAAGGATGTACTGTGATTTTTAATCCAAACGCGAAAGGCCCATATGGTTTCCTGCCTCAAAAAATAACCTGCAACCAATAAAGAGGAGGTTTACTCCACCTCTTCCTTGGTTCGACAATAGGTTTCATCAATCAATAACAAGGTTAACAAGGCTAAAATTAAAGAGAGAGGCAACAATAAAAGAGAAAAATAGTACCCGTGCAAAGTAAATTGATGAATACCATCCACCACGGTCCCCTCCCATGTCCAATCCAGCAAGGCACCAACCAGTGGCTCAAACAAAGCCTCAAACACCGAATTAAACGTATTCATAATACCGAGCACTGTAGCCACAAGCACCAAAGGAAATAATTCCCTGATCATTGCAAAGCTGGTAAAAAATCCACTTGCTCCAAAGCCAAAGAGAAATAAAAGAATAATTAAAGTAAGTAAATTTTGGTTTGAGCTATAAATAACAATCAATAAACATAATAAAGCTGAACATGTTCCTGTAAACAAAATAGGCTTTCTACGTCTGATAAAATCAGAAAACCATCCCCAAAATGGCGCGCCTGCCGCAAAACCGACAAAAATAAATGAAATAGCAAGAGCCGCATCGGTACGAGACAAGAGATAAGCCTTTTCCAAAAAAGGAACTCCCCATAATCCACCAAAAACCGAAACAGGAGCAAAAGCTAATCCACTATATAATGACAAAGCCCATGCCTGCCGGTTAACGATAATACGTCTTAACAATTGAATAATGGGCTCCTTCCTATTTGACATAGGCTGAGTTTGTGCAGGCTTATCTCTTAAAACGAGAAAATACACGACCCCCAAGATAATTCCCATTACACTGACCAATTCAAGTGCCTTGCGCCAACCTTCATGTTGAACCAAAAATGCTAAAGGCATCTGCCCTCCCACAGCACCTAACATGGCCGCTGTCATAAACATTCCTGATACTAAAGCAAATCGCTTTGGTGAAAACCACACAGCAGCTAACTTAAAACAAGATACCGCAGCAAAAGCTGCTCCTGCTCCCATCAATGCTCGACTTAAGCAAGCCAACCATAAAGTATTGGTTTGAGAAAAAATATAAGTACTGATACTGCAGACAAAAATGGCAAAGGTTGTCAGCAATCTTGGACTGTACCTGTCTAACATCACACCTACAGGAATCTGCATGAATAAATAGGAATAAAAATAAAAAGCCGACAAATTCCCAAGACCAGCCGCATTAACCTGAAATGCTTTCATCAAATCAGCTGTCATCACACTGGGGGAAACCTGAATCAAATATTTATAAAAGAAAAAACAGGCCGCTATGGTCCATATAATCCAGAGATACGTTTTAGCTAGTAAAGGATTCTTAATTGAAAATGTGTTCACAATAACTCCTAACTTATTTGCTTCAGGTTAGTGATAAAATTTCAATAACCGCTGAGTCTTATCTGCTGCTGTTATCGCCCTGAGGCGGGGCAGATAAGTCAGGAGAGCAGCCGTCTCAGAGCAGAGGAAAGGGTAAAGCTGACCACCACCACGACTATGACAATTGAGATGAAAGAGTTTAAAACAACAGGCGACAATCCAACAGGCTGTCTGTTACAGCTTTGGGGACAAGACTTTCTGCTTATTAATTGTCGTCTTATATTCATAAAAAACTGGAAATTAAAAGAATATTTAATGTTAACTTTTTAGGCAATGTGCTGTCAAGATCACAAACAATGGATATTTTTTTAAGTTTTGCTATTACAGCAGCTACATTTATTAATCTGTTTCACTTGCAAAAAAATCTGCATACAGAAATAATAAAATTCTTACCCCTATAAGCAAATTGATAACAAGTTACCTTAAAGGAATCCAGGGAATGGAGTTAACCACAACCGAGAACCAACTATTTAAAAGTTCCAAAGTAAGTCTTGCTCTGGTTACTGTTCTGGTGGGAATCGGTTCAGGTTTTCTAGGCATGTGCCTGGCCATGTTATTGCATTATCTTCAACATATTGCCTATGGTTACAGCCCCCTTCACATCATCAGTAATGAAACTTTTCTGGAGGGAGTTAGAGCCTCTTCAGCTGAGCGGAGAATAAGCATACTATTCCTTTGCGGCTTAATCGCCGGTGTAGGATGGTGGGCACTTTATCGCTTTGGTAAACCATTAGTCAGTATTGCATCAGCAATAAAATCAGGTAAACCAATGCCGGCTCTCAGTACCTTCATTCATGCTTTTTTACAAATCATAACAATTGCATTGGGCTCACCTCTGGGACGAGAGGTGGCTCCTCGCGAGGTAAGCTCTGTCTTTGCTTACTGGCTATCTAGCAAAGCAGGATTAACTCCTGAGGAAAGCAAGATAATGTTGGCATGTGGAGCAGGCGCGGGGCTTGCTGCAGTTTATAATGTGCCTTTAGGCGGCGCCGTTTTTGTTTTGGAAGTGTTGTTATGCACTTCCAACTGGACTGTCTTGCTTCCTGCATTATCTTCTTCTGCTATAGCAGTTCTGGTGTCTTGGTGGGGTTTGGGAAATGAATCAATTTATCAACTCCCTGAATTTTCATTAAGTGCACCTATAATTCTTTGGTCTATTCTTGCCAGCCCGGTGTTAGGTTTTTTTGCTTTTTGGTTTATTCAAATTGCTACAATACAACGCAGCAAAGCAATGCATAACTGGCAAATGATATTGGCTTGTTTAATTAATTTTTTAATCATTGGCTTATTCGCAATTTATTTTCCTTCTTTACTAGGTAACGGCAAAAGTCCGGCAGAAATGGAGTTTGATCAATCAGTAGGAATTGGTTTAAGTATTGTATTATTTATGTTGAGGAATGTATTCGTATGGTCAAGCTTGCGTGTAGGAGCACAAGGTGGCTTACTAACCCCCTCACTGGCTAACGGCGCCTTATTAGGAGCTATTCTAGGTGGAATTTGGAATTTGTATTTACCACCCGCTCCCATCCATGCCTTCGCGCTTATTGGTGCCACGGCTTTTCTTGCTGCGGCACAAAAAATGCCTTTGACTGCCATTATCCTCATTTTCGAATTCACCCGGATTAATTTTATCTTTCTTATCCCTATCATGCTTGCTGTTTCCGGCTCTATAGGTATGTGCCAGTTAACCAAGAACTATTACATTAAATATAAAGTATGATTGTTTGTAATTAGATGGAATCATTGCATCAAAGCAAGATCAACTTGATCAAAATTAACCACAAAAATGCTATACTTATAATGTAAATTGATGAAAAGGAAGTTCACTATGCCTAAAAGATTTACTAAAAAAATACCACTTATTTCCAAAGAAGAGTGTTTTGCTTTATTACCTGGGTACAGCATCAATGCAATGAATCTTCTGAAACGAGGGAATCACACACTCTATTATGAAGAAATTGAGTCCTTATCAAAAATTTTTGTTGCCCTGGTCACTCATTATTCAGAACCAATAGAATCAATCATCAATTGCATGGAAAAAGCAATGTATGGTGCTTATAAAGAGGAATTAGATAAAATTGAGCATGAAATTCAACGCCTGTTTAAGATAAGAAAAAATACTCCGATTCATTCTCTATTTGGCGAAAGAGAAATTGAAAAATTGACTATACAGATTTCAGAATTGGAAAAACGCAAATCAGTACCTGTAAAAGAAATTATCCAGGGGGTTATCTACGATACTTTAGATAAGGCAAGCCAGGCTCTAACAGATAGAATGCCAGCAAATTATAAACTGCAAGAATATGAGAACCGAGGCAATCCTTTTCAATAAAATGAGGAGTTATGTTAAATAAAACGCAACTACCTCTCTTAAAATCCAATTTATTCATATCGCACTTGCTCATACATTACCCATTCTAAAGTTGATATGTCGATTAATAATGAATCACACTTTCATCGTGTTTTTATAAAAGCAAAGAAATCTAATTTGACAAAACTGTTTAGAAATAATGGAATGCCATATAGAATATAATCCAGGATTCGGTAATATAACGAATTCTGAATAGACATAAACCAGTTTTTACAGGTAATCAAATGACACTTTGCCCCTGTGGTTCACAAAATAAATATGAGCAATGTTGTGGGATTTATCTGGAAAGCAAGAAAGCTCCTGAAACACCAGAACAATTAATGCGTTCGAGATATACTGCGTATTCTCTTGCAAAAATCGATTATATTAAACAAACCATGAAGGGCAAACCACTAATTGCTTTCAATGAATCAGCAGCAAAAGAGTGGGCTCAAAATGTCTCCTGGCTCGGTTTGAAAATCATTCAAAGCTACTTGGAGAGTCCGGATAAAGGATTTGTTGAATTTATAGCAACCTTTCTTGACGGAAATCAGTTGAAAAATATTCATGAATTAAGTGAGTTTCAAAAGGATAATTCCCTTTGGTTTTATGTCAATGGGGTAGATAAACAGTTATCAAATAAACAAAACAAGCAAAAAATAGGCCGCAACAGCCCATGTCCATGTGGAAGCGGTAAAAAATTTAAAAACTGTCATGAAAAATGAAATTAACTCAAGGTAGCAGATGAACGGTCACTTACTCCTCAATGTTTTCATTTTCCTTGCTGCTGCAAGCATCATGGTTCCACTGGCAAGCCGATTTAGACTTGGTTCTGTGATTGGTTATCTTACCGTAGGAATGCTCATTGGACCCTTTGGACTTAAACTAATTGGCAATGCCGATCAAATTATGCACTTTGCAGAATTTGGAGTAGTCATGATGTTATTCTTGATTGGTCTGGAGTTAGAACCAATCATGCTCTGGAAGCTGAGAAAATTAATAGTTGGCTTGGGTGGCTTACAAGTATTGTTAACAACAAGCGCCCTTTCTTCAGCAGCTGTTATGATGGGATACAATTGGCGAGCCAGTGTAGCGGTCAGTATGGCACTTGCCCTGTCTTCAACCGCTTTAGTCTTGCAAATGCTCCAGGAGAAAAATCTTTTGAAAACAGCAGAGGGTGAAACTTCTTTTGCTGTTCTTTTATTTCAGGATATTGCAGTCATACCGATATTGGTGATTTTGCCTTTACTGGGCAACCACCATGGAATTAATGCAGCTATTAACCCTCATACGGCTACTGCTATTGCCCAACTACCCAAGTGGCTTCATGCCATTGTCGTTGCTGGCATTATCGGTGGTGTTATCTTGGCAGGCCACTACTTATCCAGATACTTATTCTTAATCATTGCAAAAACCAATATCCGTGAAGTATTTACTGCATTTTCCCTGTCCCTGGTTGTTGGAATTACCTTATTAATGGAAACGATTGGGGTATCTCCTGCTTTGGGGGCCTTTATCGCGGGGATGGTTCTAGCTAACTCTCAATATAAACGGACTGTAGAAGCTGATATTCAACCTTTCAAAGGACTGCTTCTTGGATTATTTTTCATCTCAGTCGGAATGGGTATTAACTTCAATCTACTCTTCAGCCAAATGACTATAATCATCCCTGTCGTACTTGGGTTGATTACCATTAAAGCATTGATTCTCTTTACACTCGGCAAGATATTTCAGCTTACTAAAATCCAGGCGCTTGGATTCGCCCTGGGTTTATCACAAGGAGGAGAATTTGCTTTTGTCCTCTTTCAATACTCAAGTACCTTGAAAGTAATCAGCCCGGAAATAAGCAGTTTTTTCACTCTGGTAGTCGCTCTGTCCATGTTGGCCACACCTTTTTTAATGCTTTTGTACCATCGTTTTATGATGCCCAAATTAATAAGCAAATTACCAGAACGTGAATACGACTCTATCCATGAAAAAAATAATATTATTATCGCGGGTTATGGCCGTTTTGGCCAGATAATTGGTCGCTTTCTTAGTGGTGAAAACATCAAGGTAACTGTTTTGGAAAAAAATCCAGAACAGGTTGAATTATTAAGAAAATTTGGCTACACCGGATATTTTGGTGATGCGAATCGTCTGGATCTGTTAAAAAGCGCAGGGGCAGCTCATGCCAAATTGCTCATAGTCACTGTCGGAAATCCGGACACCAATTTGGAAATTGTGAAATTAGCTAAAGAAGAATTTCCTCAATTAAAAATTTTTGCCAGAGCAAGAAATAGACGACACGCCTACGAGTTACACAAAGCAGGAGTGCATTATTTCAAAAGAGAATTATTTGACTCCTCGTTAACCATGACCAAGGAAATTTTAAAATTTCTTGGTTATAAACCTGAAGAAATTGAGAAAAAAGCCAATGCTTTCCAGAAGCATGATGAAGAAACGTTGATTAAATCTTTTGACTTTTTTGAGGAAGAAGCCAGCCTCATCAATTTCTCGCGTCAGGCAAAAGGAGAATTAGAGCGTATTTTGCAAAATAATAATCCATAATCAAATCATAAAGGTCTATACTTCCATATAATCATCTTGAAATGGCTTTCATTATGATAAAACAATTACAACAGGCATTAGGTGATATTCTTTTAGGAAAAGAAGAAGTCATCAGATTAGGTATTTCCTGTTTATTAGCCAATGGTCACCTGCTTCTTGAAGACAACCCAGGTATGGGGAAAACAACATTTAGCCATGCTTTGGCTCAACTGACTGGTATGCAATACAGACGAATACAATTTACCAGCGACCTTTTGCCGAGTGATCTCTTGGGAGTATCCATTTATGATCACCAACGCAACGTCTTTCAATTTCATAAGGGTCCTATATTCTCACAATTAATTCTCGCTGATGAAATAAACAGAGCCACACCTAAAACTCAAAGCGCCCTATTAGAAGCAATGGAGGAAAGGCAAGTTACTACTGATATAGGCACAGAACCACTCCCTCAACCATTTTTTGTTATCGCCACCCAAAATCCATCCTACCATACTGGAACTTATCCATTACCTGAATCGCAGTTGGATCGATTTCTGATGCGCCTGGTCATTGGCTACCCACCACCTGATGCGGAACGTATGCTTTTAAAATCATCAAACCTGAATACGAAATTAAGAGAGCTAACTCCTATCATTACCCCACAGCAATTAGAGATTTTACAGCGAGAGAGTCAAAAAGTTCTGGTTTCTGAATTAGTGCTTGATTATGTTCAATCGCTTCTGGATGCCAGTAGAAATCAGGGATGGTTCAATCATGGATTAAGCCCAAGAGCCGGAATGGGATTAGTGCATGCCGCTCAAGCCTTTGCCAGAACTGATGACAGAGATTTTGTCCGACCTGATGATATACAAGCAGTGATGCCTGCTGTTGTGAATCATCGTTTAATCATTAAAAAATCACAAACTCAATTATCTGCAGCCGAACTATTAATGAGTGAAATTGAGGTTCCCGTGTGATAAGACAAATCAAAACAAAAATTGAGGCTTATTGGGAAAACTGGATTTCTAAACGAGCCTCTAAAACCAATCCCCAAATTCTTGGTTCGAAAAATATTTATATTATACCCTCTGGATTTGGGTGGGCCTATGGCGTGGTTGTACTGTCCCTGTTTTCTGGCGCAATCAATTATCAAATTAGCACTGTTTTTTTAATGACTTTTCTTTTAGCAATTATAGGTCTTATAAGTGCCTGGGAAGCCCATACCAATCTTAAAGAGTTATCCATTAAATTGGTATCAGTTGAAGACGCGTATGAAGGAACCCCTGTCCAGGTTAATTTATTGATTCAATCAAATAATAGAGTTCATTTTGGACTAGAGCTTCGACTCAATAATCAATCAGTAACACGATTAGAAAAAATTCCCCCACAAGGTTTGCGATTTGTTTTACCTCTGGCAACAACTGGAAGAGGATGTTATACCCTGCCTAGAATCACCATTTCCAGTTTTTTTCCTTTTGGCCTGTTTCAGGTATGGGGGTATGCCCATTTTGATAGCAAATATTATGTTTATCCTCAACCTGTTAATCCCGGTTTTTGGCCCATGCCCTTTTATCATCAGAATAAAATGAAAACAGACACTCATGGAGATAATGAATTTTATGACTTAAAGCAGGTAGAAAATCCCTGGATTCAGCCCAATCTTATCGCATGGAAAATTGCAGCAAAAGGACAAGGCTGGTATTTGAAAACGATGAACCGTGCTGAAGAAATGTATTGGCTTTTTACATTAAATGATTTACCTATTGAAACACTCGAAGAAAAATTGAAGCACATGAGCTATTGGTTGGTTACTGCCGAATCAAAAGGCCAGTTTTACAAACTCGGGCTGGGAAACGATCCAGATGAATTTTCCCATGGGGAAGAACATCTTCGATATTGCTTACGTCAATTGGCGGTGTATTGATGGACTTCACCGCCAAACAACATACTCTTCTGATAACAACCAGATATGCTCTTTTGGTTATGTTGATATGTTACTTTCCTCATTTTTTAACCGCACCCTGGTGGATTGTTATCCTTATCTTGGCGTCAATAAGCTACAAATTGATAACAGATTACTTTGCTTATCCACCGCTTGACAAGCGGATACGCTTTATTGTGATTATTAGCTGCTTTTTTCTATTAAAATTTCAATACGGCAGCATTGTCTCCAGTGGTTTTTTTATCGGCTTTTTACTTGCATTTATTGGACTAAAAACCATAGAAATTCATAATGTCAGAGATATAAAAATACTGATATTGTGTAATTTTTATCTTATCTTCGCTGCCTTAATCGTAGTGCAAGAATTATTGATCATACCCTATTTACTAATTGCAATTCTGGCCAATCTCACTCTGCTGTTAAAATTGAATGCTCCTCAAGCCTCATTAAGACAAGTTAGTAGCCACAGTATGAAACTATTACTTGTTGCAACACCATTAACTGTCTTTCTTTTCTACTTTTTTCCGCGTATAGCCAATCCGCTTTGGCAAGTACCTTCCTTGGGTAAAAGCCACACTGGATTTAGCGAATGGATGGAACCAGGCTCGGTTGCAAATCTTCTAAATGATGACAGAACGGCTTTACGGGTTATATTTAAAAGAAAAGCTATACTAAATGGTTATTGGCGAGGATTAACTTTAAGTATTTATAATGGTATAAGCTGGAATCCTGCCTGGAATGTCTCATCAACTTTCCCACCATTACAGGAGTTGGCTACTTCTGATACCGGAGATTATGAGGTCATTATAGAGCCTCATCAAAAAAAATGGCTGTTTTATCTTGGTTATCCCATTGCAAGCTATCCTCAACTCTTATTTTCTCTCAATTTTGGTTTGGTTAGTCAAAATAAAAACATCATTACCCAACGTTTTGCTTATGCTTTGCGAATTAGCTCCCCCCCTTACTCCCCATTGACTCAGCAAGATTGGATACTCAATACCCGATTACCAAACCATTTAAATCCCAGAATGACACTCTGGGCAAAACAACAATTTGCTAAAGTAAATTACGACCCTAAAGCCTTTATAGAATTCATCCAGAATTACATAAAAGAGGAATCATACTGGTATACTTTAACTCCTCCAAAACTGGAGAATCAAAATGACCAAATGGATTATTTCTGGTTTGACTCCAGAAAAGGATTTTGTGAGCATTATGCAAGCGCAGTAACTGTTATATTACGATCTGTTGGCATCCCCGCCCGGGTTATTGTTGGTTATCAAGGAGGAGAATGGAATCCACTGGCAAGATATTTAACTATAAAACAATATGATGCCCACGCCTGGTTAGAGTATTGGCAAAAAGAATCTGGCTGGAAACAACTGGATCCCACTTCATTTATTTCCCCCTCTCGCATAGAGCCTTCTATTGTTGCCATGCAAGCTGCGCGTGCCAAACAACAATTAGTCATTGATCCCTCAAGATTAACCTGGCTTCAGAAACTCAAATTATATATGGAGTCAACCCGCTTTTTCATCGAGCGTTGGCTGCTCTTTTACAATCAGGATACCCAATATGAATTATTAGAAAAAATCGGATTAAGACACTGGAATGCCGTTAATCTATTGCAAATCGTCATAATTTCTCTGGTTTTATTTATAATTTTCTTAGGTGCTTGTTATCAATGGAGGCAAAAAAGGATATTAGATCCCTTATTGCATGAATACCATCTTTTACAAAAAGAATTTTGCCGCTTCAATATTCCAACTCAACCGCCCACCACTCTGAATCAACAATGTAAAATTTTAGTCAATAAAATTCCCAATCTGGAAGAAACCATCACTACCTTTCTTTATCATTATGAAAAACTGCGTTTGCAACATCGTCTTGGCAAAGAGAAAGAAAATAAAAAACAAACCATTTTATTGTTTAAAAACCTGAGACGGATATTAAAACAGATAATAGCCTAAACTTGATAGGATGCTTACACAAAACACTAAGCGTGTGTAAGTCCTGCTTGATATATCGGTTGCATTATTGAGCCTCAAAGTGCTTAAATAGACAACATTCATCAAAATAAGATTTTCAATAATGGTTCACTTTCAAGAAATTACTGTCAAAACTTTTTTACATGACTATTGGCAAAAAAAACCACTGATCATTCGTCAAGCCTTACCTGATTTTATTAATCCACTCACACCAGATGAGTTGGCAGGACTTGCTCTTGAGGAAGAAATAGAAAGTCGCCTGGTCTATGAAACTCCAGAACATTGCCCAAAGTGGAATTTAAAAAGAGGCCCGTTTAAAGAATCCGATTTGAGTCACTTGCCTGAAACTCACTGGACTCTATTAGTACAAGGAGTAGACCGTATTGTTCCGGAAGTCTATGAGTTACTAGATCATTTCAATTTTATTCCCCAATGGCGAGTTGATGATGTGATGATTAGTTATGCCGCTCTTCATGGGAGTGTTGGCCCTCATTATGATAATTATGATGTTTTCTTATATCAGGCTAAAGGTCGACGACTATGGTCATTAACCTCAAAAAAATGCCATACGAACAATTTTATAGAAGGTCTTGAATTACGAATCATGAAAGAATTTGAGGTAGAAGAACAATTTATCCTGGAAGAAGGAGACATGCTCTATTTACCACCCCATATAGGGCATTATGGTATCGCTCAATCTGAAGAATGTATGACCTACTCTTTTGGCTATAGAAGTTATCAAGGACAAGAACTGTGGGATAGTCTCGGTGATTATTTGTCTGAACATGGTCTGTTCAAATCCCTCTATCAGGATCCTGATTGGTCTGCTCTTAAAAACACATCGGAAATATCGCCTAATGCATGGGACAATGCAAAGCAATTGCTAAGGCAAATCCTGGAAAATGATAACATCATCAAACCCTGGTTCGGTTGTTTTGCTACAAGCCTTGATCAATCAGTTGAACAACATTTAGCCCTTCCTTTAGAAGAAGATGAATTACTCAGTTTGGATGAGTTTATAAAAGAACTGGCTAATCATCGGGGAATAGTAAGAGATGCCTCATGTCGTTTTGCGTATATCATGTCTGACGGAGAATCCCGTTGCCATTTTTATGTCAATGGGAAAGAATGGGACAGCTATGGGGTTTCAACAAACTTACTCAGCCTTATTGCCAATAATCGATTCCTATCTGTAAAAGACTTAATACCTTATTTAGACAACAAAAATAATCAACTCTTCCTCTATGAATTATGGAAATTACAATGGTTACAAACTTCTCATGATCAGTGATTTAGTTTATAAATACCTTGAATAAAATCTATCCTCAATAGATAGGGCGTGTTGACAATTGCTCCCCGCCTACGTGCCTTGGCTT
>NZ_JFIM01000061.1 GCF_000586315.1 Legionella pneumophila subsp. fraseri | reverse complement strand
CTATATTTGCAACCAATCTATGATGCTGATTGGGGCTACGATGGTTTCACCCAAGTTGGTGGCTGGCAGCATTGGCATGATGTTGACCATGAGTGGGATTGGGGCTTCAAATTAGAAGGCTCTTATCACTTCAATACTGGCAACGACATCAATGTGAACTGGTATCATTTTGATAACGACAGTGATCACTGGTTTGATTTTGCCAACTGGCATAACTACAACAACAAGTGGGATGCTATTAATGCTGAACTGGGTCAATTCGTAGATTTCAGTGCTAACAAGAAAATGCGTTTCCATGGCGGTGTTCAATATGCTCGCATTGAAGCGGATGTGAACCGTTATTTCAATAACTTTGTCTTTAACGGATTCAACTCCAAGTTCAATGGCTTTGGTCCTCGCACTGGTTTAGACATGAACTATGTATTTGGCAATGGCTTTGGTATTTATGCTAAAGGAGCTGCCGCTATTCTGGTTGGTACCAGTGATTTCTACGATGGAGTTGGTTTCATCAGCGGTTCTAAAAATGCCATCGTTCCTGAGTTAGAAGCTAAGCTTGGTGCTGATTACACTTACGCAATGGCTCAAGGTGATTTGACTTTAGACGTTGGTTACATGTGGTTTAACTACTTCAACGCTTTACATAACACTGCTGTATTTACCGGCGGACTTGAGACTGATTTCGCAGCTTCTGGCCCATACATTGGCTTGAAGTATGTTGGTAATGTGTAATTTGTTAAGT
>NZ_JFIM01000060.1 GCF_000586315.1 Legionella pneumophila subsp. fraseri | reverse complement strand
GGCTATGCGGTTGAGCCCTTCATGAAAATGCAAAAAGAGAAAGTCACTCAGGCATTGGACGCCATTGAAAAGGACAAAGGCACCTATAACATCGACGAACAACTAAAAAATCTAAGAACAGAAATGGTAAGGCAAGCCAAATTGCCTCTTAGAGAAGGAGTTTTTGATAGACTCTCTCATCGTCTTTCTCTGGAAACCAGTGATAATAAAATATCACCTGAACGCAGAGATTTTCTTAACCAGCACGTCATCCCGGTCTTACAGGAATGTCATATCGCACTTAGAACAAACGATATGGAGATGATGCAAAAAGCCTTGGCAAAATTCCCTATCGATAAGCAATGGTCCACCTTTAAATCAGGAGAAGCCGTTAGAGCCAAAGCTCAAATCGATGTGTTAAAGCAACAGATTGAAAAGAGAATCATGCTGCAAAGCCAGATTATCCCGGCACTCAAGGAATGCAGTGAAGCACTGGATAAACAAAATCCCACAGAAGCATTGCAAGCGCTCAATAAACTGCCCACAGAAAAAGAAATAGCTAAGGTTAAGGGAATAGGACAAGAGTTAAGAGGGCAAATCACGGGTGTCAAGCAAGAGCTGACCGGAAATCTTGAGTCCCTGCAACGTGCAACCACTACTCCAGTTGTGCAAGATGCTGAGAAAATGAGAGTACGGTATGAAGCGCTTGTCACAGACGTAACCAAACGAGTCACCGACTTTGAGAAAATCAAACCGACCAATCTTGACAGTTATAACAAAGCCATTGCCGATTTAAATAACATGCAACAAGAATTAAACCTTCTGCGTAATGAAAAAATTCGCATGCATACTGATAAAGAAAAGGCAGTGGATTTTTCTGACATTGAAGCATTGGAAAAGCGATTACAAGAGACTCAACCCAA
>NZ_JFIM01000059.1 GCF_000586315.1 Legionella pneumophila subsp. fraseri | reverse complement strand
ATGGCGAAGGAAAAATTTGAACGTAAGAAGCCGCACGTAAACGTGGGTACGATTGGTCACGTAGACCATGGTAAGACGACATTGACAGCAGCTATTACAACGATTATGGCGAAGAAGTATGGTGGTACAGCGAAGGCGTACGATCAAATTGATGCTGCGCCAGAAGAAAGAGAGCGTGGGATTACGATTTCTACGGCACACGTTGAATATGAATCAGCGAGTAGACATTATGCGCACGTAGATTGCCCAGGACATGCTGACTATGTTAAGAACATGATTACTGGTGCTGCGCAAATGGACGGAGCGATACTGGTAGTATCAGCTGCTGATGGTCCTATGCCGCAAACGAGGGAACACATTCTATTGTCTCGCCAGGTAGGTGTTCCATATATTGTTGTGTTCATGAACAAAGCGGATATGGTTGATGATCCTGAATTGTTAGAATTGGTAGAAATGGAAGTGCGTGATTTGCTAAGCAGTTACGATTTCCCAGGGGATGACATACCTATTGTTGTTGGTTCTGCGCTAAAAGCATTGGAAGGCGAAGACAGTGACATAGGGGTTAAGGCTATTGAGAAACTGGTTGAGACAATGGATTCTTATATTCCTGAGCCAGTCAGAAACATAGACAAGCCATTTTTGTTACCGATTGAAGACGTATTTTCAATTTCTGGACGCGGAACAGTGGTCACTGGCCGTGTTGAGAGCGGAATTGTTAAAGTTGGTGAGGAAGTTGAAATTGTTGGAATAAGAGACACCCAAAAGACGACTTGTACTGGTGTCGAGATGTTCCGTAAATTACTTGATGAAGGTCGAGCTGGTGACAACGTTGGGGTGTTGTTACGTGGTACGAAGCGAGACGAAGTGGAGCGAGGACAGGTATTGGCGAAGCCAGGTACCATCAAGCCACACACCAAGTTTGAAGCAGAAGTTTACGTGTTATCCAAGGAAGAAGGTGGACGACATACTCCATTCTTTAATGGTTACCGCCCACAGTTCTATTTCAGAACCACTGACGTGACAGGTACCTGTGACCTGCCATCAGGAGTTGAAATGGTAATGCCTGGAGATAATGTGCAATTAGTTGTTAGCTTGCATGCTCCGATTGCGATGGATGAAGGCTTAAGATTCGCAATTAGAGAGGGTGGCCGAACAGTTGGCGCCGGTGTAGTCGCTAAAATAATCGAGTAAA
>NZ_JFIM01000058.1 GCF_000586315.1 Legionella pneumophila subsp. fraseri | reverse complement strand
TGAATTAGTTTCGACTTAATCTGACACAACTACTTGAAAAAGTGAGAGTTTCCGGTTTTGATAGAAGTGCGAACTTTAAACAAAACCAAGAGGAAAACTCTCATGATAGATAATACAGTTAAAATCATTAAACATAAAGTTGGCTTATTAAACCTTGCTGGAGAATTAGGAAATGTTTCTAAAGCATGTAAAGTAATGGGCTTATCCAGAGATACTTTTTATCGCTATAAGTCGGCGGTTGAATCGGGAGGCATTGATGCTTTATTTGATCAAAACCGAAGAAAACCTAATATCAAAAATAGAGTAGATGAATCAGTCGAGCTAGCAGTCAAGGAATACGCGATAGCATTTCCAGCACATGGTCAGCAGCGCACGAGCAACGAGCTTCGTAAACAAGGTATTTTTGTTTCTCCTAGTGGTGTTCGTAGTATTTGGTTGCGCTATGAACTTGCCAATTTTAAAGACCGTTTAAAAGCATTAGAGGCCAAAGTAGCCTCTGAAGGGATTATATTAACAGAGGCGCAAGTTAGCGCTTTGGAGAAAAAGAAATTTGATGATGAAGCATGTGGTGAAATTGAAACAGCCCACCCTGGTTACCTCGGCTCTCAAGATACTTTTTATGTAGGTACGCTTAAAGGAGTCGGTCGTATTTATTCAGCAAACCTTTGTTGATACTTACAGCAAAGTAGCTTTTGCCAAGCTTTATACGACAAAAATACCGATTACCTCAGCAGATATACTCAATGACAAAGTCTTACCATTCTTTGAGCAATACAACTTGCCTATACTGCGAATTTTAACTGACAGAGGCACAGAATATTGTGGAAAGGTAGAGCACCATGATTATCAGCTTTATTTGGCGATTAATAATATCGACCATACGAAGACAAAAGCAAACTCACCACAAACAAATGGAATTTGTGAGCGTTTCCATAAAACGATTTTACAAGAGTTCTATCAAGTAACATTTCGAAAGAAAATTTACGAATCAATCGATGAATTACAAAAAGATCTGGACGAATGGATGGATTACTATAATAATCAACGAACTCATCAAGGTAAAATGTGTTGTGGTCGTACTCCAATGCAAACTTTGATAGAGGATAAACAAATCTGGATGGAAAAATTTATAAACTAAATTTGACCTGACAGACACTTCTTGAAAAACCGGTAACTGTCAGATCAAGTTTGAACTACTACA
>NZ_JFIM01000057.1 GCF_000586315.1 Legionella pneumophila subsp. fraseri | reverse complement strand
TGCGTATTCCGGAGGACTTGATCACTAATTCCGTTAGGCATTTGATCACCGATTCCGGAGTATTTGATCACTTCAACGCCTCACGCAGTGGATTATCTTTTAAAGGGGTTTAGTCTGTAAAGATTTTTTTGTTTTTCGCATGGATTCACCATTGAGTTCTATTCTGATTGAGTTATGAACGAGTCTATCAAGGACGGCATCTGCAAGTGTTGCATCCCCAAGGTGTTCATGCCATAGAGCAACAGCCAGCTGGCTGGTAATGATGGTTGAGCGTTTCTGATATCTGTCTTCAAGTATTTCCAGTAAATCTCTTCTTTGTTCTTCATCCGGGGCCACCAGTCCCCAGTCATCCAGGACGAGCACATCGACTTTTGCGATGGAGGCGAGCCAGTTGGGATAACTTCCATTGGCCTTGGCAATCTTAAGTTCATTCCATAATCGTGGGAGACGGTAATATCGGGAAGAGAATCCTGTAATACAGGCTTTATGAGCTAATGCGCAGGCGATGTATGTTTTTCCGCAGCCGGTTGGACCGGTAATCAGCAGATTAAGATGTTGTGATACCCACTGGCAGCGAAACAGTTCCAGCACGGCGGATTTGTTCAGGCCACGAGGATGCTTAAAGTCTATATCTTCCATGCAGGCATTGAGCTGTAGTCTGGCTTGTTTGAGTCTTCGCTCCATTTTTCGATTGTCACGTAACAGATACTCGCGCTCAACCAATAAACCAAGCCGTTCCTCAAAGTCCAGATCATTAACGGGTCTTTTGAGTTGCTCTGTAAACGCATCAGCCATGCCGGTTAGTTTTAAGGAACGAAGTTTATCAAGTGTTGGATTGTTTAACATGGTTGTTTCTCCTATTGGTAGTAATTAGAACCACGAAGGTTGTTGTGATGAGAGATGACCGGAGTGGTCGTTTTGGATGGCGTCTTGACCAGGTCCATATTGTTTTTCAGCAGACGCTCTACCTGTTGATAGCGTGTCATTCCTGCTTCCAGAGCAATAGTACATGCGTTATCAAGTCGGTCTGCCCCAAAACGCTGGGCAAGCCTCATCAACCCCAGGCAGGAACGAAAGGCTTGCTCTGGAAATGCCCGGGCTGCAATCATGTATTCGATGTAACGAGCGGTATCTTCCCCCGTTTTTAATGCCCATCGATGGATTCGCTCAGGCGTCCACTCGGCATGTGCCTTATGACTGC
>NZ_JFIM01000056.1 GCF_000586315.1 Legionella pneumophila subsp. fraseri | reverse complement strand
GTGTGTAAAGCGTTTTTTTGAGCGGGTATGCAGGGTGATGCGCTTCCCCTCATGGAAGCATTCCACCATCGAACCGCTGGCACGAACTTCAATGGTCTTATGAATGTACTGATAGGGAACACTGTAATAATGTTCATCAAAAACAAAGTGATAATCAATATTCACCTTGGCTTTTTTCCATTCGGCATAGTGATATGGCTCAGAGGGCAAAGGATGAAGCGCTGGTTTGTCCAGAGCCTCGAACAGCTCAAGGCGAGAAGTATTCATTTTCTGAAAGGACTGTTGATTAAAGGCAGCAAGCTTGGGCGCAATGGCTTTTTTAATCTCAGCAATACTGGTAAAGGTATGATGTCGCAATGGGGCAAGAATCTGGCGCTCAACACATCCAACAGCATTCTCAACTTTGGCTTTGTCCTGAGGCCTGGCGGCTCGAGCCGGGACAATAGCGAATCCGTAATGCTCACTGACATGCTGATAGTTTGCGTTAATATCAGGGTCGTAGCGGTGCGACTTGCTCACACCGGATTTCAAGTTATCGGGCACTACAATTTTGGTGACACCGCCAAAGGTGTTCCACATTCGAATATGGGAGCTAATCCAGTGTTCCAGTGATTGACTTTCTGTGATGTCAACAAAGGTAAATTGCGATGCACCAAGACTGGCTACAAAGACTTGTGCTTCATGAATCTCTCCTGTAGACGGCTCTATCCATGGAACAGTCATACCCGCATAATCAACAAAAACCTTTTCTCCAGCTTTATGAACCTGTCGCATGACGGGGCTGATTTGCTTGATATAACGCTTATAACGGTCACAAAACTGGCTATAACCCACACCATCCGGATGACATTCCCGATATTCTCGCCACAGTACCATTAACGTCATTCCTTTTTTGCGCAGCTCCGCATGGATGCACTCCCAGTCCGGCAGAACACGCCGGGTTGAGCTGGCCTTTGATGGTAAAAATAAGCGCTCATACAGCTCCTGCTCGCCAAGAGACAGTGCTTCAGCTAAGGTTAATCCCGCTACACGTGCACGATAAAGATAGTTGGATACAGTTCCAGAACTGATATTGAGGCTTCGCCCAATATCACGGTTACTATGCCCTTGTTCATGCTGTCGAAATACTTCTTGAATTTTTCGCATACTTAATGGTCTCACGATAATCTCGCCTTGGATTACAAGACGAATAGTGTATAAAAATTGTCATATCGTGAGTGTTGATGGTGATCAAATACGACCGGAATCACTGATCAAATGCTCTGGAATCGGTGATCAAGTAATGCCGGAATCACTGATCAAGTGTTTCCGGAATCTGCGATCAAATGCCGCCGGAATTGGTGATCATTTCGCTCCGGAATACACA
>NZ_JFIM01000055.1 GCF_000586315.1 Legionella pneumophila subsp. fraseri | reverse complement strand
CATATATGGACCCCGCCCGGTTTTGCAACAGATAAATTCAGATTTTTTAACAATTCAGGATTAGATGCAGTCATATATTCGGTCTCTAGCTGAGTGATATACGTTCACTCGGACCCTGATAGTTTCTGCGCTCTTTTTCCTCATCACGTCAACGGTCTCATATGCGACCCTGGTCAAGTATAGGTTTTAAAAGAGCTGGTCTTACCTGTTTTGCTATCAATCGTGATTTACCTTAAGCAATCTTTAAAGCGTGTCTTCTTTTCTTTGCTTTTTTCATGTCATCTGATTATGGTGAATGTGTTTTTTACATTCATCATAATCAGATGAAACCAATAATTTTTCCCGTTAATATTATTTTCATGCTGCTATACTTTCTTGAATGTCCGAGGCGCGATAACATTCACCATGTGCCATTAACGCCCAAATAGTGCGAGCATTTTTATTGGCTAACGCTACGGCTGCTTTGTTAAATCCGCAGCGCTGCTTTACATCAGCCATCCATTTGCTTTTTTTGTCCTCTTTTTCTTCGCAGCGAGTGAGAGCCGATCGTGCACCATGAATCAGCAATGTTCTTAAGTAACGATCGCCTCGTTTACTAATACCCCCCAATCGTACATTATTCCCGCTGGAATATTGTTTGGGTACTAATCCAAGCCAGGCAGATACTTCTCTACCATTATTAAACACACTGGCATCACCAATTGAGGCCACTATTGCTGATGCTATCAGAGGGCCAATACCTTCTATTTTTTGAACTTCTATGCACATTGGATCTGTGTCTGCTTGGTATTGAATTTCTTTATCGTAAATCTTCACCTGCTCATCATAAACTTTAAACTGTTCATATAAACGAATAAAAATAGCTTCTGATTTTACCGTTAATTTCAATTTGTTATTTTCTAAAATTTCTGTCATTTCTCGTATATGACTAATTCCTAATGCAATAACAATCCCATATTCAGCTAACAAACCACGTATTTGGTTTGCTTGAGCTGTTCGTTGTTTTATGACGAGTTCTCGTGCCCGATGAGATAACAATACATCTTGTTGCTCAATTTTCTTTACTGGAACGAATTTCATGTTAGGCCGTGTGACCGCCTCACAAATACCTTCAGCATCGTTAGCGTCATTTTTATTCGATTTCACATATGGCTTTACAAACTGAGGTGCCATCATTTTTACGGTATGCCCCATTCCTATAAACATACGAGCCCAATAGTGTGCGCCGCCACACGCCTCCATTCCAACCAAGCAAGGAGGCAGCTGTGCCATAAACTCAATTAGCTTTTCCCTGGTTAATCTTTTTTTAAGAACGCATTTACTTTTTGCATTTATTCCATGTAATTGGAAAACATTCTTTGCCAGATCGATGCCTAATACTTTAATATCTTTCATTATGGATCCCTCACCTTGATTGAATGACTGTTAACATATTCATTCTGGCTCAAATAGAAGCCTTTCGATAGGTGGCGGGGTCCATACTATTACGTCA
>NZ_JFIM01000054.1 GCF_000586315.1 Legionella pneumophila subsp. fraseri | reverse complement strand
AATGCCGCCGGAATTGGTGATCATTTCGCTCCGGAATACACAAATGGTTATATAAACTGAAATTATGATCTAGCCAGTATATTATAAAAACTCTACCATCTCGTCGCCCTACCATTGGAGCTTTTCCATCAAACCGTAATGCAATTAGCTGAGTGTCAGGTGTTACATCATGAGGCAATGGGACTTTAATAGCATGTTGTTCAATATTTTCCTGTCCTAAGCCATGTCGTGGAGCTTGTATTATTTCATTCCAGGTCATTTGGCTACGTTTTCGAAGAGCTTCTGCAAAAGCAGCTTTTTGATCTTTAGTGCAGTTAGTTACACAATAATTCGCCTGTATATGCTCTAAGGAAAAAATTGGTTTTAAATGATTGGTTGACGAACTTTTAGGATTAACTGATAAATTTTTTCCTTGGTTAATATTAGGTTTTTTAATTGTTTGCTTAGACATAATCAATTTAATTGGGTTTTAAAATATTTTTTTAAGTCTTCATGAGAAATAAGGTTATTATTATCATTGTCTAAATTATCTTTCCAAGGTGCTTCTTCATGAGTTAAGTTTCTGAGTTTCCAAGCTGAAAATTGCCCATAAACTTCATAGATTTCATCTAGTAAATCTTTTTGTTCTTTTGAGAATACAGAAGCATCAAAATTGGTGTTTGGCTCCACTGCGCCATTTTTGTATTTCTTTTTATCATGATATAAGTCCGGGCACACAGGACCATGTGTCCATGCTTCTAAAGATTCTGTATATAATGGTTGATTATACATAGCCAAGTGAAATCCTTGGGCATAATAAACCAATTTTTGTAATTTAAGATTTGAAATAATTTCGCCACCATCTTCTTCTTTAGATGCTTTGTTAAGAAAATAATCAGCTACTTGAAATACACTATTCATATACTCTCCCATTAAAGTCATTATAGCATAGTAAAAAATTATGCATAATAGCCAAATTTAGTTAATATTTTAACGACATGTGCATATTCACTCATTTATGTGTAAACGCAGTCAAGTATATACCACAGTGATTTATAAGCAGTTTTTCTAGAGAAGATGATAGTTTTATATTTTACCATTAGCTTTTAAATTGAGATATTAAACCCCTAAAAGGGGTTTAATATGTTGAAAAAACATACGTCTGTCCATCAACATCCACTGAACAATAATCACTGATGAAAAGATCACGGGCAAAAGCCTCATAATCAAAATAGCAGATCAAACTATCCGGTAATTGATGGGTATAACACTCATCAAACAACTGCCTGGCAAAATCAACTTCTGAATCATAACAACCTTGGTAATGATCCTCCAACATAGTTTGTGCATCATCTATCGAATAGTCAGAGAGAAGGGCTAAACCCAAATCCCCGTGTTCTTGGATAAATGAGGCGTACTCCACAATATTACTTATTGCTTCGTACTCATGGATTTTCATGCTGCCGAACCCTTCATAATCATGTATGGCATATTCTTCAGCATTGGGTTCAGGGCTGTTATCCAGCATTTCCCAGATTTCTTCCATGATGTCATCTTCGCTTTGTGTGGCATCTATCCAGACACCATGTAGAATGGCGTTGTTGTAAGAGGCTAAACAGGCGACGTAGATTGAAGGGGTGTCCATGGGATTATCTCCTTATGTGAATGGAGCAATCCCACACGGGAGCTTGCTCTGAATCTTCTACACATCTTGTATGTAAGAAGAAATAATGATC
>NZ_JFIM01000053.1 GCF_000586315.1 Legionella pneumophila subsp. fraseri | reverse complement strand
ATGTCATTGCTGACTATAAACTGATCCCCTTTGCTGCCTGAAAATTGATCCCCCTACTATAGTTTTCTTCAGGATAATAAATTCTGGAGGAGGGAATGATTCAATTAGAGGAGTCAAGAATGATTCATATTTTGTACAAGCGGGGATACAGTAAAAAAGGGATTGCTAGAAAATTGGGGATGTCGATAAATACTGTTCGAAAATATCTTAAAAGTGGTTCAGAGCCTTATTACAAAAGACGTGATAAAAAACCATTAAAGCTTGACCCCTATAAAGCATATATTCAAAAAAGATTAAAAGATGCAACACCGCATTGGGTACCAGCTACTGTGATTTATCGAGAGATTAAATCGTTTGGTTATGATGGATGCAGCTCCCAGTTAAGAGCCTATATGCATACTTTAAGGTCAAGAAATGAAGAGGTTATTGTTCGATTTGAAACAGAGCCTGGACAGCAGATGCAGGTGGATTGGGCTCAATTCCGAAGAGGAAAGGATAGATTAAGTGCTTTTATTGCAACCATGGGATATTCCAGAGCGTCTTATGTAGAGTTTGTCAGCGATGAAACCTTGGAAACATTTATTGCATGTCATAAAAATGCATTCGAATATTTTGGTGGAGTTCCTTATACGATCCTATATGACAATATGAAAACAGTCATTATTGAACGAAATGGATATGGCCCAAGCCAACATCGATTTCAAGCTGGTTTTTGGGATTTTGCAAAACATACTGGATTTCGTCCTAAAGTGTGTCAACCTTATCGGGCACAAACAAAAGGTAAAGTCGAACGCTTTATTCATTATTTAAAATACAGTTTTTATTTTCCTTTAGTTGGTCAATTGAAAGCGCTTGGCTTAAGTTTAGATAAAGAGACAGCCAATATGCATGTTTTAAAATGGTTAAATGAAATTGCTAATCAACGAGTACATGCTACAACAGGAGCAATTCCATTCGAACGACTTCTTGATGAGCAAGCGACACTACAACCGTTGTCATCTACCTATTCTGGTAAATTATTTTCTCATTCGGAAAATAAGGAGATTCACTATTTTAGCTTTCAATTATTAGACAACACGACAATGCAACATGACTTGTCAATTTATCAGAAACTACTCGAGCGCACAGAGGAGGCTGCATGAATATTCAACATGAGCGTATTTTATCACTATGTGAACGCTTGAATTTATCAGCGATAGCGACAAATTACTCTTATTTAGCTCAAGAGGCAGCAACTCATAATCAAGGATTTAGTGATTTTTTAGAAAGTGTATTGACTGTGGAGTTACAGGAAAAACAGTATCGAAGTCGAACCCTGCTCACTAAAATGGCTGGTTTTCCAATGATTAAAACAATAGATGATTTTGATTTTAAATTTGCTTCTGGTGTACCAAAAAATAAAATCCGAGAGCTGACTTCTTTGGCTTTCATTGAGCGACAGGAAAACATTTTATTACTTGGTCCTAGTGGATTAGGCAAGACTCATTTAGCGATTGCTCTGGGTTATTTAGCAGTTCAAGCAAACATTAAAACAAAATTTATTAGCGCAGCAGATTTGATGTTATTGCTTGAAACAGCTCATCGCCAAGGGCGATATAAAGATATTATGCGGCGGGTTATTAATAACGCTCGACTGCTCATTATTAATGAAATTGGATATTTACCAATGAACCGAGATCAGGCAAATCATTTCTTCCAGGTTATTGCAAATCGCTATGAAAAAGGTTCTATTATTGCCACCTCCAATCTTGCTTTTGGTCAATGGGACAATACTTTTGCCGGCGATAAAGTATTAACAGCAGCTATGCTCGACAGATTGCTCCATCATGCTCATGTCATTCAATGCAGAGGTGATAGTTACAGATTAAAAGACAAATTTAAGGCCGGTTTAATTCAAAATCAAAAGGAGGAGCAAAATAATATAACTGATTAATTTTTTTACCCG
>NZ_JFIM01000052.1 GCF_000586315.1 Legionella pneumophila subsp. fraseri | reverse complement strand
AAGGATGCTATAATAAATCCGTCTAATTCCTAAATAGCCCAGCATAGCCTGGATGCAGGCGCAGCCGTAATCCAGGATATTGGGTTTCGAACACCCCGGATTTCGTTCCACTCCATCCGGGCTACGCTTGCTAGGCTATATAAGGAAGCGCTTCGGTAATTGTCCTACAAACTGCAATAATTTTGAGTCAGTACGATTCTGATGGCAGTACCAACATAAGTTTATTTTTTCAGAGAAATTTTTTACTTCTAACTTTATTAATTCATGATCGTAATATTGTCATATAAAACTCAATAGGACAAAATGGCACACACTGTATCCAGAGTCTGGCGTTGCTCTTTTAATTTTTTCTGTTGTGTGTCATCAAACATTAATTGTTCCGCTGCAGTAAATGCTGCGTAAGGTAATGGTTTAATAGCTGCAGCATAAAAAGCTTTGTAATTGCTATCACCAAATAAACTCTCATCTCTTGGTAGCTGCTGCACTTTTTCTACTACCTGCTCCATTTGTTTTTCCAACTGTTCTGTTTGTTCATTTAATTGGTCCATAAAATAATAAGCAGAACATGCTCCACCCAATACAAGCCCCAACCCAATAACAGTAGGTATAAGGGAAAAAACAGAGGCTAAAACCAGGACAGCTCCTGTGGTAACCATTAATAAAGATAATGCTGTATTACATCCATTATCTACTGTAGAGAGTAATAACTGATTAAGCATTGAAATTTGCTGAATAAATGCAATTAAACCTTCTTTTTTTTCGTCAAAATGAATGTTGTCGTAAATCTCATTGTTATGGCTTTGGTGTCCCTGTATTGCCATCAGATGGTAGAGCATTTGGTCAATAATATAGATTAAGTCTGAAATTTTTCCTTTGCGAACATAGGCCATAGCAATATTATATAGGGTATTCGACCAATGGGGTTGTGAATTAATAAACTCACGAGTATAGCTATTAAGTTCCTTGGTGAACTCAACTGGTATGTCTCCAGTTTTCAAAGGATTATTTCGCCAAAATGCAAGTCCACCAGAATACTTGGGTAAACCATCTGTAAAGGTTTTATTTCTTACTGCCACGGTATTTAACAAAGCAACATACATATAAAATTTACCAAAATGATCTGTGTCTTGCTTTTCAATTTGTTCACATAATAGGGCTAGTTGGCTAGAGGGCATAATTTTTCTCTTATCACAAAAAAACAACAATTATAATATAAAATAACAAAAAAGATAAATAATCAGTCACATTCTTGGGGTAATGAGGTTTTCATATACCAGTTTTAAGATGGCTCAAGGCCTGGTACACCGTTAAATATGACTCCCAGCTAAGCAAAATTTTCTAGTTGATTACATACTATAATTAAAAATATAGCTATATAAGGGCAATTTAGGGAGTCCAACCATGTCAACTGAATCTTCCCAATATAATTACGAGGCGCTCACTGTCGAATCAGATAAAAAAACAATTGAAAACGCATTTTCAGCGAACCAAAATGAGAAATTTAAAGTAAAAAACTCAACTTTCGTAGTGTTTTCAGATAAAGGACTAGATGATAAAGCACACCAAGAAATGGAAAGTAATTGGAAAATTCACCTCAGTATTGCCCCTGAGGATATTGGTAAAGCCTGGGATCTTGCTTATCCATTGCTGCATGATAAAGCCGCTCAGTTTAAAGTTGTGGACATGACTCGCGCCGTAGCAGCAAAAGAACGTAACATGCAACAGTTGGATACAGTAAAACACGAAAAGGAGGTATTTATACAAAAATATAAAGATGGGGAATTAAATTTAGATCAATTAAAACAACAAGCGGGAGCTTTAACTCATGGGAGAGAAGAATGGGAGCCTCATGCGACTGATGCAAAAAAACTTTATGAATTTTTGCTACAGAAACATGATGAAAGAATACAAAAATGCGAAAATTTAGTCAAAGAGAATGACCGTATTATTCAAGGCATGCAAATCACAATCTATATTCCGCCGGGTCAGGAACAAGAGATGTATAAGCTTGCTAAAGAAATTGAACAAAAATTTCAAGAAAATAACATCAAAAAAGGCACCATTTATCCAACAGATAATCCTTTAGGAGATTATGCGTCTTATCGACACCCTGGCCTTGAGTATCAGGATGCTGTCGCTATCGATAATTATAATCCTGATAATGTGGATGATCCGTTACTACAAATTAGTATTGATAACAAAATTAACTCTCTAAAAGAATTGTGGAGTCAAAAAGGAAACGATTTGGGACATCAAAATCTAATTAAAGACAGTATTACTTTATTAGAAACCGTCAAATCAGCTTATCAAAATAATGAAATACCTCCAAAACAAGCCATGAAAATCGCCGAAGCGAGTTATCAAGTCGCTGCGCAACCAACTATAGAAAATGTCAACAAATTCAAAAACGTAGAAAGTGGTATGCGAAATGATTCAAGTGTACCATTGAATGTCAAAACGGCAATGGACAAGTTCCTGGGAAGTGTATATAAATTTTTTGGTAATTTATTTAATAAAGAATCATGGAAGCAAAAAGGGGATGATATATTACGCAAAGTAGAAGACACAGAAAAATTTAAATCAGATTTTAAACAGTTTAAAAGTAAAATCAGTGATTTTAAAGCTGGTAAAGAAAACCTTAAAGATTTTGATGTTAATGAGGAAAAGGCACCTCTAATGCCTATTAAATTGAATTAGTTGAATTAAATAGCTACTTCCCCCAAGGATTCAGCTCCTAGGACACAGGGTTTCTTGAGGCTCTTTTATTAGTAGACCGTTTTCTGATAAATGATACAATTCAAAGATAAGGGCCCTGATTTGAGTATTATTTTGATGATTAAAACCTCCACAAATGAGTTTCGTTTTTGTTTCAAACCCATGAATAAATCTCAACATGAACTTGTTCTGGGGTGGATTCATCAGCCACATATTAATGAATGGCTTCATGGAGAGGGGCTAAGCAATACCATCACAGATATTGATCAATTCTTAAATAATGGTGAACCATGGGCTGCCATGAGATACGGATATATTGCTGACCGTATTTTTTAAGAAGGCTTTTTTCTTCACCCACTAGCTGTTTCAATTCATGCAAAATAATCTCTTGTTCTGGGATGCAAATTGGAATGACACGTTCTGCAATCGACAACCGATTATGTTGGACATGGGATGACATTTTAAAATGGATAGCTTCCTGAAACGTAAGGCCAAAATGAGTTTGTAAGGCCATGATAAGTCGAGCTGCTGGGTTAGACAGATTTTGCCAAAATTCCGAAGACATTTTGATACGTTTTTTTCGTGGTTTAGGGCGAGATAAGAGCAGGCTTTTATTGTCGATGTAATGTACATGGCAGCCGAGTTCAACAAGAGCTAGAGCAAGAGCTAGAGGGTCAGATCTTGCCTTTTG
>NZ_KK074226.1:190830-206672 GCF_000586315.1 Legionella pneumophila subsp. fraseri | reverse complement strand
ATGCCGCCGGAATTGGTGATCATTTCGCTCCGGAATACACATTGATCATCAAAATCGAAGTAGTTGGAAATAATATAAGCCAAATCACTTGCATCTTTATTTGCCTTTCTGGAAAGCCAGGAAAATAGCTTTAAAAGTGCCAAACCTAAGGGCGAGGCTACTTTTATAGTAAGATCGCTAATACTGATATCCATAGATCTTTGATATGCATCATCAAATCCTGTTAGGCTAAATTCGATGTCATATTCTGGTGGCCATTTTAGAGTAGAGTTCTCATCTTTTATATCGCCGAAAGGAACTATGTCTAGATAACCATATTTATTTGATTGAAGTCGGTGTTCACTCTTTTGATAGACAACAAAATCGCTCTTTTCGATTAGGGTATTTTTAATTTTATAGAACTCTTCCCAGCTTTTGCAGCAGATAGCTATATCAGTATCTAATGTTGCTCTTTGAGCTTCGTTTTTACCAAAATATTCTAAAAGAATATCTCGAGCTTTAGCTCCAATTAGAAAATAAGTACAATTATTGATAAGGGAAATTTTATTTATCAATTTAAATAAATCAATATTTTCTTCTGAAAAGCTATTCCATTTGTTCTTTAATGAATTTGTCATAAATAATTTCTGCGGTTTCTTGGTTGCGTTCATCTGATGAGCTTAATAAATCGGCATAAATCAAAATAAAGGGTACAACATTATGGTTGTATAACTTTGTATCAAAATTCCAAAATTTTTTTATCAGCTCAATATTCCCATTAATATTTTTCTTTAATCGGTATTTATACTGTAGTAAAGGCAATTCATTTTCTGCATACAGTGTAATTATTTTTGGTTTTAGATATTGGGTTAATTTAGCAGCGGCTATTTCTCCTCCCCAAAGAAAATTAAAGTCTATTGGATTTGTTTCTTTTAATTTTTCAAGACTATCGCTGTTAAATTTTTCAATCATTAATTTGGGGCGTAATTTTTCGTTGTAACCAATACACCATTTGCTTAGTAAATTTTCTTTATTAAGTAAGACTTTTTCTCCATGAGTTTTTTCAGTTATATACCCGTATTTTTCTAATATTGAAAAAGTTTTACTTACACTCCCAAGTGCTACATCACTCATTTTTGCAATGTCACGGTAGTTATGGTTTAAGGCACTTTTCATTGTTAATAATGTAAAAATAATTTTTATGCTGGCAACGCTAAGTGTGAAAGAGTTTGTATCTAATTGGTTTGATTTTTGGGGTGTTTCACCTTTAATAGAGATATAGACTGGGTCAGTATTTATAAACATATTTCCTGAAAAATCTATATATTCAATATTCGCATTTTGCAATTTTTCAGCAAGATTTTTATTTATGTACTTAGTAATTAGTATGCTTTTTTTATCTAAATGATGCATATGCTGAATTATTGCACCCACGTTTGTTTGATCTATATTACCAATCATTTCAGGATTAAAACTAAGCTCAGTATGAGGTTTTATATAGATATAAAGTTGATTGATTTTTTTGTCATACTTGCATTGAAATCCTAGCTTATCTTTAATATTAGATATCAATTGTTCAGTATTCATAGCTGTTTACCATTGTGCCCTTTGTTCATAATTATAGTATGTTCATTAAAAATGAACAACATTGAAAAATGAACAAATTATATTAACCAATTGTTTTTAAATATTTTCGTGTAAAATAATTTCAAGGCAAATAATTTAATCCATGTGGAAATCCTAGGTTATTAAGTAGGGGAAATCATAGTTTATTGTGTTGCAACAAGAAATTTTACTGATGAGATAAAAATCTTTGGGACTAAGGGGACAAGTGGGATGTCCTCATCATTACTGGGCTAGATTCGTCCCAGCCTTCTATTGCAACACTGGGACGCATGGGACATGAGTAATTCTTACATATTGAAGGCTATGATTAATTCGCAATTCGCGAATTAATGACATGGCATGTTTAGTATTTATTTCCAATATCATTCGATACCGTTTATTTGAATTCGATCTTTTTTGCTTGACAAGATTTGAAGGAATACGCAATACTTTTTCCGAGCTTGAAGTTGAAGCTTTCATAGCCAAAAGGCTAGTGAATATCAATTACTTGTCCAAATTTAGTCGGATAGGCATTTGAATTCATCTCCAGGGACGGTGCAGGTCGGCATTATGCTGAATGAATAGTCACATGCGGAGTCCCTATGTCTTTACAAAAACCAACACGTTTACATCTATTAAACGAATTTGAATCTGCGCCACATTCTGCGCTTTTTAATCAACAAACCATTGCTGCGGTATTAAGCTGCTCCACTCAGTTACTTGAACGTAACCGTTGGGCGGGTGGTGGTGTTCCTTATTTAAAAATTGGTCGCAAGGTGTTGTACCGAAAAAGCGATGTGGTGAATTTTCTCCAACAACAAAAAATTTATTACTCAACCAGTGACGAAGGTCAGTTACAGCTCGTTGAGAACGCATAAATTTAAAATTCGTCAGAATGAATTGGATTCATTCCGATGGTTTGACTGTTGTTTGGAGAATAATCTATGTCACAAAATCATGTTATTGAATTAGACAATACACTAAAGCAGCGTCCAATTGTATGTGACTATGCTGGTGGTCGTTTTCGATTAACTGCTGAGGGGTTAACTTTTATCGGTATTGATAAGGATGGCACTCCTTTACCACCACGGTGGATATGTCCACCATTGTATGTCGTGGCAAAGACCCGAGATGCTCAGAGCGGTGAATGGGGTCGTTTGCTGGAATGGCAGGATGATGATGGGGTAACTCACCAGTGGGCGATGCCATTGGCTTTATTGCAAGGTGATGCCTCTGATGTGAGGCGAGAGCTGGCAAGATTGGGATTGAGTATTTCTCCTAATAGAACGGCTCGTGATTTGTTAGCCTCCTATTTACAAGTCTTTCCAGTAGACGCTCGCGCACGATGCGTTGATAAACTGGGTTGGTATGGGGATGTCTTTGTAACAGCTTCTCAATGCATTGGGAACTCAACAGAAAAAATTGTATTTCAAAATACCAATGCCATTGAGCCTGCTGTATCAGTGAAGGGTAGTGTTGAAGAATGGCGAGACTCAATAGGTCGTCTGGCTTCCGGAAACTCAAGACTGGTATTTGCCATCTCGGTAGCACTTGCGCCAGTTCTGGCAAAAATTGTTGGTGAAGATTCAGGCGGATTTCATTTCAGAGGCGCATCCTCATCAGGCAAAAGCACTGCATTGAGTTTAGCTGCCTCTGTTTGGGGCAACCCACAATCTTATTGCCGTTTATGGCGTAGCACCACCAATGGGCTTGAAGGCTTAGCCGCATTACACAATGACGGCTTGCTGATTCTTGATGAACTCAGTCAAATGGATCCACGAGAAGCAGGGGAGGCGGCTTATTTATTGGCTAATGGCCAAGGAAAAACACGTGCCTCTCGTACTGGCACAGTCAGGCAATCCTCTCGATGGTCGCTATTTTTCTTATCTGCTGGTGAAGAGTCTTTGACAGCACTCATGGCAAAATCAGGACAGCGCATTAACGCAGGTCAGGAAATCAGGCTTGCAGACATTGAAGCAGATGCAGGCAGTCAGATAGGGATCTTTGAAATGATTCACGATCAACTAAGCCCCGCCAGCATGGCATTATCGCTTAAGAAATACAGCAGCCGATATCACGGTGCAATTGGTTTGGCGTGGCTGAATCAAGTTGTTGCCAACAGGCAGACAATCAGCCGATACATTACCGATACCATCCAAACCTTTATTGACTCAGTCATTCAACCCGATGCAACAGGGCAGATTATTCGTGTTGCCAGACGCTTTGCACTGGTTGCTGCTGCCGGAGAACTAGCCAGTCAATTTGGACTGACTGGGTGGCAAAAAGGTGAATCGTTCCAAGCTGCAAAGGCTTGTTTCATTGCATGGCAGGATACTTTTGGGGTTGATGGTCAACGAGAGGATCGTGCCATTATGGCGCAAGTACGCGCCTTCTTTGAATCTCATGGTGCCAGCCGATTTGATAACGCCAACTCACCCAACAATGACAAGATTCTCAACCGAGCAGGATTTTATCATACAGATAACGAAGGGTTTCGAGTCTACATGGTATTAACCGAGACGTACAAAAATGAACTGTGCAAAGGCTTTGAACAACGCGCTGTGACACGGGTTTTATTACAAGCCGGATGGCTGAAACCTGCATCTGATGGCAAAGCCTCACACAAGCCAAGAATCAAAGGAGTTGGCACACCAAGGTTGTATGTGTTTACCGGAAAAATTTGGGGAGGTGAATAAAATTTGACTATGCAAATGGTTTCTACGTTGAGCACCGAAGGTGCGAATAAGACTCGTGAAGTTTGGCAACCAGCTCGCTGGTTAGCTAACTTCACCTATCTTGCCCTGTATTTTGAAATTTATTTTGGAACTGCAATTTTGTAATTATTCGTAATTGTTCGTTACGTAACGATTAATAACAAAAATAATCATGAATAAACGGAAATAAATAATAAATTACCGAAAATTACCAAAAAGGGCTTTGCCAGTGACCGAAAAGGTCGAAAATAAATAGAAATAAACGTAACTATTCACCCCTACGCCCCGCTGCTTGTCAGCGGGGTCCAGAGTCCTTTATTAGATCGCATGGATCCCGCTGACAAGCAGCGGGACGTAGGTAGAGAGGAGGGCGGTTATAAACGAACAATAAAACTCAACGGATTGATTAACCAGTAATATAGAGAGTAAACCATGAAAAAATCCTTAACAGAAAACATAATGACTTCTACACAGAGCCAACAAAGAACGAACGCCAGAAAAAATAAAGTGGCATTCCTGGCTATGCGCGAAGACATTTCAGAAGCCTTGGAAAAAGGGTGGTCGATTACTATCATATGGGAAACGCTTAGGGATGAGGGAAGATTCACCGCAACTTACAATACGTTCCGGTTATACGTATTAAAATACTTGAATGATCAAAAGTCAGGGTATTCACAAAGGATGTCAACGTTCAGCAACCGAAGAGGCTTGCCATAAGAAAAAGCCGACCACCATGCCTTCATTTAGCTTTAATCCTATACCCAATTTAAAGGAATTATTATGGTGAAATGCATTTTTATTGGTTGATATAGGATCCAATAAGTCCCACACGCCCCACTTTTATTGCAAAGGGCGGGACGGCTAAAACCTAGTAGTGATGCGCCTACCCCAAATGTCCCCTTTGTCCCTGAGATATTGGACAACATGCTGAAGTGAATTTACGTTCATAAATTATATACGTTATCAATCGAGTCAGAGCTCATTGATTTTGTATTCAAATTAGCAACGTGGAGATCTGGAGGCAAGAGTTCTTAGGACATTATTTTGTCCGATCCTAATGAGCGCGTTAGGACAGATGGTATTTCCCCGCTTGGTATTATTGGGTTATAGCGTTTAGGAATTTCTGCGTCATTGCTGGGAAATTGCAGTGGCACAGAATAATTAAAATATCAATATGTACAAATAGTAGACGACCATGGCCTACAATTATAGATATAAATCTAGATTCTAAGGAAGGAGAATGGCTAAATATCCGGCATTATTAAAAAGCTCAGAGATTTGTATTGCTAAGAGAGCGATAAAGTGCGCTTTTAATAAAAAACATGTGATGAAAAAAGGTGATATCTATTTGCTGATTAAATCTTCAACCATTAAGTTTCCATTTTCGCTTGAAAAGAAATACTGTAATCAATGTGCGACACATATTCTTAATGATGCAGAGATGAATTTAAAATCGATAATCGCAGCTAGGATTGAACTACAAGGTAAAATATAATTTGCTATTTTTTTATAATTTAGGCAAGAGGATACAAGGATCGTCACTTGGGGTTAAAATTGTAACTTTTTGCCTTCCTCTAGTCACACTGACCCTGAGATTTTGACGTGCTTGGTCGTTTATTTCCTCCTTGGAATTGAAACGTACAATACGATCTGGATTAGCTACTATTTCTCTTCTTACTCGCTGAGGCCAACCTTCAAAAATGATTACCTCATCGAACTGCTTACCTTTTGCTTTATGCATGTTCATCACAACAACTCCGGTTTCTGGTTTCGCAGTCATAGAGAGATGTTCTTGGACAAATGCTTGTCGAATGATAGATAATGCATTGCCATATTGGCTGTCTCGCCAATCTTGGGATAATTGTTGGCGAAGTTGAGTACCGCGTTCCAGTAACCGAATATTCTTAACTTCGTCTGCAATTTCTTTTAGGCGTTTACATGCACCATTTTCCATAGTACGTCCTATACTCCGCCAGTCTTCTTCAGGTATACCCGTCAATTCAAGAGCACAAATCTGATTGTACACCGTCAACATGTTTACTAAAATGCTGTTTTTACGAAGTGCATTACCATTATTTTGGCTAACTAATAACTCTTCGTAAGACTTCCGAATATTTGCAGCTTCCTTCAACGCTATCTGTGTTGGAGAATCTCCATTTTTGCCTTGAAAGTAGTTGCAAATCAATGTAATGAACTGTTCGAAATGGTTTTTTCTTCCAGAGGGTTGAAGCAGAAGCCCAACGATCTCCACTGCAAGAATTGCTGCATCCATCTCAATGACAGCAACATGGGCCACTGCTTTCATTCTTGCTGGAGGTTGGTGCAAAAAATCTGACACGAGGCGTGTTAATTTCTTGGTTGGTACAAGTATAGCTAATGACCAATTATCTACTTTCTGTTCTATCAATCGTTGGCGGGCGGCATAAACTTCAGTTACAAGTTTAGTCATTGCTGGTGCAGGAAATGAATCGAAATAATTAATAGATACGCCCTTGTAGGGATTTTGTCGAAAGTTGCTATTTAACAGGTCATTTCCGAACAATGCAATTTCTACATTTGGACTTCTATGATTATCAGCACTTAAGTCCACTTCTACCGGATTAAACGTTTTACGAAAATGCTCAAGCCTAGCTGGATTTGCTCCAATCCAATCGTATATCCGCTGCTCTGGATCAGCGAGTGCAATCAGTTGACAGAATTCTCCTAATGCTTGTACCACACGCCATTGTTGATCATTAGTATCTTGAAATTCATCAAAAATGATAACAGGATACATGGTAGCTATTAGGTGACGAACGCGACTGCTTCCATATAGTATATCACTGGCATAGGTCGCAAATAGATCAAAGCATACTTTTCCTTCTTTAATTGCTAAGCGGATACGTTCTGTTTGTTCAGTTGATTTTTTTGCTGTGTTCTGCTCATCTGTATGTGGTCTCTTGGGGAATTTTGCTCTGATCTCCGAGAGAGCAATCGACTCGTTTGAAGGAAGAAGAATTTCCAACTGGCGTGGAAGTCCGATAAGATATCCATGCGTCTTGATGATGCGCCAAAAGAAAGAATGATAGGTTTCGACATTGATACGTTTTTTTTGGGTTGAAGGGATTTTCTGTTCGTACTCAATGGCTTCCGTAACTCGCGACACACTTGCCCGTGCAAAGCTAAGAAAAAGAATCTGCTGATTCGGTCGAAGGTGATTTTTTGCTATTTGAGAGGCCTTAAGAATCGAGATTGTCGTTTTACCAGAGCCGGGGCCTCCTGTAACAAGCAGGTGCCCATTAAGTTCCATTACTTGAAGTTGTTTCTCAGTCAGTTGCATTCTCATCGACTCTTGAACTAGCTTGAGCCTCCTCTGCTATTAGACTGGATGTACAAGTAGCTTTTAATTGGATACAGGCATCCCGAAGCCATTTGGGGATTTCTGTTTCATAACACTGAGCTAGAAAGTCAGCGCATACTCCTTCTCCCTTATGCTTGCGGAGATATTCAGGTACCGCAGTAGAGGCCTGTTGTTCTGGATTAGGATATTTTTGAAGCAAATGTTGCGGCCAATCTATTAATCTGGCAAATCTTTGCAAAGCTGTCTCTGTGGTATTGTTCAAGATTAGGTTTTCAAATCCTTTTTCTTGGTGCATTAATATAACCTCAACTTGGCTTTCAATGAGAGTTTTGCTTTCGTCACTTTGTTTGTCACATAGAGCAAACGTCTTTTTTCCCAGATCACGGTAGAGCTGAGCCATTCCTGAGATATTACTTTCACCATCAGCATCTAACGTACAGATTCCGAGTTCTTCGAGTGAGGCGTATGTATCGGGATTTAGTTCTGCTAGACGCCTGCACACCGCAGGGAACGCTGATGCTTCTGTCGGGCCTTCCGCAATAAGAACGCGGCGAGCAAGTAAACCCTCACAGAAACGAGTACGAAACTCCTGCCGATAGCGTTTGAGTTTTACATTACTTGGTAAGGAGATTTTTTTCTGGATAAGTAAGCCGTCAGAATTTCGTCCTAATATAATTGTCTCCTCAATGTCGAATTCTTCTAATACATATGGGGAGTGTGACGTAAAAAGAGTTTGTGATGCTAGCTTTCGTACTTCATGCACGATCCGCTTTTGTGCATACGGAGGTATGGCAGTTTCAGGCTCTTCCATAGCAAATATAACATTCTGTTTTCTCTCTGCAATTTGAGAAAGCATAGCCAGCATCAGCATATTAATAGTGCCACTACCTTGTCGGTAAAACGGTGCGGAATGATTCCCATCATCAGTTGTTATGAATGCCGTGATAATTTTTCTAAGATGTTCCCGAGTAAGACTGGATACTCGTAGATGAGGTTCAATTCCCCATTCGCTGGGTACATATTTTTTAAGTGACTTATTGATACTTTCAAGTACAGGTGAGATGCCTAGATCTGGATTGCTTGCGACTTCAGTTTGCGACAAAACTTGTAGAGTATCTTCCCACATTTGTGGTCTGATTTCCTTCAGACGCAGGATAATATCAAGTAGACTTCCCCTTTCTAGACTCAGGGCGCGAGAACCTGTGCGAATAGAACGGAGATATAGAAAACCGCATACTTGTTTATCTTTCTTGGTGAAGGGTTGGGGTGTATCATTTTCAGTAAGGCTACGGGTAAAAAAAGTTTTCCCTTCGAAGTCATCTTCCTCTTCATTATACTGGCCATGAAAAGTAACTCGGAGTGCTTCTGAAATATGAACCTGATCAATTCCGGCTGGATCAGGTTTGACGTATAATGTATTTGTTGTTGAATCCCAAAACTCGATGTAATCACCAAACTTCGCTTGCTGTTCCTCAGTCAAATCTGTAATGGTGACTTCAATTTCAATATGAGGTATTTCAGTTGATTTATCCTTAATTTCCTCTTGAGTGTTGGAAGATTTGTCGCTGTTTACAGTTTTATCAGTCACATCGGTAGGTTCGGTTCTATATTTTCCCCTGAAGAAATCATGTTCATCAATAGGGGGGTATTTGTTAAGGCGATCAGGTCCGAGTACGAGATCAAGGGCTTCTAGAGTTGTCGTCTTACCGGTGTTGTTATCACCAATTAAGACACCATGTTTTGGAAACAAAATAGTTGCCTTACTTATTCCTCTAAAATTTTTTATGTCAATCCGACAAGCTCGCAAGGTGATTCCTCCCCAAGAAAAATATCAAACTCAAACCTCTAGCTAGAGGGGCCACAATTATCCACCATACTATTTGTATGATTAATTAATTGCATTATCCAAGGCATCAATTTTATCTGATAATTATAGAACAAGTGTTAGGGTGTTGTGTTGTTAATTGGGGAGTGCCCCCGTAATTGGTAAAGAGCCTGTTAATTGTCTACATTGCGTCTACATGACTTTTTGCGATTTTCTGAAAACTAACGTAACTACTTGATTTTATTGGTGGGCCCACTAGGACTTGAACCTAGGACCAACGGATTATGAGTCCGCTGCTCTGACCAACTGAGCTATGGGCCCGGAGAGGGGGTCATTTTAAACTTAATTTATTTAATCTTCTACTGTTTTTTATATTTTTTTAATGACTGTTTATAAAAACAGTCATTAAATTAACCTTCATCTCCTTCAAGGAAGCTTCTTAGCTTTTCTGAACGTGAAGGATGACGTAATTTGCGTAGTGCTTTTGCTTCGATTTGGCGAATGCGTTCGCGGGTTACGTCAAATTGTTTACCGACTTCTTCCAGTGTATGGTCTGTATTCATTTCGATACCAAAACGCATACGCAGAACCTTGGCCTCTCGTGGGGTCAGGGTTTCCAGTATTTCTAAAGTGGCTTCTCTTAAACCTTCCGCTGTAGCCATATCGATGGGGGATTCAATGTTGTTGTCTTCAATAAAATCACCCAGATGAGAATCGTCATCATCACCGACAGGAGTTTCCATTGAAATAGGTTCTTTGGCTATCTTCAGAACCTTGCGAATTTTATCTTCACTCAACTCCATTTTTTCGGCCAATTCTTCCGGTGTCGCTTCCCGGCCAGTTTCTTGCAAAATTTGGCGAGAAATACGATTGAGTTTATTGATGGTTTCAATCATATGAACTGGAATACGGATAGTACGAGCCTGATCGGCAATCGATCGTGTAATCGCCTGTCTAATCCACCAGGTTGCATAGGTAGAAAACTTATAGCCACGTCGGTACTCGAATTTATCGACTGCTTTCATCAAGCCAATGTTGCCTTCCTGGATCAAATCAAGAAACTGCAAACCGCGGTTGGTGTATTTTTTGGCGATAGAAATCACAAGACGCAGGTTAGCTTCAACCATTTCTTTTTTAGCACGCCTTGCTTTGGCTTCGCCAATAGACATTTTGCGATTAATGTCTTTGATTTCACTAATGGTTAAACCATATTCTATTTCAAACGAAGCCAGTTTGGATTGTAAGCGTAGTATTTCTTCCCGGTATTCTTCAATACGCTCAAGATCAAGTTTTTTGGCGTGTTTGCTGATAATGGTTTCTAACCAGCTCAGGTCTGTTTCCTGGCCAGGGAAGGTATCTATAAACAACTTTCTGGGGATGCGTGCTTTTTCGATACAAAGACGCATAATGCTTCTCTCAAATTCGCGGATATGATTACGCAATTGGCGAAAATGACGAGTTAATTTATCCACTTGTCTGGAAGTCAATTTGAGCTTCAGAAAAGAATCAGACATGGAATCGAGCAACTCCACCGTTTTTTTATTCGTACGGCCGTGCTCTTTAAGGGCTTTCATTGCCTTGTCAAAGGCTTCACGCAATTCATCAAAGTAAGCTTTTGCTTGCTCAGGATTGGGCCCGTCATCTACATCAGAGATGCCGCCTTCCCCGTCTTCATCTTCCTCATCCACATCAAGAAGAATATCTTCCTGTTGCTCTTCATCAAGCATGGAACCAATGTTGGTGGCCGGCGCTATTTCTTCATCAACATCAGCAAAACCACTAATGATTTCATTAAGACGAATTTCTTCGGCAAGGAAACGATCATAATCTTCAAGAACCAGTTGCACTGTTTCCGGATAATGCGCCAGGGATTTTAGAACCTGGTATATTCCTTCTTCTATGCGTTTGGCAATGCGGATTTCACCTTCACGAGTCAGCAGTTCTACTGTGCCCATTTCGCGCATATACATACGAACCGGATCAGTTGTTCTACCTGTTTCTTTATCCACAGAGGCGAGGACCATCGCTGCTTCTTCAATATCTGGTACTTCTTCAGTATTTAATAAGAGCGCAAGTTCATCTTCACTGGGTGGAAGCTCAAAAACTTTGATGTTCATGCCTTCCAGCATGCTAATGATTACATCAAAATGCTCCGTATCCACAATATTAGGTAATAAGTCATTAATTTGACTGTAAGTCAAATAACCTTGCTCTTTACCCAGGCTAATGACTTTCGTAATTTGTGAGCTTTGCTGATCTTGGTCATTCATGGTCATAGGCACTTCTGTTGGAACAATGGGAAATTACAAAAAGTTTTAAATTATAAACTGGGTAGCTGCAACATACCAGTATTTCAGTATTTTTATTTTTCAATTTCAGCTTGCCCATGTCTTTCCTTTAATAAATTTTGTAAACTGAGCCGTTCAGCTTCTGTTAAACCAGTTTTTCTGGATTTTTCTATGTATTGTCGTATCAATATCTCACGATTTTGCTTTTGTAAAAATAATAAGACATCAATAAATTCTTTAGTCAGCTCCTGCTCAGGCACTTGATGATCCCAGGCCGTTAATTTAACTATCAATTCAAAATAACTGCTATTGCGCCAGAATTCAATGAGTGTAGCAGTATTGGCATTGGGATTGTCTTTTAATTGTTGCAATAATTTCAATAAAATATGATGCTCCTGCTCATTGAGCAGTTCGGGGTTGATTTGTTGTATTGCTACAGAATAAATTTCGGGGTTTTGTAAGAGGAGCGCGATAGCAATACGCAGAGGCGAGCGAGAAATAGCGGCCTGTACTTCTGGTTTGCTTTCCGATTTTTCAGTAATCAAATTATTTAAGCGATGGCTTTCGATATGAGTCAAACGTGCCAAATCATCAATAAGCAACTGCTTGTATGATCCTTCAACCATTTTTTGTAAATAGGGTTTCACGGCGTTGACCAGCTGTGTTTTTCCTGCGGGATTCAACAAATTAATGTCTTTACTTAAAGTATCAAAGAAAAAGCGGTGAAGTGGGGTTGCTTGGCGCAAGAGTTCCAGGAAACCCTTTTTTCCTTCATTTCTTACCAGGCTATCTGGGTCATGCTCAGCAGGCAAGAAAATAAATCCAGCATCCAACCCTGCATTCAAATGCGGTAAACTGCTCTCCAATGCCCGCCAGGCTGCTTGTCTGCCCGCAGCATCACCATCGAAGCAAAAAATAAGATGTTTGGTATGTTTTGCCAGTAGTTGTATATGGAATGTGCTGGTGGCAGTTCCCAGGGTTGCGACCACATTAAAAATGCCATGCTGTGCCAAGGCAATAACATCCATGTAACCTTCAACAACGATAATACTATCCGGGGTTTTCTGTTGAGACAGGATTTGATGTAAGCCATATAACTCACGACTTTTTTGAAAAAGTATTGTTTCGGGGGAGTTAAGGTATTTGGGTTTTTGGTCTTTATCGAGTACACGGCCACCAAAACCTATTACACGCCCGTTTCTGTCGTGGATAGGGAACATAATCCGGTTACGATATCGGTCATAAATTTTACCGTCATCGCTTTTAATGAGCATACCAGTGTTCAATAGTTCGCGTTGATTGTTAGGGAAAGCTTTTTCCAGGTTATGCCAACCCTCAGGCGCATAGCCTAAATGATATCGCTTGGCAATTTCCCCGCTAAGACCTCTGCTGCGAAGATAGTCAATTGCCGTTTGTCCATTATACTTTAATTTTTTCTGGTAATACTGACTGACTTCTGACATGAGATTATAGAGATTGAGAGATGATTTATGTTTTTCTCCCGTACCATCCCGTGGAACACTTAAGCCTAAGCGAGTCGCGAGGGTTTCCACGGCATCGGTAAAACCTTGATTCAGATAATTCATGATAAAACTGATGGCGTTACCTGAGGCACCACAACCAAAACAATGATAAAATTGTTTTTTCGCAACGACGTTGAATGATGGGGTTTTCTCATTATGAAAAGGGCAACACGCAATATGACTGTTGCCTCTTTTTTTTAAAGGAACGTAGCCGTCTATCAATTCCACCAAATCAGTTCGGTGTAATAGATCATCAATGAATGGCTGTGGGATTAAGCCAGACATATTGGATCTCAGCTTAATTGCGCCTTTATCCGGGCGCTGACTTGAGCCATGTCAGCTCGTCCTTGTAATTTTGGCTTAAGGATAGCCATCACTTTACCCATATCAGACATTTTTTCAGCGCCAGTAGACTTAATCGCGTCGCTGATTAACGCATCAATTTCATCGTCTGTTAAAGGTTCAGGCAGGTATTTTGCAATGACATCCAACTCAAATTGTTCCTGAGCAACCAGATCGTCCCGGTTTGCTTTTTCAAATTGGGCAATAGATTCTTTGCGTTGTTTGGACATTTTGTCCAGGATGACTAACATGCGCTCATTATCTACTTCAATGCGCTCATCGACTTCAATTTGTTTTACAGCAGCACTAATTAAGCGTAAAGCATTGAGCAAGTTTTTGTCCTTTGCGCGCATAGCATCTTTAATGTCATTATTGATTTGTTCTTTTATAGTCATTTTAATTCCTTAAAAAACAAAAGGTCACATACGATGTGACCTTGGTGTAATATAGGACGAGCTGCGATTTGCTACCGAAACTGCCACGAAGGCCAATTTCAAATAAAAACAATTAAAAATAACAGAGCTTCCAAATCAGGGCACTGTTTAAGTGCCTCATGCAAACTTGCTTTCTAGTGCAGTCAATCTTGAAAAAATTAGATCAGGTAGTGCTTTTTTTACGTCGGTGACCAACACCTCGTTTTGAACTAACATCACGAGATATTTTTTTAAGATGACGTTTTACTGCAGCAGCTTGCTTGCGCTTACGCTCTGCGGTTGGTTTTTCATAAAACTCACGGCGACGTAATTCGGTTAAAATACCGGCTTTTTCACAAGAGCGTTTGAAACGTCGTAGTGCATATTCTGGGTTTTCGCCTTCTTTTACACGAACGGTAGGCATTAACTAGTCCTCTGGTTATTTAATCTTAATAGGTGGGCAATTCTAGTGCTAGATTTTCCACTCGTCAAGATTAATCTATACGTTTCTTGCTATTTTAGCAAATTACCAAGACATTGTTCTTTAATTTAATGGTATCTTTTGTCTGTGATATAATTGAAAAATGATTAAGATCTGGAAAGTTGATTTCGGCTATTGAGGTAGTTCATGCTTGTATTGGGTATAGAGTCTTCCTGTGATGAAACAGGTGTTGCTGTCTATGATTCAGAATCAGGATTATTATCCCACGCCCTGCATTCACAAATTGCTACTCATCGTGTCCATGGCGGTGTTGTTCCAGAACTGGCTTCAAGAGATCATGTGAATTATTTAATTCCTTTGGTTGATGAGGTACTAACTAAAGCGCAAATTTGTAAAAACGAATTGGATGGAATAGCCTATACCGCGGGGCCTGGATTAATTGGCGCTTTGTTAGTTGGCTCCTGCTTTGCCAAAAGTCTCGCCTATGCCTTAAATATTCCGGCATTGGCAATTCATCATTTGGAAGCCCATCTGTTAGCCGCAAAAATGGAAACTCCATCCCTGGATTTTCCCTTTATTGCTCTGTTGGTTTCCGGCGGTCATTGTCAACTGATAGAAGTAAACAACATTGGCGAGTATCGATTATTAGGAGACACTCTCGACGACGCAGTAGGAGAAGCTTTTGACAAGACAGCCAAACTGATGGGGATTCCCTATCCTGGTGGAGCCGTGTTGGCAAATTTAGCCGATCAATGCTTATCAACACCCTACCAATTCCCCCGCCCCATGACTGACAGACCAGGTTTGGATTTTAGTTTCAGCGGGCTAAAAACTCATGCCTTAAATACCTGGAATCAAAGTGCAAAAAAAGAAAACGACCGTTCAGAAATTGCAAAAGCATTTCAACAAGCAGTAGTCGAAACATTAATCATCAAATGCAAAAGGGCCATTAAAGAATCTCAATCAAAGCGCCTGGTGGTAGCAGGTGGGGTAGGGGCCAATAAAGCGTTACGTAACGCTTTGCAAAAATGGATTAAAGACATTAAAGGGGAAGTGTACTTCCCAGCCATGGAATATTGCACAGACAATGGTGCAATGGTCGCTTACGCAGGATGTTTGCGAATGCTGCGAGGGGAGAGTGATGGGGGGTGGGGTGTTGTAGTCAAACCTCGTTGGCCTCTTGCTTGAACGCCCGTCTTCGGCGCATCTTGCCAGATCATTACTCTAAAAAATGCTCATGTACTAATCTGTACACTCCGCTTTTTTAGTCGCAATGATCTGGCAACCTGCACTCGAATACGGGCGTTCAGGGTAGGTTGTCTTCGGCGCATCTTGCCAGATCATTACTCTAAAAAATGCTCATGTACTAAT
>NZ_KK074226.1:0-190181 GCF_000586315.1 Legionella pneumophila subsp. fraseri | reverse complement strand
ATCTGTACACTCCGCTTTTTTAGTCGCAATGATCTGGCAACCTGATCATCCTTTACAATGCTGTTGGATTAAGAAGAGTATTTGTGTCTTATTCTTTTTCTTTGACAGTTTTCGTTCTTGGCTTGGATGATTTTGGTTTTTTAGCAGTTTCTTCTGTACTGGTTGTCTTTTTTGTTTTTGTTGTCGTTTTTTTTGCTTTCGGCTTTTTTACAGCCTCAGCTTGTTCTGTCTTTTCTGTTTCTTCAATATTCGTATCAATGACTTCTTTGCCAGGAAACTCTTGCTCTGCTGAAGTAGCCGGTGAAGCTTCCATTATTTCTTCTATCACACTGTGTTTAAATTTGATTTTAGGTTCTTTTCCATCTATCAAACGATTAAAATTATCTCGGTGTTTGTATAGGACCAGAATGGTGATCATGAATAATGGGGGAAATATATTGAGATTACCCACCAATATTAATGAGTAAAAGGGAGCTAAAGTGATAGCAATTATTGATGCTAAAGAGGAATAGCGCCAGAAATTCGCTACCAGTAACCAGGTTGCGCCAACCATGACACCAATTACAAAATGAAACGCTAACAAGGCTCCTATTGTTGTAGCAACACCTTTTCCGCCTCTAAAATGAAAGAAAACAGGGTACATATGACCAACAACTGCTGCTAAGGCAGTAAAGGCAATGGTTACAGGTTCACCGCTTAAATATTTGGCTATGATTACAGGAAGTATACCTTTTAAAGCATCGCATACCATAACCAGGATACCGTACTGTTTCCCTCCAAGACGAAGTACATTAGTAGCGCCGGGGTTTTTTGAACCCTCTTCTCTTGGGTCGGGTAGCCCGAACGTACGGCACACGATGATAGCTGAATTAATGGAGCCCATTAAATAACCAACTAGTATTAGAAATATAAAAAGCGCCACCGATCTCTCCTTACTCGGGAATAATTTTTATTATCAAACAATCTCAATTGGCAGGCAATGTTAAGATAGAAAATTTGCCAAGACTAGATAATAGAATTCATTTCATGTTATTTCAATTTAATTCCATGATTAATGCTTGAATGAGAGTGGGAATTGACTTATTTATGCAAACTGCAGGCATAGTTAGTATAATTTGAACCAACAGGATAGTCCATATTGCTAAAAAAGTGGATGTTCCATAAAATTTGCATTATTTGCAATAGTTTGAGACGGATACTGAACGTTGCTTTTTAGGCCTATTCGATGTTTCACTAACAATCTGTTTCATTATTTAAGGGAATTTTACTAAAGCTATGGATGCCATTCATCTCCTTTCAGCAACAGAAATCATTCGCCGCATTAAAATGAAGGAACTCTCGGCTGTAGAGGTCATGGTGGCGCATTTAAACCATATTGATAAGATCAATCCTGTAATCAATGCGCTCACGGAACGTGTTCCCCCTGAGGAATGCTTAAAGCAGGCAAAAGCAATTGACAAGAGTATCGCTTCGAAAAATAGTTTGAACAGGCTAATGGGGTTGCCAGTTGCCATAAAAGACGCTTTGTATGTGAAAGGGTTAATTTGTTCTTCGGCTTGTTCAGGATTTTATAAGGGAGAAAAAGCGATACATGATGCGACCTTGGTTTCTCGGCTAAAAAAGGAAGGTGCAATTATTCTTGGCTTAACTAATGTTCCTGAATTGTGTCGCGGTGGTGATTCGGATAATTTAATCTATGGGCGGACCAATAATCCCTATGATCTGACTAGAACCAGTGGAGGAAGTAGTGGTGGTTCTGCTGCTTTGATTGCAGCAGGAGGGGTTCCTTTTGCTTTGGGTTCCGATGGTGGAGGAAGTTTGATGCAGCCTGCTCATTGTTGCGGCATTGTTGCATTGAAGCCAACACATGGTCATCTTCCTCATACAGGCTCTGTGGGTGGAGATTCCTATGGTCTTATTGGCAGCCTGATTTCTTTTGGGCCAATGGCTCGTTCTGTCAGCGATGTTCGTTTAGGACTTTCCGTGCTTGCCGGTTCTGATCAATATGATCCTTATACAAATCCGGTTCCTGTTATGCCTGCTGCACCACTAAAAAAATTACGTGTAGCCTATTTTACAGAGAATGGTTTTACGCCAGTTGATGCGGAGATACAGAACGTTGTTAAATCAGCAGCTTTGGCTTTGCAGGATGATGTGGCCATTGTGAGGGAGGTACGACCTGATTGTGTCAGCAAGGCTTTTGATTTGCACTGGGAGCTTTTTCTCGGGGGCGATCGCGGAGCGGGATTTAAAACTATGTTATCGGAGTTAGGGGTTAACAATCTGTCATGGGAGTTACAAGAGTTCTTGCGTCAAGCGGAACAAACTCAATTCTCGGTGACTCAATTGCATCAACGTATGCGTGAAATCGATTTGTTTCGTCTGGAATTCGCTTTATTCATGCAAGACTATGATGTATTGATTAGTCCAGTGTTTCCAAAAGCGGCGAAACCTCATGGGATTGGGATTAAAGAAATCCGCGATTTTTCCTATGCGATGACACACAACTTAAGCGGATTTCCAACGGTCAGCCTAAGATGCGGAACTTCAGGCGATGGGTTACCCATTAATGCATTAATAGCCGCTAATCGCTGGAAAGATACTACCGCACTGGCTGTTGCAGAACGCGTTGAGCAATTAATGGGTGGATATAAACCGCCTGCCCTTATCCGTTCTCTGCAATGAAGTGAAGGTTAATTATTTTTGAAACAGTGAACTAGGGCAGAAACAGGGATTGCAAATCATTGGTATATTGCCTTCCTAATGGCGTGACTTGCCAATGAGTCTCTGTTAAACTTATCAATTGTTTCTTCCTGGCCAATTCAAGCAAGGGTAAAAGCTGATTCAGTTCCAATCCTGTCGCAGTTGTGAATAAGTCAAACGGTATGGGTTGTTCCAGCCGGGTTGTATTCAGCATAAACTCAAATAACAATTCTTTTCCTTCAATGGATTCCCGAGCAGCCAGAAATGGTTTCTCATTATCCAGATAATCTTTGGGTTGCCGATGCTTACGGGTCCGTATTATTTCATTTGCTGTTGTCATTTTTCCATGAGCTCCCGCACCTATGCCCAAATAATCACCAAATAACCAATAATTGAGATTGTGTCTGGCTTGTTTTTCGGGTTTGGAAAAAGCGGAAATCTCATAGCGCTGATATCCGTAATCATGTAACAGAGCAAATCCTTGCTCCTCCAGTAAGTAATCCTCTTCTTCAGAAGGCAGGGGAGGTGTATGCTTGTAAAATACAGTATTCGGTTCTATGGTTAATTGATACCAGGATAAATGCTCAGGTTGATAGGATAAAGCGGTCTTAAGATCTTGTAATCCTTGTACCACACTTTGATTGGGTAAACTGTGCATGATATCAAGATTGAGATTATCAAAGCCGGCCTTACGAGCAGTATCTATGGCTGAATGAGCTTGTTTCTCATCATGAATACGGCCAAGAATTTTTAAATGATTGGGATTAAAGCTTTGAATTCCCAAAGAAAGGCGATTGATTCCTGATTGTCTATAATCAGTAAATCGATGTTGTTCTACAGTACCAGGATTAGCTTCCATTGTGATTTCAATATTTTTTGCAAAGGGAAGTAAAGACTTTAATTCATTAAATAAGTTGTTATAAGCTTCGGCTGAAAATAAACTGGGTGTGCCTCCACCAATAAAAATGGAGTTAATTTCACGGGCATTGTATGAGGATATATCGGTTTTAAGGTCTTCAATTAAGGCTTGAATATACTGATGTTCAGGTAAAACATCAGGGCTTTTGTGTGAGTTAAAATCACAGTATGGGCATTTTCTGATGCACCAGGGAATATGAATGTACAAGGATAACGGAAGCATTACAATTTTTAAACTGGCTTGTTAGGGAATGCAATAGTATCATGGTAGCAATTTTGCTACAAAATTAAGTGATGACCATTGATGCGGAATAAACCAAAATGTAAGCAAAGAACCGTGATAGCCAAATCCCGGTTGTTTACAGTTGAAGAAATGTATCTGGAATTTTCCAATGGAGCTCAGAGAGTCTATGAGCGGATTAAAAGTCATGGTCATGGGGCAGTGTTAATAGTTGCATTGACTCCTGGAGAATCATTATTATTAGTTCGGGAATACGCCGCAGGTACTGATTCTTATGAATTGTCCTTTCCCAAGGGAGTTATAGACAGAAATGAAACCCCTATAGAGGCAGCGAACAGAGAGTTACGTGAAGAGACGGGGTTTGCAGCAAGAGAACTGCACTGGATTCGCTCTATGTCATTGGCTCCGGGTTATTTTGGAGCTCGCATTGAACTCATTGTTGCGGAAGGCTTGTATCTCTCGCCCTTACCAGGCGATGAGCCCGAACCTCCTGAAACAGTAGAGTGGCCTTTACACGCTGCTAATGAGCTATTGGAAAAACCAGATTTTACCGAGGCGCGCAGTATTGCTGCGCTATTTTTAGTTAAAGAGTGGTTGAATAAGAGGAAATAATATGACAAATAATCGAGTAAGAGTTGCTGTCACAGGTGCAGCAGGGCAAATAGGTTATGCCTTGGTGTTTCGTATCGCTTCCGGTCAAATGTTTGGGCCAAATACTGAAGTGGAATTGAATTTACTTGAACTTGAGCCGGCACTCCCCTCTCTGGAAGGAGTGGCTATGGAGCTTGATGATTGCGCATTCCCCTTATTAAAACGCATTGTTTGTACCGCAGATTTGAATAAGGCAATGGATGGAGTTAACTGGGCATTATTGGTTGGTTCAGTTCCACGGAAACAAGGCATGGAACGTTCTGATTTATTACAAATCAATGGTGGCATATTTACCAAACAAGGCCAAGCGATTAATGATTATGCCAGTGATGATGTCCGGGTATTTGTTGTAGGAAATCCTTGCAATACCAATTGCCTGATTGCCATGAATCATGCGAAAGATATACCTTCTGATCGCTTTTATGCAATGACCACATTGGATGAGTTAAGAGCCCGTACTCAATTGGCCAAAAAAGCAGGCGTAGATATTACTGCAGTGACTCAAATGACGATTTGGGGTAATCATTCCTCTACCCAATATCCCGATTTTTATAACGCAAAAATCAATGGGATTTCTGCAGCACAAGTCATAAATGATGAAGCCTGGTTAAAAGAGACTTTTGTATCAACCGTTCAACAGCGAGGAGCCGCAGTTATCAAGGCACGAGGCTCATCTTCTGCTGCTTCTGCCGCCAATGCGATTATTACCGGGGTTAATCATTTGGTTACTGATACTCCTGCTGGAGAATCATTTTCAATGTGCCGTCGCTCAAAAGGAGAGTATGGAGTCGATGAAGGTTTGATATTCTCTTTCCCATGCCGCAGAGAGCGTGGCGAATTAAAAGTGGTTGAAAACCTGGAGTTCAATGATTTTGGGCGCGAGAGATTCAACGCTACTTTAAACGAATTACGAAGTGAGCGCGACACGGTCAAATCATTGGGCTTATTGGATTAATCAGATCGGATCAATTATTAATAGATTTGATCTTGTTGTTTTTGCTAATTACCCTGCTTTCTGAATTTTCAGGGCAGGGTGTCATAAGTCTTGTTTTATAAACCTGGTTTCAATGACTTGTTTGTTTGTAAATGAGAGCCCTTATTGGGATGTTGATGTCTGTTTTTATATTCCTCACTCAAATACATTTGAAATAACGGTGAATTCTCAAGGATGAGTTTAGCGTCTGCATTTCGTAAAAGAGTTGATACGGAACGACCATTGGATAATATTTCATTGAGAGTATGAATCAATTGCTCTATTTGTTCGAAGGGTTCTTTTCGTTTATGAATCAAAACGGGAATATGCTTAATTATAGCTCTGGCGAGTTGTTCGTCTGTTAAGTAGAGGATTAAGCGGGTTTGAGAAATTTTGATGAAATTTCTTTCTGACCTGAGAATGATATTATATAAAAAATCAGGATCTTTTTTTAAGTGATTGCTTAATCTTTGGCTAAATCCAAGCCTATCCCTGTGGTCAACCAGTGTTTGGGTTAATTCAGTATGATCCAATTGAGTAAAGGGCTTCCCTGTCTTTTTTGCGAGCCAGGTTATTAAATCATGTTCATGATGAGAATGATTCAGTGCACTGAATTGAAATCGTGGAGATACCTTTGGATGAGATAAGACTTGATTCCAGTCAATGGTTGGCATGTGGTGCAATTTGGCCAGAGCATCCATGGATTTTCTGATTATATTAAAATTAATCCGCCATTTTTCAATATAGGGCAGGGCTTCTCTAATTGCTCTAAGCAGTTCAATAAAAGTATTCCTGGCTTTTGGATCGTAGTTCTCGGTAGCTTCCTTAAGATGTTGAACTGCGGGAAAGGTATATTTGCCATTTCTCATTGCTTCTAAATGAAATACTGATTGTAGTGATTTTAGCAATACAGAAAAAGGGTCTTCCATACCAATATTCCTCCACCGGCCCTTCTTTAAAAGTAGTTTATAAAAACATAAAAGCCAAATATTTTGCAAAATGGATTAATAATTTTTAGTTTAATTGATAATATTTATTGTTTTAATAAAAACAATTGATTTTATTTATTAAATGATTTCACCTAAATTTAATAATGACAATTGTGTTAATTTAATGAGGAGAAAATTTATGATTACGGTAGGCAACAAATTTCCAAAATTTCAACTTAAAGCAACAGTCGCCAATGATGTAAGCAATGCATTTCAAATGATCTCTAATGAAACGTATCAGGGTAAATGGTTAGTCGTATTTTTTTGGCCTAAAGATTTTACCTTTGTCTGCCCTACTGAAATCGCGGAGTTTGGAAGGCTAAATTCAGAGTTTGCCGATCGGGATGCTCAAATTCTAGGTGGAAGCACAGACAGTGAATTTGTACACTTGGCCTGGAGAAATCAGCATCCGGACTTAAAAAACTTGCCATTTCCTATGCTGGCTGATGTTAAACGAGAATTGACAGGAAATTTGGGCATATTGGATGACGAGGAGGGGGTTGCTCAACGCGCGACATTTATTGTAGATCCCCAGGGAGTTACTCGTTTTGTGATGGTTACGGATTTAAACGTAGGGCGTAACCCAGCAGAAGTATTACGAGTTCTGGATGCTTTGCAGACCGATGAACTTTGTCCTTGTAACTGGAAAAAAGGCGAAGAAACAATTCATATTAAATAAATTGAAATAAGAGGCATCAATCATGTTAGAGAATGTTAAAGAAAGCATACCGGAAGTGGCTAAAGATATTCGCTTGAATTTGAGTAAGGTTCTGAACCTGGAGCAAAGTGATGGATTGAATGAGCAGCAAATTTTAGGTTCTGCATTAGCAGTCAGTTATTCTTTAGGCAATGAGGTTCTAATTAAAGAACTTAAAGAATTGGTTCACAACGAACAGATTGTGCATGCAGCACAACTGGCGGCAAGTCTTATGGCGATGACTAATATTTACTATCGCTTTGTTCATTTAACTGAAATTAAGGAAATTGAGCACATTCCTACAGGATTGCGGATGCAAGGAATGATGAATCCAGGAGTAGACAGGGTAACTTTTGAAATATTGTCTCTTGCGGTTTCTGCTCTCAATGGCTGTGGGGCTTGTGTTAGTTCTCACGCGCGTCAATTGAAAGAGCACGGATTATCCGATGCAGGCCTTGCACGAGTTGGACGTATTGCTGCGGTTATTCATGCGGTTCATGTCAGTGCGCGAATTAAATAAAATAATAGCGTTTGAAGCAGGTTACCTGCTTCAAACGCCCAAAATTATTTAATGACGCCGCAGGCTATACGGCCTTCACCACCGCCTTGTGGAGGATTATCACTATAACTATCTCCATTGGCATGAATCATGACAGCTAAATTATGCATATCACTTAATTTCAAACGGGGAGCTAAAGTAGGTATCATCGCTTTTCCATCACTTGTGACATATAAAACAGGCAAATCCCCCAAATGTCCATTACCATAAGGGCCTTGGTGGCTATTGGTATTTTGAGGATCATAATGTCCTTCTGCCTGCATTCCGTGGTCACCACAATCAGCATTTTTATGTAAATGGAAACCATGCGGACCTTCAGGAAGGTTAGTTAAATTTGGTGTAATCAAAACACCATAAGGGGTTTGTGTAAAGGTTACCTTGCCTATTGCAACTGGCTTGGGGCCAGTCGTGTAAATTGGCGCTGTAAGATCATCCGCAAAAGCCATGCTTGAGAATAAAAAAGTTCCAACTAATATTGTTCCTGATTTGTTCATATCATTTCCTGACATTATTCAAAATCTGTTAATATTTTTAGTATTATCCAAGAAAAGCATTTATTCCACAGGATTTACAAAAAACTTCGATTTTTTAGTTTAAAAATATTTTTAATTCAATCATTTGGTTAATCTGGATTTCCGCGATCAAACCTTCATTGCGTCAACCCCGACATTTTAGTAAATCCTGTTTGGGATAGAGTTTTAAATTAATTGAATCAGTAAAAAATGATTGCTGTATAATAAGCAAGGTTTATACTTTATGTTTTAAGCTTTTATTACACAGAGAGTCCTCATGGAATTGAGAATTGATAATACCCCTTTTAAAGCCATCTTTCAGCCTTTGGATCTGGGTTTTACCCAAATTAAGAATCGTTTATTAATGGGTTCAATGCATACTGGACTTGAGGAAGATAAAGAAAATTTAAATCGCCTTGCAAGTTTTTATAGAGAAAGAGCTCAGGGCGGAGTTGGATTAATCGTAACAGGTGGTTTTGCCCCTAACCGAGCTGGCCGTCTGGCTCCCTTTGCTGCCAAGCTGACTAATAGCAAAGAGCAACATCGACATGAAATCATTACACAGGCTGTACATGAAGCAGGTGGAAAAATTGCTTTGCAAATATTGCATGCTGGGCGTTATGGCTATCACCCTTTTATTGTAGCACCAAGCCGTATTAAATCTCCCATTAGCCCTTTTAAGCCTTGGGAAATGAGTAAAAGACGAATTATCAAAACCATCAAACATTTTGCTCGATGTGCCCGACTAGCCCAATTGGCTGGCTATGATGGGGTTGAAATCATGGGAAGCGAAGGATATTTGATAAACCAGTTTATAGTAACTCATACCAATCATCGCAGGGATGAATGGGGCGGAAGTTATTCCAATCGCATGCGATTTCCCATTGAAATAGTTCGCAGTGTCCGTGAGGCGGTAGGAGAGCACTTTATTATCATTTATCGCTTGTCCATGCTTGATTTGGTGGCGGAGGGGAGTAATTGGCAGGAAGTGATCACCCTTGCTAAAGCCATTGAGCAAGCTGGCGCCAGTTTAATCAATACGGGTATAGGTTGGCATGAAGCAAGAATTCCAACGATAGGAACGATGGTTCCATCAGCTGCTTTCACTCAAGTGACTCGGCATTTAAAGCCTGAAATTAAAATACCAGTGATTACATCCAACCGAATTAATACACCAGAGTTGGCCAATCAATTATTGGAAGATGGAGTCGCAGATATGATCTCTATGGCCAGACCATTTCTAGCGGATCCCTGCTTTGCAGAAAAAGCAAAATTAGGCGAAAGCAAAGCGGTTAATGTATGTATCGCTTGTAATCAAGCATGTCTTGATCAGGTTTTTGTGAACAAAACAGCATCGTGTCTGGTTAATCCTCGTGCCTGTAACGAGACGACCTTGATTTATGAAACAACAAATCAACCAAAATCTATTGCTGTAGTTGGTTCTGGACCGGCTGGCCTTGCTTTTGCAGTAACGGCAGCTGAACGAGGGCATAAAATTACTCTGTTTGAAAAAGCAAATCAGATTGGCGGACAGTTTAATTTAGCGAAAAAAATTCCTGGAAAAGAAGAGTTTCAGCACACATTGAATTATTTTGCTTACCAACTCCAAAAGTATAAGGTGGATGTACACTTGAATACTGAAGCCACTGTGGAATTACTGAAAGACTATGATGAAGTGGTCTTGGCAAGTGGAATTATACCCAGAGTTCCTGAGATTAAAGGCATAGATCACGAAAAAGTGGTAAGTTATATTGATGTGATTACTAAAAACAAACCGGTTGGATCACGAGTCGCCGTCATTGGGGCAGGAGGAATTGGCTTTGATGTTGCTGAATTTTTAACTCATGACCATCAGTTGACCTCTGAGGAATTTTATAATGAATGGGGGATTGATCTTGGCGGACAACATAGGGGTGGATTAAAACCACCTCAAATTGCACCGAGTCCTCGTGAAGTGTATTTATTACAACGCAAAAAAGAAAAAATGGGTAAACGATTGGGAAAAACTACCGGATGGATTCATCGTTCCAGCTTAAAACATAAACAAGTCAAAATGCTTTCAGGGGTAAATTATGAGCGTATTGATGATCAGGGATTGCACTTGGTTATTGACGACAAACCTCAAGTTTTGGAAGTTGATTCTATAGTGATTTGTGCAGGTCAAATAGAATTAAAGAGTTTGTATGAGCCTTTAAAAATGGCAGGTAAATTGGTTCATTTAATAGGAGGTGCTTATAAAGCTTTGGAGCTTGATGCACGTCACGCTATTGATCAGGCTTGTCGGTTGGCTGCGTTGGTATGAGTAAAATTGCTGTAGTGATAAATCCTATAGCAGGCGGAGGTCGCGGGAAAAAAGTTTGGAAAGTTCTAAAGCCCGGGTTACATGCCCTATTCGAACAAACTGTTTACAGAATATCTAACAGGGTTAATGATCTTGAAGCAATCACAGACGGACTTCTTGCTGAAAACCCTGACAGCTTGTTAATAATCGGTGGAGATGGCACTTTAAATCATGTTTTGAATGGCTTAATTGAGAAAGATAAATTAAAAAATCCGCAAACAAAAATCGCCTTTTTTAATGCGGGTTGTGGTGGTGATTTTACAAGACAATTTCCGAAACAAAAAATGACCGAATTCCTGGATAGGTTAAGTCATAATCAATTTATCAATTGTGATATTGGGAAAATTACTTTTGCTAATCAAGTGTCGAGATATTTTATTAACATTGCCAGCTGTGGTTTGTCAGGACAGGTGGTTTTGCGTGCATCTAAAAGCAAGTGGTTAAAAAAGCTGGGCGGCACTCTGAATTACTTATTGCATTCTTTAACCGGATTGATGACCTATCGTAAAACCAAAGTGAAGATTCAGATCGATGATGCCATACCTTTTGAAAACACGATGCTATTAATGGCTGTTTGTAGTGGCCAATATTTCGGTGGAGGTATGCATGTAGCACCGATGGCAAAAGTGAATGATGGTTTGTTTGATGTGGTTTTTTTTAATGATTTTTCAAAATTAAACGCACTGTTTAAGTTATATAAAATTTACTCAGGCGGGCATCTGTTGGATAATAATGTTCATTATGTCCAGGCTAAAAAAATTAAAATTGAGTCATTGGAAGGATGTAAAATAGAAATTGAAGCCGATGGTGAAAGCATTGGTCGGTTACCAGCGCAGTTTGAGTTAATTGATGAAACTCTTCCTCTTATTGTTTAAAAATAAAGAGCAAAGGTCAAAACCGGGCTCTTTTGGTAGAATTATTTTTTATCAAGGTATGTGTTGTCTTGATAAAATTAATAAATATAGTGCATCATCTTGTTAATTTTGTTATTATAATGCACATTTTTTATATTAGTTAGCCTTTTCAGAAAGACGCTTTATTATATTCAGGAACAGTATGAATCAAGAAATATCAAACTTCTCCGCTTTTAATTTTTCTAATGCTTTAAATAAAGCGTTAGAAGATATGAAGTTTACTACTCCATCACCTATTCAGGCCCAAACCATTCCTTTGATGTTGCAAGGTCGCGATGCAATTGCTCTTGCACAGACCGGTACAGGTAAAACAGCGGCTTTTGCATTACCAATTTTGCAAAATCTGTCTCCTGATATACCTGCCACTCAGGCTTTAATTTTAGCCCCTACCCGTGAATTGGCAATCCAGGTTGCGGAACAATTTGAATTATTAAGCAAGTACCAACGCAATGTGACTATCGCCGTTCTTTGTGGCGGACAAGAGTATGGCCGTCAATTAAAACAATTGCGCAGTGGTGCGCAAGTGGTTGTTGGAACGCCAGGACGTATTCTGGATCATATCGACAAGGGTACCTTGCTGTTAAATAATTTACAGACATTTATTCTCGATGAAGCAGATGAAATGTTGCGCATGGGCTTCATTGAAGATGTAGAAACCATTTTGGAAAAGTTGCCTGAAAAAAAGCAAATGGCATTGTTTTCAGCAACCATGCCTTATCGAATTCGTCAAATAGCCAATACTTATTTGAATGACCCAGCTTCAATCGAAATCCGTATGGAAACTGCTACGGTCAAATCTATAGAACAACGTTTTTTGTTTGCTTCTGTACATCAAAAACCGGATGCGTTAATCCGAGTCCTGGAAGTGGAAGATTATCAAGGGGTTATAGTTTTTGTACGCACTAAAAGCAGTACTGAGGAAGTAGCAGAGCTATTGCAACAACATGGATTAAGAGCAATGGCAATTCATGGTGATATTACTCAGTCTTTGCGCGAGCGGATTATTGCACAGTTTAAACAAGGAGCGATTGATATCCTTGTGGCGACGGATGTTGCTGCGCGCGGTCTGGATGTTGAACGAGTTACTCATGTTATTAATTATGATATGCCCCATGACAATGAAACCTATGTTCACAGAATTGGCAGAACAGGAAGAGCAGGCCGCTCTGGTGTTACGGTTTTATTTGTAACGCCCAAGGAGTCTCGTTTAATTTCCAGCATTGAACGCCATACCCGGCAACGAATTGAAAAAGTTCAAGTTCCCAATGACCATATGATACAGATGGCTCGTCAACAACGATTCATGTCTAACATTACTGCCCGTTTGAACCATGAGCATGTATATTCCTATAAAAGGATTGTAGAAGAATACATGAAAGAAAATGATGCATCAGCGGTGGACGTTGCGGCTGCTCTTGCTTTATTGCTGCATAAGGATATGCCTTGGAAAAAAGAATTGAATTTACCAAAAGCAGCTTCAGCATTCAAAGAAGAGAGAGCTCGGGCAGGAGAAAAAGGATTGGATTTACGTGGTCGCTTTAAGGAAGAGAGAAAAGCTTTTTCTGGTGACCGGAAAGGGGCACGAGGAAGTAAGAAAGATTTTGCTAAAGATTTTTCTAATGAAAGAAAAAAATTTAATGATGGCAGGAAGGCCTTTAATCAAGAACCGGCAGCTCAGGATTTATTCCGCATCGATGTGGGCAAAATTCATGGAGTCAAACCCGGTAACATAGTAGGGGCTATTGCTAATGAAGCAGGCTTGCAAAGCCGATATATTACTGGCCTTAAAATTCACGAAGATCACTCAACTGTTCGCCTACCCAAAGGTATGCCTAAAGAAGTGATGAAAGACTTAACCAAGGCTTGGGTTTGCGGCCGTCAACTGAATTTAACATTAATTGGCAGTGCCTGAATAACTCAGCAGTAAAGTGCTGTTAGCGCTATCAATTGGCCTTTAATTATTTTGTAAAACGCGATTTCGCCTGTCAGGGCGAGATCATAACATTAAGTACAATAAATAGCGCAAACAATGGTTCAGATTTTATTATCCCCGCACAGGCAGTAAGCTATCTCTTCTCTATAGCAAAGGGAGGGGCAAGATTTGAAATAGATTCCCACTCGCGTAGGAATGATATGCATATGTATTATTTAATCAAAGTATGATTTTGCCCTGAAGACCTACCTTTTTCCTGGCTTGTTTTTCTAATTTAATACCTCTAATATGGATTGGTGTTCTGAAATTTAACACTGAGGGGCCAAATTATGAAAAAGAAACATGAACCCGGTTTTTTCGGTAGAGAAACCAAGAATAGCAAAGACATTGAAAGCAATAGATACGATCCTGATTGCCCAATTCGGAGAGCTGATAAGTCTCGTGGATTCAGCCAAAAAGCAAGCGGCCAGTTTCAGCTACGAATAAAAGAAGAAGTAAAAGAAGCTTTAGACGACATTCGTAATGAATCTGCCTATAAATTTAATTAAGCATTATTTTATCTCTGAGTGTAAGAGATCAGCTCTTTCTTGAAACGACCGTATTTGGTCCATCTTGAACGGAAATAACCATTGGAGTACTGATGATCTGTATATTTCTGAGTTTAATGAAGCCTGACAAGAGGCTTCATTAGTAATAAAACACTACCTTTATGGTTTGTTGCCAAACAACACTGACGCAGCAGTAGCTGCTACGGCTACAGTGGCAGCAACGAATGGGAAAAGAACATAGGGGTTTTCAAACTGACTTTTATAAGGTACTTCGTCTTTGAGTTTGGCAATTAATTCTTTTCTTATCTGACTACTATTTTCTCTCACAGATTTTAATCTATTCTCAGGATCGGTGTTCGCTGTAAGTAATGGAACATAGTCATCCAATAATATATTTCGGGCACTTTGTATTTGCTCTGTAGTCTCACTGGTTGGATTTTCATACTTCTCCGAAACAAGAGCTATGGCTTCTGCGATTGCAGAAGTGAATTTTAGCTTATCCTCCTTGGACCAGTCATCAGCATTTGTTATACGTGAATTAATTTGATAGCGGGGGTTTTCATATTGGCCTTGAGTAAAATGGTGAATTGCATCATCCAGCTTCTTGTCCACAGAGAGTATGGTTTCAAGAAACATCAAGCTATTAATCAGGAAATTTCTTTCAAATCTAGTCATTATTATGGTTCTCATAAAGAAATAAGGGCTGACGACATTTCTGCTGAATCGATTGCAAGATATTGATTTTCTGTACCCTGTTACAAAAGAAAGCATTATGAATCGAGTCAGGGAAGTGTTTACAGGATTTACTATAATTAGGTTTCTGTTTTAGATCAACAAAAAATTTATATACAGTAATGTGTTAAATGCCGTGGAAAAATTGATAAATCATTATATAATTGAATGAACCTAAAGATATAAAATCAATCTATTACTTAAGGGGTTTCATGAAACTATTAGCATCTTTGTGTGCTTTTTTATTGTCGGGAGTGGTTAGTGCGACACCACTTAATAACATAGTTGTATTTGGTGATAGCTTGTCGGATAACGGTAACTTATATGAATACATGAAACACCAACTTCCCCAGTCTCCCCCTTATTTTGAAGGTCGTTTCTCCAATGGTCCAGTGTGGATAGAACGTTTAATAGCCTCTTATTTCCCTAATGATCCAAATTCTCATTTACTGGATTATGCGTTTGGTGGAGCAGGAGTTTCTGTTGATGAAGAAGATGATGAGGTGTTTTTTACCTTAAGAAGAGAAGTGAATTCTTATTTGTTAGCACATCAGGATAAAGCAAGCCCTGACAGTCTTTTTGTTATTTGGATAGGGGCAAATAATTATCTGGGTATGCCTGTTGAAGTGGAGGAAACACTTAAAAATGTTAACCGTGGGATTACTGATAGCATACAACGTCTGGTAGAAAAGGGTGCGAAGCATATTTTAGTTCTCAATTTACCTGATTTGGGCAGAACTCCTGCCGCTCTGGAATTCGGTTCTGTTGAAGAAATGACTTATTTTTCAACACAACACAATAATGCATTATCCAATACAGTGGATTATTTTAAAAAAACTTATCCTGAGGTGGAATGGTTATTCTTTGATACGGGTAGTCATTTTGACCATGTGATAGAGCATGCTTCTGAGTATGGATTTACGAATATAACGGGTACCTGTTCCTATTCGATAGTTGATGAGATTACTAAAAATTCCGTTTTGAAGATGGTTGCGTCTGTGAAACCAGAATTGACAGAAAACGCATGTGATGGTTATTTGTTCTTTGATTTAGTACATCCGACGGCTTTGGCGCATAAAATAATGGCAGAAAAAGCACGTTTGATGTTAGATGAGGCTGGAGTCCAGTTCGCTGAGAATTAAGAGATATCTTTAAATGCAACTCGCATTATCATTCAAATCAATCCACAATTCCAAGGAGGGAGATTTTTAAGATTGAATGGAGCCTGATGAGAGGATAATTTATTTGGTATTTGCCTATACTCTCATTCTAACCAAGGAATCTTGCCCCTTACAGGCAATTTTATAGGGAAATATGAATCAAATTAAATGGATAGCTCTACTATTTTGTCTTATTGTTTCCAATGTTTTTGCAGAGAAGCTTGAAATAACAGTCGAGCAAAAAAAAGTTATTTTACCTTATTGGTTATCAAAGCCCGTTTCCTATGGGGCGGTCATCATTGTTCGTGGTGGAGAGACTGCGCAATGGTCTTTGTTATTGGAACAGTTTGCCAAGGGATTATTTCAAAATGGCTGGTCAGTCGTCTTGTTGAATTGTACTAAAAATAACTCGATACCCTGGATCAATCAATTACCGGAAGTCATCAGTACTTTAAGGCAGAACGATAATAAAAGAATCGTTTTAGTCCATTATGGCGATCAACTTAATCTATCGCTAGAATATTTTAGCAAACTGCAATCCAAGATGATCAATGGGTTAGTGATGTTGTCTGCCTATGATTTAAATAAAAATCTGCAAAAAGCACCTCGTTTACGTTTTCCACTGTTTGATATTGTGGGGCAGTTTGATTATGACATGGTAAAGCAGCAACGAAAGAGCAGGGAAGAGAGGTTTAAAGAGAATAGTTATTTAGCCATTGATATACCTGGTGCCCCTCATGACTATCAATACAGTCAACAATTATTATTAGCGTTTGTCCATGGTTGGATGGCAAAGCTTCCGGAATTTGAGCCACAACCACCGCCGATATTGGTTTCTTATTTGGAACCGGTTTATTCTTCTGCAAGTTTGATCTTGTCAATTGATGAATTGGATTACCAACCTTTGGTTTCACAGATCAATTCATAGGCTTTCATAATTTGATGAGTTTTATCATTAGCCAATTTAATCATTTCTTCGGGTAAACCTTGAGCAATTAATTTATCCGGATGGTTACGGCTTAAGAGACGTCTGTATGCTCTTCTAACTTCCTGTTTGTTTGCATTCGGACTTACTTCAAGTAAAGCATAAGCATGTGCTAAAGCATTAGGGGGTGATTGAGGTTTGTAACCTCTTTGTCCTTGAGAAGAGGATGTATGTTGGTATCCCTGTTGATTATGATAGTGCTGTTTTGGTTGTTCTTGTTGGAAATAAGAACCGAAATCTTCATAAAAACGATACTGTTTGTGTAAGGGGGCGAATCCCAGATGAGTAAAAATGTTATCAAGCGCATGAATTTTTTGGCTGTTTAATCCATCGACTTGGGCGGCTCTGTACTGAATATCTACAAAAAGCTTTAACAAATCACGGTTATCCTTGCAGATTCTTTGTAATTGGATAAGAGCAAGACTGACATTGAAATCAGGTTGTTTCCCTTCATTAAATAATCGTTTTGCCAAATCTTTTTGTTCCTTATTCAATTTCATTTCACTCATCAGGGATTTAGCCATGTTAATCTCTTGTTCAGAAACACGGCCATCTGATTTCGCAACATGCCCCATTATGGAAAAGGTTGCTTCAAAGAAGGCTTTTTGGACAATTTTTTGTTTTTCTGCATGATATAGCCAATGTGGATTAGAGTAATAGCTGACAAGGCCCCGATCAAAAAAGTTTCCAACGAGAATGCCAAACAAAGCGCCTACTGGCCCAGCAGTTAAGTAGCCAAAGAAGGCACCAAGTATTTTTCCCCACCAGGTTGTTATTACAAAGAAATCGCGTAAGTTCATTATCAGAAGTTACCTATAAAGATGTATGTTAAATTTGATTTCAAATTTTAATTTAATACAGACAAAGCACAACATAGCCTCTAATTGAATTGTAACATATCGCACAAGGAACTGTTTTAGGTATATACTTTACCTTTTTGTGTTTGGTACCTGTTTATGCGTTTTGTGTATTCCTTTTTAATGTATTTACTGACGCCTTATTTGTTTTTTCGCCTGTGGTGGAAGGGTAGAAAATTACCAGCATACAGACAGCGCATAGCAGAACGATTTTGTCTGGGATTACAAGAGTATGCACCAGTTGATGTATGGGTTCATGCTGTTTCTCTGGGGGAAGTGATTGCGGCAACACCTTTGATTGATGCAATGCTCGACAAACGCTGGTCGGTGCTAGTCACCACTATGACCCCTACAGGTTCTGAGCGAGTCAAATCGCGATTTGGTCATAAGGTAGCGCATCAATATTTACCGTATGATTTACCTTGGGTTCTCAAACGATTTTTTAAAAAGACGAGACCTCGTGTCGGGATTATTATGGAGACGGAATTGTGGCCTAATTTAATTAACCAGGCTCATGCTTCAGGAGTGTCATTATTCCTGGCGAATGGACGCTTATCCGATCGCTCTTTGCAAGGATATCTAAAGCTCAAATATTTATTTAAACCAGTTTTGAATCAATTTTCAGGGATTCTGACACAAAGCAATGAAGATGCTGAGAGGTTCATTGCTTTGGGCGCAAATGCTGCTTTAGTGCATGTATTAGGGAATATGAAGTTTGATTTACAGATTAATTCTGTTGATAGTAAAAAATACAGGGAATTAAAAAGTCACTGGGGAGAAGACAGAGTGACCGTTATTGCAGCAAGCACCCATGATAACGAGGAATCTCAGATTTTATCTCAGCTACCTCGGTTGCAGGAGGCTATTCCAGGAGTGGTGTTATTAATTGCCCCACGTCATCCAGAAAGGTTTCAATCAGTCTATCAGTTGAGTGTTCAGGCGGGATTTAATACCGGATGTCGTAGCAATTTGGATACGGTTTCCAGAAAAAATGAAGTGGTTATACTGGACAGTTTGGGTGAGCTTTTGGGATTTTATCAAATTAGTGATTTTGCATTTGTTGGCGGTAGCCTTGTCCCGGTTGGTGGTCATAATGTATTAGAGCCAATCGCAATGAATGTCCCTGTTTTAAGCGGGAATCAAGTACATAATTTTAAAACAATTTGCAGAGAGCTTAAAGAGGCTCAGGCTATTTTGCTAGTGAATCATGTCAATGAGTTGGTTGATGCGATTATCAAGTTATATCAGGATAAAGAATCTCAAAGCACTATGGTGACAAATGCCAGTTCAGTTCTTGAAAGTAATAAGGGTTCTGTATTGAGGTATTTGCAGAAAATTGAGGCAGCTTTGGGATAATAGCTTATTATATAGTTCTCTCGGTATTTATTCCTTGTATCATGCCAGCAAACTCATCAAAACATTTTTGGACTTGTTCAAGGTGGAGTATCCATGGGCAATGGCCTGCCTTATAAATTATTTTATTAATCACATTTTGATTTTGAAAATTCTTATCCTGAATAAATATTGCAGGTGGACAAATGTAATCAAGTTCACTGGCAATGGTCATGGTTGGAATGGTTTGAGGATGCCACTTATAGTGAAAATCATTATAAAAATGCTCGATGGCATAATGATAGGATTCATTGTTGTAGGCAAATAATTCCATCATTTGCTCACCGATGGGTAGCTCTTCTTGAGTAAAACAATAATGTTTATAAGTATCCCAAAATTTTTTATAGGTCTCGTTGGATGGATATAAATGATATTGGCTCGCAGCGGGGACTAAATCCGGCAAATGATGTTTTTGACGCATTTCGTTAACATGCTGAAAGAAACTGTTGGTTGTTGTTGTATTCATTAAAACAAGCCCGCTTAAATGATCCTCAATTTCCGGAAAATTCAGCGTGAACATTCCTGAAAAACTATGGGTAACAAGGATTGGCTTGTTCAAAGATTTCAGCAATAAAATGAGGCCTTCCTGCCAAGATACAAAATCAAGTTGGCCTTCACCATTATTTCCATCTTTTGGAAAATCAACAAGGCTTACAGTGCCCTGCAAAGCTAGCTTGTCGCAAAAACCGGCTAAATATTCAGAACCAAGTCCCGGCCCACCTGGCAGAAACAGCCAGTGTTGATCCGAGCCTTTTTTGATTTGATTTAATCTGTAGCCGTAATTGGTAAAATACATAAAAAACATCGATTGTTTGTAGTAATAAACTCCCGCTTGGCGGGAATTTATTGTTTAATGTTCAGAGACAAGAAAGAATCAAGCCCCTTGATTTTGGCGTTCCTTGATTTCAGATAGAGTTTTACAATCTATGCATAAGGTTGCAGTAGGTCTTGCTTCAAGGCGTTTCAGACCAATTTCGATTCCGCAGGCTTCACAATATCCAAAATCGTCATTTCTTAATCGCTCAAGAGCGTCTTCGATTTTTTTAATGAGTTTTCGTTCCCTGTCGCGGGTTCTCAGCTCAATGCTAAATTCTTCTTCCTGGCTTGCTCTGTCGGAAGGATCTGGGAAGTTGGCTGCTTCATCTTTCATGTGTGAGACAGTACGATCTACTTCTTCCATTAAAGATTGGCGCCAAGCGAGTAATATTTTTTCAATATGTGCCAGCTGTTTTTCATTCATATATTCCTCGCCCTCAGTCTCTTGGTAGGGCGCTATTCCCATATTTCCTATTGCATCGTTTTTCACGTTGTATAATCTCTCTTTGGTTTTATCAATTAATTGTCCTGTCATGCCAGACCCTATATTTCATTCTGTATCTGAAACTGAGTTTTATACAAAATCGCTACGTATACCAAAAAACGTCAGTATCATCAACAAAAAAATAATCACTACAAAGGTTTGTTATTCCTATTGCTTGGACGTTGTCCTCCACTTACCCTATCATGTCCTTGAAGATCTTGCCAACAGTGTATGTTTTTATATCCTAATTGATTAAGTATAGCGCTTATCTCATTTTTTTGTTCAAAACCATGTTCAACCAAGAGCAGTCCATCAGGCAAAAGATATTCATAACTGTGCTGAATAATATATTGTAGATCAGCTAATCCATCTTGACTACTGACTAATGCACTTGTTGGTTCAAAGCGGACATCGCCTTGTTTTAAATGAGGATCATTTTCAGCAATGTAGGGCGGATTAGATACAATAGCATGGTATTGTTTTAGGGGGAGATTATTAAACCAGTAGGAATGACAGAAATTAATATTGTTTAAGCCGAGCGTTTTAGCGTTATAACGGGCTAACTCCAATGCTCCTTTGCTGAAGTCACACGCGTCAATATGCCAAAGGGGTCTTTCTTTTGCAAGCGCCAGGGCAATGGCACCACTTCCTGTTCCCAGATCAAGGACAGAAACATTCTCCTTGTCAGGTATTAGCTCCAGTGCAAGTTCCACCAGACGCTCGGTTTCATGTCTTGGAATGAGAACATTGGGTGTTACTTTTAACGAAAGAGACCAAAATTCGCGCTGTCCAGTAATGTAAGCGATTGGTATACCTTCAGCACGTTGTTTAATCATCTGCAAATAGGTTTCTATCTGTTCAGGAGAAACCAAGGCATCCGGGTGGGCAAAAAGATAGGTCCGGTTTTTGTTTAACACATGGCAGAGTAAAAGTTCTGCCTCTAACTTGGTTTCCTGGTTTTTGACTTTGAATTGTTGCAGAGCTTGTTCCAGTAATGAACGAATATCAATCATGTCGGCCTAAATCGGCTAGCAGTTCAGCATGGTATTCGCGTTTTAACGGGTCAATGACCAGGGATAAATTCCCTTCCATGATGTCACTAAGCTGGTAGATAGTCAGATTGATGCGGTGATCAGTGAGTCGACCTTGAGGAAAGTTATAAGTTCTAATGCGCTCGGAGCGGTCACCTGTACCAACCAGTGACTTACGTGTTTGCGCTTGTTCTTGTTTTTGTTTGCTTACTTCGGCATCTAATAATCTTGTTTTTAACAAGGACATGGCTTTGGCACGGTTTTTGTGCTGTGAACGCTCATCCTGGCACTCTACAACCACTCCTGTAGGGATGTGTGTGATGCGAATAGCAGAATCTGTTTTGTTAACATGCTGTCCACCGGCTCCAGAAGATCTGTAAGTATCGATGCGTAAGTCATCGGGATTTATCTGAATGTCATTAATTTCATCCACCTCAGGCATGATAGCGACCGTACATGCGGAAGTATGGACACGACCTTGCGATTCAGTTTCAGGTACTCTCTGTACTCGGTGAGCTCCTGATTCAAATTTGAGTTGTGAATAAACCGATTGCCCACTGATTTTGGCAATTATTTCCTTGTAGCCTCCATGTTCACCATGGCTGGCGCTAATTAATTCAATTTGCCAACCCTGGCTTTCTGCATAACGGCTGTACATTCGAAAGAGATCCCCGGCAAATATAGCTGCTTCGTCTCCACCTGTGCCGGCTCTGACTTCAAGATAAATATTGCGTTCATCATCAGGATCTTTAGGAATGAGATGCCATTGTAATTGTTCATCCAATTCCTCAATTTGTTTCTTGACGGTGTCTATCTCTTCTTCAGCCATAGCCGCTAAATCTTTGTCATCACTTTCCAATAATTCGTTTAAAGAATCCAAATTATTTTTTGCCTCTAAATACGACTCATAACATTGGGAAACTGGTTCAAGTTGGGCATATTCTTTTGATAAAGACTTAAATTGATTTTGATCGGCAATAATGGATGCTTCGGACAGTAAGCGGCCTACTTCCTCGTATCGCTCCAACATTTGCTGTAATTTTAACTCAAGAGATTTCTTCATATAATGATTGATTGGCTGTTGTATCAAAGAGATATCGTGCGAGGTCAAGTAAGTCTTCTCTGTTATCCCATGCCATTTGTCTTAAACCTATGGTGGGATTATGAGTTAGCTTGTTGACCAAGCGCATACTGAATTCATTTAAAACGTCTTGCTGATTTTGACCAGCGGATATTTTTTTCAAAGCACGTTGTAATTCCTGTTGAGCCAAAGTGTGCATTTGATTGCGGTAATCGCAAATGACGTCTTTGGCTCTAAGCGAGCGATGCCATCTAATGTAGTTATCCAGTTCGCTTTCGATCAATTGTTCTGCTTGCAATGCCGCATTTCGCCTTTCATCCATCCCTTTTTCTATCATGGATTGTAAATCATCGACGTTATAGAGATGAACTTGTTCCAATTCATTGACATTTTCTTCAATATCACGAGGAACAGCCAAATCCAATAAAAACATAGGAGCATGGTTTCTTTGCTCTAAGGCATGTTCAACCAGGCTTTTATTAATGAAAGGAAGGGGACATGCTGTGGCAGAAATAACCACATCGGCCAGAGGCAAATATTGCGGGATATCACCAATGGACAGTGTTTTCCCACCAAAAGTTTCAGCTAATTTTTGAGCATTTTCCAGAGTGCGGCTCGCTATCAAAAAACGATGGACACCTTGTTGATGCAGGTATTTGGCAACCAGGGAGGCTGTTTCTCCGGAACCAATTAAAAAGACACTTAAAGAATGATAGTTTTTAAATAATTGCCCTATCAGTTGCACAGCAGCATAGGCAATCGATACGGGATTGGCTCCAATTCCGCTACGAGTTCTGATGCGTTTGGACGCTCTGAAAATATATTCAAAAACAGGTCGTAATTGTGTTTTTACTGTGCCAAGACGACAAGCATGTTGATACGCCTGTTTCATTTGACCAAGGATTTGCGGCTCACCTATCATCATGGAATCCAGGCCACTGGCAACACGCAAGGTATGTTTGATTCCTTCTTTTCCCTGATGGATATACAAAAATTGAGATAATAATTCCTCTGATAATTGGTGTTCATGGGCTAACCAGTTTCCAAGAACCTCAGGGGTATTGGTATCGCAGTAGATTTCAGTCCGGTTGCATGTAGATAAAATAGCTGCTTCATTGACTTCAGGTAAATCAAGCAGGCTATTCAGTAGAGAATCTTGCATGGCTGGCTGCAGTGCGACTTTTTCACGCACATGAATTGGAGCAGTTTTATGATTAAGCCCGCAAGCTACAAATACCATAGAATCTTGATTTATTTATTTAAGAGAGTTAACGAATTGTAAACGATTCATTGTAAAATTTGTAGAGAAAAAGGTAAGGTTCCTTGTATTTCTGTTTCTTGCAATCATTTTACAGTATATTTTTTTACCCGTCTTCTTCCTCAAGATTGTCCCGCTTGGGAAAATTTGCTGGCAAGGGATTCAATTTACTTTCTCTATCTTCAAACGGGCTCATATCTAATAATGAGAACAGTGACTTTCTAAAGTCCTGTTGAGTTTTGCCGCCAACATGTATAGACACATATTGTACAACATGTGTCATTTCAATAGGAGCTTTAAATGGACATTATCCTGCAAGGTCAACATAATGCTATTGAAACTGTTGAGAGCCTGGAGAGGGTTCTGAAATTATTTAAAGAGCGTTACCAGGTTGATGGATTTCGCGAGATTCATTTGACTGTCACTTTAGTTGATGAACAGGGCGATGAGGTGGAGTTGGTCGATAGTGAGACTAATCAACCTTATCGAATTTTTGAAGTTTATCGTAAAGGATATGAATTGGCTGGAAGAAAAGGGATTCCAATGTTGCAGCTGGTAGTTGATAATACGCACAAATAGATTATTCTTTCTGTGCTTTTTTAATAAGCCTCATATTCTGGATAAGGAGTCCATCATGATTATGGCATTGCTAGCCATAATACTCACGTTAATCTTGGTGATTGGTATACATGAATTGGGACATGCATTGGCAGCCCGTTTGTTTCAGGTCAAAATTAGTAAAATCTCTATAGGATTTGGAAAACCATTAATTCAGTGGCAAACCCGAAGTGGATGTAACTGGATCTGGGCAATGTGGCCTTTGGGAGGGTATGTTCAACTACTGAATTCACGGATTAGCCCAGTAAAGCCGCAAGAAAATGCTTATTGTTTTGATAAGAAACCAGTTTGGATTCGTGTGGTGATTTTATTGTCGGGAGCGATTGCAAATCTTGTTACCGCATGGATAGCTTTGGTGTTGGTTTTTTATATTGGTATTAGCTATAAATTACCCCAAATTCAATCGGTAAAACCGGATAGCCTTGCTGCAAAGACAGGTATTCAAGCAGGCGACCAATGGGTTGCTGTAGAGAGTTACCCTACTGATTCCTGGCAAGGGGTAGGTATGCAGTTGGTGATTCATTGGGGGCAAAAGAATGTGCAAATTGTTTTAAGACAAGCGAATCAGCAATTAAAACAATTGAATCTTGATTTAAGTCAGATCGAATTTACTTCAAAAGATGGTTCTTTGCTGGAGAGTATGGGGATCAAGCCTGATTTGTCAGCAGTTTCTAGTCTGAAGCGTTATCCATCTCTATTGGCTTCAATACAAAAGGCGTTTGATGAGATAATCCATACAATGTACTTTTTTATAATGATATTGAAACAATTGTTTCTCGGAGTTATTCCTTTTTCTATTTTACTTGGGCCCTTGGCTATTTTTTCTGTTTCTGTGGCCTCTTTAACTCAAGGTGTTATCGTTTTTCTCTTGTTCATAGCCACGTTGAGTTTAGCCGTTGCTTTGGTCAATTTATTTCCTATACCCGGCCTTGATGGAGGAAGTATTTTATACTCGGTTATAGAGAAAATTCGCGGGAAACCCATTTCAGTCGCTATGGAAGTCTTGTTGCATCGTTTAATGGTTATTCTATTTTGTGTGTTGCTAGTGCATTTGTTAATGAATGATTTGAATCGATATTTGCACCATTGACAGTTTACTTATGAACATGGAGTTATCTTTTAATTTTTAGTCACAGCCCTTGCGCAACAACATATATCTACTCTCTTAACCCCGGCATTTTTTAATGTATATGCCATTTCATTGGCTGTGCTTCCTGTGGTTAATAAGTCATCTACAATCATGACGTGCTCATAAGTTACAGGCGATACATAAAAAGCATGATGCAAATTTTTCCTTCGTTGTTCTCCATCGAGATTGGCTTGTGAAGCGGTATTGATTACTTTTCGGCAATGGTATAAGTCATAAGGGATGTTTAATTGACGAGCTAATAATTTGGTTAATATAACAGACTGGTTAAATCCCCTTCGCTTTAATCGTTTGGGATGCATGGGAACGGGAATTAGACAGTCTGGTTTAAATGCGTTTTGTGGCAAGGCATTAAGAAGTAATTGCTTTAGAAATGAGGCCAGATAAAGACCATTATGGTATTTAAACTGGTGTATTAAACTACGCAGAGGTTCTTCAAAACGATACGCTATATAGGCCTTATCAAAGAGAGGCCTTTTTTTAATGCAGTGACCACAAACCAGGTAGGTATCATCAGAAAGGGGGTAGGCACAGTATTGACAGGAAGGTCCAAGTTGTTTCATATACTCCATGCAATAAGAGCAAATTGCAAGTTGACTTTTGTGAAGCTGGTTGCAAAGAGTACATATTGAAGGCAAGCGTAAGTTCTGTGTTATACTTAAGAATTTTTGGAGCACGATAGTTGGATTTCCAGCATTTAACTTTTCCCTGGTCTTTATAATGACGGTCAACAATGAAATAAGCAAGGCATTTAGCAAACATGCCGATGACTATGAGCGTGTTGCCAAAGTACAAAAAGAAATAGGCAGTCGTTTGTTTGAACGATTACAATATTTAAAAATTACTCCTCGACGAATTCTGGATTTAGGGTGCGGGCCGGGTTTTTTTTCAAAAGAATTGGCTTTGTTATACCCCAAAGCGCAGATTGTTGGAATGGATTTGTCGTTCGCCATGCTAGAACAAGCCCGGAAAAAGCAGGGTTGGCGTCGTAAATGGCCTTTAGTTACGGCTGATATGCAGCAAATGCCCTTCGCTACTGGCATTTTTGATTTGGTATTTGCTAACCAGGTCATTCACTGGAGTAGCTCATTAGGACCTGTTTTTCGGGAACTTAATCGTGTAATGAATGTCAACGGATGCTTGATGTTTACTACATTAGGCCCTGATACCTTCAAAGAATTACAAAGAGCCTGGTCTGCTGCTAATCAATATGCTCATATTAATGAATTTATTGATATGCATGATATTGGAGATTGCCTGCTTGCAGAGCATTTTATGGATCCGGTTATGGACATGGAATTACTCTCTATACATTACGATACTTTACACCAATTGCTCTTGGCCCTAAAAACTCAAGGAGTCAGAAATATTAATCCTAAACGAAATCATGGATTGACAGGTAAAAGTGCTTGGCAACAATTTGAAACGCAATACGCTACCATGCGAACTGCTAACGGGAAATATCCTTTAACTTATGAAGTGGTTTATGGGCAAGCCTGGAAAGGTGAGCAACGTAAAATGGAGCAAGGCATAGAAACCTGGATTCCTGTTTCACGTATCGCCAAAAAACCCTAGTTTAACACGGATATCAATTGGATTGTCCGGTACATCAATGGTGTCAAGACAAGTTGCTGCGATTTTGTAATTGTTTGGTTAATTCAATTAATGCAGCCGCTTTACTACCAAATAACTGCAGAGAATCCATTGCAATTTGATAATGAACAGCGATTTCTTCTTCTAATTGCTGTTTGCTAAATAGGGTAGCAAAGGTGGTTTTTTGGTTTGCCTGATCCGAGGAGCGGCCTTTACCCAATACTTGAGTGGGAGCATAGAGATCCAGGTAATCGTCTTGCATTTGAAATACAAGCCCTATATGTTTTCCATAAGTCCTTAGTGCGGATTTGATTTGTTCTGATACCAAATGCTGTGCTGCTAAAACCATTTCAAAACAGGCCAGGATCAATTTTCCAGTTTTCAATAGATGAATTTCTCTTAATTGCTCCTCAGTGACCGATGAATTGGCCAGTTCTGATAAATCAAGGCTTTGACCACTAACCATTCCACTGATTCCACTGGCATTCACTAATAATTGAGTAATGGCTACGATTTGTGATGCGGGGAGCAGGGGCGATAATCTGGTCAATACGACCTCAATCGCGAAAGCTTGCATACCATCACCAACTAAAATAGCAGTTGCCTCATCAAATGCTTTATGGCAACTGGGCTTACCTCGGCGTATATCGTCATTGTCCATCGCCGGAAGATCATCATGAATCAGCGAATAGCAATGTGTTAACTCAAGCGCTGCTGCTATAATATCCAGAACTTCCTGGTTCACATCAATTAAATCGCCAGCTAAATAAACCAAAATGGGTCTTATTCTTTTGCCGCCTGAAAATAAAGCGTAATGCAGTGCGGAGCGAATTTTGGGAGCTGGTATTATTGTTTCATTGAGCAATTGCTCGAGATATAGCTCATGTCTTTGGGTATAGTTATCAATCACTTGTTTGTTCATCTGAGTCGAGTTCAAAGTTGGAATCAGTACTAGTTAACGTTTCAATTTTTTGCTCTGCCTGATTTAAAGCATTTTGGCAACGTCTTGCAAGGCTAATTCCTTTTTCAAATTGTTTCAGCGATTCTTCAAGGGTAAGCTCCCCCTTTTCCAGTTGCCGGACAATTTCTTCGAGTTCAGTGATTGATTGTTCGAAATGTATGCCTTTACTCATGACTGTTTTCCAAGGCGATAAAAGGTGTGATTATACTGAGTTAATATGAGGATTCAACTTCTGAATGGAAGTAAATGGAAAATCAACGAGGAAAGCTTGCTGGCAGCTTCTGGTTTGATAAAGGAAATCCAGTGCTTAATGTTGGGCTTTGCTTATTTAATATCAAAGACCAACATTGAGTAGTGAACAGCATTTAAAGTCCGAATGCCTTGTCAAAATCTATATCGAGTTCTTCAGTCTTTGTATTGTTATTCTTCGCAGTGAAGAAGGTGGGGCTGTGTTTCATAGATGTATCGTGTTGTTGAATCTGGTCACGGCATTGATCTTTTAACGCAATCATTTCTTCATACAAAGCACGGATTTCAATTTTCAAGCGATCAACCACTTCACTGCCGCCTTTGTAAATTGTGGTTAGAGAGCCCATTTTGACAAAGTGTTCTGTGTGGGCGTTTTCCAGGAATTTTAGTTGCGCTGTTAAAGAGGAGGACTCTTTTGCTTTCGCTATTTGGTCTTCCATATACTCCTTTAATCTAGTAAGTTCTGTTACTGGATTTTGTCCTTTTTTGAAAGCAGGCATGATTTTGACCTCACATTTTAAAATAATCCCTTAGGTAAGTTAAATCAAAAACAAACAATTGAAAAGCAAATATTCTCATATTCATTTTTATTAGATAAGTATTAATGCATAGTGCTTGGTATAGAATTAATCAATTTAAAATGAAGTCATATTGTTTGTCAGATAAGTCTGCGGGAATCAGGTGCAATTGGAGAGCAAGATCTTTTTGGCATTTGCTGGTCGAGGCAGATTGGATTGTATAAAAAAAGCCTGACAGCTAACCAAGCGCATGTCAGGCTTTTATTTGACGTTTAATTATTTGGGTGATGAAGCAGTTTGACGAAGCCCCAAATCTTCTTCAGCTTTTTCTATCGCTTTAGCTGAATCTGGACGTGCATAAGTGAAGAAACCTTGTTGGCAACCAAATGTAAAGACGGTAATCACAGCATTGGCCAAGCACTTTAAAAGATTTTTCAGGTAGTCACCCCAGCCTAAGTCTTTTTCTAAAACCGGTTTAGCTATTTTTACGGCATCTTGACAAGCTAATTTAAACTTTCTTCCAGCAAGTTCCTGAGAAAATTCATTGGCTCTTAAGTCTCGTTCATATTCATCGCGAGCAGCTATAAGACTTTGGAGAAGTGTATTTGCTGTGTCGTGTGCTTTTTTATACTGATGTTGATCGACCCTGTCTATTTTGAGTGTGAGTTCTTGAAGAATTCCATCAACTTTCAGGAGAGCTTGATTTATAGTTTCTTCCTGTTGATTTTCAAGTTTACGCTTTTCTTCATCAGATTGCTTTGCAAGTTTTTGTTTTTCTTCTTCAAGCTGCTTTTCCAGTTTCAATTGTTCTTCGCGCTGTTTTTCCAGCTTACGCTTTTCTTCTTCAGCCCGTTTGTGTTGTTGTTCTATTTTTATTTGAAATTCACCAACCAGTGTTTGTGGATGGTTATAACTAAATTGATCACGTAAAGGCTCATAAAGTTTTCTTACGTCAATTTTTAGCTGTTCAACTTGCTCGTTTCCGCCTTTGTAAATTTTTGATAATGAACCCATTTTATCATCGTACTCGTTCAAAACGTCTACGAGCAGTTGATCTATTTCTTGTTCTGTGGTTGCTTTTTTAATTTTTGATATTTGCTCTTCCATGTATGCTTTAAGTTCAGTTAAACCTTTAACTGGATCCTGACCCACGGTAAATTTTGCCATAATTTTATCCTCAGTTTTTATAAAAAAATCACTTCGGCAAATAATAAAGCAAGATAGTGTTTTTGAAAAGTAAAGTTTTAATAAATATTTCGTAAATTGAATGCAATAAAGGAAAAAAGACTCTTCAAAATGAGCTAAGTCTTGGTTCGTTTAAAAAATTATTTAAGGTAAATATTTTCGGCACGAGTTATCATGGATGTACTGAGTAAAATGCTTTAATCAAGGCAAAAATTATGAAAGTGAAGACCCAGTTTGTTTGTAATCAATGCGCAGCTGTTTTTAAACAGTGGGCAGGACAATGCACTCAATGCGGCGCTTGGAATTCCATTGTTGAAGAAGGGATTGTGCCAGAAAACAGGACTTTACGAAGCGGGCAATGGGCAAATCAACGTTCTGTCATTACTGCGGTTGAAGACGTCGTCATGGATAAAATAGTGCGTATGGACTGCGGCATATCCGAGCTCAATCGGGTTTTAGGAGGTGGTCTGGTTTATGGTTCGGTTGTTTTGATTGGAGGGGATCCAGGGATCGGTAAATCTACCTTGTTGCTGCAAACTCTCGCAAATTTGTCTATGCAGGAAACCGTATTGTATGTGACGGGGGAAGAGTCATTACAACAAGTTGCCATGCGTGCCCAAAGATTGGGGCTACCTTTGGCCGGATTGCGGCTATTGGCAGAAACACAGGTTGAATCCATCATTGCTCAAGCTCAAAAGGAAAGACCGCGCATTATTGTCGTCGATTCGGTACAAACCATATTTACTGAAGCCATAAGCTCTGCGCCGGGAGGAGTTAGTCAAGTGAGGGAATCAGCAGCGCAATTGGTGCGTTATGCCAAGATGAGCAATACGGCGGTCTTCCTGGTAGGCCATGTCACCAAGGAAGGAACATTAGCCGGGCCTCGGGTATTAGAACATATGGTGGATAGTGTCCTCTATTTTGAAGGGCAGAACGATAGTCGCTTCAGGGTCATTCGCGCAATCAAAAATCGTTTTGGCGCAGTCAATGAATTAGGTGTATTTGCCATGACTGACAAAGGTTTGAAGGAAGTAGCCAACCCATCGGCTATTTTTCTATCTCGTCAACCTGAACCTACTCCAGGCAGTGCAGTGATGGTGACATGGGAAGGTTCAAGACCTATGCTGGTAGAAGTACAGGCATTGGTTGATGAAGCCCACGGTCAGCAAGCGAAACGCGTTACTGCGGGTCTAGAGCATAATCGCCTGGCGATTTTGTTAGCCGTTTTACATCGCCATGGAGGTATTGCCACTTACGATCAAGACGTTTTTATCAATGTAGTCGGGGGGGTAAAGGTAACAGAAACAGCGAGTGATTTGGCGTTGTTGGCCGCAGTGATTTCCAGTTTGCGTAATCGTATATTTGACAGTGAAACCATCATATTCGGTGAAGTGGGATTGGCAGGAGAAATCAGACCAGTGCAAAGTGGTCAGGAACGCATTAAAGAAGCTATAAAACATGGATTCAAGCGTGCTATAGTTCCTTTTGCCAATGCCCCCAAGCAGCAACTGGATTCTATGGTGATAGAGCCGGTTAAACATTTGCGAGATGTATTGGAGAAAATGTGAGTTATCAAAAAGCAATCATGCCTGAATACAAAGTGAATGAAGACATTCTCCGCGATTTTAATCGTGATGGTGCCGTGTGTCTTCGCCAATTTTTAAATGCGGATGACATTGCAATTCTAAAAGAAGGAATAGAATTTAATTTATCTTCCTTGAGTTCCCGTGCCAAAATAGCCAGCAGACCAGATGATCCCGGCTATTTTGTTGAGGATTTTTGTACCTGGCAAAAAAATCCTTTTTATCAACGAATTATCTTTGATACGAATTTAGGAGCAGTTGCCGCTCAAATGATGCAAAGCCAAACAGTCCGGTTGTATCATGATCATTTGTTAGTAAAGGAGCCAGGGACACGTCAGGTTACACCCTGGCACCAGGATCAACCCTATTATAATATTGAGGGAAGACAAAACTGTAGTTTCTGGATCCCGGTTGATCCTGTCAGTCGTTCTTCAACTCTGGAGTTCGTAGCTGGCTCTCACTTGGGCCCCTGGTTAATGCCAAGAACCTTTTTAGACAATCAGGCAAAATGGTTTCCTGAAGGAAGTTTGCAGGAGTTGCCTCCTATAGAAGAGGCGCGTGCGAGGTATCCGATTATTGGATGGGAAATTGAGCCTGGTGATGTGGTCTGTTTTCATATGCTGACTTTACATATGGCAAGAGGAGTCGAGGGAAAACATAGAAGGAGAGTATTTTCTGTGCGTTTTTTAGGTGATGATATTACGCATGCTCCCAGGTCATGGACTACTTCACCTGATTTTCCTGGTTTGACGGACGAAATACCAGCAGGCGCAAGTATGGATCATCCTTTATTTCCATGTTTAACCGTTTGATGATTAATATTACAAGGAGTAATTATGGCGTTATCTAAGGAGTTAAAAAGCAAGTTCATTCAAATTTTGAATCAAAATAAGATCCCTCATTCTGTTGGTTGGTCTAACTACATGGAGAGTGTTAATAATTCAGCTGCTATTGTAGTCGAAGTTAAGAATGTAAAAGAGGTTCAGACAGTTATTAAAGCGGTTAAGGAATTGAATTCTGACAGGAAACCTGAAGATAAGGTTACTGTGCGGGCTACTGCTGGATGGACTGATAAACCGGGTAATAGCTGTTGTTTTTTTCCTTGGAGCGAAGCTCAAGAAAGTCAGTACAATGAAGGGTTTTCTTTTTCTCAGGTCGTAGGGGGTAAAGCATCTCCTGATACGGCAGGTACCGATGTAATTATCCGTTTTGCAAAAAAATTTCATCACGCAAAAGTGATCGGCCCATTAAAGAATCCCCCTGTTTTTAATCCGGACAATCCCATTCACAGACTTCCTGTGACTTTGGTGGAAGTAAGTGCAGGCATGCAAGTGGGTGATTTTGCAGATTTTCTGCGAAATCATCAGTTATCCTTGTCAACTGTTAGCATGATTTATTGTGTGACTCCTGTGGGCTTGGCTGGAACAGCTGGACATGGTACCGGGCGTGATGAGCCGGCATTTAGTGGCTTAATTGAATCGGTTACAGTTTGTGATATGGATGGCAATCTGCGTGAAATTAATTCCGATCATCCTGATTTCAAAGATTTGATAGGTGGTCATAGTGGGTTGTTGGGTATAGTCGTCAGCATGAAACTACGGGCGGTTAAGGCATTCAATTTATGCGAAACAATAGAATTATTCCCCAATACCAAAGAAATGACAGGCAGGTTAAGTGAGATATTAAAAAATAACCAATACATTAGTATTATGGGAATGCCAAGTTACGGATGTCCTGAATCGGATAAACTGGTTTCCAAATGGCAAATTCGTCAATGGAATTATACGACAGACAAACCAAGTAAAAGGGAAAATGCGCCCTATGATCCGGATATTCGTTCTTTTGCTCAAGAGTTACAAGTTCGTATTGGTGCCTCAGCGATGGACTTTTTACTGGATTCAGGATTAAAACATTTATTACCTTCTTTTATGTTGCTGTCAGCAGCAGTAGTCACAGGTACTCGTGGTACTGCACCCAAAGTAGATTATGAAAATCATATTACCCATCCTCAGGTTGCTTTTCCAAAAGAGATGAGGGATGTGAGTTATTTGATTCCAGTCAAAGACGACGAAGCAGGAAAAAAATTAGAGCTTATTTTACAAAAAATGGAAGCCATGTTGAACGAAGCGGCTAGTAAAGGGGAGTTTCCTGTCACTTATGCGATTTATGTTCGTTATCTTAAGGGTACTAACGGCGGATTATCAACCAGTTTTACTTCGTCGGATGATGAGCGTATTTTAGCGATAGACGTAGTCACTCACCCTGAAGCACCGGGGATTACAAATTTTGAAAAGGGATTCATGTCCTTTTTAAATGAGATGAATATTACTCCCAGAAATCATTTGGGAAAAAATTTTCCCGCGGGCATAGTTCATTATGATCAGTTTTTGGGCGCGGAGAGGGTGTCAAAGTATAAGCAGGCACTGGAGAGATTCTATTGTACCCCCGGAAAAGACGATGGTACTGAGCGCCTGAACATGTCTCCTTTTTATACCCCTTATTTGCAAGGCATGTTATCTCCAAGTGTACTAAGCAATCAATTAATTGATAAAAATAAAAACGAGCAACGTGTGGAGAGGTTGCATGAAGAGCACTCCGAGCTCGAATGTGCTGAGTTTTTAAGTAAATTATATGCTGAGGTATCCAGGATGAGCATGTCTTCAGAGGAAGCTCTTGCTGCAAAAAGAGGGTTTTTAGAAGTTTGCAAGACGGAATTGGAGCACAGGAACAGTCGACTGGAGACCCCCGTACCTCTACTGAGTTAAAGAATCAGAAAATAATCAAAAAAACAGAACCTAGCAAATTCAGGAGTCTCTACTAAACTTAAGAATATAATAATATTTCGAGTTAACTTATGGATATTACTCCTTTTTTTAAGCTTATGGTGGATAAAGGTGCCTCAGATTTGTTTTTCAGTGTTGGGGCGCCGCCGAATATTAAAATCGAAGGAGTCACCTCACCTGTTGGCCAGGTTCCTATCAAATCAAATCAAATGGCAGAAATTGTTTTATCTATTATGAATGACGCACAACAAAAAGAATTTGAGTCCAAAATGGAGCTCAATATGGCTTTTTCGTTAGCTGGGGTAGGTCGTTTCCGAATCAATTTATTCAGGCAACGTGGTGAAGTGGCTATGGTAGTGCGTTATATCAAGGGCGAAATACCTTCTATAGAAGATTTAAATCTTCCGCAAATTTTAAAGTCTCTGGTTTTGGAGTTGCGAGGTTTAGTATTAGTTGTTGGATCCACGGGATCAGGTAAATCAACGACTCTGGCTGCGATGATCAATCATCGCAATGAAAATCATAGGGGGCATATTTTAACAATAGAGGACCCTATTGAATATATACATCAGCATAAAAAATCAATAGTTGATCAACGAGAGATAGGCATTGACACTCTAAGCTATGACAATGCATTGAAAAATGCAATGAGAGAAGCGCCTGATGTGATATTAATTGGTGAAATTCGTGATCTTAACTCAATGAAACACGCCATAGCTTATGCCGAAACAGGACATTTGTGCATTTCTACTTTACATGCCAATAACGCCAATCAGGCTCTGGATAGAGTGATTAATTTTTTCCCCGATGAGGCAAGACAACAAATATTGTTAGATTTATCTCTTAATTTAAAAGCAATTATTTCATTACGTTTGATACCAGGAATAGATAATCAGCGTGTTGCAGCGGTGGAGATCTTGATTAATTCTCCTTATATTTCTGATTTAATTGAAAAAGGGAAGATAGACGATATTAAAGAAGTCATGGCAAGAAGTACAGAACAAGGAATGCAGACTTTCGATCAGGCTTTGTTTAATTTATATAAAGAAGGAAAAATTACCAAAGAGAATGCGATTAAGTATGCGGATTCAAAAAATAATGTGGGCTTACAAATTCGCTTGGGTGAAGAAAAAAATTTTAATGTTCAAGATGAGAACCTTCAAATACAACCTGATGATATAGATAAAATTTGATCCATTATGCATTATTTTTATACATTGTTTTGATTGGAGCATTGTGATAAAATTATAGTCTAATTTGTTAGTTTTTCTTCCAATCTATGCCTAGAGTTTATAATCTTAAAGATATTTATCTGGGTGCCCCTTCTTTTTCAGGGCATGAAGTTTATCTTGATGCAGTTTATTATCCTTCTGATCCGTCTGAAAAACATTTTAGAGTTATTTATAAGAAAAATAAGTTTGGTAATGCTAACTTATCTCGCATGGAAGTGGCATTTAGTCAGTTAGCTCGATTATTTTTAGATAATGGATTAACTTCCTTTCAAAAAATGGTAGTGAATGATGCTAATAAAGTACAGGGATTGATAGTAGAGCATTTAAATTATGTTATTGAAAATAAAGAAGGATTGAAGCAGCCGTTTTATACTTTGAATGCTCCAAGGAATGGATGTGACTATACTGAAAAGCGGGTGACTAGCGCGAACGAGATACCTTTCTATTTCCTGGATAAATTGCCTCAAGGTTTTTTTAATCAATTACTGGCGGCAGAAAAAAATAATAAATTGAGCATAGATTATGCCTCTTTGGCAAGTATATTGGCTACTTCGTACACGTTGGAAGAGGATGATTTGCATAAAGGGAATTTTGGTTTTTATTTGGTGAAGAAAAAAGGAAAACCGCGAGTTGTCTTTTTCAAAATCGATCATGATTTAATGTTTGTTGACAGCATCATGTCATTTACAACAAGAAGATTCTGCCATTTGTTTGATGGATGTGATGCTTTTGATATCACTGAAGAAGACTTGTTGAAGTTTCCTAATTTAAAATATTCTGCTAATGGTTATTGGCCAACCAAAACCAGCTTTTTTTATAAACCATGGGATAATAAAGATTATCGTACCTATGCTGAAATTCAGGCTTTTGCAGATTTATCCCATGTGGAAGAGTTTAACAAAGCAAAATGGCGGTCTTTTTACAAGCATATTTTAATCTCTCAATCTCAAATGGAGGCGACCTTAAAGGTCTGCTTTGATGAGAATAATGCTTCAGACAGAGCGCATATTTCTCTGGTAATTCAAGCGATGCTGGCCAGACAGGCGCGTTTAAAAGCGATGTTATTTTCTCTAAAAGATTTTCGTGATTTTATTCTTTCCCAAAATGGAAAAGAACGAGATTTATTATGTCATGAAATCCTGAATAACTTGCCAGAAGAAGAGAGAGAGTCTTTTGAAAATGAAATTAGACAATTGTTAGATTATAACCATAACCTTTGTTGTTCCGCTGTTTTTGAGGATGGGGATACTCCATTGCATATAGCAATCAAGTCAGGCGATTATCGTTATGACGAGACGATTGGCATGTATGGACAATTCATCAATGCTAAAAATAGCTCAGGAAAAACTCCTCTGGATATCGCTTTACAGATGGCAGGGCAGTCCAAAGTTCACCCTGCTGATGTGCGTAAAGATTATCGTTTTATCATGAAACATTTATTGACCAATGGAGCCAATCGGACAAAACAGTTTGAAGAGTTCGATAAAATTGAAAATATCAGATCCTATCAATTTCATACCCCTTATCTAAATAAAGCCATTAAGGCTAAAACTTATAATGAACTGAAAGAAGTGCTCAGGGATATCGGTGAAGATCATCAGTATTGCTTGAAATTCAAAAAGATGTTGGCAGTGGAATGTATTTCTGAATTTATAAAGGCCAATCAAAACAATCTCAGTTTAAGAGGGATACTTTTAAAATTAAAAAAGGAAGTAGATGGTAAGGGAACAAAATCAGAAAATGCGCCTTTAATGTATATACGTCAATTGAGAAGTCGGCTATGGATTGTTCGTCAAATCAGAGGACTTTATGGATGGTCTACAACGCAAGGCGAGATTGATTATATGATTGATAAGGAGTTGGCGCGTTTGGATACTAAAGATATAAAAAGACATTCATTATTTGATTCCAGGGACAGCAGTACTTTGGATAATGTATTTTTGGATGTATCGTTATCAAAAAATAAAATCTAAGTCCATTCTATTGAGGCGAAATACCAATTTATAGCGATATTATTAAGGCGTATTATACGCCTTAATAAATAGATGGAACTACTGGGTTGATTGTTAAATTAAGCCATAAATGATGGCTGAGATAGAAATAATCCCCATGACGGTAACAAATACGTTACTGATTTGATTACTGTATTTTTTCATGGCTGGCACTTTAGCAATGGCATACATTGGCATGATAAATAATAAGACAGCTATGATGGGGCCTCCTAACGTTTCAATCATTTTTAAAATATTAGGATTAATTGTAGCAACAGCCCAACAAGTCAGAATCATAAAGATTTCAATGATTCTGTGCAGGGAGTTCTTATTAATTGTTTTGCCTGTTGTTGATTTTAATGATTTAACAATAATTCCACTTAAGCCTTCTTTGGCACCTAAATAATGTCCCAGAAAAGATTTTGAAATGGCTATGAATGCAATAACAGGCGCAATATAGGCCATAATAGGGGTATTAAAATGATTCGCCAGATAAGACAAAATGGAAATATTTTGTTGCTTTGCTTGCAAAAGATCCTGAGGTGACAGGCTCAACACACAGCTAAATACAAAAAACATTACAGAGAATACCATCATCAAGTGACTGTATTTCATAATTAATGAACTTTTCTCGTCAGCTTGGCTACCGTATTGTTGCTTTTGATTCACAGCAAAAGAGGAAATGATAGGAGAATGGTTAAAGGAGAACACCATCACTGGAATAATTAACCATAAAGTCATTAATAGTCCATGCCCTCCATTGGCATGTAAGGAATTGCTTTGGATAAAAATAGCGTTATTCCAATTTGGAATTAAATAAAGCGAAAGCAGAAATAGAATAGTGGCAAAAGGATAAACCAATACCGACATCGATTTGACAATAATGTCTTGTCCTAAACGCACGATACCCATTAACCCAAGAATTAATATGATCGCTAAAAGAGCTCGTGGCGGAGGGGTAATTCCCATTTGATTAATCAGGAAACTTTCCGTGGTATTTGTTATTGCGACACTGTACATCAGTAAAATGGGATAAATCGCAAAAAAGTACAGAATAGTCAGCATCTTACCCGCAAATGAGCCGAAATGCTCTTCTACAACATCGGTGATGTCATTGTGTGAGGACGAGCCTGAAAGGACAAAACGACATAAAGCCCTATGAGAATAATAAGTCATGGGGAAGGCCAGAATTGTCATAATGATTAAAGGCAAAATGCCATTAAGACCAGCATCTATAGGAAGGAAAAGAGTTCCGGCACCGATTGCTGTGCCATAGAGGCTTAACATCCAAATCGTATCTTGTTTTTTCCATTGCGATAGTTTTTGGTTGACTATCGGAGATACTATAGCTGCAGATTCATTTGATGACATGAAAAACATCCTCGTTTTAATACTAGTAAAATGGCGCCCCACAATCTGATCAATATTAACACTACAAAGACAATATTTCAACAGTTGTGGCCTAAATCATATCCAACTGAAACGAACAAAGCAAGAGATTAATTTAAGGTAAGAAGTCAGGAAAATGGCTTTGCCATTTTGAATAATTCATTAGGCTCATTCCGATCTTATTCTTTTAAATTGTTGCAAATGAATTCGTATTGTAATAAGAATGTTTCTTGAACCAGGTTTAATTAATGGAGTAGTTATGAAACGAATCATTTTGTTTATGATCGCATGGAGTTTATTGAATTCAGCCTATTCTTCTCACTCACTTCCATCCCACGCAAGTATTCTTTTTACTCTAGCCAATACAGAGCGTGGTGATTCATGCCCGGCTTTGCTGCATAGTGCAAAAGTTTTTGTTGATTATGACTATAACTTTGAGCGAAATATGGGGCTGGCTCATTTAAGGCAGTTGCAATCGACCAAGTGGAGCGAAACACTGTATCCGCTCGGTTTAAGTAATTATTATGCATTTATGTCGGATATGAAGCCCAAAGCGGTTCAGATTGAAGGGGGTGAGGTAACCATTTATCGAATTATTTTTCATTTGTATAAAAATGGCGATAGCAGGATTTATCTTATGGTTAATCAAGATGGTGAATGCATTATGAGTTCTGATGTTGTGAATGTTAATTTGTAAAGTAAATAGTATTAATTTTAATGAAAAGCTCTCAAAAGCGGGGCTAGCCTTGGTCGAATGCCAAGTTATTTATTGACCTTGATTTTGTTTTCTGCCCCTTTTTTCATGACAATGATGCTAATACGCCGATTTTCAGGGTTATAGGGATTTGCTTTATCAAGAAGAACAGTGGAAGAATAACCTGTGACAGTCATGACTTTATTTTCATCCATGCCAGCTTTTATCAGTGCGCGTCTTGCTGCATTTGCTCTTTGCGCGGATAATTCCCAGTTGGTGTACTCCAACTCATCAGGATTATGATAAGGATTGGCATCAGTATGCCCTTGAATGGTTATTTTATTGGGTACAGAATTGAGTAGTTTTGCGATATTGGCAAGGATGGGCTCAATTTCGGGATTGATTTTATCAGAGCCCACATCAAACATCGGTTTTTTCTGATTGTCTATCAGTTGAATACGCAAGCCATCGGAAACCACATCCATCAGGAGTTGTTTTTTTAGACCGGCAAGAGAGGGATCTTTTTCCATGCTTAAATTGATCTCTGATTTCAACTCTTCAAGTTTTTTTATTTCATTCGCTTGAGATTCAACAATTTCTTTATCTTTTGCTATGCTCTCATTGATTAAAGGTTTATTGGTGGCAGAAACCTGGCCATCTGTGTCTTCAATATTAGGGCCTCCTCCTTTGATCGTTGCTTTTCTATTCCCCATACTTTCTCCACCAAATAGAGCTACTTTCATTGGTTGTTTAAAATACTCGGCAATACCTGCTTTTTGGGCTTTGTTTAACGAAGCAACTAACCACATGAGCAGAAAGAAGGCCATCATCGCAGTTACAAAATCAGCAAAGGCTATTTTCCATGAACCACCATGATGCTTATGATCATTTTTTTTGATTTTTTTAATGACAGGAGTAAAGTGAGTGGTTTTTTCTTTTTTTTCCCGTTTGTCCTTTTTTTCCAGATCATCTTTGATTGGGTCGCTGATATCGTTTATTTCGCTCATGGCTGTAACCTAACTGGACGTAGCTTCTGTTGTTTCAGAGTTTTGAGTTGTTGCTTGAGCAGTTTTGGCATTTTTTATTTCATCATTTAACTGATTAAATGAAGGTCTTTGTGATGTAAATAATACTTTACGGCCAAATTCAGTAGCAATAATAGGGGGATTATTGTGCAAACTTGCCAGTATAGTAACTTTTATACATTGCAGCATCAACTGATTTTGATTGGCATTTTGTTCCATAGCGGTAGCTATAGGCCCAACAAAGCCATAACCGATTAAAATACCTAAAAAGGTTCCCACTAACGCATGGGCGATTAAAACTCCCAATTCAGAGGGAGGCAGGCTGATGGATTCCATAGTATGGACAACACCCAATACTGCTGCAACGATACCAAAAGCAGGCATGGCATCAGCCAGTTTGGTGATGGCATTGGCCGGGATCATTTCTTCTTCATGGTGAGATTCAATCTCCATGTCCATCAAGCTTTCCAATTGAAACGGCTGCATGTTGGAAGTAATAATCAATCTTAAGTAATCACAAATGAACTCTATTAAATGGTGTTTACTCATTAAATTGGGATAATTGGTAAAAATTGGGCTTTTATCCGGCTCGTCAATGTCGGTTTCCAGTGACATTAGCCCTTGTTGCCGTGCTTTACTGAGTAAATGGTATAGAAGGCTTAACAAATCACTGGATGCTTGTTTTGCTGATTTCTGACCGCGAAATGTAGCAGGCAGAGCTTTTAGAACAGATTTTAAAACGGTAGTATTATTACCAACGATAAAAGAACCTATAGCGGCTCCTCCAATGATTAATAATTCAACGGGTTGAAAGATAGCGGCGAGATGGCCGCCTGTCAGGCTGAATCCGCCAAACACACAGAGTAGTATTACAATATAGCCTACTAAAATTAACATATCCTTATCCTATAGTACCTGGTGTCCAATTAATTAATCTTGATATTTTTTCATAGTGTCTTTGGCAGACATGTCATACAGTGCTATACCTTCGGTCGTTGGGACTGATTGATTCCAGGGCGATTTTTTTATCGCTTTTTTACCATCATCATAACCTTTTTGAATGCGTTCATGAATGGATTTTTTGGAGAATTCGTAATCTTTTGAAGACAATTCCGTTTCATCGTGCTCATATAAAAATCGAATCAGTGAGATAGAGGAAGGGTGTCCTTTTTTAATACATTCCTTTATTTCAGGTTTTGATTTTTCCTCTGGAGAAAGATGGTTTGATAAAATATGAATCGTGTTTCTTAAATCATAAATTTCCTTGTGAAGGTTGATTAATTTTATAAACCGACTGGAAAACTCAATATCCTTTTTACGTTTTAATACCTCATCCATTGAGGTGGGAACCATACCAAAAGAATCAAACAAATGAATCATAAAACAAAGCAGCTGTTTTTGATTGTTATGATTGAGGATATAATTGACTGGTGAATTACTTGATATGCCACCATCCCAGTAATATTTACCATCGACTTTAACCGCTGGGAAACCAGGAGGAAGCGCGCCGCTTGCCATAATGTGTTCAGGTCCAATTTTTTGTTTATAGGAATCAAAATAAGTCATCATGCCACTGCTTACCTCAACAGCACCTACGCTGATTCGTGTTACCTTATTATTATTCAGGCGATCAAAATCGATAAACTTTTCCAAACTGTTATGCAGGGGAGAAGTATCATAATAACTTAATAAATCAGGGCTATTATGCCAACCGAAATCCGGAGAAGGGAAACGAGGTACAAAAAAACCGGGCTGGCCCAAGAGTAAAGCCGAATGAGCAGCAATTAAGTGTTGAACTTTTCTACTTATCTGATCATCGAGAAGGGCGGATTCATTGACGGCAGAAGGAGTAGCGATAGATTCCCAGAATTGAACCATTTTTTCTATCCGCTCTTTATCAGAGTTACCTGCAGCAATGGCAGCGTTAATTGCTCCAATTGAAGTTCCCACGTACCAATGAGGGTGGTATCCCACTTCATTTAAAGCGTGCAATACTCCTGCCTGATAAGCGCCCAAAGCGCCACCGCCTTGAAAGCTGCATGCAATATGGGGATACTCAACCTGTTTTGCAGACTTTTTAGTTCGAGTCATGGTTGTTTACTCCATGAACCAACCATGACTGACTACCAATGATTGTCCTGTAAGCGCATTCGATTCAAAAGACGCAAAAAATAAAGCGGTTTGCGCCACATCGTCTGTGGTGGTGAATTCCCCATCAACTGTTTCCTTTAGCATCACCTTCTTAATGACGTCTTCTTCACTGATGCCTAATTCTTTTGCTTGCTCTGGAATTTGTTTGTCAACGAGAGGAGTGCGGACAAATCCCGGGCAAATAACATTGGCTCTGACCTTGTGTGTGCCACCTTCTTTGGCAACTACTTTGCATAAGCCCAAAAGACCATGTTTGGCAGTCACATAAGGTGCTTTGAGTACAGAGGCTTCTTTGGAGTGGACAGAGCCCATGTAAATGATACTGCCGCCATTTCCAGAGGCATACATGTATTTTAAGCAAGCTTTAGTAGTTAAAAAGGCACCATCCAAATGAATAGCGAGCATTTTTTTCCAGTCTGAAAAAGCTAATTTATCAACTGATTCGATGATTTGAATGCCAGCATTGCTGACTAAAACATTAACCCCTCCAAAGTGATCGGCTACTTTATCCACACCCTGATTGACTTGTGTTTCATCGGTTACATTCATGGCCACAGCCATTGCCTGTCCGCCTGATGATTTGATTTCCTCTGCTACATGACTTGCCTGATCAAGATTCAGATCAGCGATTGCTACCTTTGCCCCTTCTCTAGCGTAAACAAGCGCAATTTCTTTACCAATTCCACTTGCTGCCCCTGTGACAATAGCGACTTTATTTTTCAGTTTCATATTTACTATCCTTAGTCATTGTTTTCCATGACTTGATTATAGCAATGGATTTTTAATAATGCCTTATTATTTGTTAACAAAAATTTTTGATGAATTGTATAAATTTTAGTAGCAGGATTTTTTTCAAAGGAGTAATCGATTTTTTCTTATCGTTTATCCAATGGTTTTGCTCAAATAAAGAACTATCCTGATCCTTCCTACATTTAGAAAAGACCAGGTTCTTAATCAGAGCGCTAAAATTATTAAATGAAGAATAAATTTAGTCAGCCAGTGGTATTAGTAGTAATAGTAGGGGTAACCGCTGTAGTAATAATACTCACGTCTGTCTTGCTCTTGACCGATGGCGCCGCCTACCAATGCACCAGCTCCTGCGCCAATTGCAGTTCCTAATGCTGATCCTCCAGAAACTCCATAGCCAATACCAGCGCCCGCGGCTGCTCCAACTGCTGTTCCAACTTGAGTATTCGTGCAACCTACCATCATAGTGGTTGATATCCCTATGAAAAACAACATTGGTATAATCTTTTTCATAGTAAACTTCCTTTTGTAAGTTGTTGCCTTCATATCAAGAATAGTACAAAATAAGACAAATATGTAAAAAATTTACTCAAATATAGGCGTGTTGTTGGAGATAAGGTTTGCTGATAGAGCGTTACGGTTGACTAAAGTGTTATTTAAAAATTTACTCGGATGTCTGTTTTCCAGTAATATAAGAATGTGGACTATTAATTTTTTGAGGGTAACATGTTTAGTGGAAGCATAGTAGCCTTGGTAACCCCGATGCGAAATGACAGCGTCGATGTTCATCATCTGCGAGAGCTGGTTGAATTTCACATAGCCAAGGGAACTCATGCCTTGGTTGCGGCTGGTACAACCGGTGAGGCTGGTACTTTATCACATAGTGAAAAACTTCTGGTTATCAAAACAGTCATTGAACAGGCAAAAGAAAGAGTGCCAGTGATTGCAGGTACCGCTATGAATGCGACCAAGGATTGTATTGAACTAACTCAGCAAGCCATGGAGTATGGGGCGCATGCTGCTTTAATTATGACACCAGCCTATATAAAGCCTACTCAAGAGGGGGTGTATCAGCACTACAGTCATATTGCCCAATCTGTAGCTATTCCGATTATTTTATATAATGTTCCAGGGAGAACAGCTTGCGATATGTTGCCTGAAACGGTAGCAAGACTGGCTAAAATTTCGAATATAATAGGAATAAAGGAAGCAACCGGGCAGATGACTCGTTTGCAGCAAATTTTGCGCTTGTGTGAAGGGAGTATTGATGTCTACAGTGGCGATGATTTGACAGCTGCCCAATGGTTGTTGACGGGGGCTAAAGGTGTTATTTCAGTCACGGCTAATGTGGCTGCTAAATTGATGGCAAAAATGTGTGATTTGGCAATGGATGATGACCAAGCAGGTTGTTTGCGTGTTCAAGAACAATTAATGCCTTTACATGAACTCCTGTTTGTGGAATCGAATCCAATTCCAGTGAAGTGGGCCATGAAAAAAATGGGATTGATTGGAGGGGAATTAAGATTACCTATGACGGAGTTGTCTGAAAAACATCATCAGGCTTTGGAAAAGGTATTGAAGAATTTAGAGTTGATATAACTGAGGATTTTGTTGTGAAAAAATTGAGTTTTATAGTCTTGGCAGCACTGGCACTAGCAGCATGTAATTCTCGCTATGCCAGTAATGGAGAGAATTTATATTTACAGAGCCGTAATGGTGAAGCTTTGGTAGTACCGCCTCCATTGACTAGCGCCAATATTAGTAATTTTTATGATTTACCTCAACAAACTCAGGATGCGCGGGTCAGCATAGTGCCTCCTGTGGAAGATATTACAACTTCATAAGGATTCATCATGACGCCATCAGAATCAGGAGAGTTGTTAATAATACAGGAGTTGTCTCAGCGTATCGTGGAGGCGCAGCGTCAAATCAGGATTCTTGATAGCATCAAATGGGATGAGTCAGTAAAGCAGGAATTTTTTAAGTTCAAGGGAAAAAAACTCCCTTCTATTGATAAGGCTTATTATGACGGTAAGCCACTGCCCTTTAAAGTAAAAGACAAGCAGGAAGAATTCCGTATCATTTTGCGTGATGCGCAAAATCAATTAGGGCAATATTCCACTGTAACTCGCTTAATCAGGCGTCAATGCGAAGAGTATAGTCGTGCTGCCCAGATGTTATCCTTGCGAGGTACTCCCTCATTTAGTGAAATGGCCATGGAATTGTATGGTAGCCCGGATGATGTGTTTTATGTGGGGGGACCACGTATGTGTGAAATGGGTTCTCTGCTGTTTGATGTATTAAAGAGTCTCCAGGTCCAATTGCAATCTCAGGCTGATGTCAAGCGTTACACGCCGATACAGGCTCAGGAAATTTTACAGGAGCGGTTAGGAACGTTTTTTGACAAGCACCCTGGTCGAGTGAGTGTTATGGTCAGTGATGATATGATTGCTGATGCGTCTGCCGGGGCTGACAGTATCAAATTAAGCCAGAATGCCATGTTTAGCGATAGGGATTTGCGCTATCTGGAAGTCCATGAGGGCTGGGTTCATGTGGGTACGACCCTCAATGGGGCTTTGCAACCGAATTGCTTCTTTCTTTCTAAAGGTTCTCCTTCCAGCAGTGTGATTCAGGAGGGCTTGGCAGTCATTACTGAAGTAGTGACATTCTCTTCTTATCCGGGCCGGATGTTGAAAATTACAAACCGCGTAATTGCCCTGGATAAGGTGACTCAAGGAGCGGATTTTATTGATATTTATCGCTACTTCCTGGAATGTGGATTATCAGAGGAAGACAGCTATAATCAATCAGTACGTATCTTTAGAGGCAGCACACCGACAGGTGGCCCATTTACCAAGGATTTATCCTATGCCAAGGGATTTGTTTTAATTTACAATTATATACGCTTTGCTATAGGTCAAAAAAGAGTCGACACAATCCCACTATTATTTACCGGCAAGCTGGTTTTGGATGATTTACCTTTGTTAGGGGAGTTAAAAGAGCGCGAGATTTTAACGGATCCAGTGTATCTTCCGCCTCCTTTCCAGGATTTGGCTGCTTTAAGCGCGTGGATGAGTTTCTCTCTGTATTTGAACCAGTTTGACTTAAATGAAATTCAAAAAAACTTTCGATTTTTGTTGGTTTAAACATTAATGCGTTTGCATTTGACCAAGAGTAAACGGATAATCGTGTCTGCAGCGGGCATAGGCTCCGCCTATTTTAGTTGGGTTTGGGTAATAGGCGTAATGCGTGGCATTATAGTTGCAGCAAGGTACTGAACTGATAAAACATCCCCGCTTGGCATTCCAAACAAAACCTGTTTCAGTCAGGTCCAGGGTCCGCCCATCAAAACAGACATACCTGGGCTGAGAAGCCTGACCGCCAACAATACAGCCTTGGGAATAGCTTAGGTTTGTTAGAATTAATCCACAAAGAATTATTTTTATTCTCATTCTATTCACCTTATCCTTGCTATACTTCTATTTATAAAGCTGACTTAAGTTTCAATCTATTCACCCTGTGGAATTAGTATCGGCAAAATTTAAGGATAACTTAAGATTTTTAGCTTAAAATGAACACATAATGATTCTCGAGGAGTACATCCGTATGGCCAAAAATAAAGAATTTTTTGATGCGCTGAAAGAAATTGCAGAATCAGCAAAAAGTGATGAAACTCTTCGTAATGAGCTTACAAAAGTTTTAGATGATATATTGAAAACCGATCCCTCTGATCCTGAAGCTTTTAGAAAGGTAATAACTGATAATCAGGATTTTTGGGATAAGCATGATTATTCCAGCTTGATGGAGTTTAAAGAAGGATGGCTTTTTGGTCCAAGTCGAGAAGAATATTTAGAATCAGACAATTTTTTGGACTCTAATGATTCAACAAACAGTTTTCAAAAATTACATCAATTGGCTGCAGAACAACGAGTCAAACTCGGGTTAGAAAAATCAGATGCAGACACTTTAGTTGCAATTTTGAAAAACAATCCAGATGAGTGCAGGGCTTATATCGAATCCAAAAAACCTGTTTTGGGTAATTTTAGTGAAGGGAATGTGCATGGTTGGAAACAGAATGAGCCTGCACTCACTATTCCTTCGGTAACAATCAATAAATCCTCTAATGTATTATCTGATGAAGCGATTAATAGAATTAAAAAAGAAGCTGGGGAATTGTTATTAATCAAATTGATTAACGGTTCTGAAAATAACGGACGACTAGAGGAATTACTTGGTGCGGGGACTAGGGATGATGCTGTGCGCGTTATGAGTGCTTTGGGTTTTCCTCCTGAAGGGAAAGGAGCATTAGCATATCCTCTAAATGATAAAGTAAAAGAGGCTTTGGATGAGAGGATTCAGAAGCTAAAAGAGAAAGCTGCCGAGGCTGGATTTGTTGACTATGTCCAATCACTATCGCACGATGCACTTTTAGCCAAGAAAACAGGATTAGAGGATGGTGCATTTGAGGCATTTAAAGACAGCTTGGACGAGCCCTACAATACGTATTTACCAGAATATGCATCGGGCATGGCTATAAGTGTTTTGGGAGCTCGTTATCTTCAAGCCGTTTTATCATCAACAACTCAAAATCTCAAGGATGCTCTCAATGCTAAAGATGCCAATGCATTGATTGCTGAATTAAAAAAAACTGCCCTTTTGGGATCCCATGACTACATTGATAAAGCGGTGACAGAAGAAAATTTAGGCTCGCTCAAAAAAAGCATGATGAAAAGCTTTATTAATAATATTAAGGATGAGCCGAATTTAAAAGCACTGGATGCTTTAAAGGCATTGGATGGGGCTAAAAATCTGGATAAATTTAAAGAGGTACTGGGTAAATTAGGTATTACTCCAGCGGACTGGGTAAAAGACAGCGACTTGAAGGATATGAAACAATGGGCGAGAGCGCGCCAGTTTGAACTTGAAATAAACAGGGTCTCTTCTTTAGGTAGTGGAGCTCATTCGAAATTAATGAGCGCATTGACCCAGCTTCCAGTAGAAAAACAAAGAGAGATTTTGGCCAAGCCACAACAATTACGCCATTTAATGAACGCTTATGAATCTCATGTAGCAGAACATTACCTTGGAAAAAACGCATCCGGCATTGCAGAGCTCTTGACAGAGAATAAAAGACTCGAGGGATTTAGAGCTATTCACAATGCCGAGGTAGCCAGAGTTTTGGCTAATTTTAAACCTGAAATCACTTTAAATGATAAGCAAGTTGCTGCTATTAATCAGGCATTAACCACCGCCAACTCTAACCCCAATACCTATACCCAGGTCACCGACTACAAAACCTTGATTGATGCCATTAAAACTCAATCTGGCTCGGTAAATCAAAAAGATTTTTATAACGCGTTTAATTTAAACGATGATGGTAGTGCTTTTACCAGTTCAACTCCTCGAAAAGATGAGATGAGTAAGCAGCAACAACATAATAAGAATTTGTACATTGAATACAATAACCCTGCCAATTCAGGAAATAAAAAACTATTAGGTGTCTTATTAAGTTTGGATAAACTTGTAATTTTTGGAATACGTGGAAAGCCATCAACACCTACAAGCTCACCTATAACAAATTATTTTTTGGAACATCTAAAGGACAGTAAAACCGTTGAAGAATACACCGATAAATTATTTGGCAAAAATCCGACTGATCCGGGGCTTCAAAAGCTTAAACAAGATTGTTTAAGGGAGCTAACCCCTGCTTTATTTAACGAAATAAAAAATGATATCAGGAAACAGGAATTGTTAGATACCAATCCTGCTAATGTAATGACAGCAGTCCATGATCTGAATACCGAATTCGAGGCTATTAAAAAAATCACAGGGCCAATAAGAACCAATGCTGATAAGTTAAAGTTTATCAATGATATTGATCCGGTTCATTTATACAACCCAACCTTTCAGGGTACCGCCAGATCGAAAGCGGCTGAAATGAAAGAGAGATACGAAGGATTGTCCAGGGATTGTGGGCTTGTTGTTGATCAATTAAGGCGTCAGGTGGTCGCTCTCGAAGGTCATTTGAAAAGTTTGCCCAAAGACAGTGAATTTAAGGCTACTGGCTTGACCCTGGAACAAAAAGAGGAAATCAAAAAGTTACGTACTGATTTGGAAGCGGAATTGAGTGCGGTGCGCAACGATTTGGATTTTTATAAAAAAATACAGGGAAAATTAGAGACTATTGTAAAAGAAGTGGATGTCGCAGCCAAAGGTAAGATGCATTACTACTACAATTCCGAGGGTATTAAACGCCATCCTCCTGTTTCGCGCGATCAGATACCTCCATTACCCAATGTACCCAACCCTTCCTTGAGATCATCAGGTACGACAGCTATCACTGGCTCTACCGGAAAGATACAAGAATTTCTTGTTGGTGAAAAAATACCGGAAGGACAGATCGTTGTTGTTGATGTGTCTCATAAAACGGCACCAAAATCCGGAGCTCCTGTTGAAACGATAGGACGGTATACTCAGGATAACAACGTTCCTGATCAGGTAACGAGCAAAAAAGGAGAAATAAGCAAGGTTCCCGGAAGTAAATTTGAGATTTTACAATTCCCGACCCAAGTCCCACCTCCAACCAGTCCAAGTGATGATCCTCTGGTAGAAGCTAAAGTCAATTTCTCCATGGCTATGGCGGCTGATATTTTAGCGAGTCTGGATAGTCCTCCAACCAAGGATAAACCAATAAGATTACGCGGATCTAATCCTGAAGAGCTGGAATATTTGTACACTGCCTTGGTGATTCTTGGTGAAAAGAATCCAAAATTCAAGTTTAGCCGTGACGCGATTGAGGTAAATTCTGCGGTATTCCATCCAGATAATGTAAAAGGACGGTTGTGGGGATTTAGTAGCAATTCATTATATAGCCAAGTATTTACTAACACAGGATTAACTGAGACCCAAAACATAATACAGTCTAAAATAAAACATATGCAACAAATGACTGATGAGAAATTTAGTCCTCAAAAAGAAAGAGAAAAAGTGGACTCCAAAGTACAAGAGATCACTGATAAACAAAGCAAGATGAAGAAGGAACTGAATCCGGTACATAAAACAACCGAGAAAACCATTGAACAGGAAGGACCAGCACCTGAAAGTCCAAGTACAGGGATGCGTAAGTAAATAATAATGACTCTGGTTCTCATTTTTGGTGGAACGACGCTCTTTTGCCAAATGACAGGGCTAAGAAATAAATGACAATAAGGAGTACTCAATTGAACTCTAACAAGGAATTGGCTATTGGTGTATTTGATTCAGGCATGGGGGGGCTTACGGTTTTAAGGGCTCTGCGTGATAAATTACCTCACGAGTCCTTTGTTTATTTGGGAGATACGGCCCGATTGCCTTATGGTACGAAAAGCCCTGACACAGTCAAACAATATGCTATGCAAATGGCAAAAATTCTGGTTGAGCGTCGCATAAAGGCTTTAGTTATTGCCTGTAATACGGCAACGACGGCTGCCTTGCCTCATTTACAGAGCATGTTAACCGATATCCCTGTTCTGGGTGTGGTGGCACCTGGTGCAGCCGCTGCTGTGTCTGCTACAAAAAATCATCGTATTGCTGTTCTGGCTACAGAAACAACCATTGCTTCCAGAGCTTATCATGACTTGATCATTAAGAGTTTGCCTGAGGCGGTTGTCAGCAGTCGGGCTTGTAGTGTTTTGGTCGCCTTGGCAGAAGAAGGCATGGTGACTAATTCCGTTGCTCGTGAGGCATTGAAACATTATCTCGACGATTTTTCGGATGAAGATGCGGTGTTGTTGGGATGCACTCATTTTCCAGTATTTAAACCCTTGTTATCCAGCTTATTACCCAAAGGCGTAGCAATTGTCGATTCTGCTCAGGCGACTGCAATTTCTCTTTATGAATTATTGCGAAATCAAAATCTACACAATGACAATTTGGTTGTGGCCCCTAAAATCAACTATTTGGTAACAGATTCTATTAATAGGTTCCAGAAGGTAGGCGAGATATTTTTAGGCGAGCAATTGAGTTTGAGTGATATTGAATTGATTGATGCTATGGGTTAGGGTTATTCTTCCTTAGCGGGACGACTCATTAAGTTGTTCACGGCCTCTTGGGCATGAACAATACCATGCAATAGCGCATTAATTTGCTCACAAATTGGCATTTCCACCCTATTTTTGTTGGCTATAGCGCAAATTTGAGCGGCATTGTGTTTCCCTTCAACTACTTGGCCAATTTGGTGTTCGGCTTCAGGAATAGGCACTTCACGACCCAAGAGCAATCCAAAGCGGCGATTGCGCGATTGATCATCGGTACAAGTCAATACCAAGTCCCCTACACCAGCCAAGCCTAGAAAAGTATCTTGCCGTGCTCCCAGGCTTAATCCCAAACGAGTCATTTCAGCAAGTCCACGGGTGATAAGCGCTGCTTTGGCATTGGCACCATACCCTAAGCCATCGCTGATTCCACACGCTATCGCCAGGATATTTTTAACAGCGCCACATAATTGCACGCCTATTAAATCATCACTTAAATAGACACGAATGTTATCGTGATGAAATAACTCATGCATTTTTTTTTGATAGCTCATATTGTTGCTGGCCAAAGTGAGAGCTGTTGGCAGGAAGCGGGCCACTTCTTTGGCAAAGGAAGGTCCTGAAATAACTGCTATGGGAAAATCAATCCCAAATCGACTCGCAACCAGCTGGCTTAATAATTGATGACTTCCTGGATCAACACCTTTAGTAAGCCACGCTAACCCTTTGGTTGATTTAGGGATTTTATTGATTAATTCCGCAAAGGCATGGGATGGAACCGCTATGATGACATAATCTGACGCTTGAACACATCGAATTAAATCATCAGATGGGATCAAATTCTCTGGAAAAGTTATATCAGGAAGATAAGCTGGATTTGAATGTTGTTCAGCCATGAGGGCAACATGCTGTGGATTATGGCTCCACAGCAGCGTTTTATACCCTATTTTAGCTAAATGAATTGCGACAGCGGTGCCCCAGGAGCCGGCACCTAACATGGCAATGGTTTTTTTATTCATCTTAGTGAGAAACAGTCTCGTCTTTAGCTCCAGTTGCTTTTTGTTTTTCTTCCAGCTGCTGCATATATAAAGCATCAAAATTAATCGGTGCGAGTACTAATTGGGGGAAGCTGCCACGAATGACTTGCGAGGTAATTGCTTCACGAGCATAGGGGAACAGGATGCTGGGGCAGAAACTATGAAGCAAGTGATCCAACTGACTTGCTGCGGCGCCCTGGATAGTAAAGATGCCTGCTTGTTTTACTTCAACCAAAAATGCAGTGGTTTTTTGATTCATCACTGTGGTTGTAACAGTTAAAACCACTTCATAAACGTTTTTATCCAGTTGAGTCGTCGTTGTATTGAGATCCAGTTTGAGTTCTGGTTCCCATTGTTGTTGAAAAACAGCCGGAGTATTTGGTGTTTCATAGGATAAATCTTTGATATATATTCGTTGAATCATGAATTGAGCTTCATCATTTTGCTGATTAGTATTCAGTTGTTCAGTCATGTTTTATTCCTATTTTTTTAAAAGTTCATTTAATGTTCCCTGGGCTTCCAGGGCATATAAATCATCGCAACCACCTATTGCCTGGTTATTAATGAATATTTGAGGCACTGTACGTCGACCACTTTTTTGTATCATTTCTTCACGTAATTCAGGCTGTAAATCGACGCGGATTTCGGTGTAGATAACCTTCTTTTTATCTAACAATTCTTTCGCTTTAATACAATAAGGACAATAACCTGTAGTGTAGAGTATGACTTCATTCATCTGTTCATTTACCCTTCACTAAAGGAAGATCAGCGTTTTGCCAAGCTTGAATTCCTCCACTCAGAACGAGAGGTTGATAGCCTTGATTGCGGATTTTCATTGCAAGGGTTGGAGATTGTAAGCCTCGGGCACAGACCAGAATAATGGGTTTATCTTTGTACTTGCTCATTTTTTGTTGATCAAAATCATCAGGGTTTACGTTCATTGAATTAATGATATGGCCATTTTTGAATGATTCCTTGTCGCGTATGTCGATGACGATGGCATTTTCATTGTTCATTAAATCAACTAAGGATTGCGGTGAAACCTCCTTGGCTTTCTTTCTTTGAGAGAGTATTTCATTAATGAAAATTAAAAATACAACCACAACAAAGGCGAGCCAGAGTTGCCAATGATTGATGATGAACTGACCTAATTTTTCCATAGCTGTACTCAAGATATTTTTTAATTTGACGAATTATCCTAAGATTACTGCTTTAACGCAAGTAAAGTGTTACTAGTAATTGTCTTGTTCATCTTTTTCTCTATTTCTTTTTAATAAGACATACACAGCCCCCAAGCCTCCATCTTTTGGAAGAGCACTATGGAATGCCAGAACTTGACTAAATTGCGGCAACCAGCGATTGATTAGATTTTTTATTACCGGAGGAGCGCCTTGATGACCTCCTTTGCCATGAATAATGAGTAAGCAGCGTTTATTATTGAGTGATTGAGTCTGGATAAAATCATAAAGAGCTTGACGAGCTGTTTCAGTTTTTAATCCGTGTAAATCCAGTTTGGCTTCCCACAGAATTTGTCCATTTTTTAGCGATCGAAATCTCTGACTGGGTATACTGGAATTTGAAAAAGACAAAACAGTATCAGACTCCACAGTGTCACGAATAAAATCGGATAAAAAATATTCTTCTTTGGGTATGGAGTGACTCTCGGACGTTGTGGTTTTTTTTTCATGGGTGGACAAAGTCGAGGTTTTCTCTCGCTTGGTTTTTTCGTTTAATGGTTTTACAGAACGCATATGATGACGAAACAGGGCTTTATCCTCATCAGACAAGAAATCATCAGTCATTTTTAACAGGAATCAAAAGAATATATTTAATTATAACTTAATTTGGAGTAATTCTTTAGGTGAGAATCGAGCTATGCAAAGGCACTCTTTTGATCACATCCCTAGTATTAAAGAATGCACGACATATGTTTTAATTTAGTGTACAATTTGTACTTTTTCTATGGTTATGGTTGATAAGCTCGTGAGCAGTTATTTTAGCAAGGAAACAGAAGAACTCGTTACTATTCTGGATTTTTTACGATTTAGTTTATCCTGTGCTGAAAACGCACAATTATTTTATGGTCACGGTACGGACAATGCATGGGATGACATGAGATCCCTGATTTTGAGAAGTTTGTCTTTACCATACGATGTTGATCCTTTTTTATTAAATGCACGTTTAACAACCAGTGAACGTAAACATCTTTGTAATCAACTGGATAAACGAATTAATCAAAGAGTGCCCGTACCTTATTTAATCAAGGAAGCCTATTTTTGTGATTTGCCTTTTTATGTTGACGAACGAGTGCTTATTCCCAGGTCACCAATAGGAGAGTTAATCAGTAATCAATTTTCCCCCTGGATAGACGCGGAACAAGTACATCAGGTTTTGGATTTGTGTACCGGGAGTGGTTGTATAGCGATTGCCTGTTGTTATGCATTCCCTGAGGCTCAGGTCGATGCCGTGGATATTTCAAATGAAGCATTGGCTGTAGCTACGAAGAATTGTGAACGTCATGATGTTGGCGATCAATTGACACTGATCGAATCGGATTGTTTTACAGCACTGTCAGGGAAACAATATGATTTGATCGTGAGCAATCCCCCTTACGTGGGTAAGGAAGAGATGCAGACCCTGCCGGATGAATATCGCCATGAACCGGTTTTGGCATTGGAAACAGGAAATAATGGTTTAGCTATTATTGAAAAAATTTTAAAGAACGCCCATGCTTATTTAAGTGAACATGGAGTTTTGGTCGTGGAAGTAGGTAATAGTGAACAGGCTCTATGCGAAGCCTATCCTTTGGTTCCTTTTACCTGGCTGGAAATGAGCAACGGTGGGCAAGGGGTGTTTTTATTAACAAAACAGCAATTAGAAGAATTTTTTAAATAAGCGAGTAAGGCATGTCAGGGAATACCTTTGGAACGTTATTTACTGTAACAACCTTTGGTGAAAGCCATGGTCCTGCTATTGGATGTGTGGTTGATGGTTGCCCTCCCGGAATGCCTTTAAATGAAGCAGATATCCAGCCTTTTCTAGACAAACGCAAACCGGGTCAATCCAAATACACCACCCAGAGGCGAGAGGACGATACGGTACAAATTCTTTCTGGTGTATTTGAAGAGAAAACGACAGGCGCTCCTATAGCATTACTGATACAGAATACTGATCAGCGTTCCAGGGATTATGAAGACATTAAAAACTTGTTCCGACCAGGGCATGCTGATTTTACCTACCATCATAAATATGGGCACAGAGATTATAGGGGCGGGGGTCGGTCTTCCGCTCGTGAAACAGCGGCACGAGTTGCTGCCGGTGCCATTGCCAGATTGTATTTAAAGCGTTATTTAAACCTGGATATTATTGGTTACTTGCAACAAATGGGCGATTTGAAGTTGCGATTTGAAAATGAAAGTGAAATCGATAAAAATCCTTTTTTTTGCCCTAATAATAAGCAAGTTCACGAGCTGGCTGATTATATAGATCGCTTGAGACGCCAGGGCGATTCCGTTGGGGCTCGAGTGAAGATACTGGCACGAGGAGTGCCAACAGGGTTGGGAGATCCGGTATTTGATAAACTGGATGCCACTCTCGCTTATGCAATGATGTCGATTAATGCTGTTAAAGGTGTTGAAATAGGAGCTGGTTTTAATGCTGTGGAGCAGCTGGGAAGTAATCACAGAGATCAAATGACGTCCAAGGGATTTTTGAGTAATCATGCCGGTGGTATTTTAGGGGGAATAGCGACTGGACAACCTATCGAAGTGAGTATAGCCTTAAAACCAACTTCAAGTATCACAACTCCAGGACAAACCATTAATACTGAAGGTGAAGAGGTCACTGTAGTAACCAAGGGACGTCACGATCCTTGTGTGGGAATAAGAGCCGTGCCAATTGCAGAGGCAATGATGGCTTTGGTGTTAATGGATCATTATTTACGACATAAAGCACAGTGTAAATAATAAATTAGACTGTTTAAAAATTTATCCGTGTCGTAGTCAGTACTTCGTTTCGCAGATAGGGGATATACTTGGCTAAGGCATTGTTAACTGATGGTAAGATGAGGTCATAATGAGCAGACATTTGAATGTAGCTATTGTAGGGGCAACAGGCGCTGTTGGAGAAACCTTTTTAACCGTTTTGGAAGAAAGAAATTTTCCAATTGAATCCCTTTATCCATTAGCGAGTTCTCGCTCAGTAGGCAAGACAGTAACTTTTCGAGATCAGGAATTGGATGTTTTGGATTTGGCAGAATTTGATTTTAGCCAAGTGGATCTCGCCTTATTCTCTGCCGGTGGCGCTGTTTCAAAAGAGTATGCGCCAAAAGCTGTGGCTGCCGGGTGTGTGGTGGTTGATAATACATCCTGTTTTCGTTATGAGGATGATATTCCTCTTGTTGTCCCTGAAGTCAATCCTCATCGAATCGCTGATTATATTAAAAGAGGTATTATTGCTAACCCTAATTGCTCCACCATTCAGATGGTAGTTGCTCTAAAGCCAATCTATGACGCTGTTGGTATTAGTCGTATCAATGTAGCGACTTATCAGTCTGTTTCCGGGACTGGCAAAAAAGCCATCAGCGAGCTGGTTGCTCAGGTAGGTGATCTTTTAAATGGAAGACCAGCTAATGTTCAAGTTTATCCTCAGCAAATTGCTTTTAATGCACTTCCGCATATTGATCAATTTGAAGACAATGGCTATACCCGAGAAGAGATGAAGATGGTCTGGGAAACTCGCAAGATTATGGAAGATGACAGCATTATGGTTAACCCTACAGCCGTCAGGGTTCCTGTTATTTATGGGCATTCTGAAGCGGTTCATCTGGAATTAAAAAAACCTTTGACGGCTGACGATGCTCGTGCGCTTTTGGCAAAAGCACCTGGAGTTACTGTAGTGGATAATACTGCTAAAGCAAGTTATCCCACTGCAATTAAGGATGCAGTCGGACATGATGATGTTTTTGTAGGGCGTATAAGACAGGATATTTCTCATCCTTGCGGGCTCAATTTGTGGATAGTCGCTGATAACATCCGAAAAGGTGCGGCAACTAACGCGGTACAGATCGCTGAAATACTGCAAAGAGAGTTTCTGTAAAGCTTCCGTTGCCACAATAACAGAGATTCAGTATCTTGATAGCAAACCTGTATGTCCTCCATCGGTCATGCAGGTTATGTTAGAAAAAATGCCATACTTTTTATATCCTAAGTTATACTTCTATTATGACTGTTAAATTTTGAAAAAGATGGCGAAAGAATATTATTTATCTGATGAAATCGAAGAGATAGTACTCGCGAGTACTGTATTGTCTTACTCTCGCTCCAATTTATCATCAAAACGCTTCAATGATTTAAAAAATGGGAAAATTCCTTGGGAAGCGGAACTGGATTTAAACGGTTTAAAAGTTGAATCTGCGCGTAAGAGTTTATATCAATTTATCCAAACTCAAATAAAAAGTAATAAGCAATGCATTCTTATTATTCATGGCGCGGATAATTCTCAGGACAAACCGCCTTTAATGAAAAATCTGGTTAATCGGTGGTTACCTCAGATCAATGAAGTATTGGCATTTCATAGTGCCAAGCCTAAGGATGGTGGTTCTGCGGCTGTTTATGTCTTGCTGGGCTCAGTATTTCATGTCGAGTTACCCACACGCTTGCCTTCCAATCGAAGTGAAAGTACTTTTCTGGTGGCTGAAACAAAAGCAATGGAAAGACGGAGGCGGTTGGCTGAGCAGCAGGGAGAGAGGAGATTTGCTTCTGTTAAAGCACGCGAACATTCGGAAGAAGAAATCAAGGTTGCTCCAGAAGGGGAGTTGCAAAACAATATATTGCAACACCCTGAATTGAACAGTCAGCGTTTCGATGGAATAGATCCTAATTTAAATCCCGAACCTCCGCTCAATACGGAAGCACGGAGGGAGTTTGATAATGAGAGAAGAGAACAGGATAAAGAAAAACAATTACGTTTAGGCAACATGCCAAAATTTACTACAGCACCTACCCCACGGGGGCCCTAAATGAGTATTGCAAACGATATTATCAGTCATAGAATGCCTGATTTTGATGCTTATCTGCGCGCAGGGGAGTCTTTGGATGATATCGATGAATATGGTTTTACTCCCCTCATAGAGTGTGCTATTACACGGCAAGTTAAAATTGCGGAGCAGTTAATTGCTCGCAAAGTTGATATTAACAAGCCAGATGTCACAGGACGTACTCCATTACATTGGGCAGTGGACAATAATGATTTGGATATGACCAAACTCTTGTTAACCTATGGTGCTGATCCTAATGCTTACACTCGTAATGGTCTTTGTGTGTTGGTTTACCCGGTTTTGCGTGGCCAAGACGCAATAAAGCAGTTGTTGTACCATCATGGTGCGAAACTTGATTTTGCTCTTGATTTTATTAATGCCAAATTGATTGGTCATCGATTTGAATTGCAAGGCGATGTGGATATTGTCAATGCGAAAGGTGAATTCATCGAGCTCGATTATGAAGGGTTTATTTTGGAATTCACTGTTGCTGTTGTAAAAGACTCCTTGCGGAGATTTATCAGTAGTTATTCGACTCGGCATTTAAGGGATTATTTTCCATATATTCATAATATTATGGATGCTTTTACTGACGCAGCAGAACTGTTGCAGTATCAACATCATCCCAGACTTGGCGAACAACATTTCAAACGTATCGCCGCTTTGTTAAAAGCTCCCATGCTGATTCTTCCTGCGGCAAGTCGTGGTCATGCCTTATGTTTTGTCCGCTATCACCAGTGGTGGGCAAAAATTGACAGGGGTGAAAACAGCTTGCAAGAAGGAAGCGTTAATATTTACCGAATAACCAGGCCAGAGGCACTGACAGTCAATTTTATCCATGACTTTTTATATAAAAAACAAAACAGAAGATTTTATCATCAAGTGATAAACCAACAATTGGGGCTGCTTCCTTTTGCTCAAATGCCAATCAGCTCTCAAATTAGTGGAAATTGTTCTTGGGCTAATGTGCAAGCGGTTGTCCCAGTCGCATATTCTATGCAAGAGCTGACCAGTGTAGAAAATTTTAATCCTGACGCGGCCTTATCACTGTATGATGAGTGGGTCGAGTGGGATAAAGACAGGGCCCTTGATGAATGCATACAACGCTTTTATTTAGCCAGTCCTGAACGCAAAGCAAGTATTGCTGCAATATTGGGAGGTATTTTGTTTCAAGCTTGTGATCATGGCAAGAAGCATCATCTGGAAAGAGCGGAGAAAATTCTTAATATTTTGATATTAGATGAATATTATTATGTTTTGAGCAGTTATCTGGAAGAATACTGTATTAAACGATTAACCCGTAAAGGAAATAATTTATTGAAAATTCTGGATGATTGTGGGATTAATCCTAATATTGGCGTTAATCCTGTTGCGACAGGCCTATAAACAGAAATTTTCGGTTAATAATCTAATAGTTGTTGATTTTGTGAAATCAGCGTCCAGCCTGTAAGACAAGCAATTTCTTTTATTCTCGTGTCAATTTGTGAAGGGATGATTAACTAACTGACATTGATTACAACCCGAATAGCCTGAAGTTTTAAAGTGGAGCTATTAATGAAGTAATTACTCTCTGAAATTTTCCTTTTAAAAAACTCAATTTCTTCATCGCGAATAGCGGGATTAATTTTTTGCAAGGATTCCAGTCGATTAACTTCTTGAGAAGTCGTTAGTTCCATCATTGATTTTGCTTCTTCAATAAATAATTTCATCTGATCTTCTGCGATTTTGTTGGTTTGTTGCAGAATGGATTCAATCTCTTCACGAACTTGTTTAATAACAGGGTAACCCAGATGACGTTTAAGTGGTTGGCACAGATTATTAAGCTGCTCATAACTTAAAATGCTTGATAAATTTTTACCGGTAGTATCCATCAAAATTCGAATTGGCAATGAAGGAATAAATCGGTCAAGTTGTAAGTATTTAGGGGCGGAAGAATTAATGGTATAAAAAGTTTCCAGGAAGAGGGTACCCGGTTTTATGCTTTTGATTGAAATAGTAGTCACTGTGGCGTTGCCAAGTTCTGACTCCAGGATCATTTCCATAGTGTCGTAAACCATGGGGTGTTCCCAACTTAAAAACTCCATGTCTTCCCGAACAAGAGCTTTAGGGCGAGAATAAGTGACGGTCATACCGTCTTCTTTTAGTCCAGGAAAATGAGCGGTTTTCATGTGGTTACCAGGGCGCAATATTTCGGCATTCTCGGAATGATATTCCTGATCAATTCCATATTCCTGATACACTTGCGACATGTAATTTTCAAGTTCAAGGCAATTTTCTTCTGCTTCTATCGCTTCAATGAGTTCTTTCCCTATAGCGTAGTTACAAGAGTTTAATTCTAATAATCTATCTCTTCCCGCATTAAGGGCTTCTTTGATATGGTGGGTGTGTAATTGGGTATCAGCAATAAGCTTCTCTAATGAGTGTTCGTTAGTCTCCTGCATGGGATTAGATAAAACAGGTGTCAGCCGATTTTCAAAAGTTTCAAAAATTGAAAAGCCAACAGAGCAGCTTTGTTGAAGAATGTTGATTCCTTCGTGATACCAGCGAAATAGCTTTTCCTGCGCGGTACCCGTTAAATAGGGTACATGAATTTCAATGGGATGATTTTGACCAATACGATCCAAACGCCCGATACGCTGTTCTAAAAGGTCAGGGTTTAATGGCAAATCAAACAAAACCAAATGATGGGAAAACTGGAAGTTTCTTCCCTCACTTCCTATCTCGGAACAAACAAGAACCTGTGCACCATTTTCTTGTTCTGCAAAATAAGCGGCGGCTCTGTCACGCTCTATAATGGTAAGTCCTTCATGAAATAAAGTACTTCGAATGCCTGTTTTTAATTTTAAATACTGTTCTAGACTAATGGCTGTTTTTGCCTTTGCGCAGATTACCAGAATTTTTTCCGGACGTAATTCATTAATTTTGTTAACAAGCCATTGCACTCGGGGGTCATGGTCTATCCAGGAGTCATTATTAAGCAAAGTTTCAGGGTAAAGATGGATTAAGTTGGATTCTCTGATTATCTCGGAATAAAGCGCTGGGCATGTTAATGCGACAGGGTGTATTCTTCTTTCGGGAAATCCTTTAATCGCTGCACGAGTATTGCGAAAAAGTACTCGACCTGTGCCGAATCTATCAAGCAACTCTTTGATCGTTGCATTAATGCCAGCAGGAGCTTCTTTACCCAAGAGTTGTTTTAAATGAGAGTGGAGTTGGGGATTTAACTCATCTACGCCATTTTTTTCCTTATAATCCATGAGATCCTGAACTATTTTATTAATTTCATGGTATTGCTTTTCTTCATTTACAAAGGCTGAAAAATCATAAAAGCGTGCTGGATCAAGTAGACGAAGACGAGCGAAATGACTCTTCATTCCAACTTGTTCAGGAGTCGCGGTAAGAAGAAGCAGGCCTGTGCTTCGAGCGGATAATTTTTCAATGAACGTGTATTCGGGACTTTGTGAGTCTTCCGACCAATAAAGATGATGCGCCTCATCTACTACCAGAAGATCCCATTGCGCAGCTAATGCCTGTTGACGCGCTGTTTCATTTTCCAGAAGGAAATCCAGGCTGGTTAATACCAGTTGTTCATCTTCAAACAGATTGCCATCTTCTAATGCTGGCTCGATTGGATTGTCGTTATCTTCCAACTCATCAAGTGCGGATGGCATGGCATCGTATTGATTTGGACCAATGATAGAGAAATGCAGATTGAACCTCCTTAACATTTCGACAAACCATTGGTGAATCAATGAATTTGGAACAATGATTAATACACGTGAAGCACGGCCAGTATGCAGTTGATAATGCAAAATCATTCCCGCTTCAATGGTTTTTCCCAATCCAACCTCGTCGGCAAGCATCACTCTGGGAGCAAATCTTTGGGCAACTTCATAAGCGATATAGATTTGGTGGATAAGATGGCTAGTTCGCGAACCTAATAGGCCTCTTGCTTTAGATTGTTGTAATCGACCTAAATGCTCTAAGGTTTTAATTCTAAGCTTAAAAGCGTTCAGTTTGTCTAATAATCCGCTGAAGAGTCTTTGTTGCGGGGAATTAAGTTTGATGAAACAGTTAAGTGCCAGTTCACTAACTTGAGTCACATTTCCCAAGTCGTCGTTTCCTGTATACAGTAAAACACCATCTTGTTCCTGGACGGAAGTTATTTTTATTTTTTGCTGATCATTGGTAAGGATTTCTTCACCTGTTTTATAGACTATGCGGCTTAGTGGCGCATTATCTATAGCGTAAATTCTATCCTCTCCAGCGGCCGGGAAACTGATAGAAACTTGTCTGCCATCTACTTCAGTAATAATACCTAAACCCAGTTGTGATTCGGTGTTACTTATCCAGCGTTGACCAATGCAAAATGTCATTTAGAGAAACTTCCTCATTAACATGAATTATGGATAAGGATTATATAAGAAGTAGTCGATATGCAGGGTTCGTTCGGGCTGAGGAGATGCCTAAGCATCGTCTCGAAGCCTTGGCATGAAACATTAAATTCCATATAAGGCTTCGAGACGGCATAAATGCCTCCTCAGCCCGAACGATTGGAGATAACGACCTATCTTATCCATAACTCACGTTCATTATTAAATAATTGAAAATGAACTGTATGTTTTAATGCGTGATTGTATCAATTTTTGATACAAGTTACACAAATAATTTTAGTGGCAAATTGATTGTTTTATTTGCATGTGAAAGCAAATTTTTATTTTTAAATAAAAGAAAAGATTATTTTGTCATCCGATATTGCATGAAGAGTATTAATTCATAAGGAGCATTAATAAGTCAAAAGATGATAATGCCTCATTTTGACTTAGTATTTGAATTTTCAGAACTTTTTTGTGGTTGGTTTATTAAAATAAAATTTAATTGTAAAAAATGCAAGAATTACTTGTCTTATTGATAATTTATGATTAAAAATGGACATCTAAGGAAGATTTTTAATCGTAAGGAGTAAATATGGCTACTAATGAAACAGAGCTTCAAGTATTGATCCAACATGATAGCAAATCAACAATCACTACTTCTAGCTTGGACAGTACTGATAAGGATCCTAAGGCAAGTACTGACACTCCTGAAATTGAAAGCGGTAGTCTTGCCCAAATCGTCGATACCCAAAAACAACTGAGCCAAGTTAAAGAAAGCCTGGAATCAATAGTAGACAGTATAGCGGAAAATCCCAGCCTGATTACTCGTGCTGCGTCTGCCTGGGGTGAACTACCTATGTGGCAGAAAGTTACAGGTGGTATTGTCCTGACAGCACCTACTTTGGCAGTAGGATTATTTGCCCACATCGGTGTTTTATTAGTAATAGGGGGAGTAACAGGAATAACCTATACAGCAGGTGCAATTGTTTTGGATGACCACCATACTTGCAATGTGAATATTGCCAAACGATTAAAAGAAGGACTTTTTGGTTTGGCAGATCTGTTACAAATTACGATTGAGGCATTGGATTCAATTCGCAAAAAATTTGCCGAGGAAATAGAGAAATTTAAGAATGAAAATCTCAGATTAACTGATAACATCGATAGACTGGGCAGTGAAGTGGAATCACTGAGTGCGCAGGTCGAGTTGTATATTGAAATTGAGAAAATGCTCCGTAAAGATACAAATGAAATGGAGCAAACCGTCAAAAAACTTCAAGAGTCTACCACAAAACAAACGGATTTATTGGAAAAGAATCAAAAAGAACTGTCAAAAATCAGAAAGGAATACGAAAAAAGCCAATTGCAGTTAGCTGAAAAAATAGCTGAATTACATGAAGTCAGATTGTCTTTAGGTCTGGAAGTTGAAAAGGCTAAAACAGTGGCGAGGACATTGGAGGGAACAGTCCAGACATTGACAGGAACAGTCATTGCTGATGAAGAACAACGCGTCACATTTCAAAAGAAACTGGATGGATTCCTGAATGAGAAACAAGTCAGCTTTGATCAAGTAGCGGAGCGAATTTGCAAGGCAGAAGAAGAACTTAAAACAGTCAAAGAAGAATTAAGAAAAAGCAATGAGCGCTATAGTGAATTATTAAAGCGTCAGGAGCAACAAGTTGAACGCTTGGAAAAATTGGGTTTACCTAAATTAGATAAAGTACACAGATTGGATAAAGTAGTAGACAAAGAAAACGTTAAACCCAGTAATGCCCCTGTTCATTCAGGTTTGCTTTCCCATGGAATGTATAGTCCACCCAAAGGTAAAGTCTCCCAACCTAAAGTAGAGGTAGTAGAGGATAATCAGACTATTGCTTTAGTTAATTAAGAGAAGGACTTAAGGAACAAGAGCCAGGCTTGTTTTAAAAGTTATAATTTTAAGTAACTGTTCAAGGGATATGTAATTAAGGATTATACAGGAAAATTTGCATACCCCATGAATAGTTACAATTTTAAAATCGGTATCCTGACAATAAAATGTGCCCTGTTTTATCCGAAAATCCAGAGGTTGCCTGGATTTTGCGGATAAACCTTAATTGAAAAAATGAATAGGTACATATTAATATGCCCTATTTCTCCTCTTGCTCTTTAGCCAGTATGGCTTCCCTTTTTTTGTTGCCTTCATTTTTTGCAGGGATTGAACGATTTCCTTGTTGGCCACCATGACTTTGCTGATTCGCGTTGGATTTTTTCCGTTGTTGGTTTGCGCTGACGCCAGCATTTGTATTTCCTGATGAAGAACGTTGCTGACCTCCGCCTGAACGACGTCTACGATTTGGATTGCTGCCTTGTTGACGTTTGTCTCCTCCTGAGTTTTTGGAAGACGTGTGTTTTCCTTGACTTTGAGCGCGATGATGATGTTTTTTACCGGGTTCTTGAGTTGCGGTATGGGCAGCTGCTGAATGGCCGCCAAATAAACTGGTCCATAATCGCTTAATGAAACTGGTATGAGGATGTTTGATGACCCTGTGTTCGGCATATGATTTAACAGCAGGTTCGTCATGGGACGCCGGCTCTTTATCACTGCTGGGAACCTGTACTTCAGGTTGCTGAATCAAAGAGTAGCTTGGTTTTTTAGATTTCCCTACATTGTCTTCTTTCAGACGAGTAATCGTATATTGTGGAGGGTGCAAATAAGGATTCGCAATAACAACGACACTGACGCCATGCCTTTTTTCAATATCTCTGATAAAATTGCGTTTTTCATTCATAATGAACGTGGCCATTTCTGGCGGTAATTGCACTTGAATCTCAGCTGTTTTTTCTTTGAGCGCTTCTTCTTCAATAAGACGGGTAATCGATAAGCCATGTGACTGTATACTTCGTACAGTTCCTCTACCCTCACAACGAGGGCAAACTTCCTGGGCAGTTTCTCCTAATGATAATCGGAGGCGTTGCCGTGACATTTCAAGAAGGCCAAAACGTGAAATTCGTCCGACTTGAATTCTGGCTCTATCAGCCTGCAGCGCTTCTTTGAGCCGATTTTCAACTTCTCTTTGATTTTTACTTGAACTCATGTCAATAAAATCAATAACTACCAGACCACCTAAATCACGCAGGCGAAGCTGACGAGCAATTTCATCAGCTGCTTCAAGGTTGGTATTTAATGCAGTCGCTTCAATATCGGCACCGCCTGTAGCCTTGGCAGAGTTAATATCAATTGATACCAGAGCCTCAGTTCTATCGATGACCAAGGCACCTCCAGAAGGAAGCATGACCTGACGCTGGTAAGCTGTCTCAATTTGGCTTTCAATTTGATAGAAATTAAAAAGAGGGATACTACTGTTATAGAGTTTTAGATTAGGTAAAAACTCTGGTTTTACGCGTTCAATGTATTGTTTTGCTTTGATATAGGAGATTTGATCATCAATAATAATTTCACTGATGGATTTTCGCAAATTATCGCGAATGGAACGAATAATGACATCGCCCTCTTGATGAATCAGGCAAGGTGCAAGTTCTGAATTATAAGCTTCCTTGATGGATTGCCACTGATTGCAAAGCATGTTTAAGTCATCTTGCAGCTCTTCCAGGCTTTTCCCAACACCTGCAGTGCGAATAATAAGACCCATGTCTTCAGGAAGGGTTAAGGCATTTAATGTTTCACGTAATTCATCTCTCTCTTCACCTTCAATGCGTCTTGATATTCCGCCAGAATGAGGGTTATTGGGCATTAAAACGAGGTAACAACCTGCCAGGGTAATAAAAGTCGTCAGAGCTGCCCCTTTATTACCCCTTTCTTCTTTATCCACCTGGATAAGTAATTCTTGGCCTTCACGGATAAGGCTGGTAATTGGAGGTTTCTCATCTCCAAACTCTTCCGGGTTTTTGCTTAAATATTCAGGCGCTATTTCTTTCAGGGGTAAGAAACCTTGACGTTTGGAACCATATTCAACGAAAACAGCATCAAGGCTGGGTTCTCTTCTTGTGACAATAGCTTTATAAATATTACCTTTTTTCTTTATTTCTCCTGGGCATTCAATATCCAGATCAAATAATTGATTGTTTTTAATTAGTGCAACACGAATTTCTTCTGTTTGCATTGCATTGATTAGCATTTTTTCCATGTATAACCCCATATTTAGGGCGCATACATTTATATCGAGATAGTGTAAGGCTCTGTATAGCGCATGATCATTTCTACAGTTTTCTTGCCACGAAGTTAATTTTCCTGGTTCCACATCTTGCATTCATATTAAATGTGCTGAGAGAGGGAGTCAGAAAATTAATGTCCTGGTCTCTATTATTCTGGCGAAACGATAACAGCCTATTTCCTAATTGCTCAATTTTGTTTTTGAAAAACAATGTTATTGAGCAGGCAGGGTGAGGAACTTTAAGCTGACCCATGACCTTGTTGACAGACCGTACGCATGTTACCTCAATAGTTAAAGGTGCACACTGTATGATGTACCGTTTACAGATTAAGTGGGTTGGAAAAAAAAGGCCTTTCATCAGGCGTGCAAAAGCCCGGCAATAATTCGTAATTGGTATAAAGCATGTCTGGCATGCGTAGGTATCTGTCGAAATAATTATCAATTTTACTCTGGTATTGGGTCGCTTCCTTATATCTTCGACTTAAATGGAAGCGCATCTTGTTTTTTCTTCCAAGCATCTGCTCATGCTCATCAAGATGAAAAAACAGGGGTAATTCTTCAACTTGTGGTTCAAGTTCTTATTGAATCCAACCTGTTTTATATGCGCTTGAGCAGTTGCTTCTTTAGTTTGATTTGCTATCAAATTAACTAAATTTATGCTATTCTGTTAATTTTTCATTCTTGATTAATGATAAAAAATTAAGATGAACGCAAGTATTTTAACTAATTAATTACAAATCTTTTATCGATTATGAATCGATTATTAAACTATTTTTCTATTTATACGTTATAATTCGGTCGTAAGGGATTTTCCCGTACGATATCTAATCATATCAAAAAAATCACGCTCAGAAAACAGGTTTATTGACAATGAGTGAAGTAAGTTATAAAGAAATTGGCTCCGAAGAGAATGGGCAGCGTTTGGATAATTATCTGATTCGAATTTTAAAAGGAGTTCCTAAAAGCCATATCTATAGGATTATTCGTGGCGGTGAGGTTCGGATTAATAAAAAAAGAGCACAAGCTAACAGTCGCTTACAAATTGGGGACAGTATAAGAATACCGCCAATTCGAATGACTGATTCTAAAGAAATTTTTGTAAGTGATAATTTGGCAAAACGCTTGAAGGATAGTATCATTTTTGAAGATTCTTCCTTGCTGGTAATTAATAAACCAGCAGGTATTGCAGTACATGGTGGTAGTGGTTTAAGCCTGGGGGTTATTGAAGCTTTAAGAAAGACAAGGCACGATTTATCCTATTTGGAATTGGTACATCGATTGGATAGAGAGACTTCCGGTTGTCTTTTATTAGCTAAAAAAAGAAGTACATTACGAGCCATTCAATCGCTATTGGAAGCCCGCGAAGTGCAGAAAACTTATTGGGCTTTATTAACGCATCGTTGGGACGGTAAAAAGAAAATCACAATTACAGCTCCTCTCGAGAAGAACACATTGAAATCAGGGGAAAGAGTTGTTTCCGTTCAAAAAGATGGTAAAGCATCAGAAACAGATTTTAAATTGTTGGAAAATTATCATCAGGCCTGTTGGGTAGAAGCTTCTCCTAAAACAGGACGGACACATCAAATTCGCGTTCATAGCGCTTACTTTGGTCATGTCATTGTTGGTGATGAGAAATATGGTGCAAAGGTGGGTGAGGTGGAAGGTATAGACTATCAACAGAATCGTCTTTATCTGCATGCAAGGTCTATTCAATTCAATCTGAATGGAGCAATGCAGGTATTTCAAGCTGATGTAGACGACGGATTTGGAAATACTTTAAAGCAACTACGTGCAAGGAGCCTATTGAGCTATGAGTAGTGCATATCAATTAGTAATTTTTGATTGGGAAGGCACGATTGCTGATACATTGGGAGTGATTTTACATACTGTTGCTACTGAAGCCAAAATGTTGGGCTTTGGTGATATCGACCCCTATCAAGCAAGAAAATATGTAGACTTGGGATTGGTTCAAGCAGTAAAAAAGACATTGCCCAATCTCACTGCCGGGCAACAGGAAGATCTGTTACAAGCGGTACAGTCTGCGATGATTTCTCGACCTACAGAAGTACGTTTAATACCCGGGGTATTAGAATTTATCAAGCAGCTTCATCAAGCAAAGGTTGATTTGGCTATTGCTACAAATAAAGGCCACAATTCTCTAGTGCGCGCTCTTCAGGCAACTGGGCTTGATCAAATATTTAAAGTGACACGCTCAGCTGGACAAGTACCGGCAAAACCTTGTCCGCAAATGCTTGAGGAAATTATGGAGGAATTCGGGAGAGATCCTTCATCAACTTTGATGATAGGGGATTCTGCAACGGATATGGAAATGGCAAAAAGAATCAATGTTAATGCTATAGGCATGGATTTTTACCATCAGCAAGAGGAAGAGCTTAAAGCAGCAGGTGCTTTAGCTGTATTTGATGATTATAAGTTATTGTCAGCTTATCTGATGTTGCCAGAAGAATAGAATAAGGGGGATGTTTAGCTGTGAGTACATTAACCAGTTTGCCTAATATATTAACCTTGATGCGGATTTCAATCATCCCTATATTCATTATGGTATTTTATTTTCCTTTCAAATGGGCTCATCCTACTGCTGCAGTTCTTTTCGCTATTGCAAGCATTACCGATTGGTTAGATGGTTATTTGGCGCGTAAACTTGAAATGATGTCTCATTTCGGTGCTTTTCTTGACCCCGTCGCTGATAAGTTATTGGTATCGACAAGTTTGTTATTGTTAGTTGGAGCAAAGGATATTAATTACATCACTATACCTGCTATCGTAATCGTTGGACGAGAAATTGTAATTTCAGCTTTACGCGAGTGGATGGCTGAAGTTGGAAGTCGTGCTAGCGTTGCCGTTGGATATATAGGGAAAGTTAAAACTTCTTTGCAAATGATCGCTTTGGTATTATTGCTGGCATTTAATCCCCTTGTTTCCTGGTGGGGGAGTATAGGGTTTGTTCTTCTTTATGTGTCTGCTATTTTGACGATTTGGTCCATGGTAATTTATTTGGCTATTGCCTGGCCAGAGTTAATGAAAAAAAGTTAATTTTGCTGTTGACAGGGTATTTATTTTCGGTAGAATCTCATCCCGTAGAGACGCGGGAATAGCTCAGTTGGTAGAGCATAACCTTGCCAAGGTTAGGGTCGCGAGTTCGAGTCTCGTTTCCCGCTCCAAATTTAAGCGACATCAAGGTCGCTTTTTTTTTAGAGCAATAGCGAAGTATATAGATTTGAGGCTGTGTGGCAGAGTGGTCATGCAGCGGCCTGCAAAGCCGTGTACGCCGGTTCGATTCCGGCCTCAGCCTCCATTAAAAAATAGTGAATGCCCAGGTGGCGAAACAGGTAGACGCAAGGGACTTAAAATCCCTCGGTGGTAACACCATGCCGGTTCGATTCCGGCCCTGGGCACCAATTTTAGGCTCTTCCCCAAATCCGGGGGCACTTCAATCAACCACAAAGCACTCTAACTCTTAATCTATAATTTTCAAAATTTCTAAACCCATAAGCTCGTCTTTAAATCAATTTCATCTTTCGATGAAAGCCTTCAGTTATGCCAAATTTAGAATATGAGAAGGTGTCCCAAAATCCCATGATTATGAAATCCCAGCTATTAGTTATCCACAGATTCTGTGGATAACTATGTGGGTTGTCTGATGATGAATTATTAATAAGTTCTTTAAAATCTTTAGGCTTCAATCTTGGCCTTTTCTGTAAGTGCTGTACAATACTAACTTTAATCCAGCTGAATACGATTATGTATAAACCATTGGCTCTTTTTATCGGATTACGTTATACGCGTTCACGTAAGAAAAATCACTTTGTTTCCTTTATTTCCCTAAGTTCCATGTTGGGTATAGGCATGGGAGTGATGGTTTTAATCACTGTTTTATCAGTGATGAATGGTTTTGATCAGGAAATTCATCGTCGTTTTTTTGGGATGGCGCCTGAAATCACCATAACAGGTCCTGATGAGCGATTAAGTGATTGGCCTGAAGTGGTTAAAAAGATTGAAACCATACCTGGGATAAAGGCAATTGCGCCTTATGTTGGAAGTCAGGGGTTGTTAACTCATGAAGGCCAGGTTTTGCCTATCGTCCTGACCGGTATTCTGCCAGAAAAAGAACAATCTGTAACTCATCTCAATAAGAAACTACTGGCAGGTAATATGGATAATCTGAAACATTTTGGGATTATTCTTGGAAAAGGTCTTGCGGACAGCCTTGGGGTGATGATTGGGGATAAGGTTACGATAATGATCCCGCAAGCAACAGTAACTCCTGCCGGTATGATCCCTCGATTCAAGCGCTTTACCGTTGTAGGTGTTTTTTCTGCTGGTACAGGATTTAATTTCGATACTAAATTGGCATTTATTAATATCGAAGATGCTCAAAAATTAATGCAAATGGATAAGAATGACGTTTCAGGTATAAAAATGAAAATTAATAATGTATACAAAGCACCTGAATTGTCTTATGAATTATCCGATCTTTTGGGAGAAGGATATCAAGTAGGCAATTGGACCCAGCAATTTGGAGCTTTTTTTGAAGCAGTTAAAATGGAAAAAACGATGATGTTTATGATTTTATTGCTTATTATTGCTGTAGCAGCTTTTAATTTGGTGTCCTCTCTGGTAATGGTAGTCAATGACAAACAAGCTGAAATTGCCATTTTAAGAACTATTGGCGCTACTCCTTCTACCATTTTATGGGTTTTTATTGTACAGGGAATGATGGTTGGTCTGGTTGGTACAATTCTCGGGCTGTTAGGAGGCTTAGTGTTGGCCAATAATGCAACGGAGATAGTTAATGCATTGCAGTCCTTTTTCCAGGTGAAGGTGTTGTCTTCAAGCATCTATTTTGTTGATTACTTGCCTTCTAAAATTATGTTTCGTGATCTGTGGCAAGTTTGTGCTATGGCATTATTAATGAGTTTTGCTGCAACCATTTATCCTGCCTGGCGAGCATCAAAGACAGTCATCGCGGAGGCTTTGCATTATGAATGACATCATTTTAACCAGTCAAAAACTGTATAAGTCCTACCATGATGGCACTTCAACAGTCGAGGTGTTAAAAGGAGTGGACTTGGCCATAACAAAAGGGGACCGGATCGCTATTATCGGGCCATCAGGTTCTGGAAAAAGTACTCTTTTGCATTTGTTGGGGGGGCTGGATAAACCAACCAGCGGCCTGATTACTCTTGGCAATGTCAATTGGCAAAAAATAAATGAAAAGCAACGTTGTCAATTGCGCAATCAACAATTAGGATTTGTTTATCAGTTCCACCACTTATTGCCTGAGTTTACGGCACTTGAAAATGTGATGATGCCGTTATTGCTGGCGGGTATGGCTGTGAAAGATGCGGAAGAAAAAGCCATTAATATGCTGGAACAGGTAGGGCTTAAACCACGATTAACGCATAAGCCCGCTCAGTTGTCTGGAGGAGAAAGGCAACGGGTTGCCATAGCGAGAGCCTTGGTGCATCAGCCACATTGTGTTCTGGCTGATGAGCCGACTGGAAATTTGGATGAGGCAACGGCCAGTAAAGTTTTTGATTTGATGTTGGAACTTAATAAAAAAATGAATACAGCCTTGGTTATAGTAACTCATGATCAACGGATTGCAGAACGTATGGATAGAGTACTTGTTTTGCATGAAGGCAGTTTGTATGCGAGAGAATAAAAATAAGATAAGGAGTGTTAACAATGGATGAGAAAAAAGATAAAACAATTCAGATCAATGAAATTACAAGCACTGTTGAGGATGAGAAAAAAGCCCAACCATTGAGAAAATCCGAGCGTAATCTACCTGTAAAGTCACATAGAAGAAGTTTTTCTATTTTTTATCCTCACTCAACCGAAAATTTAAAAGTACCTTCTTCAGAACAGGCAAGTAATAAAAGATTTCTACCTGGTCCTAATTTCAATAGGGAACAGTATGATACAGTGGATGCAGGACGACCGCTTGCGAGTACTCCGGAGGATGAAATATTAGAAAAAATTTTTTCGCCGAGAAATAGACGGCGATTGCTGTCTGAGGGGAATCAACCTCAACAACAAACAGCTGAAGTTGAGGAAGATTCTTTAAGCGCCTTATCGATTTAATAATCCGCATGGCCTGGTGTGCGAGGGAATGGTATTACATCTCGCACATTCGATACCCCTGTAACATAGCTGATCAAGCGCTCAAAGCCCAAGCCAAATCCGGCATGAGGCACAGTGCCATAACGACGCAAGTCTCTATACCATTGGTAATGTTCTTTATTCAGGTTGCACTCGTCCATGCGTCTATCCAGTATTTCCAATCGCTCCTCGCGTTGGCTGCCACCAATAATTTCACCAATACCCGGGGCTAAAACGTCCATGGCAGCTACCGTTTTCCCATCGTCATTAAGGCGCATGTAAAAGCCTTTAATTTCTTGCGGGTAATTTGTCACAATGACAGGCTTTTTGCAAAGCACTTCAGCCAGGTAACGTTCATGCTCTGATTGCAGATCCAGCCCCCAGCTCACTGGAAACTCAAACTTTTGCTCACTCGCCTCAAGTGCTTTGATTGCATCGGTATAGGTCATAATTTCAAATTCAGAATCCGCAATATGTTCCATGCGCTCTATGCATCCTGGCGCGACAAATTGATTGAAAAAGTCCATATCATCGGCACGCTCTTCAAGAACAGTTTTACAGAGATAACGCAACATATTTTGGCTAAGTTTACAAATGTCTTCGAGATTTGCAAAAGCGATTTCAGGTTCGATCATCCAGAATTCAGCCAAATGGCGGCTTGTATTCGAATTTTCAGCTCGAAATGTTGGTCCAAATGTGTATACTTTGGACATGGCCATACAATAGGCTTCCACATTTAATTGGCCAGAAACAGTTAAGAATGTTTCTCTGCCAAAAAAATCCTTACTGAAATCAATTTGTCCTTTATCATTTTTAGGTATATTTAATAAATCCAGAGTAGATACCCTGAACATTTCTCCTGCCCCTTCACAGTCGCTGGCAGTAATGATAGGTGTATGCACCCAAAAAAAGCCTTGTTCATGATAAAAACGGTGAATGGCTTGTGCCAATGAATGGCGCACTCTGGTGACAGCGCTTATGGTATTGGTTCTGGGGCGCAAGTGAGCCACTTCTCTTAAAAATTCAAGAGTATGGCGCTTGGCTTGAATAGGGTATGTATCTGGATTTTCAACCCATCCCACCACTTCAATGGATTCGGCCTGGATTTCAAAAAATTGCCCTTTTCCTTGTGATGCTACCAATTTTCCAGTCGCTATCATTGAGCAGCCAGCAGTTAATTTTGTAACCTCTTTGTGGTAGTTGGATAACTGATCGGTTGCGACGATTTGTATGGGAGAAAAACAAGAGCCATCATGAAGACTGATGAAGGACAAGCCAGCTTTTGAATCTCTTCGGGTTTTCACCCATCCTCTTACCGTAACGGTTTCATCAATACTGATTTCGCCGTCGAGACATTGTTTTATAGTAAAGACTTCTGTCATTATATACTCCAAAATCGAAAACGATTGATTCAGGGCTTAGGAAATATTCCAATCCTTCGAGGGACTGATTTTGCTCTCGTTTGCAGTATTTCCTAAACCCTGAATTAAAATGTGATGATACACCAAATAAAATCCGTGGGGGAACACCATGCTGCAAAGAGTTTTACTCGTATCGCTATGTTTTTTTTCTTTTTTAGCCAGTGCCAGCGATACCGTTCTAAAATTGTACAGACCTTTTGGTGAAGTTTTTGAACAGGCTCCACCCGTAGTAAAAAAAATAATGTCTGGTCAATGTTATGAACAATCCCGCATAATTATACGCGAAGATGCGTGGCGTTGTCAGGCTGAAGGCCAATTATTTGATCCCTGTTTTGTGAAAGCAGGTAGTAAAAAAATGGAAGCTGTATGCCCTCAATCTCCATGGGTTGGTGATAGTGTACAAATTAACGTAGCGGTACCTTTGAATAACGAACATCATAAGACCTTGGATATGTCTCGTGCTTTTCCCTGGGCTATTGAATTGGTTAATGGTGAGTATTGTTTGGCTATAAACTCTAACGAACAATATGATTCAATGCCTGTAAGGTACCGTTGCAGCAATCAAAATGTTTTAATTGGTTACCTGCAACGATGTAAAACCGCCTGGAGTATGTTGGAGAAAACCCCTAATGGGGTGATCACGGTGGAGTTGAGAAGAGCATGGTTTTAGGATGACCTGGCTTCTGGTGCCGCATCATGAAATGCCGGTAGAGTTAGACAATACTCATTGATTTCATTAATTATTGGGTAACTCCTCATATCAAAATGAAATCGGTGGGCATTATAAACCTGGGGGATTAAACAAACATCGGCCAGACTAATTTCACGTCCAAAGCAGACTGGCTTGTCGCGCTTCATAGTTCCAAGTTTTTCCTCAAAAGCATCAAATCCTGTTTTTAGCCAATGATGATACCATTCACGTACCTGCTCTTCATTCGCTTTAAATTGTTCTTTTAAACGATTCAGCACTCTTAAATTATTAAGAGGGTGCATGTCGCAAGCAACAATTAAAGCCATTGATTTTAGAGTGGCTTTCATAAAAGGATCTTTAGGATGCAATGGTATTTCTGGATAGACTTCTTCCAAATAATCAATGATTGCCATCGATTGACTCAGCACATGACCATTAATGTCCAGGCTGGGAACCAGCTCCTGAGGGTTAATTTGGTGATATTTCAGGCTATGCTGTTCGCCACCATTATGAACCAGATGCACTTCAATTTTTTCATAAGCAATTTTTTTTAAATTAAGAGCGATTCTTACTCGATAGCATGCGGTAGAGCGGAAATAGTCATACAATATCATAAGGAATCCTTATCGTATTTCGTCACTATTTGGTCAATGGAGCCAAATAGGGAATACCCTTGACCATCGAGCATTTCTATGCGAATTCGGTCTCCAAATTGCATAAACGGTGTTTTTGCCTGTCCGAATTCGATCATTTCCAGCATTCGCTTTTCAGCGATACAAGAAGAACCTTTGCTGCGGTCGAGGTTAGATACTGTTCCAGAACCTATAATCGTACCTGCGGTTAAAAACCTTGTTTTAGCCGCATGCTGTATCAGTTCAGGAAAAGAGAAGGTCATATCAATGCCGGCATTGGGTTGGCCAAATAATTGCCCATTCAAATGGCTAATTAATGGCAAATTCACGCGTTGACCATCCCAGCAGGAACCTAACTCATCTGGGGTTATCGCTACCGGGGAGAAGCTGCTGGCAGGTTTTGATTGGAAGAATCCAAACCCTTTTGCCAGTTCATCGGGTATAAGATTACGTAGAGAGACATCATTAACCAGCATCAACAGTTTGATATGATGGGCAGCGTTTATATGATCAATCCCCATGGGAACATCATCAGTGATAACGGCAACCTCGGATTCAAAATCAATCCCATAGGCCTCTGAGCTTACCAAAATTGGATCACGAGGCCCTAGAAAAGCATCAGATCCACCTTGATACATGAGTGGATTGGTCCAAAAATCAGCGGGCATTTCTGCTCCTCTGGCTTTACGAACCAATTCGACATGGTTTACATAGGCGCTGCCATCGGCCCATTGATAGGCGCGAGGTAATGGCGAGGCGCATCGCTCGGGATCAAAAGCAAAGGAGTCTTCAATTTGATTATCATTTAACTGTTGATAAATCATCTGTAACTTAGGTTCAACAACATCCCAATGATCCAGAGCATATTGAAGTGTTGATGCGATATGAGGAACGCGGACTGCAGTAGTCAGCAATCTGTTGACAATGCAGAGTTCTCCATCGCGAGAACGAGTTGATTTCAAACTGGCGAGTTTCATTTGGATCTCCTGGCTTATGCCTGAAAAACAGCATCATTACATTTCAACGGTTTGTCTAGGTCAATTCTTTTAAAGTACCACGTCGAACTTGATCTCTTTCAATGGCTTCGAATAAAGCCTGGAAATTTCCTTCACCAAATCCTTGATTGCCTTTGCGTTGAATAATTTCAAAAAAGACTGGTCCAAAGATGTTTTCAGTGAATATTTGCAGTAATAAGCCGTCTTTGGGATCTGCTTCTCCGTCAATTAAAATTTTCTCGGCATGGAGTTGATTCAGTGGCTCCTGGTGCCATGGGAGGCGGTCATTAATCATCTCATAGTAAGTATCCGGCACATCCAGGAATTTGACCCCTTGTTTTCTTAAGCCGTTGACTGTTTTATAAATATCATTGGTATTGAGAGCAATGTGTTGAATACCCTCGCCATGATATTCATGAAGAAACTCTTCAATTTGTGACAAATCATCTTTGGATTCGTTTAAAGGAATTTTGATTTTGCCACAAGGGCTACCTAATGCTCGACTGACCAAACCAGTCATTTTTCCTTTGATGTTGAAAAAACGAATTTCCTGGAAGTTAAAAATGGAAGCATAAAAACTGGCCCATTTATCCATATTACCGCGATAAACGTTATGGGTGAGATGGTCGATTGCGGTCAGGCCATTTCCAGCAACGGGTTCTGATGAGGTAATATTCCATTCATTAGAGAAAGGTTGGTGTTCCTCATCCACAAAATAAATAACACTGCCACCAATAGCCTGGATGGCTGGCAAACTGTGATTGGCATGAGGAGCATCCTGAAATGCAGTTCCGCCATGCGCAATAGCGTGTTGAAAAGCAGCTTTGGCATCTTTTACTTTAAAGCCCATTGCACAAGCGCCTGGGCCATGAGTTGAAGCATGTGCTTCTGCCTGGCAATCGGGGGCAGCGTTCACTATAAATTGTATTTCCCCTTGTTTGAAAAGGGTAATGTCCTGATTTTTATGGTGGGCAACGGCCTGAAACCCCATTTCAGAAAATTGTTGATGTAATTTGTTCCTATCAGGGCCTGAAAATTCTAAAAAGGCAAAGCCATCTAATCCGCAGGGGTTGTTATTTTGCATTATCAGATTCTCCTTGTATTTATTTACATAGCAATGCAATGTATTGCTTGCCGGGGATTTTACAGATTAAATGGGTTGCACCAGAAACATCCCATCAGCTATAGCTAACAAACTGACAAAGACCCTTGAGTCGTTTTTAATCACTTGATTTAATTTTTTAATTTCTCTGGTTTGCCCACTGGTATCATTCGGGTCAATTACTTTTCCATCCCAAAAAATATTATCTATGGCAATTAATCCTTTAGGTGTAACCAATTTTAAAGCCAGTTCATAGTAATTCAGATAATTGGTCTTGTCAGCATCAATAAAAATGAAATCAAATTGACGCTCTCCTCCTTCATTAAGTAGTGAGTGTAAAGTATCTAGGGCAGGTCCAAGACGTAATTTAATTTTATGTTCCTGCTTTGCCTCACGCCAATAAGGATGAGCGTACTTTGTCCAGCCCTCATTAATATCACAGGTGATCAGTTGCCCATCGTCAGGCAAAGCAAGGGACATGGCCAAGGCACTATAACCTGTGAATGTCCCAAGTTCCAATACCTTCTTTGCACCAATCAAACGTATCAGCATCTGCATAAATTGAGCTTGCTCAGGAGCTACCTGCATATTGGCGAGCTCCATAGAGGATGTTTCTTTGCGTAATGCCGTAAGAGCAGGATGTTCACGCAAGGAAACATCAATCAGGTATTCATACAACTCTGGAGTAAGGGATAAATGTTTCATAAACGGTATCCAAATTAAGCCAATTTTTCCTTAGCCAAAGTATCAGCAATCTCGCTGGTAGGTAAATTATCTTTAGCTGAGCGAGTAAAAATTTCAGTCAGAGAGGTATAAATACTATCAATTTGCTCGCTTACCTTATCTTCAGGGGTTTGCAAGTATTTAGAGGCAGCGAATATCAAACCACCTGCATTAATAACATAATCCACAGCAAACAAAATACCTTTTTCATGTAAAATCTTGCCATGGTAAGTGTGTGCGAGCTGATTATTGGCAGCTCCAGCAATAATACTGGTTTGTAACTGAGGAATAGTGAGATCATTGATAATCGCACCTAAAGCACAAGGAGCAAATACATCGCATGGTACTTTATGGATAATGTCAGTGCTAACTGCTTTGGCTCCCAACTCTTGAACTGCCATGTTAACAGCAGCAGGTGAAATATCAGCAACAGTTAATGTCGCTCCTAATTCGCGTAATTGTTTTGCCAGAGCATAACCGACATGGCCAAGACCCTGAATAGCAATATGCAGACCATTGAGAGAGTCTTTACCTAATTTAAAGGCAACAGCAGCCTGAATTCCTCTTAACACACCTTTGGAAGTAGAAGGAGAAGGATCTCCATTGTATCTGGATAAGCTGGCAACATAGTCAGTATGCTCAGCAATAATATCCATGTCACTTAATTCAGTACCGCTATCCAAAGCAGTGATGTACCTGCCATTTAATTCATTGACAAACTCACCAAACCGATGCATGTACTCTGTTCGATTAAATAAGCCCTTAGGTTTAATAATAACCGATTTTCCACCACCCAAAGGTAAATTGACTGAAGCAGCCTTAAAGCTCATGCCTCTGGCAAGACGCATAGCATCCTTCAAAGCAGCAGCAGTACTAGGATATTCAATAAATCGACAACCACCCAAAGCAGGCCCCAACTTGGTACTATGAATTGCAATCATAGCCTTCATACCCGTTTGCGGATCCACCTTAAAATGTAAATCACCAAATCCATGAGACAATGCGTATTCGAGGAAATCTTCTTCAGCCAAAACCTGGTTATCATTTTTAATATTGTCAACAGACATCATTTTTAAGCTCCTCTTGCAATAATTTTGGGAGAAGTTATAGATCTATTCGTCAATTAAATCAATGTAATTCTTAGCAAACGGCCGTATTTGGCGCATCTTGAGAAAAAAACATTCTAAAAAATGCTCATGTACTTCAATGTACACTGCGCTTTTTTATCCTGTTTGTTGGTAATGCTGTATAGGATTTGTTTTAGAGTGATAATCGGCTCATTAATTTAAGTCATTATGGTTCAAACTGCTGTGGTGTCTTCTGGTTTGCTGGTATACACTAATTCCAATAGAAACATTATGAATGGAGCATATTATGAGAAAAATTGCCTGGATGCTGGGTTTAATGGTCTTAACTCCTTTTGTTTGGGCTGATAATGAGACACCAGATTTGGTGCTTGATAAGATTTTTTTTCAAGTTTCTGCTAAAAAATGGGTTACTACCCAAACAGCGTTACTCAATGTCAGTATCAATGCCACTCTAAGTAATGCTGATTTGGTGAAAGCACGTGCTGACATAATGGATAGCTTAAACAAAATTGCTAAAGGGGAGTGGCATTTGGTGCAGTTTGACCGTTCTCAGGATAGTTCTGGCCTTGAGAAACTTTATGTACAAGCTCAGGCAAGAGTCGATCAATCTGCTCTGACTAATATTTATCAGAATGCCAAATCGGTCAGTAAGCCTGGAGCCAAGTACGAGATCAGTGGTGTGGAGTTCAAACCCAGTTTGGAAGAGACTCAAGTCGTACGTGCCAAGATTCGTGAACAGCTTTATCAGCAAGTGAATGATGAAATTGATCGTATGAATAAAGCCTATCCCAAGCAAAATTACTCTGTGAGTAACCTGGTTTTTTTCGAGGGTGACAACATTCCCCAGCAACCAAGAGCCTATCAAGCGAAAGAAATGAATGCTTTAGCGATGGCTGCTGCTCCGGCACCATTGACAGTGAGTAATGAATTAATATTGACCGCTATGGTAGAAGCAGCATCCAGTCGCAAACAGGGAGATTAATTAGTTGATCCTTGAAAAAATTATCGGTCACCGGGGAGCATCGGGTTATGCTCCAGAAAATACGATGGCGTCTTTTAATAAAGCATTGTCTTTAGGTTGTCGTTTCATTGAGTTTGATGTGATGTGCAGCCTTGATGGTGAACCTTTTATCATTCACGATGACAATTTGAAACGAACCACGAATGGAAAAGGAGAGGTGGGACTGGTGGAGGCAGATTATCTCCGTGGTCTTGATGCTGGCTCTTGGTATTCGAAGCAGTATAAGGGAGAAAAGATTCCACACTTTACTGACGTATTAAAGTGGTTATCTTTTTCCGATGTCCAGGCGAACATAGAAATAAAACCTTATCCTGGAACGGTTGAGCAAACTACTGTATCAGTGCTAAGTCATATACATCGGCATTGGCCCCAAAATAAAGAATTACCTCTCGTTTCCTGTTTTGAATGGGATGCTTTGGTATTATGCCGCAGTATTGCTCCAGAAATGCCTTTAGGGCTCTTGCTGCATGAGTGGGATAAAGATTGGTTACAGAAGGCAAAACAATTGGAGTGTTATTCAATACATTTCAATAGAAAGATATTAACCGCTGATCGAGTGAAGGCAGTTAAGGATCAAGGCTATGTAGTATGTGCCTATATTGTAAACCGTAAACGTTTGGCCAAAAAGTTATTTGATTGGGGTGTAGATGCTCTCTTTAGTGATTATCCAGACTTGTTAAAATGAAAATACTCTTTTTGCTTTTGTTAATTTTTCTGAGTGTCATTCCTGTGCAGGCCAAACCAGTTGAGCTGGTTTTTTGGCATGCGATGGCAGGGCATTTGGGTGATGAAGTCCGTTTGCTTGCTGATGATTTTAATAAAAGTCAGAATCAATATCGAGTCAAACCGATTTACAAAGGAAATTATACGGAAACTCTTACCAATTTTGCTGCTGCATTCAGAGCTCGTCAAGCACCATCAATAGTTCAAATTTTTGAAGTAGGCACTTCAATTATGTTAGCTCCCCCTGGTGTGATCAAACCCGTTGATTTGTTGATGAGTGAGCAGGGGATCAGTTTGCCTAAAGGTGATTTTATTCAATCAGTGCGTGAGTTTTATAGCAGGGATGGGCAATTAATGGCGATGCCTTTTAATCTCTCGGCACCAGTTCTGTACTATAATGCTGACATTTTAGCCAAGGTGGGATATGGCAAGCATAACTTCCCTCAAACCTGGTCAGCAATGGAAATAATGGCAGAAAAAATTAAAAAAGCCGGTTATGACTGTACTTATACTACGGCTTATCCTGGATGGGTGTTATTTGAATCTTTTCTTGCTATCCATGGGTTGCCCATTACTCAAGGTAATCCTGCTCGTGCTGCTTTCCATACTCCCCAATTAATGGCTCATTTTCAACGACTAAAGCGCTGGCATGATCTGCATTATTTTCGTTATGGTGGTCGTGTTGATGATGCTACCATTTTATTTACCAGTAGTGTTTGTCCTTTATTTAGTCAATCATCGGGGGCTTATAATAGTTTGTCTGCCCTTGTTCCTTTTCATTTGGGTGTTGCAACAATGCCTTTGGATACGGGTGCCAGTCCGATAAGACATGCGAATGTGGCAGGGGGTGCTGCTCTATGGGCTGTAGGAGGACAAACAGAAGAGCAATATCGAGGAATTGCCAGATTTTTTGCATTTATTGCAAAACCTGAAGTGCAAAAGCGCTGGCATGAGCATACGGGTTATTTGCCGTTGGGGTTAAAAGGAATTTACACTAATATTGTGCAATCAAGTCAACATCCCGCTTTATTATTAGCCAGAACAGATCTCGAGGACAATTTAACTGAGAAACCTTATAAACACATGGGCCCGCAAAATCAAATTCGTGGAATTAATGATGAAGTTTTAGAGGCAATGTTTGCAGATTTGATGAGTCCGGAGGAAGCTCTGAACGAGGCGACGATCAGAGCGAATCATTTATTGTTACGTTTTGCCAGAAATACTCAAAGAGAACGGGTAGTTGATGATAAAGTAGGTAAGGGTTTGGGCTAAGATTTTTTGATTCATTGGTTTGGTTAGCGAAGCTTGAAGAAAGCGAACCTGGCTTGGTGAGAAACGAACATAAGCATCTTCTCCACGAACGTTCTTATCAATTAGGTGATACATATTTTTTAACTTGTTTCAAAGGATGAAATGATGATTATCAGATTCTCAAAAGTGTTGCTTGTTGTTGCTGTTTCCTTTTTTTGCTTACTTACGGCATTTGGAAACATCACTGATTATTCCGCCAATTTTCCTGCTGTGGTAAAAGTATTAACCATGAGTGATATATTTCCTGATTCCACCATCACCTATCGAGCAATTACTAGTCCAGTTCTGCATTATGTTGCATTTATTATCATTGTTATCCTGGAATTATTAACCGCCATATTTTGTGGAATTGGTGCGTGGAAATTGTTTAAGGCAAGAAATGAAAGTGCTTCTGTTTTTAATCATTCCAAGAACTGGGCTATTGGAGGTCTTACGTTGGGTTTTGTAACCTGGCAAGTGATTTTTATGTCCATAGGAGGAGAGTGGTTTGGTATGTGGATGTCTCCCACGCTCAACTCAGCCCTTACCACAGCTTTTCATATCTTCATTACTATTTTAGCCGTTATGATTTATTTGGTGATTAAGGATGAATAGAGAGATTTCAGAGATTAATTTGTAACAGAGTAGCCTCCTATCGGAACGGCTGTTTAGAGAACATTTAAATATGAGTTGACTCAGTATTGCCTTAATTTTGATTATGCTCTTTAAAGCAAACCAAAACATCAGACCAAAATAATCTTTGGTCTGATGTGGTATTGTTTATTAATTTAGACGGTTTGTAAATTCGGATATAATCTTTGAGAGCTTTCTTCTACTTCAGCTTCTTTATTGCGTACTGATGAAGTGGAGTTTGACGTTTTACTGAAAAACCGTACGGTATCCTTTTGATTTTGATCATGCTCGTTAATCTTATCTAATGATTGGAACTCATCGAAACAGTCTAAAAATTTGCTTGCTGTGCTAATTGCCATCAAAAAGGTAGATAAGGAGACTGCGATACCCAAGAGAGGATCACAAAAAGTTAAGGGGATACCTACTGATACACAGGCTACATAACTAAAAAATGCTGCAGTAGCCCAGAACATGAGTTCACAAACTTTAAAGAAATTAGCAATAATAACGTCTGCTTGCCTGGATTCTGTCGTATCTTTTATTGTTTCAAACGCTTTGTCAGCATTAACTTGCCCAGATTTTACCTGTGAGACCAACGAAATGAAATTTTCGTACTCCTCAACGACTTCGAGGCCATCGTCTTCATTTTCGGTCTTGTTGAAAGCTGAATTATAAAAATACTTGATTTGATTTAATTGTTGGAGAAACTTTATTGATAATTCCTGGCCATTAAAAAATTGATTTAATTGTGTATCACAATTTTGCAAGCGTTTTTCCAAGAGCCGGGCATTGTTGTAAGAAGGCATAGTTTACCTCAATTGTAATTATAAATTTAAAATCCTATTGATTTATAACGAATTATTGGATTATATATAACCAATGTGGCAGCATAATACCATATTTTAAAGAAAATTAAAGTTTAACTTATCAAGAATAGTTTTTTACAAAAACAGAAAATCATAAGCTCTGTTTTACTGCATCATACAAACTGGTAAATTGAATATCTTCACCTAATGCTGCTTTTAACATGTCAATCTTCAGTCGTTTGGACGCTCGCATGAATTCTCTTTTCATAGGGCTTGCTTTTTCCCAGGCTTGCTCAAAGGACTCATAGGATGCTGATTCGATTCCTAATGCGTTTGCTACCGTTTGTTGTAGTGCGCCCATATGTGTTGGGTTGCCATCGGCAACATTATAGACAGCCGATGTTGTTTGCTTTTGGCCAAGCAAATAAGCTATTAAAGCCAAATCCTTGACAAAAATATGATTGGTAAAAGGGGCTTCAGTTGGTTTTATTATTGGAATTTTCGATTTGGCTGCATCGACTGGGATTCTGTTCGGTCCGTAGATGCCTGCAATACGCAATAAGGAAAGCTCTTTATTGTGTTGCTGACAATAGGCCAGCCATTGTTGTTCTGCATCCAATCGTCTTTGTTGACGCGGGGAGTCAATAATACAAGCTGATAATTCGTCAACCCAGGCTCCTTGATGGTTTCCATAGACTCCACTTGAACCAAAGTAAATAATTTTCTTTGCATTTAATGAACTTTGATTTAAAAACTGTTGTAAGAAAGTATCGCAGGTACCTTGAGAAGGCGGGGGAATTAGATAGTAGATAATGGAGTCGGGCTCGCTCCAATGAAATGGGTATTCGAGATCATGGCTTATATGCTGTAGTTTTGAAAGTTCCAATTCCTTTTTTAATTGTCGTGATACTACGGTTACCTGTTGATGATGCCCAAGAAGCTCTTGGGCCAGGTAATAACCGCAATAGCCATAACCAAGAATTAAATGATGCATAAGTAGTCCCGATAAATTAAAACTGGTTTATTGTTTAGCCTGGAAGCGGCATAAGTTCTGAAAATCACAGCGTTGGCAAATGGTCAGATTTTGAGGGCGTGGCGGACAATAGCCAGACTTAATTTCTTCAGCTAAATGAGTTAATTGTTCTAGCCAGCGTTGTCGATAGTCTTCCCAATTTTCATCCTCTTTCAAAGTATTAATCTCTTTGGTTTCCCATTTTTCTTCGCTAAAACCGCTGAGCTTGATTTTTCCGGTTTTTAATTGAATCAATAACAAAGTATTGATTTGTTCGTTAAGCAACGCATAAAGTAGCAATTGAGGCTCCATTGGTCTTTCTTCATTCCATGGTTTGCCGCCAGGGAGAGTGCTTTTATAATCAATGACCCATTGTTTGTTACCTACTTCATCCAGTCTGTCCACTCTTACTTTAAAATCGAGCCCAGCCAAATTGATCGAATGATTTTCTTCCAGGCCTGTGATTTTAAAAGGAGGGCGTTGCTTTTCCCATTCCAGATAAGACAAGATAATTCGTTTTAATCTCATATATTCAACATTGGCAACCAAGTCAGGAAAAGCCTGGGAGTGTCGTTGCCTAATCGGATTTAAAGCGCCTTGAATTGCTTGATCAATGAATCGTTCAAGTTCAGCGGGTTTTAATTTAATTAATTGTTCCTGATTTTCTAATCTTTGCCAGAGTAACTCCAGTATCTTATGGATTAATTGACCTTTTTCCTTGTCATCCATTCCATCTGTAGTTTTTAGAACAGGGTTTGCCTTTAGTCGGTGTTGTGCTAATGCTTTAAAAGGGCATTTGGCCTGATTGCTTAGTAAGCCGGTTCCGCCAGAAATGGATTCATCAGGTTTTACAGGCACTTCATAGTTTTCTTCAAGAGGAACCAAACAACTTTTAACATTTGTTTTATTGTCAGCAGGCCGGCTGAGGTAGGCAGGATAATGAGTAATCAATGAGCAGGGTAAATTAGGCGTGTCATCTTCAAATTGTGGATAACTAAAAACGGTTTCCACACTGCCTCGTTGCAGTCTTTGCAAAATTTGCTTGGCATATTGGAGCTCTCTTGCCGGGATACTGTGAGGCATGCCCAGTTCACGTTGTAATTCAAATGGGATAAAGGGCGATAAACGTGTTTGTTGAGGTAAACATCGATCACTCAATCCCATTACCCAAAGGCTGTCAAACTCGCAACCTGATGCCTCTAACAATCCCAAAATTTGAATTGGTGAATTGCTTTTTTGTGGTTGAAAAATAGTGTTGTCTATGAGTTGTTTTAATGCTTCAAATGCCTCTTTTTTAGTCAAATAGCTGCTTATGAGACTTAATTGTCTGAATTCGTCAAAAATCATTGTAAAGCGATTAAAGCATTGATAATCCTCTGAGTTCAAAACATAATCTCCAGGAAAACCAATGCCATTTAACCTCTCCTGAAATAACTCAATCCACTCATCCAGGGTAGTTTTTTCCGGATAAAAATTCATGTTTTTTAACAATTCAGCCAGTTTAGGCGTGTGGTAGGCAATGTCCTCAATAAATAATTTTGTGGGAAAAGATTGGTCTTGCAACAACTTGCTTTCTTGTAAGTAATCCGATCTTTGAAGAAACTCATCTTTTGCCTTGCCAAGGTAGGGTGATTGGAGCAGCAAAGCTGCTTGATGATTATTTAAGAGATTGTGATCAAGACTCAGCCAAATGAGGGCATGAGAGATCAAGTGAAATGCGCTTAGTGGTTTGCCTAAAGAAATATTAAATAAATTGGGTTCAAAGCAGTCGCGTAAAATTCGTTGCAAAACCGATGATTCTTGTTCAAGATTAGGCACAACAACCCCGATTTGCTTTTTTCCTTGTTGAATTTTCTTCTCCAACCAAGTCATCAACTCCTGGTATTCTGTTTTTTTGTCTTTAGCTGAGAAAACCTCCGGAGTCTCCTGGTTTTCTTCTAAATCATAACCATATTGAATTACCCCCTGCGCGTTCAAATAATTTTGCAGGGATAATTGTTGTGGATTAAAGTCATCAAAGCACAACCAGACAACGGTTTTTACAAGCCCTTGATAATTGGAATCAAGCAAGTAGGGAATTAATTGATGCTGATGGATGGCAGAAATTTCTTTAAGTATTTTATTAAAAGATTGCCACCATTGTTGAAATTGTTGTGTTTGCGGCGTGTAGTGAAAAGCAGGCGCTTCAGGTGTAAGTTGCCATTGCTCACAGTATTCCCATGCTTGCATTATTGTTTTAAGCAACCCTTCCGTGTAAATGATAGAAGGATGAGATTTAATTAGTTTTCGCCATAAATGTTGGCATTGTGCCGAGTTTAAAAGTATGGGATGTTCCAGGTCTGGTTTTTGGAATTTGAGTTGTTCAAAAGAGTTAACTATAAATGTATTAAAAGGCAAGCATATTGGCTTGGTAATTGTTTTTCTGGAACAATAAGTGAAGTAATTCTGAAGGATGGTTCCGCTTAATCTATTGTTAGGAGTAATAACGACTGCTCCTTGAGACAATAGATTATAAAGCTCATCTGACTTAAGTTCATCGGTGAACTTTATGGGCAGGTCCTTCTGATTTATTTTTTGCCAATACATGCTTCTGTTTTTGTTGACGTCGGGTTTGGGTATGCAGGATATCGTATACTAATTGCCCTCTTAAATACATAGCAGCTAGTCCGGATGCAACAGCCAGCAAAATTCCAAAAAGCACATAACTATAGGCCAAAATAACTAGATAGAACAAAACCATGCTGCCTAGATCGGTTACTTCAAAAAGCTTGGCATTCGCTTCTGACATCAAGAAGACAAGGCCGAGATCAAAGACAGGCAGTGAGGCTATGACCATACTGAATCCTAGCCAAAAGGTTTTTCTTTTATATGGTTTTTTACAGTGAACGATGGCTTCCCCAAAAATGGCCCCGGTGCAGGAAGCTACAACCATGCCAAGAATGACCGATTGATAGACCGGAATAATTTCTTCAATTCCAATCGAAGTGAGGAATGCATTGATCAGTATCGTGCCAACGACCGATAACAAGCCAAAATAGATTGCTGATAATAACCGTGGATTTGAGATCGAAAGTGCCGGATCTTGTGTGTTCATGATGCACCTTATAATAAGTTCTATATGATAAATATTAGTACATTATTTCAATAATGTGGACTCGGGTTTTATTAATTTTCTATGGGGTCCTGTTAAATTAAATACTTTTGAAATAGTAGGGTAAAGGAAAATGAGAGCGAGTCGGAGTTGCCAAAATAGACTATAAATAGAGTAAGTTAGATTAATGAATTCGAGATTAAAATGAACTCAATTCTTTTTAAAAATGCCAATGTTATTTTGGGAGAGTCTACAGAGATTCAAAAAAATTTTGATGTTATGGTACAGAATGATTTGATTTCCCAGGTGTCGCAAACACCGCTTCAACCTCTCGAAGGAATGCGAGTTATTGATGTCAAAGGTAAGACATTAATGCCTGGTTTAATCGATGCTCACGCTCATGTTACCGGATTGACCCTAAGCCCAAAAAATATCTTCTATTCCGAAGCAGAGATATTTTTGGCTGCCGCTACTTATCTTAAAAACAGCTTGTTTTATGGTTTTACGACTTTACGAGAAGCTGGAGGCGCTGATTTTAGAATAGCACAATTACTGGATAATAAGAGTATTCCAGGGCCTCGATTATTTTATTCCGGGAGGGCATTAACTCAAACGGGTGGAGGAGCTGACTTTAGAAAACCCAATGAACAGATTGATCCTTGTGGGCATGTTGGTTCTTTCTCGACGATGTCGGTTATTGCAGATGGGGTTGATGAAGTGAGAAAGGCTGCTCGAGAAGAGTTAAGGAAAGGAGCAACACAATTAAAAGTATTTGCTTCAGGCGGGGTTGTTTTCCCTTCCCTTAGCAATCCAACACTGTATGAATATTCCGAGGAGGAGTTATCGACTATTGTTGAAGAGGCACGAGCAAGAAATACTTATGTTATGGCTCATGCTTATAGCGATGAATCAGTAAGAAAGTGTATTAAATCGGGTGTGCGTTCCATTGAACACGCTAATTTTGTAAGCGAATCAACTGTAGAATTAATGTCGGAAAGTGGTGTGTTTTACGATCCGACATTTATTTCATTGGTGCAAAGAATTGAAAGTGCTGAACAAAACCGGTTGTCTGAAGCTATTGTAGCCAATTTGAAAAATACTATTGAAAAAGGCAAAAAGGTTTATGAATATGCCTTAAAATATAAGATTCCTATTGCTTTTGGTACAGATTTGTGGGGTCCTGAGGCACAGAGAGATCAGTTAAGAGAATTTGAAATGCGCAAGGAGCTTGATTCAGCAGCCAATATCATTCGTTCAGCTACCGTTGTCAATGCGGAATTATTAATGCAAAAGGGAAAACTTGGCGTCATAAGCGAAGGAGCTTATGCTGATCTGTTAGTAGTAGATGGTAATCCTTTAGTCAATTTAAATGTTCTGCTCCGCCCGGATGAAAACCTTAAATTGATTATGAAAGATGGGGTCATTTATAAGAATGAATTATAAAGCAAGGTCTTTTTCAGAAGTCCTGTTGTATACTAGGGTATAGAAATGGAAGCCAATAACCGTTTCATTTTTTCTAAACCAAGCTCATTCATAGTTGCTATATTTTTTTCTGGTATAGTGTGGGTATCGCCATACGCCGCGATTGCTTTGTCCAGGCTGTCTTCCCTTAATAAATGGATCATGGGATAAGGGGAACGATTAGTGTAGTTGGCAACGTCATCTGGAGAAGTATCAGCAAAATAATAATCCGGGTGGAAAGTAGCGAGTTGGTATATCCCTTCATAATTTAAGTTTTGCATTAATTGTTCAGCAAGGCTTATGAAATCCAGATAAGAAAAAAAGTCTTTAAATGCTCGAGCAAAAATAAGCAGAGTCGTTTCAACAGCAGGGTTTGCTTCCAGAAATTGAATTTCAGTGATTAAATCTTTAAGTGCCTGGTGTTTTTTGAGGGTATCTGAAGTAATTATTCTTAAAGTGCCTTTGTTTACGGGGCCTTTTGCAAAAGGGCAAATCGTGTAATTGATAATGAATGTCCGCACCCATTTCATGGTGTGTTCTGAAATCAATGGATCATGATAGAGCATAGGGTAAGTGGTTTCGAAAAAAGGGATATTGTACCTTGATCATGTGAAATAACAATTTCTTCTAAATAGATATCAAAATCAAGTATACTTTGGTTAAAACAAAAATGGATTTTTGTCATGCAAAAAATATGTCGTTTTATTTTTAAATTAATCGGTTGGAAGATAGTTGGTGAATTACCGAATGAAAAAAAATATATTGTGATTGTTGCTCCGCATACCAGCAATTGGGACTTTGTCATTTGCCTGTGTGCCCGTTTTGTTGTTGGGGTTAAAATCAATTTTTTAGCGAAACATCAGTTATTTTTTTTCCCTTTGAGCTATTTTTTGCGTGCAGTTGGAGGCACTCCGGTTGATCGTTCTAAAAAGGGGAACAGGGTTGAGAAAGTTGTAGAGTTGTTTCGCCAACGCGATGAATTAAAGCTGGGCCTGGCTCCTGAAGGTACCCGAAGTCCGGTGACCAGATGGAAAGAGGGATTTTATCATATTGCTCGGCAAGCAGGTATTCCTATAGTGATGGTGGGGCCTGATTATTCCACTAAAGAAATCCGTATCCATGAACCTTTTTGGACCACAGGAGATATTAAAAAGGATTTTCAGTACATTATCGAGTTTTTTAGAACGATTAAAGGTTATCGTCCTAAAGAGATACCTGATTATAATCCTAAAGATTCTGATGCCTAAAAATGCTTGCGTAAAATTTCAAGCTCATGATGCATTTGATCAATTTTTTCCAGTAAATCAAGAGCTAAAGCGACTCCAGGCAGGTTAATGCCTAAATCTCTATGTAATCGAAAGGCGGATTCAAGGCGACGCAATTCCTTGTGGCCTAATGCAATTTTTTCAGGATCAGACGGTTGATCTGGAAACAAACCTTGTTCGATCATTTCAATGAATAATTCTTCAGGAATATGATACTTTTGGCATACTTCAATAAAAGAAATCGTTGTGGTTTCTTCGATAAGCATGCCAATTAAAAGATTGTTTTTGCTCATGCTTATACTCCCATAGTCTTACGAGGGTTGTAAGGCATTACCTCCGCCATTTTTTTATATAAAGCTTTTGCTTCTTCAGTTTGAGCAGGGGGGGTAATAATTTTTAATAGAACATATTGATTACCAGGGGGTGAACCTGGTAATCCGCGATTTTTAATTCTGAGTTTTTGCCCGCCTTGTGAGCCCGGAGGGATTTTTAAATCGATTTTTCCTGCCAGGGTTGGTATGACAACCGTAGCTCCTAAAGCAGCTTCCCACGGTGTGATAGGTAATGTGAGATAAATATCATTCTCCATGACATCAAATATGGGATGTTTTATCACCTCGACTGTTAGATACAGGTCGCCGCGAGCCCCTCCTCCGCTTCCACTGCCTCCTTGTCCTGCCAAGCGAATTTGTTGTCCTGATTTAACTCCTGCAGGGATTTTAACTTTCAGGGTCTGTATTTTAGTCTCTGTGCCTTGTTCAACAGGAACTTGTAAGTTTTTAACAGCTCCATGGTAAGCTTCCTCCAGACTGATAGTGATTTTGCCATGATAGTTTTGACCAGTCATCGGTTGCTGTTGATAGCGCGAATGTCCAAACAAGGTTTCAAAAAAATCGCTGTCAAAATGAAATTCCTGAAAGGGTTGTTCTTGAGCTCTTCGCCCGGTAAATCCATCGCTTTGGGGATTGAATTCTTTGTATTTCAGATATTGATCATATTCGGCTCTTTTTTTAGGGTCTTTCAGTACTTCATAGGCCTCTGCCATTTCTTTAAATCGTTCTTCAGCATCTGGTTCTTTACTAATATCGGGGTGATATTTGCGGGCTAATTTTCGGTAAGCCATTTTGATGTCTTTTTCAGAAGCATCCTGACTGACTCCCATGATTTTATAGTAGTCTTTATCCATTTTTTATACTCATTACCTATGCCAGTAAAAAATACGCTTTTACGTCCTGAGGGCTGTCAAGGTATGCATAGCCATCATTTTTTCTTCATTCGCAGGAATAACGATAACAGAAAAAGGGTGTAAGCACTCTAGCCTCTTGAGGATATTTGCTCTAATCGGTTCTGAATTTTCCCCTATTCCTCCTGTGAATACAATACCATCTACTCCACCTAGCGAAATGGCCATCATTCCAATAAATTGAGCTGTTTTCAGGCAAAAATACTCCAAAGCAAATTGAGCATTTTTATCAGGGCTGGATTGTAATTCCAGCACATTATTGGTTTTTCCTGATAAACCAAGCAAGCCGGATTCGTTATAAAGTATTTCCTCTACCTTACCTGGCGGAAGATTCAATTCTCTCATCATGTAAATAACAGCCCCAGGATCCAAACTGCCACAACGAGTTCCCATTGGTAAACCATCCAGCGCTGTCAAACTCATGGTGGTGTCTATACTGATTCCCCTATTTATAGCGCACAAGCTGGCGCCATTGCCTAAATGGGCAATAATAATTCGATTGTTAGCCAAATCAGGGTAGTCTTTTTTGAGAACGAGAGAAATCCATTCATAGGAAAGGCCATGAAATCCATAACGCCTAATTCCTTGTTGTCTTAAATATTCGGGCAAAGCACAAGTAGTAAATAATGGAGTATGTTGAGCATGAAAGGCGGTATCAAAGCATGCAATCTGAGGTAATTCTGGCTTAATCCGACCAATGATTTTTATGGCAGCCAAATTATGAGGCTGGTGTAGGGGCGCGAGAGAATTCAGTGTTTCCAATTGGCTGATGATTTGCGGAGTAACCAGGACACTTTGAGTGAAATATTCTCCGCCATGAACGACCCGATGGGCGACAGCATGAATTTCCCAGTTTTGCTGCTGTTGGCTAATCCAGTCCAGTATAAGATAAATGGCTTGCTCATACGTCATGTCCTTTTCCAAAGTGATTAGAGTTCTCTGGTGCTCCGATGTTTCGTTAACTGCGGTAAAAGATGGTTCTCCTCCAATATTAATAATTTTGCCTTTGGCGAGAAGATCAAGTTTCTCTGTATTGGAGAATACTTGAAATTTAACACTTGAGGAGCCTGAATTGATAATTAACAGTGCAGAATGCCTCATTTTATTTTGCCTGCTTTACGGGCCGCTGCAATCTTGGTTGCTACTGCACACGACAACAAACGTGTTCTTAAGGAATCAGCCCTGCTGGCCAGAATGATAGGGACTCTTGCTCCGAGAACTATTCCTGCTGCGTCAGCATGTCCGAGAAAAGTGAGTTGTTTGGCTAGCATATTTCCTGATTCAATGTCCGGTACGAGCAAAATGTCGGCATCACCGGCTACAGGAGAGATAATGTTTTTTTCCTTACTGGCTTGTTTATTGATGGCATTATCAAAGGCGAGGGGACCATCCAGTATGCCATCGATTATCTGACCTCTGTCAGCCATTTTACACAGGACAGCGGCATCAACTGTTGCCTGCATCTTTGGATTTACCATCTCAACGGCCGCAAGGATAGCTACCTTGGGTTTTATTTCTTCTCCATATAAAATACGCCAGAGATTGATTGCATTTTGACATATATCTGCCTTATCCGCTGCGTTTGGGGCTATATTAATGGCTGCGTCGGTAATGATTAAAGGTTTATGGTAAGTTGGAACATCCATAACATAGGCGTGACTGATGCGGTATTTGGTTCTTAGTCCAGAAGTGACAGGTACCACTGCAGACATTAACTCATCAGTATGCAGGGCGCCTTTCATGATAGAATCCACTTTCCCGGATGCCGCTAATTCAACTGCTTTAAAAGCAGCAGCATCACTGTGTTCTGTATCAATCATTTCCCAATCGGATAAATCGATTTTAGCCTCACTTGCGGCACATTTGATTTTTGCCATAGGACCTATTAATACAGGAGTAATTAAACCGGCCTTGACTGAGTCATAAACTGCTTCCAGGACATTGGCAGTGACGGGATGAACCACTGCTGTTTTGATTGAGGGCAAGTTACTGCAGGCTTCAATGATTTTATTAAAGTGATCATTGTGATGGATTTGCACCAGAGGCAAAACAGTTCGGGGTACCTTCATTTTTTTAGTCGGGGCAATGACTTTGGCAAGGCCTTTAATTACTGTTTCTCCTTTTTGATTCACCCCCATACAGTCGAAATGAACAATCGATTTGCCTGGATGTTTGTCACGAACAATGATGGTAATTGTAAGATTATCTCCAATGCGGACAGGAGTTATAAATTGAATATCTTGTTCAAGATAGATAGTTCCAGGCCCGGGAAGGGCAGTGCCCAACAAGGTAGAAATTAGAGCTCCTGACCACATACCATGTCCGACTACACCATGGAATACATCGCTTTTAGCAAATTGAGGATCGACATGAGAGGGATTGATGTCTCCAGACATTGCAGCAAATAAATTAATATCATCCTGAGTTAATGTACGGTTTAAGCTGGCCTTGCGCCCTATAGTCAGTTCTTCATAAGTGACATTTTCAAGAAATTCATTATTCATTACTAATTCCTTTATTTTTGTAATACATATTTTCCAGGAGCATTGGGCAAATTTTTGTCCAGTTTGGGCGCAGACACCTGTTTTTGGGATGAGTGATTAACTAACCAATCGTGCCAGGCAATCCACCAGGATCCTTCTCTTAATTCAGCCTTTTTTAGCCAGTTTGTTGGGTCAAGATAGGTTGAATCCATTTTTCTTTCCCGAATACGATAATAACGTCCCTCATGCCCCGGTTCGCTGACAATTCCAGCGTTATGACCCCCATTAGTCAAGACAAAAGTAATATCGGAATTGATTAACAAATGGGTTTTATACACTGATTTCCAGGGGGCTACGTGATCTTTTTCTGTACTTACAACAAAAGCAGGTATCCTAATATTTTCTCCTACGACAGGTTTTCCGTCCAGAATAAATCGGCCTTCGGCAAAATCATTATTAAGGAACAGTTTTTCCAGGTATTCACTATGCATTTTGTATGGCATACGGGTTGCGTCGGCGTTCCATGCCAGTAAAGGGATCATCCCTCTTTGAGTCCCGTGCATGTAATCCTGAACCATTTTAGACCAAATCAAATCGTACGAACGGAGCATTTGAAAAGTTCCTGACATTTGTTTTGTGTCCAGATATCCTTGCTCCCACATCATACTTTTTAAAAAGGATACTTCACTTTTGGTTATAAAGAGCAGTAGCTCTCCGGCATCAATAAAATCGCCTTGAGCAGCGAGCAAGGATAATGTTCTAAGACGGTTATCGTGATCATGAGCCATCGCTGCTGCGGTTAACAGAGCCAGGGTGCCCCCAAGACAATAACCCATTAAATGGATTTTGGTATGTGGAATGGCATTGCTCACTGCATTTATGGCATCCATAGCGCCCGACTTATAATAATCATCCAGTCCAAGATTTCTATCTTCTTTTGTTGGATTGCGCCAAGATACAATAAATACGGTATGTCCCTGTCTAACCAGCCAGTTTACTAAAGAGTTTTCCGGCAGCAAATCCAGGATATAATATTTCATGATCCAGGCGGGTAAAATCAAGATCGGTTCTTTGTATACCTTTTCTGTTTGGGGTGTGTACTGGATTAATTCAATTAAATGATTGCTATAAACGACTTTCCCCTTTGTTACAGCAACTTGTTTCCCCGGGATAAAATTCTCGACTCCCGCAGGAGGTGAGCCGGTTATCTTTTCTACAAAATCCTGAAAGGCAAGCTCTGTTCCGTGAATTAAATTTTGGCCGTTCGAACGAATTGTTTCCTGAAGCAAATCAGGATTAGTCAAAACAAAATTGGAAGGTGACAAGGCGTCAAGAATCTGTCTGGTGGAAAAGGTTACTGTTCTTTTGACATGAAGTGGTATACCTGGAACTTTGCTTGAGGCTTGTAAACACCAATCTTCAAATTGGAGAAATTGCTCAGCCCAAAGCCGCCAGGGATAATAACTCCAGTTTTCTGTATGAAAACGTACGTCTTTGCCATCTCTGGGCTTGTCATACTTGAAAAGGTTGGAAAGATAATCGTTGGCATGCAACAGCGGATAATAAGCCAGTCGTAGCATTGAACCAGGTGATTGTAGCAATTGAGCAAACCAGGAGTAATAGGCTGTACCTAGCGCAGCAGGACTTATACCAGCAGTTAACTTTCCCAGGTTAGCTTGATATAACTTATCAATGAATCTGAAAATGGGATCGGATTGTTCAGGAGAAGGTGTTTGTTCCAGTGGATTTAGGATTTCTTTTTTTGAGGATGCAGGCATTTCTTTTGTTTTGTTGATAGGTTTTTCGGTTGTTTTTTTCATACCTTGCGTCCTGTAGGTGTTTGATTTATAAAAAATAGTATAGCAGCATTCCATAAATGACAATTTAATCTGAGTTATCGTTTGAAAAGACTTAAGTTTCTCTTGGCAAACGATGCTTTATAGGCAGGGGCTTGACTATAGAAATACGGGGAGTTGTGCTATTATTGGGTTCTTTTAATGCAGTGTAAATAAATCCACTCTATCTTGGAGGTTGTGATGCTAAAATGTTTATCCAGTGTAATCATTGTGTTTTTGATTTTGTTTACAGCAGGTTGTCAGACCAATACTGTGAGTAACATGTTTATTCCGTCTAATCCATCAGGTATGACTTTGGCTCAGTCGGTAAAGGATTCGCTAATGGAAAGTAATGATCCTGTGATCAATCAAATTCATGTGGAATCCAATCAAAATGTGGTGATATTAAGTGGTTATGTGAAAAAAATTCGCCAGAGCGATATCGCCGAACAAATTGCCAGACAAGTCCAAGGGGTTCAGTCAGTAGAGAACCGTATTATTATTCGCCCATAAATAATTGCTCTTGTCAATGACGTTGATTTTAACGTCATTGACCCCATGACCTCTCATTATTAGCAGGCTTATTCTTTTTTATTTTCTTTGCCTCGGCAACAAGAACAACAACTAAAACAATTGTAAAGCCAGGCGATAAGAAATCCTGTGACGAACCCATCAATAAAGCCAATGACACCTCCAATGAAGCTTCCCAGGACAGAAGGTTCATAACCAAGGTATAAGGTGGCAACTGCTTCAACAAAGGGCCTGCCATAGGTATAAAAATAGGCGATTAATCCCATGGCTAATAACGATAACCCCCACAGAATTCCTAATGAAAGACCTAGACCAACAGGGCTGATTTTGCAACCATTCATGGCAATCTCCTTATTAGCTCTCTTATATATAATTATATACCAGTATATCTAATGAAAATTGTAGGTTATGGATTCGAACGTCTACAATTAAATAGTATCCACTTTTTGGATTAAGAGCATGAACTATTTTATTGGCTTATGTCTTGGGTTGCTAGGCTCGGTTATTTGCTATGCAAAGCCTTATAGCCCATCTCTTCCAGAAGGCTTAATCAAAGTCAATAAAGAAAATAATCCTAAATGTGTGGAATTTGTAACCTATCAAGGAGAACTCTATTGCAGTGTTGTTCCTTTGACAGATTCTTCAACTGATTCACAAGTTATCAATTATGAGAAGCAAATAGTCCGTTTTGATGACCGACCATGGAAGATCGCGTGGGGAAAGAAAACGGATAAGGTAGTTACCGTTGAGTATATTCCTGTTGGAGATGACATTAATAACTGGAAAGAGTTGATTACCACACAATTTATGCCAGGTTTAACTCACATGACACCAGCGCAGTTTGGCAATGAATTTTTATATAACCTGAATCAATCAGGGGTAAAATATATTGTCAATGTCATTGAGGAAAAACCCGAACTACTCATTTTTGAATTTAAAGTTCAAGAGCCTGCTAATCTGCAACAAGACGAAATCTTGAAAATTACCAAAGGCAAGGATGGAATTTATGTACTTCATTATGCAATTAAAAAATCGGATATGACTAAAGAGAATCGAGACAAGTGGATAAAAAATTTAAAAAACAGTTTTATAAAAGTGTCCACCCCGTAAGCGCAAAAGAATGGGCGGAATAAAGATTGACAATTTGAAACTGCAAATGACTTAAAATAAATTGGCAATAGGTGGTGTTATTCATTACAGTACTGCGAATGATATACAACAAGGTATTATTATGAGATTGTCCTTTTTAGGCGCTACCGGCACAGTGACCGGTTCCAAATATTTGGTAGAATCAAATAACAAAAAGATTTTGGTAGATTGCGGACTTTTCCAAGGATTAAAAGAATTAAGGCTTAGAAACTGGTCCCCTCTTCCCGTATCTCCCAAATCGATAGATGCTGTTGTTTTGACCCACGCACATATTGATCATAGCGGTTATTTGCCATTATTGGTGAAACAAGGCTTTAAGGGGCGCATCTATGCAACTGCTGCAACAACCGATTTATGTTCTATCTTATTGCCTGATAGTGGTTTTTTGCATGAGGAGGATGCCAAAAGAGCCAATAAATACGGATACAGCAAGCATCATCCGGCTTTACCTTTATATACTCAGGAAGATGCAAATAATACTTTAAAGTATTTTGAATCTATAGAATATGACACAACCTATCCTTTAATGGATGATTGTGAAGTGAGTTGGCATAGGGCAGGGCATATATTAGGGTCTGCATTTATTCAATTTCAAACAAAGCAAATCAAGTTATTATTTAGTGGTGATATTGGAAGACTCAATGATCCTGTTATGAAGCCTTCCGAGTTAATGAAATCTACCGATTATTTGGTGATTGAATCAACCTATGGGAATCGCTTGCATGATAAAACCGATCCTTTAGCGTTTATAGCTGACGTAGTTAATACGACTTGCAGAAGAGGGGGGACAGTACTAATTCCTGCTTTTGCAGTCGGTAGAGCACAAAGTATGTTGTACTATTTGTATATTTTAAAACAAAAAAAATTAATTCCGGATGTTCCAGTCTATCTCGATAGCCCTATGGCTATTAATGCCACTGAATTATTATTAAAACATCACAACGAGCATCGCTTAAGTGCAGAGGAGTGCCGAGCTGTCTGCCAAATAGCGACTTATGTCCATACTCCTGATGAGTCAATGGCAGTGGACTGGGAACATGGCTCAAAAATTATTATTTCCGCAAGTGGTATGATGACCGGAGGCAGGGTTTTGCATCATTTGAAGGTATATGCTCCTGATTCTGCAAACACTATCCTTTTGACCGGATTCCAGGCTGCTGGCACGAGAGGTGAAAAAATGTTAAATCACGAACCGACCGTTAAAATCCATGGCGATGATTACCCAGTCAGAGCTCAGGTAGCGATGCTAACCAATACCTCCGCTCATGCAGATTATGAGGAAATATTAATTTGGCTAAGGCATTTTGAGAAGGCCCCAAAGGAGGTCTTTATTACCCATGGCGAGCCTCAAGCGGCATTGGGATTAAAGGGACATATTGAAACGGAATTGGGGTGGAATTGTAAGATACCTAACTATCTTCAAAAGGTAAATTTGGATTGATAAATCCTAAGAATAGTACTTAATTTAATATTCTGAGCAAAAGTGGTTAGTACCCTAAAAATCAGCTTTAGTTGAAACAGTTGGGCATGAATTGAATCTGATGATCCAGAATCTACAAAATTTCAAATTGATTCCATTAGACGCTGAGCCTGTTTGGTTTAATGACCGGGTTTTGATGATGTAAAGTATTTTCAGAAACTTGTGGTGTGCTCAAATATATTTACTTAACTATTTGAAAAAATAATTATTTATCGGTTTGGATAATCTTGACTTTTTTGATTATTGATTCCTAAAATGCTATTGGCAAAATAATTCAGATTTGCCGGGTTTATAATCTTTTTCATTTTATTAAAGGGAATTGCTATGAATAAATTACAATTAACAGGCGCTGCTTTAGCAGTTGGTGCTGCTTCTATGTTTGCTTTGGCTCCTGCATTTGCTGTTGATGCTACAGCTACCACTATTCACTGTAAAGGGGTTAATGCTTGTAAAGGTCAAGGCAGCTGTAAAACTGCTGATAACGCTTGCAAAGGTCAAAATTCTTGCAAAGGCAAAGGCATTCTTGAGATGTCTAAAGAAGATTGCGAAAAACAAGGTGGTACTGTTGCTGAGTAATAGCAATTATTTCAGTCGCATCTTACCAGGCATGTAGAAAAACATGCCTGGTTCCCATTCTTTTTTATGGTCTGATATGGAAGTACTCCCCAATAAATTAGCTCAAAAATTACCCTATTTAGGTTTTGGTCTAGGATTACGGCCAAATTATTATGAAGAAATCCTGACGAGCAAACCTGATTTGGATTGGTTTGAAATATTAACTGAAAATTATTTAATTCCCGGGGGCAAGCCTCTCTATTATCTGGACAAAATTCGCGAACACTATCCTATTGTCATGCACGGTGTTTCTCTTTCCCTGGGAAGTACTGATCCGTTGGATTGGGATTATTTAAAGCAGGTACAAGAATTAGCCTCCCGTATTGAACCAGCCTGGATTTCAGATCATTTATGCTGGACTGGCGTTCATGGATTAAATACACATGATTTATTACCGGTTCCCTATACAAGAGAAGCTATTCAGCACATCGTATCCCGTATTCAAGAAATACAAGATTTCTTAAAACGTCCTTTTTTGATTGAAAATGTATCAAGCTATCTTACCTACAAACAGTCAGAAATGTCAGAATGGGATTTTATTCTGGAAATAGTAAAACAATCGGGTTGTTATTTGTTGTTGGATGTTAACAATGTTTATGTCAGTTCATTCAATCATCATTTCGATCCCATGGATTATATTAATTCCATGCCGTTTGGAAGAGTAGCTCAAATCCATTTGGCGGGCCACACTAATCACGGTGATTACATTATAGACACCCACAATGCTCCTGTAATTGAGCCAGTCTGGGATCTTTATGAGGCAACCATACAGAGGCTTGGCCCTGTATCTACTATGATTGAGCGTGATGATAACATGCCAGATTTTAGCGAGCTTTTATGTGAAATTAATCATGCAAAACGCCTTGCCATACAAGCTGCGAAAGAAAAGGTAGTCGTATGAATTCCCTCCTGACCTTACAAACCCAATTTCAAGAATTCATTTATTCCGGACAGGACTCAATTAAAGAATCCATAGTGCCAACAAAGTTGGTTTCAACAGAAACTCGTTTGAATATTTATAAAGACGGTTATCGATTGAGATTAATTGAATGTTTGGCAGCAAATTACCCTTCTTTATATGCGTATTTAGGTACTGAGGAATTTGAAAAGTTAAGTACTCGTTATATTGATTCTTACCCATCTGCTTATCGTTCAATCCGATGGTATGGTGATAAATTGCCTGAATTGATAAAAAAGTACTATGCAAAGTCTTGCTATTATTTGTATGAACTGGCTGAACTGGAATGGAAAATGACTTTAGCCTTCGATGCAGCAGAGGATGCGGTGCTTCATGTAGAAGAAATGGCAGCAGTGCCACCTGAGTCTTGGGCTGAAATGGGGTTTGTGCTTCATTCGTCAGTCCATAGGCTTAATTTTTATTGGAATGTTTTTCCATTGTGGCAAGCCCTGGTCAATAACCTTGAGATTCCAGAATTGAAAGAGGGTTCTGTTGCTACTGGCTGGGTGTTATGGCGAGGTCAAAATTATATCATTCAATATTACAGTTTGTCAGAAGAAGAGGCCTGGGCTTTAGACGCTCTGATTCAAGGAGCCTCCTTTGGAGTACTTTGTGAGGGCTTATGCCAGTGGATGCCTGCTGAAGAAGTTGGAATGAAAGCAGCGTCTTATTTAAAAAACTGGATTCAAAATGGGTTATTGTCTCAGTGTCGTCTTCATCATAATTAGGCATTGAGAGGTAAAAAAGCTTACATTGACAGAACGACATAAGGATATGCCATGCTAAACCCAAGAGAGATCAGAACCATAGAAGATGCAAAACGCATCGTGGAAGAAAGACAATTGACTCATGTTAAGGTTGGTCTTTTTGATATCGATGGAGTGATGCTGGGCAAGTACATGAGCAGTAACAAGTTTTTTTCAGCTTTGGAGCATGGTTTTGCTTTTTGTGATGTCATTTTAGGATGGGATTCTAAAGATAAGCTCTATGATAATGTGAAATATACTGGTTGGCATACAGGTTATCCTGACGCCTCAGTGCGAATTATTCCTTCAACTTGTCGAGAAATAATATTTGAAGAAAATCAGTTGCTGTTTATGGCTGAGTTTTCACAAGCAGCAGAAGCCATTTGCCCTCGCGGGATCTTGCGTCGCGTAATCAATAAAGCAGCGGGCATGGGGTATGATGTTTATGCTGCATTAGAATATGAATTTTTTGTATTTGATGAAACGCCTGACAGCGTGCGTGCGAAAGGATTTCGTAACCTGAAGCCTATTACTCCTGATAATTTTGGCTACTCGATTATTCGTAATACGGTACATGCTGAATTTTATCATCAAATTCTCACTATGGCAGAAAAAATGGATTTCCCTATTGAAGGTTTGCATACCGAAACAGGCCCGGGAGTCCTTGAGGCCGCAATAGCCGTTGATGAGGCTGAGGCAGCGGGAGATAAAGCAGCCTTGTTTAAAACATTTATGAAAATTCTCGCGCAACGCAATAATAAAATGGCAACTTTTATGGCTAAATGGTCAGGAGATTACCCTGGGCAAAGTGGTCATATTCATCTGTCTTTACGAGATAGAGATGGCGGCAAATCTGCATTTTATGAATCGGGCAGAGAATATAACATGAGCAAAGCTCAACGCCATTTTTTAGCCGGGCAACAAAAATTGATGCCTGAATTTTTAGCCATGTTATCCCCGACTGTGAATAGCTATTCCAGACTAATTCCCGGCTATTGGGCCCCAACAGAGGCAACATGGGGTGTCGAGAACCGCACCACTGCTTTACGAGTGATTCCAGGCAGTGATAAGTCACAGCGTATTGAATATCGGCTGGGTTCTGCAGATGCAAACCCATATCTTGCGTTGGCTGCTGCCATAGGGTCGGGTTTATATGGCATTGAGAATGAGTTGGAGCCTGAGGCTGAGGTAAAAGGGAATTCCTACGAGCAAAATCATAGTCCGGTATTGGCGTTGCCTCGCACATTATGGGAATCGGCACAAAATTTAAAAAACTCTTCCGCTGCTTATGAATTATTTGGTCAAGAATTTGTTGAGCATTTTGCTGCTTCAAGAGAATGGGAAGAGAGAGAGTTTAGAAAACATATTACTGATTGGGAACTCGACAGGTATTTTGAAATTATTTAATTGAAACGACGGATTTTATAAAACTTATGGATTAAAAATGATTGCTACCTTAAAAACCTATTCTCCTGTCGATAACTCTCTTTATGTTGAGAGAGAGTATGCGAATCAAGAAGAGATAAAAACTGTTTTAAGCAAAGCACAAGTAGCAAAAAAATTGTGGTCTTTGTCTTCTCTGGCCGAACGCCAGGAGTATTGTTTGGCTGCTGTCAATGAAATAGTCGCTAGCAAAGTAGACATTGCAGAAGAAATTTGTTGGCAAATGGGAAGACCAATTCGCTATGCAGAGGGTGAAATCAATGGGTTTGAAGAGAGAGCAAGATATATGATTGCACAGGCCGAATCATCACTGGCTTCTGTGGAATTACCTGAAAAAGAAGGATTTATAAGATACATCAAACGAGAGCCGTTAGGACTTGTGTTGGTTATAGCACCATGGAATTACCCCTATCTCACAGCGGTCAATGCGATTATTCCTGCACTTATGGCGGGTAATGTTGTGATTTTGAAGCATTCTGCGCAAACGCCATTAGTAGCTGAACGTTTCGATCAAGCATTCAAAAAAGCAGGTTTACCTATGGGGGTTTTTCAATATTTGCATTTGACGCATGAAGATACGGAACAACTGATGCGATCACCAGTGGTTAATTCTGTAGCGTTCACAGGTTCAGTTGCCGGCGGTGAAAGAGTAGAACAGGCAGTAGCAGGGCGTTTTATTCCGGTGAATTTGGAATTAGGTGGAAAAGACCCGGCTTATATCAGGGCAGATGCTGATTTGGATCATGCGGTAGAAACAGTCATAGATGGTGCATTTTTTAATTCAGGTCAATCCTGTTGTGGTATAGAAAGGATTTATGTTCATAAAGAGATATACGAAAAATTTGTTAATAAAGCGGTTAATTTGGTTAGACAATATAAATTGGGACGACCTGATAACCCTGAAACCACTCTTGGTCCACTCGTACGCGCTGCATCAGCTGACTTTGTCAGAGAGCAAATCAAAGAAGCGATAGCCCAAGGGGCAATAGCTCATATAAATACCCTGGATTTTGCAATGGATAGGCCTGGTACACCCTATCTTGCACCGCAAATCTTAACCAATGTTAACCATCGCATGCGAATTATGACAGAAGAAACGTTTGGTCCAGTCGTAGGGATCATGTCGGTTGATAGTGATGAAGAGGCAATCGAAAGGATGAATGACAGTGACTATGGCTTGACAGCTGTTGTCTTTACTCAGGATATTCATCAAGGAATAGCGATTGGCGAGCAATTACAAACGGGTACTTTTTTTATCAATCGTTGTGACTATCTTGATCCGGGTTTGGCTTGGACAGGAGTAAAAAAATCGGGCAGGGGGTGCACTTTATCTACCATAGGCTATGAGTATTTAACGCGCCCCAAATCATTTCATATTAGAACTGGAATTGAGACTTAAAGCCTGATACATACGATTACTTGTGTCTCAAAGATCAAAAATGAAATTATAAAAAAGACTAATCTTTCATGCAAAAAGGTACTCGCTATCAGTTACAATGGTCTTTTTCAAATTAAAGGAAGATCACACATGAAAAACCAATCATTCATTGTCAATTGGAATTACCCGACACGAATCCTTGTCGGGGCTGGACGAATCAATGAATTAGTGAAAGCATGTCGTGAGTTGGGTATGGATGCTCCTTTGTTAGTTACAGACCCAGGATTGGCTTCGTCGTCAATGGTGAGTAAAATCATACAACAGGCTCAGACATCCGGTTTGCGAACAGGATTATTTTGCCAAATTAAAACAAATCCCACCGGTGACAATGTCATGAATGGAGTTTATGCTTTTAAAGCTGGCCAACATGATGGTGTGATTGCTTTCGGAGGTGGTTCGGCTTTGGATGCCGCCAAAGCCATTGCTTTAATGGTTGGCCAGGAGCGATCTTTGTGGGATTTTGAAGACGCAGGTGATAATTGGACCCGCGTGAATGTTTCAGCCATGGCTCCAGTTCTTGCCATTCCAACAACAGCAGGAACTGGTTCAGAGGTAGGGCGAGCTTCTGTAATTACCGATACTGAAAAACAGGTTAAAAAAATTATTTTTCATCCTAAGATGTTGCCTGCCATGGTTATTCTGGATCCAGAATTAACAGTTGGACTTCCCAAATCACTTACTGCAGCTACAGGTATGGATGCACTTTCCCATTGTCTTGAAGCGTATTGTGCCCCGTATTATCATCCTATGGCAGAAAGTATTGCCTTGGAAGGAATAAGATTAATCAGGGAGAATTTAATTAGGGCTTATAAGGACGGTGGTGACCTGGAGGCAAGAACCCATATGCTCGTTGCTTCAGCAATGGGAGCTACCGCTTTTCAGCGCGGTCTTGGAGCGATGCATGCTTTGGCTCATCCATTAGGCGCAATCTATGATGTCCATCATGGGCGGCTTAATGCGATTTTGATGCCCTATGTTTTATTGGCTAATCGTAGTGAAATTGAAAACAAGATAGAGCGGTTGGCAAGTTATTTGTCAATATCCAATGGATTTGATGGTTTCTTGGATTGGATAGAGCAAATGAGATTGGAATTGGGAATCGAAAACACCTTAAGTCACTTAGGTATTGATCATTCGCAGGTAGACCGATTAGCAAAAATGGCCACTGAGGATGCAGCAGCAGCTTCCAATCCTGTTCTTTTTACATTCGAACAATACAAAGAATTATTGAACAAAGCGATTGGTGAATAATCGTTTTAAAGGAAAAAGTGCCGAAGCGGGCAGTTAAGTTGGGTAGGCATCAGATAGAAAGGATTTGTATATTGAAATGAAGCCTAATCCAGCTGACAAGAATTTTCCAATAATTAATTAGGTGAGTTAAATGAATCTTGGTATTTTGCTTTGTGATAAGGTAAGTGAAGTATTTGTCGAAGATCATGGTCAATACCCTGAGATGTTTGCCAATCTATTACGCCCGGCAGATGCTACTCTTGAATTTACTGTATTTGATGCAGAGCATGGGGAGCTGCCAACAGATGTCCATGCCGTAGACGCTTATCTGATCTCAGGGAGTCGACATGGGGTGAATGATGATTATCCCTGGATAAGGAAGCTTGAAGAGTTCGTTCGTACTTTGCATGCTTCCCAAAAAAAATTAATCGGTATTTGCTTTGGGCATCAATTAATAGCGAAAGCCTTAGGTGGAAAAGTGATTAAATCTCCCAAGGGTTGGGGGGTAGGTATGTCACAAAATCAAATTTATCAATTTAAAGAATGGATGAAACCATCTCTAAATTGCTTCAATTTGTTGGTTAGCCATCAAGATCAGGTGATTGAATTACCAACTGGTGCGGAGATATTGGCAGGAAGCGATTTTTGTCCAAATTATATGATGCAAATTGGTTCTTTCTTTAGTGTGCAGGGGCACCCTGAGTTTACTAAATCTTATTCTCGTGATTTGATGGTCTCTCGTGAGGATTCGGTCAATGAAATTGAATTTGCAAAAGGGATGAAATCCCTTGAATTACATGAGGATGACACGATTATTGCCCAGTGGATAATTAATTTTTTAAAAGCCTGATGAGCTGTTTTTAATTGATTATTATACCCCCTTAGAGTACAATATGTGAACATTAATTTTATTCACTGACCAGAACTATCGGGAGTATGTATGGCAAAGACAATTAAGGCTACTGGAGATGGTGCTTGTCTATTTAATGCAGTGGCTATTGGGCTGAGTATCGAGATCTTGAGCGGAAGACTGGATTCGCTGTCGGATACACCCGGCTATCAGGCCTTACTGGATGAATTTGCCAAACATCACCCGCAATTTAATCCCAAAAGCTGGAAAACTTTAAAAGAGTGGTTAGCCTATTACAACGATACCAGAGACATTGAGCTGATTTTGGCACCCGTATTATTTAATTTGAATCAGAGATATCAACATCATCTGGATGAAGAAATTCTCAATGAATTAACCAATCTTGTATGGAAAAATAAGGCCAATATTGAAAATGGACAAGCCTGGTTTCAATTGCAGAACACAGGAGATTTGGGCGAGGCTCTTTTTCCCAAATTGGAAAATCTGGATTTGAAAAAAGACAGGGCTCCCTTATTGGATAAATTACGAGAAATTCTTAAAGACTACACACTTGAATTGACCCGTGAAAATGTAAAACAATTTCTGACAGAACGAGCAAAAGAATTACTATCTGCTTTAAAGAAAAAAATCAGTTCAGATCCTCATGCTTTTCAAAGGGGTTATAGTTGCAATGAATTAAAGGGTATGACAGATGCTTTATCGATCAGTCTGGTTGAGAATAGAGAAGAAGACATTACGGACAGCCGAATCAAAATCAGATTAGAGAACAAGGAAGAGCATTGGAATGTGTTGTGTAATGAAGAAGATAACGAACGCTTTCTGGATGCGACACCTCCACGTTTGAAAATGACGTCTTTGGAAGCTTATCGAGGTGATAAACAAGTCAGTGCACCAACATCTGAGCAATTGGATTTGATTGAAGAGCCTGGCGTTTTCTTAAGAGAAAGAACCATTGATAATCCTGGCCTTGGCAATTGTGCTTTTTATGCCTTTGCAATGGGTTTGGTGAATATAATTCAGGAAGAGGCAAAATATAATAGAAGAACCATGTTTGATCGATGGGTAGGTCTCGATAGGTCAATTTCAGGGCTATACGACGAGATTTTGCAACTTAATCTTGAAGATCCCAATAAAGAATTACTGGACAGGTTGCAAAGCTCCTTAAGAATAGTGACCTATCAATATCAAATACGGGAATTAAGAAATGTTTGTGTATTCAGAAATGGAAATTATAATCGCTTAACTGGAAACAGCAATTTTGTTAATTTTGCAGCCTTATATTATGGTGATCCTCAGGATACGGACTCTCGTTTCAATCCTTTTGCAGATTCTGTTCCTATACTGATTAAAATGGCAGAGATCGATCGAGACAGTGTACATCCAGGGCATGAAAATGATGTTTTGGTTCCTCTCTTTTTGAATTTATTGTATGGCGAAACCACGAATCCAGCCAATATCACTCTGGAAACAGAGCCAAGGAGTGAGTCACCTATCATTACTGCTATGAATAACATCACTCAGGATTTTTTCTGGGGAACTCATTTGGATTTAGATTATTTAGCCGAAGCGTTTGAGGTGAATCTTCATGTGCTAAGGAATGATAGTCCAATTCAAGAATTTGTCGATATTCCAGAACGACATACTCTTACTTTAACTAATAGCAATAATACACATTGGACTACCCAAATTACGACGGCGAGAGCCACTACAGGAATGCTTCTGGCACGTAACTCCCCTTTAAGTGGAGTTAAAAGAACAATGGATCAACCAACAGTTACCGAGGATCTTCTCGGAAAAAAATCGGATCGAGACTTTATAGTACCTCCTTTTGATACATTAACTAATCCTCATAACAGGAAAGGAAATGAAGCCAATAAACCAATCAGTAAAGGTATTTTCCATGATAGGCCGGTAGTTAGTGAAGATCAGAGAAAATTGGAGCAACTAAAACGAATCGTTGCCAATGCGACGCTCGCCTATACAACTCACAGTGAAAGTATCTGGTTTTGCTTCTTTCATTACCATGGTCAAACAGGCCGGGATCGGGCTAATAATTTCTGTAAAACATTTTCTAAAATAACAGATTACAATCAAGCCAAAGAAGCTTTGGTTCATTATTTAAATGACAGCAGGAATGGAAATACGCACCCGCATTCTTATAGAACAATGTTACTGCATGAATTACAAGGGGATCATGACAATAAAAAAGATTTACAATATTTGTCCAGGCATTTTACTTCTTCTTTAAATAAATTAGCTTCTGTTTTAGAAGTGCAATTGTTTGCCAACAGATACGTTCCCTAATAAGAGCAGGATGTAAAAGGCATGTTTAGCCTTTTACATCCTCATAAAGTCAGAACTTGCGAAAATCTCCAATCTCCTCGTTAAAAAATGTTTTTAATTCAGTCACTTAGTTTATTATTTTTTGATTGAGGACGTTGATTTTTTACTAATTAATGCAATGATAGGCGGTAAAATTGAAATCGCTATGATCCCATAGATAACTAATGAGAAATTCTCTTTTATTAATGGAATAGAGCCTAAAAAATATCCCAGGCTTAGAAGACTTCCAATCCAAAGTATGGCGCTGATCAGATTGAAAATCGTGAAATGCATTGATCGCATACTACCAACCCCTGCAATAAATGGTGCAAATGTGCGTATTATGGGAATAAAACGTGCCAGTATTATTGTTTTACCACCATGTTTCTCATAAAAAACATGAGTATCATGCAGATGTTTTGGATTCAGTAACCAGGAGCGCTTGGCACTGAAGATACGAGGACCTATTACGCGTCCAGCAAGAAAATTCACTTGATTCCCTAATATTGAAGCCATGAAAAGCAAAACAAACAACAGCATGATATTCATAGGATTTCCTGGTTGAGCGGCGATACTTCCTGCAGCAAATAATAGGGAATCTCCCGGTAAGAAAGGTGTGACGATAAGGCCTGTCTCACAAAAGATGACAGCAAATAACGCAAGATAGGTCCAAAAACCGTATGTTGATACAAAGGCATTTAAATAAACATCGATATGAAGAATGTAGTCAATCAGGTGCTGTATGTTTTGCATAGTGTCTCTTTGGATTAAATGTATGACGTGAATTCCAGGGTATCTATACTAACGTGAGTTATGGATAAAATCAGTTGTTATCTCAAACCGCTTATGCATCTCCTCAGCCTGAACGGCTCTCTAGGTATCGACTGGTTCTTATATAATCTTTATTCATAACTCACGTTACTCTAAAGAAACAAAAGGATACCCATTTTGAAAATATAGAGTTTATGAAAAATTTTGATCTTTTTAACTCGACCTCGAAATTTATCCCCGTGAATGCTTACTTTTTCATCAGCCCAAAATATTATTGCTTTTATTACCTTTTAAAAAAGCTTACTAAATTCTACACGACTTACATAAAATCCCCAATTTTCTTAAAAGAAAATGAAATTTTCTGGCAAATATAAATTATTGATTATACACTTTATGTAATATTTGTTCTTATAGATTAAGCAAATAATGAATCAATAAGAGGGGACGTTATGAAGAAATGGAATAGCTTTCTTTTGTTAATTTATTTGTCTTTATTTATAGGCCATGCCCATGCAATTACTTCTTTGTCAACTAACACTTCCTTGTTGACTAATTTTGCGCAATTAGTTAAAGCAGTTGAACAAGGTGATGATGTCAAGGCCATTATAAGATTGGATCGATGCCAAATTACAGATCCCGCACTGCAAACTCAATTAGTACAAAATTTGGATGGCGCTTCCACAAGATTCAACTTTACGGAGTATTTGCATTTTCGAACCAGGATTAATGATCAATTGCGAGATACGGTCACTACTGTATCAAGCAAGATATTTGAACATTCGCCTGGCGTGTTTTTATCGGTTTCTGGCCGTTTGAATGTCTTTGAAGATAACACTGCTACTTTGCATGTCAATTTCTATAATCCGGCTTTAGGCACAAGCGTGTTAATTATCGATTGGCTTTGTGATATCAGTAATGGCAATGATGAAAATGGGTTGTTTTTGTACAATAATCCCTAAACTCTGGATATAGATAATTTACTCCTTTCATCTGACTCATTTCTTAACGATTGTCCAGATCTGGCCTAGGCTGCTCCGGGTTTATCCAGTAATAAGAATGTATCAAGCTAACCTGAAGTGATCGATCTGCAATTTTATTTTTCAAAATATCTTCAAATTGTTGTAATAATAGTTAAAATTGAAAAAATATATCAATATTGATCATATCTAGAATAATTTAAACTATTCATGTAATAATGATTTGTCTAGGGAAAGAATTTTTAGTGCTTCAAGCTTTGCTTTTGAATAGTTGTTTATAGTAAACGACCTGGAGAATAAAAATGAATTTTCTTAAAAAATTATATGTACAAGTTCTTCTGGGTGTTTTCATTGGTATTTTACTTGGATACTTTTTGCCTGATGTAGGGATTCAATTAAAAACCATTGCCGATGTTTTTATCAAAATCATTAAGATGTTAATTTCGCCTATTATATTTCTCACTCTGGTCTCCGGGATTGCAGCAATGAATGATATGAGGCAAGTTGGGCGCTTGGCAGGTGGGGCATTGCTTTTTTTTACCTTCATTACAACCCTGGCTTTGTTGATAGGTCTTCTGGCCACGGATTATTTTAAGCCAGGTGTTGGTTTAAATGTGAATCCCAATTCTCTGGATGTCAAAGAAGCGAGTTCTTACCTAGAGGGTGCACACAAGGTAACTAATGTTACTGATCTGCTGATTAATATAATCCCCAGAACGTTTATTAGCGCTTTTGTCGATGGCGAGCTGCTGCAAGTTATTTTTATTTCGATATTGTTTGCTATAGGTCTGATTCTTACAGGCAATATGGGCAAATCCTTGGTTAATGGGATGCAAATCCTGTCTAATGTCTTTTTTAAAATCATTCATCTTGTAATGTATATGGCGCCTGTAGCTGCCTTTGCTGCTATGGCGTTCAGCGTTGGGAAATTTGGAGTTGGCCCTTTGTTTAATTTAATTGGATTATTGGCTTGTTATTATCTGACCTCCATTTTCTTTATATTGATTATCTTGGGAAGTCTTTTGCAATGGTACTGCAAAATTAATATCTGGCATTTGCTACGGTATTTAAAGGATGAGCTTTTAATTGTATGGAGTACCGCTTCCTCCGAGACCGTATTGCCGAGTTTGATGCAGAAACTGGAACGATTGGGATGTGAGCAATCTGTAGTCGGTTTGATTCTGCCTTTAGGATATTCTTTTAACTTGGCAGGGACGGCAATCTATTTAACCATGGCAGCCATGTTTATTGCACAGGCTACCAATACTGATTTAACGATTTGGCAGGAGTTATCGCTTCTGGGAGTCATGATCATTAGTTCCAAGGGAGCCGCTGGGGTATCGGGAAGTGGATTTATTGTGTTAGCCAGCTCATTAGCGACTATAGGACATATTCCTGCCGCAGGTGTTGTTCTTGTTTTGGGTATCGATAAATTTATGAATGAAGCCAGGTCAATTATTAATATGATGGCTAATGCAATCGCCACGATTATTATTTCCAGGTGGCAACAATCTTTGGATTACCAGAAAACGCAATTTGAATTGCAAGAAAAGGGACAATCGGAAACCAAAAGTGTTTATGCTAGTGGGATGTAAGATTTCTACAGGACTTACGAAAAACCCTAATCTCATTGTTAAAAAATATTTTTAATTCAGTCATTTGGTTTATCTAAACTGCCTCATTAAAAACTGGATGTCCTTATGTTGGGTATCCAGTCTCCATGTTATTGTGTTTCTACTTATTTTAAAGAAGACCCTTAAATCAGCTTAGCTGGTCTCGCTATAATTTCTTCCGAGTTTTCGATTTTTCCCCTTTTATCTTCATTTATCGGACTAAAAAATAAACTGGAAACGTTATAATTCGAAGAAAGTTTTAATTGATTAGGCAGATCATCCATCATGTAAATGAGTGCTTCTTTTGCATCAAGTCGTCTTATCCAATCTCTGGATAAAGTAGATTGCAAGGCTTTGTTTTCAATCAGTTTAAATAATCGATAACAGGAGGAGTCAGGTTTTAATGAGTAACAATGGATTTTTGCAAATTCTGTAAGTTGTTGAAAGGACTTGAGTAGAATGGCTATTTGTTCAGTAGTCTCATTCGTCACTCTTAGCTTATTGATTTCCTTTATGCTACAGATAATCCGAATTTGTGTTCTACAAACTTGCAAGCTGATATTGTATCGATAACAATCAAGAAGATTTGTGGCTGTCAATGTTTTATTGGTTTGAGCGCTTTTTAAAAATTCAGCCGTATTTTTGCAATATTCAGCAAGAGTTTTAAGATAATATTTTGTGCCCTGAGGGTTGATTTCCTGTTCTGCTTTTCCATAAGCAAATACTGTTGCGGACTGGGAGTCGTGTTCTTTAATAAATTTGTTAATGAAGTAGTCAAGAATATCAATGAATCTGAAATTATTGGAGTTATAAGCCATATCAAGAGTGATGGCTTGAAAAATGTTATCCAATTCCGTATCAATTACCTCAAAATGATCGCTGTTTTTATAGATACGGGAGTTGGGGGCTTCCTTGTTTAGCAAAAACATTTGGTTTTCAAGATCATCAAAAATGACTTTGGTATCCTGATTAAAGTATTTTTGAATAAAAAGTCTAATCTTAAATTTGATTTCATTGCTTATTTCTTTGCTATCAGATTCGGAAATTGCTGCCAACTGCTTTAATAACAGCATTCTGTAGAGAACGAATTCATCCGTGACGTGTGCTGATTGTTGCAAGGGATCCAGTCCTAATCCAGGTTTGATTTTATGGCAAAGCGATAATAAAAAGGCATAGGAGTTATCAAGATAACGATTGATGTTTTCCGCCGTTACAGGTTCTCCTGCATCTCTTCTGGCGATACCTAACATTTGTCGATATTCCGGGTCTCCTAAAAAAATACAAGTCGAAGTATATAAAGGCTCATGTTTTTTAAATAAATTCAGGGCTGTATCGCAGAGATAATGATAGGGGTTATGCTTGGGTTTGTCTGGCGCATCGATAGGGGTCAAACGTTTTATATGAGAAAAATCGGATTCATTACCCCCCAGGCCACCTTTCTCTCTGGAGTTAGAATAGAATTTCAATAACATAGGGGGGATGTAATTGAGTTGACAGACAATCTCAAGGACTTGCTCTTTGATTTTGGGGATTAATTCAAATTCTTCAATCACGGATTGATTTTTTTCATCCTGCAAATAAGTCATGGTATCGTGAATCCATTTGAATAATAAATTGGATTTCTTTTTATTAATCGAACGAATGAGCTCTTGAGTTTGTATCCTGCTTTGAGTAATTAATTCCTTGTACTCGTCTCCCAAATCGATTTCGATGGCTTTACTGTGCCTGTATCGAGAAGCGTATTCTCTTAGCCATCCCGATACTGAGCCTCTGGCTACCTTTTTACCAATCGTGACTAAAAGAAAATTCTGATTGATTTTTTGAAAATCCCTTGTATTTTCAATAATTTCACTGGTTGTTTCTTTTTTTAATAAACTTTCTTTTTTCAAACGTAAAAACTCTCCATTTATCATGTCGATAGATTGCTGAATATGAGTTCTATTATCAGAAGAACGTTGATAGGTTAATACGCTGAGTTTATTGATTAGGAGGTGTGTTGCTATACAAGAGAGAGCAAAAACCAGCAAAGCCAGAGCTGCTATAGCCCATAGAAAAGTACCGCCAGTAATAATACTCATAGTCACACCGACTATTGGAGCAATAATGACTCCCGCAAAGAGTGAAAAAATAATAGGGTATCTTGCGAGTATTCCTTTCTGATTCATTTTTTCCAGTAAAAAATCTCTTGCCAGGAGCATGAATTTCAACTGGATTTCCTGGGTAAAGGCCAAGCGAACCTGTTCAGACTCTGACATTTGATTGATCCACTTGACCAGAGGCGATTGATGTTCACTTTGAATTTCCACATCGTGGACTTGATAAAGTGACTTAAAACCTGAGTTAAAAATACGACTTAATTCACGTGCAAAATAGATTTCGATAGCTATATGAATGGATTCGCCAGACTGGTTTGCAATCTTTGCTTTGGCAATGAATTCCTCTCTGGAATTGGGTTCGATGGGTGATTTGCTTATTTTTCCAAGCAGCAGCATTTCTCTAAAATGGAATAATTTGATAATTTCTATGGAGATGCGCTCACATTCTTTCTTTATCAAATTGGATAATTCAGTTTGTTTTTCCAGGGTTTCATTAAACTCTTTTTGAACATTCTCTGGCGCTCCTAAAAATTCATTATTGAAGTAATCAAATAACAGGTCGGTAATTGATTTGCCTAAAGCAAGGGAAAAGACCTCTGCAGCTACAAAATTGAATAAGGTATTGTCATTGGAAGAGTTGATTTCAGAAAGAAAATTCCTTATGGATTCTGGAATAAGCAGTTTTGCCTTTTCAATGTAATAGGAAGAGCCTGCCGTTTCCTTTTCTAATGACGATATGGTGCTTGGAGCTCGACTTAGAGCGATAGTATCCAGATAGTGATTAGCTAAGAGGCGTGTGTCTTCAATTTTTTCTATCCAGGAATATAATTTTTCAGGATGGTTTGATTGCTCAAAATATACCCCAAAACGCGTTATCATTTGGCTTTCAAGTCGTTTCTTATGATTATGATGTATAGCCTTAATGACTGCGTTTTCTTTGTCGTTCAGTTCTAACATTCTTCGCTCCCTCGTAGAGTGATTGGATCAGGACTTACGAAAAACTCCAGGGTCGAGGCAAAAAATGTTTTTAATGAGGGAGTTTAGATACACTAAATGACCGTATTAAAAACATTGTTTAACATAGAGATTGGGGTTTATCGTAAGTCCTGTAGATATGACTTTATGCAATAAGGGATATGCCAAGAGATTATATTTGCTGGTGTTTGTTTCTTAGCATTTCCCTGCCAAAATTCTTCAGAATCTTGATACATCACATCTGTTGTCCCGCATAAACACTCAGAGGGGTCCACAGAACAGTTAGTGGTAATTTTTCAGCATGCCCTTGTCAAAAGATGAAAGCAGTCATTACTGAAAGGGCAAGACATTCTTAATTACTATTTAAGCTCACTAAAGGCTGATTCGGTATCGTTGAAATAAGGATAATGCAGCATTAATGAGCTAATTTTGTGCCATATAGTCTGTCTCCTGCATCGCCTAAACCAGGGACAATGTATCCATGATCATTCAGTTGCTCATCTATGGCTGCGGTGAATATTGGAACATCAGGATGTTCTCCATGAAAATTGGAAATTCCTTCAGGAGCGGCCAGTAGACAAAGAAATTTAATTGATTTGGGATGTAAGGCTTTGACCTCTTTAACCGCAGCAATGGCTGAATTTCCTGTTGCCAGCATGGGGTCAACAACAATCACATCTCTGTCTTCTGTATGTTCAGGTAGTTTGAAGTAATATTCGACTGCTTCGAGCGTTTTAGGATCTCGGTAGAGACCTATATGACCAATTCGGGCAGTAGGAACTAGTTGTAACATGCCATCCAGTAAACCATTACCCGCGCGTAATATCGAGACAAAAACAAGTTTTTTCCCTTTCAAAACAGGTGACTGCATAGTAGCGAGAGGAGTTTCTATTTCTTCATATTCTATTTCCAAATCCCGAGTAACTTCATAAGCTAATAGCATGCTGACTTCGTGCATCAGTGTTCGAAATTTTACAGTGCTGGTTTCTTTTTTCCGCATTATGGTGAGTTTGTGCTGAATGAGGGGATGATTTATAACCATTACTTGATTGAAGTCCATTATTATTCCTTATTAAAATACCGTGCCATCACTGATAATTTGTATTGGGGGTGTTCCATTAATTCTTTTTCTTTGAGCAATCTGTCGCCCCGCTTCCCAAGTGCCTCCTTGCAGTATTTTGGCTAAAGGAAGAGATTTTGCGTTCATGTTGAGCTGTTGCCTGATTAATAAAGCTAACTCATCGAGCAAGGCCACGGTTAAAGCACGCCATTCAATTATGGGTTCTGAGCCGGGGTCTTGAGGTTGCTCCAGAATTTCATGATTTCTTACTTTTAATAGTTCGGTGTCAATTAGTAAACCACCATTTCGATACTCAGGCAAGCCGGTCAGTGCATTCAAATCAGTGACATGAATACCGGTTTGTTCCAGTGGTTCTACTAAAGAATAAGTGAGCCATTGCGATAATTTGTGAAAAGGTATGTATTCAGAGCCTGGTTCTTCAGTTTTTAATGCGTTATGGATCCAAACATCACCTAGAGATACACCATGATATATCAATCGAACAGGCCATATATCATTGAAAGCTTCTAACACGGCCTGAAATAATTGGGTAGCAGACAGTATGTTGTTGTTTTGCAAAGATCCAACATAAGTATAAAACTCACCAAGGCGCCCCTGATGATTAAAATAGTGTTCCTTACGATGAATAATTTCTCCAAGACGATTAAGCAAGGATACTCGTCCGGGTATTCCTTCAAGCAAATTGGTTGGGGTGACCTGAAAACCTTTTATGAGCTCCGTTTCTTTAAAGTTAAGCAGACGCTCGGCGTCCACGCGGAAAGGGTTGTTTGGGTCGGCACTAAATACTCCGTTTTCATAAAGATATAAACTGGCCAGTGCTAATCCCTCAGAGCGACTGTATTCCTTTTCTGTGATGGCTTCTTTATAGCGCCATAGGGGGCCTGCCCCTGCATCGAGGAAAACACTGATGATGACCAGTTCGTAGAGTATTTTTCCCCATTCTGAGGGGGAAATTGGCCCCAATTGTTTGAGTAAATTATGAATTCGGGGAAGGCCATCCATTTCAAAATGACGCCATCGGCTGTGGTATGGAATATCAAGCTCAGGATAACGGCTGGTAATAATGTCTACGATATACGATGCTGTCGTTGTCATTTTTTCTGGGTTCAGGGAAAAATGCTCTAATTGATTCTGTTTCGCCAAATTTAAAATACGATGTGACTGTGCACGGATGGTGTGAGGATCACGAAGCATATTCAGAACATTTTGTATTTGTTGCTCTTGATTATTCATGAAGGGCGCGTCCTTTGGATTTGGCCAATTCGTTGATATCAATAATTCCTTCAGGCGAGTAATATCCTGCAGCACGCTTGGCATCTATTTCTACCCGGGCATCTGGGGGAATCAGTTCATCTGGTATTTTTACCCGTTCAATGACATTGATTCCGGATTTGAGCAAAGCATCGTATTTCATATTGGACATAGAAACAAAACGATGAATTTTAGTGATCCCTAGCCAATGAAGAATATCGGACATTAATTCCTGGAAACGCATATCCTGAACACCGGCAACGCATTCCGTTCTTTCAAAGTATTTGGCGGCTGTGTCGCCACCTTTCTGTCTTTTTCTGGCGTTATAAACGAGAAATTTAGTGACTTCCCCCAGCGCTCTTCCTTCTTTGCGATTGTAAACGATAAGGCCTGCTCCTCCTTTTTGTGCGGATTCAATGGATAACTCAATTCCATGAACCAAATAAGGTCTGCAGGTGCATATGTCAGAGCCAAAGACATCTGAGCCGTTACATTCATCATGAATACGGCAAGTTAATTCGATTTCCGGATTATGAATAGTGGTCACATCACCAAAGAAATAAGCAGTTAAGCCGCCAATAGGTGGTAAAAAAACATCCAAATCACTGCGGGTTACCAGTTCAGGGAACATTCCTGCTGTTTGTTCAAAAAGAGTGCGTCTTAGCAATGCTTCTGAAACCTGGAAGCGCTCTGCGATTCCAGGCAAGTACCACACTGGTTCAATCGCGGCCTTGGTTACCACAACATCCCCTGTTTCACTTAAAATTTTTCCATCAGGTTTTAATCTGCCTTTTTGCATGGCGATATGCAATTCCGGGATATTAATATGTGCTCTTGTGACTGCAATTGTTGGTCTGATGTCATATCCAGCTTTTATTTCCTCTGAGAAAACAGAAGCCACAAGATGTCCCCAGGGATCGAGGGAGACAATTTTACCTGTTTCACTCCATTGTTTATGAGGCCCTATATCGACAGGGGGCATGGTGTCGGTCAGATCAGGAACGTGTTCGGGATCCAGCAGACCAGCGGCTACTGCCAAGGCTCTGTAAACAGAATAAGACCCTGAGTGAGTTCCAACAGCATTTCGATTTTTGATGTTGGTGAGAGAGGCAATAACAGGTCCTCTGTCTTTAGGATTTTTTTCACCCCATTTGATTTTTAATGGGGCTTGTGTATGACGTGCCGGGTGTGAAGACAAGACAATGTGTCCTTTTGATTTTTTCTTTGAATCATCTGGTGACATGATACTTAATTCCTTTTGGTTCAACAGTGCTCGAATAAATCAGTTGCTTTATTTCTTATCTCTTTATATAAGCAGAGGCACACTATTATTTATAAATTATCTAACCAATCATAAACCACAGCATTGGAATAAGAAACATTGCCTACCTGACAATGACTTCCAGCCCCTTCAAAATCACTAAATTCATAGTGTGCAGAATTCGTTATTTTGCAAAACTCCGCGAATTGTTTTCCAGGCTCTCCTCCTTCGCCACTGCCTAATAATGCAAGGCAAGGGATTTTAATATGATTTAATGAATCACCTACGGTGAACTCTCTTAAATAATTAAATGTTGCCTTAAAAGTAGGTTGCCCAAATCTTTTGATTAAATGTTCTGTTTGGGCTTTGAGTTGGCGAGGCATCACTTCATTGGGTATAGAGGGTAAGTCATCGATACCGAAATCTTCTGAATCAGGCATTTCACAAGGGTCCATTTTTACAAAGGAACACATATAAGCATGTAAATCCAGAATAGGGGAGTTGGCAATTAAAACCTTAATTCTTGGTTCATGACTCGCTGCACGGGTTGCAAAATAGCCTCCAAAACTAATGCCCATCAATGTCAGTTTGGCCATATTGATTTCTTGCCTGAACTCAAAATAATTAATGATTCTCTTGACCACTTGCTCAAAATCAGGCTCGAAATAAGTGTCCGGATATTTTCGAAAGACATCCATTTGGCCGGGGCCTGCGAAATGAATCACATTATACCCACGTTCTACCGCAGCTAATCCGCGCATGAGGAACTCTTCTTCCAAAGTTCCATCAAAGCCACTGACTATCATGACGGTATCTCGTTTTTCTCCATCATTGGCAGGGGAGATAAAATAGCAGGGGAGATTGATGTTTTTATAAGGAATGGAATGGTTTTCAAAATGGATATCCATGCTTGAGATGGCTGTGCAAAAGCAATCTGCTGAATTCAATCCTAATTTTCTGTGATGTTCTGAGGAAGGAGGGGAGTAATATTCAGCAGCACGAAAAGAATTGGAGGCTTTGAATAATTGTTCTCGACCGCTTATGATGTGGTTTTTTACCATGCGCTCCAAACCGTCTTTTTTTTGCCACTCGGCTAACCGTTCAAACTGTCTGACCCATTCCTCAGGGTCTTCATTTTTCATGGTGTTTGCAATATTTAAACATTCACCGACTGACGCTGCTCTATAGCTGCTGGAGCCCAGTTGCCGGATTAATTGAAAATCCATTTCTGAATCAGTAAAACCCTTCACCCGAATATCGCCACGACTGATATCACTCATTTTACTTCTCCGTTATTTCCGTTTTTACAGAGTGTTATGAGATTAATAGTAACGGTACATGCCAAGAACATCAATCTTAAATAAAAAATCCTTAAATCATGATAATGCATAAAATATGGTATAAATTTTACAAACCAAAAGATGTTAACATCGCACTATGAATTGATATGCTTTTTTAAATACGCAAAGAGTACAAATCAGAATCGACGCAGTCTGATATTATCAGGCTAGAGGCCCGCTGCTGAAATGTTTTGCTTTTGATCTTTTTCAACTTGTTTTTTTGAATCCATACATTCAGTGAGCTTTTCCATCGCATGCTCTCTTTTTTCCGGATTTGGCAATTTATTATGAAGTTGTTTTAAAAGATGAAACTTTGATTCATCCACTTTAGTTTGGCTTAAGTCCATTTCACTAAAGGCAATCAGAGTCAGATTGAATTCCCTAATCAGCGAGTCAGGGACTGGTAAACAGAAATCAGAGGCCAAAATGGTGTTAATTTCTTCAGCAAACGATGTTAATTGACGGTAACATTTTTGTTCTTGTGAGTAGTAGGAAGCATGTTCATACTCTGATTTTGTAGTCTTGATAAGCTTTTCAATGACTCTATCAAATTGGTTTTTTAATATTTCCAGTTGGGATTCTGAATAATGGCTTTCAGGAGCTAAGGATTGCAGGTTATTCATCACCCTAAGCCAATATGATAAGCGAACGTAGTTGAAGGCCGCATCATTGTAATGAATTTTTTCCAATAATGATTTGAATACATCCAAATTTTCATCATCAAAAACAATCCCGGCACTCTTAAATGTATCAAGCATGGAATTAATCTCGGAATAGAATGGCTTGTCGTAATCATTCAACCAGCTATAAATATAAGGTTTCGCTTCATCTCCTACCAACTTGGCAATGGCGCAATAATGATTCCACTCATGGGGTTTCCTCTCATGGAGGGTCTCATTCGCTTTGTTTAATACAGGCCTAAAGTAATGTTTTAATTTGACATCTGGAATGCCTGCATCTTGGAGTGTCTTAAGTAGCATGTAGCTGTCGTATAAATTCAGCCTTTCATTTGTGTAGGTGTCTATCAGTTTAGAAACTATTTCCAATAAGATTGATTCAATGTTATCCCTTAGGTGATTGTCCTTATCTATTAAAGTCATTATATTGTTTAGGTTAATCATCTGATGTAAGTCTGATTGCAATTCATAGTTTCTCCCTGTGATGAAAGCACTTTGATCATTTAATAACTTGTATTGCCAATTCATTCACTTTGTTGTGCAAGAATTGTATTTCTCCCTCTAAACCTAATTGCTGACATAGAATAAAGGCTTGTAAAAATTGATTTTTACACAAGAAATTCCTTTCCTTAGTGCTGCAATGTTGAATATCAAGCGTCGTTGTTTTTTCTCTTAATGAGGTTGAGGCAATATCTGATAATTTGTAAGAAATGACTCCATCTGGGGAGTATATAAAGCGTAATAGATCATCCTTTATTTTATCAGAGCACAAATCTCTCAAATGAGGGCTATATTCTAGTGCTAAAAATGCTTCTTTTGAAAATGGCGATAATTGATTGTCTTGAAGTCTTTTGAAAACAGCCTCTTCATATTCTGCTATTATTTTTTCTTTAGCTTTGGCAATGGCATCAGTAATTTTCTCCCTTAATTCAACATTGTAGCTTAAATCAGCTGGTTGATTCACTTTTGCCAATATATTTCCTTTTGTTTTGTACATGCTTAAAACTTTTATGTCTTCAATACTCATGTTATAAAGAAGTTCATCGTAAAAATCATAGCTATTATCTCTACCCATATGGGACAGAGCATTTCTCATGAAATCAGAACACATCTCCACCCACATATTAACAATATTCTCATCTGTTAATTTTTCTGTATCACAAGGCGTTAACTTATTCCTTAAGCCGGAATATTCGTAAATTGGTAAAAATTGGTTAGGGCCAAAGCGTTCGAGGAATAGTGTTTCACCCCTCTCTTGTCCATAGCGTTCATAATAAGCTTTACGAGTTTCTTCATATTGTCTTGCATACTGCTTCTGTAAATAAATGGCTTGCAAGAGAGGGGACAGGGGATGGGCTGGATTGAAATCATTATAGGCAATTTCATTTCCTATGGTTGGGTCATTAGTAAAGAAAATGGCATCGTATTTGTTAATGTCATATAAAAGTTCAACGTAATTTGAGCCAAGTTGCGTTTTCTTGCCAAATAAGCCCAATTTCATTTTATGATGAAGATCATCAAGTTCCCTTTCCAGAATTTCACGAGACTCTTTGTATTCTTTTTCTTGTAAATGGGCCAGATGGTTTTTTTGACCTCGGCCGCTATCAAAATCCTCAGCTGAAATTCTCTTAATTTGGCCTATATCCGGATTGAAGATCAACATGCCTGCAGCTGGATAGACTCCACTTCCATAACCGAGTATGGAGGTTGAGCGCAGCGGGTTTTTGTATTTGAGATTGGGTGCTTCTTTTCTGCTTTTGATGTTAATATTGTCAGATCGCATGGATTTTCGCATTTCTCTTTCGGCCAATGTTTCATCTGTTAGAGTTGGTTTATTGGGCCTAAGTGTAGGCATGGCACTTGGTGTAGTAATACCACGAGCCAGAATTCTCCCCTCTCTCAATGCCGCAGGCAGATTTTCTCCAGCCATTCCTGCTGTTTCATCGAAAGGAGTAAGATTAACCAAGGTAATAGCCTGCAATTCTTCTACAGATAACAGTTTGCCATACAATGTGCTGAGTATAGGATAAGCTTCTGACTGCATATCCCTGATTATGCGGGCATGAGCTTCCTCATTTTCATAACCTGTTTTGATTTCTTCTTTTTTAGTAATGTAGGAATCACCCTGGCTATAGATAAGGCCTCTGGCTTCTATGACAAGTTCGGCCATCTCCTCTAAAGCAAGATTGTTTTTGCTGGCTATCTCCTTATAAAAATCAAGATAGGTGGCATCGTATTGATTTCTTGCCCTGATGATATCAAGACAATCGCAATCATGAATTATTTTTTGATAGATATTTTTTGCAGGAAAATGTCCTTCTTCATACTTAGCAAACTGCCAGAATAATTGACCATATTCGTCCTCAATGAGCTGAAAATAGCCATTCTCGGGACTCGGATCCTTGTTGGCGGTTGCCTCAGCTACAAATTTTGCAGTTTCTGCATCAATATGTAAAACGCGTGTCAGATAATAGTATAAAAAGATAGCACTTTCATGATCCCATAAATCTTCATCATCTCCTTCTCGGGCCGAATCATGGAATAACAAAGCGATTTGAATGAGTTTGATGTCTGTTGCTGTTAAATTTTGGGCTTCCTCGTTACCATGTCTCCTGTATAAATTGGCAAATACAGGTGCATAGTTTGCAGCTCGGGTAACATGTTGTATGCCGTGATGAAATCTTGCTATAGTCGACTCCTGGTGCGAGTCAGGATAGGAATGACGATAAATATTGTCATAAGCCCACTTCACATGATCGCCCAGATCATTTTCAAGATTTAAATCATTGTTTTCTAAAGAGTCAAAAATTGTATGTGGTATTCCTTTTGAATCGAGTAGTTGATGAATATAGGGAGGTTCCCACGTTTGTTCATCTTCGTAAGGCTCTCCATTTCCAGTAAGAATTTCTAAAGGTGATGGTTCTACAAGAGTGCTCTCTCTCATTGAGAAATCAATTGAACCCTCATGAAACATGACATAATTAAATAATTCACGAGTTTTACCATTCTTGGATAATTCGTTAAATCGCTCTCCTAATATCCCTAAAATATCCAGGCGAGTTGTTGATGTCTCTCCTTCTTGTTGGTAATCCGGGCTCTCTTTTAAAGCATTTAATTTTTCGATCACAGTTTCTATTACTTGTAAATTTTTTTGCGTCACTTTGGGTTGAAAAAAAGGGTGTTTAGCATTACGCAATCCAAAGCCTAAATACTTGGCAAGCTTGTTATCCTGCCCCCAGCTTTCCCTGCTCTGTTTTAAACTATTCAAAGTCAGAATCAGAGCATCTATTGTATTATTTCCCTCATATTTGTGGCGTTCATAAAGCTCAATATACTCGTTCATTTTCATCATACCAGAATGCCAGATTAGAATAAAATTATAGCAGTTGTATTAATATATATACAGCTGACTCTGGCCAATGTCGTAACTCCATGAATCTGACCAGAAAGTCATTTAAAAGCTATTCAAAGTGGATTACAATGAAATTCACCCGACTGAATTGAGAAAGCCACCTGGTTAATATGTCATTCAGTTATTTTTAATATCAAATCAGAAAGATTCTAAAACTATGTTTACTGTAATCGTTTGCCTGTTTATCGCTGTATTGCTACCTTATCTGGCAAAAGTTCCCGTCGCTTATGCCATGCATAAAGCAGGTGGCTATGATAATCGTTATCCCAGAGAGCAACAAGCTCGTTTGCAAGGGTTTGGCGCAAGAGCACTGGCAGCACATCAAAATGCTTTTGAATCTTTACTGATATTTGCAACAGCCTCTTTAACTGCTTTGGCGACTAATTCAGTTACTTTAATGACCCAATATTTCGCTATCGCCTATATTATTTCCCGGCTATTTTACCATTTGTTTTATTTGCTGAATTGCTCTTCCCTGCGCTCCACTGTATGGTTTTTGGGTGTAATATGCTGTCTTTCTATTTTATGGCTTAGTATTCCTTAAATTTTAGAAAGGCATATCTTTGTGCAAAAAATTCACCAAGTGATCATTAAAAGCGCAAAAACTCATCAATTTATCATCTAATTGGTTATAGACACTTACTCTTTATCTTTGACTTTGATATCTTAAAAAAGAAGTTCCAGATTTTTTACAAGGATGTGAATATGTCTGACTTACAAAAATTGCCCAAGACTATCCTGAGATTTTCCTGGCATTTTATAAAAAAAAGTCCCTGGCTTTATGCTTTATTTTTCATAGCACCAGTGGTGATGGTGCTTGAAACGAATGTGATTCCCTATGCTTTAAAAATGATTATTGATGGGATAACAAACCATAAAGGGGGAAAAGAAAGTATATTTCAAGACATCGCACCGGCTTTGTATTTGGGTGGAGTTGCCTGGTTTGGTGTGATTCTGGTGTTGCGCTTGCATAATTGGTGGCAAGCCTACCTTGTTCCTCAATTTCAAGCCAATATCCGCATGACCCTATTCGGTTATTTAATCCAGCATTCCCATCATTTTTTTTCTAATCAATTAGCGGGGAACCTAGCTAATAAGATAAGTGATATACCTCGATCACTGGAAGCCATTCGTAAAATCGTATCTTGTAATGTAAACACTACTTTTGCGGCAATTGTAGTTTCAATCGTTTTAATGTTAACCATTAATCCCTGGTTTGCATTCATTTTGTTAAGCTGGATCATAATCCAATTATTTATCAGTTTTTATTCAGCTAAAGAGATCAATAAGCTGGCAAGAGTGAATGCTGAAGATAAAAGTATTTTAAAAGGAAAAATCGTTGATTCTTTGAATAATATTAATACCGTAAAATTATTTGTCCAAAATGAGTATGAAAAAAAATACGTTTGGAAAACACAAAGTAAAGAAGTTCAAAGTAATAAGCGATTGGTTCTTTTCATCAATTTTTTTCGTCTTTTAGTCGATGTTCCTGTCAGTATTATGTTAATCGCCATGATTTACTCAGTAATCACCTTCTGGCAGAGAAACTTAATCAGCACAGGTGACGTGGTCTTTATATTTGCCACTTCATTTGCCATTATGAATCAAATGTGGAGTCTAAGTAATTCGCTTTGTGATTTGTTTGTCGAAATAGGGATAGTCAAGCAGGCGCTCGCCATATTATCCCAACCTATAGAAGTTCAAGATATAGCCAATGCAAAAGAGTTGAAAGTCACTCATGGCGAAATCAGGTTTGAAAATGTGACATTTCGTCATAGAGATGGTCAGGAATTATTTGCCAATAAATCGTTGGTCATTCCGGCTAAACAAAAAGTTGGGCTTGTAGGCTATTCCGGGGGCGGTAAAACAACATTTATTAATTTAATTCTTCGCTATTTTGATGTGGATAGTGGAAGGATATTGATTGATAATCAAGACATTAGCGAGATCACACAATATTCTTTAAGAAAATCAATCAGTATGATTCCTCAGGATACCAATTTATTCCATCGTACTTTATTGGAAAATATTCAATATGGCAAAGAGGATGCAAGCAAGGATGAAGTAGTAACAGCAGCTTCTTTAGCAAATTGCATGGATTTTATTCAGAATTTGCCTCAGGGTTTTAATACTATAGTAGGGGAGAGAGGTACTAAGTTGTCAGGCGGTCAAAGGCAAAGAATCGCTATAGCAAGAGCGTTTTTGCATCATACTCCTATATTGATTTTAGATGAAGCCACTTCACAACTGGATTCCTTGACTGAAGAATGTATTCAAGAATCCTTGCAACCATTATGCGAGGGAAAAACAACCATAGTTGTAGCACATCGGCTTTCAACCCTTCTTAACATGGATAGAATCCTGGTTTTTGATAAAGGAGCAATAGTAGAAGACGGTACACATCAAGAGTTGATAGAAAACAATGGATTATATAAATCCATGTGGGACGCGCAAACCTCAGGCTTCTTGCCTGTGGAACAAGAAGATGAGGCGGAGCTAGCTAAAGAATTCGATCGACCTTATTTGGCGCAAGTGTAATGTAATTAACAGAAGTAATTTTCATGGTAATGCGACACCCCATCAACTGGATGTCGACATTCATTTGTAAACTTGGTTTCTCAAAATAATCAAAACAAAATACTCTGGGTCTGTCTTCCAGGTCATTTGTCATGCACCAGGAGCCGTTGTTTTTGGCGAGCCTACTATATAACGACGATTACGGGCAAATTTCGGGAAAAAAGGTCCAATTTTAACAATAAAATCATAAGCCATAAGAAGAGCGCCCAAGGCAAATACGACATCTCCTGGAAAACGAAGCCATTGCCATAATAATGTGGTGTTATAGAATTCAAGACTTCTGGCATAGGATAGTCCATGTTCATATACTGCCATTAACTGCGACCAGCCAATTGGGAAAAAATTCAGGACAATCCATAAAAAGAGACCAGCGTTATATAACCAGAAGGCACAAACACCCAAGCGGTCATTCCATGTCTTATTTTCACCAGCAGCATATCTTAGGCAAAAATAGATTAGCCCGAGAGCAAGAAGCCCAAATGCACCAAATAAAGCAGTATGGGCATGATTTAAAGTCAAGAATGTTCCATGCTCATAGTAATTAATCAGTGGCGCATTAAGTGTGCCTCCTCCGAACACACCGGCACCAACAAAATTCCAGAACGCAGCCCCCAATATGTAAAGATAAGCAAGATTGTAGGTAAATGCTCCCTGCTTTTTAATCAGTTGTCGATGCTGAATTGCATCAATAATAAGAAGAACCAACGGCAAGACTTCGATAAAGGAAAACATGGATCCTAGCGGAATCCAAATTTCGGGAGTACCTGTCCAGTACCAATGATGACCAGTACCTATTACTCCACCCAGGAAGATTAAAATGGATTCAAAATATACTGTTCTCTCTGCGGCTTTTCTGGAAACCAAACCAGTTCCCATAAGTACGTAGGCGGTGGCACAAGCAGCAAAAAACTCAAAGGATTGTTCAACCCATAGATGAACAACCCACCAACGCCAGAAGTCTGTTATGGTGAACGATTTTTCAATACCTGTTAATGGGATCATCCCAAAGCAATATAAAACAGCAACATTGATAGTGCTGGCCCAAAACAGGTTTTCAAGTTTGATTCGACCTGTCCAGAACTCAATGGTGGCTTTTTTTAATCCTTCCCATGTAGGCCACATTCCGCGGAAAACAATGAAGCTCCAAAGAAACAATCCAATGCAAAACCCGATTTGCCATAGTCTTCCTAATTGTATGTAAGATAAGCCTTGATTGCCCAACCAAAACCAGGCTTTATCAATATACCCCATAATCCCCAGGTAATTGCCAACGATAGCTCCACCCACTACAAGCAAGGTGACATAAAACAGGAAGTCAACTAAAAATCCCTGTCCTTTGGCTTCCTTACCGCTAATGACTGGCGCCATAAATATGCCTGCACTTATCCATGAAAGCCCAATCCAGATAATGGGAGTTTGGATATGGACGTCTCGAAGGAAATTAAAAGGCAGCCAAGTATTGACATTAATACCATAGAAGCTTTCGCGCTCAGCATAATAATGAGCCATGATGGCTCCGACCGCGATTTGCAGCAAAAGAAATAACGCGGCTACAAGGAAATATTGACCTACTTTACGTTGGCTTTGAGTCAGGGGTTTGAAACCTGAAAAAACAGGTTCCATGGGGCCATGATCAACATCACTTAAATAGCGGTGATAAATGTAGAGAACCGTACCAAATCCCATAAACACAAAGCAAAATGAAATCCAGGTCCAATAAAATGTTCCTGATGAAGGGGTATTGCCAACGCTTGGTTCGTATGGCCAATTATTAGTATAAGATATGTTTTGATTTGGACGGCGAGCTATCGTTGTCAAAGAGGAATAAATAAGAAAGTTTGCAGTTTTAAGCGCGGTATCAGGATTTAAACTATAAGCTTGAGTATAACCCGCCATAAAATTATGGTTTAGTAACGATTGGCTGATTTCAGCCTGTAATTGTCGTATTGAGGTAGTGAGCGCTGTTGTCAGTATGCTTGTTTTTGTATTAAGATCAAGGTGTTGCAGTGAATTCTGCATTTCTTTATTAATAACGTATTGTTCGCTTTCTGTTAATGCGGAATAGGCTTTATTAAAACGAATTTGGGCCAATTCTTCCTGGACCAATTCTCCCAAACGCACCAGATATTTTGCTGTATAGTCTTCGCCAAAATAGGAACCCATACCATATAAGCTGCCATAGTCCATTAAGTCAGCACGTTGAAAACCTGCTTTTCCTTCCACAATGTCTTGTGATGTCATCACCGTTTCGCCTGTGGAGGCTACAAAACGGTCTGGTAAAGGAGGTACTAATTGATAGGTTTTAACAGTTCCCCATATGAGGATTAGAAAACAAAGAATGGCGGTAACTAGTAAAATCCATTTTAAAACATTGGTTACCGGATCAAATGGGTGATTTATTTGAACAGGTGTTTCATTTGCAATAGTATGCATCAGGCTATCCTTAGCGGAATGTTTCAACTCAGGCATTGATTATAAAGAGGATCTTTATAAGAAACAATTCATGTTACCTGCAAGACTGATTCTGAGAAAACCATACATCTCCAGTACCCACAGGGTTCCTCCTCATCGAACAATGTCTGCTTCTCAGAAAGAAGATGCTGTTCTTTTATAAGGAAAAGTAGTGCATAAGGCATAATTGATGACATAAAACAAAACACTGAAACCTAGTGACAGCAACAGAGTATTTTTTAATAACAATAGTATTAAAAGCACTAATGTTGCACGTACTATTTCTAAATAAAGAATACTGGTATTGCCATTTGCAACGCGACCAAGAGTATAAAGCGTCAGTAAAATTAATGCTCCAATCAGCCATGATGTGATAATAGCAGGATCAAAAATAAGAGATAGATAAGTGTATAAGAACACTGCAAGTGCAGTATTGCTTAACATATAAACTGCAGGTGACCGTGTATTTTTTTTAACCGTTATTTTTTTCGAGACAGGAAAGTTTTCTTGTTGCAAGCGATGGATGACCCACTCGGGCGGCATAAAGAACGCACGTAATACGTCCCATTTGTTTTTAAGCCCTTTTCCATAATACAGAATATCTTTAACCACTTTGATGTTGGCGTAAAAAGGATTCCATGAATCCAGGGGCTCGGTGACCCCATAATCAGCCGGCTCCTTTTCTGGTTCAAAAGTACCAAACAGTTTATCCCAAATAATCAGGCTTCCCGCATAATTTTTATCTATGTATTGAGGGTTTTTGCCATGATGAACTCTGTGATGAGAGGGGGTATTAAATATTTTTTCAAACCAACCCATTTTCCTAATGGATTCCGTATGAATCCAGAATTGATAGATGGTATTGATAGAAGCGACAATGACAAACATCCAGGTCGGAAAACCAATCAGTGCCAAGGGCAAATAAAACACCCATGAAGTTAACGTTTGGAAGTAACCCTGTCTTAAGGCAACAGATAAGTTAAACTGCTCACTTTGATGATGGACCGAATGACCAATCCAGAAGAAAGTGTTTCTGTGACTTACTCTATGGTACCAGTAATAGAAAAAATCAACTCCAAGCCATAAAAATAGCCAGGAAAAAATCGATTGAGGATTAATGTTAAAAATAGCGTAATGCTCATATAAATAATAGTAACCATAAATAATCACACCCTTGATGGGGAGAGCGCCAATTTCTTCAAGAATACCACTGCTGAAATTATTGACCGAATCGTTTAATTGATAGACACCAGATTTTTTGTAATAGGCTACCCAGTATTCAATTCCTATGAGGATTAGGAAAAGAGGTGAGGCAAAAACCATTAAATTTATATCCATAAATATCCTTTGAACAGTGATAGACGTTTCGCAATGGGTATTTTTTATTTTGCAGACGTTGTGGCCTATGCCTTATTTTCTAATACTTTTGTTTTGCTTGTAAATAATGATATTGTTATCAGCCTCGTTAGAAATCATTCTAAAGGATATTTGATGCATCAGGAACATCCAGGCCAAACCGATACCCCAAAAATAGATCCTTGGTTAATATTTGTCATATTAATGTTGATGGCTTTGATGCAAACCACAACCGATCAATACATTCCTTCTCTTCCGGCTATTACTACAGCATTGAACAGCACAGAAGCATCGATTCAGTTAACTATTTCTATGTTTATGTTGGGTTTAAGTATATCTCACATTTTTTATGGCCCCTTGTCAGACAAAATAGGACGCAAACCTCCATTAATGTTCGGTGTTGGACTAAGTATATTGGGTAGTTTATTTTGTTTTTTTGCGCCCAACGCCAGTGTGTTAATTTTGGGTCGATTTTTGCAGGGATTTGGAATTGGTTGTTGCAATTCAGTGGGGCGATCTTTGGTCAGAGATTTATTCACCGATCGATTACTGGCTAAAATTGGTTCTTATGTCGGGGTTGTCAGTATTTTTATTATGGCAGCCTCACCCACCTTAGGAGGGTTTATTCAAGAGATGGCTGGATGGCAAGCCAATTTCTTATTCTTATTTGTTTTTGGAATCCTTGTTTGGCTTTTGGCATTTAGTATTCTTCCTGAAACGAATAAACACTTAAATCCTGAAGCTACAAAAATCAAAGTGATGGCGAAGAATTATTTCACTTTATTACGTAGCAAGGTCTTTGTGGGATATACACTGTGTGCTTGCTTCGCCTTTGCTGGAATGGTTTCTTATCTTACGATTGCGCCATTTTTATTTCAAAATACCTTGGGATTGAGTCCTTTGGAATTTGGCCGTTTAACCTTTTTTATTGCGGGCGCCATCTGTTTTAGTGGGATTGTCAACAGTCTGCTGGTCATGCGTAAAGGAATATCCTTTATGGTTTGTACCGGTGTTCTTTTTATGATTGCCGGTGGTTTAAGCCTGTTACTTATTACGATACTGGGTTGGTCGCAAATCTATTTTATTATGATTCCAATTACATTATTCAGTGCTGGTGCCGGATTTACATTTATTAATGCTTTTGCCGGCGCTTTTCATCCTTTTCCGCAAATGGCTGGAACAGTTGGATCTTTATATGCCAGTATGCAGGATTTAAGTGCAGCACTGGCCAGTGGGTTTATTGCAGGAATTAAAGGGTATGGTCAATATTCTTTAGCTATGATATTACTGATTTTAGGTTTAAGTTCTTTAGTGGCATGGTATTATCTTGGATTGCAAGATGACGCTATTTCAAATTAAGGGGTATTAATGAAAATTACCGATGAAGAGTTGAAAAAAATTATCAGTAAATTATCTGGCTCCAAAGCCGATGACATTCATGATGATACAGCACTAATAGAAGATTTGCATTTGGATTCTTTAAAAATTGTTGAGCTTTTGGCTATCCTTAGTGAAGAATATCAATTAGAGGTTAGTGAAGAAGATGCGATGAATTTTCATACTTATAAAGATTTGTATGATTTTACGCAAGCCTGATTGTTACCGGTTATTCCATTTTTTTGTAGTAAGAGTTGGGGCATTTTGATCAAGAGCCGCCAATCTAAAATTGCTTATTCTTATAGATTAATTATCCGTTCAGGCTGAGACAGCGTAAACGCCTCCTCAGCCTGAACGGATAGTGTAATTAATTTTAGCTTGACAGCTATGAGTAAAATGCCTCAACAAACAATGATCAAATCAGATAACTTCCAATAAAGAACAGGCTGCGATTCCTCCTCCACCTGCTGCTACCAAAAGTACCTTTTCTCCGGATTGTATTTTGCCATCCGATCTCAGTCGATCCAAAGCGATGCCTACACTGGATCCTGAGGTATTTCCTGTTTCCTCAACAGTTTTTATCGTTTTTTCTTCAGGAAAACCTAATTGTTTTGCTACCGACAAAACCAGATTTTTATTTCCCTGATGAGGGACAAGCCATTGGATATCAGAGATTGTCAGATTTAATTCTTTTAGAAAATCCTTGGCGCTGTCTGCCATACCATGTACCGCTTTTACAAATAAAGCGGTACTTTCCTTTATGGTAATGTAAAATTGCTCATGATCATTGCAAACTGCGGCGGGCAAGCGGGAACCTCCTGCCGGAGTTGAGACGGCATCGTATACTTCACCGTCAGCAAACAACGCAGACGCTATAAAACGAAAGTCTGCTTCTTCTTTATCTTGAGAAACACAACATGCTGCTGCTCCATCACCGAATAAAACACTGGTTGCAAAATTGTTTTTATTTAAAAATTTGGAGCGAATTTCGCTGGCTATGAGTAATACCGAACCATCATTGGTCTGTGCTAAAGCAGCACTGGTATGCAAACCGACAACAAATCCGGCACAGGCAGCCCCTAGATCAAAAGCTCCGGCGTTTTGTAAGCCAAGTCTGTATTGTACGAGAGGGCTGCTTGGCGGGGAGGGATAATCCCCGGAGATAGTGGCCAGGATCACTTGATTCACTTTCTGTTTTTCCTTGGGTTTTTCTATAAACAATCGCTCAGCTGCCTGTACAGCCAGATCGCTACAAGCTTGATCCTCATTCACCCAATGCCGGTTTTTAATTCCAGTCGAAAACCCAATCACGGCTGGATTTTGGGTACTGTTCATCCAATTGAGAACATCTTGGTTGCTCATGACTCTCTCGGGAAGCGCGACATAAGGGCCTTTTATGTAGATGGGTTTTTCACAGCGGAAAAAATTCATGACAACAATCCTTCTGAACGCATTAAAGGCAGGCCACCACTGACTGTTAGTACTGATCCCGTCATAAAAGAGGTTTTTGACAAAAGAGGATCAATAGCTTCCGCGACTTGAGTTGGTTCACCCATAGTACCCTGTGGAATAATTTGCATTACTTTTTCCTGATAGGCTGGATTTTTCCAAAATTGCTCTGTTCTGGAGGTTTTAATTAAGCCTACGCGTACTATATTAGATAAGATATTGTTAGCACTATAATCAACAGCCAAATTTAAGAATAATCCTTCCAGAGCAGCCTTTGCTGCACAATAAACCGGATATCGACTGGTTCCAGCTGTCGCTGAAAGACTTGAAATGAGGACTAGTCGCCCGAATTTATTTTTTAGCAAGGCAGGTAATAAACGATGAATAAGCCAAATGTTGCCATTGAGATTGTTATCCAGGTAAGTACGAACAGCGTGATAGGGCAATGCATGTAATTTACGCAGTTGGGTGACCCGAGTGAACGCATTTAATATGATGCCATCAAGTGGTTCTCTTAAAATCAGTTCCAAATCGTTTTCACAAGCTTGAGGGTCTGAAAAGTTATAAATGAAACCCGTCACTTCAATGTTTTGTTGACGGTATATTGCAAGAGTTTTATTAAGACTGGTGTCATTAGAACAGGTAATGATGATTTTATCGCCTGATTCACTGCGTCGTTTCGCTATGGCTTGGGCAATATCAGAGGAGCCGCCAGTAATCAGGATATTCATTTTGCCCCCAGCTCAATGAGATATTGTTCAATAGTATTGATCGATTCGTAACGCTCCTTTTCCAGTGGAATGACAGGGATTTTAATTTCAAATTCCCGTTCCAACTCAATGATTAACAAGGCCAGCATCAAACTATCCAAGCCCCCCTGCTCAAGTTTCGCCTGTTTGTTTTCAGGAAGACTGGTAAGCCCAATTCGTTCCAGTACTTGTTCAATTCGATTACTCAGCATTATTTTTTTCCTTCTTATCAAGGTCGTCAATATCCAAAACCAGTGCGTTCCTGTCCAGTTTCCCATGTTTATTTCTGGGCAGGGATGGCATGAGATGTACTTGAATAGGTAATTTCCTGGGTAGCAAATGTGTTTGTATTTTTTCTGTTAAATATTGCTTGGAAATTGGAGAATGCAGTGTTGTTTTTTCAATACAAACAACTAATCGTATCCCGTATATCCTATCTTCCTGAGGGATAACAATGGCTTCTTTTATCGCATCAATTTGGCAAATTTTTTGCTCTATCTCAGAGAGGTTAACTTTTTCTCCCCCAATATTAACAATACTGTCTCGACGGCCTTTAATTACTACTAAGCCATTGGGTAATATTTCTGCAATATCTCCTGTAGATAACCAACCATTTTGTATTTTAGTGCTGACTTTTTCACCAAGATAACCCAGCATCATTTGAGTGCCGCTAATTAATAATTCATGTTCAGAAGACAGTTTGACCTTCCAATCGCCAACAGGATAACCTGCATAATTTTCTGTGAATAAAGGATCCTTACTGGAATAAGTCAGCACTCTAGGAGACGCTTCAGTTAAGCCGTAATTGTTATAGATGATAGCGTTAGGAAATATTTGTTTCAAATCCGCCCTGAGCGCGGTAGATAAAGGAGCACCAGCAGAAACAATCGCGTTAATTTTGGCTGCGCTGTCAGGGTATCGTTTTGCTATGGCATTGATAGCTACCCAGTGAGAGGGCACGCCACTCCACATTTGAGGGATAGTACCTTGTTCCATTAGCATTTTAATGTCAGTAAAATGAGTGATGAGTCGGGTGCTCAGGCCAAACATTAAACCAGGTAATAATTGGCCCAGAAGGCCGAAAGAATAGGATAAAGGTAAAAATAGCAATTGATCTTGAACTTTTTTAAATTCCAGCGCCTTAATAACAGCATGGCAGTTGGCTTTTATATTGATGCTTGATAGTTGAACTGCTTTAACTTTTCCTGTACTTCCTGAAGTGAAGAGAATAAGTGCTGTCTGAGGATGGGGCTTAATTGTTTTATTTTCATATGCTTCCTGCAATTCCCCTTTTTCATTGATCAATATGGCATTACCCAAAAGAGACAGTCGTATTTGTTTTTCTTCCTCTGAAATGGAGTTGGGGAACAGGGCAATGGGTCGATTTGTTTCTAAACAGGCTAATAGTGTAATAATAAATTCAATATCGGGTGTTGCATGAAGGATAATGACGGTTTTTGGAAGTTTCAGAATTTGCTTTGAACGGTCTAAAATTTCATGGGTTAATTCATCAAAGGTTATTGCTCGATTGTCCTGAGTAATTGCTATCTTATTTGGAACATCTGGCGCCAAAAACTGCATGATTTTATTCCTCAATTTTATTGAGTTGCCAGGTAGCAACTATTGGCAGAGTTTTATCCAAAAGATGTTTTCGACAAAAATTCCTGCGAATTTTTCCGCTGGTAGTATGCGGCATTGCCTTGAGTGGAATCAGAACGATAGTATGTACCTCCAATTGATGGTTCTCGTAAACCAGTTCAAAAATCTCATTGAATAAATTGTCTTGGGTTACTTCATCCATGAAGCGATTTTTTACTTCACACATCACAGTCAGTTTGTATTCATGTTCCTCCTGAATCACAAAAGCAGCACATTTCCCTAATACGTGATGGAGAGGAGAATGCATTAGAGTGTACTCTATGTCCTGGGGATAATGATTTTTACCATAAATAATAATTAAATCCTTAATCCGCCCAGTAACGTATAACTCATTGTCATGGAGAAAGCCCAAGTCCCCAGTTCTTAAATAGATTGGGCTATTCTCATTTTCTTTAATTTTCCCTTGGAATGCATGCTTTGTTTCTTCGGGTTGGTTCCAATAGCCATGGGCGACACTGTTGCTTTGTACCCAAATTTCACCAACCTGGTCAAAATCACATGGGGTCAAGGTGTCAGGATCTATAATTTTAACTGTTTGAATAGGATTACCACTACTGACTAATTTGTAACTGCCCGGACTGTTATCGTCTGCAAAATGCACGCGATGATCCTGAAATTGCTCTTTGGCCAAAGTTAGCGTTTTGTATGGATTTCCTGGTGTTCCTCCGGTCACTAACAAAGTGGCCTCGGCCAGGCCATAGCATGGATAGAAGGCCTCTTTACGAAATCCAAACTCTTTAAATGCCTGATAAAAATGTTCCATGGTTTCTGCTCTCACTGGCTCAGCGCCGTTGAACGCGGTTATCCATGAACTTAAATCCAGCCCTTCTTTTTTTTCTTCCCTGATTCGTTTGACACAATAATCGTAAGCGAAATTGGGGCTGCCACTGATAGTTGCTTTGTATTTGGTAATATTCTTTAACCAGGAAAGTGGGTTTTGTAAAAATGAAAAGGGAGACATCATGATTGCCTGAATTCCACCATAGATGGGTGTCAGAATGCAGCCAATCAAACCCATATCATGATGGGGGGGCAGCCAGCTGAAAATAATGGTTTCATCATTCATATGAAAAGAAGTAAAAATTTTACCCAGATTATCCAGCAAATTATGGTGGCTTACCATCACCCCTTTAGGATGCATGGTTGAGCCGGAAGTGTATTGTAAAAACGCAATGTCATTGCTCTTAATGGAAGTTGGTTGCCAACTACCACTTTTGCTTAACTCAATGCTGTCAAGCGCAATAGCAGGAATTTTCAGGAATTGGGGATTTGTATTTAATTCGTCTGCAGTGAATTTTTTGATATGATCCGCAATCATCAGTACTATGACCGGTTTTGAGTTGGTAACAATGCGTTGTGCTTTATCTAATAATTTTTCTTGAGCGGGTGGGTAAATTGGTACAGCAATGCAACCTGCGTAAAGACAGCCCAAAAAGGCCTGGATAAGGGGCAATCCAGGTGCAAATAATAACAATACCCTATCACCAGGCTGTGCTCCTTCCGCTTGCAAAGTTGCCGCAATAGCTTTGGCGTGTTGATCCAGTTGCTCATAAGTCATTATCTCTTCTAACTCTTTGTTCAGAAAAGTACAGCTTTTCTTGTTAGGGCTATGTAAAGCTCTTAACCTGACGACATCAACCAGGGACTGGCACTGCAAATATTCTTTTTTCACTATAAAACACCTTAATTGCTAAATGAGGCTTTTTGATAGTTTAGCACTTGCCCCGCATAGGACAGGCCACCACCAACACTCATCAGGAGAATTTTTCCTGATCTATCAAACAATTTTTCCTCCACTGCCCTTGCTAGTGTATAGAGAACCGATGCACCGCCTATATTGCCTATGGTATCCGCATCCCAAATTATTATTTTGTTGTTTAAATGATTTTCATGAAGTACTTGATCTATTAATTTTCGATTGACCTGATGTGGAATTATCCAGGTTATCTCATTTTTTTCCTTTTCTGTTGGCAATAAATTATCAAGCATTTGCATGTATCTGGAATAGGCTAATTCTTTCATCAGGGTTTCATCACCGACTAGATGATAACCAACCGAATCAATTTGCTCATGAGTTGGCGGGAATACGCCTTGAGTCGTGAATGCGTTTACGTATTGACCATCGGTAGAAAAAAAACTCTTTTCAATGGTAAAAGACCCCTCATTATTTTTTTCCAAAAGTAAGGAGGCTGCCCCATCAGCCAAACCTATCCAGGTTTTTTCATTTTCAGGGTCAATCACTTTGGAAAGCGTTTCAGAGCAACAAACCAAAATTTTTTGATAGCCCAAAGCCATCAATGCGTAAGCAAAATGCAAGGTTGATAAAGAGGTAGAGCAACCGGTTTTTAAATCGTAAGCGGGCGCATTTAATCCCAGACTTCCAAGTACAGCAGCCGCTTGGGAGCCTGTAAAGCGTTTATTGGTTGTGGAGCCTAAGAGAAATGCGTCTATGTCTTCCGGTTTATAATGCGCAATAAGCTTTTCTACTGCTTGAATAGCCAATGACTCAGAAGTGAGCTCTCTTGAATTATCGAGTGATTCCCAAGGTTTGTGGCACCAGTAGCGAGTATGAAAGCCAAATTCTTCACCTATTTTTTCTGCGAATTTTTCGAGAAAACCTTGAGATTTATCGGCAGTTCTCGGAAAATTTTTTAAAATTTCAAAATTTGTGATAGGGCCCGATTCAGGCAAAATTCTTGATGTGCCAGTAATTTCAAATTGTATATCAGGTTTTAAAATATTCATAAAATGGCCTTATCTTGTCTGGAGCATGTAAAGTGATGGTCATTGAAATTACACTCTTTCTACTCAACCAGATCAAGAATTTTTATCTTTTTCGTATAAAGAGCTCTAAACTTATACAATTAAGAGTAGCCTATTTTGCTAATTAAGTTATTATGACTATGGATCAAATTTCCAAATCAGAGAGTCTCGGGTTCCAGGATTTAAATATTGCAAGAGGAAAGAGGCATGTCTTCCCAACATACAGATAAAACGTTAATTAAATGGATAGACAATTTAATTGATGAACAAAGCTTTTTACCAATAGGTTCTGAATATATTCCGGATAATAAACCTTATTCCCTTTCTGGCGCTGAGGTGATTACCGGATTAGCCAAAGTGAATCAAAGGCCAGTAGCGATTTATGCCCATGATTCTTCAGTTAACAGGGGTTATGTTACCCGCCAAGGCGCTAGAAAGATTATTCATTTAATGGATAAAGCGGAAAAATTACGCATTCCTATCGTTGCCTTTTTAGCATCTCCAGGTGTTTCTCTCGAAGAAAATTTATTAAGTGGTGATGAATACACGCAAATTATTGCTCGCAATATTAGATTGTCTGGAATTATTCCCCAATTTGCGGTGATACTTGCCCCCACTCTTGGAGCACCGGCTTATTCTGCTGTGTTAATGGATTTGTTATTTTTTAACAAGCATAGAAGTTATCTTATGGTGACCAGCCCTATGGTAGTGCAACAAGCCATTGGTGAAAAAGTGACTATGAGCGAACTGGGGAGTGCAACATTGCATGCAACGACAACGGGCATTGCTGATTTCGTGGATGATAGTGTTACAGCACAAATAAATCATGTGAAAGCCATGCTTGGTTTTTTTCCTCTACATACCAATGAGCGCCCGCCCGTTCATTCTATAATAGAGCCTAATCATCCCATTCCGGATATTCCTGCAAATCCCAGAGTACCATTTAATATGCTCAATTTAATTCAGGCTGTAGTGGATAATTCAAACGTTATCCAGTACAAAAGGACTTATGGGCAGGCAATGATTTGTGCTTTTGTACACCTGCACGGTTTTGCTGTAGGGGTTGTCGCTAATCAAAGCATTCGTTATAGCGGAGCCATCGATTCTGATGCAGCTCAAAAAGCAGCCAAATTTATACGAATATGTGATGCTTATTCTATACCGATTTTGACTTTCATCGATGTTCCCGGTTTTATGCCAGGCAAAAGAGAGGAACAAAAAGGATTATTGCAACATGGAGCAAGATTTTGTGTGGCGATGCAAACCAGAGTGCCAAGATTAAGTGTTATCGTTCGTAAATGTTATGGAGCGGCTGCTTTTCTTATGATGCAAACCAAATCGCAAAATGGCGATTTGGTTTTGGCTCTGGAAACAGCAAATCTCGGTGTCATGGGTAAGGAAACGACCAGTAAGGTGCAAGCTATGGATGGTCAAGCAGCACAGGAATCATCACAGTCTCAATTGTCAGAAAAATCTCAGATTGATGATTCTCTCATGGAGGCTTATTCTCTGGGCTTGATTGATGAAATTATCCAACCGGCTCAAATTCGCAGTCGCCTGGCGTCTCATTTAGAGTTTTTATATAGAAGTATGGAAACCATGCCTTTGGCAAAACACTCTATTGTATAAGGAAAATAATGACTTCTTATGAGAATTTGATACAACTGTCTGAATTTTTCGAGTCATGCTTGGGTAATCCTTGGGATGACAGTTCTCCTGTTAGTTTTCAACAAATTTTGCTCGCTGACGAGCAGGAAATATTAGCTTCGTCACCAATAGAATTCATTAAACAATGGGGTTATTTGGACTATACCATACCCCAATATTTAGGGGGTAAGTTGAACTCCCTTGATGAGTTATATACTTTAACCAGGTTGTTGGCCAGACGTGATATCACTATGGCTATTATATTTGGATTGGCTTTTTTTGCTGCATTGCCAATATGGATGGCCGGAAGTTCCAGGCAAAAGAAACGTTTGAGCGAGTATCTTCTCCAGGGAAAAATAGGCGCTTTGGCTTTGACAGAAGAAGAGCATGGAACCGATCTGACTTCCAATAAGATGAATGCCAAGCCAACTGAAGAGGGCTGGGAAATTTCGGGACGAAAATGGTGTGTTAATTTTGCAACCTTGAGTGAGTATGCTGTGGTGTTGTGTCGTACTAATGAGAAGGGAGGGCTATTAGGTTTTTCTTTGTTTTATATCGATAAAAAATCAGCTGAAAAGGGCATTTCTCCCACACCTAAGCTGCCAACTCATGGAGTCAGAGGGTTAGATATCAGTGGTTTTTCTTTTGATAAAGTGAACGTGTCTAAGGACGCATTAATAGGGAAGGAACAACGTGGTTTGGAAATCATCTATAAGGTATTCCAAATTTCGCGTACCTTATGTGCCTGTTTGGCGATTGGAGGAGCTGATTCTGCTTTGAGGCTGGCATTGTCTTACAGCTTACAAAGGCAACTGTATGGCAAATCAGTGTTTGAAATACCAGCAGTAAAACAACGACTGGGTGAGTTATTTACTCTTTTATTAATCGCGGATTGTACAGCTCAGGTTATGGTTCGCGCCTGTACGGTAATACCGGAAAAAATGAGCCTTTGGTCAGCAATTATCAAATTTCTTATTCCGCATATTGGAGAAGATATAGTAGAGCAGTGCGCCATCATTTTAGGTGCCAGAGCTTATCTGCGTACTACACAATGGGCTATTTTTCAGAAAATAAGACGCGACATTCAAGTGGTTGGCTTGTTTGATGGAAGTACTCAAGTTAATTTATCCCTTATTGCAGGTAATTTGCTGCCCCAGGCAGGCATGCGGGGTAAAAACCGGGCAGAGCATTCCGAAAAAATTGAGAAAATTTTTAATGTTCGTTTGTCTTGTCCTCCTTTTAAGGAAGATGGTTTGGGTTTGTTTACTCATGAAGAGGATGATGTATTGGCTGGCATCATGTGCTTAAACTCCACTCCAATCAACCCGCTTATTACTACAATACGTCATGAAATTGAAAAACTGGATCAGGAAGTCATCCATTTACATGATCTGAAATTATTTGACCCTCGCAGTTTGAATGTTTTTCGTTTGGCAGAAAAATATTGCTGGATCTTTGCAGCCAGTTGCTGTTTGCAGTTCTGGCACTATAATCAGGGGACACTTTCTGATGGTTTGCAAAATACAGAGTGGCTGGATTTGGCGATGCAGTTAATTCTTAAGCGATTGAATTCAGGTTCAATGATTGATAGTGTGTTGCAAGAAGCTATGAGTGAGCGTTTGTATTCTTTTTTTCAAAAAAAACAGTTGTTTTCTATTATGCCAATACATATAGCGGAGTAATGAGGGATGAATTGGAAGAGGTTTTTAATTGCTGCCATGACAAAGAAAAAATATCAATTTTTTCTGAATGATACCAAACATCCTAAAGAGGCTCGAGATCGTTTATGGAATTCGGAAATTGTTCCGTTGCTGAAAAAATCATCTTATTGGCAGAAATTATTAAAAGATCAATCGTCTGTGGTTCTTAATGACTTTGGAATTACAGAATATGAAGAGTATCAGGAAGGATTGTTGGCAGCGCAGCATTCTACCATTCAACCTTTTAATGGTGAGGAATTGATTTTTTGGTCAGAAACTTCAGGAACATCAGGGGTCAGAAAATTTTTCCCTATAACGGCATCATTTCAGAAACAATTTCAGCGTACGATGGCCCCGTATATTTACAGCCTGACTCAACGGTTTCCTGGTTTTTTTAAGGAAAAAATGTTGTATCTTGTCGCAGTAGATACTCATAAAACTACTCCTGCTGGTATTCCTACGGGGTGGATTAGTAATTTTAATTATCGCCATTTGCCTTCCTTTATTAAACGATTTTATGCCATGCCTGATGAGGTCTTTGCCAGCCATGAGATTTACGAACAATGGGGACCTATCTACGGTTTGGCTTCTGATTTAAGCGCTGTATTTGCTGTGACGCCTATGGTAATAGATGCTTTTTATAAGCGCTGTATCGACGGTTTTAAAGACTATCTTCCTCATTTATTGGATGATAAACCTCTTCCATCACATCTTCCACCTCTCAAAATGACCAGGGAACGACGAAGACATTTGCAGGCTTTAGCCAAGGCTGATAATCTCTCATTCAAACAACTGTGGCCATCTCTGGAAATGGCTGGTTGTTGGACATCCGGGCTTTGTGAATATCCTGCTCAGCAATTACAAAAACTGCTGGGTCCTGAGATTAAATTGGTTGATGGCACTTATTCCGCAACCGAGGGTTGGCTAACAGTTCCGATAGAAACAAATAGCGTCGGTGGAATTTTACATCCTGGTGCCCATATCGTGGAGTTTATTCCAGAGGGAGCGGCGATTGAGAAAGAGAATCTTTTACAATGTTGGGAGTTGGAAGTAGGGAAAAAATACGAAGTATTTTTGACAACGGCTATGGGATTTGTCCGCTACAGGCTCAAGGATATCGTGAAGTGTACCGGTTATTTGAACAGCTCACCAAAACTTGAGTTTTGTTATAAAACGCAACTCTTGAAATTGGAAACATGCTCAATTACCGGTAAAGAATTGCAAAGCGCGGTGCTGGCAACGCATCTTAATATAGAGCCTTATTGGTATTTTGCGCGCAATAGTGTGGGCAATCGTATTGTTTTGGTTACTGATGATGAGGCGGAGATTTCTGAGCTATCACTGAAAGAATTGCATGAGGAATTAATCCATATTAGTCCGACTTATGCCCATAGTGTTGAAACGGAAGAGGTTTTACCTGTGACCCTGTTGCAACTGTCTAAGGAGAAATTATTAGCTGGCATGCATGGGCAAACCAAACCGAAATTTATCTCTCAGGAGGTTATTGCTGAGAGATAAAGCATCTGGGTAGTTATCAATAATCGTAATGGACATTGTTTCCAGAGTCATTGCCCCATTGTTGATCAAATAGTATAATCACAGTATTATTTTGAGCCATGTATTTTCCAGTATGATTCCCTGTTGGTTTGTTATGTCATGATAGATGAGAAAAATTATTTCCTAGAGATAGATTTTGCCAGACAGCGTGTTATCGATTTGCCTGCAGGAGAGTTTAAATATTATCTGTACATTCTGTTAGAGTCGATAAAATCCCAAAATGTCCCGTCCAGACACGAATTTTTAGCAGTATTGCTAAAATTGTTGGATACCTTGCATAAGCTAAAAGAATTAAAAACCCCCAATTTTTTAGATAATCAATGCCCATCAAGCCAATTGCTGAAAGAATTGGTTCTTCATTTCTCCGAATTGCAACGAGTAGCCAAGACTCATCATTTCACCGCTCAAGTGATGATTATTTTACTGCATATTAGCGGTATTATTTCGGCTTTAGCTTTAGGCGTAGTCGGTGGATTATTAGGAGGAATAATGGGTTTTGTTAACGGTTTATGTGAATACAAACCGGTTATCGGTTTTCTTGTTGGAACATTTACCGGTACAGTTCTTGGTGGACTTTTTGGTTTCAGGGCACCTAAAAAGCTATTTAAAAATGAGGTACAGCGACAAATAAAATTTGGCCTTGATGGTTTGGGTGAGAGTTTGGACAATATCAAGCAAGAATATTCCTTTTGCATGTTTAGTCGAAATAAAATGAAACCATTTTCATTTTATCTTGGTGAAGCAGAAAGTGAAATTAAGCAACTTTTCAATGATGATAGCGAGTATGAGGAATTTCTAAACCATAAGGTCGATTATGAAATTAACTCCTTTCTAGCCAGTTTTATTGGTGAATCTTTGCTTCATGGGTGTGTGGGTCACCATGCGTATATAAAAATAACTATTAAAAATCGTGAGTATTTAATAGAGTTTACCCCTCAGCCAACCGATACCAAAGAAATTCCAGCTCAAAGCGAAATGAGAACAGTAAGTGGTAAAAAGATTGTAGAAATGCGGGCCTATCATAAAAAACTTCAGGAAACCAATGCTCCGACAGCGTCTTTCATATTAACCAAAATGAAACCAGGTGATAATGATTGTTTTAGTTACGTCAATAAGATACTCATTGGAACAAATCAACAAGGTGCTACCATCAAGCGATTTGCCAATATGGGGTTCATTGGTTCTTTATTAGGCATGGGGATAGAGGCTTTAAGCCCTTTTAAACCAGATTTTTTTCAAATTACAAATTCAGTCAGAACTAATAAGGAAAAAATGCCTGGCTATTCGAATGATTTGTCAATGAATAGCCTATTACCTCAATTGAAACATGGATGATTAGCCAAATTATGGTAATTCAATTTGGCTAATTGATAATCTTGCATTACTTACATATAACCAATCCATTTTACATCAGCGTAAGGGCCATGTAATCCGAAATTGATATTATCCCTATATTCAACCACAGGGACTAAATTCACATCACTTCGATGAAGTGCATCAAAATAATTGACTACCATATAACCCACATCAAATGTCAAATTACCTTATATTCATAAAAATACGTCTTTTTTTATGTCTCGCGTGGAGAATCAGTGTAATTTGGAGTTTTATGTCGGTTATGTCAAGAATAAAATAGCTTGTGTTGCAGTTTTATACAGGCGACATATGTGACGCTGTTTGCATCTAATATCTTGATGAAAGATATAAAAAACAAAATGAGAAAGCATTTTATACATTGTTGAATTTATGTCATATACTTTAAAGCGATAGCTCTTAAAATTAAGGTATATATCATGGACATGAAAAAATATATTTTATCTCTTTCTCTACTGACAGTGATTAACTCTTCAGCTATCGCTACAACTCAGGAAGGTGAAGAGGCCTATAACAAAGGGTACTACGAAAAAGCATTTATTTTGCTGTCTCCTGAAGCGGATAAAGGGGATGCCAAGGCTCAATATTTGCTGGGTAAAATGTATTATAATGCCCAAGGTGTAACCTATAGTCCAGAAAAAACAGAGCAATTATTACTTGCCTCAGCCAATCAAGGCAATGTCGACGCCCAGGTATTATTAGCAGGGTTCTATTGGTACCTTAATACACCTGAGGGCTATAAAAAGGCTTTTGAATGGTACCAGAAAGCAGCTGATCAAAATAATGCAGATGGCCAATATGGTTTGGGTTATATGTATGATACGGGAACTGGTGTACCTCAGAATTCCGATACGGCTATGATATGGTATAAAAAAGCAGCAGAACAAGGCAACTCTAATGCGGCTTTGGCCATTGGTTATAATTATGATACCGGTACAGGGGTGAAAAAGGATAAGACTCAGGCCCTCAATTGGTATACAAAAGCAGCTGACTTAGGTAATGCCAGTGCACAATATAATCTTGGTTTGATGTATGAACAGGGGGATGGGGTTCCTAAAGATTATCAGAAGGCAGCTGAGTATTTTGAAAAAGCAGCGAATCAAGGTCATGCCAAATCACAATTGGAGTTAGGCTATTTATATGACTCTGGAAAATTAGGTAAATCGGATCTGCAAAAGGCGGCTTTTTGGTATCAAAAAAGCGCAGACCTCGGGAATGCTAATGCACAATTTAATTTAGCTGATATGTATTTTTATGGTGATGGAGTCGGAAAAAGCCTTGAGCAATCGGTGTACTGGATGCAAAAAGCAGCTGAACAAGGGTATGGTAAGGCTCAAAATCAATTAGGTGTCTATTACAGAGATGGTATTGGTGTTGCAGCTGATCCTGTAAAAGCTTATGCTTGGTTTACAGCAGCCAAGAATAATGGCTTTGAAAAAGCAGCGACCAATGCCAGTGATCTTGAGAAATCTATGAATCCAGAGGATCTGAGTAAGGCTAGAACTTTAGGGCAACAATATACGGATAATTACAAGGCCAAAAAATAAATGTTGTTACCTGTTTTCAAGAGCTTGGGATACTGAAACTGTTGTGAGTTATCCGGGGGCATGTGAAAGAACTCTTGCATAACCCCGGGTTCGATAACCCCAAAAATAGAAAAGTATAAAATTAATTTTATCAGAATGAAGAGATCTCTTTGAATTTAAGAATGTATCTTCCAATCTTTTGTTTATTTTTGCTAGTATAACTCCAGGTTTAAATAAAACAGACTCAACAGCTGGCAAATGAATTGTCTATTATTTTTAAGGAAATCACGTGATGACAGAGCGCAAGAAAACGACAGTCAAGAATAAAAAAGCACCTGTCAAAAAAAGCCAGTTGACTGTTTCTTTATTGATTTTTATTGATTTGATTTCTATATTGCTTAGTTTAATGCCAGGCGTGGCAGCATTTAGCTTAACTGGTTTGTTTTTGTATTATGGTTTTTCAAAAACCTGGCTTGTTTTAATTTGTTCACCGTTTGTATTAATTTTTTCTTTTATTCTTATCATTGCGCTTATCAGGATAAGCCTCCCAAAACTTAAGCCAGGTCGATATAAACGGGAATTAAACAAGACCATGATCGCCTGGTTTTGTCATTTTGCACTTTCTCGGGCAGCGAAAATCGTTGGTCTGGTCCATTTATTACAATCCTTTAATGTTATTAAATATTTGTATTGGCGTGCTTTGGGAATTAAGGTGTCATTTTACGTTATGAACTCATTTGATATCGATTTTGTGGATTGCCCTCTCATTTCAATTGGTAAGGATGTCACTCTCGCCAGTCAAGTTTCTATCAGTTGCCATTCTGATGTAGGAAATTATCTTTTTTTATCGCCTGTGGTGATAGAAGATAATGTTTTTGTTGGAATGACGACTAAAATTGGCCCAGGAACAACAATTAAAAAAGGGGCCTGGATAGGTTATGGGAATGCTTTTGTTAACCAGATTATTGAGGAAAATGCAAAAATTGGCAATGTTAGACCTATTCCTGAATAGAATGAGATGTTTTATCTCAAGTTTGGACTAATAAAAATCAGAATTTAGTGTATTGTTTTCTTGGTTATCACTTAATGAATCCAGATTGTTGCAATCAGGCTATAACCCAGCTGATTATTTCTTTGATTAAACGGATGTTCCAGAATGAAAAAAATCTTTTACGTCTTGCTGCTTATTTCTTCACTCGCTCATGCTAATTGTGTGATCTATTTTAACGAACAACCTGTTAATAAAAAGTTATCCGATCCTTTGTATTCTCTGTTATCCAATGCTGAAATTTGCCCTCAATCCATACAGGAATTAAGAAGTTCTATGAGATTGAAGGGATTAAAAGAAGTCATAGGAATGGTCGCTAATCGAGGAAGAAATAATCCAACTGAAGGTAGTTTCAGTTTTTTTGAATCCGTGTATGGTGCATTAGCTACTGACCAATTGATTGCAAAGGGGGAGTTATTTCTGGGGTATTTTACTCGGTTAAAAGATGGCCTAATCATTTTGGATCAAAAACCCAGGAAAGGTAAATTATTAATTGAAGCAATCAGCTGGGATACTAGAAAGGCGCTTTATAATTTTTATGAATTGCGAGGTATAGAAAATGGGGGGGTACGTTGGTTTTATCGAGGAAACTCGAAGGATGCTTATAAAGATAACACCTGGTTATATAGAATAAGTCCAGAGGGTGAAAATCATTTTGGCAGTCGTATGCGATGTTCAGCTTGCCACAACTCCGGCGGGCCGATCCTTAAGGAACAGGCCCTTCCTCATAATGATTGGTGGACTAATCAACGTCCGCTTATTTTGCTTCCCAATAAGCCTGATAGAGATGTGGGGCAATTATTGGAACAGGTCAGTGATGCCAGTTTATTTGCCAGTGACGTGATAACAGGAATGCAGCATTTGCTTAATAGTAAAAAAATGCAGGTATTTCAAGGAAAACTGTCATTTCAGGAGCAGTTACGGCCTTTATTTTGTACTACCGAAATAAATCTCCAGTCCAGTACTGACTCATCAGAAACAGTTGTATCCATTCCATCAGCTTTTTGGCTGAATCCATTATTAGGCAATATTGATTTAACTATTTCAATTGAAGATTATAATCAATTATTGAAAGAGTTTAACATTCGTTTCCCAGAAACTTCTTTACAAGACGCTGATCATGCCTGGCTTACACCAGTCAAGGGGGAGGCTGATCTCAACGCGATTAAGCAACTTATCCAACACAATATAATTACCAAGAAATTTGCACAATCTGTGCTGATGATCGATTTTACCAATCCTTTGTTTTCATCAAAACGATGTGAATTATTAAAATTAATACCGGAATCCAGCCAAACTAATGGCAAAGAATGGATGGAACAATTTTTGGTCAACTTAAGAAACAATGAGGATCAATTTAAAGGGGCACGTCAGTTAGCTGATTATATGAGTAATGGGCAATTGGATTCAAAAGATCTAATGAAAAAAATAAAAATTTATGAATATTTTCTTAACCAGTCTATATCAACCCGATCAGGATTAAGGAAACATTTTCAACAGTTAATCGAGTTGCGAAAAGCTGTTTTTAGTAATGAACTATCACAAAACCCCTTAGGTCAAATTTTAGAACCAGGATTTCGAGTGATTTTTCCTGAAAGTCAGCAGTAGACAAGAGGTCTGGTATTATTTTCTCTGTACATGACTGGTGTTTTTTTTTCATGTACAGAGAATTAGTTTCTATGAAGGATTTGAAACGATGAAATTGATAGCCTTTCCTCCACCAATTGTGAATTCAACCGGAATATAGGGTAGGTTACAGAGAAACAGAGTGACAATGAAAAATATTCCAGTACTTATATTCCCCATATAAATCCATTGTTTTTCCTGGTTTTCATTCAAGAATGCAGTGATAGCGTAAGTCAAACTGAATAGTATGGCAACTAGTAAGTAAATGAATGTATTAGTATCCAGCGAGAAATCGGAAAGGATTTTATAGGCCATCATTAAAGCCAGGAGGAACAGAATGACTCGATAGACTCTTAAAGATAATTTTAACCAGGAAGGGTAGTCTGATTTAATAGTTCCATCCTGAAAATAGGCATTGAAGAATATGATACCAGCTGTAGTTAGTGGAATGAGTACTATTAACGGATTGATGTGTTCCTGACCGCTCGAAAAAGAATGAAATGCGTATAATATAAAATAAAGGATGCTTATTGCTGCCAAGAGGGGAAACAGGTAATACATGATTCTAAGTAGTAAAAAACGCATGTTATGAATGATGTTGAGATTTTGTTGTCCAACACCTAAACCCATAAAAAATAAGGTTGTATTACTGATTAATTTGAAATGATGATTATAAAAATACAAATCCCACAAATAATTATTTCCAACAGTTTTAAATACAAAAGATCCCAGTACAATCAGCAAATTGGCCAATGAGGAAAACACGAAGGCAATAAACAAAAGGGGAATGGTATTCCATACCCCAGCAAATAAACTGCTGTAACTTACCCGCCAAGTGTTGTCGTGATGGAACGCGTAATGGAAGCAATGAGCGACGTAGATAAAAAATGGGAAGCCAACAAAAAAGGTAAAGAAATGGAAATAATCTCTCATAGAGTAGTCCATTTTCAATGGAAACAAGGGTATCGATAAAAAGAAAGCAAGCAGAAAGCTGGTGCCAATCAGACGAGACAAATTGACGTTGTTATAGGTAAGCGCAAATAAAATACCAAAGATGGTGACAACACTATATATAAATGCGGTCGTATTGTGATTGCGTGTCAGTATGTCCACTGTTACCCCTAGAAGTAATCCAATCAGGGTAAAAATATAAAGGTGTCTTTGAGCAACCATCCTGTCTTTCTCCACTAGGGGTTATATTCATGATTCAGAGTTTAGTAGAATGCCCTAATCTTTATCTAAAAATAATTCTAACTCAGTTACTTAATTGATCTGAATTGTTTATTAAAAATATTTTTTCGTTCCCAATCTGCGCCTGTGCCAGACCTACTCTCATTCATTTAGAAACTCACAAAGTAATCTTTGAAAATGATGAGTGCCTTGTTCTTTTGTTGGGGAGAAGCGCCCCGAATCATAATAGCGAGATTTTATCCCTTTTTGCACAGATTCAACTACTCTTTCATCCTCTAGTTCAACCTGATCAAGTTCTCCACCAGCCCCTTTTCCAAGCTTGGATTCATCAAGAACAAAAGATAAAAAAGAAACCTGTGTTAACTCAGGACTGAGAGGTTTGACCACATTAACAGAACAACCCCAGGGATAAAAATTAAGCATGGTATTGGGGAATATCCAAAAGTAATAGGCGGCAACTTGTTTGCCATAATCTTGTGCCCCTCTGGGTAAATCAAAGCTGACTTCGTCAGGATTTGCCAAAGCCAATTGCAGATTACAGTAGCGGAAGAGTTCTGTGGTGTAGGTGTTGCAATCAATTACTTTTCTTAGTGACGGATGTACAAAAGGGATATGCAATGCTTCCAGGTAATTTTCACAATATAAGGCCCAATGCGCTTTGAGCAGATAATCTCTGGATCTTTCTTTGCTTAATCGCATTTTTTCCATAGGGAGCCAAAACAACCTTTCTTTAATTTCTGCAAAAACTTCATGAAATGAGATAACGGGTGAGAGCGAAGCAAAAAGAAAAGGCTCAAGAATACCCGTTGAAATTTGACTTAAGTTATCATTGCTTGACGGAAAATCTTTTGTGAGTTCAAATTCAGGCATATGAAGTAATTCGCCGCAAAAATTAAACCGACGGCCATGATAGGCGCATTTGATTTTATGTGCCATGCAAGGTTCTTCGATGAGAATTTTACCTCGATGGGTACATACATTACTCAAACAACGAATAGTACCCAGTTCATCTTTTGCAAACAGTAAGGGTTCTTCAAGAAATCCAGGCAGCAAGGTAAAAGGGATTAATTGTCTATGGGTTTTTAGTTCTTCGGTACTGATACAAAATTGCCAGGTTTTACTGAATATTTTTTCTTTTGTAATTTCGAACCATTCCGTTGATGTATAAAATTCAGAAGAGATTGTGGAGGCTTTTGTAATATCAGGATCTATATAGAGATTCTTCATGAACATTTCCTTACCGTTAAGAGCAAAACCTGAAAAAAGAGAATAAAAATTTTAACCATTTCTTTGGATGAAGCGATGGTTAAGGTCTGATAAAAGGTAGTGCAAACCTTTATACCCTGTCAACTTGTTTATTTATTAACAAAATGATTGATTAATCGCCCTGATGATGTAAAAATAAACACAATTTAGGTTTTAAGGAACTATTGAATGCGATATAGCCGGTTTTTATGTTTATTAAATGGCATGTTATTATCCAGTAATGTTGCAGCGGTTTCGCCCTCTGCCCCTATATTTAGTCCTTATGTTGATTTAACGATTAATACTCATTGGGATTCGCAATCACAGGATATGGAGCCAATGGATTTGATTTCCCCAGCAAAAAAATTAGGGATCAACGCTTATCATTTGGCTTTTATTACAGACAGTGGTCAATGCCAACCTGCTTGGGGAGCCCAGCAAAATTATAGTGTGGCAAAAGGGTGGGGTAAAAAACAGTTCGAAACTTTGTCAAAAGAGGGTATGCAACTCACCGTTTCATTCGGTGGGGCGAGTGGCACAGATATTTCCTATCATTGTGATAAAAATCAATTAATTGATACGTTTAATCAAGTGGTTAATCAATATCATGCGAATGTTCTGGATTTTGATATAGAAAATGGAACAGCCAATATTCCTAACTTGTTACAATCTTTGAAATTATTCCAACAGGAGCATCCAGATGTCTTGTTAAGCTTTACTCTCCCAGTGATGCCAGAAGGATTAACCTCTGTTGGAAAAGAGATAATCACCTCAGCGGCTACTCTTGGTCTTCATTTTAGTGTGAACATAATGGCCATGGATTATGGACCAGCTTATAGTGGCGATATGGGAGATTATGCGATATCCGCGGCAACGAATCTTCATCAATTTTTGCAGGAAATTTATCCGGATAAAAAGCCAGAGACTTTATGGCATATGATTGAAGTGACGCCAATGATCGGTGTGAATGATGTGAATACAGAGCAATTTACCTTATCTAATGCGGCCCAATTAAAACAGTTTGCACAGAAAAACTCGTTGGGAGGATTATCCATGTGGTCTTTCAATCGGGATAAACCTTGTGCTGACCAATGGGCAAGTCCCGTATGCAGCGGTAATAATTTGCAGAGTCATGATTATGAATTTGTGAAGTATTTTCAGTAATGGAATTAATTCAGGATTTCTTACCTCTTTTCAATAAGAAAAAATAAAAACTTGATTTTAAATTACCCATGTTAAACTCAGAAGTTTGAGGTTTAAATATTAAAGGGGTTGTGTTTAGCTCTTAATTTTAGAGAAGTGTCAATGGATATGCTCAATCTTTATAGTGAATTTGATTTTGCAAAGGTAGTGCTATATCTATAGGTTTGTCTGGATTTGGTGAGGCGGTATTTTGGTCTGACTGAATTAGTCTATTCATTTTTCGCAACAAACTCTTTCCTATTCATTATTTCATAAATTGCAGGGTTTGTTGACAAAACTTCGCGGATTTTTCGAAAATCACAACAACTTGGTTTGGCAAATGCGTTGATGATGCAATTAGCATTGTCGCTGTGATTATTATCTCTGTTATTAACTATCATTTTTTTGATTTCCATAATGGCATTGGTTATATTTACTTCTTCTGACGAGTCAATCTCTCTCACAATTTCTTTTATCTGTTTGATAATAGTTGATACTGTGCCATCTTGATTTCTCAAAAAATCATCATTTTTTAATACCCTGTAGACTGCCAAAATGTTTTCTTTCCTTTCATCGGCAGGTATCTTGACAATACTCATATGGATTTTTGCGTTATTGGATAAAGACAATTGTTTTTCATTAGCTTTAATTCTATCTTCATTTCTAGCTGTAAAGTATAGTTTTTTGTCTTTAGGCAGCACATCTTTAACCATTGCTATCTCCTGAGCGTCTTTAATTTTATTCTCATGTTTGATTGCAAAATCGAGCCTATTAGTCAACGGTAATTCATATACAACGGAAGCGAGCTCTGCCGCATTGTTAATTTTATCTTCATGCTTAATTGCAAAACTTATTTTTTCATCTTGCGGTAGTTCAATCAAAACAGAGACAAGCCCTGCGACATCCTTAATTTTATCTTCGTGTCTGTGTGCAAAATTTATTTTATTTTCTTGGGGCAGATTATTCAAAATATAAGCAAGCCCTTGAGCATCCTTAATTTTATTTTCATGTTTAAGTACAAAATCTATTTTGTCATCCTGAAGCAAACCATATAAAAAAGATCCTAAGTCGTAGCCATTTTTAATTTTATTCTCATGTCTGCTTGCAAACTTCAGTCTTTGATAATAAGGTAACACCAATAGAACAGACCTAATGTCCTTGGCATCGTTGATTTTATCTTCTGATCTCATTATAAATTCGAGCCGTTGCTCATCAGGTAAATTAAGTGATACTTCATAAAGTTCAGAGCTATCTCTTATCCTATCTTCACAATCGATTGCAAATTGAAACCTTTCACCTTCAGGTAAACGAAATAAAACCGATGCAAGTCCGGTAGCGTCTCCAATTTTATATTCACATGTGGTTGCAAACTTAAGCTTTTTGTTTTCAGGTAGCTTGGTTAATACATTAGCAAGATCAAGTGCATCTCTAATTTTCTTTTTACACTGGTTTGCAAAATCTAACCTTTGATCAAGAGGTAAATTCTCCAACACAGCGTTAAGGCTTTTGCTATCACCGATTAAATCTTTACATTTCCCTGCAAAATCCAGTTTTTTTTCTTCAGGCAGTTCCTTTAAGACATGAGCCAATGTTTGCGCATCTTTGATTTTATCTTGATGGTCAATGGCAAATTGCATTCTCTTATCTTTTTCTATCACAAAAAAAACTGAAATAAAGGGTAGTTTGTCTAATCTTCCCTCGTAAAATTGTTCGCCATAGATAGCTCGCACTGTCTCCTGGCAATTAGGAATTTTCAACAGTCTTTCTAGTAGTGTTTTGTTTTCATTTTTATGGGAAGTTTTCTCACTATAAGAAATTTTATTTGATTTTAGTAACTTATCTTTAAATTCAGGGTTAGTTTCGGTAATCCTTATAATACTTTCTAAATCCCCGGATTCAAGCAATTGAATAACAAGTTCGTCTGTTATCTTGTTGCTGCCAATATTTAATCCTGCTTGTCCGTAAACATCACGCAGATTACGCATCAAAGGCAATTTTGAGTTTAATTTATTCAATTGGTTTTGATGCTTCATAATGTCAAATACAATATTTTCAGCCAGTTTTTGAATTTTATGATTAAAGTGATCTTGCATTTCCTGATTGCCGGGTTTACCCCAATGATAATCCCGCATGGTAATAGGCGCATCAGGTGGTGTCATCAAACGTGCCTGAAGAGTTTCTATATATTGTTTATCAACTCGACCTCTGGTCATTTCATTCAATAACTGCGAAATGTTAGTTGTTTCACCTCTTTCTGTTAATAGAGGATTTAAACGTCCTCCTGGAGCTGCTAAATAGGCGTACTTATCTACTAACTCTAAAGGTAAGCTCACTTGATATAAAGCTCCTTGGCCTTGGTATGGAAATTCTTTTGCCAAGGCTATTAGTTGATTTATTATGCCCACACCCACTCCCATTGATTGAATACTTGCAGACAGCATGTTCTGTAAATTAGTTTTGGTAGCTGATTCATTGTTAGTGTAATATTCAATTGTGTTGGAGCCCTCCACATTATGACTTCCAAATAAAAAAAGATTAGCGGATATTGCAGATTCCATATAACCACTATCATAATTACTAACCTTTCCACTTTCAGAAATGTCTTTAAAGTGACTGATGAATTCTTCAATAGTAAGGCATTTATGAAAAAGAGGATTATCCATACGTAAAGCACCGATACCGCTGTTTGCAGCAAGAATTTGATAAATTGCTGTGTAGACAGCGTAAGCGTAAGCAATATCGCTATTCGTGCCATGATAGAAGAAGACTCTCTCGGGATGGTCTTTTTCATACTGAATCATCTCGGCAGTTTGATTAATTAGCTGCTGCTTTTCTTCTTCTGATAATCCCTTGTTATGTTTATCTAAAAACTTTTTTATATTCTCTGCAGTTGATTCTTGAACACGAAAATCATCTCCCATAACTACTTTAAGATGTAATTCGCTTTGAGAAAGAATACGTTCGCCAGTATTTGCTGGTTGATAGTCTTTTTTGATGAGTGTTTTAGGTTTTTTTGAAGAAACATGCCCTTTCTTTTTGATCTCATCGAGCACTTTTGCTTTTTTGATAGAGGTTGCTATTATCTCTGTCTCAACTTGTTCAGGAGATGCAATTGGTCGATAAGTATTTTTCTTGCTTTGCTCAGAGCTATCTGGTTCCTCAGCCAAGCCTTGCGTGCTCTGTGTACGAAAATTACTATTTAATAATAGGTCATCGATCAAGGCATTGACCGGTCCCTGACGCAGCATAGCATAAAGAGGCGGAAAAATAATCACATCCTGATTGTTTATGTCTTTAACTTGAATGGTTATCTGTTCTTCTTCAACAATAGCACTGTTTTCTTTTAATGCATTCTGTAAATTTATTAAGGGAACCCAATGAAATGACTCGTGTTCTTTATCAAGTAGTTGTGTAGTATCAACCGGATTAATGCCTTCAATAAAATACATTCGATACAAGTATTGTTCACTATTTGAGGTTTGAGTGATAATGTCGTGAAACGGGGCCTCAGCTAGCTCTCTATCGCTATAATCTAGCACCCCATTGGACTCTTCCTTTGCCTCTCTTTGCGCAGTTCTTGCAAGGGATACATCCTCGATATCACTCTTACCGCCAAAATTATCACACCAATTATGACGTGCACGTTTTGATAACAGAACAAATAATTCACCATTTTCATCCTTTTGGATATGCATGACTCCTGCTGCAGTTTTTCATGCTATAGCCGCTTTGTCACGTTTGGCAAAACGCTGTGTTGCAAATCCATAGCGTTGAGCCAAGTTATCAAGGCGATTGGAAAAACCAGAAAGTAATTGACGTTGAACAAAAGAGGTAATTTCAAGCTGTTGGCTTACTTCCCATATGGTTTTCTCAATTGTAGAACGCTGATTTATCAAGTCATGAACCTGTCTTTTAATTTCTTCGGGACTTAAATCGCCAAACCATAGAGCCCCAGAAAGATTGATTTCATGATTACGCATCGAGTCTATTTCACTAACTTCTGCTGACAGCTCTTCGCGCAAATCACCAAGGGCTCTAAATATAAAACAGGCACCTGAGTCGATTAATCTTGCTTCACCATCTTCTGTTTGAATAAAGTTATCCAACTTGGCAACATCAATATTCCCCATGAATGCATGAACTATAAAATTCCTGCGTGCTTGGGCAATAATAGCTTTCTCATCCTGGATTTGATGTGGTTTAAGCAGTTCGGCAAGTTGAACCGTTCTTTCAACATGTTCAAAATTTAGTGATTTAGCTAAAACCTGGTTTACAGAACGATACGCTTGCACGTGGGCAACTGGTACTCTCAAACGCTGATAAAGCACATTCATCAACGCTTCAACTTTTATTTGCACCTCACTAGAGCCAAACTTTAGAACATAAGCTTTTTGGTTACTAGTATCTCTAACTTTATATGTACTTGAGGTTCCACCGCCAAGTGATGCGCCAAGCTCAATAGATGACAAATTCTCAGGAAAGCCTTCTGGTTTGTCTGAGTCTGTTAATAATTGTGTACACGGTTTGTAATGATAATAAGTAGTTTTTATATTTAACTGAGCATCAGTAATTGCTTTATCAATTGCCTCAAGTTGACTTTTGTCATTCTCAAAAATATGTAACTTTTTAGAGCGTGATGTTTTCTTTAGGTACTCGAGCAGAGTCCCTGTTTTGTCTTTGGAGTGAATTAAAACATCATAGCTTAAGTCCAAATGTTTTAACTGCGCAATGGTTTTCTCGTTGTATTTTTCATCGTATGAGGTAAGCAGTATCACTGGATGTTTAGTTTCTTTTAAATACCTGAGTACGGCCGGAAGATTATTGTCAGTTAATGCTGGCGGAGTGTCACCATGCTCCATCACTGGGTTACGCACTAGAATGTCATTAATATTCAATACTACTACATCACCCTGGGGGATATTTGCTAAAATTTCACCAATGCCTCGGTTATTTGTTAGATTTTTGATTGCCATGTTTATAAACCTCAAGATACATTTTGTTGGATATTATTTATAATTATAGATAAATAAGTGAAACTATATGAGTTCCCCCTATTTTTAATTCATAAAATAATCAAATAACTTTTATAAATTGAAATAAACAAAGAAAAAAATAGTTTGGATGAATTATCCATGTGGTTTTTTTGCCAAGATAAACCGAATATTGATGAATTAGGTGATATAATTTCCACCATGATAAATTCTATGAATAATATTTAGATAATAATAGATGAATATACTGGAGCTGAGATTAAGCGGGTATTTCTCTATTTATTGTTTGGAAGAATGCGAACTGGCAATTAGGGTTAATTATGAAGAGTAAAGAAGAGCGATTTAATGAATGGCGCCAAGAAAAGGCGAAAGCAGAGCAGGCATACATTAAAACTGTTCCATTAGTGGAGGAATATATTAAATCATTTGATACTTTAGCTCAGCTTAGACATGATGTGGCTAATCCTGATTCTGAAAAAATTAAAAAAATGGACGCACATAAAAGGCGTACTCTGGGCGTTTTACTCTACGCCAAATTAAAATTGGATGAAGTCTTGGAAAAAATTCCAGATTCTGATAGTCAGGAAAAGGATTTATTAGTTGAATTAAATAATACTGTAAGTAAAGTGTACGATAATCCCAAGTCGGATGCCAAAAACAGAGTAAAAGTTTTAATAGAAACGACAGAACACTTATTGGATATGGAAAATCATTCTGATCCACAATTGGCTAAAGAATTATGCGCCGATCTGTATGCTTTGTTATGCATTGCAAAGCGATCACTGAATAAAAATGCAATACTGGCAGGGTGGTTCATCGATGTTGAAGAAATCAATCAAAAACTGAATGAATTATTAGAAAAGACAGAAGCAAAAGTCGAAAGCCTGGATAAAATCCTGTCAGAGAAACCAAGTGAATCATCAGATGCTCGTAAAGAAGACAAAACAATACAGGAATATTTTAATGAGCGATTCACAGAAATTTTAAGTAAAGATGAAGAGCAAAGAACAAAACTGGATAAGTTAAAGGTTAGCCTCAAAGAGGTGACTGCAGGACTATCAAATATTGTGGTTTTAAGGAAAGAAAAGGCAGAAATTAGTGAAAAAATTAAAAAAATTGAAGCTTTACTGAAAGCAGTAGAAGAAAACGATAGAAAAGTAACAGGAAGACAATATTTTTTAGATTTGCTAGACAGCCATAAAGAACACTTTAATGCTCTCATGAGTACTGAGGGTGGGGAATTAAAAAAACAGTTGGCAGGAAAAATAGAACAACTCAAGAACCCGGATTTTTATCAAACTGTTTCTTCGACCCTTTTATGGGGAGCAAGCTGGGCCACTTCTCTAGGAGCAGTCATTTATCGCCAGGTAACTCCTCAAGCGGTTCAGGATACTGTTGCAACTTATGTTCCTTCAACACAGGACAGTGAAGCAAAAGCTCTTTTGAAGGAATTGGCAAGACAGCAGTTAATGGAGTTAAAAAAACAACTGGGTATTAAAAGTGATGAATTGGTTCAGGGATATAGGCAAATATCCGGTGATAGTCCTGAATTGGAAAAGCTGATAATGAATGCCACTTCAGACCATCTGGAACAAATTGCAACAGCAACAAAAGAAACAAACAAAGTTCTTGATGAATATGATCAAATTGAGATTAAGCTTAAGGATAATGTAGAAAAACTTAAAGGAAATCAGATTGTTCGAAGACAATTGTCTGATTTTATTGAGAAAAATGACACCTGGGTAGTAAAATTATCCAACTGGCTTGCAGAGAATATCCACGAAATATTTAAGTCAGATACGGCTCGGATGATTGATAAGGCTAGAAAAGCCCAACAAAAACTGGGAGAATTTGAAAGACAGTATCAAACGGAGATTGAAACTGAAAAAGCAAAAATTGAAAATAATGATTCATTATCCTCAGAGATGAAAGTTTTTTTAAAAAATCAGTTTGACGAAACAAAAAAAACAGGTGGAATGGAGCAGAAACCACAGAAAAATCTCAGCAAGGAAACTCTTCATAAAGTACTTGTTAACCTGTTGCCTGAACATGAAGAGATCTCATCTGGGGTAATATTCAGTCCGTTTAATTAATCAGGGATTAGAACAATGATATGAGCCAAGCGGTTGATCAAGGTCAAGTAATTGATCGATTAAATCGGTATCTCAAATGGCATAACTTGCCAGTTAGCATGAATGAAGAAGGAATTTGCAATGGCTTGGTTACTGTGTATGCAAAATACGTTCTCGAAAGTAAAGAAAAGCGCTTTTTTAAATTGCTTGATCAGATAGTCAGAATGGAACCAGACACAGCAATAGAGTCTGCAGTGAATCAGTTTGTCTATGATGTCGTTCTCACTTTATTCCCACATCAATTTAATAAAAAACTAAGTCAGGCTAATTCCATGTGTGCCTTGACAATAAACAATAAACCCTTGGTTTCTTCCTTTGATTTTGCAATTGCAACTCATGATAAAAACTGGGAGGAAATCTTTAAAAATCTGGCCCTGCAAGAGGATGAGATTCTCCGTGTTAGTGGTACTGTGCATGCTGTAGCCGTCAGAAGAACAAATAATAAATACATTGTATACGATCCTAACTACTCTTCTGGTACTAAAGAGTTTTCCAATGAGCACGAATTGATTTCCGAGTTGCATTACAATGTGTTCGGCTATCATAATGGATTTTATATTAAGGGTGGTCTTTTAGGGATGATGATTAATGTTATCCGTCATCCCGACAATAAGAAGCCAAGAGCTTTTCCTCAAATGACTCAGCTTTATGATCGTTATTTAACTGAAAACAATATTAATGACGTCGCTGTTTCATTTCATGGTGGAACATTTAATACTTTAGAGCATGCTGCAATGGTTAGTCATGCCGAAGTAATAAAAAATTTGCTTGAGAAAGGAGCAAAGGATAATGAGCAGCAGGCTGCTGGAAATGCTGTTATGTACAACAATGTGGACGCATTAAAAGCTTTACTGGGAAAAAATAGAGAGACAGAACTCTTTCAAAGGCTATTTCACGCGGCCTTGGAGAACGGGAGAGAGGAGGCTTATGATACCTTATTTTCCATGAAAGGTGCTCTGCCATTTAATTCGTCTATTCAAGCCATTCGAGCTGCAGCAAAAGGGGGTAATTCTGTTCTATTAGCAAAGGTAATGAATTATTTTAAAAGAAATCATATCGGATTTTCAGATCTTAAGGATGCCATTCCTTCTGCAATTGCCAGTGGAAGTGTCCAATGTGTCAAATTACTGGTTAACCAATTAAATGAAAATAAAAAACCTTTAGATGATAAAAAAAAGATGGAGTATTTGCTGGAGTCAATAAAGCAAAATCAATCCTACATGGTTGCTTATTTTATTAAAGATATTCCACCGGAACATTTAAAAACAATCTATATGAGTGTCTCTGCTGTTGAGAGAACAAATCTGCATATTTTACGTCAGTTACAGAATTATGGGGTTCCATTTTCAGGTATGTCAAAGGCTGCTTTTGAGCAAAAAGAACACCGTCTTATCGGTTTAAGACTGATACTAGGTATTTTTCTTTGTAAATTCACTGATTTTCTTAAAGAAATCTTGTTGAATGATTGCGGAATACATTGCCATCGATCAGAAGATAATGGAGTAAAAAAATCATTTTTTGCTCTCCCTAAAAGTCTGGTTGAAGTTGAAAAATTACAAATCCCCAAACTTTATTAAGACATAGTACTAATGACAAACAGTACTCATAAGTTTATATTAATGAAATAAGATGACCTGAAAGGAGCTTGGTTCATTGTGAATATCTTACTGGCGGGAGGTTCCGGATTAATAGGGCAAGAGTTAGTTCGTGGAATGGGAGAGAAGCACCATTTTACCGTGCTGGGGCGTGATAAAGACGTAATACAAAAGATTTTTACAACAAAAGCATCCTCTTTGTCCTGGGATGAATTAAATACCCAGGATGCCAGTCGCTTTGACGCTGTAATTAATTTATGTGGTGTCAATATTGCCATTTCACGATGGACGCCAAAAATAAAAGAAGAAATAATCAGTTCAAGAGTTCAAACAACAGAAACATTGCTTCATTGGATTTTGCAGCAAAATGCAAAACCTCACTTTTATTGTGCCAATGCGGTTGGCATTTATGGCTTACAGGACAATGGTGATGCGACTGATTTGACCGAAGACACAGAAATTAATTGGGAACACCCCAAGGATTACCTAAGTGAAGTGGGAATTCGTTGGCAACAAACTTTAAAAAGGGCAGAGGAAGCGGGTCTCGCTGTGACTTCCACACGTTTTGGGGTTGTTCTAAAAAAAGGAAAGGGTTTTTTGGGGAAGCTCTACCCCAGTTTTATTTGCGGATTAGGGAGTACTATTGGAGATGGTCGCCAGTATCTTTCCTGGATAGACAGTGAGGATTTGGTCAATGCCTATCAGTTTTTGTTAAATCATCCTGAAATTACTGGGCCTGTGAATGTGACTTCACCAAATCCCTGCATGCAAAGAGAATTTGCTAAAGCTTTTGCCAAGTCTCTGCATAGACCACTGCTATTGTGGACTCCTGCTTTTATAATTCATCTTTTATTTGGTGAAATGGGTGATTGTTTAATCAATCATGGACAAAAGGTAAAACCCAAGCGACTTTTGGAAGCTGGTTTTGAGTTTAAATGGCCTAGCATTGAAAAGGCATTAAAGCATCAGTATTCCAGTGCATAGCATCAGCATTTTCTAATAGATTGTATGTTTCTGAGGGGTATTTAAATACCCTGCCAGGTATTCAGTAACTTACAGGGTATTTATAGTGACTAATTAACGAGCGCTTTTAAAGTATTGTTTTAATTTCATTGGAGAAATTTGAGAGCCATCTTTGATAGCAGCGGCAATTAAATTAGGAGTGCCTGTGTCGTAACTGCAAATGATGTCTTCGTCTTGTTGATGAGGAACTCCAGGAGCATTCATCATGCTTAACACTTCATTCGATGCTTCCAAAGCGCCTTCATCGGAATCTGCTTCAATTGGAGCAATGAAAAAACCCCAAACAGAAGAGGTGCTGTAATCACTGATATTATAAGCCAGATAGTAATTCATGCCAATTTCTTCAACCATAGGCAAACCTTCCGCCTTGATTACATTGATATCCGGGCAAGCACCTTGTTGAGAAGCAAAAGCAGAACCGGCGAGAATTAAAGCGCCAAAAAAAGTCGCTAATTTAGATTGAAACATCATGTTGTTTACTCCTGAGTTGTTTTTAATTCCGCGCAAAGAGTATCATTTGCCTAGAAGATTTACAATAATGTTGTAATTTGCGATTGGAGGGTAAACGGAAAACAAACTGGCCTTATTCTCAGGGGTGTTTTTATGCAATTTTTAAATGAAAAAATTCCTTTTTCTCAATCTTCGTATGAATTAAATGGAGTGAGAATTCAAAATAATAACAATTAATAGGACATGCTGTGCGAGTTAGAATCTTTAGGAAGCAATTGTTTCTCAATGACTTGCAAGAGGATTTTCAGTTCTCTTTCATACATGGTTCTGTCATATCCACCTTCCAACCCCCAATAGATGGTGTCAATGCAATCTTTATTCTCATTATACAAAGTGAATATGGATTCATAGAAGTAGCCAAGATCACCGTCATTAAAGCGGAATTGATGGGCAGCAGTTTTTCCCATCATCCGGCCATTAACAAATTTACCACAATACGCTGTTTCATCTTCATGAGAGTCCCACCCGGTAGGGAGATATAATGCAATTTTTTGCCCTTTTGCTTTAGCCTCCCTGATCGATTCTTTTAGTTGCTCCAGAGCAAAAAGAAGAGCAGGATGTACGCCTACTGATTTTCTGGATGTTAAGCTGAGATCCACGGCATAATAGTTTAAATTATTGTGATGCCAGACATGGATATTTTTCCCTATATCTACGCCTTCAGAGTTGAATTCATTATTAATGTAGGCAAAATCTTGTTGTGGGTATACTCTGGAATCAAACACATCGATGTGGCAAATGGATAGATGCGAAAATGAGTGTCTTAAAATGTCACATAAGCCATTGTCGCGATTAACGTCAGTTCCTATAATGACAAATTTGGGTGGTTGAGCTGAACTCAACTCAGCCTGTTTCATCAGCATGGCTGTTTTGTTGATAAGACAAAAACCGCTTCCCATTTGGGTGTAGGCATGATGGCTTGGCAAACCAAAAGAGAAATGAGCTTTTGCCGGATTGAATAGAGTGGTTGCGCAATCCCTAATTAAAATTTCAAAGGTTTTTGGAGTAACAACCAGATCCGCATTTAGTTGTTTAAAGCCAAAATGTTTCGCCTGAATACAGTATTTAATGAGTTGATACAGATAATCTTCGGAATGAACGGCTCGCAATGCGCGTAAAATAATATCATCTTGTGGCAGCAGATGAAAAAGTGCGTGAGCTTTTGGTGTATCCCCTTCATCTATCGCTGCAAATAAGTCTAGCCAGTAGTATGGTAACCTGGTTTCCTGAGTTGTAATAATAGGTAAGTCCCCATATTTTTTTATAAGCGCTGACATATGTTTTATACGTAAGTATTGATCTTCTTCACCGCCTGCTGGCATGCGTTGCATTTGCTCATTGTCTATTTCAGAGGGAATTTGGATAGCGCATTCTTCACTGTATGGAGTGACAAGTCTTTTGTTTTTCTCCATTTTTGCTTTCTTAAAAAATCCTTTATCCTTGGCCATATCCATTCCTAAATAACTGGCTTCATTTCTTATATTTTAGAATAGGCGAGTGGGAGATTTTAATCCAGAGATTTGTTAAGTTGGTGACTATCAAGACAGAAGGTACTACTTTATAATGTAAGTAGAGATCAGGATAGGGTGTCATTTAGTCCTGACTCATACAATTTCTCCATTATCCAATTAAGTCGAGGGTCTATGGTACAACATGACATAATCCAACTGCCTCCAAAACCTTATGGTGCTCATCTAATCACTAATGAAGTGATGCAAAAAATTACTCTGAGAGGTACTGGATTATTGCATTTGTTTATTCAGCATACCTCCGCGGCACTTGCTTTAAATGAAAATGCTTCTCCTGATGTATTGCTTGATCTCAACCAGTTCTTTACTCAACTTGTTCCTGAACATCAGCATTATCATCATGATATAGAGGGGCCAGATGATATGCCCGCTCATATTAAGTCCATTTTGTGTGGATCTTCTTTAACCATCCCATTTCAGGAAAATAAGCTGCTATTAGGTGTTTGGCAAGGCATTTATTTAATGGAATTCAGAAAGCAAGCAGGGGCAAGAACTATTGTTGTCAGCCAATTGATTTAGGATTCTAAGATTGAGCCATACTAGTGATTGAATCAATGTGAGCTATCTCCGGTATTTTCCTGTCTCTCATAAGTAAGAAAATCCTTCTATTTTTAACTATACTTTATATTATTTTGGAACCAGGGCAGCCTCATGATGACTGATCATTACTTGTCTAAGAAAAAGATGTTCACTGTGGCCTCTTGTCTATTTTTACCAAATCAGGTTTTGTTGGCTAATGATACTGCTGTGGGTGGGGAGGGTTCTTTGCCAATTCCTGTTTCTCAGCCGCACATAAAAATGGTCAGTGAGTTCATCAGGATCAGTGGAAAGAATTTAAATGAGCCTCAGATGAATGGTTCCTGGCATTATAATTGTAATTTCACGTTTAAAAATACCTTAAATAAAGAAGTGACTATTTCAATGGCTTTTCCATTTCCTATAAACGACGGCAATTCAGAAATTGCCTTACCAGCAGGACAACAGACCAATGTTGGTCAAGCATTGGTTTATGATTTTCAAGTTACAGTCAATGACAGGCAAGTTCCAGCACAACGCGGTAATATCGCTCCAGATCACAATAAAGGCCTGTATTATGAGGATGCCTATTTCTGGAAAACCACATTTCCACCGTTAGCAACAGTCAATATTCATCATGATTATTCGACAGGAGCTACTTATGATGTGATGGGGTATCATTGGGTTCGTTACGTTTTAAAAACAGGTGCGCTTTGGCAGGATGGCAGCATTGGACATACAAGGCTTGAAGTGATTCCCAATACACCAACACGTTTATGCTCTGAGATAGAGCCAAAGGCAGAATACCTCAATCCCGCTCCATCAGGAATGAAAATTTCAGGCTCACGAGCGGATAGAAAATACATATGGGATTTACGGCATTTTCAACCCCAAGCAGATTTGTCACTTTGTTTATTTACGGGGATTAGCTATGTTCGTTATAAGGTGATTTACCCTTGGCTGAATTCAGATGACGCATTAAGCAAACTAGCCAGATTAAGTCATAAAGAATTACGATTCTTACGAAATACTATTTATGCGCAATATGGGCGTCCATTTCAATCACCCGATTTACAGGAATACTTTAGCAAGAAATGGTGGTATGTGCCAAATCCTGATTATTCAGACCGCATGCTCAATGAAGAAGATAAGAAATTATTGTCAATGATTAATCAGGCAAAATCAACTCAATCGCCGATAAGCTCTTTATAATAAATCTCATATGAGACTTCTATAACTAATAAAGGCTGCTTTTGACAGGTGGCTATAACCACCCAGGTATATTTTTTATGCCATTTCTTGTATTTGTTGCTGGAGCGAGCGAGGAAAGCATTGTTGCAATGTTATTGAGATGCATTCTTACTATAATGTCCTACTAATTCAGCCGTATCTATGATATCGCCTTTCATGGCATTCACCACATCTTGGGAAGTGGCATCCGGGCCAAGACTAAGGTAAGTGTCCAAAGCGTAGAGTGTAAAATAGTAACGGTGTGTACCTGTAGGCGGGCAGGGACCACTGTAACCTGTCGTATTCCAGCTGTTTAACCCACTGGTTGCTCCAGCCGGAGTTGCTGCGCCTTCAGCGAGTTGTTTCACTTGAGCAGGGATATTAAACAAGACCCAATGTATCCAATTACCTGTAGGGGCATCAGGATCATGCACTATTAACACATAAGATTGAGTGCCCAGATTCGGATCATGCCATATTAATGGAGGAGAATAATTTAAGCTGCTGCATGTGAATTTTTGAGGAATGACAGCATTTGCTGCAAATGCTGTACTTTCCAATCTTAATCCTGCAGAAAAACACGGTGTAACAAGTAATGCAGAGCTGATTAATGTCAAGATGAGATTTTTTAATATGACCATCATGTTCCCTGTTTCTATTGTTGACTTCGCAATAAGATTATTGAGAGCCCCGGTTTTTCACAAACTCCCTTAAATTATAGATTACGATTGATACACTTGTGATTTCTTTTTCATCAGGACTTACGACCCTCCCCCAATCTCTTTGTGAAAAAAGTTTTTAATTCGATCATTTAGTTTATCTGGACTCCCTCATTAAAAACATTTTTTGCCTCGACCTTGGGTTTTTCATAAGTCCTGTTTATATGAGAAGTGGCGTGTGCTGTTGTTTAGAAAATTTTCTGACCCTATAATGAATTCCCGGTATTTTTAAAGGAATAATTTCTATGAAAGCAATAGGTTACTACCAGTCTTTACCCATTACAGATAATAACGCATTAATGGACCTGGATGTTTCTGTCCCCAAAGCAACTGGCCACGATATTTTAGTTGAAATCAAAGCCGTTGCAGTGAATCCGGTAGATACTAAGGTGCGCCGTAATGTTCAGCCGGAGTCTCAGCAACCCAAAATATTAGGTTGGGATGCTTCTGGGGTAGTCGCTGAAATTGGATCGGAAGTGACTATGTTTAAACCAGGTGACGAAGTATGGTATGCCGGTGACTTAACCAGACCAGGGTCTAATTGTGAGTTTCATTTGGTCGATGAACGCATTGCGGCCAAAAAACCGAAATCATTAAGCTTTCAAGAGGCTGCAGCACTCCCATTAACCAGTTTAACTGCTTGGGAACTTTTATTTGATAGATTGCAATTATCAGCAGAAGATAAAGGGGTTCTATTAATTACAGGAGCGGCTGGGGGTGTGGGTTCTATTTTGGTACAACTGGCAAGGCAACTTACCCAGTTAACTATCATAGGTACAGGGGCACGTTCTGAATCAATTCAGTGGATCATGGATAACGGGGCTCACCATGTCATTGATCATACTAAAGACATGAAGGCTCAATTGCAGAATTTACATTATTCTGAGGTGGATTATGTGATCAGTTTGACCCATACCGATCAACATGCCAAATCTTTGGTTGATATCCTGAAACCTCAAGGTAAATTTGCTTTGATAGATGATCCTCAGGATTTGGATATTAAGCTATTTAAATTAAAGAGTATTTCTATTCACTGGGAAATGATGTATACGCGCTCTATGTTTAAAACCCCTGATATGATCAAGCAACATGATATTTTAACAGAGGTGGCCAGATTGGTGGATGCCGGTAAAATCAAGACAACAATTGCCGAGTGCCTGGGGTCAATCAATGCTGAAAACTTAAGAAGAGCGCATGCTTTACTGGAAAGTGGTACTTCCAGAGGCAAGATCGTTTTGAATGGATTCAAGTCAATTTAGTTATTCTCGAAACAGCGGCGATGCCTGGAATGAAATAGATAGAGTCACTTGATTTTTAAATGATTCTATAAGTAGCCTACGTGCCTCAGCTTGTCTGAGGCATCCAGAGAGCGCTTGGTTGGTATCGCTGACAAGCAGCAGTACCCGGAGGAACACTCATTTAGTTTATCTAACCCCCTCATTAAAAATATTTTTTGCCTTGACCTTAGAGTTTTACGCAAATCTATTTGTCTTAAAAAAATATCTTTTAATTGAAAATTGGACATGATGTTTTATCGTGTTCTATATTAATTAGTACGGGGAATAAAAATATAAGATCAATTCAATCACAAGGAAAAACTATGATTATTTATCTGCTATGGTTATTAGCAGTAACATCATTTAATTTTTCAACGTCTACGATTGCAGTGTCAAAAGCCGAGCCTCAAGGGAATCTTTTATATAGTGAAATACCGTCAATCAAGATGCCTTTGAATGAAATAAAAACAATGCTACAAAAAGAGGGAACTTCTCTTCAACCTGCCGTTATTGATAAAGTGATAACGACCATTCAATGCGCTAATGCTTATCAAGTGGATAGAAATAATATATTGACTATTATTGATTATTCCATGCCTTCGAATCAAAAACGGTTGTGGGTGTTTGATTTGGATAAGAAAGAATTATTATTTCATACTTATGTATCACATGGGATAAAATCAGGAACTCTTTTAACGGATAAATTTTCGAATAAATTTGATAGTAAAGCCAGCAGTATTGGTGTTTATAAAACAGAACAAGCCTATTATGGTCGAGAAGGATTGTCTTTACGATTAGTGGGTTTGGATACCAAGTTTAATGATAACGCCTTTAATCGTTATATTGTTATGCATGGCGGATGGTATATGGATGAACAATTCATCAAGAGATATGGGAGGCCTGGCCGTAGTTGGGGTTGCCCTGCATTACCTTTGCCAATTAAAAAGCAAGTTATTGATACTATAAAAGATAATTCTTTACTGGTTATTTATTATCCCAGCGATGAGTGGTTTAATAAGTCAAAATTTTTAAATTGCGGTAAACAGAAATCTGATCAAGTCATTTTTAACAGGCTTTCTGAGACCCAAACTCCTGTTGATGATGAAATACGGGAAGATATTTTGTTTGTGGATCTTAATAAAAATAATAGTCGTGAAGAGAATGAACCTATCATTACTATGTCAGCAGATGCTTATGAGCGTATTTTTCATTCTCAACCTCCTTTATCCCGTATGTTAAGACGTCAAATTAACAACGCAGAATACATTGCTTTGAGTAAAGAAGAGTTTAACAAACTGGTTCATCAGGGAAATAGGGAAGGTTTGGGAGAAATCCATTTTGTAATACCTGTCATTATTATGGAACATGGGTATTATGAAACCCAAATGCAAATCGTCAATATGGGTAAGATTAAGGACGTTCAGCCCAATTCTGATACGTCTCGTGTTACGCAGGAACCTGCTAAAAGCTATAGAATAGATTTTGAATCAAAACCAGCACTCAATTTAAAAACAACAAACCGCTTTATTCGGTGGCTGGGGCTATAATTTCAATTTGTTACCCTGTTTAATGACAGGGTTGAGTTTACTCACAGCTAGCTGTGTGTAATATGCACAGCGTAAGGCCCTTGGTAAAAATCCTCACCTTTTCCAAATAAGTTATCCAGATCAAACACATTGGGCATAGAGTCATGGCCATGAACATAATTAATGCCATAGGGTTTTTTATTGGGATTAGCGTGGCGATCGAGGATAGAATAATCACGATTCCACAATATTTGCTTAATTGGGCTTGGCGTGTTGGTCTGATTGTGTGCTTCGTTAAGATCCTTGTAATGTCTAGTGAACGTGTTAGAGAGTATCCATTGTTTTATTTTGGAGTTAATTGCGTCAAGGCTTTTGGTTAATTCATACAAGTTAGAGTCTTTAAAAGGAACTTGCAGATCATTGGCTAATGCTGAGATTATTCCTAAATCGATTGGCGCATGAGTATAAATGGTAAGCTCATTTTTATCTTTATTATGCGTATAACCGGGAAGTACTATATGCTTTAAGTAATGATATTGAATCATTTCCAAAATGTCCTGTTTATCAATCAATCCCCTATCAATCAGCCTTCCCATATTCAGCATGGATTGGACTGTGGATTCGTTTTCACCTTCACCGTAAGGATTATAGTTAAAAGATTGTTCAGGTCTTTCATAGGCTGTTAAGAAAAAGTTGCCGTGGTTGGATAGAATCACATCAAAAGGGACATTGGCCTGGTCGAGCTTTTTATAAATAACCAAAGTGTAATAGTCATTCATACCGCGATCACATAGATCATCTCCCAGAAAACGTATCTTGTGTTGGGTATTGATTTCAGCGGAATTGATTATGATTTGGAAAAAGGATAAATCTTTTGTTGTCAGTTCATTAGGATTTTTTTGGTAGATAGTCACAAATAACTTATAGTCCTCTTTATCCATTTTAATCACATCATTGCGAATTAAAAAATAGAGCAATTTCAATGCATTTCCATGCAAATCACCAATAGTGATTTCTACACTAGGCGGATAACTATTGATTTCCTTGGGATATTGTTTCAGGTTTGCTTGCTTGACGTACAGTTCATTGTATGGTTTTTCCTGTTCGGCGAATGATTGAGAAAAATAACAATGAATAATAAAAATGATGAAAAGTGCCATGCGGTTCATGAATGCTACATCCTGTAAAAATTTTTTATTGTTCTGTGTCGATAACCGTATCTAGTAAACCAGGTATACCTTGGTTTGTTCATGAAAGCAATGGTAGACCACTTGCCTCGACCTTGGGGTTTATCGTAAGTTCTGTTAGGGTAAAGTGAAAACGTTTTGATGAGCGGAGTTTTTGCACTGCAGAAACGTTTGCAACGCAGCAATACAATGAAAGAAACAGGTTATTCAGGAGACTATAAAAGTGAAATAAGCAAAAGACAGGGCCAGAGTATAGAGTATCATCAACAATAAACGCCATGTGAATTTAAGCGACAAGGTTAACCAGACAAAAATTAAATGGGTTATTAATAAACCATAAATGATTGTCTTATTGATTGTCATATTACTTTCAGGGGCAAAAATATAATGGCTTGCAGGAAAAGCATTCATCCCGACCACTACAGTCGCCATAATGATAATCAGATACAATAAATAAAGTACAGCTGCATAGGCAAGCACCCAAAGCCCTATTGATTTTTTTTTATCAAATTGGATTAAAATCAAAAGAATAACTACTGAAATGACTGCAATAATATTAAATTTAATATAGGGTGAGGCCAGTATCGGAAACAACGTGATATTTGCCAAAGGCCAAAACCATTCAATGAAAATTGTTATCAGTAGCAGTGGAAGAAATAACAGTCCTGTTACTAACAGTGAATTTTCTTTTTTCTTAATCCCAAGCAGGTCAAAGAGCTTGTGAATGTTATGAGTCGAGTTCACCATGTTCCAGAGCCATGGTGTTACAAAAAGCAAAAAAAATGCAACAAAAAGAAAGAGTAAATTGATAGGGCTTGATAAAAATGAGAAAAAGGAATCTTGCATTATTAATTCATCAACGAATGCTGCCTTAGGTTAAGTATAGCTAATGAATGTTATAATGGCAGCTTCAATTCAGATTTTGCAGATGGTTCTTTTTATCGTATTCTATTTGCACAACGGATAACACTTCCCTATAATGCGCTTCACGCGATGAATCTAACGTCTTGTGCAGTTAATGCAAGTTTAATTAATTCCGCAAATGCCTTCACGGAGATAGAATGGTTTTTTCATCTTTAATATTTCTTTTTTTATTTCTTCCGTGCCTCAACCTGACTTATCTAGTCTGTTTTAAAAGTATCAAGTGGCAAAATTTTGTTTTAATGCTCTTTAGCCTGTCCTTTTATTATTGGGGTGAGAAAGATCATATCTTTATTATGCTTGCGTGTATTTTGATAAATTACCTATGTGGCCTATTGATTGAGGACAGCAAAAAACCTGGACAACGAAAAATCTATTTGATCACCTCAGTGAGCGCATCACTGGCCATGCTCATGTATTTTAAGTACTTTAATTTTTTTCTTGATTCACTGAACAGTGTCTTTGACTTAAATGTTATGGGAATCAGTAAAATTGTGTTGCCACTTGGAATAAGTTTTTATACTTTTCATGCCTTAAGTTATGTTGTTGATGTGTATTGGAAAAAAGTACCAGCAGAGCGTAATTTTGTTACTTTCGTATGTTACGTATCCTTTTTCCCGCAATTGGTGGCAGGACCAATCGTTCGCTATGCCGATATAAGACATTCTTTTTATCAGAGATATATCACTCGTGCAGGGGTACGTAATGGAATTCTGCGTTTTTGTTTTGGCTTGGCAAAAAAGGTGCTTATCGCTAATGAAGTGGCAAAGCTTGCTGATTATGTATTTTACTTGCCTGCCAATGAGTTGACTTTTTGGGTAGCCTGGCTCGGAGCTATAGCCTATGCTTTGCAAATTTACTTTGATTTTTCCGGCTATTCTGATATGGCCATAGGTCTTGGCTTGATGTTTGGGTTTAAATACAAGGAAAATTTTAATTTTCCCTATAATGCCTTATCTATACAGGAGTTTTGGCGGAAATGGCACATCTCATTATCAAGCTGGTTCCGAGATTATTTATATATACCACTCGGAGGGAGCTACAAGTCCAGATTTCGAACGCAGATTAACTTGATCATTGTATTTGGCTTGTGTGGCTTATGGCATGGCGCTAATTATACCTTTATTGTTTGGGGTTTATTTCATGGGTTTTTCCTTATTCTGGAAAGAACCCATTTTGGCTATTTGATGAAAAAATTACCTACGGTCATTCGCCATGGTTATGTACTATCTGTTGTGACAATCGGATGGGTATTTTTCAGGGAAGATAATATTCAGTCGGCACTGGCATTCCTTAAAACGATGTGTGTTCCTGCTGAGTTCAATATCGATTCCATAGCAACATGCATTAATATTATTCTTATTTTTGCTTATATTGTGGGTATTGTGCTTGCGTTAGGATTTAACAGCAGAATAAAGGATAGTCTAATCTTAGGCAGAAATAAAAACTGGATTGTGGCATACAAACAATCGAGTAAGGTCTTTGGAATACTGCTTTTACTGGTTTCGATATTGTTATTAAGCACTAATTCCTATAACCCTTTCCTTTATTTTAGGTTTTGACGATGCGTATTTTTTCCAAGTTTTCTGACAGACTGGTCATCTTTGCTTTTTTGGTAATTATTTTTGTACCAGGGATTGGTATGTTTTTTGAAAAACAAGCGGATGAAGTAAGAGCCCTGTTAAATAGAGAACCTCATCAACTCCCACCCATTAATATAAAAAAAATAGGCCGTACTGATTTCAAGGGCATAGAAAATTGGTTCGTTGATCATACTTTGTTCATGACCTCGTTGAGTAAATTCTGGAGTCATGTCGTATATCAGTTAGGAGCTAGCATCAAACCAGGGCAAGCCATTTTAGGGAAAGAGGATTGGCTGTTTTTAGGCAATGATTACGCGGCTTCTATCGATCAATACACAGGGAGAAATAAACCTGCCGAGGAAGAAATTCTTTTGAAATTATCTGTCTTAAAACAGATGAATCACCTGGCTAACCAAAATAACATTCCTTTTCTAGTGGTCATTGCTCCAGATAAACATGAGATTTATCCGGAATATTTGCCGGCTAATATTCATAAAAGTTCCAACAAGAACAGGCTTGAGCTTTTACAAGAGGGCATGCTTGCTCGAGGTATTGATTTTATCGATTTGAGACAAAAGGAAATAGAAGCCAAAAATACTCTTGGCAAACAGTATGGCGATCTTTATTTAAAGGGAGATAGTCACTGGAATTATGTTGGCGCTTATGTTGCTTACCAGGCGATATCAGATTACATGCAGCAAAAAGGATTACAGAGCAGACAATTACAATTTAATTTCATACCTCGAGAAACCACCTATTCTGATCTTACCAATTTTCTTCAGTTGACGCATATCAAATCCAATAATCCTCTTCCCGATGTTTCGCATTTAAAAATTGATTTGTTTGGTAGAGATATTTATGGAAAAGAGATTAAATTGGATGCTTTCCAAGGGAACCCAAATGGTGTAATCCTTGTTGCGCCTTACGAGAATATTAATAAAGCCTTACAAAACAAACAAACCTGTTTGTTAATAGGAGACAGCTTCTCGGAGTCTCTAAGCTTTTATTTTCATAATGATTTTTATAATACAGTACGTATTCACTCCGGGAATACTTCCTGGAATTTGTCTGATTTAATTCACAAATACCATCCTGATTTGATTGTGTATGAAAAAGTCGAGCGTGATTTGCTCTATCCACTCGTTAATTTTCAAACGACAGCAAATCAAGTGAATCTTGAGCTACCCAAACAGGTTTTAGCTGCCAGGGGAGGACTCGATAAATTCAAGATTGGCCCAGATACAATCTCAGTCAATGGCTGGGCTTATATTCCCGAGTTGGATGCTGGAAATGGGGAAGTGTTTTTAAAGTTGTCGATGGGAAATCAAACTTATTTATACAGTATGAACAAAATGCAAAAACAAAGCGTTAATCTTGCTTTTAAACAGGATGGTAAGCACTTGGATTTGTCGGGATTTAATGGAACTATCTCGCGTAAGGATTTGCCTCTTGGCCTATATAAAATATCACTCATTGTCGTAAACGGCAAGGTGACGGGCGAGACTGAGCTTCCAGGCACTTATACTTTAAGTTAGATGGGATTTTTATAATCGAGCTGGAAGCAAATTGGCTACCAGGCAAAAAGAAATTTTAATGGAAGCTAAAAAGGAGTTGCGATTATTAGCAAAAGACAAAACCCGTTACCATTAAATAAATACTGGGAACATTTCATTCACGAGGCAGATATTGGAGTTCGCGGCATCGGATCTACTCTCCCAGATGCCTTTGAAATGGGGGCTTTGGCATTAACGAATGTAGTTGCTGATGCAAGCCTAATCAACCCTTCTCTATCAATAAAAATACATTGTGAAGCACCCAATGAAGAAATTTTATTTACCGATTGGCTAAATGCCGTGATTTATAATATGCAAATTCATAATATGCTGTTTCGTGAGTTTCAAGTAAAACTCAATCGATTCGCTTTGGATGCTGTCATTAAGGGTGAAAAGGTTGATCAAAAAAAACATCAACCAGTTGTCGAGGTCAAAGGTGCCACCTATACTGAATTAAAAGTATACAAAAATAATAATATTTGGATAGCTCAGTGTGTTGTTGATGTATAAACTCCTTAACAGGAATTAATGTGGTGAACAGTGATGGATTTAAGCCTCTTGAAAAAAATAAACGATTTTGAATGGCAAATACCTCAACATGGAAAGATGTTGGTGCCAGGAGTTATTTTTGCGTCAGAACAACTGATCCTTGATATGGATATGAAGGTTTACGAACAGTTATCTAATGTTGCTACCTTGCCAGGAATTGTTTCTGCCGCTTATGCGATGCCTGACGCGCATTGGGGTTATGGTTTTCCGATTGGCGGTGTCGCTGCTTTTGATCCGGATGAGGGAGGGGTCATTTCAGCAGGAGGTGTTGGTTTTGACATTTCATGCGGGGTAAGGCTCTTATCGACCGGATTGAAGCGAGATGAATTGGAGTCTGTCAAAGCCAGCCTTGCAGATGCTTTATTTGCACATATTCCAGCGGGAGTAGGCAGTAGAAGCGGCATTCATTTAACGATAAAACAGCTCGATGATATGATGCGGGGGGGCGCACAATGGGCAGTAAAACAAGGATATGGTGAAGCTGCTGATTTAGAGCGTATCGAAGATCGTGGTTGTGTCGAAGGAGCTATCCCTGATTGTGTCTCTGAGCAAGCTAAAAAGCGCCAGAAAAATGAAATGGGCACCTTGGGTTCAGGTAATCATTATCTGGAGGTACAGGAAGTTAGGCAAATCTACTGTTCCGATACAGCGACTGCTTTAAATTTGAATGAAGGAGATATTGTAGTGAGTATCCATTGCGGTTCCAGAGGATTGGGTCATCAAATTGGTACAGATTACCTCCGTTCCATGGTTATTGAGTCACAACATTATGGTATCAAGCTGGCGGATAGGGAATTGGCTTGTGCTCCTATTCATTCAAAACTAGGAGAAAATTACATGGGTGCAATGAGAGCTGGAATTAATTGTGCTTTGGCCAACAGAGAAATCATCACCCATTTTATGCGCAATGTGTTTCAGGATATTTTACCTGGCACTCAGATTGATCTTATCTATGATGTTTCTCACAATACTTGTAAAGAAGAATTTCATGAGGTAGATGGCAAGAAAAAGCGCTTGTTTGTTCATCGAAAAGGTGCAACTCGTGCCTTGGGTCCAGGTCATCCACAACTACCTAAAGCTGTTTCTCATATAGGCCAACCTGTGATTATTGGAGGGAGTATGGGAACAAGTTCCTATGTATTAGCAGGCGTCAAAGGTTCTGAGCAAAAATCTTTTAGCTCGGCATGTCATGGAGCAGGTCGCGCTATGAGTCGTCATCAGGCCATGAAGAAATGGAACGGGAAAGATATAGTAGATAAATTGGCTCAACAAGGGATTTTAATTCGCAGTGGGTCATACCGTGGGGTTGCTGAGGAAGCTCCCGGAGCTTATAAAGACGTTCATTCTATTGTTGATGCCGCTGAAATGTCAGGCTTGGCAAAAAAAGTTGCCAAATTAATTCCGGTCATTTGTGTCAAAGGTTAAAAATCCATGTTCTATTGAGGTGAATGGAACAGCCTGTAATTGTAAGGAATCTGTAAAAAAAATGAACGCAAAACAATTTTTAATAAATTTTTAGACTAAAATTAGTTCAACAAGTACGAGGAGATATCCAGAATGAGTACCAACCAGAAAGATCTTGAGAGATTACTTGAATTAAAGAAAAAACAGGAAGACTTGCAAGTTTTAAATGAGAAAGATATGCAAGAAAGAATAAAGCTTGAGAGAAAGTATATGGAATTTTTGCAGATGACCAGCCAGCAAATGGAAGAAGAATTAAAGAAAAGAGGTCCTGTAAAAGAAGTTGATGTGAAGGGTAAGGATATTGATCCTATTATTGAAGACTACAAAAAGCTTTATAGTAAGGAAAGTTGGTATAAAGAACCTGAAACGAAAGACGGAAAAACTCATTTAACTTTCCCGTCTCAGGAAGCAGCGGGTAACTTCTTTAAAGATCAGGCTGGGAAAAACAGATCTTTTATAGTTATCGATGGGGCAACCAATAAAGTGCTCGCTTACTCTAATGGCGATGGAAAACTATACAATGGGAATGGAAGTGTTTACCAAGGCGGTGACTTCAAGGCGTCAAAAGAAGAGTTCACCAGCTTTAAAATGCCTGAAAGAGAAGATCCTAAAATGGGAATGCAGTTGTAATCTGCTTTGCTTTAAATCGGATTCAATGCCGATAATCTTTTTATGATTGTTTACTCTCTTATGTCAAATAAAAATCATGATATCTTTTTTTGATGTTAGTTGTTAAATAATATATCATTTGGCCTGAAAAAAACTTAAGTTTTATCAAATATTCCCAATTCTGGAAGCCATACCCAAATTTCTTGGGTATGGCTTGCATTGTTCATAAGAGAAAAAACATGCTAACTATTAATAGAGAAAAATTTGAGGAAATTAAAAACCAGTTAAAAGAGAAACAATTAGTTTGCAATCAAATTACGCAATGGAAAAAAACTCCACTCTGGTTAAAAGAAATTACGCCTCAGCCAGAGATTCCTCCCGATTTTTTAAATGGATTATGTGAGATTCGAGATACTATTTTATCCTTTGAGATTGATAAGAATACCCTGGGTTTGGCTGTGTTTTATAATGAACTTTATAAGCTTTTAGCCCTGTCGTACAATGTATTAACACCACTTGATACGCAGCTTATGAATAGCCATGTGCTTTTGCTCCAGCGAATTAGTGACTATGCGGGCAAAGTAGACGAACATATAAAAAGTTTGTCAGCAAGTGAAGTAAAGCATTTGGATTACGCCGAGTTTTGGTCGCTGCTTGATGAAGTATGTTCTATTCAAGAGGATGACAGGCGGAAACAGGCAAAGGAAAAATTTTCCCAAAGTATATTCTTGCGTTTGTATCAGTACAATCCAAAAATTTACATGGATGTTTCTGCTCGTTTGGAAGAAACTGATGAGCAAAGCTATACTTTGGATTATTAAAAGATTAGTTGGAGTGAGGTATTGGAAGAACCTTGCTCTCATTAACAGGCTTATTGTCTTGTGTACCATTTATTATCCGGGTTAATTTGCCTGAAACAAAATATAACAAGATAGCGCAGAGTAAAGACCAAAGTCCCAATTGCTTAAATACAGTTAGAAAATCCTGATTTGTAATTAGGGGGTCTACAGATTCTGATTGCACCATGGCATTGGAGAAATACTGGGAAAAAGAGGCTGCGACACCGGTAACCAACATCCAGGTACCCATTAAAATCCCTTGTAAATTTGGGGGAGCTATTCTTCCAATTAATGCATAACCAACGGGGCCAAGAAGCAACTCAGATATTCCCTGCAAAATATGATGGCTTATAATCCAGTATACGCTGATGTACCCATAGGAATTTGAACAAATAATTCCAGATATAAGACATAAAAAGGACAAGGCTAAAAACACGAAGGAACAAGAAAATTGTATGGGAACAGAGACGCGAAAACCTTTGGCTTTTAATTTATTAACAAGCATGGCCATCATTGGCGCTCCTAAAATAATGACCACGGGATTAATGTTTTTTATCCATTGAGTAGCCAATTCAAATGTGAAAAGATGTTTATCCACATTATTTTTGACAAAAAGAGTCACGCCCATTGGCCCAGTTAGATAAATCATCCAAAATAAAACCGAACTGATTGCCAAAATCAAATAGGCCATCATTTTTTTCCTATCGGAAGAGGATTTTTGTTTTAGTCCCAGGATAAAGATGATAAGAAACATGAATAAACAGGTAATTATTACCAATCCATTACTAAAGTTTGCAAATTCAAAACATACCCACATAAAGGGAATAAGAAGCGTAATGAATGCTATTGCCAGAATATTTTTTATGAAAAACCGGTTTTGTTGATTGAGATTGGATGATGGTGACTTTTTATCGCCAAGGTATGCCCAATTTTTTATAATAATCAATAAAGCAATGGAATTGGTCAGGATGCTTGCATAGAACAAATATTGATACTGGTTGGAGTAATCAAAAAAACCGCAGGCTATATAGCCTACGCAATAACCGATATTCATGCCAGCATAACTGAGAAAAAATGCGCTTTCTCTGCGATCATCCTGCGGTAAAAAACATTGAGTAAGCATGCTGTTGCTGGAAGTAACATTCAAACCTGAACCTACCATAAACAAACTTAAGCCGATATTAAGCGTGGAGGGGTGTGCTTGGGCTAAAAAGAATAACCCCATGTTTTGAATAAGAATAGTTGTAATAAATAGCAGTCTGTTACTTATAAAACGACTCCCGATGACACCGCCGATTAGTTGAAAAATATAACTAAAACTTAAAAATAGGCCCACTATGCTATTGGCTGATGAATTTTCAATTCCAAGTTGTTTGGTAATAAAAAGTGCGAGTGAAGAATATTGAACAGCGTATGAAAAAGTCGAAAATGCCTGGATTAAGCAAAGTGCAGCAACTCCGCCTGGCATTTCCCGAATTATTTTAATCATGAAACTTTTAGGCTGATTTTATAAGAATTGACTTTACCATTATTAATCAGTTGTCTTCAAGAATGTAGCTTGCTGCTATTGTAATTAATCATAGTGGATAATTTGGACTATACTTGGGTTGCTTGACGTTTCAACTGGCTTGAGTTGAAAAATCAGCAGTTTCTGTTATAGGTCAACAATTCATTAGATTTTTTGCTGGATTTGCTACAATAAGACTTGTAAAGAAGCCAATTACAGGAGATAACCATGAACTCTAATGCTCATAAGGAAAATGAGGTGGCAATAATTCATAAGCTCATTGAAGATTACGCCAATGCGGCACGTGACAAAGACATCAATAAAATTATGTCTCACTATGCACCAGATATTCGTTCTTTTGATGCGGTTTCCCAGCTTCAGTTTAAGGGAGTTGATGATTATAGAAGGCATTGGGAAACCTGCCTTTCATTCTGTCCGGGGTCGACAGTATTTGAAGTGCATGAATTAGAAACCGTGGTAGATGGCAATTTGGCGGTTTCCTGTTATTTGACTTATTGCGGAGGAACTAACGAAAAGGGTGAAACACAAGGAGGGTGGATGCGAGGTACAATGGTACACCGCAAAATGAATGGAAAATGGAAAATTATTCATGAGCATTATTCTGTTCCCTTTGACATGAAAACAGGAAATACCTTATTTGATTTAAAACCATAAGATGTGATTGTATTCAGTCATAGCGTAATTAACATAAAGTATAAGGTTTATTGATATGAGTCTCAGGATATTATCTTTAGCAGACGTGAAGCAGAGCATTACAATGAAGCAAGCCATCAATGCTTTGGAAAGTGCTTTTATTCAATTGGCAAATAACAGGGTGAAATTGCCCCTGAGAACAGGTGTTGCCATTGAAGAAGAGAATGGATTAATGTTGACTATGCCAGGTTATCTTGCCCAGGAAAAAAGCTTAGGCTTAAAAGTAGTATCCATTTTTCCTGAAAATTTGGCTAAAAACAAGCCTACTATCACCGGTTTTATTATGTTGCTTGACGCAACGACGGGTGAAGCGAAAGTATTAATGGATGCTGCTTACCTCACTTCCTTAAGAACAGGCGCTGTTTCAGGGTTGGCAACACAATATTTTGCAGGCGATAGCGCAACTCGGGTCGCAATCATTGGGTCAGGTGCTCAAGCGAAAACACAACTTGAGGCGGTTGCTTCTGTACGAGATATACAACAGGTTTTTGTTTGGTCGCGCAATACTAAAAATGCCGAAAAATTTGCTAAAGAATTTGAAGATCAATTTGATATGACAATTTGCTCTTCTGTTGCCTTGGCAGTGAAAGATGCCGATATTGTTTGTACAGCAACCAATAGTACAGAGCCACTAATTCATTTTGGAGACATTTCGCCACATGTCCATATTAATGCCATAGGCTCTCATCATCCTTCAATGAAGGAAATTGGTGATGATGTTTTAGGCCGGGCAGTGGTGATTGCTGATCAGTTAGACGCTGTTTTGGCAGAATCAGGTGAAATCATTAGCGCAATCGAGCACAATCATTTAAAAAAGGAATCCATTATTGAAATTGGCCAATGGTTGTTACAAAAGAATACTGACTATAAAGATAAACTCACGGTGTTTAAATCCGTTGGTTTGGCAATACAGGATTTAAGTGTTGCTGAAGCAGTTTATCAAAATGCATTGAAGAATAATCTGGGTGAGATGTTTTCTATAAGTTAGCAAGGGTACAAGGTACAAGAGTAACCATAAATGAGTTATCCTGTAAAAAAGAATGCATTTTTCTCGGTTTTATATTCCTTACGGCATTTGATTGCTCTATTGGTTATGTTGGTTGGTATTTATTTGATTAAGACAGTAACAGTAATATTGTATATTTCTTCTGATTATTCAACGCTTCCACTTCTGTCTGTGTGCAGCGTCTTGTGGTTGTCTAATGAGTTTTTTTTACGTTTTATATTAGTTGTTAATTTTATTATCAAGCCACTTTTTCTCTATTTCGGAATTTTATTTTGGTTTTATTACCTGAATAAAAAATATCATTGATTCATGGAGGCGGACTACAAGCCTAAAGTCCGCATCCATTTCTTGTAAAAGCTTTAGACATCAAAACGGCAAGAGAGCAGCCCCTGTATTTGTTTCATCTTGAACTAAAATCAGATCATTAAAGAATACTTCAACATTGAGGCACTGATCCATGACTCAAAACAGTGGCATTGTTGAAAAGGACTGATTATTGAAAGTTATTGATGTCTTGAAATCACTCATCAAAAAATTGAACTTCTCCTGTCTCAAGCTGATATAAACCACCAACCAGTGCAATTCTTTTTTCATCAAGCAATTGATGTACGATGTCACTGCGTTGTGTAATTTCATTCATGGTATGTTTTACATTCAGACTGGTAACGCAATTCAAAAACTCTGGGCTATGAACATCGTGTTTTGAATCCAGTTTTTTAGCTTCCTGAATCACTGGATTGATTTTATTCAGCAGATTCGTCAGGTTACCCAGCTTTACACCATCACAGGCTCCTTTAATTGCCCCACATTGAGTATGGCCTACAACAGCAATCAGTTTGACACCTACTACCTGACATGCAAATTCAATGCTGCCCAAAATATCATCATTTAAAATATTACCAGCAACGCGAATACTGAAAATATCTCCAAGACCTTGGTCAAAAATCAGCTCTGCTGGAGTGCGTGAATCCATACAACTTAAAATAACAGCAAATGGAAATTGCCCTTGAGATGTTTCATTGACTTGCTGGATCAAGTTGCGATTTAACTTAAGGTTACTAACGAAACGCTTATTGCCTTCTTTTAAGAGCTCAATAGCTTTCTCTGGAGTAATTGCTTGTTGTTGTTCTTTGGTTAAAGTCCACATGATTTAAATTCCTATTAATTTAACTTGAATATTTTTAGTTTTTGAATTCAAAATGAAATTTTGAAAGACTTCTTTAATATCATGATCAATAATTTTGGATCGAGACCCATCAATAATTACCTCTGCACCTTCTGGTATATTCTTTAATTCGTTGATTATACTTCCTTTATTTAAAAAAGTTACCTCTTCCGCCAGTTTCAGACAGTAGTGAGTTTTGTTTTTGCCACGGATTTTAATAATATCATGTGAATTAAGAAAGTGATGGCGCAAGATAATAAAAATAGCTACTGAAAAGCCTAAAGTAATCCCGAAAAGCAAGTCACTAAAAATAATTCCAATAATTGTAATCATAAATGGTACGAACTGTTCCCATCCCATTTTATACATTTGTTTGAATAAAGCGGGTTTGGCCAGTTTGTAGCCTATGAGAATCAGGATGCTAGCTAATGATGCAAGTGGAATTTCATTGAGTATTTCTGGTATGCTGATGACACAAATAAAAAGTAATAAGCCATGTAAAATGGCGGACAGCTTGGATTTTGCTCCAAAAGCGACATTGGCGCTACTACGCACAATAACCTGTGTAATCGGTAGTCCGCCAATCAAGCAAGAGAGTATATTTCCTACCCCCTGGGCTTTTAATTCACGGTCTGTAGACGTTACTCTCTTGTAGGGATCCAGTTTATCAACAGCTTCTACGCAGAGCAGTGTTTCCAAACTGGCGATTAGGGCAATGAGGATTGCTATTTTGTATATTTTCAAATTGGTAATTAGCGAAAAATCAGGCAGTGTTAAATAATTAAATAATTCGGATGCTTTGTTAAATTTCGGCAGTTGAACCAGTTCCGATGGATCAAGGGAAAAACTTGTTAGTCGGTGTTCATAAAACAAGTTCAAAGCAATTCCCAGGATGACCACGACAAGGGGGCCTTGTATCATTTCAAACAGTTTGTGCTTTTTTACCAGCACTTTATCCCAAAAAATCAGGGTTAAAAGAGAAACAACACTGATAAGAACAACCTCAGGGTTAATATCACCCAGAGCATCTTTAATGTCATTGATATCCAACTCACCATCTTCCATACTCATTAGGAGTGGCGTGACGTCGTGCCCTAACAAGTGAGGAATTTGTTTTAAAACAATAATGATACCGATTCCTGTGAGCATGCCTTTGATTACGGAGGAGGGAAAATAGTAAGCAATAATTCCACCACGCAGAAAACCTGCAATTAATTGCAATATTCCAGCAATCACACCAGCTAACAAAAAAGCTTCCCAGCTGCCTAATGTCTCTACAGAGGAAATGACTATTGCTACAAGTCCTGCTGCTGGCCCGCTCACTCCAAGCGCTGAGCCGCTGATAAACCCTACGACTACTCCACCAATAACACCAGCAATAATTCCTGAAAAAAGAGGAGCATGTGAAGCTAATGCTATGCCCAGACATAAAGGTAAAGCCACAAAGAAAACAACAATCGATGCTGGTAAGTCATGTTTGAGATGAACAAATAAACCGCGCTTCATAATGGCCTCATATTCAGTGATTTGCTTAAGCTCCTGTAATGCTAATGTACTTTCTAAATTGAAAGTATAGTTTATCTGGTCATTTTTTTGTAAAACATCGTCTTAATTTAATAATTTGCAATGACATACCGCAATCTCTGAGGTCAGAGTGGATTTTGTATCCAACTCTAAATTTTCCTTTGCAACTCTCTTTACTACGGAGGTAAAGAGGATGCTAAAGGCGCACATTGCTCATAGATTTTTGGCAATAAATCAACTTGCTTTTTTTATGTCTATTAATTTACCTTTGGGTTTGGATACCTCCTTACGTGGCATTGTAATAGTGAGTACCCCATTTTTAATCTGAGCCTTGATGTCTTCTTGATTAGCATCTTCGGGAAGTGATAACACGCGTTGAAATGAGCCATAAGCACGTTCAACTCTATAAATGTTTTTGTCTTTTTTTTCTGACTCATGTTTCTTTTCACCTTTGATGATCAAGGTGTCATTGCTTAATTCTAATTTAATATGATCTTCTTCTACGCCAGGCACTTCCACGGTGATGGTATATTCCTTATCCGTTGCTGCAATATCGATACAGGGTTTAAGCAACAGATTTTGGGCTGATTGAGGGAGTGTTTTGTCTATATCCAGATTAGGAATCCCAACGCTTCGTAAGACATTATCAAATATCCTGTCTATTTCTTGATGCAGTTGGCTCAGAGGAGAAATATAGTTTTGTCCAGTGGTGCTGCTAATCGGTACACTCTTATTCTGAGTTTCTTCCTCTTTAAACCAATTCCAGGGAGCAAGTTTTTTAATGTCCATAGTCGTAACCTCCATTAAATTTGGGTTAAGTCAATTGAGTTATTGCTGTTATTAGATTTATCTGGTTAACATTGAATCAATTATTGCCAGGAGAAATCTGGGCATTTCATCTAAAACCCGTGCCGGATTTTCCATATCCCCCGGCACATTATTTTAATTGGAAATTTTTTTCTTGCTTTCCGGTTCGAGTGTCTTACCTTTTTTACTGCTTTCTTGATCAGAAATACTCTTAATTGGAATGATGCGTGGTTTCGCTTCTTCCGGTATTTCACGAATCAAGCTAATAGACAATAGTCCATTTTTTATTTGTGCACCAGTTACTTTCATATGATCTGCAAGTCGAAAGGTGTGTTCAAAGGCACGTGTCATAATGCCTCGGTGTAAGTATTCAGACCCCTCGTCTTTTTTTTCTTGAATGCGACCGCTAACCGTTAACTGATCATTTTGCACCATGATATTCAGATCACTCTCCTGAAATCCTGGAACAGCCATTGTGATCGTGTAGCTGTCTTCTCCATGTTTCTCAATGTCATAGGCCGGATAGGCATAGGTTGAATCATCGGCATTTCGCATTGATTCAAACAAATCATTGAATCGTTCAAAGCCAACGGAATGTCGTAGTAACGGGGTTAGTGATAATGAGGTAGTGTTCATAATATATCTCCTTAACTTTGAGGCCAAGATTAATATTACCCGAGCACCTTACAGGCTGCTCCACGTCTCACAGTTGATTTGTAAAAAACATACGTTTGTTGTAAGTTTAAATAGGGTCGATTGACAAAATTTCAAGTAGCAAAATGACAGTTTTTTTCAATCTAAAAAGAAAAAATTTCCAGAGCTGAATAATGATTTTTGCGGTTATGTTGCAATTACAATATTAAAGTATTTGAAAAATTAACTAGTTACCACCAAACTATTACACAGTAGAATAAATTAAAATATTCGACAAGTTTTCACGTTCGTAAGGGATTTGTAGATACAGAATAAGGAATCTGTTTTATGTCAAAACATCTATTCTATGGAGTATTACTTATTTTATTGAGTATGAAAGCCTATTCTCAGGATGTTGTTAATAGAGATACTGCAACGCGAACTGAAACCTTTGAAAAAAAGGATATTACCTATCACAATATTATCGATTGTGATTATAAAATCTCGCCTGAAATTTCTCATATTGATTCGGATATCATTTTAAATTGGGCTGAATATGCGACTATTCTGTCTTTTAATTTGAATTTTGCGTCCATAGAATCCCAATTAAATCAATTACACTCTTGTTATACTGAAAAGGGATGGGGGCAACTGCAAAATGCTTTACGCAAGTCAAATAACATAGAAACTATTAAAGCAGAGAAATTGGCAGTAAAAGCCTATAGAGATGGGGAGGCTCAAATAATAGAAGCTTTGGATAATCGATGGAAAATTATATTACCCTTAAAAGTTATTTATGAAAATGATAAAAAAAGAGTGACTCATTTTCTTAATATTTATCTGACCATAGGCTGGAAAAATAAAGATAGTTTAGGAATTATGCAAATGATCGCTATTCCGCGTTTGGCACCACTTGCTCAAAAGGTGACGCCAGCTGGTGAAGTAATTAAAAATATCGGTATAATCCTGGCTGAGAGAAAAAAGGCCAGTTTAGATAGTGCAAGAAAAATAACAGATTCCTTTTTTGTGCCTTTATTTTCAAATCATGGAGAATATTCTAAAAGAAATCTTGCTTTGAGTAACAGGGTTTCGCAAAGAGTGGCAATTATTCAACCAATGCCAAACTTAAATCCCACTCATAATCTTGTGAGAATGCAATCATTTGATATGCCTGAATCTGCAAAAACTCCATATTTTGCTTTATCTCAACAGAGATCCCTTGTTAACGATTCTGATTATAACAAGATCACTCTGAGTGATTTAGGCAACAAAAGTCGAAAACTCTATCCAAACTGGTTAAGCCAGATCGGTTTGTATTCTTCTAAATTACAACTTAATTCATTGATTACTCGAATTAATCCCTTGCCTTTATGGCGTGCTTTTTCTCAATATAAACAATCCATAAGAGACAAATCAGATAATATTGAGGCAATCAATAAGCAAAAGCCGATTTTAAGTGCTCAGATAGAAGGAGAGCCCCAGTTTATAGAGGTGAAAGAAAATCAATGGGATGTTAAATTACCTATAAAAGTTGTTTATCAAAAAGACAATGAGAGAATAATTCAACGCCTTGATGTGAATTTAGCATTAGATCAAGAGATGATAAATAATTTGATGGTTAAGAATAAGCGGGTTGATTCTAATAGGGTATTACAATCTTTAAAATCGATACTGGCATCTTCTTCTCTTCAGCTATCGCCTCAATTGTTCCTCGATTCTCAGAACAGTCAACTCAAACAACCTGAGCAATCACAATCAAAAGAAACGGTTTCTTGTCACTATAAAATCCCTGCAGCAACTATAAAAACAGACAAGAGTATTATTTTAAGATGGGTTGAATATGCCGCAACACAATCTTTTGCTTTTGATTTTACTTCCATTGAGTCTCAGCTAAGTAGACTGCAATCATGCTACACGGAAAATGGATGGGTTGAGTTTAATTCTGCTATGATGAAATCAGGGAATATCGAGGCAATTAAAATGCAAAGACTCACTATGACTAGTGAAGTTAATGGGGTAGCAGAGTTCATTGAAACCAGAGAGAACCATTGGATTATAGCATTGCCCTTAAAAGTAACTTATAAAAACGATACCATGCGAGTTTCCCAATTGCTGAATCTTCAATTAACTGTAGGCAGGAAAACCAATGGTGAGTTGGGGGTAATGCAATTGATAGCTACTCTGGATCCTTCTTCTTCTCCTCCTCCCTAGATTTCTTTCAAATGAATACAAATATTTTTGAAGCGCATAATTTCTATTACTATGACTATAATGAAAACATATCGATGAAATATTAAAACCATAGAAAAGACATGGTAGGAATCAATGACTTCAATCAGTGAGTGGTGGATGTGGTTGGGTTTTTTAGCATTTGTGCTCATTATGCTGTTTGTTGATTTGTTTGTGTTTGGTGGGAGAAAGGCGCATCGTATTTCTACGAAAGAGGCTTTATCCTGGACCATATTATGGTTTACTTTAGCTATTATTTTCAATTTTCTTCTATGGTGGTATCTTATCGAGAATTTCACCTATTCTGTAGCCAATGAAAAAGCCCTTGAATTTTTTACGGGTTATCTGATAGAGAAGTCTTTATCGTTTGATAATATTTTTGTTTTTCTTATTCTCTTTGAATATTTTGCAATACCGGCCAAATATCAACATCGAGTTCTAATCTATGGCGTTATTGGCGCTATTGTTATGCGTTTAATCCTTATTTTGTTAGGGATATGGATAGTTAATCAATTTCATTGGATTCTTTATATTTTTGGTTTTTTCCTGATGATAACGGGAATCAAGATGTTTATTTTTGCTGATAAGAAACCAGAGCTCGCAAAAAATCCCATACTGCAATGGATGCGAAACCATTTGCGGATTACTGAGGAATTACATGGTGAGCGATTTTTTCTCAGGAAAAATCAACTTGTCTATGTGACCCCTCTTTTTATGGTTCTGATTCTTATTGAGGTCAGTGATCTGATTTTTGCTGTGGATAGCATTCCAGCAATCTTTGCCATAACCAATGATCCTTTTATCGTATTTACTTCTAATATATTTGCAATCTTAGGGTTACGCGCTTTATATTTTCTACTTGTGAACATGCACAAACGCTTTTATTTTCTCAAATATGGGCTTGCCTTTATTTTAGTATTTGTGGGCTTTAAGATGCTTATCGCTCCTTGGTTCAAGATACCGATTTTCATTGCTTTAGGTATTGTTATCGCAACTCTGGTTTTTTGTATTCTATTCAGTCTTTGGCATAGAAAAAATGAAGTAAGCTGATGTGGAGGCTTTTCAGTGTTTCAAGGCTTTTCATGTATGAAACTTGAACAATTGCTGGGTTTTGCCATAATTAAATAGTCAGGGCTTACGAAAAATCTCAAGGTCAAGGCAAAAAATGTTTTTAACAAAGAGATTGGGGGTGCGTATTCCGGAGGACTTGATCACTAATTCCGTTAGGCAT
>NZ_JFIM01000051.1 GCF_000586315.1 Legionella pneumophila subsp. fraseri | reverse complement strand
AATGCCTAACGGAATTAGTGATCAAGTCCTCCGGAATACGCACAATTATTAAAAATTGTTACCTTTACTTACCCTACTAAACATCCAGCCACAAGTTAAGGGTTAAAGTGGCTTTGCATAAGACGTCAATGACGTTTCGCCTGTATGGCTCATCAGTTATGCTTCATTTCAAAATAGCAAATAGATTAGTGCTAAACAATCAGTTCAAGATAAAAATTTTGTCCTGACGCCAGACGGGCGTCAGGACAAAATCTCTAGATACCTTGATTTTATTGAGCCTAATTAGGGTGATTTTCCTGCGTCACTGCACATTAAATTGCAGTGACGCAGAGTTTACGAAGAAAGAAATAGTTTTCCAAAGTTAGTTTTCAACTCAGGAGGTGAATGATCTGTCACAAATAAGATAACTGCTTGCTTATCACAAATCACTGCTGATACTGACCGAAATCCATATTTTTCTAATTCTTTCGCTCTAGAAAAATCGTTAATATTGAATAATTCAGTTGATGTATTGGTAATATAAAAAAGCAGGTCCAATCCATTTTTTACTTCATTAGAGTAACTTTTTTCTATTTGCTCTAGTTTGTTTGTAACTTTTCCCCATGCCGTTTGATAAGGAGATTTATCATAAACAGATATCGGCCAGTCAATTTTGTCTTTTTCAGCTTTTTCTAATGCTTCATAAGTTTGTTTTATATCTCTATGTCTTTTGACATCATCCGGGATTTCTTTAATTTGGAATCTACACTCTTTATATAGAACATCGACAGGATTGTTTTGTTCCTTAATTGAAAGCACATCAACCTTAGAATAATTTATACCTAGAAGGCTGAGAAACACCTCAACACTGATTCGCTCACGTTCATTTTTACCTTTATTAGAATAAAAGAGAGCTAACTTCCTGTAATATTCTTTTATCCTTTTGAAATTATCATTAGTCAAAGTATATTTTGTCAGAGTTATTTATCAGTTTTAAAGTCTATGTAATCTTTTTACCCTTCGCAAGCAAACCAGACTTTTCTACCCAGCCATATACTTACTCCCGACTAGTGTAATATGTCCAATCCCGATAGGCGGGATCGGACAAAATAGCGGAATACCTTGATTTTACTGGGGAATATTAAAGTGATTTTTCTGCGTCACTGCTGGAAAATTGCAGTGACGCAGAAAATAATAGATCATAGTGACGTTATTCTTCTTTCTCAAAGTGCAGTGCATTAGCAGTTATTGAGCTTCCTCCATCTATGAAGTTAAGTATTATCCAGTCTGCAGTCTTCTTGAATGCCTATCTATTGATTTTCCAAGTCATGTACAACTGGTAATGATTGCTCAAACACATACGGATCTGTTTGCCAACATTTTTTGGCTAGCCAGTTAGATGGATATTTCCACTTCGGCACCCATTCACTTAACATCACCTGAAGATTGTAACTTTCAATTTGCCTATGTAATCCCGCCATAATCTTTTCAAATAACTTATCATCAGGATTAAGTTCTCTGAATTGATAAAAAGCCGCTTCCCTATCAACGGGATGTGGATAATTTTTCCAAAATTTTTCAAATTTGCTACACATATAAATATAATTATAATCTTCTGACTTCTGAGGTGGGTCGGCCTCAGTGTAATTGGCTATGTTGGGTTTTTGTCTAAAATTACATAATTCCCCCAATTCTAAAGCATCTTCCTGTGTCGGGTTTGTGTCGGGATAAAGGTTCGGCTTCGGTACGGCCTTCTTTTGAGCAGGGTTATCTAATTCGGCGTAAATACACTTTACTATCAAGTGCCTTTTAGTGGACTGAATCTCAATAAGTCCAGCACGTTCAAGAGATTTAACAGCTCGTTTCATTTGCTGAAGACTTGGACTGCCAGTTTTAACACCTGCAATCGGGCCAACATAAAGAGTTTCACGCAGTGATTGATAACTGATCCTGCGCTTGATGCCTACAATGCAACTTTGCCTGTCCATGTAGGGACGAATACCCATCAGATAAACTACTCTTTGTATGTATGGGAGCTCAAGTAACGCTGCTAATTCATGAGCATTGGCAAATAAAAAATTCATGCCTCTTATCATCCATTTTAAGCTAATTAATAATCCTTATGGTTTCATTGTAGGAAGGAAATTGCATAGGTCAATAGCATTTCAAATGCTGATATTCATTGATATTAAATGATATTGATATTTTTTGTGTACGAAAATAGAGTTACTTTGGTCTGACTCCTTAATGCTGCATATTTATCATATTATCTGCTAAAATAACATCGTCTCATCCACCTAAGTGTAGAAGGAGCATTCAAGATCGCTACGGCGGCCTTAGCCTTTTTAAACTCTAATTGATAAACCAATATCAGAAGTCATGGCCATAGTTTTTTAATAACCGCGCTACTTCACTCCAAGGCAACCGGCTACCGGAGTGTTTCATTTTTAGGAATGCTATTTTAGCAACGTCAGTAGATATTAATTGATTTATGATCATTTGTTCTACAAGCCAAATGGTTCCGTGCACCTCAACTTGATGAACTTTTGCAACCGCTCTTAACGCTCTATCTCCTGTCAGTAATATAGCTGTTTCATCAACCGCTAAAATTAAAGCCAACAGATCATTTAAGCTGGGGCGATTATACTGCTGTCTTAAGTTATAAGCTTTTGCGATTAACTCACCGCGCATAGACTTTGATATTAAGCCAAAATTTTTTAGGTCTGCATGCCGTTCAGCTAACTCTTCCTCAAATAAGGTATCAGGTACCACAAATTGATAAGGCAAACTGAACATTGAGCTGGTTAATTCGCCTTGTTCAATATCAATTAATACACAAGAGTCACTGATTAACAACAGCATCATGGCACTCCATTGACCGTATTGCTCTTAATTGTTCGACATTCAAGTTTAAAAGCTCCGCGGCTTTGGATTCGCCAAGGTATTCTTCTGCAAGTGCTCGAAAAATCATTTGCTCAAATAAATAGGTTTTTTGTTTTGGATACTGCTCTCCAGGCTCTTTTTTATTCCAACCATTCTCATTAAAGGTACTTCGAATTTTACGATAAACACTATTGGTGATAATGCCAACATCTTCTGCTCTGTGAAGAATAGCTAGCATGCTAATTCCAAACTCTTGTTTTAAAATACTAAGTTCTCGAGGCTCAATAAAAGTTCTTTTTTCACCCATAATTAAAACAAGAGACTCTTTAGGTAATAAAAATGCTCCCGCAAAATGATTACAACATCGTTCTTCATCTAAATCTGGATGCATAAAACCATATAACACAAGATGCCCTAATTCATGGGCAAGGGTAAATCGCTGTCTATCACCCGGCCAATTGCTTCCAATGACAATAATAGGAAGATCATTAATGTGTGCGGAAAAACCATCAAATTTCGGGTATAGCTGATTATCAATTTCAAATACTCTTATGCCGTTTTCCTCAAAAGTATCGATTAAATTAGCTATCGGCTCTAATCCCAAATTCCATTGCTTTCTTACTTCATTGGCGATTCTTTCTATGTCATCATAACCACGTAATTTTTTTTCCCCTAGCTTGAAGTCTTGAATAGGAGAAACAGGAAACAGACTTTCAAGCTCAATTCTCCGCTCAATTTGATCCAGAATTTTAGCTTTTATTTCCTCTAACTCATGCTCCGGCATATCAGCATGTTTTCTATATTGAATATTTTGAAGGGTAAATCGCTCTGGTCTAAAAAAATACTCAACCTTGACATCAAGCGCTTTTGCTAATTTGATAAGCATGTCAGACGCAGGAGTCATTTCATTGTTTTCATATTTTTGGATTGCAGTGTGGCTTAGAGATACCTTTTCAGCCAACTCTCTCAAAGTTAACCGTGCCGCTTTGCGTGCCCGATATATCCGATTACCCAACATTTTAATATCCTCTCTATATGTTTACAAATTAATTATAGTTTTTAATTTTGTAAACCTCAAGTCAGCCGACCTGTGTTCGCAAAAATATCAATTTTCCAGTCGTAGTATGTTCAATACAAGCTGCCCAACGCTCAAGAGCCTCTTGTCTCTGAGGCAACATTTCATTGCGGTTATACGTTGCCATAATCCGGGGCATTTTATGGCCAAGGCATTTCTCAATTACTACCGGATCTACTTGGAGCGTCTCTCCTAGTTGAGTGGCAAAAGTACGACGCAGATCATGAGCTGTCCATTCAGGAATACCCAAACGATCTTGAATACGTTTAATTGCCCTTGGCAAAGCATTTTCTGCTAATGGTTGACGATAATCCGCGCCTGTTAAAACATACTCTGATCGACTAATGGATTTGAGTTGCTGCAATAACTGTTTGGTCAAATCGCTAAGATGCGAGGAGCTAGAGGGTCAGATCTTGCCTTTTGCTTTTCACTGCCCAAAAGACAAAATCCGCCACAAGCTCTCAATAAGTTATTTCTCCTGGCTCCATCATTTTCACGAATCCCTTTTATGCAATTCAAGGATGCTATAATAAATCCGTCTAATTCCTAAATAGCCCAGCGTAGCCTGGATGCAGGCGCAGCCGTAATCCAGGATGTTGGGTATCGAACACCCCGGGTTTCGTTCCACTCCATCCGGGCTACACTTGCTTACCTGTTACCGAAAGAAGGAAAGCAAAAATGCAAGAGCTAGAGCAAGAGCTAGAGGGTCAGATCTTGCCTTTTG
>NZ_JFIM01000050.1:2500-5300 GCF_000586315.1 Legionella pneumophila subsp. fraseri | reverse complement strand
AATAAAACCCTGGCGATGACCTACTTTCGCATGAGGAAGCCTCACACTATCATTGGCGCGGAAATGTTTCACTTCTGAGTTCGAGATGGTATCAGGTGGTTCCAAATCGCTATAGTCGCCAGGAAAACTGGTTTACCTGAGGCTTTGATTACACTATTAAGCCACAGGTTTGGTAAAGAGTCGGAGTTTACACGATGCGTTGTACGTATTCAATTCAATTATACATTCTGAAGTCACTCAGATTATATGGTCAAGACAATCAGCCAATTAGTACAAGTTAGCTTCACGCATTACTGCGCTTCCACACCTTGCCTATCAACGTCGTAGTCTTCAACGGGCTTCATGGGAAAACTCATCTTGAGGGAGGCTTCCCGCTTAGATGCTTTCAGCGGTTATCCCGTCCGAACTTAGCTACCCGGCCATGCCACTGGCGTGACAACCGGTGCACCAGAGGTTCGTCCACTCCGGTCCTCTCGTACTAGGAGCAGCTCCTCTCAATTTTCCTACGCCCACGGCAGATAGGGACCGAACTGTCTCACGACGTTCTAAACCCAGCTCGCGTACCACTTTAAATGGCGAACAGCCATACCCTTGGGACCTGCTTCAGCCCCAGGATGTGATGAGCCGACATCGAGGTGCCAAACACCGCCGTCGATATGAACTCTTGGGCGGTATCAGCCTGTTATCCCCGGAGTACCTTTTATCCGTTGAGCGATGGCCCTTCCATTCAGAACCACCGGATCACTAAGACCAACTTTCGTTCCTGCTCGAGCCGTCACTCTCGCAGTCAAGCACCCTTTTGCCTTTACACTCTTGGTACGATGTCCGACCGTACCGAGGGTACCTTTGTGCTCCTCCGTTACTCTTTGGGAGGAGACCGCCCCAGTCAAACTACCCATCATACACTGTCCTCATCCAGGATTACTGGACCAAGTTAGAACCTCAATAACAACAGGGTGGTATTTCAAGGGCGGCTCCATGAGAACTAGCGTCCTCACTTCACAGCCTCCCACCTATCCTACACAGTCATCATCAAAGTCCAGTGCAAAACTATAGTAAAGGTTCACGGGGTCTTTCCGTCTAGCCGCGGGTACACTGCATCTTCACAGCGATTTCAATTTCACTGAGTCTCGGGTGGAGACAGTGTGGCCATCGTTACGCCATTCGTGCAGGTCGGAACTTACCCGACAAGGAATTTCGCTACCTTAGGACCGTTATAGTTACGGCCGCCGTTTACCGGGGCTTCGATCAAGAGCTTCTCCGAAGATAACCCCATCAATTAACCTTCCGGCACCGGGCAGGCGTCACACCCTATACGTCTTCTTACGAATTTGCAGAGTGCTGTGTTTTTAATAAACAGTCGCAGCCACCTGGTCTCTGCGGCCCTCTCCAGCTCTGAAAGTAAATCCCATCACCAGAAAGGGCGTACCTTCTCCCGAAGTTACGGTACCATTTTGCCTAGTTCCTTCACCCGAGTTCTCTCAAGCGCCTTAGTATTCTCTACCTGTCCACCTGTGTCGGTTTGCGGTACGGTTCTCTATAAGTTATGGCTAGCAGCTTTTCCTGGAAGCCGGGCATCAATGACTTCTCTGTACCAAAAGGTCAGAACCACTTCGCACCTCAGAGTATCGGAAAACCGGATTTGCCAAGTCTTCCCCCCTACATGCAAGTACCAGGACAACCAACGCCTGGCTCACCTAGCCTTCTTCGTCCCCACTTCACCACTTATAAAAAGTCCAGGAATATTAACCTGGTTCCCATCGACTACGCTCTTCAGCCTCGCCTTAGGGGCCGACTCACCCTGCTCCGATTAACGTCGTGCAGGAAACCTGGGACTTCCGGCGTGTGGGCTTTTCACCCACATTATCGTTACTCATGTCAGCATTCGCACTTCTGATACCTCCAGCACACCTCTCAATGCACCTTCATCAGCCTACAGAACGCTCCCCTACCACGTGCGCCTTCGCGCACATCCGCAGCTTCGGTGACTAGTTTTAGCCCCGTTACATCTTCCGCGCAGGCCGACTCGACCAGTGAGCTATTACGCTTTCTTTAAAGGGTGGCTGCTTCTAAGCCAACCTCCTGGCTGTCTATGCCTTCCCACATCGTTTCCCACTTAACTAGTACTTGGGGACCTTAGCTGGCGGTCTGGGTTGTTTCCCTCTCCACGACGGACGTTAGCACCCGCCGTGTGTCTCCCGTGATTCAATTAGCCGGTATTCGGAGTTTGCATCGGTTTGGTAAGCCATGACAGCCCCCTAGCCGAAACAGTGCTCTACCCCCAGTAATCATTCACGAGGCGCTACCTAAATAGCTTTCGGGGAGAACCAGCTATCTCCGGGCTTGATTAGCCTTTCACTCCTAGCCACACGTCATCCGATAATTTTTCAACATTACCCGGTTCGGACCTCCAGTTGGTGTTACCCAACCTTCATCCTGCACATGGCTAGATCGCCCGGTTTCGGGTCTACTCCCAGCGACTATCGCCCTATTCAGACTCGATTTCTCTACGGCTCCCTTATGCAGTTAACCTCGCCACTGAAAGTAACTCGCTGACCCATTATACAAAAGGTACGCAGTCACACAGCCTAAACTATGCTCCCACTGCTTGTACGCAAACGGTTTCAGATTCTATTTCACTCCCCTCTCCGGGGTTCTTTTCACCTTTCCCTCACGGTACTGGTTCACTATCGGTCAGTAAGTAGTATTTAGCCTTGGATGATGGTCCACCCATCTTCAACCAGGATTTCACGTGTCCCGGCCTACTTGTTCGCGTGCCTAGTTCCTCATCAAACCTTCG
>NZ_JFIM01000049.1 GCF_000586315.1 Legionella pneumophila subsp. fraseri | reverse complement strand
CTTGAAAAACCGGTAACTGTCAGATCAAGTTTGAACTACTACAATTATGAAGCCATAGAAAATCCACATTGATTTACTTTGCTCCAAAATTGTTCCCATCGCCCCGTAGAATGAGTTAATGCTCTTAAACTTAAAATAATACCAGCTCCCTTATCTTTCCATTGCATCCCTGATTGACCAAGACGTTGTTTTACGATTGTTTTGCAAGCAGCTTCAGTCACTCCTGAGCCAATTGGATAATTTAAAGCAACACTTTCAGCATAATTCATCCTTGATTTTTCAATATTATTTGTAAAATAAGTAATGGCTGCTCTAAGCGATTTTTGTTTTATCTCTCGATTTTTTTTAGAATGACTCGTTTTTGATTTTTCCTTGATGCTGTAGTCAATTTGTTTTAGCAATAGGCCTTTTATTTCATTATCCGAATTGCTGGAAACCCAGATAATAGGTTGATCATTCAAAATATTCTGTTCAAATTTTTTCATTTCTTCTAATATCAGTTTAGCCGAACCCATCGTATGCTTTAGTTCATGGCAGCGATCATCTAACCATCGCTTCCTCTCAATAGGCAATGAAAAAATAGTATCTGCAACGTCGGCCAGGTATTCTGTTGCATGATAAAAATCGAGTATTTGCTTATCAGTGTGTTTGATTAAGTAATCCCAATTATCGTGAGCCCCATCTGCGACACCTATTTTGACAGCCGAAGGATATAATGCAATTGCCCGTTCAATTTCTCTTGTTAAACGGGCTTTAAACGTTTCTTTCCCATACTCAGGTGCCGCTGCAATATACATTGTATGCTGTCTTTCACCCATGTTGTCATATAAAGCTATTGTACCAACCATCGCTTGGCGATAATGACCACCACACATCAACATGCAAGTACCATCTAGACCGATTGACATCGTTGTGATCATCGTATCTTCTATGTTAGGCACCGTATAGCTCCAAGTTTCCTCTTTGATTTGCACAACACTTCCAACTGCTTCTGCTAGGCGCTGCAGAACCCTATGTGATACAGCACGATGATGATTTCGTGCTAAGTCCTTTTGGACTGCCGGAGCAGAAAGATCTGACATTTTATGACTGACCTGTGAAGCAAACCTCGGTGTTGATGTGAGAATTATTCGAGCATCGCGTTCTAACGGACAAAAGGTTGCCCCTCCTGAGGAGGTTTGATAAACATGCCTAGGTACTGCAATCTCACCATAGGGCGTTTGATACAACTTCAATACTTGTCCTTTCGTTGTCATTTTTACAGAGCCAAGTTGAATGGCTTCACCATCTGTGTCAAATTTTTTTAACAGCTCTTCTGTCGCTATACAGCCGGCTTGATTTAGCTCGTCCTGGATCACGTTTTCTGAGTCCAGCATCGATCTTGTAAATGGTATTGTTATCTGTAAAGTGATAAATTCGTTTGACTATGCGATAATAGATACTGCCATGACAATACAGTCCTTGTAACAAAAGAGGGCATAATATCAGATTATTTTATAGTTAACATCAAGTTACATTGTTAGAAAAATTTGGCTATCATTCTATCACCGCGGAAGCGAACAATTACTATGAAACGCTGGGATGTGGGACAAATGCTGGATATTGGCCGAACGCTTTTCGCTAAAATCCATCGTCAAAAAAAACATGCACATCACAATCATGACATTCACTTTATGGCACGAGAAATAGACGATTGGCTACCTCAAGGCGTTGATGCAATAATTGAAGGCAGTTATACACCACGTTGTTTAAAACGCTACTATTTTCAAGATGAAATGGTTGACCAATTGCATTTGTCAGACCGCATTTTTCAGCATATTTTGCTTAAATAACTAAAGCCAACATTTAAACATGTGATGAATCCGAACTGTTATCATCTCGATGGACCAACTGGCGTTAAATATGCAACACAGCGCATCAAAAAAGTACTAGATGAAGAAAAGCCACTGTTTGTTATACGTGCTGATATAAAATCCTTTTATAAATCTATCCCTCACTTTAAGTTGATTGCGGATATCCAAAAGTATTACCACGACCCAAAACTATTGGCGATGCTAGAGGCCATTATAACGAATCCAATCGAGGCACCCCGGGGATATAAAAACCCTATTCATGGCATTGCGCTCAGAGGACCACTTTCGCAGTTTTTTAGTGGTATTTACCTTAAGCCACTAGACGATGCTTTTTTAAATACATCGGTCCATTACTTCAGATTTTAGGATGATGTGCTGATTTTGTGTAAAAGCAAAAGACAAATGAATCGCTGCCGACAGCGCATGATGGACATATTAGGTGAAAGACGTTTAAGTCTATCGCGCAAAAAATCGGGCATGGGCCTCATAAAAAACGGCTTCCATTTTCTCGGCATTAACTATTCTCTGACGCAACCGGAGAATAACACCAAAGCAACGCGCACCAAAGATGTTCTATATTTAAACAATATAAAGGAGGGGGTAGAAACATTTTCGGGACATCAAAACGATACGGGAATCAACATCACTCCGCATCCAACGACATTGCGCAAAGCAAGAATAAAGGTACAGCAAATGGTAACTATTGGATTATCTACCAACCGCATCAGGCGCTACCTGCATCAATTTTTACTTTGGTGGACAAAAACATCTGGAACTTGGACATATCAAGAACTTATCAAATGGTTTATCGAATCTTGCTGGGATAACGTCCCATCGGCCTTCGCCAATGGGTTGTTACAACATCAGTTCATAAAATTACACACAGAGACGTCGCTGATTGACGTGGCTGCATAAGTTCTACAAGTTTGCTGTTTTTGTTTGACATAAGCTTCGATATACAGGGCTCCATGCCTGCGACCGTCTTCCGCCACACTCCAATGCCCCACGCCATATTCATACCCCAACCCGGAACAAGAGTCAACAGCGGAAGTAATAGGAAATGAACAACCAACGAAACGAAAATTAAAATGTCGCTGTAATTTTTCTTTTTTTTCATTAATGTAGAAAATCCCCTGCGCAAAGGCTTGTCTGTCACACGCCGGTAGCCCTCGCTGAATATACCCTATCACCTGTCGCCAAAATAAATCACATTTGTCATAGCTTCTTCCAGCTTTTATCAACGTATCAAACGCCTTGTCATAGACTTCAAATGCCTTCAGCAAGGTCGCATAATTAAAATGCATGCCGCGATGAATCTCTCGTGGCAAAAAGTGTTTTCGGAAGTCTTCTAATACATGCTGTAATGGACTGTGATGATTGAAATCCAAGTTCAACGCAGCAGTAACATCTTCATTCTTGCTCTCTATAATGATTTGAAGCAACGGACCAAAATCAAACGCATTTTTTTCATCTAACATCTGCTCAATGCCAGTCTTAAAACGCGCATATTGTTTTAATCGCGCCTTGTCTCCGCCTTCAAATTTTTTAAAATATTCATCCATCATACCTGCCATCTCATCATCACCGGCACCAAGGGCACACTCGTACGGCGTTACACGCACAATCGTGTTACCAGCAGGGTCTTCAACGTTTCCTGCTTCTAGCAATAAGCGTGGATTCTTTTCTAACATCCCTTTAACTTGCTCTAATTCGCCGAAAGCGACATGATGTAATAAGGTCGCAATATCACTGTTAGGAACATCGCCAATATTACTAATCAGGTTAATAATAGGTTTGGGCGTGCGGGTATTATATAAAATAGTTCCCTCGCGTTTACGGATTAACAGCAGGGTTTCAATTTGGTCACGGCTTAGCATACAGGAATTCTCGATTGTTAAAGATATAATTGAGTGAATATTGTACTTTATAAGTAAAAATAGATCAATAATGGTATTGTTTTAATCTTAATAGCAATAGCTTATTATACGGGAGGACGGGAACAGTTTTGGGGAAAAATAAGTCAATATGGGTTTTATATGGCTGCTTAAATAACATTATTTAGACGCAGCACCCGCCATTTATTATAAAAATTTGTATAATAATCACGATTTTTTGCCAATTTGGAATAAAAGCCGACTGAAGAATTATTAATAAAGATATGGCCATTGACTTCTGCTACGACCACGATTGACGTAGCAGAAGTCAATCGTGGTCGTGATTTTTTCCTGGATTGCTGTAATTAATTCTTCAGTTGTTGACGGTAAATTTAGCTCTTTGGAAAAATGATTCATAGTTCCTAAAGGAAGAACGCCAAGAACAACAGAAGTATTGGTACACCATTGCGCGGCACTCCGAACAGTACCGTCTCCACCCCCTATTAATAGTAAAGGATATTTTGAGCAACAATCCTGAATGTAGTTTTCCAGTTGTTGAGGGTCTGCTTCGCATAATTGATAATAACCGCAATGTCTGTCATGAAGCTCCCCAATATCCTGGTTACTTAAAGTTTAGGTTACATTCAAAAATTATAGTAAGACAACATGGGATCCCGTCAGACATTTTAATTTTGTTAACTTGTGTAGGCATGAAAGACAGATTTTTTGAGAGTTCAATTAGTTAAATACAATAAAAAGTCTACACTTCTATTTTATAGGGACATTAAAGTTAATTAAGGATAATAACGTGAATTTTGATAAGTTATATCAGCATAAGGTATGCACTGCTGAAGATGCAGTTAGGCTGATTCCCCAAACGTCAGTGATTTCAATGGGGATGAGAGTGGCAACTCCCCCTGCCTTATGTCAAGCCTTATCCCAACGAGCAAAAACAGGCGATTTAAAAGAAGTAAAAGTTTATTATCTTCGGTGTGGCGATGTTGCTTTGCGGACTATTTTTCAAGAAGATGTACTTCATATTATCAAGCCTTATTCATCCATGATGTCTAAAGGAGAGGTTTTGCTGGCCCAGCGTGGTTATGAAAAAGGTAAAAAATATATAAATTTTGTACCAATTAGCTTTAGTCGGTATCCTGAAACTATTAAATCAATTACCAGACTGGACGCATTTATTGTTACTGTTGCGCCAATGGATCAATATGGTTTTTTCAATTTTGGTACGAATGGTGATTATGCAATTGAACTGGCACGTTATGCTGATCGACTGATTGTTGAGGTTAACGAGAACATGCCCAGAACAGCTGGTTCTACTTTAGTACATGTCAGTGAAGTAGATGCCATTGTTGAAAATACAACTTCTTTAATTGAAGAACCTTCAAAGCCGGTAAGCGAATTAGATAAGCAAATGGGTCAATATATTGCTTCTTTAATACCTGATGGTGCAACCATTCAAATGGGAATAGGCGGGGTGCCAAATGCCGTATGCGAGCAATTAATCAGCCATAAAAATCTCGGTATTCATACTGAAGTTATGACAGCAGGGATGATCGATTTAATTAAGCAAGGCGTCGTTACGAATACCTATAAAACATTGAACCCGTATGTGAATGTGTTTACATTTGCTATTGGTGACAGGCCGCTTTATGATTTCATTAATAATAATCTATCCATGGTGTGTCTGCCTGTTTCCTATGTTAATGAACCCACGATTATTGGCAAGAATCACATGATGACTTCGATTAATGCCTTTATTGAAATTGATTTTAGTGGGCAAGTGAATGCTGAATTTATCGGCCATCAGTTCTCAGGCGTAGGAGGGCAGCTTGATTTTATTCGTGGTGTGCATTATTCACCAGGTGGAAAAACCATTATTGCAAGTAGTTCGACAGCAAAAAATGGTACAGTGTCAAGAATTGTACCTAGATTAGCTACTGTTGCTACTGACACACGTCTAGATATTGATTATGTAGTTACTGAATATGGGGTAGCCCAATTAAAAGGACGTTCTACGACTGAAAGAACACATCAGTTGATTAAACTTGCTCATCCTGCGTTTCGTGATGAATTAATACATCAAGCCAAACAACAGGGTTTTATTTAAGGATAATTACCATGGACTTATCAACCTCTCCAGCCATTTTATTTACTCCTGCCAATAAGCCTGAGCTTTTTGATAAGGCTTTAGCGACTGGAGCTGACAGTCTTATTTTAGAACTTGAAGATGCTGTCCCTCCAGAGGAGAAAGAGCAGGCGAGGTGTAATGTTTTGCATTTTTTAGCAAGTAAAAATTTTGCTAATTTGCCCATTATCATTCGTATTAATCATATCACAAGTGACTATGGGCTTTCTGACTTACTGGCCTTGAGGCAATCTAATGTTCCCTTTGATGCCATTTTATATCCTAAGGCTGAAAGTCCAGATGAATTAAAGCTTATTTACGACATTCTTCATCTTGAAGCTAAAAAAATTAAATTATTTGCCTTAATTGAAACAGGAAAAGGGATGAGCCAACTGAGGTCAATTGTTACTAATTCTCCTGTTTCCGGCATTTTCTTTGGTGCTGCAGATTTTGCAGCCGATCTTGCGTGTCATTTGAGTTGGGATTCTCTGTTATTTGCTCGCGCACAGATTATACAAGCAGCCAGCTTGACTAAAATAGCAGCTATCGATTCGCCATTTTTTGATTTTTCTGATGAGGAAGGGCTTATTGATGAAACTATCAAAGTAAAAGAGCTTGGGTTTAAGGGAAAAATGGCTATTCATCCTAAACAAATAGCGCCTATAAAACAAAGTTTTGCTCCTACTGCTGAGCAGATCGATAGAGCAAAAAATATTGTGGCTTGCTTCGAACAAGCGAAAGGAAAAGCCTGCCAATATAATGGAGAAATGATTGACACTCCTGTTTACAAGCATGCGCAGCAGGTACTTAAATTGGCAGAGAGTATAAAAGGAAAAAGTCATGAATAATCAAAGTTATGTATCAGTTGGAAATAATCGTATAAGAGAGGATTTTGGTTTTTACTTTGAGGATTTCACTATTGGTCAAATCATAGAGCACCGACCAGGTCGAACAATTACGCAAAATGACAATATCTGGTTTACTTTGTTGACTATGAATACCGCTCAGTTGCATTTTGATTCTCATTATGCCGAACAAACAGAATGGAAAAAACCTATAGTGGACAGTACTTTTACCTTGGCTATTATCACAGGCATGACGGTTAATACTATTTCTAAAAAAGTTGTAGCGAATCTTGAATGGGATAAGGTTAAATTATTAAAGCCAGTTTTTGAGGGTGATACCATTTATGCTGAAACTGAAATTAAAGCCAAACGTGAATCAAAATCAAGACCCACTCAAGGTGTTATCACTGTAGAAACAAGAGGTATGAATCAGCATAAAGAAGTGTTTATGTCTTTTGAGCGTACGGTGTTAGTTTATAAACGGGGTGGTGCTCCTGATTATTCTATTTGATTAAATTGATTCGTAGGAAATCAGCAAATTTTGCAAATACACGACTTCCGAGAGCGGCTGAACAATAGTCAATTTGTCTTCTAAAAACAAGCTCATTCTTCAAACTATCGATGTCATTTCACCCTGATTTGTGGAGTATGATGATTATGAAACCAAATGACTTGTCCATAGTCTAGTTTAATTAGAATTTTAGTTGTCCACCTTTTTCTTTTTGCATTTCAGCGTCTGGATCTTTGGGAATACTCTCCTTAAGTGCCAGATTTCTCTCAATTGTAATGAGTTTTTTCTGGTCATCATAAGCTTTTATTAAATCTCCTAACTCATAATCATAGGTCGCTTTAATATTTTTTACTGGCGATGAAAAACCAGCCGCTACCTTTGCTGCCAAATCGATTGACTCTTTGGTTTGTCCTGGTTGTATTATTACTCTCGGTTGCTCTCCAAATAGCCATTTTGAGAATATATTTGGAGTATAAATCTGGATAGTAGCTTGTGCGGATGTTTGCTTATCCGTTAACGTTATTGTTCCCTTATATCCAGTGAAATAACTTAACCACGATTTTGGCCGATCTACAGTTGCTTGAACATGATCACCTATTCCTGGGAAAATGTTATTGATGTTTACATCCGTTGAATGTAAGAATGAATCCAGCTTTTTAAAAGTGGAGTCTTTATTGAGAGTGGTTGAAACAAGTTCATATCCCGGGCTGGTTTTAACGAAATTCAACTCAAAGGGCCTTGCTTTAATTTCACTATATATTTTCTCTAAAAATTGGACATCAAAATCTCCACCATTATTAGTCCCTCTCAGATTTCTTTTAAGTCCATCCAGAGTCATTTTATTTTTCTCAGGTATACTTGCGTATTCCGGAGGACTTGATCACTAATTCCGTTAGGCATT
>NZ_JFIM01000048.1 GCF_000586315.1 Legionella pneumophila subsp. fraseri | reverse complement strand
CTTTCTCTTTTTGCATTTTCATGAAGGGCTCAACCGCATAGCCGCTTTCATGTCGTGGTATAAAGTCAGGGCTTTTTACGGCAACCAAGCTAATCACGTTAGGATTGCCTTTATTCACTGCTATAGGTATCAAGGCAACGTCATCAGGTAAATAGACGGAGTATTCATTCTCACCACCTACACCAATTCCACCAACTCGTTTCGCATTTAGTAAACCATCCGGATCTTCAATGTCTAATCTTATGTTGTTTTCATTATCTACCCCATTGGTAAAAAATGTTCCGGCATTTTCATCGATCGTGGTGCTGGAACATGTTCTTGCCAGTAAATGAGAGAATTGATTGATTTTTATTTGTTGGTAGGTTTTAGCTGAAGGATCAGAAAATAATCCAATGGTAGTATTCGCGATAATCGCTTCAGATTGATTTAATATGTTCTGAGTGATGTCTGGTGGTAAATTCATCAGACCTTTATGAATTTTTGTTGGATGTGTTTGTGATATTTTTTTACCAAATTCAGGCTCTTGAATATCTGACAAAGCTTTAAAGGTAGAGGGTATCATCAGGGCTGAAATCAAAACCTCTTTGAATGAAGAGCCAGTATCTCGTCCTTGAGCGACAGCATTAAGCCTCCTATAGTACCAGGAACCATCTTGCATCATATGTATGAGGGCCATCTTGATAGAATGCTCAGGAGTTTTTCTGATATTTTTCTCATCCACTCGATAGTTTTCTGACCATTCTTTACCAATAGCGCGACGCGAAACAGGTTCTTCTCCTGTCTCGTGAAATTCTGTATTCTTTTCATGCTCCATCAGTTTATCGATATTTGATATATCCTTATCATTTAGTAATGATCCTACTATTGCCATGTCGCATTTAGCCAACAAATCACGGAAAAATTGTTCTTCCAGTTTTTGGCCATTAATGAGCACATGATCGTCCTGAATGGAGTCAGGATTAGCCAGTATTTCTCTAATGATGCCAGCCGCAGCTATCTCATCGACATTAGGCTCTCTCCTCGTTATTTTTTCACTCGGTTGAACAGCACCCTTTATGGGGTCAATTTTTGCTTTATGATGAGTTTTTTCTAATTGTTTTAAACAATGTTCGACGTTGGTTTCACAAAGCCCCCTGTTTTTTGAACTGAGCGCTTCTTGAGCTTCCATCACTGATAATTTGGCATATGGATTTTCTAATGTTGAACTGTGGCCTGGGTAATTTCTTCTTACATCAGGTAATTTATAATAATCTTCAACAGTCATGAAGCGTTGCCCAGGCTTCAGTTCATATTTGTTTTTATCAACTTGCTTTAATTCACCCTCTGTCGCTTTAGAATCTTTTGGAATAGGAAGTCTTACTGGTTGATCATTTTCCATTAAATAACGGTCAGTTGAATAAGGTATTTCGTATTCTTCTTTACTATGAGGATCGTTTCCTTGAATCATTTCTCCAGTGGCTCTAAAGAATTCTCTTTGTATCGCAAAAACTGCTTCAGCTCCCTTTTGACCTACTTTCTCAGCAAGTATTTTATAAAAGCTTTCCAGGGCTGGTTCAGGGGGTACTTTACATCTTGTTAAATCTACCATGTGGCATTGGTTAACTAACATGTGCTCAGGTGTGGCTCCCCACATGTTTTTTCCATCTACAGTTTTTACATCTTCAACTATGTTGGCATAATGCTCTACTTCTTTATCATCCTTGAAAACATCTGGTATTAATGTAGATTTGTTTTCCGTAACAAACTTCATAAAAGCTTCGCGGCTTAGCTTATGGTAATGCTTATAATTTTCAGAATCTGATTCCTCTCCCAAACGTCCAGCTACAAAAAAAGATTGAGCAATCATTATCTTTTTTAAATCATTGGCGGTCACATCAGCTAATGTACGCCCATCTGGAAAAACTCTTAACTTTTCTCCTCTTAGTACAGCCTTGCGAGCTTCTTCAACAATCACTTCAGCATAAGCCATTGTACGTAAGGTATGTGCAAGACCATGGTTTCCTCTGTTTACTCTGATGCCCCCAGGATAGGACGGTTCAGATTCCATGCGTCCTTTTTCATAGGGTTGACTTAAATAATTCTTGTTAGCGAACTCAATAGCTTGTCGGACTGTTGGATCTGTATACAATGAAAATCCTTGCATATCCGGTAGAGATTTACTTGTTATTCCAGTAGGTTTTACTGATGTCTCTTTAGAGGTGGTATCTTTCACCGGAGGAAACACGGAAGGTATATCAATATGTAAATCTTTTTCAGTAGCTTGTCTTAATGCTTTCGCATCAGGTTGAGGATCACCTGCTGGAAATTTATCAGCGACAGCCTTTAACCATCCGGTAATTTTCAGATAACCATTGTCGGTTAATTCATCCTTCATTGCATCCGTGGTGATTTGACCCAGGGTTTCTAAATTGGGAGGATTATCCTTATTAAGTTCAGAACGTGCTTTTAGTCCAACAGAGGCTACCCAATATCCGCAGAGTCTCCTGTTTAATCCGGGGTCATTGGGGATAACAGAAAGGGTAGAGCCCTCAGGCAATTGAGTGGTTAAAATGTCTTGGTAGCTTTCACCGGAAGTTTTACCCATTGGGTCATAGAGGTGGGTATTGGTTACCTGAGCCTTTGATTAACATAATCCAGTGACCAGAGTCTCTTTTAGGACCTACCCCGGTTAACACAGGCATAAAACCTTGTTTGTCGAGAGCTTCTTTATCAACAGTAGGTACTCTGTTGTAAATAGTGCCGCTTTTAATCTCGGGATGCCCCATCCGTGCAAAAATAGCATGCATGCCTTCTTGTGTTAATTCTGCCCCTTCTACATATTTAGGCATTTTACTTTCTCCCAAACGGATATTTGTGCATACAAATACTGGTTCTAACAGATGTGAATATTCTTAATTTGTATTTTCATTATAGGATCTCAGGATTAAGAAAGTATTAAGTGTTTAAAAACGAGGCAATGGGATAGGTAGGGACATTGGTTTGATAGCTGGAAAAAAATCAAGAAGTAAAAGATGAATTTGAAATGGTGAAGAAGCCTGTTCTGTCTTGTAGACTTCTTCATGAGGATAGCATGCTTTCAAGGAGTCAATAGCAAGTTATCCGTCTTATCGCAAACGTTTATCAGGGGGATTTTCAGATTCCGGTTTTTCAGACTCGATATCCGATTTTTCTGACAAGTTTTTATGCTCTTCTCGCCAGAAGCGTTGAATAGTTATCGCAGCATTAGTCTTGGCGACTGCTTGAAAACGAGAATCATAGGAGTCAGTGGGTAAAGAGGGATACTTAAGCTTGGCTTCTTCGTAGTAAGACAAAACCAATCTTTTCTGAAAGTGACATCCTGGTCTTGCAAGATCCAGAAGTTTGGCAACCGCTTCAAAGCACGAATTGGCATCAGTTTTGATCTCACCTGAAAATATTTTTTCGACTTGTTGTAATTGTTTAAAAAATTCTTTATCAAGTTGCATGGTTCCTTCAATCAGTGTCACTGTGGCATAGAGCAGTTTTTCAAGTTCTCTTAATGGACTTTCCCGGTTGTATCCGCCCAGATCCTGATGAACACCATCAACAGATAATCCAACACCAGAGACTAATTTATCAGTGAATTCATATTCTGGTTCACCAGAATAAAGACTGTATTGTTCCATTTCAATTGCATCTTCATCCAATTTGGAATAATCAGGCGTCATCCAGAATTGTGTTTGTCTGAAATGTTTTTCAATATTAGCGCGTTGTTTTAGAAGTGTTAGTGCTCGGGATTGGGGTATTCCTGTCATGATATGAATAGCTTCTGCACAACTTGAAAACATGACGTTAGCCAATTCTCGCCATACTGCTTCTTTTTTGGGTTTATCCATCATATCTCGAGTAACTTTATCCCCGTAGCTGCCAAGTGTTAACTGAATAACCAGTAAATATTCCGCTATGGTATTGAGATACAAATAATTACCAAATAACCTGCGCTTGCCGGTGAATAAAGAGTTGGCTGTACCCGATGATTTGTCAAAGAAGGTTGGATGATAACCTCCTGTAAGCAGTTCCGAGAAGTAATGTTTTGTGAAATCAGAAGAAGTGAACAGGCTTGTTATGGGCAGACTGTCTCCCAAATCAGCCAGGCCACTGCTGCGCAAATTGACATATTCCACGGCTTTTTGCCATTTATCAATGCGCCCTAATTGGAACTGTAAAACATTCAAGAGTTGAACCAATGCCTGGTATCTTCCTTTGTCTTCGCGTTCGTCTTCATCAAAATGAGTATGGAAGATGTCAGCCAATTGGGGAAACACAATACCTTCACGTAATAGAACAAATAGATCGTGTACATTTGTTTTAACAGAAGTTGTCAGCTGCTCCAAGTTCTGATGTTCATCATGCAGGTAGGTGAAATAGGAGAGGGGGGCTTTATAAACATACACTTCAAGGTCTTTGGAGTCGTCTATTAAGGCTTGAAAACGCTCAAAACTTGATGATTCTTTGCATATTTCCAAAATCTCTGATTTTTTAACAGAGTATTGTCCGAGGGGCTGTGGTAATTTACTATGTATATCCAAACGACGTTGATGTTTAAGCAAATAATCTGCCATTTGATATTCTTCTTCCAAGGTGGACTTAGGCTCGCCTTTTTTTTGTACCTTAACCGCGACCACATCATTGGGGGGATTGCTAAACAATAAAGTTCTGCCCTGGATTCGCAATAACCGATCGCTTGACATTTGATAACGCAAAGAAGAATCAATCGGTCCCTTTTCTTTTCTATAATGATGCTCTGATGAAAGAGTTACTTCTTTAGGTTCTGTTCGTAGCAAGAGATTATCGGTCAGAGTGGAATGATAAAAATTGGTGGATAATCTTTCACGAAACATAGGATTAAAGCTGGAATCTTCATCATAGGAATGAGCGAGCCATGCTGTATAAATTGGGTTAGGGAAGAGAAAGACAGAGGAGTCCCTAAATTTTTGTACAAAGGCGCCTTGGTTTTTGGTTAATGATTCCTTATGATGCTCATGAATTAATGCCAGCATGAAATTGGAATGAGCACGGTTATTTTTTAAGTAATGAATGATGGGGTATTCACTTTTTTCAATGAGTTCATTGATCACCTTCCATACATGGGGCTCTTTAGAAGCAAGGTAAGTGCCCAATGACTTGGCTAAAGACAGTATTTGATTTTTTTTAATTCCATCAGTTTCTGAGTTGGCAAGTGATCTTAGAAAGAGATAGTGAGAGGCAAGTTGTTGCGGTGGAACAGAGCTTACCTTGTTGTTTTTGGTGAGTTGATCAACAGAAGCGAGATAAATCTGGACTAATTCATTTCTCGTGGCTTCAAAAGGAATTTCTTTTAATGGAATAGAACGCCCGCTTAATACCTTCACGGGATGTGGCAGAGAGGAGTCATGAGTGCTTGTTTCACCTCGCCGGGCAAAATAATATTGTTTCACGTGGCTATCCATTATTGTTTCTTTAGGACTCTTTTGTTTGGTCGTGCCTGTAGTCGTTTCGGTTTTTACCTGGTGCTTTTTTTGTTGGTCAGGGGCGATTGTTTCTGGTTTGACAGAATCCCTCGGTTGGGTAGGAACAACCGTTTTAGTTTTGACTGAACTATCTTCCTGGGTGGTGTCAGTGGTTTTGATTTTTGCCGAAATATCGGTAGCTTCCACCGCAGTCTCAGGTGGATTATCTTCAGATTGATCAACGCCAAAAAAATCAAGTACTTTCTTTATGAAACCAAACATACTGCGTCCTCATGACCTCGAAAGTTATAAAATAAGCTGCCTCATTACCTCTGTCATAGTTGTGCTTTTTTTTCCAAAACCTCTGTATTATCATCGTCTCTTTTTTGATTTGAAGGACAACACCAAAATACGTGTCTAAGGAGAGATACCAGGAAAAACTCTTTTGCTTTGAGAGGTTCTTCTCTCATCGTGATTTGCTGGGGCAAAGCGATGACTTCCTCGACATCATAATCTTCCTTTTCTTTTTCTTTAACCTGATGATACCAATCGGGTGTTTCTACTTTGACTAAAGCACCATAACAGCCATCCACCGAAAATCCAGCCTGGGCAGTTTTTTGAGCATCGGCTTCCTGACCTTCCACTTCAATAGGCCCTACTATTTTAAGCGCTCTTTCTACTCTATCGGATTCAATGCCCAAATGAGGCCATTCTGACGAACTAATATAGGGAACAGCTTCACCTGTCGCGGCAAAAAGGGCTCGCGCATAATGAAGTATATCTAACCCGTCTTGTCGCCCGAATAACTGAATCAATGTTGGTACGATACCTGAAACACCCAGTGAATGTCCGATGAATACTTCCACAGGGCTTTTGCAGCGCATTAAATCGATCATGTGCGATAAGTGGATGAGATAGCCTTCAGCAGTTTCATCAAATCGATCGCCTATTCGGTCTTCGATACAGCGAGAATAAAGGGTAATTTCTTTTTCTGAAAAGAGATGAGTCAAATGCTTACGGGCATATGCTTCGAATTGTTTAGCGCCATACAGATGATAACGATGGTAAGCATCACCATAGGAAGCCTCACTTTCACGCCCGGCTACGAAGAATAATTGCGCGATGTTAAGCTTTTTAAGGTCTTGTACACTCAGATCAGCGATAGTGCGCCCGTCAGCACATCGATGAGGATGTGGTTGTCTTTTGGCAGCTTCATACATTAATTGGCTATAAAAAAGAGTGCGCATGGTATGAGCCAAACCATGAATGGGGCGATGAAGTTTCTGATCATTTATCGTGATGAATCGTTGCAAATTATGCCCTGTACCGGTGGCGTGAGTGGCATAAGGGGTTTTATGATTGTATTCCCATTCCGGGCCTACTTCAGTGTAAGGTTTGGATAATCTTTCCTGATAAACATATTCTGCTACTTTTAACACGTCTGGATCTAAAATTATGGGCACAATAACCACCTTTTGATTAAATTAAAACATAGCATTCTTTAATGCTACAACACGATTAATTATTATTCAATAAAGAAATTTATCATTCCTTAAAATAAAAAGCTGAGGGCTTGATGAGTAAACAAATAACTTGATGTTTTGTCTTCTCATCTGCCACAGCTTTGCGCTATTCATTCAATCGTTGAACAAGAACTTCAAAAATACTCCTTAGAAACGATAGCTCATATCATCGCTTTCTTCCTCAACTATTGCGATGATATGATCTTGTTTTACTGGTTCCTTGCCTATTTTAGTTGAGACTTCATCGATTAGCTTTTCAACTTCGTGGAGTTTATCGGTTGATGCCGTTTTAATCTCCAATTGTTTTAACAGTCCATGCAATTGTTCGGCATTCTCTTTTGATATTCCTAAAGCTTCTTGCAATTCAGATGGACTTCCTTTTGCTAAAAAGGCAATGACTTGATCCGTATTAAGCTTGTCATTAGTAAGTTCTGTCTTAAACGCTCTAAGAGTTTGCTCCTTCATTCTAATCTGCATTTTTTCAATGTTCACAGTGTCTGTAGTAATACCTATAGTGTTGGTTACAGTCCATAAACCACCCAAAAGTCCTCCTCCCTGACTATCCAGTTGTTGAATTCTCACTCTTCTTGCTTCAGCTAAGTTATCATGGTGAATTTTACAGATATCGCGTAATTGCATAATCAATGCTTCACTCTTGTATTGTAACTGCAGCATTTCTGGATAAGCTTTTTCTTGCTTATCCATTAAAGCGTTTTTATAGGTACTAAAATCTTCTTTCTGTTTCCTTCCCTTGTCTGAATCATCCAGTGTCTTTTCAAGTTCTGCTAAATGATCAAAACATTCTTTGATGTATGGGGCTTCCTTTTCGAAAGTGGCTGGATCTTTAATTTTGTCTAGAGAACTTTTAGCAGTACGCAATAGGATATCAGCCATGCTTTGATTATAAGTTTGCAGTTGACCTTTTAATCCATCCAAATCGGACATATCCAGAGGATCGGTAGATCCAGCATGCTTCTTGATCCTATCGTTACGAATCAACTCCAATATATCCATTTGCTCTTTAATTTTGGATGTCATTGACTTGATAATTGTAAAGGTTAGGTTCTCTGGTATTTTTACCTTTGCGATATCTTTGGACGTTTGCTCAAAAAGTTGAGTTAACAATTTGGGTTGAGTCTCTTGTAATCGCTTTTCCAATGCTTCAATGT
>NZ_JFIM01000047.1 GCF_000586315.1 Legionella pneumophila subsp. fraseri | reverse complement strand
CGTTTACGTGCGGCTTCTTACGTTCAAATTTTTCCTTCGCCATTTCAATAACCTCATTAACTTTTATTGTTTCTTGATAATTGCTTCAGCAATATTTGTTGGTGCTTCTGCGTACTTACAAAACTCCATAGTATAGGTTGCTCTTCCCTGTGTAGCAGAACGTAAGTCAGTTGAATAACCAAACATCTCTGCAAGAGGCACTTCTGCTCTAACTATTTTGCCTGCAGGGGAGTCTTCCATACCTTGAACCAAGCCACGGCGCCTGTTCAGGTCACCCATAACATCACCCATGTAATCTTCAGGCGTAACAACCTCAACACTCATGATTGGCTCAAGAAGTACGGGCTTCGCTTTTAATGCACCTTGCTTGAAGCATTGAGACCCAGCAATCTTAAATGCCATCTCGCTTGAATCCACTTCGTGGAATGAACCATCAAACAGTGTAACTTTAACATCCACTACTGGATATCCAGCAATTACACCATTTTGCATTTGTTCTTGTACCCCCTTATCTACTGCAGGGATATATTCTTTTGGAATGACACCACCAACGATGGCATTGATAAATTCATAACCTTTTCCTGGCTCCTGTGGTTCAATCTTCAACCACACATGACCGTATTGACCACGGCCACCTGATTGTCTTACGAATTTACCTTCTTGTTCAACAGCTTGTTTTAATGTCTCACGATATGCAACCTGAGGCTTGCCGACATTAGCTTCTACATTGAACTCTCTCTTCATTCGGTCAACAATGATTTCAAGATGTAACTCACCCATACCTTGAATGATTGTCTGACCTGATTCTTCGTCAGTATGAACTCTAAAAGAAGGGTCCTCTTGGGCTAGCTTGCCTAATGCAATTCCCATTTTTTCCTGATCTGCTTTAGTTTTTGGTTCAACAGCAACTGCAATAACCGGATCAGGAAAATCCATTCTCTCTAAAATCACAACCTTATCTTGATCACACAGGGTATCGCCAGTAGTTACTGTTTTAAGACCAACAGCAGCTGCTATATCTCCTGCTCTCACTTCCTTGATTTCCTCACGTGAGTTAGCATGCATCTGTAATAAACGGCCAATACGTTCTCTTTTGCACTTCACTGAGTTATATACAGTGTCTCCACTCTTAAGAACACCAGAATAAGCTCTAAAATAAGTTAGTGTACCTACAAATGGATCAGTTGCAATTTTAAACGCCAACGCTGAGAAAGGCTCATCATAACTGGTTTTTCTATGTATTACCTCGCCATGCTCATCAACTCCCTGTATATCAGGTATGTCGGTGGGTGATGGCAAATATTCGATTACTCCGTCGAGTACTGCTTGAACACCCTTATTCTTAAAAGCTGACCCGCAGAATACAGGAACGACTTTATTTGTGATTGTCAGATGACGAAGAGCCTTTTTAATTTCAGCTTCGCTGAACTCTTCACCTTCCAAATATTTTTCCATTAATTCTTCAGAATATTCTGCTGCAGCTTCAATAATGTGTGCACGATACTCTTCACAGGTTGCTTTTAAATCAGCGGGGATATCAAGATATTTAAACGTCATCCCTTTATTTTCTTCATCCCAATGAATTGCCTTCATTTTGATGAGATCAATCACACCTTTGAATTCTTCTTCTGCACCAATTGGCAGTTGTAACACGACTGGAGTAGAACCTAATCGTTGCTTAATCTGATTAACAACCCTTAGAAAATTGGCTCCCATCCTATCCATTTTATTTACAAAAACGATACGGGGAACACCATACTTATTAGCTTGCCGCCATACAGTTTCAGATTGAGGTTCAACGCCGGCAACTGAATCAAATACAACAACTGCTCCATCTAATACACGTAAAGAGCGTTCAACTTCAATCATAAAGTCTACGTGTCCGGGTGTATCGATAATATTGATTCGATGGGGCTCAAATTGCTTGTCCATACCAGGCCAATAGCAAGTTGTTGCAGCAGAAGTAATGGTAATACCACGCTCCTGTTCCTGGACCATCCAGTCCATAGTTGCAGCGCCATCATGTACTTCACCAATCTTATGAGACATACCTGTATAATACAGGACTCGCTCTGTGGTTGTTGTTTTTCCAGCATCAACGTGGGCTGCTATGCCTATGTTTCTATATAGTTTTAATGGAGTTGCCACGGCTTATCTCTCTCTTAATTCCATCTAAAATGAGCAAATGCTTGGTTAGCTTTTGCCATTTTATGTGTATCTTCACGTTTTTTTACTGCAGACCCTTTATTTTCATAGGCGTCCATCAGTTCCCCTGCCAAACGCAGCATCATACCTTTTTCACCACGTGTACGTGCAGCTTGAACTATCCAACGCATTCCAAGCGCTATGCTTCTATCATGTCGAACTTCTACAGGAACCTGGTATGTTGCACCGCCAACTCGTCGTGAGCGAACTTCCACACTTGGACGAACGTTATCCAATGCCTCTTCAAAATAACGAAGCACTGCCCCGGCGCTTCCACTGCTACCAGTTTCACTGCCATCGTCCTCATTTTTTTTAATTTTTTTAACACGCTCTTCCATAACAGACAGCGCACCATAAATGATTTTTTCAGCAATTGACTTTTTACCACTAACCATTAAAACATTAATGAACTTAGCTAGAAGTTCACTATGGTGCTTTGGATCAGGTAAAATTTCTCGTTTGGGTACTTCTCGTCTTCTTGGCATCTCAATTTTCCTACAATCGGTTATTTTTTATCTTTTGGCTTTTTTGTACCGTACTTAGAACGGCCTTGTTTTCGGTCGTTCACACCTGAAGTATCTAAACTACCTCGAATTGTATGGTAGCGCACACCTGGTAAATCCTTAACACGACCACCTCTAATTAAAACAACAGAGTGCTCTTGTAGATTATGACCCTCGCCACCAATATAGGATGTTACTTCAAATCCATTGGTCAAACGCACACGTGCAACCTTACGCATAGCTGAGTTAGGTTTTTTTGGTGTAGTAGTGTATACGCGAGTACATACACCGCGTCTTTGTGGACATGACTCAAGTGCTGGTACGTTACTTTTCTTCTTTACGTCCACACGAGGCTTTCTTACTAACTGATTAATAGTAGCCATTTGTACTTAACTCCGATCTGTCACTTGTGAATATTTTGAATGCATAAGGAGGCCGGATTCTATATAGGTACGGCAGATTTGTCAAGCTTAAATCTGCCATTTTTGAATCCTGATTAATGTTCATGATTATCCGCGTTTAATGCTTCACTTAACGCGTGTTCAACATCACTTGCAGTAACTGTGTGTGTTGCTGAAGTGTCTCCACCTGCTGCAGCCCTTGCTCTTTTTGCCTTTCGGCTTTGATGATAAGTATAACCAGTTCCTGCCGGAATCAGGCGACCCACCATCACATTTTCTTTTAAACCACGTAATTCATCAACTTTTCCGCTTACTGCTGCTTCTGTCAAGACTCTTGTTGTCTCTTGGAATGAAGCGGCAGATATAAACGATTCTGTCGCCAGTGAGGCCTTAGTGATTCCAAGTAAAATAGGAGTGCCTCGAGCAATTTGCTTTCCTTCAGCTAGAAGTTTGTCATTTTCCTGAAGCATAGCGCTCTCTTCCACTTGCTCCCCTACGAGGAATTTTGAATCACCGGCAAAGGTAATCACTCGCTTACGTAGCATTTGTCTAACAATCACTTCAATGTGTTTATCATTAATTTTCACACCTTGTAAACGATAGACGTCCTGCACCTCATTTACAATGTAATTAGCCAGTGCACCGACACCTAACAACCGCAGTATATCATGAGGATTAAGCGCACCCTCTGCAATGATTTCTCCACGCTCAACGTGTTCACCTTCAAACACTGAAATATGACGCCATTTAGGAATTAGCTCTTCATGGCATTGATCTTCCGATACATTGATAATCAAGCGTCGCTTACCTTTTGTTTCTTTACCAAAATTAACCAAGCCTGATACTTCCGCCATTACTGCAGAATCTTTTGGTTTTCTTGCTTCAAAAAGATCCGCTACTCTTGGCAATCCCCCTGTAATATCCCGGGTTTTAGAACGTTCCTGTGGTATACGGGCAATAACATCTCCTATTCCTACCAAACTACCATCTTCAAAATTTACAATGGCATCGACAGGCAAATAATATTGTGCCGGCACATTGGTTCCAGCCAGATAGATGTCATCTCCTTCATCGGTAACTAATTTAACCATAGGACGTAGATCTCGACCTGCTGCGCTCCTTTGCTTAGCATCTATTATTACAATATTGCTTAATCCAGTTAACTCATCAGTTTGTCTATTCATTGTAATGCCATCAATTAAATCAACAAACTTCAGATTCCCTGACACTTCAGATATAACGGGATGCGTATGAGGATCCCACGTTGCAATCACCTGACCTGCGTCAACCGGGGAATTATCCTGCGCAGAAATTACTGCACCATACGGAACTTTATATCGCTCTCTCTCACGTCCAAACTCATCAACAATAGTTACTTCACCTGATCGGGATACTGCCACTAGATTTTTATTCTCATGAGTTACCGTCTTTATGTTATGTAGCCGAATAACCCCTTTCGTTTTAATTTGAATATTGTTAGCAGCTGTTGCCCGAGATGCAGCACCTCCAATGTGGAAAGTACGCATGGTTAACTGTGTACCAGGTTCACCGATTGATTGTGCTGCAATAATACCTACTGCCTCACCTGTATTGACAAGATGTCCACGAGCAAGATCTCTACCATAGCATTTTGCACACAAACCAAATCTTGTTTGACAAGTGATTGGTGACCTGACCATAACTTGGTCTACCCCATGTTTCTCCAATTTTTCAACCCATTCTTCATCCAGTAAAGTGCCAGCTTTGACTACTGGTTCAGTTTGAGTTGGAATGTAGACATCTGAAGCAACCACTCGTCCAAGAACACGCTCATGCAAAGGCTCAACAATATCACCACCTTCAATCAGTGGTTGCATTAGAATACCCGTGTCAGTACCGCAATCATCTTCAGTAATAACAACATCTTGCGCCACATCGACCAGACGGCGTGTTAGATACCCTGAATTCGCTGTCTTCAACGCGGTATCTGCCAAACCTTTACGAGCTCCGTGGGTAGAAATAAAGTACTGGAATACATTCAATCCTTCACGGAAGTTAGCTGTAATGGGAGTTTCAATGATCGATCCATCAGGAGCAGCCATTAATCCCCGCATACCAGCAAGCTGTCGTATCTGGGCAGCAGAACCTCTTGCACCCGAATCAGCCATCATGAAAATTGGGTTAAATGATTCTTGCCTTACTTTGTTACCTTTTGCATCAGTTACTTCTTCAGTTGCAATTTTAGACATCATTGATTTGGCAACTAATTCGTTAGTTCTTGACCAAATATCAATTACTTTATTATATCGTTCGCCATTTGTTACCAAACCTGATCTAAATTGAGATTCAATTTCTCTAACTTCATTGTCGGCGTGCTCAATAATACTGGCCTTATCGTCTGGTATTTCCATATCTTCAATACCTATGGATGCTCCAGACCGTGTTGCGTATTTAAACCCGGTATACATGAGCTGATCAGCAAAAATAACCGTTTCCTTCAAACCAAATTTGCGGTAACAGCTATCAATAACTTTTGAAATGACCTTTTTTGTCATTGTGCGGTTTATATAATCAAATGGCATACCTTTAGGTAAAATCTCTGCTAAAATAGCACGACCCACTGTTGTCTCAACTAAATGGTAACCAGTTTCGCCATCTTCTTTAGGCATGCGGATTTTAATTTTTGCATGGATATCCAGATGACCGGCCTCATAAAAATTTTGCGCTTCCTGGGCACTTGAATATATTTTTCCTTCACCCAATGCATTAACTTTTTCCCGTGTCAAATAGTACAAGCCAAGAACGACATCCTGGCTGGGAACAATAATTGGTTCACCACTGGCTGGGGATAATATATTGTTTGTCGACATCATCAATGAACGAGCTTCCAACTGTGCTTCCAGCGTCAAAGGCACGTGTACTGCCATTTGGTCACCATCGAAGTCAGCGTTGTACGCTGTACATACTAAAGGATGCAGTTGGATAGCTTTTCCTTCAATCAAAACAGGCTCAAATGCCTGGATACCCAATCTATGCAGGGTAGGAGCACGGTTTAAAAGAATAGGATGTTCTCTAATAACATCATCTAATATATCCCAAACTACTGATTCTTCTCTTTCGACCATCTTTTTGGCCGCTTTAATAGTAGTTGCCAAACCCCTAAATTCCAATTTGGAAAAAATAAATGGCTTGAATAATTCTAATGCCATTTTTTTAGGCAAGCCGCATTGGTGCAATTTTAAAGTAGGCCCAACAACAATAACTGAACGTCCAGAGTAGTCAACGCGCTTACCCAAAAGGTTTTGTCTGAAACGACCTTGCTTACCTTTAATCATATCAGCCAATGATTTAAGAGGTCTCTTATTTGTACCAGTAATGGCACGTCCTCTTCTGCCGTTATCAAGTAAAGCATCGACTGACTCTTGCAGCATACGTTTTTCATTACGAACAATAATGTCAGGTGCATTCAGATCCAGTAAACGTTTCAATCGGTTATTTCTATTAATAACCCGCCTGTATAAATCATTCAAATCTGAAGTAGCAAAACGCCCTCCATCTAGTGGAACCAATGGTCTTAAATCAGGAGGAAGAACAGGAAGTACATCCATGATCATCCATTCCGGTTTATTGCCAGATTCGTAAAATGCCTCTAATAACTTGAGACGTTTAGTGATTTTTTTGATCTTTGTCTCAGAGTTAGTTGTTGGAAGCTCTTCACGTAAATTTTTAATTTCATCTTCCAGATCAATTTGGCGCAGCAAATCACGAATTGCTTCTGCGCCCATACGAGCGTCAAACTCATCACCATATTGTTCCATTGCATCAAGATAGGCTTCATCATTAAGTAGTTGCCCTCTCTCCAGTTCTGTCATTCCAGGATCAACAACGACAAAAGCTTCAAAATAGAGAACCCTCTCTATATCTCTTAGAGTCATATCGAGGAGTAATCCAATTCTCGATGGTAAAGATTTTAAGAACCATATGTGAGCTACAGGACTTGCGAGTTCGATATGGCCCATTCTTTCACGTCTCACTTTTGCGAGAGCCAATTCAACTCCACACTTTTCGCAAATCACACCACGATGTTTTAATCGCTTGTACTTTCCGCATAAGCACTCATAATCTTTCACAGGACCAAAAGTTTTAGCGCAAAACAATCCGTCTCTTTCAGGCTTAAATGTCCTGTAATTGATTGTTTCAGGTTTTTTAACTTCGCCGTAGGACCATGATCGAATTAATTCAGGTGACGCCAGCGCAATTTTAATTGCATCAAATTCTTCACTTTGACCTTGTTGCTTAAGAATACCAAGTAAATCACTCATTACTGGTGCTTTTTTCATTGGGTCGTTGCTTAGGGTAGCCAAGTCTATGCCTCCAAAAAATGGTTAGTCAGTATGTATCGCTGATGAGTTAGTCATGTTCCAACTCGATATCAATTCCCAGTGCTCTAATTTCTTTCAACAATACATTGAAAGATTCAGGCATTCCTGGGTCCATACGATGGTCTCCATCGACTATATTTTTGTAGATCTTTGTTCGACCTCCAACGTCATCTGATTTTACGGTTAGCATTTCTTGTAAAGTGTATGCTGCACCATATGCCTCTAATGCCCACACTTCCATCTCACCAAAACGCTGACCACCAAATTGTGCTTTACCGCCAAGTGGCTGTTGAGTGACCAAACTGTATGATCCAGTTGATCGCGCATGCATCTTGTCATCCACTAAATGGTTTAATTTCAACATATACATGTAGCCTACAGTAACCGGGTTATCAAACTTATTACCTGTTCGACCATCTATCAACACGGTTTTACCATCAGCCGGCAAATCTGCTAACTGCAACATACTTTTGATTTCTCGCTCAGTAGCACCATCAAAAACAGGAGTTGCCATCGGCACGCCTGCTCGCAGGTTATCTGCCAATGTCATCAATTCATCATCATTGAGACATTTCAAGTTCACACGTTGCACTCCATCATGATTATAAATTTTCTCAAGGAATGCTCTTATTCCTTCAGGAGATTGTTTCTCATCAAGCATCTGTGCAATCTTTCTTCCTAATCCTTTGGCAGCTAAACCTAGATGGGTTTCGAGAACCTGTCCAATATTCATTCGAGATGGTACGCCCAATGGATTAAGAACGATGTCTACTGCTGTTCCATCTTCCATATGTGGCATATCCTCAACAGGCACAACAATCGAGATAACCCCTTTGTTTCCATGGCGGCCTGCCATTTTGTCTCCAGGCTGAATTCTTCTTTTAACTGCCAAATACACTTTAACAATTTTTAATACGCCAGGAGCCAAATCATCACCCTGGATAATTTTCTTCCGGCTATCGTTAAAGCGCTTTTCCATTTCTTTGGTTAAAAGTTCTAATTGCTTGGATAGCTGTTCAAGCTGTTGACTGACCAAGTCGTCCTCTATACGAATATCAAACCATTTTTCTCTTTCAACTTTATCCAAATAATCCTGAGTGATTTTAGATCCAGGTTTTAAGCTTCCAGGACCTCCTGTTGCCACTTTATCCAGGAGCAAATGAGAAACCCTATGGTAAATGTCTTCTTCGCGAATGCGTCTTTCGTCGATTAAATCCTTGCGAACTCTCGCCAAATGTTCTTCTTCAATGCTTTTTGCACGAGCATCCTTTTCAAGTCCATCACGGGTAAATACCTGTACATCAATTACTGTTCCGTTCATACCGGATGGAACTCTCAATGACGAATCTTTAACATCCGAAGCTTTTTCACCAAAGATTGCTCTTAAAAGCTTTTCTTCTGGAGTAAGTTGGGTTTCTCCTTTAGGAGTTACTTTACCCACAAGAATATCACCTGCTTTTACCTCAGCACCAATGTAGACAACTCCAGATTCATCCAAATTGGAAAGTGCAGATTCACCTACATTAGGTATGTCTGCTGTAATTTCTTCTGTACCTAATTTGGTATCTCGAGCTATACAAGTTAACTCTTCGATGTGGATAGTAGTGAATCTGTCGTCATGAACAATACGTTCAGATATAAGAATGGAATCCTCGAAGTTATAACCATTCCAAGGCATAAACGCGACTAATAAATTTTGTCCAAGAGCCAGTTCACCCATATCGGTACAAGGACCATCAGCCAGAACATCACCTCGTTGGATGCGGTCACCAGTCGATACAATGGGTCTTTGATTAATACAGGTATCCTGATTAGAACGGAAATACTTGGTCAAGTTATAAATATCTACCCCGGTTTCTCCGGCTGTTGTTTCATCGTCATTAACTCGAACAACAATACGAGAAGCATCAACCAAATCAATAACCCCACCTCTTTTTGCAACGACTGAAACCCCTGAATCAGATGCAACTATTCTCTCCATACCGGTTCCAACCAAAGGCTTTTCTGAACGCAAGGTTGGTACCGCCTGACGTTGCATGTTTGACCCCATCAATGCTCTGTTTGCGTCATCGTGCTCCAAAAACGGAATCAATGATGCAGCAACCGATACAATTTGCTTGGGTGAGACATCCATATAGTTAATCTTATCCGGTGTAGTCAATGAAAATTCATTTTGATGTCTGCATGGTACTAAATCAGCAAGAATATTACCTTGCTCATCCAACTCAACATTAGATTGGGCAATGTATTGGTCTACTTCCTCTATCGCTGATAAGTATTCAACTTCATCTGTTACACGCCCATTAATTACTTTTCGACATGGAGTTTCAATAAATCCATATTCGTTAGTTCTGGCATAAACTGACAATGAATTGATCAAACCAATGTTGGGACCTTCTGGCGTTTCAATTGGACATACGCGGCCATAGTGTGTTGTATGTACGTCACGGACTTCAAATCCAGCTCGTTCGCGGGTTAAACCACCAGGACCAAGGGCTGATACACGACGTTTGTGTGTAACACCAGATAATGGATTCACTTGATCCATAAATTGCGACAACTGGCTAGAGCCAAAAAATTCCTTGATTGCAGCAGAAACTGGTTTGGCGTTAATTAAGTCCTGGGGCATCAGATTTTCAGATTCAACCAAACTTAAACGCTCTTTAACAGCCCGCTCAACACGGACAAGACCAACTCTAAACTGATTTTCAGTCATTTCACCGACACTTCTTACTCTACGATTTCCAAGGTGATCGATGTCATCAACCATACCTATTCCATTTCGAATATCAATCAGTGTCTTAATTACTGACAAAATATCTTCTTTAGTTAAAGTACCAGGTCCTTCGTCACTCTTAATTCCTACGCGACGATTAAATTTCATTCGACCAACTGCGGATAGATCATACCTTTCTTCAACAAAGAATAGATTTTTAAATAATGCCTCTGCAGCTTCTTTTGTAGGCGGTTCTCCCGGGCGCATCATGCGGTAAATTTCGACAAGTGCTTCTAGCTGAGATGTTGTGGGATCAATTTTTAATGTATCCGATATATAAGAGCCATGATCTAAATCATTAGTATAGATCATATCAATTTGTAAAATACCATGATTGGCCATGGCATCTAACAGATCTTCGGTTATCTCATCATTAGCTTGAGCCAGGAATTCACCAGTTGATGTATCAATAATATTTTTTGCTAATGTTTTTCCAATTAAATAATCTCTTGGGACAACAAGATCCTGCATTTGACTTTTTTCCATTAACTTTATGTGTCTTGCAGTAATTCGACGACCTTGCTCTACGATAAGTTCTCCTGTCTCAGGAACATGAATATCAAATGAAGCGATTTCACCACGTAAACGTTGTGGAATTAAATCGATATGATATTCACCATTTTTCAGATGACAGCGAGTTGTTTCAAAAAATTCACTTAAAATATCTTCTGCTTCATAGCCTAATGCTCTAAGCAAAATAGTCACTGGCAGTTTGCGGCGTCTGTCAATACGCACATATACACAATCTTTGGGATCGAATTCAAAATCTAACCATGAGCCACGATAAGGTATTATTCGTGCAGAATAAAGCAACTTGCCTGAAGAGTGAGTCTTTCCCTTGTCATGTTCAAATATAACCCCGGGTGAACGATGTAATTGTGAAACAACAACACGTTCAGTTCCATTGACCACAAACGTTCCAACATCGGTCATTAAAGGAATTTCCCCCATAAAGACATCTTGCTCTCTAATATCTTTTATAGGTTTGGGATCATCGCTCGCATCTTTGTCAAGCACAACGAGTCTGATTTTGACTCTTAGTGGAGCTGAATAAGTTAATCCCCTTAGTTTGCATTCGCGAACATCAAATGCAGGCTCTCCAAGTTTGTAACCGACATACTCGAGTCTTGCATTGCCAGAAAAGCTCTCGATAGGAAATACAGAAGAAAATGCAGCATGCAATCCCGTATTCAGTTGTTCGCTTAATTTAGTATTAGTTTGAAGAAAATCCCTGTAGGACTTAAGTTGTATTTCAAGCAGATTCGGTATCGGCATTATATCTGTCTGCTTACCAAAGCTTTTGCGAAATCGTTTTTTCTCAGCATGCGAATATTGAGGTTTAGCTTCTGCAACTGCCATGGTGGTTCCTCTGTAAATTATTGATGATTTTCAAACGAGTAAACCCAGCCATGTGAACATGGCTGGGTCCTTAAATACTGCTATGTTTTAATTATTTAACTTCTACTGTAGCACCAGCTTCTTCAAGCTCTTTCTTGATACTGGCAGCTTCATCTTTTGATACACCTTCTTTAACGGTTGATGGTGCACCTTCTACTAAGTCTTTAGCTTCTTTCAAGCCTAGACCAGTTATGCCTCGAATTGCCTTAATTACGTTTACTTTGTTAGAACCAAAACTGGTCATTACAACAGTAAACTCAGTTTGTTCTTCAGCAGCGGCAGCAGCACCTGCAGCTGGCGCGGCAACGGCTACAGCAGCAGCGGCAGCAGAAACATTAAATTTCTCTTCCATCGCTTCGATTAATTCAACAACTTCCATTACTGACATGTTAGAAATTGTTTCTAATATTTCGTTTTTTGATACAGCCATTACTAGCTCCTAATTAAAATTAAATAATGATTAAGCGGGATTGCCTGCTTTTTTGTCTTTTACAGCAGCAAGAGTTCTAACCAGTTTGGCATGTGGCTCTGCTAGTGTGCGGACAAATTTCTCAATTGGCGCTTTCATCACATACATCAGCTTGGCGATCGCTTCGTCACGTGTAGGCAAGCTTGCAACGGCATCAATTTGATTTGCGTTGTATACTTTCCCACCAACTGACAGTGCTCTGATCTCAAGCTTTTCAAATGTTTTTGCGTATTCTTTCAGTAGTCTTGCAGCATCACTCGGTGCTTCAAGTGACAATGCTATGAATACAGGACCTACAAGTAAGTCATTCAAGCATTCAAATTCAGTGTTTTTAAACGCTCTTCTTGTTAGTGTATTTCGCACCACACGAAGATAGACACTGGATTTGCGTGCTTCACTACGCAATTGCGTCATTTGATTTACAGTTAACCCACGATAATCAGCAACCACTGCTGAAATAGCCTTTGACGCGACTGCAGTCACTTCTTCAACAACGGCTTTTTTTGCAGCTAAATTTAATGTCACGTTACTGACCTCCTAATATGTACAAATCTCATGGACTTGACAGTTATGGTGGCCGTCTCTTTGTTAAGGAGCCGGTTCACCGTCTGCGCAGGAAATTAAGCCTAAGCACCTGCGGTCTTCGACGGCATGGAACCTAATCTATGCCGTGAATTCTTAAAAATGGGATGATATGTTACACAGGTATTGATGAAATATCAATAGGTAATCCCGGTCCCATTGTTGTAGATAAAGAGATTTTCTTCAGATATTGTCCTTTAGAGGATGCTGGCTTTGCCTTCTTCAAATCGTTAATTAACGCAACAACGTTTTCAAGAACATCTTCGGGAGGGAAGTCTGCTTTGCCAACTGTGCAATGAATGATACCGTTTTTATCAGTTCTGTATCGTACTTGTCCTGATTTGGCATCATTAACTGCAGCTTCCACGTTGGTTGTAACTGTTCCAACTTTAGGATTAGGCATAAGCCCTCTTGGGCCTAAAATTTGTCCAAGTTGACCAACAATCCTCATAGCATCCGGAGTTGCAATAACAACATCAAAATTCATCTCGCCAGCTTTAATTTTATCAGCCAGATCTTCAAAACCTACTATGTCAGCTCCTGCAGCGACTGCCTTAGCTGCATTATCGCCCTGGGCAAAAACAGCAACTCGAACTGTTTTACCTGTACCCTTTGGCAGATTAGTAGAAGACCGAACTACTTGATCAGATTTACGAGGATCAACTCCTAAGTTAATACTGATATCAAGACTCTCACGAAACTTTTTAGATGCAAATTGTTTTAGAATAGCTACAGCATCCGCAACAGTATAGAGTTGATTTGGCTTAATAACTTCCGCTATTTTCTTTTGTTTTTTAGTTAATTTTGACATGGTAACCCCTTATTCCAAACCTTCAACTTCAATACCCATGCTACGTGCTGTACCGGCGATACATCTTACTGCCGCTGCCAGGTCAGCCGCTGTCAGATCAGGTTTCTTGACTTTAGCAATTTCTTCAAGCTGACTGACATTCAGTTTGGCTACTTTTTTAGTATTTGGTGTGCCACTGCCACTTTGAATACCAGCAGCTTTTTTCAGCAGAACTGAAGCTGGCGGGGTCTTGGTTATAAAGGTAAAACTACGATCACTATACACAGTGATAACAACTGGAATAGGTAGTCCTTGTTCCATTTGCTGTGTCGCAGCATTGAATGCTTTACAGAACTCCATAATATTTACACCACGTTGACCTAAAGCAGGACCAACTGGAGGACTAGGATTTGCTTTTCCAGCAGGGATCTGTAATTTAATATATGCTTCTACTTTTTTTGCCATTATTACTCCTTATGGGTCTTGCGCCAGCTTATATTGAATTAGCATTTTTCAATTAAGTACTGGCTCCCCGGTTTTGTAAAACTTTTAAATTGATATTTTGATCAATATAAATATATTTAATATTCTTTATTTAGACATTTATGTTTTTTCAACTTGACTGAATTCAAGTTCTACTGGGGTTGAACGTCCAAAAATAAGTACTGCAACTCTTAGTCTATTTTTCTCATAGTTGACCTCTTCAACAACCCCATTAAAATCAACAAATGGGCCTTCTTTAACCCTGATTACTTCTCCTGGTTCAAAGAGTATTTTTGGTCTTGGCTTGGTTACACCGTCTTCAACTCGTTGCATAATTGCCTGAGCTTCTTTATCGGAAATTGGAGTCGGTGTTTGGCTGGTTCCGCCAATAAAGCCTAGAACTCTAGGTATGCCTCTGACCATGTGCCATGTCTGATCATCCATTACCATATGAACTAGGACATATCCTGGGAAAAATTTGCGGGTACTTTTACGCTTTTGGCCTGAGCGCATTTCTACAACTTCTTCTGAAGGTACAACAACCTCGCCTATTTTATCTTGTAAATTATGGTGTTTTGCACGGGATGTTATTTCGCGCATGACAAAATTTTCATATCCTGAATAGGCATGTACAACGTACCACTGTTTTGCTTTGTTTTCCTCAACCATATTCACCCTAAATGTGTTAACTTAGCAATTGCCCACATCATGATTGAATCTACTCCCCAGAGTATGAATCCTGTCAATCCAACCATCACCATTACTATAGTAGTTGTTTGTATCGTTTCTTGGCGTGTAGGCCAAACCACTTTTAACAATTCAACTTTTGCTTCTTGCGCAAACGCAAAGACTTTCTTACCTGTTGTTGTTAAGTAACCCAAGAAAAGGATCAAAATAAGCCACGCAAGCCATATTATCGATTGAATTGGTCCTGTGAACGTATAATAGTAAGTGCATACAAAAGCACCTGCTGTAGCTAATACAATAGCTAACCAGGACATTATATCTTTCATCTTACTTTGATTTTCGTTTGAACTTTTCATATTTACTTGTAGTTGGCAGGCCAGGAGGGAATCGAACCCCCAACCTGCGGTTTTGGAGACCGCCACTCTGCCAATTGAGCTACTGGCCTAAATTTAATTGACATGAGCCATAATACCTTGGCTCATGTCACTGTATACTAACTTCCTGCTTTACTCGATTATTTTAGCGACTACACCGGCGCCAACTGTTCG
>NZ_JFIM01000046.1 GCF_000586315.1 Legionella pneumophila subsp. fraseri | reverse complement strand
TCGCGGCACGTAGGCGTTGGGAGCCAATTGTCAACACGCCCTAATATTTACCGGCTATATGCATTTATATTAATAACAGCATGGAAAATCATTGCAGTTGCTATTTTGCTTCCTCACCAATTAAGTCACCACTTGATAAGAAAGCAAAATCAATCTGACGATGTTGTTTTTCCCACACTTCAGGCAAAAACAGCACCCTTACATTGCAGCACGCTTAGAGGAATTTTCACTAATTGATTCTTGTTGCTTAATGATTTTATCCATTTCCTGCACAAAGAGGATGACATCATCAAGAATGAAATTGCGTTTATGAGATTTCGAATACTCTATATACCTCTGAGCAATGTCTTTGCACTTTTCTGGCGTATATCTTTCATCACCTTCAAGTCCTTTTTGGTACATTTGGGTGAGTGCTCTCGCTACTCGTGGACCAGACTGCTTGTTTTTTCGAACATACGGGTTTAGTTCTGTAGGGTATGGTTTTGGGCTTACATCCTCAGATACCTTAAGCAGAGTATGTTTCGAGAATTGACTTAATACGCCCTTTTGAGGTTGTTCAGAATTAACTTTCTCCTCAGATGATTTGGTCAAGGACAAATCTTCTTTTTTCTGAGATATTACAGGACTATACAATCCAAATTTAGCTAACCCTGTACTGATTTTATTTTCAACCATAAGGGTTGGAATGCATTCGAGAAAATTGGAAAAAAGAGTACCAAGCGACATCCTCAAGGCAGGTTCTGATGCCAATTTAGGTATTGCTTTGCCCAGAAGCTGAAAAAATAATTCGATTTCTTTTTGTTTCGTAACAGCAGTTGGGCTGGTTTTAATAAGCTCTACCTGCTTCATCAAATCGCTAAGCCAATCACTTATCAAGGAATATTTTTCTACCCCAAGCTCTTTACTGCCATACTCTGACTGCATCTTATCCAATAGTTCGAATAATTTTTCTTCTTTGTCGGTTAGTTTTGATGTAAATATCGAATCAGGAATGATAGAAGTCCAATGAGTATTGCCTTCATTATTTAATATCATTTCCGGGCTTCCCGCATCATAGGACGGACTTGCGCCATTTCTATGAACATGCAAAATAATTTCATGATCATAGACAAGCTCAACTCTTCCCTCATGGTTACGTACCATGCGTTCACCTTGTATGGCACGATGTAAAACCATCAGTGTTTCTTCACTACCCCATACGAACTCTCTTCGAAGATGCTCTCTATATTCATCAAGATGTTTTTCATTATCAGCTAATAAAAAATCTATCGTTTCTTTTCTTAGGATATTATCTAAAATAGTCGCCTGATGAACCTGGATCTCTTTTTCAGTTAAGCTTTGCTCTTTGAGTTCCTGTTTTTTACTTTCCCATTGACGATTGAATTCCTCTATAACAGCAGGCGTTCTTGTTAAAATATATTCTTGAAGAGCATCTAACAAACCACTAACCTTGTATATCTCGGCCTCAGTATAATCAGGATTGGAGAAATCATTGTCTATTAACAAGGCCAACTCTGATTCATTGATTTGTAGAGCGCGTTTAAAACCAAATTCCACAGCATAATGGAGGGATGAAAATATAGGCGTATCATGAGGTGACGATTTGAATTCGATTTTGGTATGTTCCGCTGCCAAATCTCTGGTTGCTCTGCCAAGAATGGGTTCTATAATTGTTTTTATTTCTTCACGCGTAAAGGCCCTATCATGGTCTTTGGATAATAGTTTTCGTAAACTGGCTCGACCTTCTTCCTTTAATCCTAATTTGTTAAAAATATCTTCAGTAATCCTGACATTATTTTTTGCCCGCAAATAATACATTAATGAAATACTGTAAGCATAATACAAGCAATTGCCTTTACCACTATTATCCACATTAAACATATTGACTCCTTTTTGTAAATTTAAAATCCTTACCACGTTAATAGTCTTTTATTGCGTTTCCTCCTTGGCTTGATTTTATTATTTGAAAGATTCATGAATTTTTTTCTGGTAATGGACTGATACTCAGTGATACAAGTGAGTAAATCGATAAATTGTTGATTTGATACGAAAAGAATTCTTTTAAGGATGAATCCCGAGTCATTCATTTGAAGCCGGTGATCAGGGAAATTGGCTTGCTGTGGGGTAATATTATTTATGATTAAATCCCAACATATTGACACAACATTAATCCCTTAGTTTTTATTTGATATAAAATGCAATGTATACGATCAAAATGATTCGTGCAATACTTTCATCTCATTTTCCAGTCAGTAAGTGCGATTAATACCAAGGTGATTTTGATATGGAAATCATTGGGTTAATTTACAGGGAAAATTGGCTATAAAACCAACCACAGCCAACAGGTACGCATAAAAGAGCTTGCATAATACTCTAAAATATCTGTAAGCCAGCAATCTCTTATTTTGGATATTCTCTCAGGAGTTTGCTTATTGTTCTCGTAGAAGTACGTCTAAAGTGCTCGATATCGCGCATAAGAAGCAGCTTCCCATTTACCGTAACTTATACTCCCATCTGATGATTTATGCTCAAGATATCGAGCATCTTGAGTTAACTCTGAATGGCTATAAATAACTGTATCATCATGTGCAGAAAAAAATAAAGCGAACGTGAAACGCTCTATAGAACCTGTAGTTTTCTTAACTAAATGTTTCGTGGCACGAATTGTATCATTTGAAGCAAGCTGCACAAATTCTCCAACCTGAAACAACATAATTGATTTATCTGAGGCATCAATTCTCTCGAACTGATCACTATTCGAAGGCATGATATAAAGCCCAGCATTTTCTGGCTCATCAACTTCTACTCCATTTCTAAAATAATAAGCAGGCATCAGTGCTGTTAACACTCCATGATCTAGATGAGCGCCGCACCAATTGGGATTTTGTATTTCATCAACTGCTAAGTAATGCAACATCCGCCCATAACCCACTAGATTATTAAGTGGGAGTCCAATTGATTCATTCAATCCCATAAAATTTAGAATTTTTTTACCGGTATCAAACATCAGTTCACCCAATGCCAAGTAGGGTGTTTTTAAATCCATCTCGTTTGGCCATTTGTTTCGTTTATGATCAGGGACAAACGCGTAAAAAGACATTTTTTTATCATCTCTTTGCCATTGGCCGTTTTGATCTAAAAACTGTTCTGCACCTAATTCATACCCTTCAGTCAAACCAGCATCGCGCTCAGGAGCATATTGCTTTTTAATTGACATCCCTAATGAAGAAAAATGTCGTGCGGCTTGAAGATAGTCTCTTGATTTTTCGATAAAATGAGGCACATCTCTTACCCCAATAATCCCTGTCATGCATAATGCCGTTTGAATTCTATCTTTGATTGAATCATTATGAGTATCGAACAGATCTTTGTATGAGATGATATCGAGGCTCATATTTTCTTTCCTTATAATAAATTATGATCATGTCACCTGGTTCCGAGAAGAATTAGTGTAATGCAACGCATTACACTAATATTGATGGACTCCGCGTTTCAACATCCATCATATCCTTAGGTTCTGTATCAGTTAAAAACGAGTGTTGTCTCAATTCTTCTGCAAAAAAACCTTGATATCCATGACCTTTATGCAGTTGGTTAAGTGTCAACCAAATTTCATTCATAAGGTCTTTATAATTGCGTGTAGAACATAAGTCTTCTGATTCTATGTTGCTAGCAATCTCATATTTGATTTTATCAAAAACAACTCTAACACCATTTTTCATTCGTAATGTTGATTTCATTTCTGGAGCTTGCAGTACTCTAGCTACTTTATCAGCAACATCGACATCAACAATGTATTTTTGGCTAGGAGGAAAAGGGCGAAATGGTACAAAAAAATCAAAAAAGATTTGCGCTTTGGTTTCTTCATCGACCAAATCAACAAGTTGATTAATAATTTCATTAGCATCAATAGATCGTAATGGCTCTGAAAGCTCAGAGTAATCAGAAAATCCTCGCAATCTGGCGTCAAATATAGTTTGGCATAAGGGATTTGCGAGTACGCTTGACAGGATACTAAACTTTGGAAAATGTTCTTGTTTATAGCTAAAGCTACTAAGATCAAATAGGGTTATTGCACGATTCAAGCCTGCTAAATCAACATGTTGCGATAAATAATTTACAATATTGGTTAAATCTACTCCGTTTTTTAGAGCACGCATCATAAACGCTACACAATCCTGGGGATTTTTGGTGGAAAATAAAAACGTTACCACATCGGTAGAGAGAGAAGTTTGGCTGGAAAGAGTATCAATACTTTCTTGCAAGTCAGGTAGATAGTGATTTGTAATCAAATAATTGAGCATGGATTTGTTCAAACATTTAAGATTACTGATTAAACTAATGAGAGCCGTTAATTCAGATACATGAGAGGAGTTATCAAAGATACGGCTGACTGTTTCTTCATCAAGTAATCCTGTACCTGCATTATTTATTAAATGTAATAGTTGAGACAAATATTCCTGCTCTTCAAAATCTAACTCAGTAAAAAGATTTGGAAATTGTTCAAAACTTTTTGGAAATTTTACCTGCCAGTCCTTTAACATAATCACTCTCTTTAAAATGATAAAAAATAAATCATAAAGTTAACTAGATTAAACATCCCAAGTCAAGAATATAAACTGGTTGATTAAGATGATAGATCCGGCCAGTTTAACTAAGTTTGAAAATGGCTGAGACTAAGACACTAGTTTGATATTCAATTACTGAAATAGCTAAGCCCATTACCAGTACCCTTTTGCTCAACACCTTCAGATGAAACCATAGTGAAGAATCCAACTGTACCTCTTCTGTCAATTCGATGGGGATGAATTGATGTCGGTGGTGGCTCGTAGCTTGATTCACAATCGCCTGTGTCGATTTCTAATTTCCTAAATGTCTTACATTTTGTGGATGGTGTAAGCGATAGCTTTTCTTCAGAAAAAAATGAAGATACACTGAGCGAACGTTTCAGTAATTTAGGTTTCTTCTCATCTGAATGAAATTTTGATATAGGATGTAAGGGATGATCGGGATGAAATAAACTCTCTGAATAAACCAGTGGACTTAGAGTACCAATAAGCTCTTCGGAAATAAGTTTTAATTTTTTAACATCTTCTTGTACCGTAGCAGATAGCCATTCCCATAAGTGTGCCAATTGAAGGTTGGCTGTTTCCATACTAAATTGCTTCACCTCATCATCAAGATAGCCGTAACGAAATCCACTAAAATGAATTCCTAATGGCTTTAAGGCAATCATCACACGTTCTAAATGCTTTTTCTTATCGTCAAGCATCGCAACATGACGAGGAGTGCGCCCTAATCGCTCAAAAAACGCACTTAAATTTTCCCCTTTATCACCCCCAGCACAAAAAATGACACCACCCTGACATGATGATCCATCATCAGGTACAATGCTGTTACGCGAAAAATCGACCCCCATATCAGAAAGTTGTCTCAATGTCTGGTGTCGAATCGTATATCCACGTGCAGTTAATCCAATAATGGGTATACCAATATCTTGTAGTGCTTTAATGAGGCGAACTATATTGGGTTCTACTGCAGTTGTTCGAACAAAATGCTGTGCCGTATTATAAACCGACATCAGCGAAGGCTTAGCAATGTCCTGATTAATCTCTTTTTGTTTGACGTGAGAGAACAATCCCTCAAACCATGCATCGCCTCCAAAGGCAATCCGAGGTGTCATGACGGTATTATCTAGATCCAAAACCAACCAAGTATCAAAATGAATGTCTTTTAACGCTTCACGAAATTTTTTAATTTCCTCAATTTTTTGCAACATCATTATCTCCTTATAATACAACTACAGCAATACAACTACATCATTCCGGAATAGAAATCGCCGGGTCTAATACCCCCGGCGCAATAGAGAAAATTGATTATTTGTAACGGGCTCGTTTTGTATTATGTTGATGCTCCATTTCGTCATCCTCGGCTGGCCGTTTGAAAAATCCATGTCGTTCTAACCTTGGATTATGATGTTGCGCTTTTTTAGAAGCTTTATTCTTCGGTTTCACATCAATTGATTCTTCTTCCATCTCTGAATCCTCTAAGTCCTCACTACGATCCTCAGATTCGGTTTCTTCTTCATCGGAACCTTCTGAATTATCAGAGGAATTAGCATAATACTCATCATCTTCTTCATCCTCAGGTAGATCCTTATACTTCTCTTCCATTTCCACAATTTTTTGCTGCCAGCGTTTTAAACCAGGCAACATATCCTGTGTTAAACCCACATCTTCTTTTTCTTTACCTGAAAATATAGAAGCTCCTTCTTCTTCATCTGATTCAATAATAAGCCGCCTTCTTTTAGGCTTTGTACTCTTCTCTTCGGTTTCTTTAGGAAGTTGATTGAAAAAACTTGAAGAACTTGGTCTTATAGGGATTGGACAAACAATTTCTGGATGACTTTTAAGCGGCGTCTCACTTGCTAGCCTTAATTCTCGAGCATCAATTGGTTTCTTTGCAGGAGAGCCAGAAAATCTTTCAGCCACAGACTGCAACCAAGTGATAATTTTCATGAATCCATTATTTGCTAACTCTGCCTGCATCTCATAAGAGATGATTTGTCCGAGTGTTGCTAAACTTGGTGGAGTTGCTTGATTTAATGCCGCATAAGCTCTTATACCTGTTGATGCAACCCAATATCCACATAAACCTCGGTTGAATCCCTCAGCGTTAGGAATAACAGAAAGTGTAGCTCCTGTGGGTAATTGACTCGCTAAACTGGTAACATATTTATTTCCTGATGTTTGACCTATTGGATCAAAAATGAAGTATTGATTATCACGACCGTGAATTAACATAATCCAATGGCCAGAAACTTTGCTTTCTCCCACATCGGTTAATACAGGCATAAAACCTTGACGGTTCAGTGCATCTAAATTAAGCGTTAAATTTCCATTATAGATAGAAGCACTAACCATTTCTGAATACCCCATATGGGCAAAGAGAGCATGCATTCCTGATTGGGTTAATTCCATTTCTTCTACATATAATTCTGATTTTTTTGGCGCAGGGATATGAGAAAAAACTTTCAGTTCTTCATCAACAAGCATCTTATCTGATAAATCCGTGGACCGATCGTGAGCAATGTGATTACGTTTTAACAACTTGGCGTGTTCTTCGGCTGACATGTTAGGAATAACAATTTTTGACTTTGAAGCCAGAGAAATCACATGCCTTTTTTCTTTATTCCCTTCCATGGCACGAACAACATCGTGAATATTGTTAATTGGTTGGCCATTAATTTCTTTAACAATTCCACGAATATGCTTCTCATAACCTTGAGTTTCCTTACAATTGAGGATGGTATTAATCACAACAATTTGCTCATTGGGTTTTTTCTTAGGCGCATCAGGTAAGGAGCAGTTTTCTTCAACTAAATGCATTTCTTCGAAATCACACCCATTTCCTTCCATGTAATTACGGGTCAGTGGAACAAAACAAATTCCCGAGTTAATGTAATAGGTCGGCATTTTGTCGTGTTCAGGGACTGATACTTTTTCTGTATCACCCAAGATCGTATCTAAAATAACATCTACCTCCAGTTCCTCAACAGTATCAGTATCAGGCTTCCTACGTAAAATGTTGAGTCTAACGCTATCGCCGATGAATTTAGACTGAGTCACATGAAAATAATCGATGCAATTTCCGATCCCTGGAATATCTACAGTCCCTTCATTTGATATGGGTAATCCATCAATAGCCAGTATGATATCGTCTGGTTTTAATTTGGTGTATGCATCTGATAAATTATCCACTTTTAAAATGCGAATACCCGATTTTTTACCCATTTTATAAAATTCACGTTCACTTGGGTTTTCAATTTCCTCTGTAACAATTGGAATGCTAGGGAATCCACGATATGGCTTACCACTTAATGCCTCTGTTAGGAAATGCTGCATAATTGGAATAGGGATGATATAACTTAATCCTTGATGTCCACCATATCCCTGAAAAGCAACCCCAACGACCTTTTCGCCTATAAATACTGGTCCACCACTATTTCCAGGGTTAACTGCTGCATCAACTTGAGCTTGCAATAAATTTTGGCCACTCATAGAATAACCATCAACTTGAATACGCGAGACAATTCCTTTTGAAAGGGATATTTCAGTTCCCCCCATGGGAAAACCAACAACCATAATTCGATCTCGTAAACTCACCATTTCACCCAATTCAACAGGTTCGACAAGATCATTAAACTCAGGATCTTCAACCTCCAATAAGGCTAAATCACACTGATATGAAACGCATTTGACTTTTGCTTCATATTTTTTAATACGATTATTTGCTAATCGTACTTGCAAAAATGTTGTGTTCTCCGCAACATGAGCATTGGTCATTATATATTTTTTGCCTGAAGTAGGATCTTGAACTATAAAACCGGATCCTGAACAAGAAGATGACTCTGGACCTCGCCAGGGATTATCATAATCGGCCACAAAAAAGTCAGAGTAAATTTGCACTACTGATAGTTCATGCTGATTTTGAGTAGGGAATTTGATGCGTTTTTTTGGAGTTTCTCTCATATCCTCATCGTCACTATCCTCTTCTCTTCGTCTTTTTTTACCATTGGACGAACTTGATTTATCAGGGGCTGTTTTATGCTTGGATTTCATTACCTGGTCTTCATGAGCAGCACGTTTTGATTTTGGTGCGCTCATTTCAAGCTCAGCATCATCCTCATCGCGTCTTCTTTTACGATTCAAATCATCAGATTGGGAAGAAGCGGTTTTTGGTTTTGACGGAGCTATTACCGATTCATCTTCCATCTCACTATCACGTTTTCTTTTTCCACCAACTGCTTTGGTAAGAGAAGCGTCTTGGTGAGAAGTTGAAGTGGTTTCAGTATGCCTCTTAGTTGCTTGTGTTTTTGTTAAGATAGATCCTGCTTTTTTGGATGAAACAGTTGCAAGGCCTTCATCACCCTTGGATTTGTTGCCTTTCACTACCTGTTTACTCACAGGCTCAATCTTATTCAGAATATTGTAAGTTATTGCAGTTCCTTGAGCTAAATCCGATGCTTTCGCAAATAATGGGTAGGCTAAAAACGGATCGATTTTTTGCATCAACTCTACATAGCGTTCTTTTATTTTAACTCGTACACTAAAATCAATATGCTTAACCAATTCTGAATCAAGCAACATCTCAAATTTAGGTTTAATGGTTAATAATGATTCTGGGGCATTTATAGCAAACCATTTGACAGTTCGCTCTAAAATCATCATCTGAGTATTCGCCCATTTTGGAGCGGCACCTAAATTCTCTTTTTTTTGTGGGTCTTTATCCATTGGCATTAAGGACCAACCATAAAGATGCAACCACTCAGGACGATAACTATTTTTGAAAAAATTATCCTTAATGTCAGCCTCAAAAGCGCGCTTTAGACGTGCTTTCATATCCGGATGAAGTTCATCACTCATTTTTTCAAAAAAGTGTTCATAAGCATCACGAGCTGACTCCCCCATAACCGTATTCTGGTCAGGAGTTCTTGTTTTAATGAGATCACGTTGTGGAACAGAGTCATGATCAATCTCCAATTCAGACCCACCCTTTGTGACCTGACCTATTTCGGCCAATTCTTTCTCTAATTCTTTTTTAGCTGATTTTTTAAGCTTATCGCTAAATAAGGGTGTTTCTTTAATTGAACCCCAAAAAGGTTGCTTACCTTCTTCAGGAGAAGGAGAAAAACAAACGATTTGAATGGGATCTTCATCTTCCTTTTCCCCAACCTTCCCATAAATGGAACGTTTTCCATACATAGGAGTATGGCCATCGGGTGTTTGTGCACGAAATCGATGCATTCCTCTAAAAGGTTGAATCGCTTCAATATTAATTAAAGGACGGACTTTGGGTGTCTCTTCATTCTCGCCTTGTGGTAACTCATATTGCAGCGCAACAGTTTTGTCATCTTCCTTAGTGATCACAGCATGTCCTATTTTTTCGCTATTTGGTGCATAACGAAAATGCTCATTCTCTGCAAGGAAAGAAAAATCATGTGCTGTAAATTCTTTGGTAGTTTTTGAATCGGGGTAGGGGTGAGAAGTTTCTGTTCCGCTTTGTTGAACTTTTTTGCTTTTTTTCAGGTCGCTTTTATCCTTAGAACCTTCATCGATATCCATTTTATCGTTTGGCATAACTAACTCCTTCGTAAAGATAAGGTAAATCCATTACATCTCTTTGCTAAAAAGCAGCGAGTTATTGTTATCAGAAACAAATTTGGGTGTAAAGATATTTTTTATGAATCAAATTTAGACAGCGATATAATCTAATTGATTAAATTTAAGCTAAAAATGGTTAATCACAAATGCCAAGTTCTTGTTAAATCAAAAAATATTAATTATGAAATAAAGATCAGATCAGGTTCGACATACAGCTTTTTATTATCAATTTTAATTAATAACTGAGCAAATAGTATATATTTATTTCATATTAAATTTTAGTCATTTGACATAGTACAATCATAATTGACCTTATATGGAAATCATTGATTTAATGCACAGGAAAAATTGGCTTTAAAACTAACCAAGGGCAACAGGTGTTGACAGGATTGCCATAGTCCTGTATACATAATATACAAATTAATTTTTTGTGATTATTCATGTTCTACTCTACTACAACAAATCAGTTAAATAAAAAAGCAAGTCTTGTACAAGACTTTGCCTGCTTTTTTTATTTTAGCTTTTTCAGCCCTGAGCTGGGTGGTAGGTAGGCAATACTAACACTCCAACCCCCAGCTGAGTCTGGGGGTTTTTGATACCCAAGATCCCCAGACTAATAAAGGGGAGTTGGATAAAATCAAAAAAGGAGTGTGAACGATGAACCATCCATCTCAAATTCATCATCCGTCCAAAGCCCCTTCTGGCTTGGGGAGGATACGATGACCTATTCCATCTTAAAAAAACTGCCACCAATAGAAAAAATCATTCAGGAATTGCCATTACCCCACTCCGCCTGTCAGCAAATTGCCCAGGACCGGCAAGAGGTCAAAGCGATTTTGGAAGGACGAGATAAACGTCTTTTGATGATAGTCGGCCCTTGTTCGGCATGGCCTAAAAAAGCGGTATTGGAATACGCGGAGCGTTTGGTACAACTCAACAATAAAGTCAAACATGCTTTAAAATTAATCATGCGGGTTTACATTCAAAAGCCCAGAACGACAAAAGGCTGGACTGGTCCTGTTAATCAACCCGATTTATTTTCAACCCCTGATATTGAAGCAGGTATAAAATATACCCGGGATATGATGATAAAAGTCATTCAAATGGGGCTCCCTATCGCTGATGAGGCTCTGTTCACCCATAATGCCAAGGGATTCCTTGAACTTCTGTCCTGGGTTGCAATAGGCGCCCGTAGTTCAGAGGATCAAGAACATCGAATTTTTGCCTCTGCCCTTGACTGTGCGGTAGGATTAAAAAACCCCACACATGGTTCACTTGCTGTAGGAGTAAACAGCCTGGTTGCCTCACAGCATCCTCATGTCGCTGTCTTTGATGGATATGAAGTGCAAACCCATGGCAATCATCATGCTCATCTCGTTCTGCGTGGCTCAAACCAAGCCCCCAATTACTCCGTTTCTCACCTGGAGGAAGTCATGTACTACATGGGCATGCATCAGATAGTTAACCCTTCTGTCATTATTGATGTGAGCCATGACAACTGTCTGGTGAATGGGAAAAAAAATCATCAACTGCAACCATCAATTGCTTTTAGCATTCTGGAAAGCATCAAAAATAGACCTGATTTAAAACAACTGGTCAAAGGTTTCATGGTAGAAAGTTTCATCAAAGAAGGCAATCAAAAATTAGACTCTATCAATCCGGCAAACATTGATTTAAACGGGTTATCCGTTACCGATCCTTGCCTCAGTTGGGAGAAGACAGAATCGTTCCTGTTGGAACTGGCAGAGAGGGAAGCGTTATGAAGAATCTCATTGAAGAAAAAGAAGCAATTCGCTTCGGTGTTTCTGGAGATATCGGATCATTTTCTGAGGAAGCAGCACTACTTTATGCCAAAGAGAAAGATATTAATGTCCATCTCATTCATTTGCTGGATATGGAAGGCGTTTTAAATGCTATTGAGAATGAAACTATAGATTTGGGCATCTTACCCGTTGTTAACCTTTTAGGAGGATTGGTAAAACCAGCATTTCAGGCTATGGGCAAATATTCATTTACTCCCATCGATGAGATTTGGCATAACATTAACCAATGCCTGCTGGTTAAACCGAATACTCAACATCATAAAATCACCCATATTGTTTCGCATCCTCAAGGTCTTGCCCAGTGCAAAAAATTCCTCCGACACAAATTTAAAGATGCGAAAAAAATAGAATGGATCGATACAGCCAAAGCAGCAAGAGATCTGGCAGAAGGAATATTACCACCCCATACCGCCGTCATTGCGTCGGCACGTTGTGCACCACTTTATGGTTTGCAAATGAGAGCGAGAAATATTCAGGACAGCTATCAGAATAAAACGGCTTTTATATTAGTTAAAAAATAGAGTGATAAGGTCCCTATCTGGTAAGGAGTTCATCATGAGTACGATTGAAGAACTAAGAAAACAAATTGAACAAACTGATGCATACATTATTGAAAAATTGGCTCAACGCCAAGAATTGTCTAAGCAAATCGGCGCCTTAAAAGCTAAAGAAGGAAAAAAAATAATAGACCGCCTGCGCGAAAAAAAATTGTTTGAATATTATGACTATTTATCCAGGCAATATCACTTGCAGCAGGATTTCGTGAATCAATTATTCAAGATAATTATCTCAAACTCAAAAAAGGTCCAAAAATAATGAACCATTGTGAAAAAAAGAACTTGCCCAAAGATTCCGCAACAGTTGCCATCAATTCTCTGGCTCAACAAAAAATTAACGCAGGAATCAAAATTCATAATCTCAGTGCTGGAGAACCCAAATTACCCCCCCATCCCTCCATAATAAATGCCGTCACACAGGCTATGGAACAAGGACATACCTTCTATCCTCCAATAATGGGCATTCCTGAATTACGTCATCTGGGCTGTGAATGGATGCATCGATCCTATGATTGCTCATTCCAAAAGGAGCAATGTCTGGTTGTGAATGGAGGAAAACTTGGCATTTATTTACTCATGCAATTATTACTGCAGCTAAATGATGAAGTCATTATTCCTTCTCCATACTGGGTCTCCTATCCAGCCATGGTTAGCCTGTTTGGTGGTACCCCCGTGATAGTTGAAACGACAGAAGTTGAAGAATGGAAACTAACGCCACGGGCTCTGAAAAAGGCTTGTTCTGCAAAAAGTAAAATACTCATTCTGAATAATGCCAGCAATCCAACTGGAGCCTTGTATACCCAATCCGAACTGGCTCACTTGCTACAAGTAGCCGAGGAACATCATCTTTTAGTGATCTCTGATGAAGTCTATAGCGAACTGACCTATGATGAGCATCATTACGTATCCTGTGGTTCTTTCCCTCAATTTCGAGAGCGTGTCATCATCATTCAAAGCTGTTCCAAAAACTTTTCCATGACCGGCTGGCGAGTGGGTTTCGTTTTTGCCCCAGAAATATTCATCAACCCTTTAACTTCTCTGGTCAGTCAAAGCACCAGTGGCGTGACCACCCTGAGCCAATGGGCCGCTGTGGCGGCACTGCAAGAGGTAAATCAAGTCAATATCTGGGTTCAACAAAATATGGAAAAAAGAAGAGATTGCCTAGTCCAGTCCTTGTATGACTATCTGGGATTAACCATAACACCCCCGGTTTCATCACTTTATGTTTTTCTTGCCCTAAAGGATATTGGCTGCAAAAATCAAAATTCCGAGGAGTTTTGTAAACAAGCTTTGGATAAGGCCAATGTTGCGATGGTACCGGGAATCGCCTTTGGTAAAGAGGGTTACGTCCGCTTGTCTTTTGGAGGCAATGAAGACGATTTAAAATCAGGTATTTATGCTCTGGCGCAATGGCTGCATCGCTGATTAAAGTAATTCATTACTTTGCAAGAAGCATTACTAGACCTCTTGCCTAATCTGATTATTTTACTGCAGTTTTGCAGTTAATAACCTGCTCCATTTAACGGCTCTATAAAATTAATGCATTCGACAATAGGCTAAAAAACTATTATGTTATTTATCGAAATATCAGGACAATAAAATCATGCTAAGAGAATACGATAATTTAATCTGTTACAAACAGATATCCATTGATGACCATGGAAAACTTAAATTTTTTCTTGAAAAGCACAGTACAAAAGAAGGGACATGGGGTAAACTTTCCTTGAATGAAGGTGAAATTGATTTTATTTTCCTGGATGGCTTAGGTCAGGAACTGTCGCGCATCCGACTGGATAAAAACAATCAGGAATTGTCTATTCCTCCTGCTTCCTGGCATAAAATTATTCCAATCAGCACCACCTTCAATGCTTGGCTTGAATTTTATTGCAAACCTCATCGCTACTTTAACAAAAAATACGGTTTAACTGAGGTGCACCGTGATTTACTGTACGTGTATCATACTTACTTATCGCATTCAGGCCCACTAACTATCCTGGATGTCGGTTGTGGTTCAGGTAGAAATCTTTTGTACTTGGCCCAACTTGGTCATGCAGCGACTGGGATTGATATCAATCAATCGGCACTGGAAAATATTCAGGTAATCGCTCAAAAAGAAAACCTGAGTTCAATTAACACTTTGTCACAGGATTTAAATCAACCTCAATCCCTTACAAAAAATCATTACGATTTTGTTTGCTCTACCGTAACCCTTCAATTTTTAAATGCCTTTTGTATTCCAGCCTTATTGACTGAATTGCAGGAGGCAACGAAGAAAAATGGCTATCATTTTCTGGTTTTTCCCGTCCAATCCGATCGTTATTCACTCCCAACCTCATTCACGTTTTTGCCAAAACAAGAAGAGCTGTATCATTTTTACCAGGACAGGGGCTGGTCTATCCTCGAATACAAAGAAACAGTAGGACATCTTCATAAACAGGACGAATTGGGAAGACCGATGCAAGGATTATTTGCTCTTTTGCTTGCCCAGAAAGTTTTATAAAGTTCGCGTTCATAAAATCAGGACTTACGAAAAACCCCAAGGTCGAGGCAAAAAATGTTTTTAATGAGGAAACTTAGATAAACTAAATGACCGAATTAAAAACATTTTTTAACAAAGAGATTGGGGTTTTTCGTAAGTCCTGAAAATATTATTCGCAATTGCTAGCTGATCCTCAATAAAGTAGACAACTCACTTGGGTTATGTAAAACATCTGCCAGAGTATACTGCTCTAAAATCTGCAGGAAAGCACGTTGTGCCTCATACAAAACGCTCTTGAGTTTACATACCGGGGCAATGCAGCAGTTTGCCTTTTCTTTATTAAAACAGGGAACCAAATCAAAATTGGGCTCAAGTTCCATAATCAATTGACCCAAGTTAATGGTTTCAGGAGAGGATGCCATCAAAATACCTCCATGTTTTCCCCGTATAGTCTTAATTAAACCCATCTTCGATAAATTATGAATGATTTTGATGAGATGGTTGTTTGATATGGAATAGGCGTCTGTAATGTCTTTAATGGTACAAGAGCCTTTCTTTAGGGCAATGTAGATCAAAGCGCGCAGGGAGTAATCAGTAAATTGAGTCAATTGCATAAAAAATCCTTCTGGTTTGTTGACGTCTATTATTTCTTTTTATAAGATGTATTTCAAATACATCTTTAAGGAGTATATCATGACTGAATCCTTGTTTGAGCGATTAGGAGGACAAAATGCCGTCAATGCTGCTGTGGATATTTTCTACCGCAAAATGCTCATGGATGACAGAGTGAATTATTTTTTTGATGACGTGGATATGGAGCAACAAATCCTTAAGCAAAAAGGATTTTTAACTATGGTGTTTGGCGGGCCGAATCACTATACAGGAAAAAGTATGCGGGAAGGACATCAGCATCTTCTTGCCAGAGGCTTAAATGACTCACATGTGGATATTGTAATTGGGCATTTAGGGGAAACGCTTAAGGAATTGGGCGCCAATGAAGAAGACATTCAAAAAGTAGCGGCAATCGCCAATAGCGTTCGTGACGATGTATTGGGGCGATCATCATGAGTACCGTACGATTTAATAATCAATCTTTTGCATTAACTCCGGATGAAAGTCTCTTGCAATGTTTTTTGCGCCACGGGGTAGAATACCCTAACTCCTGTCAGGCAGGCATTTGCCAGTCATGCCTGATTAAAGCCAAAGATGGGGAAATTAATCCAGGCTGGCAAGAAGGATTACCGGAAACGCTCAAATCTCAAGGGTATTTCCTGGCTTGTCTTGCCAAACCAACCACTTCACTTGATGTCACATCTCCTGATAATGCAGAATGCGAGACACAGGCTCAAATAATGAGTCTGCAACGGTTAAATCACAATGTCATTCAAGTCAAACTGCAGGTAGAACACCCTGCTCCCTGGCTACCCGGGCAATACTTGACGCTCATTAATCCTGAAGGAACAATGCGCAATTACTCCATAGCCAATATCCCTGCTGATGATGGATACATTGAACTGCACATCAAAATTTATCCACAAGGTGACATGGGACAATGGCTTTTGCAACGCGCAACCACTAATACATTCATCACCATCCGAGGCCCTTTTGGTCAATGTTATTACCATAATCCAGATAAACTGGCTTTTAATATATTGCTGGCAGGAACAGGGACTGGCCTTGCCCCTCTGATAGGTATCATCAGAAGCGCATTAACACAAAAACATGAAGGAACGATTACCCTGGTGCATGGCGGTGTTACTGATGAGGATATCTATTACAGGGAAGAACTGGAAATGTTATCTTTATTGTTCAGTAACTTCCGCTACGATCCCTGCGTGCTTCAAAGTCAAGGGCTTTATCCCGAAGGCTCAATTGAAAAACGAGTGTTAATTCACCTGAATGCTCTCAACGCTACGAAAGTCTATGTGTGTGGTCCAAAAGAAACAACCAATAAATTGAAAACACGCATTTTTCTTGGCGGCGTGCCTTCAGCAAATATTTTTAGTGATGTTTTTTTATAATAAAGGACTTACGATAAACCCCAAGATCAAGGCAAAAAATGTTTTTAATGAGGGATGCGTATTCCGGAGGACTTGATCACTAATTCCGTTAGGCATT
>NZ_JFIM01000045.1 GCF_000586315.1 Legionella pneumophila subsp. fraseri | reverse complement strand
TTTCAGGCAGCAAAGGGGATCAGTTTATAGTCAGCAATGACATCTGACCACCAAAGACCATTACAAACTCTTATAAATCAAGGGATTAAAGGGCTTCACTACTCAAGAACTAACAGAATTATAAAACAACATTATATGGGTCTTTCCCGGGTCTTTGTTGGGGTAGAGCCCATAAATCCAGGCAGTACGCCTAATTTGATGGTCTGTTTCCCATGCTTTATTGGTTCTCGGATTATGAAAGACATGCTTACCTTTCTTAAAAGTAAACTCCTTCTGTGCTATTAATGTCTCGATAGCTGGTTCAAGCAGCATTACTTCTCGTTCCCCAGCTTCTGTTTTAGTACCCTTAAGTCGCTTTCTAACTATTGCGCGTGAAACCTTAACCGTTCCACGTTTTAAATCAATATCCTGCCACTCCAATGCCAATAATTCTGAGGTACGAAGTCCAGTAAAAAAAGCAAATTGAAACAGATTTTTTATCTGGGGATGATGAGCGGCCTCAAGGAACATCAAGAGCCCTTGTAATTCATGGGGTTAAAGCTATTTTTCTCTCTATTAAAGTTGTCTTTTGTGGTCTCCTTTTGGCTCAAAAATCACCCAAAAAATGCCCAAAATTTTTGAAAAAGTACCCAAAATCTACCCAAAAAATTGTATGGAATTAAAATGATAAATTGCAATTTAGCTACTTTTATTTTTGTTTGCATCAAAATTGGAACCCACGAGTGGGTATTCAATAGACTGGAGCTATTAATGAACACTATATGGTCATTATTTTTAACTAGTATTCCTGTTGCAAGATTAGCTAATATTTTAAATTTATAAAATTTGCTTGTTTGTTAAAGCTATCTGCTCAAGATTTTTAGTTGAGTAGTACTTGGAATATCCTGACATAAATCCCAAAGCATGTACAATAACCATTAAGTTAATAATTATTTTTAATATTATAGGAGCAATAGATAAAGATTTTATGAAACTCAAAGAGTTAGCAGTTTTTTAGGTTTGATAAAATATATTACTGATGAGCAAAACAAGCAGAAACGGGTTGGTAAAATCAGCATATCAAATTGTAACAGCGTTGATCCCAGCTGGGCTGTTTATGAAGTCCTGGCCACACAGGCCAAAAACCAAAGAGCCAAACGCGATAAAACTTACCATACTTATATACTTTGCCCCAGGGGAAAATCCTACTGAAGAAGTATTGAAATCGATAGAAGAAAGCGCGGTATCGTCTATAGGGTTTAATGAACATCAACGAACCAGCGCTATTCATGTGATACTGACAACCTTCATATTTTAGCCATTAATAAGATTCATCCTAAAACCTTTAATATGATTGAGCCTTATAAAGCTTATAGGGTTTTTGCCGAAGTGGCATTGAAACTGGAAATTGAGCTTGGACTTGAAATAACCAATCATCGGACACGAAAGGTACGCTCAGAAAATTTAAGATTGGAGATCAGAAGGAATCTGATTCTTTACAACGATTTTTATTAACTAGGTTTCCTTAAATTAATAATTTAGATATACAAGACTCATCTTACAAAACCCTAGAAATAATTTCTGAATAAAATTAAAGAAATGGCTTTAGAAGAAGAGGCATGCCCCGGAGAAAACTAATAATAATATTATGAAAAATAAAGATTATATTTATAATTTTGATTGTTTTGATTAATAATAAAAGGTGATTTATGACAGAAAAACGAAAGAGTAAAAAGTTATTCTTCTAAGCATCTCAGAAAAAAGAGAGGTGGCTCGTATGCATCAGATTTCCAAAAGACGTTAAAGAGAAAAACTTTGTAAACAAGCTGAAATCGATTATAAGGGAAGAAGGAAGCAATGAGGATGCAGTTAAATATTATCTGTATACACTTTCAGATATAAAATGGAGCGATTATGAGAAAGATTTGGACTATGCTGAGTTGATTGATGATATCTTTGAAGGTTTAAATCAAGCTCCTTTAGAGGGAGCCGCACAAATCTTTTTCACTGAAGAAACAAAAAATAGGATATTGGAAGTTGAAAAAAAATTAAGCTGACGAAACCGTTGATGAAAGATGACGATTTATTCGGGTCACAATTTGAAGAAATTGATTATTTGATGTAAACAGTAAAATTTTTTAATAAGGAAATGAAATGCATGCTGTAAGAGGTGAACGAAAGGGGATAGTTTATCTACATTGGTTAAATGCAATAACTACATTCAGTTTTGCTATTTTATTTTCATCATTATCTCTATATTTAACAAAGAACATTGGCTTAACTCAAATGCAATCCAATGGGGTCGTAGGATTTTTTCTAGCATCAAATTTTATTTTACATTTTGTAGCGGGCTACATTGGGGATAGATTTTTAAGTAATCGATTACTATTTGCCATTTCAACACTCATACAAACCCTAGGTCTAATAGTGCTTAATTTTTCTGATTCTTTTGTGTATTTAGGGTTAAGCTTATTTCTCATAGGGTGTGGATTAGGATCTACATGTATTAACTGCCTTATTACTCAACAATTTACTAGTCACGAAAATGAGTTGAGAGAAAGAGCATTTTTTCATAATTACAGTGCGATGAATATAGGGTTCCTCTCGGGTTATGTCATGAGCGGGTTTATTGATATTCACGATAGATACGATCATTTATTTGAAGTAAGTAATTTGATTAATTTAATTACAGTGTTTTTCATTATTAAATCTTGGAGATATTTTGCAAAAAATAAAGTAAATACCAGGGAGGAGATAAAGAGGGATAGACTTGGATTGATATTAATCATACTTATTATACCTATCCTTTTAGCAGGATTTTATTATTCTTGGTTAGCAAATGGTCTCATACTCTTTATTGGTGCTGCGGCTTTATTCTATATCACATTACTTGGACGTAGTTTAAGTACGCCTAATGCTCGAAAAAAAATTTATTCTTTTGTATTTCTAACTGGAAGTTCAATTGTATTTTGGATGCTTTATTTTGTTGGACCGATGGGCGTTACTCAATTTTTGAAGTATAACGTGAATATCTACATAGGCTCTTATTATATTCCTCCACAATGGTTAATGAATTTAAACTCCATCTTTGTAATTATTGGCTCACCTATAGTAATCACACTATTTGATAGACTAAGAAAGAAACACATCATCATTTCGATATCAAAACAATTTATGTGTTCCTTATTGTTTATTGCATTGTCGTTTTTAACATTAACTGTTGGCATAGTAAATTGTGGTGCTGATGGATTAACTACCATGGTTTGGATTGTTGTGCATTATCTTCTTCAAGCGGTAGGGGAGTTGCTTATTGCTCCTGTTGGTTACGCGATGATAGGAAGTCTTGCACCAGAAAAATTACAAGGACTTATGATGGGGATATGGATGATGTCTTCAGGAATAGCAGCTACATTATCGAATTATTTTTCTAATTTAATGACTCAATCTGAATCATTGAATCCTCTGATTAGTAATGAACACTATATGAGCGCATTTACCCAGCTAGGTCTTTATGCCATTGTTGGTGCATTTATCCTCTGGTTTTGTTCTAAAACGATTGAGAACAGTATACAAAAAACTTCGGTCGAAGCGATCGAAGGAATAACATAATCTATCGTAACGATAATTCAGCCTATAATTTGGATAGTTTCGTTTCTTCTTGAGCTTGTTAAAGCCTAAATAATAAATCGAATTATTCATAATACGCCCATGTGAAAAAATGTTACCTAATTAACCCTGATGTGGCCAGCATATAAATTAACTGAGGCGTAGTTTTACAATTAAAACTTGTTTTTAAGTCACTGAGTCGATAAAGAATGTACCTTTTTGACTTTTTTGTATCTTCGGCAATGTCATTCACATGGCAGCCGTTGACTATCATTTTTAAAATTTGATTATCCACATGATCGATTGTCATTTAAAACTCCGTTTTTATTTAAAATGCATTCCATGTGACATAATTTATAACCTGAAATGCAATAATGCAATAAAAATAATTATTTTTACCAATAAATTTTATTACATGAAAGACAGTTTTATTGAATACACCTATTTTCTCTTGTATGATTCAGTTAAATAATAGGATTTTATATAGATGCCATATGAGTGAATTATCGTGGGATAAGGTAAAAACGGACATAGCTCGGATTAACAAACGCCTCTATGAAGTATTAGAAACCATAGACGGTATTCAAAATATGCTTTTTACTGTGCTGGAATATCAGTATGGGCAAACCATCGCAGATGAGCACCATTTTTATTTACCTAATACTGGTGGGAAGTTGCCTTCAGTTCCTTTTTCAATGGTTTTAGAAAAAAATCTTGAAATGTTTATTGAATTTAAAGGGAAGTCGAGTACACACCAAGTCTATAGAGAGGGCGATTTTTTAAGTGTTAGTTCACTTTATAATGCTTCAAATACTCATCATCCCACAGATATATTGCAAATATCGTCAGGCGCAAGGAATATATTCTTATTATGTCCTGTGGCAGATGCAAGGCCTCATGCTAATTTAGAAAAATATTTTAAGGCAGATATTCCTGTTCCAGATGATCTTGGAAATCATTATTTAACCTTTAAGAGCCTATGTGACGCAGCTAATTGTAACTGGCGTTCAAGATTATTAGTATTTCCCTCTGAAATTGTAACTTTAATTAAAGAAAATAAATTACCTGCTCTTTTGAGTTTAGTCATGGAGTTCGATTCTAATCAGACAGGGTATTATGCAAACTTGCCTTTTTATAATTATCTAATGGCCTATGTCCGAGCCAATAATCCTGAAATATCCCAAAATGAATTTACTAATAATGCGATTAGTCAATTGATTACTATAGGAACTGGCCAAGTTCCTGGCTACGGTTTGGCTGTTGGTGATGATTTGCTGCCCTTAGATTTTATTGTTGAGGTATATCGCGATATATATAAATCCAAATACACTCCTTTTGTTATGGAGCCTGTTCATTTTGATAAAAATAAAAACAATCCTGTTTTTTATTCAATACTCAAAGAAGAGATGGCCTTTAAACCTACATCATTTTCGAATAAACCACAACGCTGTGAATTAATATACGATACTTACTTACAATATGCGGATCATATAAATAAATTGGGTCATTTCAAGAGTACGCCGTTTTTTGAAAGTGCAACAAATCTGGATTTAACGCTTTTTCATGAAAAGAATAACCAAGTGACTAATAACCTATTTAAGTTACCTCGAGAGACAATTTTTTCTTACGATCCTCGGTTTTTAGAAGTAACAAATAAACTTGGTTATTCAGTTGATCAGTTTCCTTCAAAAACAACATTTTTAGTCGGATGTTTTGGTATTAAATATAATGAAAATAAAAACACTCTTATGCATTGATCCTCTTCAGGATTATGAATTAATTGATTGTGATCTGCTACTGCAATTAGGCATTATTCCTCTTTTTTTAATTAATGATGTATCTAAATCGGTTAAAGATAGGAAAAATGTATTAGTAAACTCATTTTCTTTTGAAGAGCTATTTGCTATTTGTGATTCGATTAGTCCAGATTATATTGTTTGTTTTTCGGAAGATATGTTTGTTGATATAGCAAGAATCAGAGAAAATCTAAATATTGCAGGTATGAGTTTCAATACATCGATGCTACTAAGTCATAAAGATCTCATGTATCAAAAATTGGATGGTTTATTTTCATATCCTAAAACAACTACATTGATTGAATCTCCAAACTTAAAATTAATCAAAGAAAAGGTAGGTGCTCAGGAGGTTTTTGTTAAACCAATTAATTCCTCTGGGTCCTATGAGACATATCATATTAAAACCGAAGAGGAGTTTTGTAATTTTTTAACAAATAAGAAAGAGAGTGCTGAAAATTATATCGCTCAAGCTTATGTAGCAAATGATTTATATCATTCAGAATTGGCAGTATTTGAAGGGAATATATTATTTGTTGAAGCCAGAAAATATACTAGCCCAAATCATTTAATGGTTAGTAAAAATTTACCTATATTTAGCTTGAATATTTTGAATGCACACCAACGACAATCAATTATCGATGCTTCAATTAAAGTGTGCCAATTATTAGAATTCAATAATGGGGTACTTCATACTGAGTTTTTCATGAATGAGGATGGCCACATTCAATTTATCGAAACTAATGCAAGACCTCCAGGTATTGGTTTAAATAAGTTGTACCAGAGGAAATATTCCATAAGTCTTGAAACAATTTTATGTTGTATTGTTTGTGGAGTTGAGCCTCCTGGCTTCGTAGAGAATAAAAGCCATTTTGTTTGCGGTTATTTTCCTAGAAAGAAAGGGATTATAAAAAAAATTAACAAACCTCAACTTTCTGTACAAAATGAATGGACACTTTTTGCCAGGCCTGATGATACAAGCGAACAAATGGCGCACATGTCTAAGTCAGCGATGGTTCTTTGTTGGGACGACTCTATTATTGAAATAAACAAAACAGGAAGTTTTCTTGCTGAACAAGATATCGTAGAAGTATATTGATTTCAAAAATGAATTATAGCCGCATTTTGGCGGCTGATGAGTTTTTAGTGAGGTCTTTAAACAGTTGTTCGTTCATATTTTCATCACAATTGTTAAATATAAATAAATTATATATGTCGTTTATATAAAAATCTACAGGTTATAAAAATGTATGAATATCAATTAATAGAGTTTAATTCAGATAGAAAAAAAATCCAATTAGTTTCCAATAAATCCAATTTGCAACAAGTATTAACAGAATTTTATAAAGAGAATTTTGAAAAGATGTTTGATGAAGGGGGTTGTTCGAAGGGATACATTTCGGTATTTGTTAACTCAGAGCAGATATCATCCATCAAAGACATTACTCTTAATCCTAATGATGAGATCTGTATTGTTACCTCTATTTCAGGGGGGTAGGAGAGTGGATAGATACAAACGCCAAATTTCCGTTATTGGTGAGCAAGGTCAAAAACTAATAAATAATGCAGCAATTATGATCATTGGGCTTGGCGGAATAGGGAGTCCCGTTGCTCAATATCTTGCCGCAGCTGGAGTTGGGAAGTTAATTCTTGTCGATGATGATAAAGTGGATCTTTCTAATTTGCATAGACAAATTTTATTTAATGAAGCCCATATTGGGTGTTACAAAGCGGAAAAAGCGAAAGATGTCTTAAGTAATGTTAATGAAAATGTGGTTATAGAGACACACACTAAAAAATTTGATGTAGATTTTGGTTATTCTTCAGTATCAGATGTTGATCTGATCATTGATGGTACAGATAATTTTGAAACGAGATACCTGATTAACGATATCTGCGTTTTAAAGAATAAAGTATTTATAAGCTGTAGTATTTTGGTCAATATAATCCAGCTTGTTTTATTTGATACAAAGCAGCTTTGTTATCGTTGTCTATACCCCAATCCACCACCTATAGGTGTAGTTCCTAATTGTTCTGAAGCAGGTGTGTTAGGCACGGTGACAGGAATAGCTGGAACTATGGCTGCTAATCTTGCTTTAAATTATTTACTTAAGATAGAGAATGAGAAAGTACCACAGATGCGAATAGTTGATGCAAAAAACTTCAATATCTCTTCCATGCCCATAAAGCAAAATAATAACTGTTTTGCATGTAAACAAAGAAAAATCAGCTTAAGGCATCTGCAAAATCAATGCGCTGATTATGCAATTACCCTGGACCAGCTTGATAGAACCAAACATTTTCTGGTTGATATAAGACAAAAAGAAGAACGAAAGCTTGCTAAATTAGATGATGATTTATTTTTTCCTATCAAAGAGAATACTGATTATTCGTTTTTCCTATCTTATGAAGATAAAAAGTTGGTATTCTATTGTGCATCAGGGTATCGAAGTAAATTATTTGTATCAGAACTTAGAACCTTAGGCGTTGATGCCTATTATCTTAATGAAAGGCTTTCTAAATGATTTTTGAGTATACAGATACGTCTTTAAGAGTTCGCAATTACGGCGAAACACTAAGCATATTGACTCCTTTCAAGAAGCTGGCGGGCATTACACGATTAGCTGATTTAACCCATTTAGATTATGCGGCGCTTCCTGTCTACACCGCAATAAGGCCTAGAGCAAAATCGATAACCACGAGTCAGGGAAAAGGATTAACAAAAGTAGCGGCTCAGTGCTCAGCATTGATGGAGTCCATAGAAGTATATTTTGCTGAAGAATTAGTCCCACAAGTAACTAATAAGTCAGAGCTTGAGTTAGTTCAACGTAAAGCTATTTTTTTACCAATAAATCATCTTTCAAAGTCTGTACATTTTAGTGATTCATCACGCCCAATGAATTGGGTACAAACTGAATTAGTATTTGCAGAAAAGACCATTCTCGTGCCTTTTGCTGAGTATTCACTAAATTCTTATTTGCCAGAAGTATTGATTTACTCTCCTGATACAACTGGACTTGCGGGGGGAAATAATTATAAAGAGGCTCTTTTACACGGAATTCTAGAGGTAATAGAACGACAAAATGCACAGCAGATATTTGAGGTTGCTTTAGTTAATCTCAAGATATTAAAAAATATAATAAAAAAATTTGATTGTCATATTTACTTTCATGAAAATACCTATGAAATTCCTTCGTTTGAGGTATTGATTAAATCAAAAAATCCTTTTGAAAATCAAATACTATTTAAAGGCGCTGGATGTCATCTCAATAAACAAATAGCTTTAAATCGTGCACTGACTGAGGCCATTCAATCGAGAGTAACTACAATAGCAGGCTCGCGCGATGACTTGACTCATACTAAGTATGATTTTAAAACTAATGAGTTTCCTGTTGTCATAGATAAAAAGGGGTTTGCTGAGTTGCCCAATTATTCGGTAGAGACGATAGAGGATGCCCTTTCGGTTCTGTTTGAAAAGATTAAGAGGAAGAATCAGGATATTTTAGTTTATAAATACTATGACAAAGAAATATGCATTTTAAAAGTAAAACTAGTTTCTATGGATTTGATAAGTCATGCATGAAACAGTCGTTTTTTTAGAAACTTCCTTAGCCTATCAAGAGGCGATGCATCTACTTCCCCACGCGACGTATTTATCTTCAATCAAAAAAGGAGATGTGCTTAAAGCAATAAAAGCAGGGTATAAACGGATAGTTATCATCGATGGAAATTTTTCCTGGGTTCCTTCTGTATGGCATAAAGAAATATTAACAGCATTAGACTACGGTATTGAGGTTTGGGGAGCGGCTTCAATGGGTGCTTTGAGAGCCGCGGAGCTGGATTCTTTTGGTATGAGGGGGCATGGACGAATATATGAGATGTATAAAAATGAAGAAATAGATGGTGACGATGAAGTAGCTATTGCTTATTCTAAATTCAATAACTTGCAAACTATTCCTTTAATCAATATCCGTTTAACGCTTGAACTACTAAATATTACTAATAAAAAAGAGGTTTTAAATTTGTTACGCTCCATTTTTTATGCTGAAAGAACATGGGAGAAAGTTGCTCAGCACGTGCCAGTTGGGCTTTATGACTTGATTAAGTCAAATTATATGGATGTAAAAAAGGAAGATGCAAAGTCATTATTGTTTTTTTTAAGTCAACAAAACACTCCTTCTTTGGTCTTTGATTTGGATACAAAAAAAAGAGAATTTACTCTTTTTGAAAAAAAATTAATTGAATGTACTTTATCACCCATTTGGGCGAATCTTGCCCATGGTGAGCAAGAAGCGGGTGAGGTGGAGCAACAGCGGGCTGAAAATATTCTTAAATTACTCTCAATTTCAGAAACAAAAAAGAATACGCTCCATTATCAACACTTACTATCTCTTCTCGATGAGCAAACGTACACAATCACAGAGTATGAACTTATATATCAGGTTGAACAATTTAGAGAGGAGTATAATTTGCTAAAAGGAGAGGATTTTTTTAATTGGTTAAAAGACCGGGAGTTGCATGATTCTAACCTGGAACAGGTCTTTACCGATTATGTAAAACTTACTAAACACTTACTGATTAACTACGATTTTAATAGATATTTTAATTAATCGATTCATCCTAAAAAAATATTTTCACTTTTTTCTTATCTTTGCACCTAGGTGAATGCACCTGATCTTAAATGATGATTTAATAGCATTATCGCTCATCAGAATAAACCATGATGAATGTAGAACAAGAGGTATTTGATATTTAGAAAGCTGTATTTTGTGTTTGCAAAAAGCAGCTATAGAAATTGGTGGCTTTGAATTTGATAAACATATGCAAGCAGCAGCTTTCTCCTATTCACTATTAAAACGGGAGCAATTGTATTGCCATGACCTTTAGAACAATTTCATCACTAAATAATAACTCAAGAAGAGGACAATGAGATTCATTTTTATTTATAGTCAATTTGCCGAACCTAAACTAACTTGGATGATTTGTGAATAATCTCAAAGAGATACAAGAAAACCGTAAAGTGTTTTTTCTTTTAAAAGAGGAGCAACTGGTGCAGCAATTAATAATTAAAAGCTTGTTAAAAGAACATTATATGATTGAGGAATTAGCCCAAATTATAGGGAGCCAAGTTGCAACAATACTTAGTGTCCAAAAAGGGAAATCTAAGCTTGAGCAGCACACTTTAAACAACTTAATTCATTTATTTTATCAAGTGAATAATTAAGCAATCTCATACTTATTCAAAGCAGGAGGATAAAGAACTTAGAGAAAAATACAGTTTTACAAAAATAATAATTAAAAGGAGAAATAAAATGAAACAAAAATTAATTGAGAAAATCCTACACAAAAAAATGGCGGCATTTGAAATGACTAAATGTGTTCAATGTACCAGAAAATGCCATCCTTGTATCGGTTGCGCTTAATTATAAGGATTGAAAATGGTACCAGTTCTTAAGCATTTACTTAGTTATCGTAATAAGAATGTATTAGAGCGCTATACAAAGGATTATCCGAATAACCGCTTAACTTCTGAAGAAGCTTTTCAGGAATTAATGAAGTTTTTTTGGTTGTCCTTAAAGCACAAAGCTGAAAAGCTTTGTGCGCCAACCAATACTGAATTGGATTTTATTTGCGGCATACATTCCGAGATGAAAGAAATTGATGATATGTGGCATACATTTTTATTATTTACAAAAGACTACGCTGCATTTTGTAAGAATTATCTAGATATTTTTTTTCATCATTCTCCAACCACTAATGAACAAAAATTAGAGGTTAATAAACAAGATTTTGCAAACGATTTTTCTAAATTCTTATCCTTTACTTATGATTATCTGGGCGAGGAAACAGTGCAAAAATGGTTTGGAGTATTGGCAGAATAATATGGATATACAATTAAATACAATAAAGCAATCCAAACGAATTTATATACTTTCTTTACAACAAGAGCTCATCGATAAATATCTTGGCGCAGTAAAAAATATTTCTCTATCCGATATAGACTATATTCCCTATTTTCGTTTTTTAATGGCTAAGGAGTTTGAATTACTTTTTCATCTTCAAGCGATGCTTCTTAATATCTTAAAAGATTATGAGCATGGCGGTATTATGATTCATTGTGGCGATTTAAGCGAATCAAACTATATCAAAATGTCCATTGCAGTCTCTTATCTTTTAGGTCATCCGGATATAGACCCTCTTTCTGGTAAGCATTACGCGATTTTCACTGTAAAGCATACAGATAATCAAGTTCCTAATTTGTTCCGGCCCTATGAGCAATTTAAAATGCATACTGATGGTGCTTATATGAATAAAGTACCTGATTGGATATTTTTTATGAAAATGGATGAAATTGCGGCAGCGGGAGGACGAACTCGATTATTACATATTGCTGACTGGGAGGAATACGAACAATTTTATAAGATGATGGATAAAAAAGTGTTTAGATTTTTTTCTACTCCAAGTTCATCTAAAAGTAGTTCTAGGTATCAATGTGGTAATGAAGATAGCATCTATGCCATGTTTTTAGAAACCAAAGATAAAGAGAAATCAATACGGTTTGTTGATCGATTTGTTTATCCCCACAATATAGAGGAGGCGGAGCAAATTTATCAAATACAACACTCTTTAGAAGCCTCAAACCATATCCTAGAAATTGATATTCCTATTGGTAGTATTTTACTAATTAACAACCGTTTTTGGTTGCATGGTCGAATGGAGTTTCAAAAAAATAGCGCTTTATCCAGAACGCTAATGCGGCAACGAGGCAGCTTTCATGCCAATGACGCAACCTTATATTGATTCTCCCTTATTAGGATAATAGATGCACCATAAAGACGAACTTAATTTTAAAGCGACTGGCACCATAACGATGGCCGTACTGTGCAGTAGGATTTTAGGTGTCATTCGTGAAGTGTTATTAAATGATCTTTTTGGTGCTGGTTTAATGGGTATATTTTTAGTTGCTTTTCGTGTCCCTAATTTGCTTCGAGATCTCTTTGCTGAAGGGGTTTTGTCTATTTCATTTATTACTGTTTTTTCAAAAACCATAGAAAAGAAAGGGGAACAAGCTGCTTGGCAACTTGCCTCTAAGATATTTACTTTAACCTCTGTGATAATGGGACTAATTAGTTTATTAGGAATTGTATACGCAAAAAATATTATTAGGGCTTTAACCCCGGGTTTTTCAGAAGAAAGTATCGTTACTACCATTTTTTTAACACAGATAATGTATCCCTTTATTTTTTTTATCAGTCTGTCTGCGCTAATAATGGGCCTGTTAAATGTAAAGAATATTTTTGGTATTCCCGCATTAGCTTCTAGTTTTTTTAATATAGGCTCCATTATTGGAGGTGCTTTGATAGGATGGATCATTGATTCTCATTTTGGTATACCTGCCCTTGCTGGGCTTGCCATAGGGACATTATTAGGTGGCGCATTACAATTATTAGTACAACTTCCTAGTTTATGGGGTATAGGTTATCGCTTTAAGCCCGATTTTCGGTGGAATGATACGGAAGTACGACAGGTATGCGCTTTAACGATCCCAGGCATTATAGCAGCAAGTGCTGTTCAAATTAATGTTTGCATTAGCTCTATGTTCTCGTCTTATCTTGGCGCAGAAGCAGTGACTTGGTTAAATAGTGCCTTTCGTTTAGTGCAATTTCCCATTGGCATTTTTGGGGTCGCGGTTTCTACGATTACCTTACCTATACTTTCTCGTATTGCGGTAAGAAACGATGATAATCTCCTAGGCGATACATTAAGTAAGGCCTTAAGATTCGTTGTCTTTCTTACTATGCCCGTTGTTCTATTCTTCTTTATTTTTGCTCAGCCTCTTGTGAGCCTTATTTATGAGCATGGCAAATTTACTCCCCAAGACTCAATTCAAACTGCCCTTGCTTTACAAGCTTATGCTATAGGACTTATTGCTTATTCATGCATTAAGGTGCTTGCTCCTGCATTTTATGCGATTAATAAAAAATGGGTGCCTATGATGGTAAGTTTTACTGCTGTTCTTCTGAATAGTTCTTTAAACTATTTATTTATTTTTAAATTAGGAATGGGGCATAAAAGCTTAGCACTTGCTACCGCTCTTTCTGCTCTAGTAAATGGTGCAATTTTATTCTGTCTTTTTGCACGTTTATATAATATACAATTTAAACTATTTATTAGTAATCTCATTTACAGTGGAATTGCCTCAACTATAGTGACTGGTCTCGGTTTAATTATTTTAACTCATGGGGTGGGGCTAATTTACAGTCCGATATTTTTTATTAGAGTAATTTCCCTCCTTAGTAGTTTTATCATTTTAGGAAGCATCTATTTGTCTATAAGTTTATTTTTCAAATTGGAAGGAGCTCTTATTATCTATGATGCAGTATCACAACAAATAAGACGATACTTAAAGGGATTTCGACCAGCGAGTCCTGAAGATAGAGCCATCAACAACTGATTATCGTTTGAAATTTGAAGCTGAAGAGCATTTAGATCTTCGGCCGGGATCCTGTTAAAAAAGGGTCATGTTCAATTTTAATCTTTATAAATGCTAAACTCTAATAGCATTGTTTTTCGTGACCTGGACAATTTGAAAATGCTATAGGGTTAATGTTCTTCCTGAAGTAAGCTGATAAAATAGATAGATCATCTTTACTATACTTGACTCCTTCAGCAGCAAGCTGGTTTAGCACATTAGTTGTATTGGCATCTGTGGAACATCACAGCATTAGCAACCATCCTGCCAAATGCGATAATTTTTTGCTGAACTATACTATTGTTTTCTTGAATAATACTGTCTTTATCAAAGGTGATCCAGCGTTATATGCGCTTCAGGAACAAGCTAAAAGCAAGGGAATAGGTTTGTGGTCGGAAAAATCCCCCATCCCTCCTTGGATATTCAGACATAATTAGTCTATGTTCCCCTGAGGTGACCGCATTACAACTTTTATTGGAAAACAAATAAAAATGGCGTCAGGAAAACGTTCATTAATATTATTTTCCATTCTGACAAGTTAACGATAAAATCATATTTTAAGACATAGAATTAATGCAGAGGTTCCGTGTCAGAAATCGTTATATATACAGCTAAAGATGGGCATATTGAGTTGGATGTCAATCTAGCCAATGAGACGGTTTGGCTTACCCTGAATCAAATCTCCCAACTATTTCAACGCGATAAATCTGTTATTTCACGGCATTTGAATAATATCTTTAAATCTAATGAATTGGAGCCAGAAGCAACTGTTGCAAAATTTGCAACAGTTCAAAAAGAAGGCAGTCGTGAAATTGAACGTACCATAGAATATTATAACTTAGATGCAATTATCTCTATTGGCTACAGAGTAAACTCCAAAGAAGGGGTTCAATTTAGGAAATGGGCTAGCAATATATTAAAAGAACATCTGATTCGCGGATATACAACTAACGAAAAGCGCTTAAATCAACAAGGTATCCATGAATTACAGCAAACCGTAGAGCTATTACAAAAAACATTAATTAATCACGACTTGGTTAATGATCTAGGCCGAGAAGCCATTCAAATAATTTTAGCTTATTCGAAAACTTGGGATTTGCTCTTGGCTTATGATGAAGGCGAGCTGAAGTTACCAACAATAGGTAAACCAACAACATCCAAATTAACTTATCAAATAGCTTTATCAGCAATTAGGTCATTAAAACAAGAGTTAGGCGCGCGGAATGAAGCAACAGAATTGTTTGGGAAAGAGTAGGATGGTGGGTTAGATAGTATTTTAAATAATATCGAACAGACTTTTGGAGGAGAGCCTTTATATAAAACACCGGAAGAAAAAGCCGCTCATTTGTTATATTTCATTATCAAAGATCACCCATTCACGGATGGAAATAAACGAATTGGGAGCTTCCTATTTTTGCTATATCTGAAGTCACAAAATTTACCCATTAAATTCAATGAAAATGGCTTAATTGCTCTTGCCTTACTGGTTGCAGAAAGTAACCCAAATCAGAAAGATATTCTTATTCGTCTTGTTGTTAATCTACTTATTGATTAAAAAAACAGCTCTCTTAAAGCTTGAAGAATCTGCGGGTTTATTCACTAACAATAAATGACAATCAAAGACAATACGAACAGAGGATATTTTCTATATAGACCTAGATGCTATATGGGTTTTCATTGTATTTGATATCAAAGGCAAATCATAGGGAAGCGGACTCGATATATAAACCTGAACCATGCTATACTACAAATGTAGCAATATAATACTATTGTAGGTGACGTAATGGGAATCCCAATAAGAATTGATGAAAATATTTATAATGAGGCCAAAAAAGTTGCTGCTGCCGAATTTCGCTCTATTCCAAATCAAATAGAATATTGGGCTAAGTTAGGAAAGTGTGCATTGGATAATCCTGATTTGCCAGTTGAGTTTATAAAAGATGTTTTGCTTTCCAAGCTTCAAGATAAGTCTTTAGCGGAGCCATTTCAATTCGAGAGTGAAGGTGAGTGATGTCGAAATACGGCAAATGCCATCCTTCAAAAAGGTCTATAAGAAATTACCTGCGGCACATAAATCCATAGTGAACGAGGCTGTACGAACAATTATTAATAATCCTAAAATTGGAGAAGAGAAAAAAGGGGATTTAATTGGTGTATATGTTTATAAATTTAAAATTAATCATCAACAATTTCTCTTAGCTTACGAATGGGATCCAGCATTAAGAATTCTATTAGCACTTGGTGTACATGAAAACTTCCACCGGGATCTAAAGAGAAAGTAGTTTACTATATTTGTTATTGGGCTTATAGAAAGGGATTTAAATGAAGAATAGCTGAAGATTAAGTTAGAATATCAAAGGGTTTATTGCGGGTTTATTTGCTGACAAATCATTATCATTTATTCATTGAAACATCGTTTGGAAAGCTATCAATATGAAGGGAATTGGAAAATATTTTGGGCTTCTCTATCCAAGAATTAGCAGAATTATAAAGCAATATTATATACAAGAGGCAAAGGGCAAGATTTGACCCTCTCTTATGCTATTTTCTTTAGGATTGAGTCATGTTACAGAGGGATTAATTAATTGGTGAACTATCCCTTTTACCATAAAAATGGTACAACAAATTAAATTATTCGAGACCAAAAATTAAATAAATGGGGCATCAATTCATGTTTAATGTTTCTATTAGAAAGGCTACTCCTTCGGATGCTGAGGCGATTGCATCAGTACATGTTCATTCTTGGAAAAAAGCCTACCAACAATTTATTCCAGAAACAGTACTCAATAGTTTATCAATTCCTGAACGCAGCCAACTATGGAATGAACTACTAAATAATGGCGTAACAGTGCTTGTATTGGAAACTGACAATCAAATAATTGGGTTTGCGAGTATTTGTACATTTCGTGATAACATCGAGGATAATTCTAAAGGGGAGATTAGTGCTATTTATATACACCCCAATTTTTGGCATCAAGGATTTGGTAAGCAATTGTCTCTCGCTGCGTTAAAAACCCTGAAAGAACTTGGCTATACTGAAGCCTTGCTTTGGGTTTTATCAGATAATAATCAAGCGCGTAGCTTTTATGAAGGTATAGGCTTTCAATTAAATGATAAATCAAAACTTGAGGAGTTTTACGATGGTGGAGCGCTATTAAAGGAAGTGCTGTATAAAATGAAATTATAATCTCAACCGGCCTCTTTTCGCTTTTGGATTTTAATGACTAGACTTTGATCATTTGTTGAGACGCGAGCATAACCGAATTTATTATACCACCCTTAAAGTATGATTTTGTCCGAAAATCCTAAAAGATAGGTCATTTAGAGACAAAAAGTTTTGAGAGCAGTTTTGAAACACTATTTTTAGGGGCAAAATTAAAAATTACAATAGAGTATGGTGGTGTCCCAAAACCACATATTTTTGGTGTATTTTTTGATTATTTGCGATTATGAACCAATTGCGTATTCCGGAGGACTTGATCACTAATTCCGTTAGGCA
>NZ_JFIM01000044.1 GCF_000586315.1 Legionella pneumophila subsp. fraseri | reverse complement strand
AATGCCGCCGGAATTGGTGATCATTTCGCTCCGGAATACACAGTTTGAGGTTAGTTGAGAACGATACAGTTTGCAAATAAGCCTGGTACTAATCGAACTGATGGAGGATATTAAAAAGCTCGAAGATTTTGAATCTCGAGCTTTTTCTCTGATTATTCTAATAAAAATTAGAGAATGCTGCATTGCTCTGTGAACTTTGGTTTGTAAGTCATCTCTGCTTCCCCATGTAACTTACCCAAAGCGGTTTGGAGATAATCTTCAATCTCAGGTTGATTGCTTATTTCCTCTTTGCATGCGAGCATAAATACCTCTTTGAATTGCTCGAGTTCCGTTCGGGTGACTGATTGTTCGATGTAATCATGAGATCTTATTCTTAATGTTCGAATTTGTGCTGCTTGTTCCACCGTACGAAGTAATTGATGATGTCTCCAGGTTCCAACTAAAGTATGTGGTAATATCACCATATCAAGATTGTTTCCCCGATTTATAGAGAAATGTTCAATTCCTTCAGGTGATTCAGCATAAATTGATAAGTCACCACCTTCTCTATAAATTCCTATCATACAGACTTCATCAGTTATTAAATGATCATGATTGATGATCGAACGTTTACTGCTTAATTTTTCTGTTCTGCTACGCATGGATAACTCCTATTTTACAATTATTTAATAAATTCATCGCTTCAATATGAATAATTTTTGATCTTATTGAATTGATAAGTGTCATTTTATCGATGAATAATTAGCGTATTCTTAAAATTCTTAATGAAATTTTAATAATGAGTATTAAAATTCTGGAGGATGAGCGCTGATGTAGATGATCAACTTATATGGGGAAGTGGCGTTTTTTAGTCCGCTGCTTCTTGGAAGTTTATGTAATCCTTTAGGGCCTAAAGTGTTACCTTTGTCTCCAGTATAATTTGTAACCGATGTCTTCGGAATAGACCCATTTTAGATGAACATCAAAATCTAGAGTATATTAAAAAATTAATTAGTTTTGTAACTCTTAAACTTAACGTTCGACCAGGTAAGTATCTTAAGAAAACAGTCGATCTTTTTTCCATGCCTGGTCTATTAATTCTAAGCCATGAATCAAAAGAACAAGTTGAAAGTGATTATAATTTAGTTAGGAAATTGGAGCAAAAAGGATTATTCGTTCTGGCTGCTAGCCAGGAGTCTAAAACCACTAAAATTTAATAAGCGAAAGGTAATATGCAAATAATTAAATCATCATTATTTACTGGCGATTTTACATGGCAAGCATTAGATATTGCTCAAATATCTGATGCGAGCATTAGACTGCATTGGGCGGATCAACCATATATTTGGCATAAGAATGATGGGGATGAGGTTTTTGTTGTGCTGTCTGGAAAAGTGATTATGCACTACCGTGAGGGTGGTGTAGAAAATCAAAAAGAATTAAATAGTGGGGACATATGTTATTTGAAAGAAGGATGTGAGCATGTAGCTTATCCAAAAGGGGCTGCAAGAATACTTGTCATAGAGAAAGCTGGTAGTATTTAAAAATTGATTTATGTTTTCAGGTAATCTCCAAAAAAGGATATTTATTGATGAATGACTCTGCAGGCAAGTTAAAAACTCCTAAATCTAAAAAATTAAGAGGCAAGCTAGGGGAATATCTCAAAGAGCTTTCTGCACTGCCGATTAAGCATGGTTTAGAATTAGCCATCAAGCAAATTAAAAGATCTGATATTGTTGTATCCAGGAATCAAGGGCGGAACTATGGAAAATTGTTTGATGATGCGAAGTGAAGAAAAAAATTATCTACATACTTCTGACCTCATGTTGTTTGGGGGAATATTTATTTCTAAATGACTGTTATGTGTATTAAACATAGAGGTATTTAATGCATGACTATTCAATAATGAGATAGTTTGGAGCGATATTAAAACAATGAAAAAAATTCATGTTCCTTCTGCTAAAAAGCAAGGAGGCTTGCTTGATAGATTTGAATTATTATCAAAAGTAACTATGCTACTTTTGAGATTTGAACTCTATGCGACGGGTTGGGAAGGTCAAGTTTAACTTATTGATTTTAAAATTAAATTGGTGGCCCACTAGGGCTTGAACCTAGGACCAACGGATTATGGGCCCCTCAATGCTAAAATAAGCAATTGATTATATTGTAATTTTTATCGAAGGAATTCACTACAAATATTAGTTGTTTTAGAAATTTGACCGAATAATGACATTATTTAAGTTCTCTTTGATAAAATTCCATTGCTCAAATACTTGTGCTTGCAGATGCGGATTTGTTTGAATTTCTAGCTCCTTGGCATTTTCTTTGGTGTAGAATACATTCAAAACCAGGAACTCATCACGATTTGCAAAGGCGTTATCCATAGATACTATATTCCTTTTTGCATCATCGACGAAAAGGATAGTTTTAATATCTTGTTTTGTATTAGCTAGAATACAAAGTAGGGCTTCACCTTTGTCCTCTCCATCAAGAAACATAATACCTTGCTGATAAATTACTTCTCGACTAAATTGTGGGCAATGAAAATTACCAGCTACCGATGTTTTATTGTTGTTTAATTTTAATCCTTTTTTTCTGAATAATAATTTATCATCTATCGTGAATTGATTATCTTTAAGTTGCATCAGTGTGGCACTTAAATGTTCTTTTCCACGCGCGGTTAATCCCATGAGGGTTGTGCCTTGATTTGCAGCGTCTTTTAGAAAGGGCAGTACATATTCATCGGTTACTTCCATTTTAACCAATTGAAATAAAATATTTTGGACGCGCACTAATTGTTGATAATCTTTAGTGAATAATTTATCTGAACCTCCTCCTTGTTTCTGTAATTCATGTTGCCAGTCCCACCAACCAACACTGCCTAAGGGCTGAGTCATGGTAATTAATGTGTCATCCAAATCAAACACCATTAAAGTGGTCTTCGGATCTGTTCCTAACTTCTTATACTGTGCCGCAATCTTTGCAAAAGTATCGGTCTGATAATGAATTACTTCAGCAAAAACGGGGTTAAGTAACAATAAATAAATGAAAATTATTATAAAACGCATGATAGCTCCTGGTTATTGTATATCAAGCGTTAATGGTATAGATTAGCCAATTAATTGATTAGACCAAATAATATAAACTCATTGTTCGCTATGATAAACAATTCACTTAATCTAAATGATTTGGCAATTTTTGCATTAGTAGTAAAAAAGCGAAGCTTCACTCAAGCCGCATTGGAGGCTGGGATTTCCAAAGCATGGGTCAGTCAAAAAATCTCTCAGTTAGAGGGTAAGCTTGATATAAAATTACTTAACAGAACCACGCGTTCTTTAAGTCTTACTTTAGGTGGTGAAATCTTATTTGAACATTGCCAAACCATGCTGAAAGAAGTGATTCATGCTGAAAATCATTTGCGGGAATACGCTAAGGCACCCTCTGGAAAGCTGGTTATTACCTGTCCTGAGATTTCAGGTTTAGATTTATTTCCTACCTTATTGCATCAGTTTAAATTACTTTATCCTCAAATTAAGATTCGTTTAATTATTACCGATCAATTTGTGGATTTAACACAGCAGGGCATTGATTTTGCCTTTAGAACCGGGAAATTGACTGACTCGGGATTGGTATCCCGCTATATTGGAGCAGTACCACGATGTTTAGTCGCCTCCCCTGAATATTTATCTAATAATTCACCAATCAAAAATCCAGCGGATTTGTTTAATCATCAGCTGCTAAAACATAGCTCCTTGCCTGATTGGCTTTTAAAAAAGGAGGAAGAGGTATTTAAAATACATGTTAAAAATCCTGTAATAGAAAGTAATTCCTTAATTTTTTTGCATAAAATATCATGCCTTCATCATGGTATTGCCTTTCTGCCTTACTATTTATGTTCAGATGCTTTGAAACACAAAACGTTGGTTAAGGTATTACCTGATTGGCTTAATGTGGATAATGAGTATTATATGGTATATCACAAAGAAAAAAGCGTTCTTTATATACATCAATTGTTTAAAGATTTTATATTGCAATCTGATTTAAACAAAATGATTTCAAATTAGGTGCGAATAGACCCAAAAATCAAGAAATACATTTTGCCTATGTCGGATTTTGTTTGTGTGTTAATGGAACGCAGAGGCCGAAATAAAACCAGTGAATTTGTATTCCCAGATGAAAGTAGAACCGGTTATATTTATGAACCTCAAAAGGCGGTGAATAGGGTAGTGGAGTTATATGGCGTTCCATTTACCAAGCATGATTTTCGTAGAACTTTTGTGACTATCGCAGATAGCCTTGATTTACCTGCTGATGCCTTGAAGCGATTAGTCAACCATAAAATGAATAATGATGTTACAGCGGGATATATCATGAAAGATGTTGAGCGGTTGCGTAAGCCGATGCAACAGGTTGCTAATTTTATACTTGAGCATATGATGGAAACAGCGGAGTTAAGTTGATTATATTTGACGTAGCTAACTATTATTACAAACATTATCCTGTTGAAGCCTTCTGGAACTTTTGAAATAATTTGTCAGCACGTTGCAAAATGATGCTGGTAAAGGGGCTGGCGGTTATGTTCTTTTGAATTTTGCTAATTAGATTCAAGACTTCTTTACGCACTAAGGCACCCGATAAACGAGCCTCCTCTGCCATTTGTATAAAGTGGCGTGGAAATAGGCCATCAAAATCATATTTACTTCCAACTTTCATCGCCATTTTACTGGCAAGATTAGGATAATATACGGTTGAAATCAGATCGTAGAAAGGTGCTAAACGAACTTTTGAACCATGATAGAGCAAAGAGAAGTTTTTGCTATGTGCATCATTGTTGCCAATAATGACATTAAACAGAATCCCTTGTAATAATTCTTTTATGTCAAGGACAGGGAGGCTTGATATCTCTCTTATCAAACCAAAGCACTCACTAATTTGGGGGCCGCCTTCTCGCTGATATTTCATTTCAGGGCTAATGCCCATTGCCTGACAAAAATCTTCTTGATGAAGACGTTGGATTCCTTGCTTTGTCTCAACCCGATCATAACGTTTAACCAACAGATAAGGGGTACCATCAGCATAATGGATTGATGCGTCCACAGCATTTAATCCAATTTTTTGTGCCAGATTAAGGCAGAAAGATTCATTTTCAATTAAGGAGGGAAAGTCTCGATTAATTGGTTTTAAAATATGAGTACTCGGTGCACCGTTCATTGGTATTGCGAGATTTCCTTCAATAATGGCAACTGGAAGTTTATCCTGAGCTCCAGCAAGGGATAAACGAATTCCATCCTCACCGACTATCATGGGTCTTTGATGCATGGTTTGCAGGATTTCTAATACATCCTGTTTTTTGATAATTTTATAGTCTGGCTTTAGCTGAGTTATGGATGTATCTTGAGGTAATATCATCACAGCTCCGGCACACTCACCACCAATAGCTGCTAATAAGGCAAAATCATTTTTTTCACTGATACCCAATTGACGGGCAATAGCAGTACGCATATGGGCTTCAGGCAATAGTCCGCTAAAAAACGGACGGCATTGCTTCGTTGAGTAAGGGGCTTGTTGAAGGGGAAGGGAGTGTGACAACGGGAGATTTTTATTGTTTTCCAGGTAGCCTTCATCATACACAAAAGACATCTCGCCATGCGTATCGATACGTAATTGGCCTGCTAGTGTTTGGTTAAGATAGATATCAAGTTTATGATTTTTCATTTTCGAAATCAGTATGAGATAAGTTGAGTTGAATCCCAAGTACTTGTAGTACTTGCAGCATTTTTCCAATTTGGCAAGTGGGCTTTCCATTTTCCAAATCGATAATAAAACGCAATCCAGTTCCAGCAGTTAAAGCCAAATCTTTTTGGGTAACATTAAGTTCTTTACGAACTTTGCGAATATAACGTCCTATATTTTCTGGAGATTGAATCATCATTTTTCTTCTAATGTTCCCGTACGGTAATTTTATACCTTATTTGAAGAAAATTCCACAAAATGTTCCCGATCGGTAATAATATCATGTTTTTTTAGATATTAAATAAAAATGTTACCGATCGGGAATGTCGATTGAGACCCTAAAGCGGCCGTGTAAATCATGAAATAAATAATGAAAGAGGTTGAATAATTGAGGGATCGTTCAGGGTCAGATCTTGCCTTTTGCTTTTTTATTTTAAGAAGCAAAAGGCAAGATCTGACCCCTTTATGCTCCACCTAGGTAATTTGTGGTGGTGACCGCGATAGCCCAGTCCTAGTGCGGATGAACCACTTGTCCCTTTTGTCCCGTGTGTTTTTATTAGGTATGCAAATAAAATCTTATTTTGTTTATAAATTTTAGGTTGGCATCCCTGTTTGCAAGCAAACGTACTACGCCCGCTGAAAATATAATTAAACTATAATTGGAAAAATAATACATGGAAGAGGTATAAAAATGTTTCGGATTAGGAAAAAATATAATCAAAATCTAATAACCATTTCTGAAGAAGAAGCGGCTATATTAAAGGAAACTAGCGAAAAACTTCGCCTAGCACTGTCATTTGAAAGAAATTTTGAGTATCTGATTCAAAACTACTTAGATTATGAAAACACAATAGCTCAAAAGTCTATTGGTCAATTGGTTAATGGCCCTCAATCAATAGATGAATTTGACAGCCATATAACTGACGTTACTATAAAGCTTCTAAATCTATTATCTACTACTAAAGCTTATATTGATAAGAGTCCATCTATTTTGAAAAAACTCATGGGTGAAGCAGATTTATTTAAAATTGAATGCTCATTGCAGTATGACACAAACTTTAGTTATCGGTTTATTGACTCATTAAGAAATTATGCTCAGCATAATAATGATCCCTTATCTTCATTGATTTTAGGAGGAGAATGGGTAGAGAATGAAAATCTTAAGTACTATACAAATCCCCTTATCGATACCAAGGCACTAAGAGCTAATAAAAAATTTAGAAAAAGTGTTTTGCCAGAATATGATGTTAAATTTCATTTATCCTATTGTATAAGAAGGTATATTGAGAGCCTATCCTTAATACACAAAAAGATGAGCAGTTCTTTTAAAGCTGATTTAGATACGCTTTGTGATAAGTCGAAAAAAATTTTATCTGAAAAGGATTTTAAACTGGAAGAAGAATTTATATTTCTTTATGAGAATGGGGAATATCAATCGATATGTTTAAAGATGGATAAGTATTTAAAATTTAATAAAAAGCATTCTCGACTTAGCAATATTAGTAATCAGTGTGTTAGTACCTGTGTTAAGAATCAAGAGAAAAAGGTCATAAAAGATTTGGATAAAATTCCATTTAACTCAACTGAAGCAGAAAAGAAATATTTTATTAGCATGAGAAGTAATCATGGAGAGACTATTGCAAGTGACCTTGAACTAAATACTTTACCGGAAGATTGTAAAAATTATTTTAAGTCCCTGATAAATAATTACTAGCTTAGAAGTGTTTGAAGTCATTTATTAATAATTTTGGGGCTCTACCCCAGCAAAAGGGGCACTTTAATTAAATTAGTCTAGACTAAGTCCTTGATTTAGCGATCAAAAGGAAATTAAAGTGCCGAAATATAATCTTATCCTAAATTTACCTGGATTTTCTATAGTAAAAGTGAGTGGATATCAGCCACTTATATTAGACCTTACCTACAATCGTTTGCCCAGGTGTGCCCATTGCACCAGCAAAGCAGTTCGGGCGTATAAGCTTTACTGTAATACGTGTAATCGGTACGGTAATCAACAGTTCCCTGGTATTAATAAACATCAGAGGTCTACCTGGCGTTTACAGGCTGCCGTGTTTCATGAACATACTCATGGTATTTCTCAAAAAGAGCTTGCAAACCGATTTAACAAGGGAAAAGCGACTATTGAGCGTTGGTATCATCGCCATTATCAGGAACAAGCAAGGGAGCTCATGAATACCCCTTGTCCCGTTGTGCTTGGTATCGATGAACACTTCTTTAGCCGAAAATAGGGATTAATTAATGATTCTCGTAGCGCTTTTAGTAGGGAGGAACGCTTAAGTTAAATAAAACTTATTTGCAGTTTTTTTGTTTAAAATAATCTTCAAATGATAAGACATTATCAGAGAGTGCTTCAGCAATTACTGCTTCAATTTCGTTAAAATTTAGATCTCCAACATCAATATCAAATGGAAATCTCCATAATTGGCTATTGGTTTGTCGATATTTGCTAATAGTATACTTAATCGTTTGTTCATCTAAATTAGCATAGCGAGATAGCCAAGTACTAAATAATATTTCAGTTGGAAATATGTAGTCTTTATCTTGTTTACGTTTTCTCGGGGTGTCGTTGTGTCTTAAATCGCTAATAAATAATTCTTCTTCAGTTGGGATGTCATCTTCCCAACGATACTGTTCATATTGGAGATTCATCAGAGCATCATTGATATGCGCTTGTACTGAGCGATCGCCTCGAGGAACAAATGCATATTCATGGTGATTTTCTAAGAATGATTCCATGCTTGCATTTAATAATGTTTCATCTTGTCCTCCCATATTAATAACAGCGATAATATGAAGACTAAATCGGTCATGAAATTGTTCAAGGAAATGTTGAATGTTTCCCTTTTTTGATCCCCAAAAAATCATACAGAAACGTGAATCGGTATCCATTGCTAGTAAGACATTTCTGTGACCAAATTTTTTAACATGAACCATCCAGTGCCACTGTTGGTGGTTATGCAAGACAGGTTCTTCAGCAAGCTCTCTCTGTGGCGTTGGTGACATTAGAGATAGTTTGTTACCTTTACGAATAGTTGTGAAAAAATCTGAGGCTGCTTTAGTACAGTTGAAAATTAACATAAGAAAGTACTTTTATTGATTTGGGTTTGAGATTAACAAATAGTAATGTCTACTTATTTTTTTGTCTACATTGTGTCTACATGACTTTTTTGAACTTTCGGCAAATTCTAACTAGAAGTGCGACAGACAAAAATGCTGTATATTCAAGTTGTTGAGTACGAGAATACCAAAGCAAAGGAGTCTGTCACATGAGGGATTATACTCATTTAACGAAGAATGATCGACAACGACTATATACCTATCTCGATATGGGTTTATCGATAAGAGCGATATCGAAAAAATTATTAAGGCATCCCTCTACATTAAGACCGTACAGGGTCAGATCTTGCCCTTTGTCTTTATCCATAAATGACAGCACGTTTGGGATTAATTCTTGATAATTATTTCCCGATGTATTAATTTTCTTTCAAAAGGAATTAAGTAAGTCCAGGATTAGCGATGGTAAGACCTTTGCGCATTGAGTTTGCTGGTGGGCTCTATCATATTACCAGTCGAGGGAATAGAAAAGAAGCGATCTATTTATCAGATGAAGACAGAGAGAACTTTTTATCTGTTTTGGGTGATGCTTGTTTAAAATACCAGTGGCTATGCCATTCGTATTGTCTGATGACAAATCATTACCATTTACTTATTGAAACACCGCTTGGTAATCTATCAAAAGGAATGCGCTATCTAAACGGGGTGTACACTCAGAAATTTAATAAATCACACAAGCGGATTGGGCACGTCCTGCAAGGTCGTTATAAATCTATATTGGTTGAGAAAGACAGCTATCTATTGGAATTGTCGCGTTACATCGTATTAAATCCTGTTAGGGCAGGGATGGTTGAAAAGGCAGATGAGTGGTCTTGGAGTAGTTATTTGGCAACGAGTGGTAGAGTACCAATTCCTTCATGGCTTACAGTTGACTGGCTTTTGTCATCATTTGGTTCTATAAAATCAGAGGCACTAATAAACTATGGACAATTCGTTGATGCTGGCTTAAGTAAGAAAAGTCCGTGGATTGATTTAAAGCATCAAATATATCTTGGTTCGGATGAGTTTATTTCCAGAGTAGTGAGCTATGTTGACTCTACAGTTGATTTAACAGATATTTCCAGGGCTCATGTGCCTGATTTAGTTAAAGGCTTTACAATTGAAGAATATGAACGAATGTCAGGCAATCGAGATGAGGCAATATATAGTTCATATAAAAGTGGATTGTATTCTATGAAAGAAATTGGAAAATATTTTGGGCTTCATTACTCAAGAATTAGCAGAATTATAAAACAACATTATATACAAGAGGCAAAGGGCAAGATCTGACCCTGAACGACTTTTATGACCCTGAACGACTTTTATCAAGATTATTAATAATCCTAAGCTCTGCGAGTCGAAGCGAAATTTTGCGCTGCAGGCGTTAAGCTCATGGATGGTTGGCTTGTTGGAGAAAAGCCTTGACGGATGCAGGAAGATTGATGAGGGGTATGTGTTTTTACGCAGTTAGTTTAAGGACTTGAAAGATACCAAACAGCTTTCGACTTTTAAGGTTATCATGGATCTTTGTAGTGTTTCGTCAACGAATAATCTGACACCCTCCAGTGCTTTGGGGAATTGATTTGTTGGGTCAATGACCCAATCTACCCAGGTCTAATATGCCCTGCTCTATGAATTGAAATCAAAATGAGCTATATGTTATGATTTGTAACAAATGTTTCAAATTTATTAAATTATGCTATTTGATGCTGACACGCCTGAAGATGTTTTATTCGAAATTTTTAGAAAATTACCTCCTGCAAAACTTATGCTATTCATTAGTGCGGCTAAAAAGCCTTTAAAAGCCCACCGTGCGGCTTTAAATGCATTATGGAGCCTGGAGGGAGGAGAGGCGGAAGAGTTTCAGCATAAATTATTAAAATTCGGTCGACGTTTTCCTAGTGCATGTAGGCCAGACAGGAAGAATGTTTTTTTAAGGCTGATTAATGCTCCTTATGCTATAAAACTGGCAGGGCTTGATTGGTTGCTAAGTCCGTCACAGCGAGAGCAGGCAAATCATAGAGTCAAATTGCATGCATTATTGCCAAAAATTGAAACACAGGAAAATATAAGAACGTTAAAAAAGTTTGCGTGGGTATTGACGATCGAGCAGCGCGATGAACTCATTAAAACTATAATGACGCCAAAATATGAGGGGGAACATTTTACCCCTCGGGCGCCAGAAATGCTTTACGGAATTGCTCCGTATTTGAATTCCACACAACTTAATCTTTTTATCACACCTTTATTGGAGCATATGATTAGTTCTAAGGAGGATTTACGTTTTACTGCATTATCTCTAATCAAGATTTTGGCACCTCATTTCAGCGTTGCACAGTTTGCTAATTTTTGGCAGCCTATGCTGGATAGTTTAGCCCATAAAGATTTTCGCATTCGTATGACAGCGGTGAAAACATTTCTATGTTTGGTACCTTATTTAACTTCTAAGCAGCTCAGTGAATGTATACCTGTAATATTAAATGGTATCATGGAAGATGATATTTTTATTTTCGAGTCAGCTAGCACAATATTAATGAGTGTTGCTGCCCAATTAAATTATGAGCAGTTAAGTATATTTATCGAGCCGACAGTAAAGCGTTTGACTCATAGAAATCTGCTGATCTGCAATTTAAGCAGAGAAATTCTTAAGGCTATAGTGCCTTATTTGTCTTCCAAGCAACGTGCAGATTTAATGCAAAGAGTATTAAGCAGTCATGGAGATGCATCTGGAAATATCCCTATTCGTATCATAGCACTATTGATTGATTTGGCATACTATTTGAATCCTGATCAATTAAAAGAATTTATGGCGCCTTTGGCAGGGTATTTGGCTTCTGATTTTAAAGTAAGCGCCCACCAGTTAATAAGTTACCCCAATATAGTTCCTTATTTAGGCGTTGAAAACCTTGGTTTATTGCTAATATCTCTAAAAGATAAACTTACCTATACTGACGGTATAGGAGGGGGACATGTCGCCTTATTACTCAAGCAAATTGGACCACATGTCAGCCCCGAGAAGCTAAATCCTTTAATAAAGCCAATACTTACTGGTTTAGCTAGTGATGATATACACATACATTTTTCTATGTTGGCCATATTAAGAATATTAATACCTTATTTTGGAGCCAAGCAGGTTGAAGTATTTATACCTTATATTCTTCAGAATTTAATCCATGTCAATTTTAATGAACGTGACATGGCACGTAATTTATTTGTAATTTTAGCTCCTTACTTAAGAGAACATTGCCATCAGCAACCTGATGTTTTTGTGCAACCTGTACTTGACAGGTTAGGCCGGCACAGTCGAGATGTAGATAATGGATTAAAGATACTCATTGAGATAATGCCTTATTTGAACTCAGCGCAAACTAAAACTTTCCTACCATCCGTATTAACCAATATAGCTCATGAATCTGATGAGATTAAATGTTATGCTTTAGAAGCGTTTGCGGCTATAAAGGAACCTATATCATCAGAACTCTTAAATCCTTTTATTGCACCCATATTAAATGGATTTAATCGGCATTATTACGTCCGAGAAGCATCACTCAAGGCATTTGGTTTTTTATTGCCTCGTTTAAATCACGAACAATTGAACACTGTTGCTCAGTCACTCTATAATGATTTGATGGATATCCAGGATTTGTATCGTCCTGCCCGTATAGAGGCACTTCATATTTTAACTCCCTATTTAAGTCCAGAGCAATTTGAGCCTTTTATATTGCCTCTATTAAATGACTTAGGTTCTGGGGATAAATCCATTCAGCATGATGCATCAAAAGTACTCTATGCGTTCTCTCATCGACTGACCTCACAACAGTTAATGAGTGTTATCCCTCGAGTATTGGATAGGGCAATTAAACCCATTATGGAACAATGGACGAAGTTTCCTCAACAGGTAATAGGGCAAACTCAGAAAGATGCAGAATTAACTGATAACGAAAAAGGACTGTTAAAATTCTTTATTGGAATTATGAGGACCCCTGAGTCTTCTGAAATTAAGCGTAATTTGGCGCTTCAGATACTAAGCTCGTGGATGATTGGCCTTTTGGTTAAACGTGAGCAGGGATGTAATAAGATGGATGAAGGATTAAAATTTTTAGATGAGATGTTTGAGGGAATGGAGGAAGTTTCGAGGGAGTTTTCTATGATGAATATCATGCGGGATCTTTGCTCTGTATCGGTATCTCCGGTTCATGATATTAAAAATTCAGCTGATGATTCTGTGGGATTTTCTTGTAGGTTGGGTCAATGACCCAACCTACAGTTCCGATTGAGTTAAAACCGGGCATCATGTATAATTTGTGCTGATTATTTATGAGCCTGTCCATTATGTTTTTTGTTGATGTTGCCCCTGAAGAAGCACATAAGGGAAATAAACCAGATCTTTTAACGCAATCTTTTAACACAAGACAAAATGATACTCTAAATTTGCAGGGCAATTTTTATGGTTTTTTGTAGCAGCAGAATAAAATCAAGGTTGTTATTTATAAAATCTAAACTTGAGACAGGGAGTCTGTGTCATTTTTTTGGCCATTCTTGATTTTCAAGATGAGTGTATTCCTACTGTAGTAAGACAGTATTAAATATAATTAGCCGGTTCTATTTGAAGTTATCAATGAAACGAGCTCAGGAGGCCCCCTAACAGGCAAAGTCTTTAGGAGCTCTTCTTGATTCCTAGGCTTTTTATTTATATGAGACAAAATTTTGTCAATGATATTTTTATCTTTGATACAAGCAATAATTCGAACATTACCCTGACAATGCTGACAGATTGTAATATCAATATTAAATACTCGTTTTAACCGCTCGGCCCATGACATACGATAGCGTTGATTTGGATTTGTGGTTGCAGCCGATGACTCTTCAACACTTGATTTATCGTCAGTTGTAACGTAATGGGATGGTATTTATAGTCCTGTGCCTCCAGGTTTCTATTTAGGTAAAAGCCCTGACAAGACACCTGGTAAGTAAGATAAAAGAAACCTATTAATGAAAACTTCCTTTACGTGAGAAATGCTTCATAACTGCCATTTTGAGGAGTTTCTATACGATGCGGAAACGTGCACTTGGATGGCTATGAATGGTTTCTTAATAGCCAATCTGAAGCAGAGGACCAATAATCCGTTGGTTCTTAAGTATAATCCCTTATAAAACAATAAGTTAAATTTGTATTGGTTTGGAATTATGTGATTTAAGTCACGCAAGGTCACGCAAATATTTTTGAACTAAAATAGGAGTTAGATCGTAACTCATTGATTTTATATATAAATTGGTGGGCCCACTAGGACTTGAACCTGGGACCAACGGATTATGAGTCTGTAAAATAGGGGTTTTATCTACTTTTACCAATTTTTAATTTCTTTTAAAAATCCTTTAAAATCAACGATATTTAGCCATTTTTAATTTTATTGACAAATATTTGGTTTTAAATAAACTGTCTACATGGCGTCTACATGGAATTTTAGGGGTAAAAATGGCAGCAACCGAAAATGGAATCAAATTAACCAAAACCATCGTTGATAAACTCGAACATATCCCCGGTAAAACCCAAACGTTTTATCGTGATAATGATTTAAAAGGCTTTGCTTTAAGAATTACCTCAGGTGGCGTCAAAAGCTTCATTGTTGAAACCAGAATCAACGGTAAGGTTAAAAGAGTGACCTTAGGCAAATACGGCAATTTGACGGTTGAAGAAGCAAGAAAGCAAGCCAAGAGTCTTTTGGGAAGTGTGGCTAGGGGTGATGATCCTATCGCAGAGAAGAAAACTAAGAAAGTTCATGCCATGACCTTACAGCAAGTTCTGAATGATTATCTAAAAGCACGAAAAGATTTAAAGCCACGTACTTTAAATGATTATCAATGTGTATTGCATGAAGTTGTACCTGACTGGCTTGATAAACCATTAGTGAATATTACCCGAGAGATGATTGCTAAACGACACACCAAGCATGGCCAGGCAAATAGTAAAGCACGGGCTAACAATGCTATGAGGGTATTAAGGGCTATTTTTAATTATGCCATGTATGAATATCAAGACGGCAATGGCCATCCCATCATTACTATTAACCCAGTCAAATACCTATCGCATACCCGGGCATGGTATCGAGTAGATCGAAAACAAACAGTCATCAAACCCCATCAATTAGCTGACTGGTACAAAGCAGTCATTGTATTGGTGGAGACAGACAACTACCGCAATGCCTTACTGTGGCATGATTATTTTTTATTGCTCTTATTCACCGGTATGCGAAAAATGGAAGCAGCCTCTTTGCGATGGAAGGATATTGATTTCAAATCCAAAACAATCACCCTTCAAGACACCAAAAACCATGAAATACACACATTACCTATGTCTGATTTTGTCTATGAGCTAATGGAACGCAGAAGTCGGAATAAAACCAGTGAGTTTGTATTCCCAGCGGAAAGTAAAACCGGTTATATCTATGAACCTAAAAAGGCGGTGAATAGGGTAGTGGAGTTATCTGGTGTTCCATTTACTTTACATGACTTGAGAAGAACTTTTGCGACCATAGCTGATAGTCTTGATTTGCCTGCTTATGCTTTGAAGCGTTTGCTTAATCATAAAATGAATAATGATGTTACAGCAGGATATATTATGAAAGATGTGGAGCGGTTGAGGAAACCCATGCAACAAGTAGCTAATTTCATTCATCAACACATGATGTTTAGCCAGAATGAGTAATGATTATTTTGCAAATATCTCAAAATGAGATATAATTTGATTTAACAAGGATATTTATTTGCTATGCATATAATAACTAGAAGAAGAATTACAGAGGCAAAGGTATTGTTTCCTCAATGTGCATCTGCTCTTGCAGGGTGGTTGAAAGTTATCGAAGAGAATGACTTTAAAAATTTTGCTGAGTTAAAAGCTGCTTTTAACAGCATTGATAAAGTGGGTGATTTGTATGTTTTTGATATAGGGGGTAATAAACTCCGTTTAATAACAAGCATCCATTTTAATCGAAAAAAATTGTATATACGTCATATCTTGACCCATCAAGAATATGATAAAAATAAGTGGAAGGAGCGAATATGACTGCGTTAGCACACAATCATTATTTAGAAGAGACAATCCAGCATTGGAAACATATCTCTCCCGTTATTCATGATCCTCAAAATGACGATGAATATGAGAAGCTTGCCAGCATGCTCGATCAATTGTTGGATATCGTTGGTGACAATGAATCTCATGAGTTAATGGGGTTAGTTGATGTAATCAGCCATATGATAACTCATTATGATGAAAATCATGATGAGCAACTCCAAAAAGGAAGCGGTATTGATGCGTTAAAATTTCTCATGGAACAACATGGCTTGGATCAAGGTGATCTTAAAAATGAAATTGGTAGCCAGGGTGTTGTTTCTGAAATACTAAATGGAAAACGCCAACTTAATCTTTCTCATATCAAGAAATTAGCAGCACGATTTCATGTTACACCAGCTACTTTTATTGATTAATTTTAAAGCTATATGGTTTCAGATAAATGTCTCATGTTAAGAAAACTCAAAAATCTTAACATGACTACCTTTACTAAAATTCAAACAACGGTTCCTAAAGGTGCATAAAATCCTATTAATCTGTGATACCCACGGGAAATTGGAAAATATTATGTTAAAATAAAATGCACTTTGGTGTTAATGGCACTTAATGTTGGTAAATTGGTTGAGAATTACAGAAAAAGTTTTGATATTTTTAATTATCTGTGGCGTGCTATTTGCTGAATCAACTAAGCCAGTTATGGTTTTTAATTATCCTGTTGAAGCCATTTACTTGATTAATAACCCTAAAGATGGGGGTATTTCTTGGGGGCATGATTATGAAGAAGCCTGCAAAAAAATGGGGGATAAATTTTTTTGGGGTATTGTTCCTTCAAAAAATGTAAATCCTGCCTGCTACACGTTACCCTCATATAATATGATAATCGGTGCAGATACATGGTTCTGTGCAAATGGGTCAATTAGCTATTTCAATAAACCTCATAATTTTTGCGATGATTTTCCTACGTGCCCAGATCAAAGTTGGACATTTGAAACAGATAAATTGATTTGTACTCGCGAAAATAGACCTTGTATTCCTGATCCTGATAGTGTTTCTGAAGAACAATTGTTAGCGGCTGTTGCTTATGGCGAATCACATTGGAGCAATGATTATGAAGAAATGGCAGGAATTGCGAGTGCTACTTTGCGAAGAATGAAAGCTTATGGATATAAATCGGTCAGTGAACTCATTTCAAAAGATCCTAACTTTGCTTATGCAACAGCCCTTAAGACAAAAAATGAACGGTACTATAATTTGATGTGTAATATTAACAGCAATGGAGTAGAATTAGCCTATAAAGCTGCCAGGAACGCTTTGTCGAATGGGGAAGACTATTCAAATGGTGGATGTTTTTGGGATGGGGTAGATGTAAAAACAAATGGAGCATCTGCTTATAGATATAAATACGGATTTAAATTTTCAAACCCAAAACACAATGTACTTGATGTTACTGAGCCTAAACCATTCCATAAAAAAGGGAGGAATGGTAAGTATTTTAGCCATACCTATGTATCTACTGCGGGACATAATAAGACAATTTTTTGGAAATTAAGTAAAGAATTTTTAGCTACCGGGGCGAAGCAATGTATATAAAAAAAATAAGCATGTATCTAGTTTGTTTATCGATATACGGAGTATCACATGCGATGCCGCCTGTTGAAGTTATTCAATCATGTAAAAACAATAATCCAGCAAATAAATCTGTCCTTATGACTGAAATTGAAGGTATTGGCTATAATAAAGATTCAGAGCCTAATTGCAAAAATCAGTTCGATACGGAAATTGGTGGTAAACTTTATGGATCAGCAACATGTGATGATAAACCCTACTTAATCATTGCAGATCATAAGATTAAAGTGGAATCAGCTAATAATTATTCCACTAACCCAGCTATCAAGCCAACAACCGCTATTGCTCAGGTTGCAGGTTGGTGGAAGATAGTGGATTCAAAAAAGCAAACGTATATATGTATAGAATCCCCATTATCCAACACGGGTACTGCATCTAATGCCTATCAGTATTTTATTGTTGCAGATCCCTTTAATGAAAAAAAATCAAATTTTGACGTCTCATTTTATTTTTTTGAGAAAAAAGAATAATTATTTAATCAAGAAATGTGAAAGGAACTGCCCAGAGATTATCTCCAAACGACAAGCATTTATCTCCACTATATAGAACTATCCCGCTAACCCAGTTTTTATCAGCTAAACTAGCCAGTTTTCTCAAACTACGGAAATCTTGATTAAGAATAGTTTGACTTGCTTTAACTTCAATACCAATAATCTTGCGTGCATGATTCTCAAGAATAAAATCCACTTTTTTTAACACGAACATGTACTTATGTTAAAAAATCTCTGTTTTCTTAACATGATGAGTACAAGGATCTGAATAATTTATGTTAATCATTAAATCCTTTCTTGATCATTTCAAGCATCGAGAGCGCATGAACGTATTCAAGTTGAGAGTGAGTTATAGAAATAGCCAGATTATCCATTAAGATGGGATCATCAAATAACTCCTTAAGACGAATCTTAGTTTCTAGAGATAGTTCCTTAAAATCTCGCCCTAAAAGCCGACACCCGCTTAAGGTATAATCAAAGTCCTTCTCTAAAAGATCATGATGTTTTCCATTTAGCCTATCTTGATCATTGCGTATTCCGGAGGACTTGATCACTAATTCCGTTAGGCAT
>NZ_JFIM01000043.1 GCF_000586315.1 Legionella pneumophila subsp. fraseri | reverse complement strand
ATCTGAATTTATCTGTTGCAAAACCGGGCGGGGTCCATATATGAGTCAAATCCTGATTCAACCAGGGCGAAATAAATTATTTAACTACCGGTTATTGCAAGCCGGAACCTATTGGATGCACTCTCATCAAAAATTTCAAGAGCAAAAGCAACTTTCTGCCCCTTTGATTATTTCTGATAATGATGATCCGTATAAAGACTTACAAGAAGTCATCCTGTTTTTAGAGGACTTTACTTACAAGGATCCCCAGTTAATATTTGACCAGTTAAGAACCGCTAAAATGGACATGAAGAAAATGGATGCTGGTAACGATTTGAATGACGTGACCTATGATGCGTTTCTCGCCAACAAAAAAACATTGGCAGCACCTGATGTAATTTCAGTTCAACCCTCTAAAAAAGTAAGGTTACGAATCATCAATGCGTCTTCCTCCACCAATTTTAAAATTGATACCGGGAAACTATCAGCCACTTTGATTGCTGTTGATGGTGAAAACATTGAGTCGATTGTAGATAGTTCTTTCCCTATTGGCGTTGGTAATCGTATGGATTTGCTTGTTGAGATTCCTACTGCAGGCGGGGCATTCCCTGTTAAAGCCATGGCAGAAGGAACAAACAAACAAACCGGTCTAATTCTAAAAACAGATAACACACCTACCCCGATACTATCTCCCAATACCACGAATAAAACGGGACGTGTCAACTACTATGAGTTAGAAAAAAAACTAAAAGGAAAAAATGCTTTAACCAATAAAAAAATAAATGCTCGTTTGCACTATGTGCTTGATGGCAAGATGAATGGTTATATTTGGACCATGAACAAGCAAAGCTGGCCAGATGTCACGCCAAAAGTAATCCATTTCGGCGATCGTGTTGAAATGATCTATGAAAATAAATCCTCTATGTCTCACCCCATGCATTTCCATGGTCATGTCTTTCAAGTAACTGAAATTGATGGTCAGCCATTGGATGGAGCCATGCGCGATACCCTGTTAGTCCAACCACATTCGACAGTGAAAGTACAGTTTGATGCGCTAAATCCTGGCATCTGGGCTAACCACTGCCATAATTTGTATCATTTAAACGCAGGAATGTTTACAACGTTTGAATACCAACACTACCCAAAACCCGATTTTTATTTAAAAACAATAGGGCAATCCAAAAGTAAAAATTAAAGGCTGAATATAAGCTCCAACATACATGACTCGCATAGAAATCTATGCCCTTATTTATGACGCAGCAATTAATTGTTTTACTTTTTTAACGAAAGTTGGCCCAGGATCCGTTTTATCGGTTTGATAATTTGGATCCTTCTCTAACCATAAAGCCGTTCCTTTATACTGCAAATATTCATTATGGCCGATAACATGTTTTATTTGCGGGTATTTTTCCTTGAGATAGCACACAAGAAAGGCATTTGCCTTGGCTTGCTCCTCAGTCAAATCGTCTTTACTATCAACACCGCCAATATTCTCAATACCAATCGCGTAATGATTCAAGCCAATCACATGCCTTGCCATCCATGTTTCTGGCATCAGTTGATAAATAGTTCCATCCCTGTCGACTAAAAAATGGCTTGAAACATTTAAATCCCCGGGCAATTCATTTCGTCTTGGCGAACTGCTGGGTAAAGCGGGGGGATCAAATATGCGGAAAGTCGTATCGAGGCTTGGTATGCAAGTCCAATGCAATACAATCATTTGAGGCTCAATTTCTATCGACTTGGAATCAATGCCATAATGAGTAAGCTGATATTCCCGGGTTAAGGCAATCCGTTTTTTATCAAACTGGATGGGTTTTTGAATGATGGTTTGTGGATCATGGCAAGAAAACGCATGCCCGCAGGCGCTAATGAAAGCAAATAATAGAGATATAATAATTTTCATATTAGAACAAAGTTTATCATAAGAAATAACTTGTAAAAACAAAGAAGATAACTTTTCCCCCTGTCTTTCAAACTCATACTGAACTTCAAAACAGGGAAAATCAGCCTTACCGGAATTTTTCTTATTCATTTTCATGAACCAATAATAATAGTCCGCCTCCGATGATAAAAAAAGGAATAAGAACAGCCATCCCCAAACGCTGACTGTCAGCTAAAGCAGTGATTGTACTAACCAGGAAAGGCCCTAAAAAACTGGTTGCTTTACCAGAAAAAGAGTAAAAACCATACATTCGCGTCATCTCTTCGGGTTTTGCCAAACGTGCCAAAAAAGTACGGCTGGCAGCCTGGACAGGACCAACAAAAATACCAAACACCGGCGCAAAAACCCAAAATAACGTACTTGAGTGGATAATTAACAGAAAACAAAAAGTGAGTATCAGGCACCCTAAAGCAATCAGAATAGTTTTTTTAGATCCAATCCAATCATCAAACCAGGCGAATAATCCTGCGCCAAGGCCTGCAGTAATATTTAAAATAATCCCAAACATCATAATATCGCTGACACTTAAGTGAAAGTTGCCAGCCGCATAAATACCGCCTAGTGCCAATATAGAGTTCAACCCATCAATATAAAAAATTCTGGCTATTAAAAATAAGAAAAGATTACGTTGTTTAGGCAGACTTTTTATTGTTAACCACAATTCTTGCAGACCTTTCCTAATCGCAGCACCCACTGCCAAATACTCCCCTGTTTTTTGTTGCACTATAAAAAACAAAGGCAAGCTAAACAAACTAATCCATAAAGCCACAAATACAGTGACGGCACGAATATTGGCAAAATTCTCTGCCCCAAACCACAATCCACCAAAATCCCCTTTCACAAAAACAAATAAGGATATAATCAGGCACAACAATCCTCCCAGATAACCACACCCCCAGGCCCAGCCAGAAATCCGGCCAAGATAGTTTGATGGAGCCAAATTGGCCAAAAAAGAATTATAAAATACGGTTCCCACTTCCAAGGCAAAATTGCTAATCAAAATACAAGTTAAAACCAAAGGAATGGAATGACTGTCAGGATAGGCAAACCACAAACAAGCTGTTGAAATAACCCCCAAATAAGTAAAAAAGAATAGCCAGGATTTATGATGCCCACTAAAATCAGCTATTGCCCCAACGATAGGACTCACCAGGGCAATGAGCAAAGCAGAAAGCGAAATCGTATAACCCCACAATTCCGTTCCCAGGATAGGATTAGGGGCAATGTGACTTGTAAAATAGGTTGCAAAGACAAATGTAAATATCACCACAAAATAGGAAGAATTGGCAAAATCGTAGAATGCCCAGGCAATCACTTGCTTAACATCTATTGGTTTCAAATCCTTTTGGCCTTTCATATTCTTTCCAGTCTCCGTTCAATATTCTTCATAACTCCAATCCTCTATTTTTTATTAGGTAGTGAGTTTATGATGTTTTTTTAAGTTTCTTTCTTTAAAATAGGACTGATACAATAGATTAGTTATACGACTTTTAAATAACTTTGACATCACTGTTTGATTTCTCGTTGTGGAAATTATTCAGAAGTCCTGCGTTTAAAAGTTTAAGTCTAATCTATAATCCGGATTTTATTAATATCATGAGTTTTTTATGTCAGATGTATTGAACAATTACTATCTACAGACTATGGGAATTGAAGTCTGGGTGATGCGTAAATCAACTCCTTCTTGTGAAAAGCATTTAGCAGCTTTAGCGGATGAGGTGGCATCCTGTGTACGTTGTTCTCTGCATAAAACACGTACCCAAACTGTTTTTTCTCGTGGAAACCCAAAAGCAAAACTGATGATTATCGGTGAAGCGCCTGGTTTTTATGAGGACCAGAAAGGGCAACCTTTTGTGGGGAAGGCTGGCTTTTTATTAAACAAGATGATACGTAGTATTGAAATGACAGAGAATGACGTCTACATTGCCAATGTCTTGAAATGCCGGCCTCCTAATAATCGTGATCCAGCGCTTGAGGAAATTTCTGAATGCAGTTCATTCCTGACCCGCCAAATTAAACTCATTAAACCACACTTAATCCTTGCCTTAGGGCGTTTCGCCGGACAATTTTTACTTGATAAACCACTGCCTCTGAAGCAGCTGCGTAATTGTATTCACTACTATGACAATACTCCTTTCATCGTAAGCTATCACCCTGCCTATCTTTTACGCAACCCATCGGATAAAAAGAAAGCTTATATTGATTGGTTAGCTGTGAAAAATTTTCTGGTGGATTACGGCCAATAAACTAGGGCGTGTTGACAATTGGCTCCCAACGCCTACGTGCCGCGACTTGTTCGCGGCATCCAAGAGACGGTCAATTTGAAATCAGTCCTTCGAATAGCTGAAGTTGATTGGGGTTTATATAAATATCGTCACCTGGTTGAAAATATATTTGCCAGACTTAAACAGTTTCGTGCTATTGCAACAAGGTACGATAAGTTAAAACGGAATTATGCTTCAACGCTAGCAATGGCATGCTCATATATTTGGCTTCCTATGTAACCCACATAATTTGAATGATATTATCGAACCGAGTCCAAAACTCGATAACAAGGAAGAAAAATGAAATCATTTTATGCCTATATTATGGCAAGTAAGCGCAATGGCACCCTATATGTTGGCTCAACATCTGATTTAATTAAGCGGGTCTGGGAGCACAAAAATAAAGTGATTCCAGGGTTTTCAGCACGGTATAATGTACATATCTTGGTCTATTATGAAGTGCATGAAACGTACATAGAAGCTGCTCGTCGTGAGAAACGTTTCAAAAATTGGTGCAGACAGTGGAAGTTAAATTTAATTGAAGAGTTAAATCCAGAATGGCGCGATCTTTATGAAGAAATCTGCAGCTGATTAGAGCTCATGGATGCCGCGAACAAGTCGCGGCACGTAGGCGTTGGGAGCCAATTGTCAACACACCCTATTTAGCATGAAATTGGCGTAAGAGAACCCGATAGAAAATGGCTGATAAATCCATCTTCTACCGGAAAAGACGATCCAGACTTTACATGGTATGCTGAACTGCTGACCTGGGCTCCACTTCTTCCTCATTGCCAAGTTTTTCAAGCTCCTTGAAATTAAAACGGTGATTAAGGACATCAACAGCATTGGCGATACCCGGAATTGTTGAAGGAAGCGAGGTGATAGCCTTAAACAAAGCATCAAATCCCCTATATGTATTTAATGCCATAGCAACTGCTTTAACAGATTCGGGGGCTTGTTTACACATTAAAGTAATAGCAGTCAATGCGTGAATCGAGATATCAATGACGTATTCGGAGGGATCAGCCTCAGGATTACTCCATAAGCTATACAATACTGCCAAGCCTGTAAGCCCGTTATAAACGACAGCAAAATTTCTCAGAGTGATGTATTGTTTGTAATCACTAAAAAAACCAAACATAGAGTATTCCTTTCAAAATAAAACGTATCTAATGTGACTTAATAGTCTTCGTACCATTTTGGCCGCAAAAGCATACCACTATTTTATAGCTGATGAAAATAATTTGATTTTAAGGCATTACTTATCAATACAACTCACCTTATTCCATGGCTATTAGCTAAAATGAATCAGCCCTGCAGTACACTCTATATCAACTCAATATCAAACTCACCATCTTCCCAGGTTAGTGGACCACAGGCTATATCCAAGTCCGCTTTGGCATTTTGGGAAACAGGTAAACCGCCAATAATTTGCGCTGCCAGCAGCGGCTTCATATCACTTGTTGCGGTGTTCACTGTTTGAACATAGAAAAAATGTTTCCATGGGCCAGCTGGAATATTGTTCACACGTAATGTGCCGGTATATATACAACCATAACGAACCAGAATAAACACCCTCTCCAGCAGCTTTTCATCATCTCGTTGTTTCACTATGGTTAGCAAATCCTGAAAAGTCTGGTTTTTTTGCGCAAAGACTGGCTCACGCAGAACAACTGGAAAAGCACGGTCCTCCGTCGTTGGTGTAAGAATGGCAACAGGATGATAACGATCACAACGGCACCGTTTGGGGTTAATGACAGCAGCCATTGTATTCGCGCGACGCGCTGGCGAGGAGGCGTTGTTAGAGTCCATTGTGGCTACCAGGTCAAGATTGATACTTGAAGCCACATTAGGATAATGGGTTATATCGTCTAATTCCCTAGGGGTAATGGGTTGGCGATCGTCCCTGGACTGTGATGCAGGAGCACATTCTTCCGGCAAGATTAAACCAAAAATACGAATAGTATCTCCAGGGTGATAAAGTTTTTTGTCCGTAATTAATAATTTATCACGCAAAACATGAGGATTCTTTTTTTCTTCACTGACACTGAATGTTTTAATACCCGCATCAGTGTAACGCTCATAATCCCATGCTGTCTTGACTTTAAACGGCGTTCCTGGAATAGGTAATTCAGGATAATCCATTTTAACTTTTTGGGCTTCAAATAAGGTTTTAGATCCTGCAGGAGGCATTGTCGCTTCCTGGCCTCGCCTTGTCGGATCAATCTCATCGCTTAAAGCAGCGGCAACAGCTGCTGCTACAGCAGCCCCAGCCAGCACAGTGCCAACAGTAGTATTTGGGGTATCCAGTCTGATAAAATGGATAGGTAAGCAAACATCCAATTGAAACCCTACTTCCACTGAATCGTCCAATAAAACTGGTGAAGGCTGTATAGTATCCGTTCCAGGAGAGGCATCAAGAACATGTTGATTGCTAAGAAAGAGTCGTTCACCAGTGGTTCGATCAAATACTGTGGCGCCATAAGTGCCGTAATGAAATGGCTTGCTTCCTACTCCAATCGCAATACCTCCTTTAAGCGGATCATGGCGATCTCCTCTGGAACCGGAAGCCGCAGCCGGGCGGACGGGAGATAATTGAATGACATCCGTACTCACCCCATTAATTTTTTCAGGAATGGGAGTTATTTGCTGGTTTTGCAGATCAGTCATGGGAAGTTTCTTTTTGACAAAAAATTGGATGGCAATGGTATTAAAATCGATTTCACCTCCTTTTTCTTTGTAACCATAGCCTATTGCTGTAATGTTAGGCGTTTGTAACCATTTTCCCCGAATTTTGCTAATCGTTTTTTTTGCTTTTTCCTGAACCGCGATAATTTCGGGAGCTTCCACGGCTTTGCCCAACTCAATCACATCAATAGGAATTCCCTTAATGGTCTGAGGTAAGGGCTTCTCTCCCCGTTTCTTTAATTCATTAGACGAGCGCTTTTTGCGTACCGTAACAATGATCGCAGGCTCCCCTGTAATTTTTCCCTTGCGACGCTCAGGCCCAACACCAACCATGACCACATCAGGATATTGCAACAACATTTGCTTATGTTCGGAAGCAATATCAAGAATCTTGTCGAGTTTTTGAAAAAATTCCCTTTTCATTTTCGTACTTCCTTGTCATTAAAACCGTAAGTTAAGCACGTCAATCACAGAGCGTATCGGATTAGCAAAAGCCCGATTATCACTGGAGTCTGTTGGGCTGCCGTAATTTAAGGCAACTGGACGCGCTGTTGCCAGATCAACCCATAGCGATCCCGAGTCACCAGGATCGGAGAGTGTTTGTGGAACCGCAGCAAGCTCGCTTATAACCACTTCGTTAGTGTAAGTAACGGTACCTGAAAGCGTATCATGCTCATCATAGGGTATGCTGACGGACGTTCCCAGAGTACTGATAAATCCTCTGGTTGTGGCACTGGTAGCTCCTGATTTCCAGACGACGTTACCCAAAACAGGGTCAAGTGTGCCAAAATAACTCCCTGCTGCTGTGCGATCAAGCTGTATAATACTGTCTAATGTGGTGATTGGGCTGCCGTTGTTAATATCATTACCCTGAGCATCCAGTTGTCCCAGATCAACCCCTCGTGAGCCATTGAGATTGCTTACTGCCGCATCAACCAGATTGGTTGGAGCATCCCCATTACGGACAACCTGCCCAATAATGTATTGGTTATCTTCTGAAGCATAAACATAATCATAAATGACTGAAGCGATAGCCAGTATAATCGCCAAGATGATTAAGACTACTTTCCACCAGGGATCTTCGAAAGCAAGAGGACCAAACTGACCAATGTAAGCCGGGTTAGGGACTACCTTATATTCAAAATCCAGCGGTAACCAGAATACAGGTTTCACTCGGCACCAGCCATCAACTCCAGTTCCATCATCCCAACCTCCCGGCCTGCCATCTCCATCACTACAAGGGCAACACTCACAATCTCCGTTCGGGTGCTCACAACATTGATCCAAAATCGCCTTAAGATGACAAATATCGATGTCTTTTCCATCTAAAAGCTGTTTTAAAAGCTTACGTAACACATCATTACCTTGCTCCTTGCACCAACGTTCCTTGTCTTTACTGTTTTGCCAAAAACCACGGCTTAGCTTATGCAGCCATTTCGACATCGCTTTTATGCCCCCTCCATGCTGTTTAAGACATTTCTTCAATTCCTGAGCTGCTTTTGTAGCTCCTTTGCGATCAATGGCAATTTTGTTAAGTTTCAGGTGCAAAGTACCTTCGGGAATCGCGGTTATCAATTCCCTGGTTGCAGAATCATAACTGGAACGACTGATGAAAATTTTTTTATTAACTATTCGTGTTGGTTCATCATAGCGTGAATCATAGGCATCACGTTGAGCCACAAAACCGATTGCAGGTTTGGATGGATTGGCATTACTGACATCCAGCTTGAAGTAAATTGTTGTTTCCTCATTGATTTTTAGATCGGGGACTCTCACAAAACCACCATCCATGATTTGTCCCAAACTTTCTTGTTCCTGTGGTGTCCAACTATCAATCACTACAGTACCAGCAGCAGACAATGCTGAACGACTCGCAGGTGCAATACCAATTTTCATCCCTGTCGCTGGAAAATTACTTTGCCAATCAAAAAACCAGGTGTTTTTAATTCGCACTCCCATGTATTGAATCCCCTGGCTCGCATCAAAAATGCCGTCAGGAAACATGGCAAGGGCGCCTCTATCAAGAGCATAAGGTCTTTGTGTTACTTCAAAAGGAGCATCAAGATGTTCAAAACGGACTTGCAAATCATCGTAATCGCCGTCTCGTTGATTTGGAAAATTGTCATCGGCTGAAACAAATTTTACAACAACCAACGGGCTCGTCATTCCTACAGAACTGATGACAGCGCTTTCCTGCCAGCCTGAGCCTGCGTTGTTATTCCACTGGAGTTCAACCCAACCGTCTTCAAAAACAAAGCTGTTTCCAACAACACCATTGTAACTGCCATTCCCGCTGGTTGCGCCTCCAACCACGACACGTTGACTAAAACCAGCCTCACGTTTGGTAATGGTCGCACGCCATTTCCCTGCAAATGGAATTTTCATATGACCTCCTTGTCATGCAACTATGAAATTCACATTTTGATCAATTTTTGCTCAGTTTATTAAAGTGAAGTTAGTCTAAAAAATGCTCACAGTCAAATTACCAGCTAAAAATTAACACTGGAAACAGAAAGAAACAGAATATATTGCACTCTTTATTCTAATTCATTCCATGATTTCAATGCGTATGGATATACACATAGGCACTAGCGCCTATACTTAATGGGTAATGCACCGGGTCATAATCTGTTATTTGAATTTGTACCGGCAAGCGCTGAGGCAGTAAAAACCAGTTGCTTTCGCTATTGCGAACAATTTGTATCTGCGTTGCCCGATGGGTTTCCAGGCGGCTGGCAGCCCAGTTTCTGGAAAGAATCACTCCATGATAAATTTTAGACCCAAAATACATTCTCGGAAAAATAGAAACTTTATCCCCTGGCTGAACTCTTCGTAAGTCCGTTTCGTTGAAATTAGCCTGGATAAACAAGGTATCGGTATCCGCTATGGCAAAGACTGGTTTTCGGGTTTTGATGGGGGTTCCCAATGCGACAAACATATCCTGAACTGCCCCATTTTGTTTGGCGTACACTGTGGTTTCATCTAAATCGATTTTGGCATTTTTCATCACTGCAATTAAAGAATCAATTTTCTTTTTTTGCACAATGATTTGTTGCTGGTTGACCTCTAACTCTTTTTCCAATGCATGTAATTTGCTTAGTGCCGCATTTTTTTCTTTTAACATCGTATTGACAGTCAGTTTAGAAACCGCGTGATCGCGCAAGGCCGAATGATTATGTTCATAATCAAAGCGAAATTTTTCATAAAGTTCTTTTTGTGCTTGCAACAGATATTTCGTTTTCTCAACTTGTTTATTGAATACCAATAATCGGGCTTTTGCCTCTTGAACATCGCTGACAGCCTTCTGGTAGGCCAGTTCGTAGGGATCTTTGAATACTGTAAATAATGGTTGTCCTTTTTTTACTTCTTGCTCATTCTTGACATAGATGTTGGTGATATAACCTTTTACATTAGCGGCAACTGGGCGGACATTCGCAACAACAAATGCATTGTTTGTAAAGGGAAATAAATACGAGTAATGATAAATCAGAATGAATAAAAACACACACAATAAAATAATTACAGGAAATCCAGCTCTGGGTTTGTCACTCATGTGTCTCTTTCATCCTCATTTCCATTTAACCCTTCCCATGATATTGGGATTAATCATTATCTCTCATTCAACCTGATATCATAAACATCATAAATTAATATTATTTCCTTAATTTCAGCATCAAGCAAAGCAATTTCTTTCTGCATATTATTGACAATGGCTTCTGTTGCTATTTTATTTTCAATATTGGGTGTTTCTATAACGATTTCTTCTTCTGGCTCTCCAACAGAAGCTTCTGTCCTTTCAGGCTCCTCATCCTGTTTCAGCAATTGTCGTTGCAGAGCCTGTAAATTACTCAGAAGCTTACCTAACTGATCACATACCCATGGATCTGATCGAATTTCCTCGGTGGATAAATAATAAATAAACACACTGAACAAACGAAACAGACGCCTGTAATGTTGCATAGCTGCAATGGAATGGGGAATGAAAAACGGAGCTTTCTTTGTTTCTATTTTGGCTTCGCCAATATAACGGTTATATAAAGTAAAACCATCGAGCATCTTGCGTTCATAATCTAAATACTCTGTCTGGATAGAAGGCAAAGACTGGGTTGGATTCAGGTAGCTTTCTAAAAGATTCGCCAGTTGAGTAATAAAGTTCAATTGAATCTCTAAAACTTTATCTCTTGCATATTGGGGATAAAAAAAACGGATCATGAACATAGAGCCAATAACGCCGATAATGACATTGAACACCCGCAATACAGCGGTATCTATGTCATTGTAATTCAACAATACAATAGTAAGCGTGACAGCCCCAATGGTACCAATGTATGTCTTATCTCCCCCCATGAAAAAATAGGCGTAAAGAAACAAACCAGGGACTAAAGCCATGATGTTGATCAACGGGTTATTAGCACAAAAATAAACAACTATCATTCCATAGATAGCACTTAAAACTGTACCTGCAAAGCGCAAAAAGCTTTTTGTCAGCACGCCACCAACAGTGGAATATTCATACATGACAAACCATATGGTCACTAAAGTCCATGCGCTTTCTGGTACCTGGTAATACCAGGTCATTAGAAAAAGAAAAATACACGTCAGGGATAATCGCAATGTGCGGATTGTTTTTTGCTGATCAATGCCCATGATAGCCACCTCCTAAATCCTGGTATAAAGTGACCATGGATAGCAGTTTTTCCAGCTTGTTCTGGTTTATCATCAGCTTAAATTCGTCTAACAGGATTTGGCATTTTATTAAATGTAAATAGTCATCAATTCCATGACGATAACGAACCTCTACCAAATGGCATCGCTGTTTTTCATCGCTTAAAGCCAATTTATTATTATTTAACTGTTGACTATAAGCCGAATAGGCAGACAAGTCATTAGCAACATCGCGCAACGCTTCACGGATAGTGGTAATGTATTTGATATAGATTGCCTTATATCGAGCTTTACTTACATCAATCTGGGCAAATAGCGGCAAATCAATTATTGGGCCATTTAAATAGGCTTGCCCTAATTTAATGGCGCCATCGACATTAGACCCCTCTCCCAGGAAGGCTCCTAAATTAATTCCTGGCAAAAGATTCGCTGTTATCGCGCCAACATCAGCATGCGCTGCTTTTAACAAGGCTTCTGCCTCATGAATATCAGGTCTCATACTGAGTACGCTGGCCGGTAAATTTCCTGGTATCAATTGATTACTATCAATATTTTCAAAGAGAGCTTTAATCTGGACATCTCCAGGATTTTCATTAAATAAAAAATGCAAGGCATTTTTACTCACCACAATGTTATGTTGAACCACCTGAATTTGTGCTTCAATTCGTTGGATATGGCTTTTGATTTGAGTGATGTTGTCAAGCGAAATTAAACCCGAGCGATATTGGCTTTGAGTCAGTTTGAGATAGGTTCGATAGTCCTTCAGAAGTTTATTGTATAAATGTAAAGCTTCATTCTGAGCAACCAAGGTAAAAAAGCTGGCTGAAGTCTGGGCTATCACGACCAGTCTGGCAGAATATTGCGCATAAATACTGGCTTCAAGCATGGCTTGCGCGCTTTTTTGTTGCTTATATTGCTGAAAAATATTAATGATGTAGGCTGGATAGGCTATTACGGTTGTACCCGGATTACCCAAAACGGGGAACTGAGAGTAACCTGCAAGGGCTGTGAGATTAGGCAACCAATTTAATTGGATTTGCTGCAATTGACTCTGTGCGGATTCAATATTGGCCATAGCAAGGTGAATCTGGTGATTATTTTGTAATGCCTTTTGGATAAAGGCATTGAGTTCCTGGCTATTGAATTGTTCCCACCAATACAGGTCTGGTAAATAAGCAGTTTGCTTAGTTTGAATTGAATAGTTATGCGGCCATTTTTGCGGTACGTTGACAGGTGGTTTCCTGTATTCTGGCCCGAGCAGGAAACAGCCATTATTCAACAGAACACATAACAAAATGAGCCATCTCTTCCTGAACAATAAAATTCCTGATCTTTAGTTTAAAAAAAGAATATTGAGCTTTCAACCTTGGAATTGTCAAGAGACAATTGTACAAAACCAAGTATATAGGAGAAATTGATTAATATAGAAAATTAGAGGAAATTATTCACTGGAAATTTTAATTTTTCTATTTTTAAAAAGTGAATGAATCTAAAACTACATTACCAGACAAAGGGATTCCTTCTCCGGAGGCCTCCAGCGCAAACGAGTAAACTCCTGCGCCAGATAGTCCTTGTTCAGAAGCTGTGATTTGATGTCTTCAGCAAAATCGGATTTCAAGCGATAGCTATCCTTAATAAAAGCGATAATATCCTCTATATACGTCCGTGAATCCTTACAAGGCACTATCCCAAGATGAAGTGTTTTCTTTTCTTCATCAAAAACGAAAAGCTCCTCCCCTCTTTCATGTTGAAGTTTCAGTTTCAGTATCCCTTCCATTGTTTCTCGAACCTTTTTGTGGATATCCCACTCATTCCCGGAAAAAATAATGCTAATCCCAAGGATGTCACCACACTTATTAAAAGCAAATTGAATCGATTGCAAAGAGACCCAATGTCGTTGTAACCCACTTGGCATTAAAATAAATGCACAACAATCATCAATCCTCCCCTCGGTATAATTACTGTACATTTTGAAATATAAAATTGGATCAGAATCCAGAGGTTTAAACATTTTGTTGTACATTGAGCACTCCATTCTCGCAGGTGGAAACCAATATTCACTCAATTAAAGAAAAATACAATCATTTTATGATAAATTGCTTCGCTTATAAGGATACCTAAGCAGAAACAATCAAATGATCTATATCGGTTACGGCATAATTCAATCTCTGCATTAATCGCTCTTTTACCATTGGCCACTCGGAGAAAAGAATACTAAATACAATAGTATCCGTTATCACCTGATTATGAAGGATCATATGCTGACGTAATACCCCTTCCTCCGTTGCGCCCAGTTTTTTGATAGCACGATAGGAATGAATATTGCGGGAATCTGTACCCATTTCTACTCGATTAATGCCCCAAATTTCAAAAGCCTGATGCAACATGAGCAACTTTGACTCCGGATTTGTCGTGGTTCCCCATACCTCAGGAATATACCAACTATATCCTAAAGTCAGCCGTTTATTTTCTGGCTGAATATCGTAAAATGCGGTGGCCCCTTTAAGATCTCCCTCTTTTTTACAACGTACGGCATAAGTAATTTGGCTCCTTGTAGACATTTTCTCAAGACAATCATCAAACCAGGGATTAAATAAATTGCCCGTTGCTCTTTGCGGCATGTATTGCCAAATTTGTTCATGATTTGCTGCCTTTCGCAACTCCTCACGATGCTGGTTGGCAATAGGTTCTAACTGGATATATTTGCCATTTAAAACCTTGAGGTCTTTTGTAAAGAACTTTAAACCAGTCAGCATAATCAATCCTTATTTTGTAATCGTCTCAAGTTCTCTTTATACCATTCATTTGTTGGCACTTTTGACACCAAGCATACTTAAAACCAGACCATACACCGGAACAAAAGCAATTAAACTAATGATGATTTTAAAAAAGACATCGACCATCGCAATTTCAGGCCAATTTTGACTTAAAAATGGATCGGAGCAGTGATAAAACGCGATAGTAAAAAATAATACGGTATCTATAAAATTACCTGCAACGGCCGACAGAGTCGGGGCCAGCCACCAGGCGGGCTGATTTCTATAGCGTTGGAAAACTGTCACATCCAGCAATTGTCCAATAACGTACGCTATAAAACACGCCAGAGCGATGCGTAACGGCATGAGGTGCAAAACCGATAGACTATCCCCATTCAAATTATTGCCTGCCTCAATAGAGCTTGCAACGAGATAAGAGAATATTAACCCAGGAACCATACTCAGCATAATAATTTTCCGCGCTTTATTCGCTGTTGCTATCCGCGTTGTCAAATCAGTTAAAATAAAAATTGCCGGATAAGTGAACGCCCCCCAGGTCGTATGAAGTCCCATCATGTCAAATGGATATTGAACCAGAACATTGCTGAGCGTTATTAGAAAAATATGGCCAAGCGATAGCATCCACACTGAATTCTGTGTGATTTTGCTTCGCTTCAGAGAAACTTGCTCATTGAAAAAACCTTTCGCTTTCATGCTGACTCTTATCACCCAATGCTTTGGTCGTTATTTTTGCATATGGAATAGATAAAACACAAGAAAATAAATGGCTCACTCGGGGCTAAAAAAGTTGAGCCAACGTAGATTAAAAATTTATTTGTAGTGATGAGTTCTCGATACGATAACATCGGAATTAAGTAAATACTCTATTTTACCATCGGCTACGAGAAACAGAATTGGTTTTTTTTTGTGCCATGCATACTTTTAATGAACGCCCATCAAATGGCTGACCATTCATTTCTAACGCAGACTCCGCTTCATGCTGTGAAGAAAACGTTATAAATCCAAATCCTTTCATTTGTCCTGTTAATCGATCTTTGATTAAGAACATCTCCTCAATTTTTCCATATTGAGAAAATTTTATGGTTAACCCTTCTTCAGTTGTTCCAAATGGCAAATTACCAACATATATTTTTTTTTGTTTCATCATTGCTCCTGAAAATATTAACGAACAATGATCTAGAGGAAAGCAAGAAGAGTAAAAAATCAAACGATCATAAAAGAGTATTGTGCGTAGAATTAAATTTACTGAGGAGCTTAGCATGTTACCTGTTAATTAACAATCTGAGCCTGTGCAAAATAAACAAGACACATTTATGAATAGCTGTTATAATGATGTTTTATATTCCTAGATTTTTTTCAAAAAATACGTCAAGGATCCTACTTTTCTCCTCTAATTAATCCCTCATTTTCATCACAAAAATAATGAATGATTAACCACAGAGCCCGCAACACCAATAGATATCAATAAGGAAAACAATGAGTTTTAAAAAATTAGCACTGATCGAGCCCCTACTCAGGGCAGTTAGTGAATTAGGCTATACTAACCCTACCAGCATTCAATTAAAAGCTATCCCGCTCATTTTAAGTGGACATGATTTACTGGGCTCCGCGCAAACAGGCACAGGAAAAACAGCAAGCTTTGTTTTACCTATCTTGCAAAAAGCCAGTCAGCAAAACCGAACCAGCCGGAATCGGGTTAAAGTACTCATTTTAACCCCCACACGAGAATTAGCCATTCAAGTCCACGAGAGCATAATCCAATATGGCAAATACTTAACTCTGCGCTCAGCTGTGATTTATGGGGGAGTTAAAAGCCACAGCCAAATTAAACAATTAGGCTCAGGCCTTGAAATATTAGTTGCGACACCAGGAAGATTGTTAGATTTGTATCAGCAAAATGCTGTTAAGTTTGATGCGATTGATACCTTGGTACTGGACGAAGCGGATAGAATGCTAGACATGGGTTTTATTCATGATATTAAAAAAATTATTAAGTTATTACCTTTAAAAAGGCAAAATTTACTTTTTTCGGCAACCTTTACCCCTGAAGTACGTACTTTAGCCAGAAGCATACTGAATAAAGCGGTTGAAATTGATATTGCACCGAGAAATACTGCGGTAAAAACCATAAAACAAACTGTTTATCCAGTAGATAGAAATCATAAGTTAGCCCTTCTCAGCCATTTACTTCATAAGAATAATTGGGGACAAACTTTGGTTTTTTCACGCACAAAACATGGAGCCAATAAACTGGTTAAGCAACTGGCAGAATCCCAAATATATTCAGTCGCTATTCATGGCAACAAATCACAAGCCCAAAGAACAAAAGCCTTGGAGGATTTTAAATCCGGCAAAGTGCAAACATTAATTGCAACAGACATCGCAGCACGAGGCATAGACATAGACAAACTTTCATGTGTAGTCAATTTTGACTTGCCTCATGTGCCTGAAGATTACGTTCATCGGATTGGTCGAACAGGGCGGGCAGGTGCTTTTGGATTGGCTGTATCGTTGGTCAGCACTGAAGAAATCAAGCAGTTGCTGTCCATTGAAAAATTAATCAATCAAAAACTGGAACGCATTAAAATTAAGGATTTTGAATTCTTGCAAGGTTTTTCAGATTTAATCTCAGCCAAAATGCAAAAATATGTACCGCCAAAATCAGGGTATCAGAATAATGCAAGAAAAAAACCCGGGGCGGCTTTTAATAAAAGTGCTTAAATAATGAGTTTTTAATTTTTAAATGCCATTAAGATAAAAATAAATAGTTTATACTTGACCTATATTAAAGTATAAAAGATATTCTTGCATATCGCTTTACCAATTATACAATTATTGGCGCATAAGAGGAGAAATGATGTTTGGTTTTTTAAATATGACCTTATGGGGATATCTTTTGACTGGTCTTGTCCTGACTCACATCACCACTACGGCTGTTACCATTTACCTGCATCGTTATCAAACACATCGGGCATTAACTCTACATCCTGTTGTCAGTCATTTTTTCCGGTTCTGGCTTTGGTTAACGACCGGGATGAGCACCGCAGAATGGGTAGCCATTCATCGGAAGCATCATGCCAATACTGACATGGAAGGGGATCCGCATAGCCCTCAGGTATTTAATATAAGAAAAGTATTTTGGCAGGTTCCAGAGTTATATCGAGAAGCCTCTAAAGATAAAGACATGATTAAAAAGTACTCCTATGGTACCCCCAACGACTGGATAGAGCGCAAATTATACTCTCCCCATGCGAACAAAGGCATATTTTTAATGCTCGCACTTAATCTTTTCTTGTTTGGAATTCCTGGACTTACCCTTTGGGCAATCCAAATGATGTGGATACCTCTTGTTGCTGGCGTGGTCAATGGAATAGGGCATTATTGGGGTTATCGTAATTATGAATCCCCAGACTCTTCAACTAATGTTTTTCCTTGGGGTTTATTGATTGCCGGTGAAGAATTACATAATAATCATCATACCTATGCCTCTTCAGCTAAATTTTCCATTAAATGGTGGGAGTTTGATTTAGGTTGGTTTTATATACGTTGTTTATCTTTTTTAAAACTTGCCACAGTAAAAAAATTACCCCCAAAATTGATTATTGACAAAAATAAATCTCAAATAGATGTTAATTCGGTAAAAGCCATTCTTGGCAATCGCTTTCAAGTGATATCTGATTATTACAAACTGGTTATATCTCCTACTCTACGCGATATGCAATGCCGCATAAAAAATCGAGATTTAAAGAATGTGCGTCATTTACTTAAAAAACAGAACGAACAGCTATCTCAATCTGACCAATTGCGATTAAAAACATTACTAAACCAACATGATAACTTGCAAGCTATACATAAATATCGCGAACTATTGCAGCAGATATGGTTAAAAACATCCTTATCCAATAAGGATCTTCTTAACCTAATACAAAAATGGTGTACCCAGGCAGAAGAATCAGGACTAGCTGTGCTAAGGCAATTTGCATCGCAATTAAAAAGCTATTCTCTTTAAAACGTTGCAAATGCTTTTATTTTTACAATGCCAATGAGTGGTCATGGTATGGGCTGAATTTATTTTTATCGCACAATAGATATTAATCAAAGAGCTCCAGAACTTTCTCAGGAGGACGCCCAATAACAGACTTACCTTTAAATGTAACAATTGGGCGTTGCATTAATATAGGTTCTTTTACCATAGCTTCTAAAACTTGTGCCTCATTATCCAGAGACAGACCCAATTCTTTAAACACATTTTCATTCGTGCGCACCAAGTCTTCAAGAGCCAGGTGATTCCGTAAGATTTTCAATTGTTCCAGATCAAGAGGGGTTTTCAGATATTCAATAACAATTGGGTCAAAACCCTTGTTTTTCAGTATTTCCAACGCTTGTCTTGATTTGGAGCACCGAGGATTATGATAGATAGTAATTTTTTCCATGTTCTTTTTAAGTTTTTTGCCGAAATGAGTTAAAACTATAACACCTTCTTGTGCTTTTATCCTGCCTGTTTTGCAAAAATACAAATGGGCCTTTTAAGCTGAGACTTCATTTTCATAATAATAGACCTCTTGCATAACCTGATTATTTTGTTTTAGGGCAAGGCACAAACGTTTTGAGGAGCGAAGTTTACATGCAGTAAATGAGCACCGCGGAAACGTTTGCAACGCAGCAATAAAATGGCAGGTTATACAGAGGTCTAATCTATGAAGTCGCCTAATGTGTATTCCGGAGCGAAATGATCACCAATTCCGGCGGCA
>NZ_JFIM01000042.1 GCF_000586315.1 Legionella pneumophila subsp. fraseri | reverse complement strand
ATGCCTAACGGAATTAGTGATCAAGTCCTCCGGAATACGCACTTGTATTTTCATTTGAGTGATATCCTGATATTAATAATGTTTTATCTACTGTTATATTATTACTTCACCAGTTACTAATAAATCCATAGGCTTGTATTATTAGGTCTTTTACATAACAATGGTCTCTTTTTTCTAATTATTGTGGTAAATTTTTCGCAGGGTTTAGAAAAATCAATTTATTTTACGCACATTAACTTTGCGTCCTTTTAATTTTCCATGTTGTAAATATTCGTACGCTTTATCTGCTTGGCTGTGGTGGATTGCAACATAGGAGTATGTTGCTGTTATGTTAATTTTGCCAATAGTATTTCCTGCTATTCCTGCATCTTTGGTTAATGCCCCAAGGATGTCTCCTGGGCGAATTTTATCTTTTTTACCAGATGTAAGGGCGAGTGTAACCATTTCTGGCTCTAAGCGAGTAGTGTGTTGATTTTCTAATGTATTAATGTTTCCCCAGTTAATGGGATGCGGCAGGTTATCTTCGATGGCACAAATTCGTTGTGCGTCTGCTGGTGTGGTAATATTTAAGGCAATGCCTTTTCTCCCTGCTCGTCCAGTTCGACCAATACGATGAATATGGACATCATGATCAAAAGCGAGATCAAAATTAATCACTGCAGGAAGCTCCTTTATGTCAAGTCCTCGCGCTGCAACATCAGTAGCGACAAGAATTGCACAACTTTGGTTTGCAAAACGCAAAACAGCAAGATCACGATCAATTTGTTCCATATCTCCATTTAAAGCGATAGCACTGAAGCCTTCATGGATGAGTTGGTCTGTTACATCTGCTGTTTGTTGTTTTGTATTACAGAAGATTAACGTTGAAACAGGTCGATAGTGCAGCAGTAATGATTTTAATAAGGGAAATTTCTGGGCTTGTTTCGTTACTTCATAAAAATATTGTTCAATATCAATTTCACCAAGAAGTGTTTCAACATAAACTTCTTTCGGATTCTTCATGAATTGTTTTGAAAGTTGCTTAATTTCTTCAGGATAGGTCGCAGAAAAAAGTAAAGTTTGGCGTTGTGTGGGGCAAATAGAAATAATATTTTTAATGTCATCAAAAAAGCCCATGTCCAGCATTCTGTCTGCTTCATCTAATACTAAAGCTTTCACGTGGGTTAAGTCTAAAGAGGTATTTTTTAAATGCTTAAGAATTCTCCCTGGTGTTCCTACAATGATATGAGCTCCATGTCTTAATGAGTCGAGCTGAGGCTTCATAGGGATACCACCGGATAAATTAATAATTTTGACATTAGGCATCAAACAGGCTAATCGACGGATGGCTTGGCTTACTTGTTCTGCCAGCTCACGGGTAGGGCAAAGGATTAAACCTTGCACTGCAAAAAAAAGAAATTTTTAAATTGTTTAATAGCGACAAAGCAAAAGCAACGGTCTTTCCACTGCCTGTTTTTGCTTGAGCAATAATATCCTCATTTCTAAGAATTATGGGCAGGCTTTGCATTTGGATAGGGGTCATATTTTCATAATTTGAAGAAGCGAGACTTTTTATTAATTCTTGGCGAAGGGGGAATTGAGCGAATGATAGGTATTGATCGGAATGTTTTGATTGAATCATGGAAAGTGCTTATTTTTATAATAGGTAGATAGATTAGCACTTTTTAGTGCAATTTTATATCAATTTATTTTGAGCAAGCTTGATCTGATGCTTGCAATGGTCTTTTCCACTTATATCCGTGTAGATCAAAATAACATTAAAACCATCTCAAAGACATCAAGAGAGAGTGATTTTAATGTTTCTATCAGATGCGTCATTTTACGCAGAGATATAAGTAAAAATAATATTAGCTACTTAAATTAAAGGGCTATTATATTTTGTGCTTGAAGACCTTTTGCTCCTTGCGTCACAATGAATTGTACTCGCTGACCTTCAGTGAGGGTTTTGAAACCAGAACTTAAAATTTCTTTAAAGTGAGCAAATACATCCGGCCCTGCTTCTTGCTCAATAAAACCAAATCCTTTAGATTCGTTAAACCATTTAACGACTCCATTTACTGTTTTTGACATAAGTATCCTTAAGTGTTTATTGTAATGCCTGTATAGGCGTATTTAGCCGGAAACCAGTCAAGAATTAAAAATTACCGAACGAGGGATTAAATGAATAAAACGACGATTAGGAAAGTATAAAATAGACATTTTCTAGCTAACATTAGGATACTACTATTTTAGGCTATAAGTCAATCTTTTTGTGTTCTTGATAAAATGCTCACGAAAAAAAACCGAGAAAATATATCAAAAAATTTGAATTATTTATGGTTACTACTGACTATGCAATGAGGAAACATTTTACGGCCGGCGATAGATAAAGAATAAATAATTCACCAGGTTATGATACTTCGAGACAATATTTTTTTAATATCAGATAGTACTATACTCAAAATAGTAATTAATAAAGGATCTTATTATATTTGGAGTAGTCCCAGATGATGAATGAGTCCTCAACAGAGAAGAAGAATGAGCTCAGCATATCATTCGCGGCTTTGGGGGTTGTTTTTGGTGATATAGGAACAAGCCCACTTTATGCTTTCGGCCAAGTAATAAAGTATTTTCCAATCAATGACTATAATATTTATGGTATTTTGTCACTCATTTTTTGGTCACTGATCATCATAGTCAGTTTTAAATATCTGGTTATTGTTTTTCGTGCTGATAATGATGGCGAAGGCGGTATTATAGCTCTGGCAGGTATCATAAGGCAGAAAATAAAAAAACCAGGGGGATGGTTATTATTTATTACTCTTGTTGGCATAGGGCTCATTATTGGTGATGGAATATTAACTCCAGCAATATCCATTTTAAGTGCTGTAGAAGGTCTGGAATCATTATCTCCCAATTTGGCCAAATATGTTCTTCCAGTTACATTAATCATTTTATTTTTCCTCTTTAAGATGCAGAGCATAGGTACTGGGAAAATTGGTGTTTATTTTGCTCCTGTCATGCTTATTTGGTTTATTACAATAGGAGTTTTGGGCTTTTTACAAATTATACAGAATCCCAAAGTGCTGATGGCAATAAATCCTTATTATGCGATTTATTTTTTTATGATACATAAGTACTTTGCTCTTTTTATATTGGGTGGGGTATTTTTAGTAATGACCGGGGGTGAAGCATTATTCGCTGATTTAGGGCATTTTGGCAAAAAAGCCATTCGGATAGGGTGGTTTTCTGTGGCGTTACCAGCCTTACTTTTATGCTATTTTGGCCAGGGGGCGCTTGTGTTGATGCATACAGAGGATATCAAATACCCCTTTTTTAGTTTATCGCCAGATTGGTTTCTCCCTGTGATGATTATTTTGGCTACTATTGCGACTATTATCGCTTCACAAGCAATTATTTCAGCGGCATTTTCAATTTTAAAACAGGCATCACTACTTAATTTGATTCCACGCCTTAAGATTATCTATACGTCCAAATTTGAGAAAGGCCAAGTCTATTTACCTCTTATCAATTTTATTTTAGCCATAGGTACCTGTTCGCTTGTTGTAGTTTTTCAATCATCATCAAATCTTGCGGACGCTTACGGCATTGCTGTTAATTTAGATATGCTTATCACAACTGTTTTAGTTGGGATCATTGCTTTTTATTGTTGGAATTGGCATATGTTGAAGGTAGTGATTTTCCCTCTGATATTGGTTATTGAACTTGCATTTTTTGCAGGAAATATGCCCAAGTTATTAACAGGAGGTTGGATACCTATTTTAATCGCGTTTCTTGGATTTATAGTAATGTATACCTGGCATTGTGGTTTTGAGAAACTACGTGAATTGCATCATAGAGATGCTTTGATGGATGCATTTATCATTGATGAATTAAATCAAAATAAAATCTCAAGACAAACCGGAATGGGGTTATACATTATCGACCCGTATGATTGCGAAGGGGAAAGCCTTCTGCATCATCTTCGCCTTAACCGTATTTTTTTTGAGAATATGGTTTTTATAGGTATCAAAATTGAAAATAAACCCTATATTCCTATTCAAAATAAATTTGAGCTTATAAAAAAAGCGGAAGGATTTTATTTAATCGTTATTCATTATGGGTTTACTGAATATATTAATTTACCTAATGAATTAGACGAAATGTTCAAAAGAGTAAACTTACCTTTTGGGATAATTAAGAATAAATTAATCTACTTTATTGAGATTGTTTTTGTTGAAATGACTAGAGAAAGACTAAAACATATGTATCTGTGGCAAAAGCGCCTTTTTTCTCTCATGATACGTAATGCCGTGCCGGATATACAGTTTTATCAATTACCTTACAATAAAACTATTGCAATAGGTACTTATTACCAATTTTGAATCCAATCAAAGAGAGGGTATTGGGCTTATTAGAGGTTAAGGATAGTGAAATGAGCAAAGCCGATTTACATAACTGTATGTTATTTAAGGGAATAGATGAGAAGTACGTTGATGAATTTTTGGAAAATTGTGAGGAAGTGGAACTTTCACAAGGTGCATTTCTTTTTCATCAAAATGAAATTGGTGATTCAATGTATATTGTCGAAGAGGGTGAGTTACAAATCATACTGGAGCACAATTCGACAGGCTCGACTTCACATGAGGAACAAGTGATTGGAGTACTTAAAAGTGGAGCATTGTTTGGGGAATTATGTGTATTTGGTCAACTAAAACGAGCCGCATCAATCCGAGCCCTGGTAGATTGTAGATTATTAAAAATTGAAGGGGAAGATTTCAGGATTCGTATCTATTCAAAAGATTTGGATGCATTGTTGATTTGTTATAATATCGCAAAACTATTAAGCCAGCGCTTCATTAATCTTTTAAGCTTGCGTGATTCTCTGAATGTGTAATTGAGAAAGATTCCACGTTTTGGTCAAAGAAAATTAACCATTTTGTTTTAAATTAAACTCAATGCGTGCGATTCATTGTCAGGAAATAAGGATTTTTTTCTAAATTCCAAACCCGAAAAAACCGCATATTTTTTAATATTTCAATCTACAAGGCGCTAATTTTTTCTATTACCCCCAAAACAATATTTCTAGAGCGCTCAAGCCGAACGATTGCTTTTATCGCCTCTAACCATTTAGAATCTCAATGAGCTTTTTAAAGTATCCTGAAATAAATTGGACAACATTTTTTGGTGAATTCATTATTTCTACTAATAGTTCAGGCCTGCCATTAATAACATTGATGATATCTTCTAAATCCTTACAATCCCAATAATCATTATTTTTATAGGCTCTATCAGTAAACGCCTCAAGCTTTGTAGCAATGAAATAGACTGCATTGAGTATTTTGATTTTTTTGTCTTTAATTTGAATCTCAATTGCATTGTCAAACCCTGCCTGATACCAATTTGAATTGATTCCTTGTAAAGCACCATCCATATACATGACATCAATCATAAAATCATCTAACACATCTCTGCAATTGACATTCTCATCCGGCTTAAACCCTAAGCTTTCCAGTTTTTTCTGTAAAGAATAATGAGCAACAATATCAGTTCTTCCTAAATCCAGAGCGACATCAATATCATAGGTTGGTCGTACATCATCTTCTATTAAATCAGTGATTAATAGCCCAACGATTCTGCCACCGACATAAACAACGTGTTCATTTAGATCTTTTAAAAGGGTTGCTGCCTTATAAAGTGCTTCATTGTTTTGTTTAACTCTTATTGATTCCATACAAAATGTTCCAATAGTTCTTTTGCAATTTTATTTTCTCGTTTCCCGCCTAATCGGATCAGATCAAGTGCACTAATAATGGCATAAAAATTCTCATCAGGGCATCTATCCAAAGCATTGGGTAATGTTTTGTATATAGGGGTTAAGGCAAGACCTTTTATATCACCATTAATATAGGGCCATACATAGGATTCTTAGCTCATGATTAATTTTTTAAAATAAGGGGAGCTATAGGCCGCTGCCATGCCACGTGTCGCTATATTGATTTCCGCCGGAAAATGATATTTAACACTATGGACAAAAAACTCCATAAGCTCGTGCTTATGTAATTCAATGCTATCATCCGAATAACGCGATAAAAGCTTCGTAGTTTCAAGCCTTTTAATACTTTTGGTCACTTCAGATTGGCTGATATAAAGCTCATGAGCTATGCTTTTAAACTCAATTTTTTCTTTATTATTTTTTAAAAGTAATTTAATGAGAATAGCTATGTCTTGCCCTTTAAGCATGAAAAGCTCCATTCTATTTTAGTTAAATTATAGCATCATAGTTTCCGATTTCCAAATTGGAAACTGGAAATATAATAAATAGAAACGGCTAGCGCTATAAACACAAAAAAGTATAGGAAAATCAAGAATTAATTATAAGAGGCTTACAATGCATATTAAAGAATAAGTCACACCAATCAGAATACAACTCAATCTTACATCTTGGCAAATAATACGATAATATGATTATTAATAAAAAAATCTTATTCATAGTTATAGCTTAATTTGCCGAATATATAATATTGACTTTAATGGAGTTTCCAAAGAAATATGCACGAATTTACTGAGCTCGTATATAGGTGCACTACATTTACCCTTGAAACGCTGAGAGAGGCAAACGAAAGAGTAAGTGAAGAGCTCCAAACGAGCAGCGCTACCACACTAGTAAAAACACTGCAAATGGTACAGCTTCAAAAAGCGATCTTGATAGTCGGTATGTTTTCTATGTTTGAAGCTAATTTACAAGATAGCCTTGACTGTGAGAATGGATTTAGTTGTGCCAAGAAAATCTTAAAAGATAGAGGGCAGACTGCTACTAAAGAACGATTTGAAGACCTTTGTCGTGCAATAAATGTGCTTAAACACGGACGCGGGAAAAGTTACGATACTTTAGCTGCGAAAGCTGGGAGTTTGCCTTTCAGAATAAAACTACCTGACGAATCTTTTTTCTCTGAGGGTGATGTATCAGAGGTGTCAACATTGATCGAAGTTAACGATGAATTTGTACAGTATTGCTTAGATGTAATTAGAGAAGTATCTGACTATGTTGAATGTAGCTAAAAGCCTTTTTAATTAATTTATTATTATTTCGAGAGTTTCCAAATCTTTATGAGTTAGTTGTTTTGTTTTATTAAATTGCTCTGAAGCAACTCTGAAGTCAATCTCTTCAGAGTTTATTTTGCCAATGGTTGTTCATCAAAAGTTTCATTTCGTACTATGTGGCTCAATTCATAATCATTTCGGGATCAGCTTTCTATTAGTGATCCAAATCGGATTTATATACACCTTCTTCAGGGCCTAATTTTTATAATAATGTGATCTCCTAGGGCTGGAAAAACACGTACAACCAATGGATAAACATCTCTTCGTGGGACAGATCCATTTTAGGGAACAAATTGAGAGCAATTATATCGCTGATAAGATTCGCTATTTATTCTTCAAGTTCGTGACTTCTTTGCAATTTTGTTTTATAGAATGGTCACAAATATCAAGTGCTTTATGAGTCTGATAGGTCTTAGTTTGATTGGCTCTCATCAATGATAAAGTTAACAGTAGGGCACGTTTTGGTCACAGTGATGCGTAAAACCAAGTACTTAACGTACAATAATAAAACCTAACTTATTGATTTTAAACAATTAAATGGCGCGCTCGGAGGGACTCGAACCCCCGACACCTTGGTTCGAAGCCCGGTAATTGAAAATTAACTTATTGAATTTATTATATAATTAAATGTCGCCACCCACTACAATTGCAGTACAGTGCATAACAACACTGTACTGATCCCCACAAAATCCCCACAGTCAAAATTAGTAGTAATTATTGGCTGGAGGCAATTCATTTAATTTTTTGACTAATAAAATCCATAATTATCTCCACTGATTCGCTAATAGAATGTTCAGTGGTGTCTAATACCATTGATTTTGATTGCCATGGTTCATAGTCTCGATTTAATACGTCAACCCACTTAGGTAGCTTATGCCCTGGTATATCGGCTTTTCTGGTTTCAATTCGGCGTTGATGCTCTTTGGTATTGGAACAAACTAGCTCGATTTCAATAAAAGGTTTGCTTGCATCCATCGCAACTTGTCGCCAATCATTGCGTGTAATTGCAATGGGATTGACTGAATCAGCAACGACAGGAAGTCCTAATTTTAGGTTATCTAGTGCAGGCGCATAACAGACCATGTAGCCCTCTGGCCCAACTAAATGATCTGAGCTAGAGAATTTTTTCAGTACTTGCTCCACTGTGTCAATTCGTAGATAAACTGCATTTAATTGTTTAGCAATTTGTTGTGATACTGTTGTTTTCCCTGTTCCTGGAAGTCCACCAAAAATAATTAACATACATAGACCTAATTGTTAAAATAAAGCTATTAATAAATCGGTGAGCACAGCTCGATTAATGTGCCGTTAGGACAACGAATATAAGAAACAGTTTGTCCCCAAGGCTTTTGTATGGGCTCTTCTATCGATTTAGCCCCTAATTCAATGGCTTTTTTGTGTGCATCTACTACAGATTCGGTAACTAATGCGATTTCCATTCCTAAGGGTTTAAGTGATGAGTCAGCTGGCACATAGCCTTTTGTAATATTTTTTGCGCCTAAATCATGAGATGCAAATGCCAAAATTGTTTCACCAGTTTCTAATTCACCATAGCCTGATTCATGATAAAAACGTGTTTTGAAACCAAAGGCTTTCTCAAAAAACGTTAAGGATTCCTTTACATCGGTAACGTAGATTATCGTATAACCAAATTTCATGTATATCCTTTTTTAAATTCAGGGGTCTTATTAAATCACTAACTTGATTTATAAAAAAGCCCCAAAATAGGGGCTTCAGTAGTTAGAAAAGACATGCGTTTGACCATCTGCTTCAACCGAAAAATAGTCGTTTACAAATAGATCACGAGCAAAAGCGTCATAATCAAAATAAAACTGTAAATCCTCCGGTATCGCATTACTGTAGCAATCATCAAAAAGCGCATGGGCGAAATCAACCTCGCTGTCATAAGCTCCATGATAATGTTCCTCTAACATCTTTTCAGCATCTTCAATAGAGTAAAAGCTAAAAAGTTCAGCGCCTAACTCACCATGTTTGGCAATGAAAGCAGCAAGTTCAGCAACGTCATTAATGCTGTCGTACTCATCAATCCGAGCACCACCGAATCCTTGAAAATCATGTATCGCAAACTCTTCTGCTCCTTCAATTGGGCTGTCAGCTAGCATTTCATGAATTTCATCATAAATGCTATTTGCATCTTGATTTGCATCAATCCATTTTCCATGTAGTATGCCATTGTTATAAGACGCAAGGCATGCAACATAAATTTGGGGTGTATCCATTTTAGTTCTCCTTGATAACGGAGTACGAACCCCTTTGCAGGAATAAGCACTCCTGCTGGGGGTTAAGCCAAATTAAGCTGAGGTTGTTCATCCTTGATGAAATAACGTAATTTTTTGTAAGCGTTTTTAATTTCATCCATGTCTTCCGCAGATAGCTCATGACACAAGACATGAAGTTCATTAATACAGCGAGCTAAATCAAAAAATATATACTCTTTTCTTGGAACTATGGTATTAATTGTTTTCATGATTTTTCTCCAAAAAATTTGGGAAAAACCAGCCCATCCGGGAAGCCTTTCCCATAGGGGGTAACAATTGCAGATTCGCCCATGCTTGATTACAACAAGCTTGGTTGATTCGCCTGATTTTTAAAGAGCAGCCATTCGTTGATTAAAAAATAGCGAATGGATAAGAACAGGTTTAAAACGAGATGTCTTAATGTGGTTTCACCCTGGTGGGTGATCAGTGATGAACTGAGGTTCCCTGCTAACGCTCTGCCATAAGATTAGGGAATGGTAATGGCTATTCACAAGACCGATTGGTTTCGCCAGAGTCTCGCTGGCTCGTCAGTTGTGTTGCACATTTATATCATAAACAAACAAAACATATAAATCAATCAAAGTGTGTTTTAAAATAAAAAATACAAACACGTTTTGATTTATTTGAGTGTTGCATAATTAGAATATGGAGTGTTAGTAGGTGTTAGGACGAACGCTTATATTGGCTAGCCACAATAGACCCTTGTTATTGAAATGCGAGAGTGACCCATGTCAAAACTGAGGATTTGACGTGCTTTTCGATCGATTGCCTTTTCCGCAGCATTCATTTCTTTAAATTTTTTCCCACCCTCAAATGGGCATGCCATTCCTTGTTTATGAGGATCAAATAATTTAGTCAGCTCTCTATATCGTTCTTGCGCATAGGCATGCCTTAAACCATGCAATTTACTGACCCCCATAGCTTTTGCTTGCTTTTCGTAATGACTTAAGTGCTGTTTATACGTTCTACTGGAAGGAATAAGCGATTCTCCTGCGCGAACAAGCTGAGAAACTTTGGCTAACCATTGCCGTTGAGCCTCATTCGATATTTTCAGTGTGCGTCCAATACCTCCTTTTGTCCAACTAGGTTTAATAATTAAATTATCACCATGATGAGCTTCACTTAATGTAAATTTCATGGATTCTTCACGGCGTAGACCAAAGAGCCTTTGACCTTCTAGTGATAGCTTAATATAAGGATCGGTGCACTTAGATAAATCGATATGATGAATTGCTTTATTGATTGTTGAAGCATACGAACGCTTGTTAATGTTATACGCCGCATTATCTGGCTTAACCAGTTTTGGATCGTTCAGTAAATAAGCTGTCTTTCGTAGTTTGGACATGTAGTTTTTAATTGTCCCTGGGTTTTTGCCCTCAGATTTCCAATGTTCCACCAGCACGTAAATGTGCTTTGCTTTTAATCCTTTAATGTGGCTTATTTTATATCCTAGCTCATGTAAATCTTTTACGCACCGAAAGAGCATATGGCGCATGTCTGCTTGGCTTGCATAGGAGTGGCCGTGAGCTTTTTTAACCAGTTCGTTAATTGAAAATTTTGCTGCACGCAATTTTGTGTTACTCATTGAGATAACTCCAAAGCGTTCGTCTGGATTGTAGCCCCATTTCACGCATGATGGTTTGTTTGGCTAAATAAGGTGATATGGTTTGGCTTAGCTCTGGATACATATTTTTGGCATAAATGCCACGATATCTCTTGGATGAAGGTAGTCCTACTGCTTTCAATTCATTACTGTACGCGCTGCGTACAAAATGGTAGCTATAAGTTAAAATTAAGCTTTGCTCTTTGCATAGACTTAAAAGCGAATTTTTCACTTCTATTTGTGCCTCATTTCTGAAAGGGATCGTCCTATCGTGGCTGTTTGTAGCAATATCTCTTGTAATCCAAAGCTCATGTTCCTGCACGTGAATGGTTGGACATAAGCGCATTGCTTCACTTAAAGTTAAACCAAAATGAACTTGTAATTCGATCAATATTTTTGCAATGGGGTTTGCTAGTTGTGTGGAAATATCTTCTGGTAAATGAATCGTTTTTGAGCGGTATTTATGGTTTTTAAGTCCCAGGGTTTTGTTGCTAATATCTGGGATCGTATGTTCAATTTTCTGAAAAAAATCACGAATGATGGTCATATACTTCATTATGGTTGATGGCTTGATGCGCTCATTTTTCCAATGTGCAACAAGGCATTGAATATGTTCGTGAGTTACGGCATGCCATTTTGGTGGAACATGACCTATATGGAATAAATCACGAATCATTTTGTTCAGCACAAAATAACGGTGCTTTCTGGCACGGTATGATCCCGTGTGATCATGATGGCAATAATGATCGACTTGTTGCCTGAGTTGGTTTTTTCTCATCTATATGACCTCTAAAACTATTTGCCCTGATATTGGTTTAGTGTTGGTAGAGCGGTCTGCAAAGCTGCAGTACCAGGCATGAAGCCTCAAGGCTCAGTTCAGGGGCAAATCAGTTTTAAACTACAAACTTATATTGACCTGATTACATTGGTACTACTTTTTTATGGTGGTGATCTCCTTAGGTTTAATGGTTTTAAATACAACAAAGTCTATAAAAGCCATTGTTGCGCATGGGGCAATACAGAGAGGTATTGTGAGGTTCAATTCTTAAAGAATTGCATTGCTTTTTATTGCAATTGGTTCTGCGAAGTGCAGATGGTGTTTTGTTCTCGACTTATCGTTCTGCCACAAGATTAGAGAATGAGAGTGGCTATTGCATAAGACCTGTTAAGGTTTCGCCGGAATCGCACCGGTCTCGTCAGTTACGCTTAATAGCAGATTAGCAAAACGATTTGTGTTGGACAAGGGGATTTAGATGATTATTTTGAGCAATCGCGTGCAACGCGATTGCTCAATTAGAAATAATATGTTGAATTTATTTGAAAATTTCGCAGCCATTTGGCTGCGTCACTGCGGATAAATCCTCAGTGACGCAGCAATAAAGTATTATCAAAAATTTTCTGGATATAGTAGCGTTGCATGATGCAACAGGAAAGCAAAGCGACTAACCTATGTAAAATATTCTGCCGACTCAGAGTGGATTATTGGTGCGCTCATTTATAGGTAACATGAATTTTGATGCAACGAATGATCTCATCTTTTGAACCGGAAAAAATCTAACTAATTTTCGCCAGATAGCCTGACTTGCAAACGGGCCCCTGCTTTTGAATTGTGGTTTTATCATGGTGTCATTTTGAAAGGAGATGGGTTAAATATTTCTTGTTCTTCCTCATGCTTTTCAACTTTCTCTCCTTTAGTAGAAGGGGAAAGTTTGGGTTCCATTGAAAGTGGACTTGAAGCAAAACTTTGATCTTTCGTGACTTCATCCTTTTCCTGTAATGTGGGCACTAAATTATTTGCTAGCCGTTGGATAAATGCATCATATAAGGCTAATGTGGGCATGTTAATACGAAGAGAAAGTATATTTCTTTCCTCATCTTGATTTATTTGCATACAATCAGTGGAAAGATGATTTTCTTCTTTAAACTTATTGAATTCTGTTATAATCGCTTCCATGAATTTTTTTAATTCTTTTCTTTGTTCTTCAGTTAATTTACAAGGTTCACATTGTAATTTAATGGTAAGGGTCATTGATTCGCGATCACTATCAACCAGCAATAATCCTTTGGCGATCAACTCCGCAATTATTTCTGGGTCAAAATTAGACTCTAAGTCAAGTTCGTCTGCACCAAACTCGCCTATCAATTCATCTGCAGACCCAACTACTTTGCGTGATTTAATTAGAGAGTTAACCTCCCCAGGACTAGCTTTTTCCTCAGTTGTCTTATCAGAGGTAGCACTATCACCTCCGCCGCTACCACCTCCATGTCCAGAACAAAGGCGCTTAGGTGCGATTTCTTTAAAACAAACCGGACAGCGTGCTTTTGCAGCTTCCTGAGCAGCCTCATTTTTTTCTGCTTCCTTTCTAAATTGTTGTAAAGCTAATGCTATAGAAGAGGTTTTAGGTTCACCTGACGTCATAGACTCAGGAACAGACTGATGTTTTTCTTTGTCTTTTTTCATGAGAATACTCCAGTGCAAGTTCATAATGATTTCATCCGAATAAAGATTTACTTATCTGTTATTATACCGGGTTGAAAAAATTCAATTGTATATAAAATGTACATTTATTGGGTTACTTGCTTTTTTGACTTAAAACATCGAGTACATAGTCCCAAATTTTACCTGCTACATTAATTCCTTTCCCGTCAGATGGATTGAGATGTAAATCAATGTAAGGGAAGCTATTATTTTCAATAATTGCAAATGGTTGTTTATGCCATGGGAGAGAAATGTCCTGACAAATAAAATCAAGGCCCGTAAGCGGTATATTGAGTATTTTATGTACTTTTTCCAATAATAATTTGTTCTCAGGATGTATCAGGTCGGTAACATTACTGATTTTTGCACCACTACCCATGGTAACTTTTTTTGCAATAAAGATTTGTTGTCCCTTGTTTACTACTGTATTAAGAGCAACTCCCTGGGCTGCCAAAATTTTCGTCAAGTTGCTATTTGGAGTAATTTTGTATGGATATTTACTATTACCTTCTTTTTTCCACGTAACTTTATTTTTCATATCAATTAGCTCTTGAAGTGTAGTGATACCATCGCCAATAATGCTATCAGGTTGTCTTCTCACACAAGCGATTAATGAATCATCAATAATTAATGACCGATAAACATCACCAGGAATGTGTTTTTCAACCAGTACGCGAAAATCAACTTGCTTTACTATATTTATCGCTTCTTTTAACTCGCTTGGAGTTTGAATATTACATGAAGTATGAATACTTAGAGATTCAGATAATGGCTTAACCACAAGAGGAAATCCTAATGAAATGCCATAGTTGTAGGCTTTTTTGCTGGAAATAAAAACCCTCCCTAAGGGACAGGGAATTTGGCTATCTAATAATTTTTTCTTGATGGTCCATTTATTATCATATTTGGTATCTTCATCAAAGCGTGTATTTTTTTGAGAAATAAGAGAGATTGGGGTCTGCATGAAATAATATTTTTTTCTATTATAGACCAACTTAAAATACAAAGTATGCAAGTTAGATTCCTTAAAATTATACAGCTCTAGGCCCCTTCTTTGTGCTTCATCCCAAAATGCAAGGATACTATTATTGAATTGTTTCCTATCAATGGTCTGAGTCTTGGTATATAGTTTTAATTTTTGGAAAATAGTAATGACCAACTGATTTAATAAGTTATTAAATCGTAAAAAATCATGCTCTGATAGGAGAAAAAGTTTACATAAAATAGTGATAAATGGATTGAAGATAAAATAATTGAATAAATTAAAAAATTTCCTTCGAAAATGAGAGCGTTTTTCAGGAAAGCAATGCTCACAATGTTTATCATCCGTATATGCTATTGGAACAGGTTTCAAGTATTTGCAAATGTCATGTAAAGATTTGATTTTTTTATGTTCATCAAACTGTTTAACATAAGCGTTCATAATTTTATCTCCACAGGTTCATCCATTAGCTATCATTATATCGAGTTAAAAAAGATCAATTGTATATAAATTGTACGGATGAGCCGTGTGTTTGCTTCTATCTTCCTATCTATGTAACACTGGACTGAAACATCATTTCAGACTGAATTTGTTTCTATATTTTTTATTTTCAAAGAGGCCTAGGAAGAACGAATGAAAGAGAAATCAATATTGCTTGTAGAAGATAACGTTAAGTTAGCCAATTACCTCAAAGAAAGCCTGCAAGAAGCAGGTTATGATGTATCTATCGAAAAACGTGGTGATAGGGCTGTTTATCGCATCATTCGTGAGCAACCTAGCCTAGTCATATTAGATATAATGCTTCCTGGCATGAATGGAGATCAAATATGTCACACCATTAGAGAGGACTATTTGGGGAAAATACTCATGTTAACAGCAGTTAATGATATTGAAAGTGAAGTATCCTCTTTAAACTTAGGAGCAGATGACTACCTAACTAAACCTGTTGCAGACGAGGTTTTAAAAGCAAGAATAGAAGCCTTGTTACGTCGACCTAATTTAGTTAATAATCAAAATCAATTTCAATTTGGCAATTTTTCTATCAATTTTAGTACTAAGAGTGTTCGTCTCTTTGATGAAGAAATTTCAATAAGTAGCAGTGACTTTGAAGTTCTTGCTTTATTGGTTAAGAATCATGATAGATTGCTTAATAGAGATAGCATTATGTATGCTCTTTCTGGACACGAATATGATGGGGTTGATAGAAGTATCGATTTAAAAATATCACGTTTAAGAAAAGCATTGAATGATAATAGTAAAAAACCTTATCGTATAAAAACAATCCATAAAAAAGGATATGTATTTGTATCTGAGGCTTGGGAATAAACACAGACCACAGCCACCAATTTTATGTAGGATTTACAAAAAAGCCCCAATCTCTTTGCTAAAAATTCTTTTGCCTCGACCTTGGGATTTTTCGTAAATCCTGTTACGAGAGCTTCACGAAATATATTGCAAATCTGTAATCATATCCCTCGACAAAAGTATCATTTTAAAATGAGAGTATTTGTACATTATATATACATTTAAGCTAAGTATTTTTGATAAAATCAACCTATTAGCATGAAGTAATATTGTCGAGGTGAGCCATGAAAGATGCAGCAATAGAAATCTTAATATATAAACCAGATCCAGATCATCCAGTGCCTGAAGAGCAAAGAGGCGTGGTGGTAAACCCTCACCTAAGACAACGGTTTACGCAATTTGTGCCAATTGGCGTTTATTTAGAAGGTTCCGATTTGAGGTATTATTTTTTCGATCAGTGTGATAAATCCCCCAAAATCTATAATAGCTTGGATGCACTCAAAGCAGACTTACCAAAGGGATCAGATAATACAAATATATTCGAAAAAAAACCGAAATTATTTATTATAGGGCATGGAAATGGTGGCTATTATGGTTTAGGTAATTGTCATGGCCCAAGTGAGCATTTATATGGTGACAATTTTGATAAGCTATTATCGAGCTTTAAACAAGCATTACCCAAACATCAGGGCGAAGTTTTTGTGACTTTAGAAGGCTGCAATACAGACAGTCAGCTTGATGCTGCAGCCAACAAACAGGAAAAAACATTCTTAGAAAGGGTATCCGTGAAGCATCGGGAAATCACGTTTGGTGGAACTGGACCATGGAATAGCCAAGATGCCCAGACTGGCTTCCGATCACTTACGCCAGAAGCTCCTATCACATCAATGGCAGGTAATGTTTGGAAAGCTGGGAACAGTGTTATTTTTTATCATGGGGATTATCAAGTTGCCGTTCGAAAATCTTTATTTGCCTCAACAAAAACAGCTAAAGAATTAAAAGTTAACACCATAGAATATGCACGTGCAATGCTAGGTAAAGTTGGCAGCGAGGAACTGATAGCGAAAATAGCTTTAAGTCGAGATATTCTAACTATTCAAGATTTAAAAAAAATTAATGATTTTCCAGAATTGCAACTTGAAGGAGAGAATATTTCAAAGTTTGTTGAACAGGAAAAGCAAATTTTAGATAAAGAGCAAGAAAATTATTTAACACGTGTCCGCGATATTTTACATCGAGCAAACCCCATAGAACAATTGACAGATAGAGACGTACTAGAACTTCTCTTAGGTTTAAAAGAACCGTCTGTATTTAAAGGTCAAGTAGACTTGCTAGAGTCAATTCTAGCTAATAACGCCTTGTTACAGCTAGCAATGGTAAGTTGTGGAAAAGTCCTTGTTGGTGGCCCAAGTAATGATAGTGTTATTGATTTATTATTAAAACATGGTGCTGATATTAATAGTGCTGATAAAAAAGGCATGACGGCCTTGCACTATGCGGTACAGAATTTTTATAATTATAGAAAAGAGCCACTTAATCTCATTAAAAAATTATTAGACTGTGGTGCTAGTCTTGAAGTACAAAATAAGAAAGGACAGACCCCTATCGAGACAGCGCAAGAACATAGCAAAGATGGAAGGGTAACTGCTAGTGATAAGCTTCTAGCATCTTTGAAATATGGCAATTCGCCACCAACTCCCTTAGAACTAAAACAATCCGTTAAACAAATATTTCAAATGAGCCAACACAAGGCGGATGAACTACTTTCATTACCTATTGAGAAACGTGAATATAGAAAATGCAGTGAGGGTACTCTTTATATTCCAGAAGATGTAGTGGAAAAATTGCATGGAGTCTTGCAATCTGCAAAGAGCAATTATGAACTATTATCTGAGTTTGAATCAGAGCTTAGTAGAGTTACCAGCGCTCTTGAAAGAGGCCTTGGAACTGGAGAAGTGATTGATGGTGAGGAAGATGAATTTATCCCTAAACGTTTTGATGATGCAAAACTCAAGTTAGCAGCGGTTGTGGACGCACTGGTTGACATGAAACAAGAGGTGGCTACTTCAAAAGATGCTGAAGTTGAGGGCCAATTTTCAGAACTAAAATATCAATAACAATATAAGGACATTCTGAGGCGATCGAGAGAAGAATATCAGCCTGGCTATATGAGATCAACAGAATCATCCAGGGCGAAAGAAAGAGAAAAATATAGTCCTTCGGACGACTCCAAAGCATCCTGGAAGCCATAAGAGGTGTCCGGAAAGGAACATGTAATTTTTATGGTTGCCCTTCATAAGAATATCGTGGAAGTACCATTGTGAATCGAGCGCCTTTTAATATCGGTGATTGTGTAGCCATGACCTTTCCTGCGTGGAGATTAACAACTTTTTTAACAATAGCTAATCCTAACCCAATATGTTCATCTCCAATTCCGGCGTCTTCGGCAATCGTATATTCAGAAAAAATGTAATCCGCACCATCATCCGGCAAGCCTGGGCCATCATCGTCTACGTGAATTAAAATATGACTATTATCCAGCGAAATGGTTACAGAAATACGGTGCACTGCAAATTTCATGGCATTTGTAATCAAATTAGTAACAGCATGTTTTAAAATATTTTCATCTATGTATGCTCTCAAAGAATTTAACTCATTAGCATGAAATGTAATTTCAAATATCGATGAAGAATAAGGCTCTAATAACGTTTTTAACCATAATATTATATCTGTCTTGGACTTTTTTAATTTTAATTCGCTTGAATGCATTTTTGAGTAAATCAAAAAAGTACTGACAATGCGATTCATGTCTGCAATATCTTCTTGTATGCTGTTCACCTGTTTAATGAGTAATACATCTTCTGCGTTTTTCCTTTTGATACTATCCGTCGCCATTTGTATGGTTGACAAAGGGGTTCTAATTTCATGTGCGACAAATCGGCACATTTGTTTATGTGATTCAATCAGTTCTTTTAATCGCTCACCCATGTGGATGATATTTATATAAAGCCCATACAAAACAGAGGTGGCGCCTATTTTCCGATGAAAGTCAAAGTTCCCTTCACTAAAATTTTTAGTGATTTGATATACCTTCTTCATATTCCTCACAAAAAGCAGTGAGAGAAATGTAATAAGACAAAGGGATAAGAAAAAGAAAGCCACTATAAAATAATACATTACATCACTGATTCTTGCTGTAATTGGTAGATAACTAAGCGGGCCAATTTTGAGTATTCCGCCACTAAAACCATAATAGAGAATACCAATCTGTGACGAGTTTTTATTTGTTTCAAATAATAGACGCTTTGTTGATAAAGAATTAATTATATTACTTGGCAAGTGTTTACTCTTGATTTTATAAACATGAAGTGGGAAACCATATATTTTTTCTAGCTTTAATATTTCTTTATTCCACGTATTTTTTGGCTTTGATAATAAATCTTCAACGATCTGTTTTAAAGCAGGATTCATATAATGAAAAATAACTTGGCCTGGATCTGAAAAATAATAAGCTAATGCGTATGGCGTATTACCAATTTTTTTATACGCTGTATGTTCTACAATTACCAAGTTGAGAAATTGATAGGTTCTACCTGATAAGAAAATTATCTCGCCATTATTTAATTGCCTATTCTGCGTCGAGGTAAGTTTTAGACTTTCGATTGCTATAATATGAACAATATCATCTGTCTTTTTCTTTATTATTGCATCCCAGTTTGATTTCGGGTTGTTAATTAATTCATTTTCTATACTAATTAACAATCCTTGTGACGTCGTTTTCCCTGCATTAATAACTATCTCTGTCTCAACTGACTTTAAATATTTAAAAAATGCCAAAACAAAAATTAAAAAAATCACCAAGAACGCAGTCAAAATTTTAATATATACATTAAATTTCATTACATGCACTCAAAATAAATAGATACCCTTTCACAAGAAAAGCTTTTATTTTATGGTGCTCTTTAATCCAGGAAATCATAAATTCCTTCTAAGAGTGCCGATTATTGGATCAATCCTCAAATCAATGTCATCATGGGCTCCAATTTGAACTGCTCATATTGCAGAATATTATGTAATGGTTCACCAAATCAATTTGTTTCTTAAACAACTGTAATACCAAATATGTAAATACAATTTTGCTAAGAGAAAATGCTGGAAATTGGTTTCCACAGTCTTTTTTCAATTAATTTCTGCTCTATAGATAGATTAGACGATAGAAAAAATTTCACCATTTCCATCAATTAGAGCGATTGAAATATAGCCTATGTTTAACTGCCCTAAAACATCAGAAAATATAAGTCGCAGTGTTGCAAAATATTCAAAAAGAAAATTTTACCTCCAGCTCGCATTTAATAACATCTAAATTAATTTTTGAAGAAATCTCTCAAATCTTGGCTTATAAAAATCTTCTTTATCCCAAGATATAATTACTCTTTCAGCTCTCCCAACTATTTGTTTGCGTGGAACAAAGCCAAAGTATCGTGAGTCTGCACTACCATCTCGATTATCTCCTAGCATTAAAAATTCCCCTTCAGGAACTTTAATCGGACCAAAAGTGCGTAAAGCTGGTTGTGAAGGTAAACCCATTACAGCATGTTCACCTTTATCTAAATATTCTGTAGCAACTATTGCAAGAGGTTGTTCAATTTTTGGTAAATTATAGCGCAATGGTTTATTATGCATTTTATAAGTTGTCTGATGTCCATTAATAATTAAACAATTATTTTTCATTTCAATAACGTCCCCGGGCGTCCCTATTACTCTTTTTATCAGTCTTTGACCATCACCAGGCTTATAGAATACGACAATTTCACCTCGTTTGGGGTTGGACCATTGTGCCATATGCTTTGTAGTGAAGGGTACTTTGAGATCGTATGCTAATTTGTTTACTAAGATTAAATCACCAATATAAAGAGTTGGCTCCATAGAACCCGACGGGATACGATTCCAATCGGCAATTGCGGAGCGCCCAGCAAAAAGACAAAAAGCAAAAATAAAAAAATGAATCCATTCCTTAAATAATCTTGATGTTTTAGGTTTAAAATTAAACATATTTAATCCTGAAAATGAAGAAAAATCATCATAGCATTTTGCTATATATTTATCATTAGCATTTTACCTAAATGAAGTCGGATGATCCTGCGCGACCGAATTGCTCAAACTTGAAAATCAACTGTAATCACAATCCATGTACTCATAAATTCTTTCAATAAATTACTGAGTTTCCAATGCTGAAATGAAATAAGTTGCTCTTTGCCACACGCAATCATAAATCTATATTGGTACGATATCCCATAAACACTACTTAGTAATTGTACGGTCGCAAAAGCATCTAAAAAATGCTCGTTGGATTCAAAAAAATGCATATAATTTTTAAAACAAGCACCCTTAATCCTCTGATACGTATCATCTTTATCGGTTAGTCCATGATGTTTTTTTATTTGTTCCAAACAGTTTAGCAACGAAAAAAATGGATGCGAGATTACTATTTCACCTAAATCAATAATCGTAATTTTTTTAGATGCATCATCTATGAGTGTGTTATTGTCATTAAAATCAGGCTGAACGATGGTTTGTTTGATAGAATAGCCAGATAATTTTTTACACAAACTAATAACCTTTGGAAGTAATGCCTCCAATTGACTAATTTCTACTTCTGTTAGTCCTTCCGCTTCCAATAAATCTTTTTGTGAAATTAACTCATTATATAAACCAGACAATTTATCTAGTCGATAATCAGGAACTCCAATATCAAGAAAAACATCCACACGATCTGCCACAGCCATCTGTAGTGAGGTAAATTGGTCAATCACTCTGCAAAGTAAAGCTTCATCGAATTTCAGTTTTAGAATTTCTCGTAATGGCTTACCTGCGTATTCCGGAGGACTTGATCACTAATTCCGTTAGGCAT